>JBGTSR010000004.1:0-324189 GCA_041940165.1 Acidobacteriota bacterium
AGGTGTCCGGACAGTCGTGCGGACACACGACATGGTGCAGCGAATGGCCGGGCGGAACGTCGAGCTTGGTGCTGCGGGTCATGGGGCCTCGGATCGGCGCGCCGCCGTGATGGCCGCCATGCCCACGTACCTTTTTAACCCGACGGCGAGGAATTTTTGGCTCTTCTTTCTTATTGTCCATCGCTAGCGGGGCTTGATCTCACGAAGCAGAGGCTCGATCTCGGCCGTCGGAGGGCGGTCAAAGCTGAAGATCGTCTTGCGGGCAAACTCAACTGCGGTCATCGGAGCGGCACCGTTAGCGAATGCGACGATGCCTGCCTTGAGACAAAGGAAATACCGGCTCTCGTCGTGGGCCAGGTTCTCGAGGTTTTTCGCGACCGGTGCGAGAAAGCCGTACGAGAGCAGAAGACCGAGAAACGTTCCGACGAGCGCGGCGCCTATGTGATGGCCGAGCTCTTCGGGCGTCCCGTCGAGATGCTGCATGGTAACCACGATACCGAGCACGGCTGCGACGATGCCTAGGCCAGGGAGAGCATCGGACGCCGTCTGCAATAGTCCCGGCACGATCGCTCCTTCCTCGTGATGAGTCTCGACCTCGGCTTCGAGCATGATCTCGAGTTCCTCTGGCGAGCACGCTCCGTTCACGAGCATTTTCATAGCATCGCAAAAGAAGTCGACCGCGTGATGATTCGCAAGAAAGCTGGCGTATTTTGTAAAGATCGGCGACGAATGCGGATTGTTAACATCGTCCTCGACCGACAATAGCCCACCCTTTTTCGAGTTGATGAACATCTCGTACTGAACTTGCAGCACCTCGATGTAGGTCTTTTTGTTGTACGGTGAGCCTTTTAGTGCCTTGGGCAACAGGGCCATTATCCGGCCCAAGTACTTTCCGGGATTCGACGCCAGGGTCGCACCGATCACGGCACCTCCGATGACGATAAACTCGGATGGTTGGATGAGTACGCCGAGGGGGCCGTTTATCATCAGAAATCCGACGATAACGCAGGCAAAAACAACGACGATGCCGACGATAAGAAGCATAAGGGTAGGTTAAAGAAGGGAGATCCGAGTCCGGGCTTTTAAATCGACTACAGGTAAATAGGTTTTTGATATGTCAAAATCCGTATTTACCTGTAGTTAGCTAACTTAGGATAGCCGTTCCCGGTAAAGCCCTTTCGAGCCTATGCTACATATCGGAAGCGAGCCGCAAAACTTTAGACCATCTGGAGCAGATCCTGGAAGGTCTGATTTGCCGTCGATATCACGCGGGAGTTCGCCTGGAATCCACGCTGAGCCTCGATGAGTTCGACGAATTCATTGGTGATGTTGACGTTGCTCTGTTCGAGATAACCGCCCGAAATGCCGCCCCGCGTGCCGGTATTTGCGGCGCCGATCGTCGGCTGGCCCGAGGCGGGCGTTTCGCCGAACATATTGCTGCCAAGACGGCCCAAGCCCTGCGGCGAATCGAAGACCGCCAAAGCGAGTTGCCCGACGATGCGGGATTGTCCGTTGGAATAGAGTCCGAAAATATTTCCGTCGTCATCGATCGCTACGTTGTCGAGATCGCCCGGCGCGTAACCGTCCTGGACGGTGGAGGTTGCTCCCGACCTCGACGAATAGGCGGTGACAAATGAAGTAGAAGGTTCACCGTCGGGCCCGATCGCATATAGATTGATGTTGATCGACGGCAGTTCGGCGAGTCCGAGTTCCGTCTGATCCGGAATTATCTCTAATGACTCCTCAGGCGTGAGCAGCTGACCATCCGAATCGAAAGTGAAGTTGACCGGACCTAACGATGGGCCCGCTCCATCGGCATCGACCTCGGCAGCAACACCATCGAGTGTAGCCTCCATGTTGAACGAGCCATCGGCCTGCTTGGTAAACGTCATCAGCAACTGACGCGGTCCGCCGAGCGAATCGTAGACAGTCACAGGAACACTGAATTTTTCGTCCTCTTTCAGTCGCGAATCAAGATTGAATTTGATCGTCGCCTCGGTCGTCATTTTTGGCGGATAGATCTCGCCGATCGGGAGTTTCAGATTCGAAAGTGGCGTACCGACGGGCACTGCTCCGTCCGTCGCCCGATAGCCCTGCACTTCGGCCCCGGTCGACGAGACGATGACGCCCTGGTTGTTCAGCGTGAAGTCTCCCGCTCGGGTGTAGCCTGCGCGTCCGTCCGCACCCCGGGTCACAAAAAATCCGTTACCTTGGATCGCGGCGTGAAGCGGCGAAGTTGATTCGTTTAGCGCACCCTGAGCGAAGTTCGTGTGGATCGCCGATGTTCTGACCCCGTTGCCGATACCGAGCGAATTGCCTGCACCATTCATTCGAGAACCGAACCGATTCGCGAAGATATCCATGAAGGTGATCTGGCTGCTTCGAAAACCGATCGTATTTGCATTTGCGATATTATTGCCGACAACGTTCAGCGCATTGCTGTTCGCATTTAGCCCGGAAAGGGCCGTATTAAATGAAAATCCCATTATTTTTTCTCCTTCGTCTCTGGATTTGTGCTCGGAGCGGACAGCTTCGAGTTCAGGTCGTCGATCGACGATCTGATCGCCATTAGCTGGTCAAGCGAATTGAACTGGGCGAGCTGAGCGACAAAAGCGGTTCCGTCCTGCGGAGCGAGCGGATCCTGATTCTTGAGCTGAGCCACGAGAAGCGTCATGAACATGTCTTTCTCGGCGCCTGAACTCGGTGTCCCGGTCCGTTGTGTATTTTGGCTCAAGCCGAGAGCCGAGATCGATGATATTTCCATATTTCCTCCTGATCCTGATTTGCTCTTACGCTCTTAGATTGAGCAGCCTGTCGGTGACGGATCGATCGGTGACAGGAGGTTCGTCAAATGTCGTTCTAAGTCGGGTTCGCTCGGTCGTCTGCTGCGACTCTCTATCCGTCGCGGCTCCGTCGCCGTTGTCAAAGGCCGAGGAGCAGGACGTTTCGAGCGAGCCGACCTTGATGCCGGAATTCTCGAGCGACTCGCGAAGCTGTGCGAGGGTCTCGTTCAGCAAGTGCTGCGTCTGCGGATTGTCGGTGTGAAAGTGCGCTTCAACGGTGCCGTCCCCGCCCTTTGCCAGCGTAATTTCGACTGTTCCCAGCTCCTCCGGCTTGAGTCTGATCTTGATCGATTGCTTATCGCTTATCTCGGTATTTCTCAAGGCAAAATCCATGACCTGAGTGCCGACCTGGTCGAACAGGATCCGGCGCACCTTTACGTCCGATAGTTGAAATGGAGCAGGCTTGGGTACTTCGCTACGCGAGTCGACGTTAGTATCGAATCCAAAATCCGCGGCAGAATCGGTTTCGTCGATCTTGACTTGCCGGGAGCTGTCGGGGAGCCAAGCCTCGGCCGGATCAGCTTCGGCCGCTGAGCTGGACCATTTCGGGGCCAGGAATACTTTTGCTTCGGATACTACATTCGCCGCGAATGTATCGAGTAGTGAAGGCATCGCGTCGTCAGCGCCACGATGCGATCTTTCGTGCGCGATCTCGACGGGCGGGCGTGTATTACGCACCGGTGCGACCGGATCGAACGCATATCGAACGATCTCGTTATCGATCAATGGCATCGGAGCGGGCGCTCCCGACACCTCGAGCACTTCGATGGGTTGCTCAGCGCCGGGCTCGCTGTTCTTCGGAACTTCAAACAGCTCGATGCCTGTCGCCGCGGTATCCGCTGCTCTGCCCTTATCGGCATCCTCTAGCGTCAAGACGTCGACGGGCACATCTGTTTCAGGATCCAGTTTCGCCGAGATACCCGTCGCTCGCATCTTTTCTCTCACGGCCGGCATTTCGCACGGAGGAGCAGGCGGCATCGGTTGCCGTTCCTCGGACGCGGCGAGGCTCACTAGCTTTTCATCCTTGGTATCGGCTTTGACGGGCAGCCCTAGGAACTCGGGCGATGCTTCTTCGACCGTGCTCATCAGCCGCAGATCACGCGAAGAATTTGGTCCGGTTCTCTGGCCGATCAACGAACCGACTAATTCGCCCTGGTCCTGTCCGGCGAACGGAACCGCAGTTTCCTCGACGAAGAAGCTGGTCGATCTCTGCGTTTCTGCGGCTGTTTCGTTTTCGCCCGGCGATCCCTGAGCTCCCTGCTCTACGGGCACATCCGGTGCGACCGGTGCCGAAGGCGTAACCGGCACGCTGAACAATGCCGCAAACAGGTCGGCATAGAGATCGACCGGCTCGTGTTTTGGCTCGTTTTGCAGCGGCGATCGAGCCGCGGCAGCTGTTGTCGTATTCGCGATCATGTTTATCATCTGTTTCCGCTTGAACGCCTCGCGTATGCGGCGTTAACGATCTCGTCGATGGCGATCTGATCCTGACGATCGCCCTCGGCCTTGTGCCGTGCCAACTGCGTTTCACGCAGATTTTCGGTCACCTTCACCTTTCGCATCGCCTCGGTCACGACGTGGACCTGTCTATCGCACTCGAGCTTCTTTTGGATCAGCGTTTCTTCCGCTTCTCGCTGCAAGCGGTCGAGCGAGGCGAAATGGCTCGAACTGAGTTCGAGTTCGAGTGCATCGACTCTTTCGCCCGACGCGATCCGACGCGTGTATTTATCGAGCGCTTCACGCCGCATCGCCTCGATGTGCTCGATACGCTCGGCGACCCGCGTTTCCTCGGCCCTGAGTTCGGCAAGCACCGCGCTCTCGCGGTCCTGATCGATCTCGCGAACCTTGTGAACGGAGTCGAGTGAGAATTTGAATTTCTTCACGCTTTGATCTCCATCAACTGCTGGACCGTCTCGCTAAAGTTCGCTTCATCCTCACGCCGCTGGATCAGGAACCGCTCGATCTCATCATGACGGTCTATTGCCATGTCGATCGAAGGATTGCTGCCGCGCTGATACGCCCCGATGTTTATCAGGTCTTCCGCCTTTTCGTACGTCGCCATGAGTTCGCGGACCTTTCCTGCCTGTGCCCGATGATCGGCGTCCGCGACCACTGAGAACAGCCGTGACGCGGAACCCAGAATGTCGATGCACGGATAATGATTCCGCGTCGCGAGTTGCCGCGAAAGCACGATATGGCCGTCAAGGATCGATCGAACGGCGTCGGCGATGGGTTCATTCATGTCATCGCCTTCGACGAGCACTGTGTAGAAACCTGTGATCGAACCTCCGGAGGCGAACTTGCCGGCGCGTTCGAGTATTCGCGGCAGGAGCGCGAATACCGATGGCGTGTACCCTTTGGACGACGGCGGCTCGCCCGCTGCGAGGCCGATCTCACGCTGGGCCATGCAGAATCGCGTCACCGAATCCATGATCAACAGCACATTCGCACCCTGATCCTTGAAGTATTCGGCTATCGAGGTCGCCGCGAGCGCCGCTCGTATACGAAGTAGCGCCGGGTCGTCTGATGTCGAGACGACTAGAACACTCCGCGCCATACCGTCGGGGCCAAGTTCGTTCTCGATAAATTCCCGGACCTCGCGTCCGCGTTCTCCTATCAGGGCGATGACGTTTACGTCGGCCGAGGAACGATTTGCCATCATTCCAAGCAATGTCGATTTCCCAACACCAGAACCGCCAAATATTCCGATCCGCTGCCCCGCGCCGACCGTAAGAAGTCCGTCAATAGCTCGCAGGCCTGTTTCGAGCGGTTCGTCGATCGGTGAGCGCGCTAGTGGATTCGTCACTTCTCGTATCAGTCGATAGGACGTGTCGGTCGTTATATCGCCGAGATCGTCGAACGGCCGGCCGAGTGCATCGATCACGCGTCCGAGAAGTTCGGGCCCGACGCCGATCTCGCCTCTGACGCCGGCAGCAATGATCGAATCGCCAACCCGTACAGGCGGCATTTGGCCGAGCGGCATCAGCAGAACGTTGTTATCCCGAAACCCGATCACCTCGAGCATGGTCGTTCGCTCGCCCGCGGCCGTCGGCAAATAGCACAGGTCCCCGACGGAAACGGTCGGCCCCTGAGATTCGATCACGAGCCCGACCGAGCGCGTCACTCGCCCGATCGATTTGAGCGGGTCGATACGTTCCAGTTTTTGCGCGTAGGCCGAAAGCATCTAGTTCATCAATCCGTGCGCGATCTCATCAAACTGCGATTCGATCCGGGCGTCGATATCGCCGGTCTCGGTGTGGATCAGACAGCCGCCGAGTGAGATCGAACGGTCTTCGATCAGGTCGATCTTGCCGCGGTAGTCCAGTTGGTCGAGGTGTTCACGGACGTAGGCGTAGTCCTCAGGGTGCAAATGGACCTCCGCGACCACGCGGTTATGCAGCTTGGCGAGGGAAACCTTCACTAGCGTGAGTGCGATATCTCTATCGATAGTCACTTCACGCGCGACGACCTTGCGGGCGACCTGCAAAGCGAGTTCGACGGCCTCTTTCTCGATGGATCCATTCAGCTCTTCGTCGAGAGACCCGACTCTTGCTATTGTTTCGGCGAGTTCCCGCCGCAGATCGCCGAACTGCTGTATATGCTCAGCTTCAAGCTGTGCCTTTGCCCGGCTAACGGCCTTTTCGTTCGCTGCCTGTTCGAGAAATGCAGCGTGTTCCTCGGCCTTGGCGATGATCCGTCGCGCCTCATCCTCAGCATGAGCGAGCAGATCATCCGGCGTAAGATCATCAGGTATCTCAAAATGCTCTTCCATGGGCGCGATGTATTCGATCGGCTCGATCTCTGGGATGACCAGCGAATGCACACCGCCAGATCCGGCACTTGCCGAGCCCGCAAGCAGACTCAGGTCGAGTCGAGACGCACCGGCCGCAGCGGCGTTTTTTAGAACCCTAGCTGACATATTCGTCGCCTCCGCTTGCTCCGCCGAGGCTCACGACGCCCTGCTCGTCTAGAAGGCGAAGTATCTCGACAACCTCGCGCTGTGCACCGGTGACATCCTTGAGTTTTACCTGGCCCATGAAATCCATCTCTTCCTTCATCATCTCGACCGCACGGCTCGACATATTGGTAAAGAAGCGTTCCTGCAGTTCCGGCATTGTGCCCTTGAGAGCGAGTGCCAAAACTTTCTTGTCGACACGCTGCATGATCTCGCGGATACCTGCGTCGTCGATCAGCAGAATGTCTTCGAACGTCACCATCAGCCCGCGGATCTCAAGTGAAAGTTCCGGATCGACGCCCTCGATCTGCTCGAGCATGAGTCGCATGGTCTCGCGATCGAGGCTGTTGCAGATGTCTGCGACCGCGCGCACGCCGCCGACACGCGAACGGCTCAAGCTGCTGACGGATGAAAGCTTTTGGTTGAGAATATTCGCGATCCTCTTTACCACGTCCTGCGAGACAGTTTGAAGATTGGCGAGTCGGAGGATGACGTCGCTGCGGCTCGATTCGGGAAGCTGTTTTAGTACGGTCGAGGCCGTAGTCGGATCAAGATGAGCGAGGACCACGGCGATCGTCTGTACGTTCTCCGATTGGAAAAGCTTAGCGAGCTGCTGCGGATCGGTCTTTTGCAGAGCTTCGAAACTCGCCGGTGCCTCGATCGAATGCATCACCTTGTCGGTGAGCCGTTTTGCGTGCTCGGCGCCGAAGCTGTTTACGAGGAGCTTTTTGGCATAATCGACGCCCCCCGCCGATACGTAGTTTCGAGCGGTCAAGAGCTGGTGGAATTCCTCGACCACATTTGCCGAGACCTGCGACTTCACGTTCGAAAGCATCGCCAGCTCTTTAGAGAGCGCCTGTACTTCTTCTTCGTCGAGATGCTTGAACAATGCCGTCGCCGCTTCCTCACCGAGCGATAGGCAAAGGATCGCGGCCTTTCGAGCGCCGCTGAGTTCCTCGGGCGGACGAACGGATAACGAAAGCGAAACCTCCTCAACGGGAGGTGCTTCGGCTTCGACGGCTTGTTCTACGGCTTCCGCCATTTAAATCAAACTCCTTCGCGTAGCCAGCCCCGCATCGTGCTGACCACCAGATCTGTTTCTTCGAGGCTCTGTGCAGCGATCTGTTTCCGGATCGCCTCTATGCGTTCTGCATCCTGATTTGGCAGGCTGCGTCCGTCGATCTCAGCCTGAAGCTGCGAGACGGTTTTTGGTGACGAAGAACCCGAGACGTGCTCGAGCTGCCTCGGCTCCTCGCTCTGTGTTTGTCGCCTTTCTTCAAATCCCGGTGCCTCCGCGAGCATCTTCGTTTCTTCCTGGATCGCTGCCTGCGCGGCTGCTGCCTTGAGGGCTTTCCGGGCCGGACGAACAACGAATAGCAGTAGCAGGAACGCGATCAGAACGAGAGCTCCATACTTCACGAGCGTCGGGATGAGCGTCTTGTTACTTTCGAGAAAGGACTTATCCGCCGGTGCATCGAGCTGCGGCCTGTTGAAAGGCATCGTCTGTACGACGACGGTATCACCTCGATTGGCGTCGAGGCCGACCGCCGCCGAAACGAGGTCCTGTATCTGCTTTACTTCGTCCGCCGTTCGGGCCACG
Source organism: Acidobacteriota bacterium (assembly GCA_041940165.1). Classification (GTDB taxonomy): domain Bacteria; phylum Acidobacteriota; class Blastocatellia; order Pyrinomonadales; family Pyrinomonadaceae; genus OLB17. The sequence continues at coordinate 8,399 of JBGTSR010000004.1, forward strand.
TCAACCCCTTCGACGGTCTTGTGATCGACGACGACCGAGACGTTGAGCTTATTGATCTTTCCGCCGCCGCCGATCGTTTTCGTTACCGTCTTGTCGATCTCGTAGTTTACGGTCGATGTGTTTCGCTGATCGGCGGTCGCTGCAGCCACTGCCGTGGCCGGTGGGACTGGCGTCGGCATCGTTGCCGGATTGTTCGATCTCGCACCGACCGGGGCGTTTATCTGCTGGGCCGGATTGTTCCGCACTTCCTGCGCGACCTGCTGCGACCTGATCACCTGCGAGTTCGGATCGTATTTTTCCTGGCTTTGTTCGATCTGGCTGAAATCGATATCGGCCGAAATATCCGCACGAACCCGATCATGCCCAACGACCGGCTCGATCAGGGTGATAAGTCTCGCCGCCGTCTCACCCTCGAACTTTCTCTTTGCCTCTAACTGCGATTGAAATGCACCGATATCGCCCATCCCACGTGGGCGATTCTCGCCGGCGGCCACGAGCAGCCTTCCCGAAGTATCCATCACCGAAACGCCGCTCGGCTCAAGTCCCTCGATGGAACTCGCCACCAAACTCACGATCGCATTGGAACGCTCGCTCGAAAGCTCCTTGTTCTGACGCACCCGGACAACGACGGATGCCTTCGCGGGGTCTTCTTTTTCCGTAAAGGCTGATTCCTTTTTCGGAGTAAGGTGAACACGGGCCGATTCGACCTCGTCCATGCCTTCGAGGGTTTTGGCGAGTTCGCCTTCGATCGCGCGGCGATAGTTTACCTGTTGAGCAAAATCGGTGGCACCGAAACTCGTCTTATCGAATAGGTCAAATCCGACGTGTCCGCCCGAGATCGCCCCTTCGCCTGCCATTTCGAGGCGCAGCTCCGATACTTGCTCCTGCGGCACGAGGATCGTCGTATTCCCGTTAGTAACGGAGTACGGAACTCCTGACGTCTTCAGCTTTTCGACAATATTCTGGGCATCACCCGGCTTGAGGTCCGTAAAGAGCACGCCGTAGTTCGGCTGTGAACCGAAATACACTAACGCGCCGATCAAGCCAGCCGTTCCGAGCACGGCCGCGACGACCGAAATACGGCCCGACATCGGCATCCCCAGCCAGATATTCTTGAATTGTTGAAGAGAAGCAGCCATCTATCGTCGCGTTTAAACAGGCATTCGCATGATCTCGTCGTAAGCACCGATCAGCTTGTTGCGTACCTGTAGCCCAAGCTGGAACTTCAAGTCGGCAGTTTGCAGAGCGATTATCGTGCGGTGCAGGTCGGGCGATTCGCCGGATACGGCCTTGGCGATCTCGCTCTCGGCATCCTTTTGAGTCCGGTCGATCGATTCGACGGCGTCCTTAATGACCGAGCCAAAGCCTTCGCCAGTCGCACTTCTTAGCGGTTCCGAGCCTGTTTGGACAGGTGTTATCGAACCAAGATTTGAGATCTGCATAACACTCTCTAGACGTCGCCTAGATTGAGGCTGACGCGTGCAAGCTCTTTCGCCGTTGAAAATACCGTCGCATTTGCTTCGAACGCCCGAGCGGCCGACATCATGTTCACCGTCTCTTCGATCGGGTCGACGTCCGGCATCTTTACATAGCCATTTTCGTCGGCGTCCTGATGACCGGGCTGATACTGCATCGAAAACGCATTCTCATCGGCGACGACGACCTTAGAGCTAACTCCTTGGGGCCGCAGCTGGTCAGAGGCGAGACTCTCGCCCGACGCTCGACGCCATTCTTCATTGATATCTATTGCCGTGAAAACAACATCGCGGCGTTGATATGGTTTGCCCTCGGCGTTTCGAGTGGAATTTGCATTAGCAAGATTTGCGGACGCGGCCTCAAGCCTTTCGCGCTGGGCGCTCATACCTTGCGATGCGATCTTGAATATCGTGTAGAGAGACATAGACTATTTGCCCTCCCGTATCGCGGAACGGAGCAGACGCAGACGCGATTGCAGCATCTTTGCCCCGAAATTAAAGCTGCTGCCCGCCTGAGCGAGATCGGCCATCTCCTTACCAACATCGACGGTGTTTCCGTCCATCCCGATCGCTTCCGAGAATTTCTCGACGACCTTTGGGCGACTCGACATCGCCAATCGGTCCTGCTGATACTGCGGTTTGGTGCTTTCGCGGGCCGCGTCCTTTAGGAACTGCTCGAAATCGACCTCTTTCGCAACGTAGTCCGGCGTATCGGCATTTGCGATGTTGCCGGCGGTCGTCTGCGACCTCAGGCTCTGCACATCGAGATACTTCTGCAGCAGATCGGTAATGTTGTCGGTGCGAAGAAGATCCATGGACACGCCTCCATCTCCGCTGATTTGCAAAGGCCGTGCCGAGGGCAAAAAGCCCGTTTTTTGCTCGAATAGGGTTAGTTTCAACGGGATTCCGACGATACCGAACGACGCAGATGTCATTTTGTTGACACTCGCATTCGTAGTACAGTACAAAGCATCCGCGAGAGCCGACCGTCCGGATCCTATGAAACCAAAGATCCTCGTCGTTGAAGATGACACCCGACTCCGGAACCTTCTGGTCGAGGCCCTCGGCCAGGAAGGCCACGAAATGTCGAGCGCTCCGTCGGCCGAAGACGCTCTCGAACTACTCAAGGAAACGCAGTTCGATGTGCTGTTGACGGACGTGAATCTGCCAAAGATGAGCGGCCTCGACCTGTTGCCGCTCTGCCTTCAGAGCAATCCGAATATCTACATGATCGTGATGACCGGTTACGCGTCGATCGACATGGCGGTCCAGGCGATGAAGCAGGGAGCGGCGGATTTCTTACGAAAACCGATCTCGCTTAAAGATCTCAGCGGAGCCATCCGCGTCGCCCTCAGAAAGATCCAAACGCCCGATCCTGAAACTCAGAAACCGCCCGATGACGGCGAGATAATCGCCCAATCAGTCGTGATGCTCAATGTTCTCGAGCAGGTTCGGGTGATCGCACCGTATAAGATCAATGTTCTGGTCACCGGCGAGACCGGCACGGGCAAGGAACTGATCGCCCGAGCGATCCATACTGCCAGCGACCGTGCTCGCGGCAGTTTCGTGGCAATGAACTGTGCTGCAATTCCTGAACAGCTGCTTGAAGACGAGCTTTTTGGCCACATCAAGGGAGCTTTCACCGGTGCGCAGACGGACCGCAAGGGCCGATTCGAACAGGCTGACGGAGGGACGCTATTCCTGGATGAGATCGGGGATATGAACCTTGCGTTGCAGGCGAAGCTTTTAAGGATCCTGCAGGAAAGTGAATTTGAACGCCTCGGCTCGTCGAAAACGATCAAGGTCGATGTGCGCGTGATCGCGGCTACGAGTGCGGACCTTGCGTCAAAGATGAACGACGGCTCTTTTCGTGCCGACCTTTATCATCGTCTCAACGTCGTACATCTGAGCGTACCGGCTCTAAGAGAACGTCCCGACGACATCCTACCGATCGCTCAAGGTCTGCTCGACCGTTTTTGCAGCCACACAGGTCTGCCGCCAAAGCGGATCGCCGATGAGACCTTTCATGCTCTGATCTCGTACAACTTTCCGGGAAATGTTCGCCAACTGCAGAACGCAATGGAACGCGCGGCTGTATTCGCGGGAACGGCGTCCGAAGTCAAACTCGAACACCTGCCGGAAGAGATCCGCAATCAGTCGAGCTTGTTTCAGATCGGTTTGGGCGAGAAGCTGCTGCCACGCTCGATACCCGATGAGGGAATTGACCTATCCGAGGTCGTTTCTCAGATCGAAAGGGAACTGCTTCTTCAAACCCTGGATAAAACGGGTGGAAACAAGATGCAGGCCGCAAAGCTCCTGAATATGAAGCGCACGACCTTAGTAGAGAAGATAAAGAGGCTAAATATCGAATCTGGCCCGGACGAAGAGGCCGCGGGCGAATCCTGATCAGAACTTGCGGCTGTAAGAAAGGCCTTTTGTATTCTCCCGCAGATAGGCATTGCTCCCGGCGTGCCCTTTTCCAAGTGCTTTGAGGCCGTTGGCCGCTTCGTCGCGTGATGACGAGAGTAGGGCTCGCGTCTTTTGATCCTGAACGAGAGTAGAATTTGCGAGCTCGATCACGCGGTGTGTGATATCAAACTGCGTCACGTTCGTGCCCGCAGCTTCAAGGCTTCCGCGAAGTTCGCTTATTTGCCGGTGATAGGTTTCGAGCCGTTTTCCGATAGCGGCTCGCTCCGAGACAATATCCCAGACCTTCAGGAACTTGCCTTCCTGAGCGGCCTGCGTTTCCTGGCGGGCGAGTGCGAGCAGCTGTTCGAGATCACTGCACTGAGCGCCTAACAGCTCGATCAGCGTGTCGGACCTTTCTTTGATCTTTTCGGACTCAACCATCGCGTCTAAAGTCGTTAACCGATCATTGCAACACGAGCTTCGGGCTCGACCGCCGGCGTCGCCCGGGCAAATGCCGGCTGGCCTGCATTCGTTTGCCAAGCGTCTCTCACCGGCACAAGAAGAGCACTCGCTCGACGCATCAATTCTGCGTCGGCCTTGGCGCTCGCCTGAAGCACCATTTTTGAGATGCTCCGGTAAAATTTATCGAGGTTGACCGCAACGTCAGCACCTTTTTCAAAATCGAGGATCGACTGCAGGTAATTGATGATATCGATCGCACGCGTCGAGTGCTCGGCCTTGGCCACAAAATCCTGGGCGTCTATATCTGCTGCTGTCAGATTCAGGAACTTGATCGCCCCGTCATAAAGCATCACGATCTGGCGGATCGGATCTGTCTCGGCGTTTGCCACCCGGCCGTAACTGGCCATTGCTTTCGGTCTTGCGTACATTCGTTTACCTTTGAGAGCCAACTTCTTATCGGCAGTCCGTGTGACAAGTTTAGTTGAATTTAGAGATTCGGCCGCTATTTGTCGTTCGACGTTTGAAGCGATTTGATGACGTTTGATAGAGCCGTACCCTGGCCGTTTAGCTGTCCGATCGCTGCGTCCGCGATCGAGAACTGACGGGTGAGTGACTCTCGAAGTCGTGTCAATGCCGCGAGCCGATCGGCGATCCTTGCGTTGAGGGTCGTAACCGAGGATTGGTAGCCCGTGATCGCGGTCTGGACGCTGCCAGTTATACTGTCGCTCAAGCCTTTTGTGACAGTCGTGATCGACTCGAATAGACCGACCTGTGCGTCAGTGCCGCCATATAGCATCGCTTTTACACTATCCGGGTCGCTCTTGAGCTTTTCATTGAACACCGCTGTGTCGAGGGCCAGTGTTCCCGTCTCGCTTTTCGTGATCCCGAGATCCGCGAGCGATGAGAAATCCCCGCCATTGGCGTCGGAGATAATGTTTGTCGCATCGCGAAGCTGTCGCTGAACGTTGCGAAGAGCCGAATCGCCCGCGAGAATCCCGGTCGGCCGGCCCGTCGAATCTTTACGATACTGACTCGCGATCGCGTCCTGGACCGCGTTGTACGCGTTGATGAATCCGCGAAGCTTGTTTTCTATATCGGTCGCCTGCGTTACGCCGATAGTAGTCGACCCAGCCTTCTTGAGACTGAGCGCCACGCCTTCGATAGCATCGGAGATCGTGTTCGTCGAACGCGAGATGGTCAGGCCGTTGATCGAAAGTGACGCGTCGAGCTTGGCTACGTCGCCGTCGGGAGGATTTAATGAACGGACGTCGAGGTCGGCCAGCGTACCGGTCGCCGTGGTTTCCACGAGTTCGACACGGCCGCTTGCTCCCGACGCCGTCGAGTTCAGCACAAGCTGGTTACCGGTACCGTCGCCATTTACATCGACGATGGTTGCCGTGACTCCAGCGTTTGCCCCATTTATAGCGTCGCGAAGACCCGCGAGAGTATTGTTGTTAGAGTCTATCGTGATCGAGGTTCCGGTCGCGGCTCCGCCTTTTCGAAGTTCGAATGTCGCCGATGTGGCTCCGCCTGCAAGCACCGGCGCGTCGGTCGTCGCGTACGAGCGCGAAGCCTGAGCGAGATTTGATGCAAGCCGGGAAACGGTAATGTCGTAGTTCGCGAGTGCGGCTGTCGAAGTTGCGGTCGCCGTGACGATCGTAGCATCGCCGGTCGTTGCTCCTCGGCCAGTCCCGAGCGTCCGATCGGTCAGGGCTTCTGATGCCGTAGTAAGAGCCGCAAGTGCCGTGTTCAGCTGCTTCAGCGACTCGATCCGAGCGTTAAAATCGCTGACGCGGCCCTGAAGCTGCGTCACGGGCCGCGTCTTTTGGTCAAGGATCGCGTCACGAATGACATTGAAGTCGATGCCGCTGCCTAATCCGCTGAATGTAGTGATCGCCATATTGAACTTGCTACCGATCCGCGTCGATGAAAACGCCCTGAAGCCTCAGGAAATTCGCCGCAAGATGCAGCGAGACCTCAGTTGGAAACTGCCTGATCGCCTCGCCAGTATTCTCGTTGATCATCTGAACGACGATCCGGTCCGTGGCCTCGTCTCGACTGAATTTCAACGAAATATTGTGATCCGCAAGGGCGGTCTGGAGCTTTGCCAGCTCCTGCATATCAACTTTGTGCTCGATCTGGGCCTCGGGCTGAGGCTCAGCCGGCCTTTGTGGCACCGGCCGCGGCGTTTCGATGGAAACGCGTGCGTCGAGCGGCATATCTATCGTACTTGTCTGCATAGCTTGCCTCCTTTAAGGCTCGGCTAAAAAAATGCCCGCAGGCGAAATTTCAATGATCCCCCGCCTGCGGACATCCAGCACATCACCATCTCAGTTATAAAGTCGGAGCGGGTGGGCCCGCTCCGCGTTTACTATCTGAGCAGTGAAAGGAGCGCCTGGCTCGACTGGTTGGCCTGAGCAAGGGCGGCAACGCCGGCCTGCTGCAGGGTGCTCAAGCGAGCGAGGTTCGAAGCTTCGACAGCGATGTCAGCATCGCGGATCGAAGATTCGGCAGCCTGGAAGTTAACGATCTGAGTGGAAGCAAGATCGATAGCCTGTTCGAGGTTGTTCTGTCCGGCACCGACCTTACCCTGAACGTCACCAAGGGTCGCGATAGCGGCCTTGATAGCAGCAAGAGCGTCCTTGGCGCCTTCTTCACCACCCGTGAGAACACCGGCGGTAGCTGGAGCAGCGGTTTGCAGGTCGTCGATATTGTCCACGGCTCCCGGAACCTCGCTACTGATGGCGAGATTAAAGGAGTTCAAGGATACGAACTGGATCTGCGAACCATCGGCTCGGGTGCGAACTGCAAAAACGCCACCTTCCCGAAGTCCGGTGTCCGCATTCACTGCGCTTACGATGGTGTCGGTGTTAGCCGCGTTGACGGCCGCGAACGTAGTAAAAGTAATATCCTGTGCGTCATTTGCGAAACCGATCTGCTCTCCGGTAAAGCTGAGGGTCTGATCGTGTGCTCCGCCTCCAGCCGTGATCGTCTTTGCCACATAGTTAGCAGCTCCAGTCACGGCTACGTCACCTGCAGCTCGGCCGGCACCCGCGATACCCGTCTGACCTGCTCCGTCAGCATCGCTCGACGAAACTGTAAAGAAGGATGCGGACGACAGTACAAGGGCTCCGCCGGCGCTCAGGCTTGCCTGGATGCCCGCACTCTGGGCGTTTGCGTCGTTATTGATCGTATCAAGAACGTTCGAAGCGCTTGCACCCGCCGAAAGGGCAACTGAAAAGCTCTGGAGCTGACCGCTCGAACCCACTGTCTGGAAAGTCAATGTCTCAGCGGTCGTCAAGCCGGCCGAAATATCCTGAGCACCCGTTACATTACCCGTTCCGGTTCCGATATTGAGGTTGTTCAGGTCGAGGCCGGTCTTGTCGACGCGGCTGCTCGAAAGGTCGATGGCAACGCTGTTGCCCGACGCGGTCGCATTCGCGCCGCCGCCGATGAAGACGTTGATCGCCTTATTAAAGCGGCCTTCGTCGGTTCCGGTCGCGCCGCCGAGTCCGATGTTCTCTGCCTGACGCGAGATCTCAGCAAAGACCTTGTCAAGCTCAGCCTGCAGCGTGTTGCGGTTACCCGAGAAGGTACCCGAAGCCGACTGCGAAGCCAGCGAAGCGGCACGATCGAGAAGGTTCGAGATCGTGTTCAAACCGCCGTCGATGATCTGAAGGGTCGAAAGACCGTCGTTCGCGTTACGAACGCCCTGGGTGAGAACCGCGCTGTCGCTGCGGAACTGGTTTGCGATAGCAAGACCGGCAGCGTCATCGCCCGATTTGTTGATGCGAAGACCCGACGAAAGACGCTGAAGCGTCTTGTTCAGGCTGTTGTTGGTGTTCGAGAGGCGAAACTGTGAGCCCGACGAAGCGACGTTATTTACGAGTGAAAAATTAGCCATTGTTTAGTGTTCCTCCGTGAACATGCTGACCGCCGCTTCCGTGCGTTGGTCAATGGGGTGTTTTTTTGAGACTAGGATATGAGCCGCTTGGATAAACGGCTCGCACCTAGGCATATCGGAAGGATCACTCGTTACTTTAGCTTTCAAACGAAATTATTTTGTATTGTTGAAAAATGTTTATCGTCCAATTATGACGATATCTACGCGTCGATTCTGCGCACGGCCCTCTAGGGTCGCGTTGTCTGCCACGGGCTGAAATCCGCCATATCCGGCTGCGGAAAGCCGCTGCGGAGCGATTCCTCGCTCGATCAGGCGTGCGAGTACCGATGACGCCCGGGCCGTTGAAAGCTCCCAGTTAGAGGGAAAACGCGCATTTGAAATCGGCATCGAGTCGGTGTGGCCTTCGATCCGGATGCTCGCGGGAGAGGTCATAAGCTTTTCCGCGATAGAATCGATCACCCCGGACGCCTGAGAGTCGATCACGGCGTCGCCAGGAGCGAAAAATCCTGCCTCGGCGAGCGATATAACAATTCCCTCCTTCGTCTGCCGCGTCTTGGCTTTTTGCATGATCAGCGGATCGCGGAGCAGTGCCTGTTCGGCCGTTTCGGCCTCCTGCCTCTCGCCATCGCTTCCCGGCAGCACGCCGTTGCCGGAGGCCGCCGTTGCAAAGCCTTCGGCGATCTGGCGGGCACGATCTTTGTCACTCGCCGCGTACAGCACGATAAAGAGTGCGAGCAGAAGCGTTACGAGATCGGCATACGAGATCAGCCAGCGGTCGCGATGCCGGTCTTCGACGCTTTCGAATGTGCGGCGTCTATCGATCATCTCGGCAGATTGAATTGATTCATGATCGCCTGCGGGGTCTCGTTCGAAACTAGCGAGAGGATCACCGAGACAAGCTCTTCACGACGTTTGATGCGCGATTCGTGCCGCTCGCGCAAACGAGCCGCAAGCGGGAAGAATATGAGATTGGCAAGGCTCAAGCCGTATATCGTCGCGACGAACGCGGTAGCGATCCCCACGCCGAGAGCTTCCGGCTGATCGAGTACGCGAAGTACGCTGATCAGGCCGAGCACGGCGCCGAGAATACCGAACGTCGGAGCAAAGCCGCCCGCGGCTTCGAGTGTCGCCGCGTCGTGTAGCCCTTCGTCGTACTCGAGAGCGAGCCGGCGTTTCATCACCTCTTCGACCTGCTCACGCTTGACGCCGTCGGCGACAAGCGTCAATCCTTGTGCGACAAGTACGTCGCCACAAGCGTCGGCGTGGTCTTCATAAGCCTTGAAGCCGTTCTTTTGCGCGGTTCGCGAGAGCCAGGCGAGCTTTGCGATCTCGATGTTGTGGTTCTTGGCTTCTTCGTCACGGTGTCGTAAATGCCACACGGCCTTGACCGCACTCGCGATCCCGCGGAGGCCACGCCGAACGATCACGGCACCGAGCGTTCCGCCGACTACGATAAGAGCGGCCGAAGGATGCCACAACACGCTGATATTCAAATCCTCGTGCCATGCACCGCCGATGATCGCCAAGGCTCCGATCGCTATTCCGAGCCAGATGCTCCAGTCAAATCTCTTCATCGTTCCTCTTTGCTCTTACAAGTTCGGAAAGGTTCGCAATTGCTGCCACATTCATCTGATCTACATCGACCTCGGCGGCACGGTTGGCTTCACCGATCTCGATAAAAACCTCGTGCCGGTGCACAGACGTCTCTGCCGGGGCCGAAATGCCGAGCCTGACGCCTTCGCCGCTTACGCCGAGGACGTCGACGACGACCTCATTGCCGATCACTATCTTTTGCCCGGTTCGCCGGGTCAGTACGAGCATCCTATTTTCCGCCCACGATCTGCTGTGCGAACTGGTATTCCGTATCCGCAAGTATCAACTGTGCACCTTCCTGTGTCTTTCTATTGATCACAAGGGGCGCCCGAAGGTTCACAGTAGTCTTTTCCCACTCCGTCGACACCTTGACGATGGCGAGCGTCTCAAGTTTTCTGCCCGGGTCGTGATCCTCGGGAAATGCCGCGTAGCCGTCGAATAACAGATTTGGATCGACCACGATAAAGCGGTTCTTCTCGCTATCGATCGAAGCTAGCCAGCAGAACGGAGCGAGTTCGTCCATGGGCAGCAGAACGGCGCGACGCATGTCGGGCATTCCTATCAGCCCCTCGGCGAACGTGATGACCTGATCCTCTTCGTACGAAAGGGTCCTGCCCTTGATACTTATCGTTGGCATAGCCGTCTTTTCGTCAACTATCCGAGAAAATCAAAAAGAGTTCGGCGGCCTCGAGCCGCGAGTTGGAGCGTCGCTTCGAGCGCTCTTTCGGCATCGGCAACGCCGATCGCCGCTTCGGCAAAGTCAACGCCCTCGATATCGGTCGCGCGTTCGTCGAGCGTCAGGAAGTTCTGAGCGAGCGTTTCGGCCGCGATCTCGGTGGCGTTCATATTTGCACCGACGACGGCTCTCGCGATATTCGCGAGATCTGCATAAACAGAGAGCCGGCTCGAAGCCGCTTCGAGTGTCGCTCGATCGGCGACCGGATCGCCCGACCCGCGAAGAGCGAGGACGGCGTTGTCGAGGTCAGCAAAGATCGTCGCGGTGGCATCGCTGAAGATCGTGTCAGCCGTAACACCCACCTGAATGGCATTCGAACCTGGCTCGATCTGTATATATCTCGCGACTGTCGGGTCTGTCGCCGGAACGCCGGTTTGGTCGAACGGCGACGCGTTTTGGCGTGTTCCGCCGAAGAGATATTCGCCGTTATTTGACGTGTTCGCGGTATTGAGAATTCGCGTCCTGAGCGATTCGATCTCGACAGCGAGTGCGTTCTTCGCGGCCTGCGTCGAAGTATCGCTCAGGCCTTGCGTAACCAGGACGCGTACGCGGTCAAGCACGGTTTGATAGCTGTTAAGGGCATCATCGGCCGCGACCAAACGCTGCCGGGCGGCGGAATTATTCCGTTCAAACTGCTCGATCTCTTTCTGCGAGGTCCTGAGTGAAAGCACCATCTCGGCGCCCGATGGATCGTCCGAAGGCCGGTTGATCCTTTTTCCTGAGGCGAGCTGCTCCTGCAAATTGCTAAGCCTGATCCGCTGCGCGTTTATGCGGCCTGCGGTCGACGCTCCCGATCCTGAATCCGTAACTCTAAAATTCATTTCTTACCTACCCGGCGAGTGAAAGTATCATCTGCGTCATTTCATCGGCGACGCGGATAAACCGCGATGCCGCCTCGAACGCCTTCTGATACTGGAGAAGATTTATCGCCTCTTCATCGAGCGAAACTCCGGACACCGCGTCACGCTGTGCCGTCGCCTGCGCGAGGATCGCCGCTTGAGTCTCCAAGGCATTGTCAGCCGAAGCGATCCGCTCGCCGGCGTCAGCGATCATCGAACCGAATATGCTGCTGAATGAGCCGGTGCGCGATCCGGCCGTCGAGTTCGGGTCTGTAAGTAGATTGGCGATCTCGCCCGCGATAGTGCCCGTCTGGCCCGGCTGCGTGAGCGGCGATGCGACGACAAGTCTCGGATCGCCCACGATCGTCGCATTCATAGAAATATTAGCCGCGGTGATCGGCGGGGCGGTGTCGTCGAAAAAGCTTATGCCCGGATCGCCATCGAGATCCGTACCCGAAGAGTGCAGAGTGTTGACACGCTCGGCGATCGATGCAGCAAGACTGTCGAGGTCGTCGAGTTGGACTCCGACGTAATTTATCGCGTTCTGAAAGCCCGCGATCGCTCCCTCACCAAACGCCGCGGGTTCGCCATCGAGCGAGATCGACGCTAGTCCGAACGGTGGCGTATCGCTGACCGTCAATGTGTGCGGAATATCGTTCGCGACAAGCGGCCGACCATCGGCGAGAGTAAGCGTCACCGTGCCGTCGCCGTTCTGCGTACTGCGTGCACCGGTGAGTTCGGCAAGCTTGTTGATCGCCAGGTCTCGCTGGTCACGCAGGTGCGACGCCTCAGCACCGGCGACCTCGATCGAACGGATCTGTCCGTTCAGCGTCGCGATCTGGTCCGATAGCTTGTTGGCGGCCTCGACGGTCGAGCGAAGTTGGCCGTCGATGCTCTCGCGGATGTCGGTCAATCGCTGCTGCGTCGAATGAAATGCGTTCGCTAATGCCGTACCCCGTTGAACAGCGATTGCTCGAAGCGGAACCGATGTCGGATTCGCTTCTAGATCGCGAAACGCTCCGAAAAAGGCATTAATTGCATTCTTCAAGCCGCCGTTCTCACTGCCCGCGAGAGCAGTTTCGACCGGAGCGAGGGCGTCGCGTTCGGCCGTAAGCCGGCCGGCAATGCCCGTCTCGGTCTGTATCCTTCCCTGAATGAAAAGATCGCGAAATGAATGGATCCCAGCGACCGAAACACCGGTTCCGATCGGGAATCCGTGGATACTCTGATACGCCGACTCGACGAGTTCAACGCGGCGCCGCGAATAGCCGGGCGTGTTCACGTTGGCGATATTCTGGCCCGTCACCTCGATGCCAAGCTGACTGGCGTTTAGGGCCCGCCGGCCGATCTCAAATGCCGAAAAGTTTATGCTCATGCTGCTGCACCTCGGCCCTGACGAATTACCGGCGCGCTGTACGTCGACGGCGGAACGCCGCACATCTGGATCGCGGCGGCGGCGAATGACGACCCGCCAAGCGAAAGGCTCGCGGCACGCCCTGCAAGCGTTTGGAATTTGCGTGCTGCTTCGAGCAGCGAGTTAGCTTCGCGCTCGAAATCCTCGCGTGCAGCCGGATCGAGTTTCTGCGGTAGTGCGTCGTTTGAACGCATCCGTCCGAACTCGGTCAGCAGCGATGTGATCTCGAGCAGACGGGCCCGCATTCGGAACATTTCCGTCTCGCCTGAGCGCGAAAGCGTCTCGATCGCCCCGGGTTCGCAACGCGTAAGTGCCGCAATAAGTTGTGTGGTTAACGTAAGAAGGCTGGCGTACGATGCCGACTGCTCGGCCATCGATCTGGCGATCTTGCGTATCAGTTCATCTTGCATGGTGGTCACACCGGACAAGAGGCCGATACGCACGTCGCCAAAAACTCGGGAACGATGGTATTAGGATCTCTTGTCGTCGAGCATCGCCGCGGCGATATCGTCGCTCGTGGGTTCGTAGTCACCCGCAGCGATCTTTTCGCGCAGCTCAGCGATTCTTTCGGCCCGGACGTCGGGCATCGCCTTGATCTGATCGACTAGCCGTCCGACCTCCGAGGCACGGCTCGAAATATCGAGCTTATCCTCGCTGACGGGCGAACGCTTTTCGATCGACAGGCCGGCTTCGCCCTGCGTGCCTTTTACGTCACGCTGGAACTCAGCCCGTATCGGATCGGGGCCGCTCAGTCTATTAATGTTTATCTTTCCCATCATCGTTTCTCTTGATAAGAGGTTTCCCGTAAATACCTTTCGGCAATTCTACCGCAAACCTTTAGTCAAAATACTGAGCGGGTTTAAGACCTTGCCATTCTCCCGGATCTCAAAATGAAGGTGCGGGCCCGTCGAACGGCCCGTCGAACCTGATAATCCTATCTGCTGGCCGGCAGCTACCCGGTCGCCCTCGGCCACGAGCGGCCGCTCAAGATGTGCGTACCGCGTTTCTCGTCCGTCAGAGTGCTGAATGACGACCAGATTTCCGTACCCGCCCGAGCGTCCGGCAAAGCTGACGACACCGGTCGCTGATGCCTCAACGCTCGTGCCGCGGTTTACAGCCAGGTCAAGTCCCGCATGGAACTTCACCTTTTTGTCGATCGGATGGATACGGTTGCCGAAATCTGACGAAAGCCGCCCGGCCACCGGAAACTGATACTCGAGCTTTTCGGCTGCCCCTACGGCCGCGTTGATCGGCGTTATGTCGTTGACCGGTGCGTTTGGTGCGATGCGGGCCCGCGTCGTGTTTACGATCCGCCCATCGAGAACCAGATTTCGAAGCGATTCCTCGATGCCCTCGCTGCGGGCTTGTTCTTCAAACGTCGAGATCACCTCGGCATCGCCCGCATTTCCCGCGAAAGTTGGCCGTTCGATGGGTTCGGCACTGATCGATCTGTTAATTAGCGGCTTCACCGTTTCGCCGCCCTCGCGGATAGAGCGAACCGCGTTTGCCGCGGTTTGCAGCCCCGTCGCCGCATTGACCGGCGAAGGCTCGATACCAAATTGCTTCAGGATGACATTTGCGAGTCCGAGCCCGCCGGCCTGGGCCATCGTCGACGCGAGCTGTTCGGCGAAAAGCTGCTTGGCGAGCCCTGTGCCGCCATCGCTGCCGAATAGCGAGCCTTCGGGATCATCCCCGTCGTCGAATGATGTCTTTGTGAGCAACGACGTCAATTGATTCAGCAGCAAGGCCTCGAACTTCACCGCGGCATCGCGCAGAGCCTCGGCAGTCGGCCTCGCCGGTGCCTGCTCCATGATGCGCGAATTGTCGACTGCGGAAACGTTCATTCTATTGAAGTTCTAGTTCTGCGTTCATCGCTCCGGCGGATTTGATCGCCTGCAGGATGCTGATGATGTCTCGTGCCGAAACGCCTACCGACCGCAGTGCACGAACCAACTCATCGACAGTCGCTCCGTCACGAAGCACGACCGATTCGGGCTTCTTCTCCTTGACCTCGACCGTCGTATTCGGCACGACGAGCGTTTGGGCTCCCGGCGAAAACGGATTCGGCTGCGAAACGTCGAATTCCGTACCAACCTTGACCGTTACGCCGCCCTGCGAGATACCGACCGATGCGATACGGACCTCGCTGCCCATCACGATAGTTCCGGTGCGTTCATTTATTACGATCTTGGCGACCTTGTCGGGCCGCAGGCTGAGGCTTTCGAGGTCGGCCAGAAAACGCACGCGATTGTTCGAGTAAACATCGGGAACGATCACCTCGATGTTTCGCCCATCTAGAGCACGAGCGGTGCCGACGCCAAAGCGATTGTTGATGACATCGTTGAGCCGGGCTGCGGTCGAAAAGTCATCGTTCCTTAGCACCATTACGACGCGGTCGTTCGGAGCGAGCTCGGTCGGAACCGAACGCTCGACGTTGGCTCCATTCGGGATGCGGCCCACGGTCGGATGATTGATCTCGACCGAGTTTCCGGAATTTCCGGCCGAGATGCCGCCGACGGAGACCGACCCTTGAGCGACCGCGTAAACTTGTCCGTCGAGACCTTTTAGTGAAGTGAGGATCAGGGTTCCGCCCTGCAGGCTTTTTGCATCGCCGATGGATGAGACGGTGACGTCGATCTTCGATCCCGGACGTGCAAATGCCGGCAGAGTTCCCGTGACGAGTACGGTCGCGACGTTCTCGGGCTTCAGGCCGATGCTGTTCGTCGAGATGCCCATGCGTTCGAGCAGATTCTGGAGCGTCTGGCGGGCGTAAATGTTCTGCTGTACGCGATCGCCGGTGCGATTAAGACCGACCACAAGGCCGTAACCGATCAACTGATTGGACCGAACGCCCTCGATGTTCGCCAAATCCTTGACGCGAACATCTGTCGGTGTGCCCGGATCCTGACACAGAACCGAGGCTGAAAATGCCAATAGCACCGCGAGTGCAGTGCCGGCAAGGCCAGGTTTTACGGCGATTTTCCGCATTCTTTGGTCCACTAGAACGGATTGATCTTGTCGAAGAGGCGCCAGAGCCAACCCGGTTGATTATCTGCTGAAGCAATTCCCTTGCCATTGAACTCGACCCGCAGATCTCCGATCAGGGTTGTCGGTATCGAATTGTCGCTCGCGAGGTCGTTCTGCCGGACGATGCCGCTCACGCCGAGCACCTCGGTCTCTTTGTTTATCTTTACGAACTTGACCGCTTCGACGCGAAGATCTCCGTTCGGGAGGACCTCGACAACACGAGCGGTTATTCGCGAACGGACGATGCTGGTTCTTCCGGTCGAACCCTGGCCTTCGAACTCACGCCGGCCGAGCTCGCCGATGACCGGAGCGGCGACAGCCGCACCATTGATCGGCAGGCCTGCGACGAGCGGTACGAGGCCGCCGATATTTCCCGATTCACGATTGCGTTCGGCGTTCGACGAGACGTTTGCCGTATTCGCTTCGATAACGTCGATAAAGACAAGGTCGCCTGTCTGCCGGGCCTTGAAATCGCGAAGCAGGTTGCCGTTGACCGAGCCATCGACGAAGAGCGAACCGTTCGTCGGCCGCGGCGGTGCGACGACGATCACCTGCGGCGGAGCGTCATCGAGCTCAACCACCGAGAGTTTCGGCTGGCCTTTTGGCTTTTTCTTCTTGTCCTGTGCCGAGGCCGTAGGTACGAGAAGAACCGCGAGTGCGAATATTAGGACTTTGTACTTCATATCCATTAAATAAAGACCTTGACGATGCCCTGATCGACGACGATCGCCTGCATGATGACGCCGGACTGTCGGTTCTTTACCGAGATCCTGTCGCCGATACGGCCGTTGCCGCGGGCCTCGCCATCGACCATGATCTTGATCCGGCCGTTCTGGGCCTCGATCCGCACCGGGTCGCCAAGCTTGATCACGGTGAACGGAACGATCGAGTCGGTCGTAAGCGGCCGCCCGGCCAGTATCGGCCGCGTCGCCTGCACCGCCTTGATCGCCGCGGCATCGCGAACGTAGCTAATTAATGGACGCTCAAGCCTTATTCTTTCAAGGCGAAATTCGTCCGGTGAGATCCGCTTTCCCGGCAAAACATCTATGGCCGCGAGGAGCACTTGGCCGTAGACCTCGAGTTCGACGGTCGCGGTCAGCGTCCGAAAAAGCCTTCCATCCACACGGATCTCGATCGGCACGGGAATTCGTTCGAAAAGATTCCGTGCTCCGGCAAACGATGCGCGGATATCGACACTTCCCACGGGCACGTGGATCGGACCTGTTACATCGAGTCGCTTTACAACAAACTCAGTACCGGAACCGGCCAACGCTTCATCCACAACGGAACGTACCGCATTTTCAAGCCGCTCGTTCGAGACTGCCTGGCTTGCCCGGCGGACTACCGCCTTTGGCACCGCTGAAATGAACACCATCGAATCATCTATTCCCGCGGCCTTGATGGCGAGCCGAACCTGAGCCGTCAGGATGTCTCGCGAAGACCCGATGCCGGGCGCGTAGCCGAGCGATATCGTGCTGAGGCGTTGCGTCAACTCCGCAGGGCCGCTGATCTTTGCAACGCTGCCGAGCTCGACCATCTCGCCGGTCACGTATGACTCGGCGGCAAGGTCGACCGTGGCAGGCCGCTGTGCTGCCGCCATACTGACCAAAAGCAGCACGAACATCAACCCAGCTAGTGTGCGAGCCGATCTCATCCTAATTGACCGCCTGATTAATGGTTCCGAGCATTCGATCGGCCGTCGTTATCACTTTCGAGTTGGTCTCGTAAACGCGTTGGGCCGAGATCATGTTAACGAGTTCCTCGACGACATTTACGTTCGAACCTTCGAGATACCCTTGTGTCACAGCCCCAATACCGTTCGCCCCGGGCGTGCCGACAACGGCCTGTCCGGACGCACCGGTCGCACGGAAGAGATTGCTGCCGAGAGCTTCGAGCCCGGCGGGATTCGGAAAGATCGCGAGCTGGATCTGACCGACGTTCTGGGCGTTGTCCTGGCCCTGAATGGTCGTCGAAACGGTACCGTCCTTGCCGATGGTGACCGATGTGGCCTCGGTCGGGATCGTGATCGAGGGTTCGAGCTGATCGCCGCCTGCGGTAACGATCTGTCCCTGCGGATTGAGCGTGAATTTGCCTGAGCGCGTGTATGCGAGTTCGCCGTTTGCCTGACGGATCTGAAAGAAACCGCTACCCTCGATCAGCACGTCGAACTTTCCGTCCGTCTGTTTGTAATCGCCCTGCATGAAGATCTTTTCGCTCGCGACGGAACGTGCACCAAGCCCGATCTGCAGGCCGATCGGAAGCGGCGTCGAGGCATTTGCGGCGCCGCCCGCGCTTCGCATGTTCTGGTACATCAAGTCCTGAAACTCGAGCCGCGTTCGCTTAAAGCCGACTGTCGAAGCGTTCGCCAGATTGTTCGCGATGTTATCGACGTTCTGCTGCTGCACCTGCATGCCGGTTGCGGCCGTTAATAATGCTCTGTTTGGCATAAATACTCCTTTCTAAACCTTTCCGATCTCGCCAGAGATCTTTCGTCCCATGTCGTTCATCAATAGCGTGAGCGAGCGTTGGAGCGATTCGAATTCGCGATTGTTGTTGATCATCGCAACGAGTTCCGTGACCGAATTGATATTCGATCCTTCGAGCGCACCCTGAACGACGCGTGAATTCGTCGCCGGCTGCGGTGCTTCTGTCCCGGTCGCGGCAAACATCGTATCGCCGTCTTGAAACAGAGCGGCTGCGGGGTTGTCGAACCGCACGAGCTGCAGCGTATCAATATCGCGGCCTGCCGCCGAGATGACGCCGCGTTCGCCGATCTCGAGCTTGGCATCGCGCGGAATTGTAATTGGTCCATTCGCGCCGATAACAAAGTCCCCGTTCTTCGTGACAAGCTGGCCGCCGTCGCTGACGGTCATGTTTCCCGCACGGGTAAACCGCACGCCTCGCGGTGTCTGCACCTGAATAAATGCATCGCCCTCGATCGCGACGTCCATGCTGCGGCCGGTCTGCTGGATCGAGCCGTTAGAAAAATCCGTCGTCGTTTGGGTCGACGCTCCGGCCACCAGGAGCTGACGGTCCGTATCGGCCCGTTTCTCAGCTTCGAATGTGCTGTAGATCAGACGCTGAGCCTTGAATCCGGCTGTCGAAGCGTTCGCGATATTATTCGCCTGAACCTCGAGCGTTTGCTGCCGTGCTCGAAGGCCTAGGAATATGTTGTATAGGCCGTAGTTCATAGTGTCTGCTGCCTTGCGGCCTTTGCCGCCTGATCCAGACTTAGGATCAGCTCGACCTCGCCCGGAAGCATCCCGATCGTTGCCGCGATCGATTCGGCGCTCTGTCCACGCGAAGCGAGCGTTACCACGCGGTGGCGACGTTCGGTAATATTCAGCTTTGGCGGTTCGGCACTGTCATCGATCACCTCTTCGCCAACTAGTTTCGGCTGACGCACGCGGGTTTCGAGCCAGACGATCCGTCGCGACATCTCGGTCGTATGTTCAGCGTTCGACTCGATCACTTCCCGCGTTTTCTTCAGAGTCGCCTGCAATTCTTCGATGGTTTCCTGCGCGGCGACTATCAGCTTGCGATTCTTTCGTATCCGGATCAGACACAGAAGTACTGCGAGGATCGAGATCGCCGAACCCGAAGCTGCGGCGATCAGAAGTTGTAGTTCCTGCGTCATGGCTTCACCTCGCCGAGCGGATCATTCGAAACAACGGGCGGTGCCTGCTGTGTCGGCGGCGCTGCTTGCGGCTGGACCGGCGGCGGAGCCGTCTGAGGTATCGGGGCCGGAGCCTCAGCGGTCATCAGTTTTCGCGAACGCTCCTCTTCACTGCCGATCTCCGTTATCCGAACGCCGTAATACCCGTCGATAACCACGACTTCGCCGTAGGCAAAGGGCTTGTTATTGACGAGCAACTCGACCGGTTCATCGACCGTACGATTAAGTTCGATCATCGAGCCGACGCCGAATCGCACCACGTCACGAAGCGGCATTTGCGTCTTGCCAAAACGCACCGTCACGTCCATCTCGACGTCGTAGAGTCTTTCGAATACGGGCGGGGCCGCCATCTGTTGTTCCATATCTTTCACTATCAATGGACGGCCTCACTCGCTAAGCCGTCCGGTACGATCTGGACGACGAGCTTGCCCTCGTGCGAGCCCAGCCTTCCGACAAACTTTGGTTGATCGGCGACCGCGATATTGATCGGCCGGTCAACGCTGTGGTTCGTCCTTAGTACATCGCCGACCGCAAGCCCCATAAGGTCCGAGACCGAAACGCCGACCTTCTCGAGATCGGACGTGACCGCGAAGTTGATCGTCGATATCTTGCGAAGAAGCGCGTGCGTTGCCTCGGGCGGCGTCGGAATTCCTGACGAATACGCCGAGATGGTCGCTTTCTTGATAACCGGTTCGAGCATCTCGACGGGAAGGCAGATGCTCATCAAACCCTTCGATTCGCCGATCTGTACCTGATAAACGATCGTGACGGCGATGCCATTCGGCGGGATTATCTGCAGCAGCTGCGGCCGGGTTTCGCGTCCAACGATCTCAGTCTCGAGATCGACGTGCGTCTGCCAGGCCTCACGATAATTTTCCAGTACTACTGACAGAAAGCCTTCGAGGACCTTTAGCTCGAGTTCTGTCGCGGCCCTGGGAGCCGGAAGTTCTTTTCCTTCGCCGCCAAGCATTCTGTCTATGACCGGGAACGCGATCGACGAGCCAAATTCGACCGCAAAAGCGCCGTGCAGCGTCTTTGCCGCGACGGTAAAAATGCAGGTTGGATCGGCGAGGCCCTTCTGATAATCGCCATACGATTGCTGATCGACCGAGATCAGATTGACCTCAGAGACGGCACGCATGAATAGCGGCAGGCTCGACGACAATGCGTGAGCGAAAAGGTCGTGCAGCAGGTACAGCGACCTGATCTCTTCCTTGGAGAGCCGGTCGGGCCGGCGAAAATTGTACGGAACTATGGGACGCTTCCGCTCGGCGGCGCCGTCGGCCGGAGCCGGCGGCACAAGTGCCGACATCTCTTCAGCGGTCAATAGTTCTTCCGTCTCACTCATCTTTTACTGTGCTAGGGCAGCGCGCATTCTGACGATCGCCTGCGAACGCAGCTGCGACACGCGTGACTCGGTCACGCCTAGCACCTCGCCGATCTCTTTCATCGTCAACTCTTCTACGTAATAGAGGGCGATCACCTGACGCTCCTTTACCGGCAGTTTGTCAACAGCCTTGGCTAAGTTTTCCCGGTGCTCGAGGCCATCGAGCGCATCCAGGGGCGAAAGCGAACCATCAGGCACCAGATCGGCGATGCACAGGCCGGTCTCTTCGTCGCGTTCATCCAAATTGCTGATCTTGAGGCCGCGAATGTCACGAAGGTTCTCTCGCAATTCTTCTAGCGGAATGTTCAAGTGTTCCGCTACCTCGAGTTCTGAGACCTCGCCGCCTTTTTCCTGTTCGAGATGTGCGTAGGCCGCCTGTATCTCACGCCCGCGGCGACGGACCGAGCGTGAAGCCCAGTCGGCAGAACGCAGATTGTCGAGGATCGCGCCCCGAACTCTAAGCTCGGCAAACGTTGTAAAGGCGATCCCGCGTGACTCGTCAAACCGCTCTACCGCATCGATCAATCCAACTACCCCCGCTCCATACAGATCGTCGCGCTCGACCGACGGCGGCAGCTTGGCCGCGATGCGGTCAGCGATGAACTTGACCTTTGGCAGGTGTGCCATGATCAGTTCCTCGCGCGCATGCGCCGAACTGATGCCGGCCGGCGGCGCGGTGCGCGAGTAGGTGTTGTTCGAATAAGCGAGCATCGATCAATTACTTGCCAACGAGTCCCAAAACGACTTGATCCTCGGAAAGCCCGGATTGTTTCGGTCCTGTCCGTGCAGCTGCTTTGCGATCAGCCGGATTGCGCGGCTCGCAGGTGAACCGGGCGCATACCTGACGATCGGGATCTGCTTTCTGATAGCTTCCTGCACTTGTCCGTCATGCGGGATCATTCCCAGAAAATTCAGATGATGGTCGAGAAAACCGTGAACGGCCGCATTTATCGACTGATAGACCTGTTCGGCATCGCCTATTCCGACGATATTGTTAACGACGACGGAGATCTGTTTGCCTGGAGCACGGCGCAAAACGACCTTGATCGTCGCGTAAGCATCGACGATCGACGTGGGATCAGGCGTGACCACGACTATTACCTCAGAAGCCGCAGCAAGAATTCCCGAGACGTTCTCGGCAATTCCCGCCGCCGTGTCGATGACGAGAAAATCGAGATTCGCGTCCATTTTGCGGACCTTTTCAAAAACGTGGGGCTCATCCGTGATCGAAAAGCTTGCGAGTTCCTCGACGCCGCTTCCGCCCGGGATCAGATCGACGTTCGGGGCGAGCGATATGACGATATCTTCGAGTTCCTTGACGCCGGCGACGACATGGCCGAGGTGATAGCTCGGGGAAACACCGCACAGCAGATCGGCATTTGCGAGCGCAAAATCGGCATCGAGCAAGCCTATGTGGTTACCGAGCGAACCAAGTTCGAGCGATAGATTGACCGAGAGGTTCGATTTGCCGACACCGCCCTTGCCGCCTGTAATGGCGATCGAACGGCTGCGAAGGGCCGTCTCGGCAGCGGCCGTGGCCGGCCGGTCAGTGTGTAGCGTACCCGACGCCATTGTTCTCAAAGTTGCTGCTTGATCGCCGATCATCCGTCTCCTGGTATTCGTTCTAGATTTTCGCGACCGGCTGATTCATCAGTATCCGGTCCGTGAGAGATTGTGCACTCGCGATCTGAAGGTCTTCGGGCACACGCTGTCCGGTGCACACATATGCGAGCGGCAGGCCGCTCTTGGCGACTGTTTCGAGTACGGCCCCGGGCCGCATCGTTTCATCGATCTTTGTGATCGCCAGGCTGTCAGCACCGTACATCTCGTATTTTTTGATCGCTGCCACTGAGTCGAGCGGATGCGTGTTTGCCTGTATAGCAAGACATTTCCTGATCGAAAGCCTTCCACGAAGATAGTCGGAAAGCTCGAACTGATCGGCAAGATCATGCGGGCTTCGACCCGTTGTATCGATCAGGACGGTCGCCTCAGCGGGAAGTTTGGCGAGAACTGCATCGAGTTCGAGAACCGTGCGAACAACATGGCATCCGGCACCGATGATCTCGGCGTAGGTCTTGAGCTGTTCGACGGCGGCGATGCGATACGTATCGAGCGTGACGAGTTCGACACGGCGATGCTCGTGCAAAGAAATACGTGCTGCGAGCTTTGCGATCGTCGTCGTTTTCCCAACTCCGGTTGGCCCGATCATCGCCATAACGACCGGATCTCGCTTCAATGCATCGTCCTCGAATTTGAAGTTGAGCGACAGAGCTCGCAGCAGCGTCGCCCGCGTTAAATGACTTGCGGCTACGGGATTTGCCTTGTGAAGCGGCACGATGTCGGCGACGAATTTTCGTGCCATGTCGGCCGGAATACCTACGCCGGTCAGGTCGAGGTAAATGCCGTGAAACGGCGTGTCGAAAACTCCGCCAAAGACATCGAGATCGATATCCGTGTGCCAGTTATTGTTATGCTGAAGCTGCGCGTACGCTCCGAGTGAGAATTTGACCTCACGCAATTCGGCCCGCAGCATCTCTAGCTCGCGGTATGCCGGCATCGAGATGGCTGCTTCCGCCTTTGGCCGCTCTGCTCCCTCGACGGTCTTCGCAGTTTCCTTTTTCGGAAAGACGACCTTGGGCGCCTCGGGGTTGAGTTCGACCGGTTCGAATTTTGATTCGCGCGGCTTTCGCCGGCCCTGGACAACGTTCTCAAGGTCGGTCGCAACTGCCGCCCGTGCGGAGAGGGCCGAGATCAGATCTTCTTTCTTCTTTTGCTCAGCCGCCGCGATGCTTGCACGGGAATAGGTCGAGGGTTCGTCGTTAAGATTTAGGATGCCGTGCGAAGCCTTTCGTTTCTTCGCCGGCTTCGTATCGTCTGCGCCCTTGCTGAACATCGCTGGTGCCGCTGCACTGACCTCGACCTGCATCTTCGACCCCAGGCCGAGGAATCCGCCTGCCTTAACCCGGCGCGTCTCGAGCACAAATGCTTCTTCGCCGAGATCCTTTTTGATCATCTCGAGTGCTTCCCGCGTCGAAGCGGCACGATATTTCTTGACGTTTGCCATCCAGGTGACTCCTTACGCGACGATCCCCATTGAGACCAGCTTGACGTTTGCGGCTACTTCGCCGTGGGCCATTACGACGAGTTCAGGCAAGAACCGTTCCGTTAGTTTTCGCAGGTGCGGCCTGATCATCGACGAACACAGTATGACCGGTTGAGCCATCACGGCCGCTCGGCATGCCGTCTCGATCTTTTCCAAAAGCTGTTTACCAAACTCGGGATCGATCGCCTGTTGAGACGTACCGCCGAGCAGCCCTAGCCGTTCGGCAAGCTGAGATTCGAGCCGCGGATCGAGCGTCAGAACAGCCAACTCGCCATTCTCATTTGCAAGGCTCCCGGAGATCGTTCTGGCGAGCGCCGCACGGGCCGCTTCTGTCAAGGCGTTGACATCCCGCGTCACAGCCCCGACATCCGTAATGGCCTCGAGGATGGTCGCCAGGTCGCGGATCGGTACGCGTTCGCGGAGCAGATTCTGGAGCACTCGCTGGACCTCGCCGAGCGAGAGAACTTTCGGTGTTGCTTCCTCAACGGTCTTGGGATGTGTTTCGGCGAGCGTGTCGAGTAAGGTACGCGCTTCCTGCCGACCGAGGAGTTCGTGAGCATGGCTCTTGATAAGCTCGGCCAGGTGCGTACAGACCACAGTGGTCGGATCGACAACCGTGTACCCGGACGAGACCGCACGGTCGCGGTCCTCATTGCGGCGCACCCAGACAGCGGGCATTCCAAACGCCGGATCGGTGGTCTCGATACCGGGAACTTGTTCGCGAACCACGCCGGGATCGATCGCCAGCCATGCGTCCGGAATGATCTCGCCTCGGGCTACGCGTTCACCGCGAAGAAGGATCGCGTATTCACGCGGCGGAAGCTGCAGATTGTCCGTTACGTGTATCGACGGAACGATGATGCCGAGTTCGAGCGCCGACTGCCTACGGATCTCGCGAATGCGATTGAGGAACGAATCGTCGGAACTGACGAGGCCGATCAGCCCATACCCAACCTCGAGCGAAAGAGCATCTACCCGCAGCAGATTCTCCATCCGCTCGGGAGCTTTTGCGGCCTCGTCCTGTTGGCCTCGCAGAGCTTCGTCCGCTTCTTGTTCTGCAGCTGAACGGGCGTGCTGGAGCGAGAGAAATCCAACGCCCCCGACGCCGAGAGCAAGCGTCACAAACGCGAAATTCGGCATTCCGGGCAAGATACCAAGAAAGAGCAAAACGCCCGCGGCGATCAGCAATGGCCGTGGATTCATGAGCAACTGGCCGCTCATTTCCGCACCCATGCTCGACGAGGTCGCCGAACGCGTGGTGATGATCGCGGCCGCTACCGAGATGAATAGCGAAGGCACGGCGGCGGCGACGCCGTCACCGACTGTTAGGATCGTGTAGTTCTTCAGGGCATCGGTGAGCGGCATTCCGTGGTCGAACACGCCGATCGCAAATCCTGCAAATATGTTGACCACGACGATGATTATCGATGCCACGGCGTCTCGCTGGGTAAAGCGGATCGCACCGTCCATCGCGCCGTGAAACTCGGCGGCCTGGCTGATATCTTCGCGGCGGCGGCGGGCTTCACTCTCATCGATCATTCCGGCCGCGAGGTCAGCGTCGACTGCCATCTGCTTGCCCGGCATCGCGTCGAGCGTGAATCTGGCGGTAACCTCCGATGTTCGAACCGCACCGTGGTTGACCACCAGAAACTGGATCACCAGCAGGATCAAAAAGATCACCACACCGACAATGAAATTGCCGCCGATGACGAATTCACCAAACGCTTTGATCACGGCTCCAGCTGCTCCGACGCCAGAGTTTCCGTCGGTCAAAATAAGCCGTGACGTAGCGAGATTCAGTGCAAGCCGAAACAGTGTAGTGAGTAGAAGGATGTTAGGAAACGATGTGAACTTGACCGGCTCGACCGCATACATCGATGCGAGCAAAACGACGACCGAGATCATCAGGTTGACGCTGATCAGCACATCGAGCAGCGGCGGCGGCATCGGTATCAGCAGCACCAACAGGATAACGACGGCGCCGATCGGCACGGTCAAATGGGAAAGTTTACTTGCCCGATCAAGAATGCTTTGCAGCGGAGATGTGGCCATAGATCTCGTTACTCAGAAACGCGTTCTACTGGGACCTGTGCAAATCCGGTGCCACTAAAAGTAAAGTTCCTCGCCACCTCATCCGATATGTAAGTCCGACGCCTTCGCGCCAGGCGCAGCTAATAACTTGAACAACTACCTGTACATACTCGCCTTCCTCTGCGTTGTACTTGTCTATCTCTTCGTCGTCATCTATCGGCTTCGGCGGACGTCGCAGAGTTTTAAGGAGATCAACGAAAATCTAGAACAGCGTGTCGAAGAGCGCACGGCTGAATTGCTCGCAAGCCATTCGGATCTGGTCGCCAGCGAAGCGAATCAGAAGGCACTGCTTCACGCAATGCCCGACGCGATCTGGAAAGTCGACTCTGCGGGCCGGTTTCTCGACGTGATCCCGGCAAAGGGCGACAACATGATCGTCGATGCGAACAACTGGCAAGGGAGAACCATCGAGGATGTTTTGCCGCCGCATGTCGCCGAGAACCTGAAAACCCTCGCGGCAAGAACGATCTCAACGGGTGAGACCGCAATACTCGACATCGTAATCGGACGAAACGAACGCGTCCATCACTTCGAGTGCCGCATAACCTTCTGTAGTGCGGCTGACGTGCTTATCGTCGTACGCGACGTGACTGAGTTGAAGAAAGCGGTTGCCGAGTCTCAGGTGATACTCGAAACGATACAGGGCGTAAGCACGACCTCAAATGTCGAAGAACTCATCGGGCATATTCACGCATCCATCAAGCAATTCATCTATGCCGAAAACTTCTTCGTTGCCCTCTACGACCCGAAGACGCGCGAACTCAACACGGAGTTGTTCATTGATAAGTTCGAAACTCAGCCGCCGCCGGGCAAGCTTGTGCACGGTTTGGCCGGATATGCATTTCGCATCGGCGAACCGATGCTGCTCACACGTTCGGCCATCGAACAACTTGAGGAAGACGGTGAGGTCGAACTCGTCGGCCGTTCGCCTGCCGTCTGGCTCGGAGTACCGCTCAGGACTCCCCGAGGATCGATCGGGATTCTAGCGGTCCAGCACTACGATGACACTAAGGCTTACGATCAGCGTGACGTAGAGCTACTGGCATCGATCGGCGACCAGATCGGCGTTGCTATCGATCGAAAACGCGCTGAGATCGAAATGTTTGACGCCAAAAGCTTTCTCAACCGGGTCATCGACAATGTTCCAAGCCTGATCTACGTCAAGGACCGCATTGGACGCTATGTCCTCACTAACAAAGCATTCGCGGACCTGCACGGCCTGGACGTAAAGGACATTATCGGCAAGAGTGACATCGATCTTCACGATGGCGGCGAGGCAGCTTCACGTTACGATCGCTCCGATCACTACGTTCTAAGCCGCAAGCGCGAATATGTTAACGAAGAAGAAAAGGTCGTCGATGCAGATGGCAAAGTTCACTGGCTGCAGTCCGTTAAACGCCCGCTAATGGGCTCGGCGGGTGTTGAATACATCCTTGGTATCGCGACAGACCTTACAGAACGAAAGTACCTTGAGCAACAGCTTCGGCAGGCTCAGAAGCTGGAGTCGATCGGGCAGCTCGCGGCCGGTATCGCTCACGAGATCAATACGCCCACCCAGTATGTCGGCGACAATGTTCGGTTTCTAACGCAGGGCTTCGCAGACTATTCGCTTGTCATCGAAAAGGCTCGGGCCCTGGCTCGCGGTGCCTTCGAGAGAGAGTTCCATTGCGAAGAGCTTACGGCACTTAACTCGACCCTGGTCGATTCGGACATTGAGTTTCTCGACGCTGAGATCCCCCGCGCACTCACACAGGCGCTTGACGGTGTCGAACGCATCTCAAAGATCGTTCGGTCGATAAAGGACTTCGCTCACCCAGGATCTAACGATTTCAAAGCGACCGACCTGAACAAGGCTCTAGAGAGCGCGATCACCGTGGCGAGCAACGAGTGGAAGTACGTCGCGAACGTCTCAAAAGACTACGATCCGGATCTGCCGCTCGTATCCTGTCTGGCGAGCGAGATGAATCAGGTCTTCCTTAATATCATCGTCAATGCTGCTCACGCTATTGCCGATCTCCGTAGCGACGACGGCGAGAAAGGGACCATATCGATCTCGACACGGCATCAAGCCGATAAGGTCGCTATTACTATCGCGGACACCGGCACTGGAATGGACGAGAACGTTCTCAAGCGCATTTTCGATCCGTTCTTTACGACGAAGGAGGTCGGCCGGGGCACAGGTCAGGGTCTCGCTATTTCGCACCGCGTCGTCGTTGAGAAACATCACGGAACGATCGATGTTGAGAGCATCGTCGGCGAAGGGACTCGGTTTGTTATTACGCTTCCCGTCAGGCACGGCGTGACGGCCAGCAATAGAGCGATCAACCTGGACACATCTGAGTTCAGAGCTAGTATCTAGCGGGCGCTTTATTTCTCATCTACTACTTGAGGTTCTACCACCTGTCGCCCTTGACGTTTCGTTCTTCTCTGCATATAGTGTTATTGCCTTGTTCCAGCGAATAGTTTTTTGCGGCTAGGCGAGTGCGTCACGCGGGGTTTAAGCGGTTATCTCTCTTTGAGTTGCGCTCGTTTTCAAGGCTGAAGCTCTGTTCGACTAAATCGATTTAGTTGAGTCAGAGTGGCTCGTATCGTCTGTCCCGTTGCGTTGATAGCCGATTGCAGGCGGTTTTTTCGGGAGGAACGAGTGACCGGATGGTAAGTATTCCCTTATCCCATGTCGGCCGCTACGGCGGCGCGGTCGTACTTGCGTCTATAGCGCTTGTCGCGACCCTACAACTCGAGATCATAGCTTCCCAGACGCCGTTCGCCCTTTTCTTCGGAGCGGTCGCGGCGGCTGCGTGGTTGCTTGGTCGCGGTCCGGGGCTTCTTGCAGAAGTGCTTTCGGCGACCGGAGTTGCCGTTTTCGTCGTTCCACACCTCACGTCGGCTCAGATCGAACCCCCACGCTACTTTCAGTTCGGTGTTTTTATCCTCGCAGGTATCGTGTTGGTCTGGGGCGTTTCCTCGGTTCGCAGGTATCTGAGAAGGGCCAACGAGCTGGACGTCCGCTTCGCATCACTATTTGAAAAGAACCCATTTCCGGTCTGGATCGTTAATGAGAAGACGGGACGCTTTGTTGCGGTAAACGCGGCGGCGCTCGAGGTTTACGGGTACACGCAGGATGAGTTTCTCGATCTCACGATAAAGGATATAGGCTCGGACCTTCCAGCTGGTTCGTTTGCAGAGCGCCGTGCAAATTCTGACCGTCGGACCGCGCCGATCACGGTCGCAAAACACACGCGTAAGGACGGCAGTTCACTCTATGTTGAACTTGTCTCACAGGATCTTTCCGGCGAGATGGGAAACTGCCGTCTCGTTCACGCGATCGACATAACAGAAAGGATCAGAACATCAAAGCTCCTCGAAACCAGTGAAGCACGGTTGCTCAAGGTCTTCGGTGCCGCTCCGATCGCGATAGCGGTGAGCCGTTGGGAAGACCGTACTTTTCTAGATATCAACCCCGAATATGCCGAGCTCACTGGCTGGACGCTCGAGCAGTTAAAGGGTCGGACGGCCGCCGAGTGCGGCCTCGTCACAGGACGCACAGAAGCCGAGATCCGTGAACAGCTCGAACGTCATAACACCCTCGTCGAGCAAGAGATCGAGATAACCACGCGGAATGGAAAGAAGCGAAATGTCATCCTCGGCATCGTATTCGCCGAGATGCATGGTGAACAGTGCGTCGTCTCATCGCTAATAAACATCACAGAACTGCGGCGAGCCGAGCAGCGTGCCGCCGAGGTGGAAGATCGACTGCGACTCGTTACGGAAAAGGCCCGTGTAGGACTCATGATGGTGAGCGAAAGCCGTCGATTCACCTTCGCAAATAACGCATACGCCGAGATATTTGGCATCCAGGCCGGACAGATCACTGGGCGGCGTGTATCAGAGGTTCATCCGGAACTCTTCGATAATCAGATCGGGCCCAGTCTTGACCGGGCGTTCGCGGGCCAAAGCTTCAATTTTGAACTGAAGCAGGACACGCCTGCGGGAACGCGGTATTTCGACGTTCGCTACGAGCCATCTGTCAGCGGCGGCACTCAACGCTCGGTCGTCGCCGTCGTGACGGATATCACACCCCGGGTCAATGCCGACCTGGCCCGCGATGCTAGTGAGGAGCGTTATCGCACTCTCTTTGAATACTCGCCTGATGGGATAGCTATTGCCGACCGATCTAGCCGGTATATCGATGCCAATGAAACGCTGTGTTCAATGCTCGGTTACGCCCGCGAGGAATTTGTCGGCCTGCGGGCGCCTAACCTTTACGTTCCGCGTGAGGTCCCGCATCTTCGTCAAACGCTCTACGGCCTGAATGACGATCTCGATTATTACCAGGAGTGGCAAGTTCGCCGAAAGGACGGCTCGACGCTTCCGGTCGAGGTAGTTGCAACGAAGATGCCCGACGGCAATACCCTGACGGTCATTCGCGACATAACGGATCGTAAAAAACTCGAGGACCAGTTGCTCCAGGCCCAAAAGATGGAAGCCATCGGCGTTCTGGCCGGCGGCGTTGCACACGATTTTAACAACATCCTTACGGCGATATCAGGGTACAGCGAGCTTGCACTTCAGAATCTTGGCCCCGACGATCCAAATCGCGACTACATTCTCGAGATAGGAGGCGCGGGCGAGAGGGCGGCCGCCCTGACGCGTCAGTTGCTTTCGTTCAGCCGTCGCGGTCGTTCGAAGCCGGAAGTTCACAACCTAAACGATGCGATCCGCGAGACGGAACGTATGCTGCGGCGTATCGTAAAAGCGAACATCGAATTCAAGTTAGATCTGGCACACGACCTGAACGACATCAGGATCGACCAAAGCCATGTCTCACAGGTCATCGTAAACCTGGTCGTCAACGCCGGCGACGCCATGCCCGAGGGCGGCACGCTAACGATCTCGACTCGCAACCGATATCTCGTCGGTGACCTGGCGCACGACAACATCGTCGTCAATTCTGGCGACTATGTTGAGTTAAGCGTTCGTGATACCGGGATCGGGATGGACGATGAAACGAAGCGCCGCTTGTTCGAGCCTTTCTTTACGACAAAGGAGATGGGCCGCGGAACCGGACTCGGCCTCGCAACTGTTTACGGTATCGTGAAAGCTCTCGGCGGGGATGTGGACGTCGAGAGTAAGGTCCGCGAAGGATCAACGTTTAGAGTGTTTTTCCCATCTCTTCCAAAAAGCGATCAGGTAGCCGAGGCGAATGACGCTGCGGATCGCGCCGTTCCCGCTCGCGGAACGATCCTCCTGGTAGAAGATGAGGACTCAGTCCGGTCACTCGTTGAGAATGTCCTAACGAGAAACGGCTTTGACGTCATCGCTTCAGAGGGCGGCGAAGCCGCTTTAAGCGTATGCCACAGCTACGCGGGCTCGATCGAACTCTTGCTCACCGATATGATAATGCCGGGATTGGATGGCCTGACTCTATTTCGAAAGGTGCGAGAGATCCGTCCGTCGATCGCCGCGACGATCATGTCAGGCTATACCGGCGAGGCCCTGGAGAAAGCCATGCTTCTAGAGCCGGGGATCTCGTTCATTGGAAAGCCCTTTAGCCCCGACGAACTCGTCGCAGCGGTCTCGAAGTCAGTAGAGGCCGCCGTACCGGTCCGCGTCGAGTTCCCTAAGCCCGAGCGCGAGAAGGCTCTCGCCGCCGATCGCATCTAGTAGGGATACGATCGCGATCGGCATTTTTCCAACGACTCGATAACGACAAAAAGAAAAAGCTTCTCCAAGGGTAGGTCCGGCCGACTGTGGATCGTCGGCAGGGTACCATTTATATATGCCCGCGCTAGAATGGCCTACGCCAAAACCGGAATGAATGAACCCTATCTGAAACAGGCGAGCGAAATACTTAAACGTCGCTTCGGATACGATTCGTTTCGAATGAATCAGGAAGCGGTGATCTCTTGCGTCTTGTCCGGGCGTGACTGCGTTGTGCTGATGCCGACGGGCGGCGGGAAGTCTCTTTGTTACCAGATCCCGGCATTGATGCTCGATGGACTGACCGTGGTGATCTCGCCATTGATCGCATTAATGAAAGATCAAGTCGATGCACTACGCGCGAATGGAGTCGAGGCGGCATTCCTGAACTCGACGCAGACCGCGGCCGAACAGGTCGCGGTTTTTAAGTCGATTCGCAGAGGCAGCTTGAAATTGTTGTACGCTGCACCCGAACGACTGCTGCAGGGCGAAGACAAGTTCATCGAGTTTCTGCGAGGTATCGACGTTTCTCTCTTCGCGGTGGACGAGGCACACTGCATTTCGAGTTGGGGTCACGACTTTCGTCCGGAGTACATTCAGCTCGGGCGGCTAAAGACCAGTTTCCCGCGGGTACCTGTCATCGCATTGACAGCGACGGCGGACAAACTCGTTCGAAAAGACATCGTCGAGCGTCTTGAGATCCCTTCAGCGGAAGTATTCCGATCCAGCTTTAATCGTCCCAACATCTTCTACGCGATCGAGCCAAAGAAGAACTCGTTCAACCGGCTTCTCGATTTTCTCGAAGATCGAAAAGACGAAAGCGGCATCGTTTACTGCCTGAGCCGTGCGTCTGTCGATTCGCTTGCAGCCGATCTTCAAGCAGAAGGCTACGCGGCCCTCGCTTATCACGCCGGGCACGACAAAGCGGTTCGCGATCGGCATCAGACCGCTTTCCTCAATGACGAGGCAAAGATCATAGTGGCGACGATCGCATTTGGAATGGGCATCGACAAATCGAACGTACGTTTCGTCGTACATATGGACCTGCCTAAGAATATCGAGAGCTACTATCAGGAAACAGGTCGAGCCGGGCGGGACGGGCTGCAAAGCAATTCGCTGCTCTTCTTCTCGTGGGGAGATGTGCAGAAGCTCAAAGGCTTCGCCGCGGTCGAAGGCAATGCTCAGCAGACGGAGATCATGCTGCGGAAGCTAGACCAGATGGCGAAATACGGTGACCTCAAAACCTGCCGCCGCAAGTTTCTACTCGAATACTTCAGTGAAGAATTTGCCGGGCGCTGCGGACATTGCGACAACTGTACGACCAAATTCGAATACTTCGACGGCACCGTGATCGCCCAGAAGGCTCTGAGTGCCGTCTACCGGACCGGCCAGCGATTCGGGATGAACTACATCATCGATTTTCTCCGCGGTTCGCAAGCAAAGGCGATCCGCGAGGAGCACAAACAGTTAAAGACATACGGCGTCGGATCTGACATTCCACGTGAGGAGTGGTTTGACCACATTAAGGAGTTGATCGATAAGGGCTTTCTGAGAAAGTCAGAGGGTGAATATCCGGTCCTGCTCCTCGCTGACGCCGGCATGGAAGTACTTCGAGGAGACACAAAGGTTGAGCTCGTAAAGAGCAAAGTAGCTGAAAAGCAGACTGGCCTCGGCGAACGCGAAGCTCCGCCGTACATTCAGGAACTCTTTGAGATCCTTCGTCGTCTCCGTGCGGATCTCGCAAAGAGTGGCAACGTGCCTCCCTACGTGGTTTTTGCGGATACCTCGCTGATCGAGATGGCAACGTACTTGCCACAGAACGAAAGCGAGATGAAACGCATTTCAGGGGTAGGCGATCTTAAGTTTGAAAAGTACGGAAGACAATTTCTTGCCAAGGTGCGGAACTATTGTGCGTCTCGCGATCTTGGCTCCCGCCTGCATCTAAAACGACGCCGTCGCGAGAAGAGGTCTGACAAGCGCGGCAAGGGGAAGGTTCCGACACACCAGACATCATTTGATATGTTCCGGCGCGGAATGTCTGTAAATGCCATCGCCGCCGAACGCAGCCTTGGCGTTTCCACGATCGAAAGTCATCTTGCACGCTTCGTCGCAAGCGGCGAGATCCACCTCGACGAACTCGTCCCGACAGAAAAGATCGCCGCTATCCAAAAGGCCATCCAGGAGTGCGATAACCCCGAAGGCTGGCTCTCACCGATCAAAGAACTGCTCGGCGACGAATACACCTACGGCGAGATCCGTGCTGTGATGGCCGCTACGGGATGCTAATGGAAGCTTTCGAACTACCCCGTACTTTATTAGCTCTCTCGAAACGAAACCGGTTCCGCGATCAGGCAAAAAGACGAAACGGGAGCCTCTCAGCTCCCGTAAGTCGTTGTAAATATTGGCTCCGCAGGTAAGACTCGAACTTACAACCCTTCGGTTAACAGCCGAAGGTGCTATCATTTCTCGCCTTTCCACAACGATTCATAATATAGATATTACGGGGCTTTGACTATTTCAGAGCATTTCCATATGATTCCCTCCATTGGGGGACATTGGGGGACATCTTGGGGGACATATCATGAACATCCGGACAAAACTCTACAAGTCGCAGCAGAAGTCTAGAAAGGGGAAATGGATAGCTCGAATCATCTTCACGGACCTTGTTACCGGACGCGAAAAGGAAAAGCAGATTACCCGAGCCAAGCGGTCTGATGCGGTAGACGCCCGCGATGCTTTTATTGATTCCTTGAAGAAGTCTCACGGCGGAGTTATCAAAGGTGACAAAATGACCTTTGATGACCTGACGACTTGGCTAGAACAAACGCATTACAAGGAAGCCACGATCGAAGAGGGGCTCTTGATCGATGGCGTTCGGAGTTTGGCTCCGGTAAAAAGCTCTCTGAAAGTCTTGCGTAAGTATTTCGGAAAGCAGAGGATCAGCGAGATCACAATCGAGAATGTAAAGGCGTATCGTCAATGGCGACTGAAGATCGGCTCACGCAGACCGGAAGTTATCGCGTCCGGCGAACACAAACCTGTGACCCTAACCACGACCAACCGCGAACTTCAAACGATGCGGAGAATGATGAACGAAGCATTAGCAAAGGGCTGGATCACGCGAGACATTTTTCACGGTTCAAAGGTGATAGTCGCTGCCGCTGAGAAAGAGCGGGATCGCGTGATGAGTGAAGATGAAGAACAGCGATTGCTTGCAGCTTGCGAACGCGGAGACCGAACACATACGTACACGCGTAAACACTATGGCAAGGTTAGAGAAGTCACTCAGACAATCAACAACGATAATCCGCGGTTGAAAGCGATAATTCTCCTGGCGGTCGATAGTGGGATGAGACGCGGCGAGATCCTTAAGATGAGATGGATCGACATCGATTTTGATCGTGATCGCATCACTGTTGTTGGAAGCCACACCAAGACGGAACGCGAGCGAGTCGCGCCGCTATCGTATCGAACAAAGTTAGCATTGATGAATCTGCGGGAGCTTTATCCGACTGATGAACGGCCCTTCCCCCTTAAGGATATAAAGACTGGTTGGGGCACTGCACTCAAAGCGGCTGGAATCGTTGGACTTCGCTTTAATGACCTGCGAACTACGGCAATTACACGCTGGCAAAAAATGGGATTGCCCTTGGCGTTCGCCGGAAAACTCGCTGGACACGCTAACCCGAAAACGACGCAGAAGCACTACACAGCGGCGGACGCTGAAACGACCGCCGCTTTTACCGAAACTATGAATCGGCACCACGGCGCCATTGAATATTTGAATGATCAATAGTTCTTTAGACGTTGAACAAACTTTCCCAAGGGACTGATTTCGTCGTTCCAGTTGGGCTTTTGCCAAGTAACTGTTTGCTGATTAGTTCGTAATCCGAGCCTGTTACGTGGCAATTTAACCTTAAGCAAAGTAAGGCGTGGTCGATACACCGGTCTATATACCCTGCTTCTGTTGCTTTTTGCGCACCCGAGCTTTCATATACAAATTCCCGTTATCCTTCCAGTTTTGTCGCAACAATCTCATTTGGCGTGCCTTTGCGTGATTCTTTGAGCATGTGAAAGCGTCCTTACGCTGCGCCCAAAAAAACTTGTTGCACACTTCACAACGCCTGATCCGAGATATTCTGGTGCCTTGGATAGCACTTGCGAAGGGTGACAACGAAAAATATGCTTCACCATCTTCGTTGAAACTAATGGTCGTTGCTAAAAGCTCCTCGCTCAAGTCCATCGATAGGTAATAATTAAGGTCGTCCTCATACACACCCGACCGACCTGGGCCACTCGAAGACGGATAATCCGCTTCCAGGAATTTTCCGATCTTTGCTAACCCATCTAGAAAGTCATACGTGCGGCAAGTCCGAACTAAGACTCGGGCGCACGCTCCTACAAATGAGTCAAGAAACTGATTCCACTCGTCAGACGGAATAATTCCATGCATAGCAAATTCGTATTTTTCCCTTTCAAGCTCACGGAATAGCCCCGGAGCCGCCTGCTCGCGTTTCCGCTCTTCCGCAAGGTCAATTCGGTATTGGGAATAGTCTTCGCCGTATAGTCCGCTCTCAACCAAGTATTCAGCCCGAGATTGCTCGTTCTGAACTAGTGATTCGAATGTGCGTACATCGATCTTGTTGGCATTCAACAACTCGGATACGACAACTTCCGCATCGATCGAGTGTGCAATCCAATATCGGAAACTGTCTCTTTTCATCCACTGAATAACTTCAGGGGCTTTCATAATTTCATCAAACAGATCATCCGGTAGGTGTCGAATGACATAGCGCCAAGCGAGTTGCCAATCTCCTTTACGGTTCATCGCTTCTTCCACTTCATGGACGACTGCGGGGGGTAAGCAGTTACTAATCCTGATCATTTCTTGAAGTGCATCGTTACAATAATATTTCGCTCTGCTCTTTGTTCCAGCCATAATGTGGTGTTTCTGTGCGTTTCAGTGAAAAGAGAATTTGAACGCTGATTATCTATAAACCGCTGATACTCCTGATAAAATGATGTCTATTATGCATAACCATAGCCGAACATGAAAGGCTTTGCAATGCAATGAAACGTAACGCCGCTTTCGTTTAGAGATGGCGGAGTTGAAGTGCGGACGACAACGAAGCATGGGACGCAATCGGCAGAAATCGACGGCAAATCGACCTCGAATCGACGATGCTTAATGAACAGGACTGATCTTGGGCGCTGAGATCAGGCTTGTGGAACGGGTCTTCGGTGTCAGGAGTAGCTATTTATGGATAGATCGCAGGAACTATTGTCGCAAAAGGCAGCAGCTCAATATCTTGGGGTTTCGATAACGACGCTCTGGCGATTACGCAGGAATGGCGAGATAAAAATCGTGAGAATCGGCAATAAGGCAAATGTCCGCAGAGCGGACTTAGATGCGTTCGTGCAGCGTCAATACGAAAAGACGAATGGCCTATTTGTCGAGAATTAACAAGGACCGGTGATCGATTCCGTCTGTCTCACGCACGCTATGCGACCGCGTTTGTCAGAGCGCCAGTTGATGAACATTGGCGCCGCGAGGCCGAAAGGTCGAACGGCATTCGTTCTCAATCCGGCGATCGGTGAGACAGTCCCCGCGCTCACTTGGCAGCTCCAGCCAAATGGCATCCAGTATCTGTCAGCGAGATTCTCGATTCCACGCCAGCGATGGGGCCACAATGCTAGGTTACCCACAAATCAGGTTGATCTTTTCGCTGGACTTGGAATCGCGGCTGGGGCGATCTATAGGGCGACGGGCATTAGATTTAATCCGCTGGAGGCAAACGTCACTGAGGTACATTATACGTTAGACGTTCCGGTCGGACGGGAACGTATCCGGCCTATCCTCGACCGTCTCGAACTTCGCCAACTACCCGGGCATGCACGCATCAGATTTGATCACGGAGTAGAATTTAAAAGGCGGCAATCGGCTACTCAAATTTATTCCAAGTTTCCGGACGTAATAACGCAAGTCGCGAATGGACATATCCGACCCGAGTATCATTCCGAAGCTCTCGCGGCTGCAGACGGCGTTCTCCGAATCGAATACCGACAACACGCGCCGGCAATTGACAGGTCACAGGCTAGACGGGGGAAGAGACGGATCGGGGGCGAGGTACTAACAATGGAAACCTGTAACATAAACATCACCGAAACGTTTGAAAGACTACAATTGTCGGACGCGATCACCAATGCGGAGAACGATCGCGACTTAGATCGCTTGATCGAATGTTACGGTGTTAATGTCGCTATGCGTCTGTCGGGCTTTCTCTTGATGATCAGATCCTACGGCGTAGATTTTTGGCGAGTCTTGAAATATCCCCGCCGGACATATTACGACAACCTGCGCCTCTGCAGAGCCGCCGGTGTTTTTACGATTGGATAGAATATCAATTGCTATTTCCAGTGCGATTTTTCGCACTCCCTGGAGCTTCTAATTGAGAGGGTGCAAGCCGTCCGCTTGAAAGAACAGAATGCGACGAAATGCGATGAAATGCGAATTGTTTCTTTACGGATACCATTCGTCAAACACCCTTTCCCACATTTCTATATTCTTCTGAATCGGAGATCGATTATGAGCAAGTTCAAGATGCCGTCGGCAGAGTCCTTTCGGGAGAGGATCGCATCAAGCGTCTCGAAAGGCGAGGGGAACAAGGACGCATTGATGGCGGTGGATTACTCGTTGGAGCATCCCTCATCGTCGGCCGAGAAGTTAGAGCAAGCAAACAGAGCTATCCGCGAAAGAGACGCAATCAGGAAGAAGAAAGGCTAGAAGCCTACGCGAAGAGCCAGAGTGCCTGGATAGATGATTTTCCGGCAGGAACTTGCAGGATGTGTCCCGACCGTCGCATAAAGCGAATAACAGCAAGTTCCTTAAGAATTTAGGTCATTCAGAAGCCGATGGGTAAAGTGAACTGGTATACCGATATTCTCGACGAGGTTCCTCAGTTGGATGTCGCTGGACTACGAAAACTCGGGTACTTTCGGGAAACTGGCGTTATACGTGGACGCATATCTTGGGGTCGTGGTCTTAGCGTAACCGTTTTTTCTGACATTGAGAACAATTTGATTTTGATCAATCCGCTCTCACTTGGTCAGATCTCTGTAATCTTCCTGAAGAGTCTCCCGAGTAATCTGGGAAAGGGTCGGGTTTGGTATTTCTTGTGTCCCGACACGGGCAAGCGTTGTCGCAAGTTGTACTGGATAAATTCTCAGTTTTCGTCTCGGCATGCGTTTCCGGATGCTATGTACAGGAGCCAAGCTGAGTCACGACGAGACCGGATTCTTCGACGGTATATCACGCTGGCCGGTACTACCAAGAATCCAAAGGCCGAATGGGATAATTCCGATCAGCAGCACTTTCGCGCTTACTATAGAGGTAAACCTACAAGGCGTTACCGCGACTATCTTCGTCGCCGAGATTTGATCGCTGGAATCTTACAATCCGGCGAAATAAAGCGAGCGTTCGAACTGCCCAAGCGGTTTTTGGCGAAGGTTCAACTCTTGCGAGATCGAGGCCGATAGACCTTTTGTTCATTCAACGCCCCAACTCAAACATGCACGTTACTACTCAAAGAAAAGGCAAGGCTAACCTCTGAAACGATCACGCAACGCGAGTCTGAAATAATGCATTGGATCAGCCGCGGTAAGACAAACGGTGAGATCGCCAGCATGCTCGGCATAAGCGTCAGAACCGTCCAAAAACATCTAGAAAACATCTTCACAAAGCTCGGTGTAGACAACAGGACTGCGGCAATGAGCGTATACCTCGACCCAGAATAAACCTTTGTACTATTGAATGATTTTTCGGTTCTCCAATGAGCGCCTCGGCGGCTCCCATAATAAGGTTCTCGGGGCGCACATCTGCGAGAACTCGAACTACTCGCCTAAATGCCGGTAGCATCCGACTGAGAAGCAGCCAGAGTCTCAGTCACCTTGGATGCTGGCCCGGCTAACGAAGCGAACGAGAACTTGAAAAATCTATCAAGAAATCAAGATGCGATGGCCTTCTGGGGACCAAGTGGTCCACAAGGGCGTGTAGTTGGAGCGGTTCATCTCCACGGGTGTGGAGACAGCACTTCCACGATATCGGTAGGCAATGGCGGGTTCGGTTCATCTCCACGGGTGTGGAGACAGCCGCTCACCCGATTCGGGCGTGCGTAATTTGACCGGTTCATCTCCACGGGTGTGGAGACAGCTCGTACAATCTCTCTTCTTTCAATCGGCGATACGGTTCATCTCCACGGGTGTGGATTCTCTATAATTTCCCCAAAAAGTAAAACCCTCCGGTTCATCTCCACGGGTGTGGAGACATTTCGACGTTCTCCTTTAGCGGGATCGCTGTTACCGGTTCATCTCCACGGGTGTGGAGACATTGTATATGGCGATGCGAGAGATAAAATTTCGGGCGGTTCATCTCCACGGGTGTGGAGACGTTGTCGTATGATTCTCACGCGGCGACTGGAACAACGGTTCATCTCCACGGGTGTGGAGACATTAGGCGTCTGCGATGTTCTTAGGCGTGGGCGGGCGGTTCATCTCCACGGGTGTGGAGACATTGATCTGCGGGCGAATCCGCACTGCGTTTTTCTCGGTTCATTTCCACGGGTGTGGAGACATTGGCAACGCGGAAGGAGCTAGAGCGGGTCAAGGCGGTTCATCTCCACGGGTGTGGAGACATTTTAACCCTGTCTCGCACAAGAAAGAGCTATCGCGGTTCATCTCCACGGGTGTGGAGACATTTTTGCCGTCGCGGGTACATGGAAGCCTCACGCCGGTTCATCTCCACGGGTGTGGAGACATTGACGCCGAGACATTGATCTCCGCGGCAACAGCCGGTTCATCTCCACGGGTGTGCAGACATTGGCATCTGGCCGACGCTGGTGTACATCGGCATCGGTTCATCTCCACGGGTGTGGAGACATTGTAATTGCCGCAACTTACCTCTGATAAGTAGGCGGTTCATCTCCACGGGTGTGGAGACATTTTGTCGAGTTTCTTACCGACGGCGGCCGTGATCGGTTCATCTCCACGGGTGTGGAGACATTCTTTAGGGCGAGGCGGTTGCGGGTCGCGTAGGCGGTTCATCTCCACGGGTGTGGAGACATTGTACTTCTCCCACGCCTTTTCCTTAGCTTCGTCGGTTCATCTCCACGGGTGTGGAGACATTTTCACCCAAGCCTTAACCCGCTCTAGCTCTGCCGGTTCATCTCCACGGGTGTGGAGACATTTATGTAAGCCCTTGCTCGCTTTGGGCTTTCCCGGGTTCATCTCCACGGGTGTGGAGACATTGTCGGTGCTCTGACCGCCGGCGTCGGCTTTGCCGGTTCATCTCCACGGGTGTGGAGACATTCCATTCACCCATTTCGTGAATGTAATGCTGGCCGGTTCATCTCCACGGGTGTGGAGACATTTGGTAGCCCACTAACGCATAGTCACGGTTGGCCGGTTCATCTCCACGGGTGTGGAGACATTGGGGTTTGTGTCGCTGTCTGCCGTTGCCGAATCGGTTCATCTCCACGGGTGTGGAGACATTATTGTTTTGCCCACTCTTCATCTGTCGGCAGTCGGTTCATCTCCACGGGTGTGGAGACATTCAAAAGAAATTGTTCTAGTTAAACATCTTCATGGTTCATCTCCACGGGTGTGGAGACATTGGGCTGGCGATCGCCGACGCGAGGGTCAAGACCGGTTCATCTCCACGGGTGTGGAGA
Source organism: Acidobacteriota bacterium (assembly GCA_041940165.1). Lineage (GTDB taxonomy): Bacteria > Acidobacteriota > Blastocatellia > Pyrinomonadales > Pyrinomonadaceae > OLB17. The sequence goes on from JBGTSR010000004.1 coordinate 49,940, forward strand.
CATTACAATGTCGATAAAGAGGCGTTCAATCGCCGCCGGTTCATCTCCACGGGTGTGGAGACATTAACACAAAACGTAATGACCTCGTAACCTTCGCCGGTTCATCTCCACGGGTGTGGAGACATTCTCATTCGTGCAATCGGTAAACGTGCCACCGTCGGTTCATCTCCACGGGTGTGGAGACATTGCCGTTCTGCATATCCACGCCTATTGAGGAGCCGGTTCATCTCCACGGGTGTGGAGACATTCCATGATCTTGGCTAACAGGCAAGCACGGATACGGTTCATCTCCACGGGTGTGGAGACATTTGCCGCATAGCCTTAAGGCCAACGCCTAGTACCGGTTCATCTCCACGGGTGTGGAGACATTATATCGAGAACGAGGTCGCCAAGGTCCTCATTCGGTTCATCTCCACGGGTGTGGAGACATTGGCGTCCCAGCGGACGATCCAGTTGCGGTCAACGGTTCATCTCCACGGGTGTGGAGACATTGGCGCTTGCTTTGCTGAAGACGCTATCAGGGACGGTTCATCTCCACGGGTGTGGAGACATTTCGGCGAACTTTCCATGGTGGGCTCTCTCGGTCGGTTCATCTCCACGGGTGTGGAGACATTCCGTTGACACGGGCACGGGCACGTCGTATCAGCGGTTCATCTCCACGGGTGTGGAGACATTCTCGATCCAATGCGGTTAGGGTGAAGTCAGCCCGGTTCATCTCCACGGGTGTGGAGACATTTTAAGCGGGTTGTATGCCATTTTCTTTTTCTCCGGTTCATCTCCACGGGTGTGGAGACATTCCATGTAGCCTCATCTAAAGTTTGTGCTTCTTCGGTTCATCTCCACGGGTGTGGAGACATTGACAATAAGGGTCTATCTCCGCACTAGCATCACGGTTCATCTCCACGGGTGTGGAGACATTTGCTTGATCGTCGCGAAGGCGTAGGCGATATGCGGTTCATCTCCACGGGTGTGGAGACATTGATATGTCGGGTGCATTGCGACAGGGTGGATTCGGTTCATCTCCACGGGTGTGGAGACATTCCGACCTCGTAAGCGATCTGTTTCGCCGTTGCCGGTTCATCTCCACGGGTGTGGAGACATTGCCCGATCGCTTCGAGTTCCCGGACATCGAGGCGGTTCATCTCCACGGGTGTGGAGACATTTTGTTGACGAGGATCATGTACGCGACATTGCCCGGTTCATCTCCACGGGTGTGGAGACATTCCTCGATCAATTTAGCTCTGTCCATCGTTTCCCGGTTCATCTCCACGGGTGTGGAGACATTGATGGTGTCCGCTATCTCGTTCCAGTCCAGCCCGGTTCATCTCCACGGGTGTGGAGACATTGGCCGTCGGACAGAAGGATTGCTGATTACGACCGGTTCATCTCCACGGGTGTGGAGACATTGAGACAACTTCCCATCCGTACTCGGCAAATGCCGGTTCATCTCCACGGGTGTGGAGACATTGTGTCGCCCATGATCTCGCCCTGCTCGGCCATCGGTTCATCTCCACGGGTGTGGAGACATTTGGGCCAAGTCGATCGCCGATGTGCCGATGTACGGTTCATCTCCACGGGTGTGGAGACATTGGTTAGTCGTGACACCGTACGGGCTAAAGCTACGGTTCATCTCCACGGGTGTGGAGACATTGTGTCCCAAACTCTGAATCGTATCTCTCGCATCGGTTCATCTCCACGGGTGTGGAGACATTTCGATGATAAACGGGCGGTAGATATGCCCGACCGGTTCATCTCCACGGGTGTGGAGACATTGCGGTAGCCCATGTAACGCTGCTTGCGAGCGTCGGTTCATCTCCACGGGTGTGGAGACATTCTATTACTAGACTCACAGTCAAATTGGAACACCGGTTCATCTCCACGGGTGTGGAGACATTGTGAATCCGGCAACGGCGTCGGCGACGATCTGCGGTTCATCTCCACGGGTGTGGAGACATTGAATCGCCGCTTTTTCAATTCACACACGACAACGGTTCATCTCCACGGGTGTGGAGACATTACATTAAAAATACTGTGTTTCGCGACGAATTTCTATTCTATGTGTCAATCAGGTACCAGTTGCGGGCAGGCTGGGCGATTTGGATACGTCTGCGGATGCTTTATTAGGAATGGTGACGAGCTGGAGACCGTCAAAGTTGCGGATAGTGCGTGGCGTGTCGCCGTGGGTGCGGATTATGTAGCCTTGCTCGTTGGAGGCGGATTGCAACAGAGTTGCCGACCCACCTTTGATCTTTTCGCTTGTCTGTTCCCAAAGTTTGTCCCGGACGAGAGCAGATATATTGCCGACGAATACGCCGGTCCGGAGTTCAACAAGCCATCGGGTTATTTCGCCTCTCAAACTTGCTGGGGCCTTTTCAATGAACAAAACAACCATTTTGTGACCTCGTTTTCATCTGCCACCGTGACCGTTAGAACGTTCGCTCGTCGTTATCCGCGGGAACGTCCTAATCTGACTCATCCGAACCACTTTCGTTGATATAGTTCCCGTTAGCATCAGGGCTTCCTTTGCCTGAAATTTTTGCCGACACTGAATCAATTAGCTGCTGAACTTCGGCCGCGCGTTCTGACTCAACGTCGGGACGTAGGGCATGGTCGTATGGGCTCGAAGATATATCCTGGTCCGCGTAGTTGACGCCGCCCTTGACGAAAGTATCGTCACCGTTCCACAGGCCCCCCGGCGAGGCCTCGTCAAGATCGAAATCCACTTCGGCCCCTTCAATGTTTATGTCAAGTACGCGCTCGATGTCAGGGATAATCCTCGATAGGAATCGGGATTCGTGAAAGCGATCTCGAAGAAGATGCCTTGTCCGGCTCTCGAGTTCGTGCTCGCCATCCTTTACGATCTGGAACGCAACCGGAATAGTAATGTCGGCCTTGTACAGGTCAGCAATATCGTAAACGAATGAGAGCATCTTACCAGTGTGAATAAAGCCAAGGGCAGGTGAGTATCCGGCTGAGACGATCGCTGCGTGGCAAACGCCGTAGAGACAGCTATTGGCACATGAGAGAGCGCGATTCACCGGATCTGCTTGGCCCCAGTCGTTCCTGTTAAAGGACCGTCCACTCCATGGGACACCGGTCGCCGAACTTGCTTGGGAATACGCGGTTCGCACTCTAACTCCTTCGTGGCCGCGGATCTGCTGAAGCGTCAATTCAACGGGTAACGTCTCACCGAATCGCATTCCATACATGCGGCGAACGACCCGTAGTCGAAGGCTTGGAAGTGAACTCAAGTACGCCTGTCGTAACAGGCGCCGAGAGCTTCGCGTTTCGCCCAGGCCGAGTGCATAGAACCTTACGCCACCCTCGCCCGACCACATTACGAGACAGCCGTTGTCCGCGAGAGTCCTCACCGCCGCATGCGTGATCGTCGAGCCAGGGCCGATAAGCAAGGTCGTCAGATTGGCGCACGGCACGCTAGTCTTTCCCGTCGCATCAAAGATCGCGATCGCCTTTGCGTCCTGTTCGATTTTGCAATGCTCGACATAAAGGTAGCTGTAGCTGTCGCGAACCTTTGGCAGGGTCGTCAGGTCTCTTAGTTTCATCGGGTTATCAGCAGATACTCAATCGGCAGGCCGCACGGGTGCGATAGACATTAGGCCAAAACCATAAGCCTTGCCAGGGCCGATTCCGTTAACAAGCGCCTTGCGAAATGTATCGGCGTCGGTCACTTCGAGGGTTCCATCAAAGACCGCCGCGGCGATTGTTGCTCGTCCGTTGTCGTGCTGAAAAGAAATGGGTGGCGGCATGGAGGTCGCAACCGCAGCCGTACTGTCGGACGCCGACACCCGGCAAATAGCGAAGCCGCATTCTTCACCCTTCCTTTCAAGCCATTTAACTCGGTCGTCCTCTTTTCGAATATCAACGCGGCGGCGTTTGTTCGGATCTTTGTATTTGTCTGCCGCCGCTGGATCATTCTTGCCGACGCGCTTGCTCGGATTTGCTTCAAGCCGGAACTGCAAGCGCGTACCTCCCTTGATCTCAGCATAGAGAAGGTGAATCGCCTTCTCATCATGCCTAATGGCATATCCCGGCGTCATGCGCGACCAGTCGGGCGCGATCGTCGATTGCAGGTAGAGGACCAGCGAATCGCCTTTGCGGTCGAGGCGATGAAGCAGTCTATAAACCTTACGCGGCGTCTCTTTCTCGTGCTGAGGTTTATCATCCTGCCCCGTGATCGCCGGAAACCAGCGAGAAATCGTCCTGTGCAAATCACGCGGGTTTGCAAGGTCCTTCATCACCGCCTTCGACGACGGATTTAGAATGATTCGACTAAGATACAGTTCCATCGATCTCGCCTCCTGTCTTTCCTGCTATGCTCGTCCTAACCCGACGAATCGTGAATCGCCGCTCCGCAAACGAAAGCGGCACGTCCTGACGAATCTCACTTCCTTCGGCGTGCTCGATAACCAGTCGCTGTTCTGTGTCGAAGTCTTTGTAGGGCTTTGTTTTGGTGATCTGATCAATGATGCCAGGAAGCTGAAGAGCCGTACTTAAATCGCCGCATTCGAGGATCGTCGGCTCGTTGCCGATATGGATAGGCAGATGAGCAACAAACGCTTTGCGGCCGAGGAATAGTTGCCAAACGGGCTTTTTCAAGGCAGCATGAACTCGCTCCAGCAGATGCCGATCCTCGCTCTGAATCGCGGCGATAAAATCGGCGTCGGCGAGATAGAAACGGGTCGAAAGCTCTGTATCCTTGGTTTTGTAAGTGCCGTCTTTCTTCCTCTCGGCGTTCGCGATCGCGACGTTCTGAGCCGTATGATAATCGGTCTGCAAAACTCCCCCGCGAAGAACGCGGATGCCGAACTTCGCCTTCGACAAAGCTACGAAGTCGGGATTTTGATCGTCGGAGCGATCGACGCCCATCGCCGAGCATATCAGCCCGATCACCCCCGATTTCGAAGGCTCCTTGCCCGTATCACGCCGCGAAAAACGCGACATGACGCCCCACGACTGCATAGGTCCGGCGAGGCGCAATAATAAGATGTGCGACATATTCTCACGCCTCCCCGCGAACTCCGCCAAAGATCGCCGCCATTGTGCGGTCGAGCAGAGTGCTAAAGTTGCCAGCATTGTCGCCGAGAACCGAGGCGCCGTCACTATTTGATGTAGTGATAAAAACGCGAGACCTAGCATCGCTATCCCCGTAAACACCCGTGACCTTTTCGTAATGATCCGCCAGCCGCTTGACCGATTCGTCAACGACGCCGCCCTTTGGGTCATAAACGGGCTTTTCAAAAGCATTTGCGAGCGACATCATGCCCGATTCCCGGACCACAGCAAAGACCAGCGAGGGCTTTTCGTGCGTCGCAAACGAATTTTGCTTTCCGGTCGGAAGAGCCTCGACTGCCGCCCGAATATAAGCCGCGACTGTCGCTTGTGTAAGATCCTCATCCTTTTGCAGATTCTCACGCAGCTTATCGACGTTCACGTTGGCATACCTGTAAAAACATGCCGAATTAAACTCGACCGTTCCGAGGTGATCGCTTCCCGCCGTGTCCTCGGGCCGAAGATCGTCTACTGCCGTGAAGAAATCAAATTCGAGCCCAACCTTATGAGTTGAGATCGCATGAGCGACCTGCGAGGCGGCATCGCGATTGCGTTCTGGCAGATCGGCGAGCATTCGCCCGAAAAGCCCGAGATCGGCCGCCTTGCCCTCTTTCATCAGGTCCATGACTTTCTTGCCCACGGCGTTGGCCGTGTCGCCAGGAATTTTTTCCGACGCAAGATCGTCAAAATGCTCGTCGCAAACCGACACGATCCGGTCGATCTCGTCACGACCCATGAAAAGGAGATACTCGGTCTTGTCAGCATCTTTTTTCGAGGCTTTTAGTCCCACGCTGTTCAGCACACCTAGGGCGGCCTTCTTCGACCGTTCCTCATCCCGACCTTTTTCGACGAGGCGTCTTGAGATATTGTCGATCAAACGGGTCGAACGCTCAGCCAAATTCTCGGGCCGCTCGAACTTATCCCGAAAATATGTCCGCATCGCTCGCTTGAAACATTGACTCGAAATCCTCGCCCGCCGAACACCACCAAAGATGCAATCCTTGGGCGAACCCGTATCGCTACGATTTAAGTTCGATGGAGCAAAATTCTGGATCAAATGCAGTTCTAAAATCATCGTTTACTCTCCTTACTGTTGTGGGTCTGTGGTTTTGATCGTGTCGGGCGTGCCCCAGAACGAGCGTGCCCATCTCCGCTGTACAGAGCGACTGGGCTTTCCCCAATCGCGGATGTCGTTAAAGAGCTGATTCCAGTTGACGGCTATGCTCTTTGCTTTGAGCAAACCGATCATCTGCCTAAGGTAGTAATGCAGATCGTCTGCTTCCGCATCGAGCAGAGCAACGAAACGGCGTTCGATGCTGTCGGAGGTGTCCGCGATCAGCTTTACGGACCGTCCCAGATCACCGACATTCTGCGTCGCGTCCGCGTAATCGGCAAAAAGAGCCGAGGTCAAGAAAACCGCCCGGTCGTGGGACTCATTTGTCTTCTCGGTGATGAAGCGGCCGACGTATGGATACATTTCCATCGACTCGCCAGGTCGCTGGCCCAAACCGCGGCGGAGATGCGCCAAGGCGGCTCTGTCCTGCCGTTCCGCCAACTTTTTCAGATAAGCGATGATCGCACTGTCGGGTTCGCATTCCTTTTGTGTTGAAGTTTCTTCCATCATTCCTTCCCTCCTTTTGCGGCAAAACTCTCGGGCAGGTAGCTGCTCCAAACGCTTGCGTTTTCTTTGATCCGCTTCTTGATCATGCCCCAAAGCATGTTTTCCGCTTTGACTGCGGCCTTGACTTCAGGCGCCGCTCCGCTGAGGCTGTGCGTTGTGTCGCGAAATGCCCGACTCGCCGTCCGCAGGGTGTCGGCATACCACGAACGCATTTCCGCTTCCGCATCGAACGGCAGGCGATCGAGCAGTGTGTGGAAGCGCGACTCCATTTGCGACCAGTAGTTGCCCTCGGCAAAAAATGTCTCCCGTTCTGTCTTGAGTTCGGCGGCAAGAACTTTCATGCTTCCCCTGACGCCCTCGCCCACTTTTTCGACAAAATCGAGGCACCTACCAAACTTTGCAGTAAGTTCATGGTCCTCCAGAAACACTAGCTGTACGTCAAACCTTTCGTGGTTCCAAAACAGCAGTTTTGCTTTGTCCGCCGCAAGGCCGTAAAAGTCTATAGGTAGCTTTTGTTTGCCTATGTATCGGTCCTGTCTTAGCTCGTTGATCCAATCCAGCGTTCGGGGACGCGACCCCTCGGCACCCGATGCGTCGATCAACGATTTGCTGTTACGCCACAGTGCCCGATTTTCGTTAAAACCAACAGAGAACATCTGCCCGTCTTTACTCTTGCGATACGCCATCATCGTTTCCTTGCCTTGCATCGCGACATCGTTTGGAAACCTGTAGCCCAGCATGATGACAGCGTTTCTGACCAATGTTTCGCCGTCGTCAACATCCGTCACCTCTACGGCGAGCCGCCGCGACTGCCAAGTCATAAGATCGATGGGGCCCAGCGGCCATCGAACGGCATTCAAAGTCTCCTCGTCTCGCTCCCACGCGGGAAGGTCTTCATCTGAATCAAACTTAAAAGGCGAAGCGTTTTCGCCGTCGTAGCGGTGGAGATTTAGCAACAGCGTTTCGAACAGATTCGTTCCGCGAATCAGAGCGATGGCGCTTTGCAGCAGGGGGGCTGTCTGCGCTGAGCCGTCCGCTTTGATTCCACCGAAATCAAAACCCTGAAAGGTTATGATCAGCCGCGCTGCTTGGGCCGGTGATACGGCCTTGGGCTCCGAGGTTGATGTGTGTTCGAACAGCGTAGCGTTGTTCTTGCCCTGAAAATATAGCTGGATCGCCGCTCCCTTTTGCAGATGTTCGCGGGCCGACGCGGATTGATAAAATGGGTATCTCTCGTGAAAAAGATCGAACCGATCCGAAAGAGTATCGAAGTATCTATTGATCTCATCGGCTTCGAAACTCCCGCGCGTGTAAAGGTTATTCCACGCTTCTGCGTTCTTCGGGCCTCGCAGGATTCGGTGGAGAATTGCAATAAGCAAACGGTGTAGTGCGATCGTAATTGGGGGCGAATCGCCGATTATTTCTCGCACATCATGAGCGTTGCACAATATATCGACGAGCGACATTTGCGACGGACCATTGTCCGAGATACACGGTATCCACGGTTCGTTTCTAAGGTCGAAACTGGACATCTATTGCTCCTCCTTGCGATAGATCAGCAGCCCTTTTTCGGGGTGCAGTTCAAAGACGCGGCCAGCAAATTCACATTTGCGGCCTCGGTCGAAAACCACGTACCGATGACGGCGCAGTATGGGCGATTGCCGAAAACCGTCGGGGATCGGCAGGTCGAACAGTTTGAAGACGACCGAACGGTTGGAAACTTTGACCGAGTTTAGAATGACCTCTTTCTGGGTCTTTCGATCGAGCTTCTTGTCCACATCGACGGGTTGTCGATACGTTTCATCGGTGTAATATTGGCCGTCTCTTTCCCACAGACACGCTATTTGTGCGGTCGGTTCTATCAGCCGCGTCATTGCCCGACTGTCGGGATGGAGATCTTCTGAATCTTCTTCAAATTGAAATCTAATCAGTTCCCCTAACTTACCATCCCAGTGTGGATGGTTAATAAACTTTGTCTCGGCAATCTGCTCTTGGCGGCGTATTTCGGCTCGATATTCTTCTTTGGTGGTCGCCAATAAATCAGACTCGAACGCGGATACTTCATCTCCCAGGGAAATGTCACCGTAAATTTTTTCGATAAGTGCCTCGATTTCTTCGGGAACTGAAATGCTATCGCGGGCGCGCAGGGCGAACCAAGATCGCAGCAAAATGTGCTGGTCGTAGATGAGTCCGTTGTCGCCCAAATCTGGAATACCATGGTCGGACAGCTTAATTTCGCCGTCCTCGTCAAGCGGCGGACGGAGTATCCAAAGGCTCGGGATCGGATGTCCGGTCTTGGCGTCAGTGAACGCCAGCGGCCGTTGGGCACGCTGATGACGCTGAAGCCGCCCCGCTCGCTGGAGGACAAGATCGGCCGGGGCAAGATCGCTGATCATCACGTCGAAATCGATGTCAAGCGATTGCTCGACGATCTGGGTAGAGATCAATACGGCCATGTCGGGACGTTTTACCGGTCGATGTACCTTGTCGTTGTCGTCCGTAAAGGGTACCGTTGAGCCCTCTTTGCCGAACCTTAGCAAAGCACGTTTTTCGCGTTCCGCACGATCTTTGACACGAAAGCGTGAGTGCAATAGGTCGAGTTTTGGTCCGTCGTCGCTCGCCGGGCCACGGAAAAACGAATCTGCCTTCAACTGATCGTAAAGCATTTGCGCTCGCCTAACCGTGTTGCAAACAATAGCTGCGCAGCCCCCGCCCACGAGTTTCGATTTCAGGTCCTCGACAAATGTTTCGTCGTCCCGAAAGTCGAGGTTAATGACTCGGGTGTTTTGGTCGGCTGTTCTTAACCTGGCAACCTGAAACTGTTTTGCGGGCATTCCCGCAGCCGCAAACGAGATTCTCGGATACTCATCAGTTTCGCCGACCGAGATCGGAAGTTCGTCTCCGCCAAATTTTTGGCCGAGACCTTTCAAATAAGATCTTATAAGCGCCGTGCGGCGGTGCTTCGGAAGCGTCGCGCTCAGAATCACGACCGGCGACCCGAGTGCACCGAGCCATTCGAGCAGACGGCCAAGCAGCGTAGACATATATGCATCGTATGCGTGGACTTCGTCGATAATCACTGTTTTGTTCGCGAGCCCGAAGAGGCGTACGAAGACGTGCTTGGTTTGAAGAGCGGCGAAAAGAATCTGATCTACCGTTCCGACGCCGAAAGGAGCAAGAAGTCCGCGCCTACGATGGGTAAACCATTCGGCCGCGCCGATATTCGAGTTAGCGGTCGCCATTTTTTCGCTGTCGGAGTATATGTCGCGAATCCGCCAAAAATTGCGAACATTCTCAGAAAATTCGTCCGACAGCGAAGCGTGGCCGTGCTGGAGCATCAGGTTGACGAACTCACCGGATTCTTCAAAGCGATTTTGGAGAAACGAGGAAACACGGCCGAACATCTGGTCGCTGGTCGCCTGTGTCGGTAGCGCAAAGAAAATACCGCGGGTGCCGAGCTTCGCGTTAAAGTAATCGGCCAGATACATCGCCGTCTCGGTCTTCCCCTCGCCCATTAGAGCCTCAACGATAAAAATGCCCGAGCCAGTGACCGTTTCAGCAATATCGATAGCTTTTTTCTGCAAGTCGCGCTTTCCATCGCCAAAATCGAAAAGATCGTCAAACTCCTTGACCGCGGTATTCTTCGGCCAGTTGTTCCAGCCGAGATAGCGAATCGCCTGCGACGCAAAGGCTATGGAACACTCGAGGTATTCATTCAGGTCAAGGTCCAAAGGCTGAGTCGAATCTTCGATGCGGCACTTGAAATGATCGGTGTTCGAGCCGATCCAGTCCGCGACGGACACGAATCCGGCCAAGACCATCGCTGTAGATTTGTCGAGAGCCTTTGCATCAAAGGCGACCCCCGCGAAATCAACGTCGAGAAGATTGTAAAGGCGGTAAACAAGCTCCCGCCGTGACCGGTCCCAGCCTTCATCGCCGATCGATGCCTTTTTACCGTAGCAAGCAATCCGCTCAAAATCGCTGCTAGTTGCAAAAATGCCGTGATGCCCACCGACTATCTCGGAAAGCTGTTTAGCAAACGGAATCGGAAATTCGTATGTGTCGCTGAGGATCTCGCCGAGAGTAAGTGCCGTGACATAGCCATGGGGTACATTGCCAGGGGTCGCAAATGGCTCGTCACAGTCGCAATCGGTGTCTGCGTACAACGCAGAAAGCCTTTTCGTTTGATCGCTACCGTGTTTATGCTTGCCGCGTAATGCAAACGGAGGCGAGCATTTCCCTAGGTCGTGGAGGCCGGCCAGAAAGTAGATAATCTTGCCGGCTTGGGCTAGCGGACAATTCTTGTGGTGGCAGGTTTTGATTTCGCAACCGAGGCCGAAGGGGGCGGCCAGGCGGAGCTTGGTCGCATCCGGAAGGACGTTTTGCCACATTTCCGATGCCACGCAAGCGACATCGATCAGGTGGCAGATCAGCGGGTGAAAGGCGTTAGGTAGATTTTCTGCGTCGTGGGTCGTCTTGGCCCAGAATTTTATGAGTGCTTTTTGATCAACGGTCATGGCAATTTGCCTAGTGAGAACCACTCTAAATCCGACAGGTATCGTCCGACACTACGTATTTGGGGAAAGTACGAAATTTATTCGTTAGCCCGATCAAGGGAGTCCTGGAGATTCTTTTGGATTTTGGAGTGTAGTTCGGGTGGTGAAAGTACCTCGATTTCCGGAAGCCAGCTTTGAATAAAACGTTCCAAGCCGCGACCACGGGCAACCGTCATCTCGATGGCAAGCGAGCCGTCGCTTTTGGACTTCCGGAGCTTCATTATGCGTTGTGTAGGATGAAAACTGCGTTCGGCAAATACTTTCGCCGTCACGCCAGTTACTCTCAAACGAACCGTGATAGGCTCGCCGTGAATGCCGTTAAAGCAATTATCTTCAAGAAACTTCTTTAGATCATGGCCTTCCGGTTTTATGAAAGTTTCCGCCAGGACCTTTACAGCCTTGATGTGATCGACGGCGAACACTCGGATGGACTTTCGAAGTTCATCGTAGCCGAGCATTTTAAGGGTCGCCCCATCCGGATCCAGATACACGTTAAGAGGCGAGACCCGCCTCTCTTTTACTTTGCCTTCGATAAGGCTGCCGTAGCTGACTACTACTACGCGGCTATCGGCGGCAGCATTCACAAGTTTTTCGATAGTGTCGAAATGGCGACTAAAATCCTTCGCTGGAATAACCGCCGAGCCATAGACTTCTGAAAATGCGTCAAGTCGTTTTCTAAGCGACGGCGCTATCCTCGCCCGCACTTTCGTCAAAAGACTTTTTGCACTGTCGGCGAAGGGAGAACCTATGTCGCCGCTTCCGGTCGATCTGATCGCTTGCTGGGCGAGAAGCAAGGTTGCCAGCTCGAGCGCGGTAAATTCGAGCGGCTGCGGCTTAACTATCGTGTAACGGGTATTCCGCCCATCCTTTTCGTCGCGGATGTTCGTAAACAAACTCAGCGAATCTATCGCGCGTCGGACGGTTTGACGATCGACTCCAAAATGTTCGACCAGTTCTTTCTGGGTTCTCGGCCTTTCTTCTATAAACTGTTGAACTTCCAGAAGTCGCGACATGAGAGATCGACGCATAATGACTTGATGATCCTTACCAGACCACCACGGCGCATCTGGAGCGGTGCTTTAGGTTGAATTTATTCAACTGAAGTTACCACCAGTCGCCCGACCCAAACAAGCCGGCAGCGTGGCTTATTGTGGTTCAAAGTGAGTCCAGATGATGCACGGAAAGTATTAGTCCCGACTCGCCATCATCCCCGATACTATTCAAAGATGGAAGGATAGGGGGACATTTTGGGGGACATATGGGAAACGGGCACTTCACAGATTCATGAAGTGCCCGTAAATATTGGCTCCGCAGGTAAGACTCGAACTTACAACCCTTCGGTTAACAGCCGGATGCTCTGCCATTGAGCTACTGCGGAATGGGTCGTTCGCTTTTAGCCGCGGGGGCTTTGGGCGAACCTCAAGATTATGGGTTCGCCGCACTGTTGTCAAGTAAAACCTTAGGTTACGCGGCGATTCGCAAAGTTCGCACGACGCGCCTTCGCGGGGCGGCTTTCTAGAAAGATCGTTTCGCGGTACGATGCGGTATCTATGGGAAAGTACGAACTGAAGACCCGGCCGAACGAAGCCAGCGTTGACGATTTTATTGCCTCTGTCGATAACAAGACGCGCCGGGAGGACGCGGTCAGGACGCTCGAGATGTTCAGCCGAATAACTGGCGAAACGCCAGTGATGTGGGGCCCTTCGATTGTCGGATTCGGCAGCGGTCCTTTGAAGTATCCCGACGGCCGCGAACTCGATTGGCCGATCGTCGGCTTTTCTCCGCGAAAGCAGAATATGACGCTCTACGTGATATGTAGTTCTCCGAAGCAGCCGGAACTGCTCGCAAGGCTCGGCAAACACACGTCGTCGGTCAGCTGCCTATACATTAATAAACTCGCGGACGTCGATCTGAAAGTTCTCGAATCGGTGATCAAGGATGCTTATAAGCATTCGAAGAAGAACAGAGGCGTCGTCTGACAAACTCCGGCCTGAGTGCGTATAATCAGCTTTTTAACTATTCGGAACTACCGCAATCGGTTCTGACAAAAGGAGCAGCCTCGGCCTTGCAGCACGAACTCATTCTCATCCTCGATTTCGGGTCGCAGTACACGCAGTTGATCGCTCGCCGCGTTCGCGAACAGGGCGTCTATTGCGAGATCCATCCTTTCCATCTGTCGGCTGATGCTATCGCCGGTAGGCGGCCTAAGGGCGTCATCCTTTCGGGCGGGCCATCGAGCGTCACTGACGAGGACGCTCCGCGCGTCGAGAAAACTTTCTACGAGAAAATAAACGCCCCGATCTTAGGTATTTGCTACGGAATGCAGCTCGTCGCGGTCGATCTAGGCGGCCACAACGAACCCGCCGCCCGACGCGAATACGGCCACGCGAAGGTAAAGGCTCTCGACGTTCCTTCAAAGTTGTTCACCGGCCTGCCCTCCGAGATCGACGCATGGATGAGTCACGGAGATCACGTCACGCAGGTGCCGCCCGGATTTCACAAGACCGCAACGACCGGCGAAGTCATCACCGCGATGGAATCGAACGAGCGCGGCATCTACTGCGTACAGTTCCACCCGGAGGTTTCGCACACGCCGCTTGGTAAGGATGTTCTTCGCAATTTCGTTTTCAACGTCTGCGGCTGTACGGGCGATTGGACGCCGGCGAGTTTTATCAAGGATGAGATCGAAAAGATCCGAGCGACGGTCGGCGAGACTGACCGCGTAGTCTGCGGACTATCGGGCGGCGTCGATTCGACTGTCGCGGCGACTCTCGTGCACGAGGCCATCGGCGACCGCCAGACGTGCATTTTTGTAAATAACGGCCTTCTCCGATATCGGGAATTTGAGGACACGCTTGCGGTTTACAACGACAATCTCCACCTCAACGTCGTCGGCGTTGATGCCTCGCGGGATTTCTATCGCGTGCTCAAGGACGTCGTCGACCCCGAAAAGAAGCGGAAGGCGATCGGAAATAAGTTCATCGACGTATTCGACGCCGAGGCTAATAAGATCGGCGATGTGAAGTGGCTGGTGCAAGGAACGCTCTATCCCGACGTGATCGAAAGCGTCAGCCTGCGGGGTGCTTCCGTCACGATCAAGACCCATCACAACGTCGGCGGCCTGCCCGAGAAGATGAATCTCAAACTCATCGAACCTTTGCGTGAGCTATTCAAGGACGAAGTGCGAAACATTGGCCGCGACCTTGGTATTCCGGAGATCCTGCTTCAACGACATCCGTTTCCCGGACCGGGACTCGGCGTTCGAATTCTCGGCGACATCACCCCCGAAAAGGTCGAGCTTCTTCAAAAAGCCGACCGCATCTTTATCGAAGAGCTTCACAACTTCGATCTTTACAAGGAAGTTTGGCAAGCCTTCGCCGTGCTTCTGCCGATCCAGTCGGTCGGCGTGATGGGCGATTTCCGCACATACGAAAAGACTGTCGCTCTCCGCGCCGTTACATCGACCGACGGAATGACCGCCGACTGGGCTCGGCTTCCTCACGATTTCCTCGCGAAGGTCTCGTCGAGGATCACAAGCGAGGTCCGCGGCGTCAATCGCGTCGTTTACGACATCTCGTCCAAACCGCCGAGCACGATCGAATGGGAATGATGGACACCGACGCCGTTCCTGTCTAGTATTGGTGCAGCGTTTTCCGACGCTGCCCTGACCTATGACCAACTTCAACTGGCTTCTCGACGGAAGCATCGTTGGGCTTTATCTGCTCATCACGATGGCGGCCGGACTGTACGTACGAAAATACGTCGGCAAGGTCGACGATTTTCTCGTCGCGGGCCGCGAGATGAACGTTTATCTCGGCATTGCGAGCCTGGCGGCGACCGAGTTTGGCATCGTCACGTGCATGTACACGGCCGAAGCCGGGTACAAATACGGTTTTGCTGGCGCGACACCTGGCATCGCGATGGCATTGTCGATGCTCGTGATCGGATACACCGGATTCTGCATCAAACCTCTCCGCGACTCGGGCGTGATAACCATTCCCGAGTTGATCGAGAAGCAGTTCGGCCCGCGGATCCGCTGGGCAGCGGGCGTGGTGATCGTCCTTGGCGGTCTGCTCAATATGGGCGTGTTTCTACGCATCGGCGGGCAGTTCCTGGTTCAGATCATTGGCTTGAAAACGACGTCGTTCAACATCGGCGGGTTCGAGATCGGCTATCTCGAAGCCATGATGACGATCCTGCTCATCGGAGTTGCGGCGTACACGATACTCGGCGGGATGCTTTCGGTGCTGATCACGGATTTCCTTCAATTCGTCGTCATGAGCGCCGGTTTGATCGCGGTTACACTGCTAATACTGATCTACATCGGCTGGGATGCTCTAGTCGCGACAGTCGATGCGAACTACGGTGCTGGCGGTTTTAATCCATTCGTTCATCCCGATCTCGGATGGCATTACGTTTTGTTCCAGGTCCTCCTGAATTTCGCCGCTGTGCTTACGTGGCAAACGACTATCGCACGGGTGCTCGCAGCCAAGGATTCGAAAACGGGCCAGAGCATCTATGTCCGTACGAGTTTCTTCTTCGTATGCCGATTTCTGATCCCGGGAATCTGGGGCATCGCCGCACTCGCAACGCTCGGGCAGATGACGAATACGATCGACGCAATGCCGACGTTCCTTTCGACATTCGTGCCGGTCGGGTTGATGGGGCTTTGTGTCGCCGCGATGCTTGCTGCCGATATGTCGACTGATTCGAGCTATATGCTGACGTGGGGCAGCGTGATCTACAACGACATAATGGCGCCGTTTCGGAAGAAGGAATGGTCTGAGAAGAAAGGCATCCTTATCAACAGGATGATCGTTGCGGTGATCGGCGTCTTCCTGCTTTTCTACGGGCTCTGGTATCCGCTCGAGGGCGATATTTGGACCTACCTAGGACTTACCGGGACGATATATCTTGCAAGCATTTCGGTACTGCTGATCTCAGCATGCTACTGGAAAAAGGCGAGCAGCTGGGGAGCCGCGGGTTCGATAATACTTGCGGCGGCGATGCCGGTCGCGTTTCTCGTGCTTGAGAAAACCCCGGCGACGCGTGACATTGCTAAGTCGATAGGGCCGTATTATTCCGGCATCGCAGCTTATGCGGCTTCGGCACTTGCGATGATCGTTTTCTCGCTTTTAAAGCCAAATAGAGGAGGCGAACGATGAGGTACTTCTGGCTGATGCTTACACTCGCGGCCGTGACGTGGTATGTCGTCGTGACCGCATATGTCGCTTATAAAGGTGTCGCCGACATTCGCGAGATGCTGCAGAATCTTGCAGCTCGCGGACGGTCAGACGAGGCTGATAGCTGACGGCCGTGTCAGGAAGAATTGGGCTCCGTGTTTATAGTTCGGATATCTGTCCAGATAGACGCGTCGCCATTCGCGCAGCAGTTCGTCCGCGTCGGAGCTTTTGACGATGGCGTAAACGCTTCCCCCGAACCCCGCCCCGAAGGCTGAAGCGGCAACGGCTCCGATCTCACGCGCCGAACGCTGCAAGAACGAAGTTTCCGCGATCTGATTCCCGAGGTATCGCTCCGCAAGTTCCTGCGAAAGATCTATCGGAACTCCAATGTCCGAAGAACGCTCCTCTAGAAGCATTTCGCGTACGGCCGGAATGATCTCGAAGCTCTCGATGCGAAATTGCTCGACGCGCCCCGCAAGTTCCTTGGTCGAATAGCGTGACCGAATTCCGCTGACCTTTCTGAGTACGGCGTCGAGGCCATCGTCCTCGATCAGATCGGCAAGGCTTCGCTGCCCGCCAAAAGCTGAAGTTACCGTAGAGACCATCGCCGAAAGTCGGTTGTATGGGCCCTGTGCCTCGCCCGTCTTTTCGGCTGAAACCCCACAAAAGCCGACGACAAAAGCGTACTCCGCAGGAAATTGCAGGTCATTTTCGTGACGGAGTGGGGCAAATGTGAATTCGCTGAGAAAGCCGGGTTTTCCGAACATAATGGCTGCGTGGTCCTGGCTGCCTCCAAACGTTCCAACGCCAGCTGATCCCGCGAGTCCGCGAAAGCTCTGGCCGTTCTCAATGCAGCCAAGGTATTCCGCGAGATCCGTTTCATTGTGAATATTTTCGACGAACTCGTCGCGTTGCCTGAGGCCATTCGCCGCATCGAGCGCCGCGAACGTCATTATCATCAACGCACTCGAACTCGACAGGCCTGCGGCAATCGGAAGGGCGCTTTCAAAACGGATCCGGCATCCGCTTAGCTCGCCAAAATTGGCAGTTAGACGGGCTCCGACTTCCGCCGCGTATTTTGCCCAACGTACGCATCCGGCGGCATTATCGCCGAGATCGATCGTTGCAGTTTCCCGGCTGTCGCGGTTCTCGAGCACGATCAAGCGATCGCCCCGCGGCTCGGTCTCAGCGTGGAAACCTCGATCGATCGCGCAGACGATACTGCGGCCGCCGCAATAGTCGGTGTGCTTGCCGAGAACCTCGATCCGCCCGGGAATGAACATCACGCCTCCCGTTCAAGCATCCGCTCCACAGCGGCGATGTCCGAACGGTTCGAAAGGTCGAGCACACCGGCCCGGACACGAAAAACATCAAATGCAACACCCATTTCATCGATCGCATACTGCACGGCCGACGTGATCTCGTACTCACCGCGAACGGATGGCTCGATCGATCTGCACGCCTGAAAGATCGCGCGGGGTAGGAGCCATGCATTCATCGAGATCAACGAATCTGACGCGACCTCTTCCGGCTTTTCGATCACGCTCACTAGCCGTCTGCTGGCGTCCGTCTCGACGGTCGCGAACTTCGCAATTCGCTCTTCGGGAACGTTGCTCTCCGCAACGAGACCCTCTCGTTCAAAGGCCGGCATCGCGGGCCGATTCGCATCTCTCAATCTTTGCAAAACTTCGACCGGATAAAGATTGTCAGAATTGACCACGGCGAATAGTTCATCCTCGCCGACCCATTCTTCGGCGGCCAAGACCGCGTCGGCTGTGCCGAGGGCTTCTTGCTGAACGGCGAAATCAACGTCGAGGCCGCGATCACGACAGTATGAACGTATCGCCTCATGCTCCGGGCCAATCACCAGGCAGATCTGGGAGAATCCGGCCAAACGCAGCCGCTCCGTGATCAGATCAAGCACCGTGCGCCCATCAGAGAAAGGCATCAGTGCCTTAACGCCTGTTGCCGCGACCGCCGCCTGTTCGGCGGAAAGCGGAGCATCCGCAGCGGCCGCACGCATCCGCGTACCGAGCCCGCGGGCAAGGATCACCGCTTTTCTCACTTCGCCCGACACGATCCTATTTGTCCCTAAATATCTTGTCGCGCGGCTGGAATCCGTCCTTGACGACCGTCTCCTCGATGTTGCTCTTGTCGACTTGTATCGGCTCGATAAGTATCGACGGCACATCGATGCGGCCATTATTCACGGTTCGCGTCGTGTTAAGTTTCTCTTTTTTTGCAAGAGCAACCGCCGCGTCGACCGCCGCAGGAGCGAGTCGAATGATCGGCTTGTAAACGGTCATCGTCTGAGTTCCGTCGACCACACGCTGTAGTGCCGCAAGCTCGGCATCCTGGCCCGAAACGAGGATCTTCCCGGCGAGGCCTTGCGATTTCAGAGCCTCGACCACACCTCCGGCGGTTCCATCATTCGAAACGACGAACGCGTCGATCTGATTGCTGTTCTGCGTCAGGGCATTTTCGGCGTGCTTCAGAGCTTCTTCGACGAGCCATTCCTTCGCCCATTGATCTGCGACGACCTTGATATCGCCACGGTCGATCGCCGGCTGGAGGATGTTGAGTTGGCCTTTGCGAAGCAGGTGCGAATTGTTGTCCGTCGGGGCGCCGCCGATCAGCGCATATTTGCCCTTAGGCATCTTGTCAAAAAGGTACTTCGCCTGCAGTTCACCGACGCGTTCGTTGTCAAAGGAGACGTATAGATCCGGTTCGCTGTTCTTCACAAGCCGGTCATACGAAATGACGGGCACGTTCTGCTTCTTGGCCATTTCGACCATCGCACCAGCGACCTCGGCGTTGTGCGGAACGATCACGAGCACGTCGATGCCCTGCGTCAGAAGGCTCTCGACCTGTTTCATCTGAGCGTCGTCGCTGCCATCGGCGGTCTGCAGAAGCACCTCGGCACCAAGTTCTTCGGCACGCTTTAAAAAGAGGTCGCGGTCCTTTTGCCAACGCTCCTGCTTGAGGGCGTCCATAGCGAATCCGATACGGATCTTTTTCGGGCCGGATGCGACTGTCGTAGAATTTGTCCCGGTGTTTGTGGAACATCCGACCGCGACGATGGCAAAGATCAACGGGGCCAACAGGATCAGGTTTTTCTTCATAATCTGTCTATTTGGTTATCAGCGTGCGCGCTTTACGGAATAGGTCTTGCCGTCGCTGCGGTAGAACGTTCCGGCATCAAGCTTCTCATTCTTGAATTGGAATCGGTTGGCATCCGGGTCGTCGTCGGGTGATGCCGCGAAATCCGTTGGGCTGGTCATAAAGAACATTTCAACGCCCGACCCTTTAGCCCATCTGACCTCAAATCCACCACGGGCCGGCGTGACTGTACACGTCGTATCGCCGACCTGATA
Source organism: Acidobacteriota bacterium (assembly GCA_041940165.1). Lineage (GTDB taxonomy): Bacteria > Acidobacteriota > Blastocatellia > Pyrinomonadales > Pyrinomonadaceae > OLB17. The sequence continues at coordinate 69,744 of JBGTSR010000004.1, forward strand.
AACGCCCTCAAAGACGCCGGACGGGATCTCTGTCACCGGCTTTTCAAACTCGGCGAGCCATTTCCTCAGGCTGTCGTTCGCTGAATATTTGATGTCGTCGATCTTCCATGCATCGCCCACTCTGACCAGAACGAACGTAAACGCCTGCTTCTGCCCGTAGTTCGTGAATGTAACGGGCACCGTCGTCGTGTCGCCCTTAACTTCCGCGGGACCAACTGCAAAGTTCTTGATCTGGATGTCCTGGGCGTAATAGAGTGGATCGGCATCGATCGCCCCGACCTCGCCCTGCGAATCGGTCGCGTCCTTCCAGATCGGGTCGGCGAGGCGTTTTGTGAAGTACTTATCAACGAGCGCCCGGCTCTTTGCTTGGAAGAACGGGCTTTTCTTTGCGTCGTGCTGTTTATAAAGATCGGCGACCAGCTCCGCCGCTCCGGCGGCCTGTGACTCGCCGCCCGCAGCCGCAGGCGGACCAGCCGCGGGCTCTTGCTGTTCGGAATTCGAGGTCGAGTTCGAGACCGTCTGATCCGACCCTGCATTGCTTGAAAAATTGAGCCCGCAGCCGAGATTGGCAATGACCGCGAATACTATCAAGCAGAGCAAATACTTCATTCTTCTACACATTGGCCGACCCTTGATTCTTGGTCATACGCATCAGTGCTCGACGGCTGATCACTGCGATGGCGATCATCGCTATGACACTCGCGACGGCTCCGAGGGCAAATAGATACGTGTCGCGGGCGTTGGTTAGATCAAGCTCCGCAAGTCCGGAGCCGATGAACGCCATCGCCGCCGAACGCGGCAGCATTCCGATCGTCGTGCCGATCGCGAATGCCCAAAACGGAACGCGCGACGCAGCCAGTAAGAAATTGGTGAACGCAAACGGCGTCACCACCGAGAGCCGCAGCAGCGTTACGATCAGCGTCGTTCGCCGCACATCCTCGGTCATCAATGCACGATAGATCGCCGATGAGCGAGGGTATTTTGCCAGAGCTTGCGGCAGTTTGTCGCCGGAGATACGCGAGTAAATGGCGAACGACACCGACGCCGCCCCGACCACGCCGGTTATCAGCACCAAAATGCCGAGTTCGAGCCCGAACGACCACCCAGCAACGAGGCCGATCACGTTGGTCGGCAGCAGTGCCAGCCCGCAGAAGAACAGCATTCCGAGCAGAAAGACACCGATGCCGACTTGCCAGTTGTCACGAAGCCAGTGTCCGATCGGCACAATAAAAACGATCAGCAGCGAGCTGCCGACGATCGGCAGAAACGTCGACACCAACGCGAGCGGCGTCAGATGTCCCAGTTCTTTGAGCTTCGCTTTTATGATCGCAAACACTTCGCACGATAATACCACTAGCTGCCGACACTTTCCTTGTAACACAGTGTGCTAGAGTCAGGAACGATATGACATCTCAGAGCGCGATGGTCGAATTCAGGGATGTGAGCTACGAGATCGCCGGCATTCGCGTGCTTTCCGACATTAGCCTGAAAGTCGAACGCGGCGAGGTACTCGTTCTGCTCGGCGAATCGGGCTGCGGCAAGACAACGATGCTCCGCCTGATAAACCGTCTGATCGAACCGACCTATGGCGAGCTGCTAGTCGACGGACGCTCGACCGCAGACTGGAATGCCATCGAACTGCGCCGCCGCATTGGCTATGTGCTGCAGGACGGCGGGCTGTTTCCGCACATTACGATCCGCGATAACGTAGGCCTTCCATTAAAGCTCGAAGGAAATGAGAATGTAAGCCGGGTCGAAGAGATGCTCACGCTTGTTGGGCTCGAACCCGCGCGTTTTGCCGAACGCTATCCCCACGAACTTTCCGGCGGCCAGCGTCAGCGTGTCGGGGTTGCTCGGGCGTTGGTCAGCGATCCGGAATTGCTGCTGCTCGACGAGCCATTTGGTGCGCTCGATGCGCTGACGCGCAGCCGTCTGCAAAAGGAATTTGCAGCGATCGTACGCGAACTAGGCAAGACGGCGATCTTCGTCACGCACGACCTGCACGAGGCGATGATGCTCGGTTCGCGGATCGCTCTGATCGATAAGGGCGGCATCGTTCTACTAGACGAGCCTGAGGCGTTCCGACGCTCCGATATTCCTCTCGTCAGGGCATATCTCGAAACGGTCTTGTAAAGCCGCCGACAACACGTTTATCATCTAGAAAAAATGGACAAAAAGAACAGACGCGACTTTCTAAAGGCCGGTGCCGCTGGCGCCTTCTCGATAGCATTTATGCGCGGAACTCACGGTAAATCTCCGGCCGACGCCGGGCCGCATCCGGAACTCATCGAGGCAACGATCGCCGAGCTTCAAGCGAAAATGAAAAGCGGAAAGCTCACCGCTCGCCGCCTGACCGAGATGTATATCGAACGCATCAAGACGATCGACGTGAAAACAAAGTCCGTCATCGAGATCAATCCCGACGCGCTCAAGATCGCCGCCGAACTCGACGCAGAACGAAAAAAAGGGAAGACGCGCGGGCCGTTGCACGGCATTCCGATCCTGATCAAGGACAACATCGATACGGCCGACAAGATGCTCACGACCGCGGGTTCGCTCGCTCTTGTCGACGCTCCGAAACCGAAAAAAGATGCGTTTGTCGTCCAACAGCTTCGCAAGGCCGGAGCCGTGATCATCGGCAAGACGAACCTGAGCGAATGGGCCAATTTCCGCGGCCAACGCTCGATCAGCGGCTGGTCGGGCCGCGGCGGCCAGACGAATAATCCGTACTATCTCGACCAGAACCCGTGCGGCTCGAGTTCGGGCTCGGGTGTCGCTCCGTCAGCAAATCTCGCGGCCGCTGCCGTAGGCACCGAGACCAACGGCTCGATAATCTGCCCCGCGAATACCAATGGCGTCGTCGGCATTAAACCGACGCTCGGCCTCGTATCCCGAACGGGCATCATCCCGATCGCACACACGCAAGACACGGCCGGCCCGATGGCACGCACCGTGGCCGATGCGGCCGCACTGCTTACTGCACTCGCAGGCTCAGATAAAGAGGATGCCATCACCGCCGACGCGGACAAGATGGGGATCAAAGACTTTACCAAGTTCCTCGACCCCAACGGTCTTCGCGGAGCGCGGCTCGGGCTGGTGATGCAGTTCGTACAAGGCCGCACCGCCGACGCGACCAAGGCCTATTACGCACCGTTCGTCGAAAAGCTGCGTGGTGCCGGAGCGAACGTTATCGATGTGACGTTCACGACAGACTATTCGAAGGTCGCAACCAACCGGCTCGATGTGCTGCTCTACGAATTCAAGGCCGATCTGAACAAATACCTCGCCGCTCGCGGTTCGAAATACAAAACGCTCGAAGACCTCATCAAATTTAACGAAGAGAACAAGGAAAAAGAGCTGCCGCTGTTTGGTCAGGAGCTGTTTGTCCAGGCACAGGCGAAAGCCGGGCTCGACGACAAAGGCTACATCGACGCTCTCGCCAACGTAAAACGCACGAGCCAGGCCGAAGGCATCGACGCCGTAATGTCGCAGAACAAGCTCGACGCTCTCGTTTCGCCGACCGTCGGCTCGACCTGGGCGATCGCCGCGACGGCCGGTTACCCGTACATCACCGTCCCACTCGGGCTCCGCGAGATACCCGCGACGACCAACGCCCAGGGCAATCCGGTCCCGGCGACGATCTCGGCGACCGGAATGGCGTTCTGGGGCAAACCATGGAGCGAGCCGATGCTTATCCGATATGCATACGCCTTCGAACAGATCACCCGCGGCCGCGTCGTGCCGCAATTTTTGCCGAAATATGAACCGAAGTAGGCCGTGCGGTGAATGACTTTATTGAATTCCTGCGGGCGAATTGGCCCGAGCTGCTAGCCCTCACCCGCGAACACGTCTTCCTGGTCGTGCTCTCGACGGGAGCGGCGATCATCCTTGGTCTGCCGCTTGGAGTTTTGCTGACACGCGTTAAGACGCTCCGCACGCCGGTGCTCGGATTCGCCAATGTGATGCAGACGGTGCCGAGCCTCGCGCTGTTCGGGCTGCTGATCCCGATCCCTTTTATCGGCGGTATCGGAGCACGCACGGCGATAATCGCGCTGGCTCTTTACGCTCTGCTGCCGATCATTCGAAACACGGTCACGGGCATCCTCGGCATCGACCGACGGTTAATCGAATCGGCCGACGCTATGGGAATGACGCCGTCGCAGCGGCTGCGGCTCGTCGGACTTCCGCTCGCTGCGCCTGTGATCCTGACGGGCGTTCGCGTCGCTGTCGTCATCTCGGTCGGCGTGGCGACGGTCGCGGCAGCGGTCGGTGCCGGCGGGTTGGGAACGTATATCTTTCGCGGACTGCGCAATGACAATAATATGCTGCTAGCCGGAGCAGGGGCATCGGCGATCCTCGCGTTGCTGTTTGACCTCGCTCTCGGGCAGCTTCAGAGTTCGTACGAGATCGGCCAGAGGCACTCCGCACTTCGACGCAAACTCACTGCCGGCGGGGTAGCTGCGTTGCTTGTTGCGTTCGTTGGGCTGAGCTATTTCTCAGAAGTCAGATCGGAAACCGCGGACGTTCTGCCGACAACCAACGCCCGCCCGATCGTCGTCGGCTCAAAGGATTTTACCGAATCGATAATTCTCGCCGAGATACTCGCTCAGATGCTTGAAAAAGAGGGCATAGCGGTCACGCGGCAGTTCGAGCTCGGCGGCAACCTCGCACACGACGGTCTGCTCTCGGGCGAGATCGACGTCTATCCCGAATATACCGGCACCGCGTTCACAGCTATCCTCGGCAACAGACCGATCACCGATCCGCAGGCCGTTTACGATCAGACGAAGCGTGAATACACCGAGCGATTCAAGCTCACGCTGAGCCCGCCGCTCGGTTTTTCCAACGATTTTGCGATCCTCCTCCGAGGCGAGGTCGCTCGAAAGAATAACCTCAGAAGTATCTCCGACGCGGTCCCACTCGTTCGCGATTGGCAGGCTGGTTTTGGCCAGGACTTTATGTCGCGGGCCGATGGATACGCCGGATTTACAAGGGCATATGGGCTCAATTTCGCAAAACAACCGCGGGAAATGGACCTTTCGCTGACATATCGTGCATTGCAGTCAGGCGAACTGGACATCATCGCGGGCAATTCGACCGACGGCCTGATCGGTGCTCTAGACCTCTTTCAACTCGCCGATGACCGCCGATACTTCCCGCCGTATCAGGCAGTCTTCATCGCGAGAAACGAGGCAGCACAGCTGCTCGCACCAACGCTCGCCCGCCTCGCGAACGCCATTTCTACCGAAGAGATGCGCCGACTTAACTACGCCGTTGACGGCGAAAAACGCGCGACCCGCGTTGTCGCCGCGGAATGGGTCCGAAATAATTAGCTTGCTTAATATCTGAAACACGTGTAGTCTATCCCTTTGATAATCCGTATCTCTTCGTCGACGGTAATTACGCCCTCATTGTGAGCCAGCGTTTCTGATAGTTCGAGGCACGGTCCATAAATAACTGTTAGAAGCGTTTTGCCCTTGGGTCAAACCTCCGACGTAGGTTCCTTCCTTGCTACCGTTACACTGAAGATCACTCCTCGCGTTAGTACTTCTTATTACATCCCAAAGGATAGTTTTTGTCCCCGCCTACAGGCGGCGTCCGTTTATTTTTGAAACGGGGAACATCATTCTTCGGTAGATAGATCGAAAAAATTAAATGAATTTCAATGACCTTGGCTTGTCCGCCGTCTTAACGGCGAAGTGCAGCCAAATGGGTTACAAAGAACCCACACCTATTCAGCAGCGAGCAATTCCGGCCATCATAGAGGGCCGCGACATCATCGCGTGTGCCGAGACCGGCACCGGCAAGACCGCTGCGTTCCTGCTACCTATAATCAACAAACTGATCGACGGACCGAAACGCCCCGGCGTTCGTGTTCTCATTCTCTCGCCGACTCGCGAACTAGCGAATCAGACCGAGGAATTCTGTCGCAAGATGGCTCCGAAGGGCGTTACCTGCACGGCGATCATCGGCGGCAGCGGATACAAACGGCAAATGGACTCGCTTCGCGGCGGAGCAAACATAGTTATCGCGACCCCGGGACGCCTGATCGACCTGATGGACCAGGGCGCAGTCGACTTTCGCGGACTGACCCACCTCGTTCTTGACGAGGCCGACCGAATGCTCGATATGGGCTTCTTGCCCTCGATCAGACGGATCGAAAGGTCGATCCCCACGAAGCGTCAGACCCTGTTCTTCTCGGCCACAATGTCGCCCGAGATCGAAGGCATCGCATACAAGATGCTCTCGGAACCAAAACTGATCGAGGTCAGCCCTCGCGGAAAGGCCTCTGGCCTTATCACACAGTCGGCATATCCGGTCGCGGCAAGCTCAAAAATGGCACTGCTGCTCGAACTTCTCGAAAAGGGTGCTCTGGAGAGAGTTCTCGTATTTACGAGGACCAAGCGTGGAGCAGACCGCCTTGCTCATGTGCTCGAAAAGCGTTCGCACAAGTCGAACCGGATCCACGGCGACCGTTCACAGTCGCAGCGTGATGCCGCTCTCAGGGCGTTTAAGACGGGACACACTAACGTGCTCGTTGCGACCGACGTCGCCGCCCGCGGCATTGATATCGATTCGGTCCAGCACGTGATCAATTACGATATTCCTGAGGCACCCGAGGATTACGTTCATCGTATCGGCCGAACCGGCCGTGCCGGCAACGCCGGGCGTGCGATCACGATCTTTACTCTCGCCGAGGAGCATAATATGCGGGCCATCGAACGGCTTACAGGCGAAAGGGTCGAACGCGTGCTGCATCCCGAGATGGGTGGACACGAACTATCTGAGGCAAAGGCCGTCGGAGCGGCGGCAGCGGCCCCGAAGCGCAAGTTTCGCTCCTTCGGGCGTCGCCGGCGATAGTCGGTCGACGCGTATTCCTTCGCGGAGCTTTAATGTAAGGCTCCGCTTTGTTCATTTGCAGGAGGTAAGGAAATGCAAGCTAAGACAGCTCTCGCCGCTGGCGACACTACTACAATCATGTGCTCGCAGTGCGAATCAGAGCAGACACATAAGATCATTGCCGCCACAAAGCAGGGAGCCATCACCAATGCTGTCTGCGAAACGTGTGAGACCGCGACCACCTTTGCCCGCGGGGTGAAAACAGGCGTTACTGTCGGCGGCAAGGGAAAGGCCGCTTCGCCTTACGACCGCTCACGAAAATACAAGAAGGGCCAGACCATGACCCACACCAAATTCGGGCGTGGCGAAGTGACCGCCGTCGTCGAACCGCACAAGATCGACGTTCTGTTCGGCGATCAGACCCGGCGGCTCGTTCACGAACAGTCCGCCGAGCAAAAGGCTTGATCGCCGATCGCGTTCAATCTAAAGACAAAAATGGGCGACCCGTTATGGATCGCCCATTTTTAGTCTTTCTAGCTTCGGCCTATTTACGACCGCGAAGGATCAGGCCTAGCACCAAGCCGACGGCGGCCGATATCAGGATCGTCTGGCCCGGCTTTTGGCGGGCAAATTCTTTTGCGTCCTCGACGAGTTCTTTCGGCTCTTTTGCCGAGATCTCCTTAAACTTGTCGCCGGCCTGGGCGAACTTATCGCTCGCGAAATCCTTCGCTTTGGTCGCCGCGTCCTGTATCTTCTGTCCGTATTCTTGTGCCTGCATTCTGAGGTCTCCTAAAAATTCGTCTTGCGTTACTTTGCCGTCCGTCTGATCGACGGAGATCAAGCCCTGTTCCAATTCCTTTTCCGCTTTCTTAACTTCTGCTTCAAATTCTGACATATCTATTGATCCTCCTTGTGATCAGTATTATTGCGCTATTTCGGGACACACTTGTGTCTGCTCCGATACAAGATGTAACGAAAACTCCGGGCGATTTGTTCCGCAGAATTACTTTTTTGTGACATGCATCACATTTCCTGTTGACAATCGAATCCGCAGGTGCGAGTCTTACGAATTACGGTAAGTAAGCACTTACTTTAGGGAGAGATATTGATCAAAGATCTATTCAAATGCGACCCCACGGGGCGAATGTCGGGCGATGAACGCCGCGAGCAGATACTGCAAAAGGCGGTCGAACTCTTTTCGCAGAAAGGGTTTAAGGGCACGACGACAAAAGAGATAGCGACCGCCGCGGGCGTTTCTGAGGCGATGGTCTTTCGCCATTTTTCGACCAAGGACGAGCTTTACGGGGCGATCTTGCACAGCAAGGGCTGTCAGGAAGGCTTTCGCGAGTTTCCCTGGAATAAGAACGAAACGCTCAAGCACGCGCTCAAGGACAAGGACGATTTCGCGGTCTTTTACAACATCGCCTTGGACGCTCTGAACAAGCATCACTCGGATGTCGGCTTCATGCGGCTGCTTTTCTACAGTGCTCTGGAGGAACACGAACTGGCCGATCGTTTCTTTCGTGAATTCGTGCTTAGCATTTACGAATTTATCGGCGGTTACATCGCCGAGCGTCAGGCCGACGGGGCGTTTCGCCCGGTGGAACCGCGGATCGCCGTCAGGGCCTTTCTCGGCATGATGATCCACCACTCGCTCAACAACATCTTGTGGGATAAAGAGCGAAAAATTCTTGATATAACGAACGAAGAAGCGGCAAAGAACTTTGCCGAGATATTACTGCGGGGCCTGCGTGCGGACGCCCATGCCAACTGATCTCATGATGAGAAGCAATAGACTTTCGATCGTAATGCTGTCGGCTCTGGCCGCGAGCGTAGGTATCCTTTCCGGCTGCGGTGCGAGCGCTTCGAATTCGAACGCCAACAGGGCACAACAGGCGACCGTCGTAGACGTTCAGACCGCGCAGGCGGTAGTGCAGCAGATACCGACGTATTTCGAGGCGACAGGCAACCTGGCCAGCGATGCTCAGACAGACGTGGCACCGACGATCGGGGGCAAGATCGTCGAGGTCAACTTTGATGTCGGCAGCTACGTCGAGCGGGGCAGTGTACTGGTCCGAATGGACGACCGCGATGCTCGCATCCGGCTGGAACAATCGCTTGCTCAAGTCGAACAGCAGAAGAAAGCTGTCGATACGGCGATCGCTGCATTGCGTCAGGCTCAGATACGCCTCGGGCTGCGCGACGGTGAGACTTTCGATATCGAAACGTTTTCGCAGGTCAAATCCGTGACCGCGAACCTCATGCTCGCCGAGAAGGAACTTGCACGAGCAGAAAGGCTTTACGCTACGGGCGATATCTCAAAAGCGATCCTCGATCAGCGTCGGGCCCAACGTGATGCGTTGCTCGGCCAGCTCGACGAGGCACGTTCGAATGCCGCAGTCGCGGTTCGTGCGATCAACTCGGCCGAAGCTCAGGTTTCCGCGGCACGAGCTGCTGTTACGACCGCCGAAACGCAGGTCGATCAGGCACGAAAGACGCTTTCCGACAACGTCATTCGGGCACCGATCAGCGGTTACGTCTCAGAACGCGTCGCTGACCTCGGCGAGTATCTGACACCCAACGCACCAAATACCAAGATCGCTACGATCGTTCGTACATCGACCCTTCGTTTGCGGATCGACGTGCCCGAGGCTTCCATCGGTAAGGTTGCCGTCGGTCAGGGTATCTCGATGCAGACGAGTGCGTATCCCGACCGCAATTTTGCCGGCACGGTCGTTCGAATGCTTCCGAACGTCAACGCTACGGCCCGTACGCTGACCGTTGAGGCCGAAGTGCCGAACGGCGAAGGATTGCTCAAGCCGGGCCAGTTTGCGACCGTTCGCATCACTCAATCAAAGCCTGAGAACGCCGTGATGATCCCGGCCTCGGCCGTCAAAGCCGACGGCGATCTGAACAAGATCTATGTGATCAAAGACGGCGCCGCACGTGAACGCCTCGTCCAGGTCGGCCTGCTCGAAAACAATATGATCCAGGCCAAGACCGGCATCGCCGAGGGCGAGGTCGTTGCAACATCCGGTATCGCGGAACTTTATGACGGAGTTCTGGTTCGCCAGATGAACTAGAAACTTTGAACCAGAAACTTTGAACTGAGGTTTTATGCAGTGGTTAGCTGAAGTTTGTGTCAAGCGTCCGGTCTTTGCGACGATGCTCATCCTGTCGCTCGTCGTCGTCGGGGCGTTCTCGTTCATGAGTCTCGGGGTCGACCTGTTCCCCAAGATCGACTTTCCGACGATCACTATCACAGTGATCAATCCGGGCGCTTCGCCGCAGGAGATCGAGACCGAGATCACGGATAAGGTCGAGGAAGCCGTCAACACGATCAGCGGCATTGACGAGATGCGTTCGACCTCGATCGAGGGGATCTCGCAGGTTTTTGTCCAATTCGTGCTCGAAAAGGACGTAAACATAGCCGCGCAAGAGGTCGAGAACCGCGTTCAGACGGTTATTCCAAATCTCCCTGAGACGGCCGAACAGCCGACGGTACAGAAGCTTGATACGGACGCGGCACCGGTGCTTCGCATCACTGTTTCAGCTCCGGCATCGCTCCGCGAGATCACGGAACTTGCCAAAAACAAGATCAAGCAGCCCCTCGAATCGGTCAGCGGCGTTGGCCAGATCACCATCATCGGCGGCCAGGAACGTCAGATCAACGTCTGGGTCGATCCCGACAAGATGCGTTCGTATAACGTGACGCCGGCCGAGGTTTCGATGGCCCTCAGGATTCAGAATCAGGAATTCCCGAGCGGGCGTCTTGACGAAGGCCAGGTCGAAACGGCGGTTCGCACGGTAGGCAAGATCAAGAAGGTCGACGAATTTAGCGACGTTGTCGTCGCAACTCGTGGCACCTATCAGGTCAAGGTAAAAGATCTCGGCTATGTCGAGGACGGGGCCGAAGAGCTTCGTTCTGAAGCGCGGCTTAACGGCCAGCCCGCGGTGACGCTGATCGTTGCAAAACAGTCTGGCCAGAACACCGTCGCCGTTGCTCGCGAGATCAAGGAGCGCTTAAACGAGATCCTGCCGACGCTGCCCAAGAGCTATCAGGTCCGCATCGTCGCCGACAACTCGATCTTTATCGAGAACGCCGTGGCTTCGCTCGAGGAACACCTCATTCTCGGCTCGATCTTCGCCTCGATCGTGGTGTTTCTGTTCCTGTGGAGCTTCCGCTCGACGTTCATTGCAGCTCTCGCCATCCCCACATCGATCATTTCGACGTTTGCGTTGATATACGCAATGGGCTACACGCTCAATTCGATCACGATGCTTGCGCTGACGCTGATGGTCGGTATCGTGATCGACGACGCCATCGTGGTGCTCGAGAACATCTATCGCTTCGTCGAGGAAAAGGGAATGAACCCATTCCAGGCAGCGATCGAAGGCACGCGTGAGATCGGGCTTGCCGTTATGGCGACGACGCTGTCGCTGATGGCGGTATTCGTCCCGATCGGATTCATGCAGGGCATCGTCGGACGATTCATGTCGTCGTTCGGCCTGACGGCATCGTTCGCGGTGGGAGTTTCGCTGATCGTTTCGTTCACACTGACGCCGATGCTCGCGGCTCGCATGATCAAAGCTAAAAAGACCGAGCCAAAGCCCGAGAGGGAACCGCTCGAGATCAAAGGCGACGGCATGATCGAGGAAAAGAAGTCGTCCGGTCATGGCCACGTCCAGGGGTGGTTTCGCCACGTCGACACTGTCTACACGTCGCTGCTGCGATTTTCGATGGGCCGTCGCTGGGTGATCGTGACCCTATGTGTGCTCGTATTTTTGAGCATCGTTCCACTATTTATGTTCGTCGGTAAGAACTTTTTGCCGGTCGACGACCAGTCGCAGTTCGAAGTCTCGGTCCGCGTACCCGAAGGCACGAGCCTCAGCGCGTCATCACAGATGTTCGAACGTATCGCCACCGAGATCCGTACTCTGCCGGGCGTGACGGATACACTTTCGACGGTCGGCGGCGGACAGCAGCAGGTCGTCAACGCCGGAACGATCTATGTAAAGCTCACCGACGTAAAAAAACGCGAAAAGTCGCAGGAAGAGCTGATGGCCGCGACGCGCGAGATGATCACGGCGAAGTTCCCGCCCGAGCTTCGCACAGGCGTCCAACAGGTACAGGCGTTCTCAGGCGGCGGATTTCGCAACGCGAACGTACAGTTCCTTATCTCGGGCCCGGACATCGCGAAGCTGACCGAGTATTCCGAACAGATCATCGCCAAAATGAAATCGATCCCGGACGCCGTCGACGTAGATTCGACGCTGATCGCCGGGAAGCCCGAGGTTCGGCTCGAGGTCGACCGTGCAACGGCCGCCGATCTCGGCGTGCGTGTCGGCGACGTTTCTCAAGCGCTCAATACGCTGATCGCCGGCCAGGAAGCCACGACCTTCAACGCGGGAGCCGAACAGTATGACGTTCGCGTCAGAGCGATCAATCCGTTTCGCACGAGCGTCGAAGGGCTCAAGCGCGTGATCGTGCCCTCGGCCAAACTCGGCTGGGTCACGCTCGACCGCGTCGTCACCGTCAGCGAAGGCACCGGTCCGAGTGCGATCGACCGTACGAACCGCCAGCGTCAGGTCACACTGCTTGCTAACACGCGGCCCGGCGGTTCGGCGGCGAGCATCACGTCGGCGATCGACGATTACGTAAAAGAATTGGGCATCGACAAGGCCCCGGGCTATCGCACGGGCTACGTCGGCCAGTCGAAAGAGATGGGCAAAGCGGGCTTCTACTTCATGCTTGCGTTCGCACTGTCGTTCATCTTCATGTACATCGTGCTCGCGGCCCAGTTCGAGTCGTTCATTCACCCGGTGACGATCCTTCTGACTCTGCCGCTATCGATACCGTTCGGTATTCTGAGCCTCCTGATCGCGGGGCAGACGGTGAATATCTTCTCGGGCCTCGGGCTGCTGCTGCTGTTTGGCGTGGTTAAGAAGAACGCAATTCTGCAGATAGATCATACGAATCATCTGCGTTCGCAGGGAATGTCTCGTTATGACGCGATCATCCAGGCAAATCGCGACCGCCTGCGGCCGATCCTGATGACGACGATCGCACTCGTCGCGGGAATGATCCCGCTCGTTGTCTCGACCGGAGCGGGCTCGGGAACTAACCGCTCGATCGGCGTTCTCGTCGTCGGCGGCCAGACATTGTGTTTGTTGCTGACGCTGCTCGCGGTGCCGGTCTTTTATTCGATGTTCGACGATCTGGCCGAGCTGCGGCTCTTCCGCCGGATCAATAATTTTGCGTCATGGCTTTTTGGCGGCATGAAACGCCGCGTTGCAACGGCGGCAAGCTCAGTTTTTAGCAAGCCGTAACGGCCGATCATATGTATCGCAATTTATACATCTTAGTAATACTGCTGTGCCTCGCGGGCATCGCTGCTGCGCAGGCTCCGACGCCGACGCCGGCGGTCCCTGAGAATCTGGAGGGCGTACCCGAGGTCGCGGCGGACTATCGTTCCGACGACCGTTCGCTGCCCGATCTGGGCCGCGTTGGTGTCGATATGCTTCGTCAGAGAACGATGACGCTCAAGGACGCTCTCGAACTCGCGATGGAGAATAACAAGGACGTCGAGGTCTCGCGCAAAGGCGTTCGCATCGCCGAATTCGACCTCGCGGCGGCCCGTGGATTCTATCAGCCGCGGCTCAGCGGCCAGGCGTACTACGACCGCCAGACGACGCCGAACGTCAGTATCTTCAGCAGTAATCAGAAAACGACCGTCGGCTCGATCGTCGGCAATGCTCAGGTGCAGGCATTTTCTCCGTCGCAGGGAACGGTCTTCACCGGGGCCTTTAATAACTCCCGGATCACGACCGACAATCCGATTTCGATCCTTAGCCCGCAATACAATACGGCCCTGAGTTTTTCGGTCGTACAGCCGCTGTTTCGGGGCCGCAAATTCGATCAGACGCGGCGTTCGATCGAGATTGCCAAGCGAAATATCGAGTTGACCGATACGCAGTTTCGACAGCGTTCGCTCGAGATCGTCGCCGGTGTCGAACGGGCGTATTGGGACCTGACTTACGCTCTTCGCAACCTGCAGGTCCAGCGTGACGCCGTCCGCGATGCCAAACGCCAGCTCGAACACAATCGCCGCCTCGTCGACGAAGGCCAGCTCGCCCCGATCGACATCGTCGCCGCCGAGACGCAGGTAGCGAATTTTGAACAGGCGGTTTACGACGCTCTCAACATCGTCAACACCGCCGAGAACGCGCTAAAAAATCTCATCTCGCCCAATCGCGGCGGTGATATCTGGAACGAAGCGCTGACGCCGGTCGAACCGGTCGAGATCGCCGCTCCGCGAGTCACGCTCACCGAGGCAATGAACGACGCGCTCGAAAACCGTCCCGAGCTCGAACTCAACAAAGCTCAGAAAGAGATCAACGCCATCCACCAGCGTCTGTATAAGGAACAGTCGAAACCGCAGATCGATTTCAACGCGAGCTACAGCACCTCGGGCATCGGCGGCAGTCAGAATCCCGACTTTAGCCCGACCTTCCCTACGGCGTGTTCGATCGATCCGACCTCACCCGCGTGTCAGCAGCAGCAGGCAAATCTCGCTTTGCTCACGGGCAGCCCGTTCTCGGGGCTCTTTGCCCAGCGATATCCGGTATTTCGGGTCGGCGTGACGTTCAGCCTGCCGCTATTCGGCGACAAGACCGCCGAAGCTCAGCTCGGCCGAACGCTGGTCGAGGCCGAACGCATCGAAGATCAGCGTGAGCAGATCGAACAGGCGATACAGGTCGACGTTCGCAACGCACTGCAGGCGATACGCACGAACGAAGCTCGGCTCCGCGCCGCCGCGATCGCCCGCGAGAATTCGACAAAACAGTACGAATCCGAACAGCGAAAACTCGACGAAGGCCAGTCAGATGTCTACAAAGTGCTCGAACGCCAGACCGCCCTGACCGTCGCCCGCAGCAACGAACTCCGTGCCCGCACCGACCTGAACAAGGCCATCGCCGAGTACGAACGCGCGACCGGAAATTCGCTCAAAGCGAACGACATCGTCCCGCAGGTGCGGAAATAGAGTGCGTTTCGTGGGTTAAACCGGGTAACGCCGTCCGGATTCTTCCTTCCGCCGAAGGTGGCATATAGCCCCGCCGTTTACGGCGGGGCTAACGTTGCCACAACAACCCTACAGCCGGTTTTAACCGGCTTACCAAACCGGCTTCAGCCTGAAGAACGCGATCTACGCAATCTATGCACTCTGTGTAAAAGTACGCATTCTGCATCAATCTGCGAATTCTGTGCTTTCGGCGCAGCTCGCAGATGCGCTACGTTTGACCGTGTCGCGGTCTCTTCGGGGCGGAATCGACTGGCGACCAAACGATTATGAGAGCGGTCTATATCAGAGAATTTGTTGCTGTCGACGGTGTTGAGTTTCGCGAGGTCGACGGACCGCGAACACTGCAGAAAGGCGAGGTTCTCGTCCGCGTGAGAGCCGCGGGCGTGAACCGGGCCGATCTGCTTCAGGCGCGCGGGGCTTATCCGCCGCCACCGGGTTACTCACCGAATATTCCCGGCCTCGAATTCGCGGGCGAGGTCGCGGCCGTGGCTTACGACGCTACCAAGTGGGAAACCGGCAACCGCGTTTTCGGCATCACGGCGGGCGAGGCGCAAGCAGAATACGTCGTAACGCACGAATCTCTCCTCGCACCGATACCTGAGAAACTCAACTTCAGCGAAGCCGCATGCGTCCCCGAAGCATTCATCACCGCCCACGACGCTCTGCTGCAAGTCAGTACGCGTCCCGGGGCTGAAAGAGTCAGTACCGTTAACGAAGTGACCGGGGCTCTCACCTCTCGAGATCGACGGTCCGTGCTCATCCACGCCGTCGGTTCCGGCGTTGGGCTCGCGGCGCTTCAGATCGCCAAGCTCTGGGACGCGCGCGTCGTGGGAACATCGCGCACAAGTGAGAAACTCGAACGCTGTCGTGAGTTCGGACTTGATGCTGGAATTAGCGTCACCGATCCTTCCGATTTCGCCGTCCGTGCGATCGAGGCCAATGTGGGAAACCATTTCGACATGATCGTCGACCTAGTTGGCGGAGCGTATTTTGGTGAGAACCAAAAGGCACTCGCAAAACTCGGCCGCTGGGTCGTCGTCGGCCTGACCGCCGGCCGCTCCGCCGAGATAGATCTGGGAAACCTTCTGCAAAAACGCGCGACCATCACCGGCACCGTTCTGCGTCCTAGATCGACCGCCGAGAAGGCCGCCGCGACCGCTCGTTTTGTCGACGAAGTTCTCCCGCACATCGCCTCAGGCCTCATCGTCCCAAACCTCGACCGGGCGTTCCCCGCCACTGAAGCCGCCGACGCGTATCGCTACCTGGCATCGAACGAGAGCTTCGGGAAAGTCGTGTTGGAGTTCTAGGTCTTTGGTCTTTGGTCTTTGGTGAGAAACTAGGTCTTTGAAAAGTGAATTTGGGCATGATTCCCACAGCTCCCCTCCTTACGAAGGAGGGGTGGCGGCCGCTTCGGCCGACGGGGTGGTTCTCTACGTGAGAAACTATTGCGCTTGGAACGGTCAGAACCACCTGCGGTAGCGGGTGGTTGAGCGTAAAGACCGAGACTTTTTGAGAGTGAGAAACTTCGCGTCTTCTTTGCGGTCTTGGCGTCTTTGCGTGAGATCCACGGGTGAGAAACCCAGGACGTGAGAACAACCCAGGTCGCTCCGCTCCCGCTACTGACACTGGATCTATCCGTGTTCAGCCGGGTGATCTGTGTTCATCTGCGTTCTATTCATTCAGCCTCGATGCGGCGTTCGTTCAACCACCCGCTATCGCAGGTGGTTCTGACCCGGTGGCTCCGCGTCTCTGCGTCTCTGCGGTTGATATCTAGCTGAGAAACTCACATCCTTCCGGCGGCTTCATCGGTGATGATGCACAGCCCGGCGATGTCGTAGGCGTCGAGTTCTGAGAGGAGGGTTGCGGCTTGTTTGTATGTCAGCCCGCCGGCCTGGCGCTGGTCAAACGAGATGACAGACCACATCGGCCGTTCGAGGTCACTCTCGACAGCCGGCGGAATTATGTCGTCAAAGATTGGCTCGCCGAGCGGCCGCATCTCGAACACATTGTTTCGAGGCGTTGGCTCGGGCTTGCGGCCGAGATGCTTTGATCCCGAACGCATTTCCTGAATTTTCATACCGTTTTCCGAAGCGCCGTTGACTTTACCACACCGCCGAGCGGCAAGTAAATACTTTTTTATCTGCCGGGTTACCGACAAAAGCACGTCTTCGGCGGAATTGGTAAACTATTACTTCTGGCTATGCTCTACCGGGAATCGATCTTCATGACCGGCTTTCCGGGCTTCATCGCGGGCCGCCTGCTCGAGCGGCTCATCAAGCCCGAAACGCAATACTTTCTCCTCGTCGAACCGCGCTTCGTTGAGCGATCGATGGCCATGATCGAAGAGATCGCCGACGCCGCACAGGTCGATCTCGATGCATTCGTTATCGTCGAGGGCGACATCACTCTGCCAAATCTCGGCATTCCGAACTCCGATCTCGAGACGATCCAGTTCGAGACGACCGAGATGTTTCACCTGGCCGCGGCCTATGATCTCGGCGTAGCAAAAGATACGGCCTTTCGCGTCAATCTCGAGGGCACAAAACACGTCAACGATCTGGCCTGCTCGGTCAAGAATCTGCGGCGCTACAACTACGTCTCGACCTGCTACGTCGCCGGGCTGCGGACCGGAAAGATCTTTGAGAACGAGCTTGAGCACAAGGCCGGGTTTCGCAACTTTTACGAAGAGACCAAATACCTTGCCGAGCTTGAGGTCGAGAGGCTCAAGAACCACGTGCCGCTCACTATCTATCGGCCTTCGGTGGTCGTGGGCGATTCGCAAACGGGCGAGACGGTCAAGTACGACGGCATCTATTACCTGATACAGTACCTGCAGAAAGCCCCGTCGATACTGCGTCTCGTAAATATCGGCAATCCCGGAGTCAGGCTCAATATGGTGCCCGTCGATTTCGTCGTTGAGGGTCTCTATCGCCTCTCACGTGACCCGGCCGCAGCAGGTCTGACCGTAGCGTTGGCAGATCCTGCGCCGATGACGACGACTGAGGTTTTCGACCTGATCGCTCGTGAGCTTTCGGGCCGCAAGTCTGAATTTCAACTGCCGCAGCGTGTTGCCGAGTGGTTCCTGAATACCGGCATTTCGCCTCGGCTGACAGGGTTGCCCCACCACGGCGTGCCGTATTTCTTCGTCTCACAGACGTACGATACATCGGTCGGTACCGAACTTCTTACTCGACAAGGCATCGACTGCCCACGATTTGAAACATATCTGCCAAACCTGATCGATTTTGTCGAAGACAATCCTGTGCTCGAACTAGATACAAATCATCGGGCGTCAGCCGCATCCTAACTAAATAATGTTCGCCAGACTCTCAGCAAAATTCACGGCCGCGGCACTTTTCCTATTGGTGCTGGCGATCGCCGGTTCGGCACAGAGCCGCCGCGTCGTGCCTACGCCAACACCGACTCCCGTCGACGATGTCGAAAAGGTCGTCGTCGAAGAGATCAAGCTGAATGTACTCGCCTTTGACGCAAAGGGCGACTTTTTCCGCGATGTCACCGAAAAAGACATCGTCATTACTGAGAACGACATTATTCACCTGCCCGAGAGCGTCCGTCGCGTTTCGGCGAATGTGCTGATCGTGATGGACACTGGCGGTGAACTTCGCAGCCTGAAATCGCTCGACACTACGCGCAAAACTGCTGCTGCGCTGGTCGAATCGCTGCGGCCGGGCGATTCGGTCTCGATAATGCAGTACAGCGACCGGGCCGAGATCGTCGCCGAATGGACCGACAATCGCCGGCAGGCGATCGATGCGATCAAGAGCACTAAATTCGGACGGCGATCTGTTTTTGTCGATGCGCTGAGGCAGGCGACCGATTATCTGCAGAAGAGTTCGCTCGACAACAAGCATCTCGTGCTGATCACGGACGGAACGGACAGCTTTGGCCGCTCGTCCGAGAAATTCGACGCGATGCAGCGGCTGCTCACGACCGACATCACCGTCCATGTGCTCAGCTACACCGCGATGGAGGCCGAGGACATCGAGCCGCGTACCAAAGGCATCTCCAACACGCCTCCGCCAAAGGCTATGCCCGACGAGATCGCCGATACGCTGCCTAACGGAGCTCGCGACATCGCCAAAGCTCCCAAGATCGGTCCGACGATCAATCTCGACCGCACACTGATCAACAAGATGAAGGCCCGCAAGGCCGATCTCAAGACTGCCGAAGAGCAGCTCGAAAAGCTCGCTGCTAACACGAACGGTGAATTCATCGTGCCCGTCGGCGTCGATGAAATGAAAGAAAAGGCTCCGCTTGTCGCCCGGATGATCGATTCGTCGTACGTCGTGACATACACGCCAAAAGTTCCCGTCGTCGAGACTCGCGGCATCGCCGAACGCACCATCGACGTCACCTCGCGTCGGCCTGGACTCGTCGTTCACGCCCGACGCAAGCTGCTCATAGACCGCTCGAACTGATCTCTCACAAAGATCCGTCTCGAAAATTTTGTCGAGTATCGCCATTCGGCGGTGTTCTTCCTTTGTAACCGATTCGAATCCGGTGCCGTCATCCTTTCCGACGGCCCATTGAAGCATCCCTTTTTGCATGAGCAGTTATCACTCGGCATTGCAGAACGAAGACCTTCTACACCGAGCTGAAGAAGCGGCACACGACCGGCCTATCAAGGCCGAGCGCACCGACAATCAGCTCGTCGATCTCGTTCTCGCCGGTGATCAATTCGCCTTTGAAGAACTTTTCGAACGTTACAAACGCCTCGTCGCCGTCGTCGCCAGCCGTTATTTCCGCCGCCCCGAAGAGATCGAAGAGATAATCCAGGTCGCCTTTGCCAAGGCATTTAGCGAATTGGCATCGTTTCAGGGCCGGTTCGACCGCTCGTTCTCTAGCTGGTTGGTCCGTATCGCCGTGAATTCGTGTTTCGATGTGCTTCGCGGCCAACGCCGCCGGCCCGAACGTCTCGCCTGCGATCTTTCAGAGGCCGAGAGCGATGCTTTGCTGCAGCTCACCGCAGACACTTCGCTCGCACCAGAACGCCATCTCGTTCACCGCGACCTGGCGGACAAAGTGTTGGCGATGATCCCGGCGGACGATCGGCTCTTGCTCCAGATGCTCTACGCCGAAGAGATGTCGACAGCTGACATCGGCAAGCAACTCGGACTATCACGAACTAACGTAAAAGTTCGAGCTTGGAGGGCCCGGGCATCGGTTCGCCGATTATTAAAAAAGCTCCTGTAACCGCTCCGAGCGGACAGGCGTCCTACTAACTGAACGAATGACAAAACGCAGCCTCAAAAATGAACAGCTCGATACGCTCGCCGCAAAACTGCTGGCGGGCACTCCGCTGCCGCAGGCGGAGATCGAGAGGATCGTTGCGAGGCAGGACCTTTTCGCAGGTGTTCTTAATAAGATCGAGCGAATTGATCCTGTGTATCAGCCCTCGGCGAAGCGATATTTCTCGCTCCGTCAGGTCGCCGCTTTGTCGCTAGTCGCCGTTGTGCTTGCAGTTTCAGCCGGCGTGGTCCTTTTCAGGCCTGTGCAACAGCCGCAGAAGTATGCAGTAGCGGTCAAAGAAGAACAGCTTCCGGAAGCCGAACCGGAAGCCGCACGGCCCGAGGTACCTCCTCAACCGATCGACGGTGAACTTTCGTCGGGCCGTGCGGCACAGACCCAGCCGCGCATCGAGCGGGCCGTCTTTCGCAAGAAGCGGACAATCGAGGAGCCGGTCGAGTTTCAGCAGGCTTCCGCTAGATTCTACCCGGTCTCGTACACGGGCGATCCGTCGGACGTGGCTGCGGGTGGCCAGATCGTAAGGGTCGAGCTAAAGCGCTCGTCGGCGTTCGCGCTCGGCGTCGCTCTGCCGCTCGAGAATGACGAGGCTACGGTCAGTGCGGAGCTGCTCATCGGTCGCGACGGTGTCACGCGAGCCGTTCGGTTAGTAGATTAAGACCCCAAAGTTTTAGGAGAGGATATGAAGACAATTGTTTCCACATTTATTTTGGCGGCCGCTGGCATTTCTGCCGTCGGCCAGCAGTCAACCGCTCCGGCGGTCAAGGCAGATGCTGAGGTCAAAGCAAGAGTGGTCGCCGAGCTTGCCGCCGCTGCCTCGTTTCACGGTCAGGTGAAAGATTCGCCGTTACAGGCGGACGAGGTCAATGAAAGCGTCCAGACGCTGTCGGACGGAAATCGTATCGTTCGTAGTTCGACCGGCAAATTCTATCGCAATAGTGCCGGCCGCGTCCGTCGTGAAAGTTCAGGCGGCGTCGGCGGCGTGCTGGGTACCACTTTCTTTACCGGCCAGGGCGTGTCGATCGTAAATCCTTCAATGGGCGAAAAGTACTTGCTCGATGAAAAACTTAAGACCGCAAGGGTCCTCGAGCTCGCACAACAGGGCAAGGGCTTGACGATCGCGGGTCAAGGCACGATTCTCACGCCGGATGCAAAACGCGAGCACGAGCTGATGGCCCGCGACCTTCGCGACAAGATCGCGGTCGCAAGGCCGATCGAGCCAGGCCGCATACTCGAGATGCCTGTGCCGCCGACTCCGCCTGTCGCTGTCATCGCCCCGCAGCCCGGTTTTGGGTTTACATACTCAGTCGGTAGCCAGAATTCCAAGTACGAGACCCGTACAGAAGAACTGGGCGTTCGGGATTTCGAAGGCGTCTCGGCTGAGGGCACACGGCGGACCACGATCATTCCTGAAGGCGCCATCGGCAACGAACGCCCCATCGAGATCGTGTATGAGCGTTGGTATTCAAAGGAACTCGGCCTCGTTGTCTATTCTCGCAACACCGATCCGCGTTTCGGCGAACAGACCTACCGCCTGACGAACATCATCCGTGCCGAGCCCGACCCCTCGCTCTTCAGCGTGCCGAGCGGCTACAAGAAGGTGTCGCAGGACGGTTCGCTCTACAGGCTAACAACGCCCGCTCCATCGAAAAAGGCAACGTCTGCGGCAAAGGTCGTTAATGTCAGCTCGACCAAAAAGAACTGATCCTCTTGCTATGTAACAATAGCCCTATGCGGCGGGTCGCGTCTCGGCCCGCCTTTTTTGCGCTATTGACAGAGATGACAATTAGAATTATTCTAATCGTTACAGAAGTGTTATGAACGCCCCGTCTATCGAAGAACTCGGCCTTACAAAGCAGCGTGCTGCTGTGCTCCAGGTGATCCGTACCTCGCACGAGCACCTTACTGCCAATGAGGTCTACGCACACGCCAAAGACCTTTTGCCGAGTATCTCATTCGCTACGGTCTATAATTCGCTCAGATACCTGAAAGAGGCCGGGCACATTGCCGAGGTGCGGTTCGGCAACGGTGCCAGCCGCTTCGACCGCATGACCGAGCGTCACGACCACGCCATCTGCAACGATTGTGGAGCCTTGGTCGACATCGAACTTCAGCTGCCGGACGAATTGGTTGCGGCGGCCGCTCGCCTTTCGCGATTTGAGCCCTCGACTATCGAACTTACGCTGCGCGGCAAATGCCCGGCTTGCGTAAGCAACGTCTGATCGCAATTGTTATAGCCTATTCTGTATATAGACGAGAACCCTCGGTGCCAGTCATGATGCCGAGGTTTTTTGTTGCGAGTTGTAAGCAGGGTATAATTCGCCCGCGGGAATGACTGAGGATAACATGCGTAAACTTTGGGAGGACGAACGTCACTGGGGCGATGGCGTATTCGGGGCCTACTTCTGCAAGGATGATCCGCGACTTATCGTTCCGAAGCGCGGACTTCCGGGCGGTACGTTCAATATGGCCCATCGTTGGGCGATGCCTTTGCTCGCGGCGATTATCGTCGTCTTGGTCGTCGTGATCCTTGTGCTGGCCCTTACGTCGACTTTCAGAACATAGGGTTATTGAACAGGATCCACAGTATGGTGTAGAAGACGTAAACGCTGGCCAGTATCGAACCTACAAGGATAAGTACCAGCAACCCCATGATGATAAATACGAACGCGTAGTCCGATCCCGTCCCCTTTACCCCGGTTGCCCGCGAGCGGATCAGATCCATGTTCTGCTGATTGGCCTTCCAGAAGAAGTCGAAAGCGTCACCGATGAACGGTATGGTTCCGATCACGTAATCGAGGCCGATGTTGAACGCCATCCGTAGCAGCGTGATCTTTGGCACTCCGTACCTGACCGCCGCGATCAGAATGTAGAACGACGGAAACATCGTCAGCGTGTCGCCGATATTCGGGATCAGACCGATGAGCGAATCAAGCCCAAAACGCCACGAAGTTCCGGGCACGCGAAACAAGCCGTCGAGATACAACGACAAATTGTCGAGCCCCTCGTCGATCTTTACCCGCCGTTTTTCGAGGTCAGTATCGTTCATCTGCTAGACGTCGTTGGTGCGAAGGATCATCTTCCGACGATCCGAACGCTGACGATCTTATCGCCTTTCACGATCTTATCTACGACTTTCATGCCGGATTCGTTCACTTGTCCGAAAACCGTGTAACCGCCGTCGAGGTGCGGCTGCGGGGCGTGGTCGATGAACCATTGCGAACCGCCCGTGTCCTTGCCTGAAAGCGCCATCCCGACCGTTCCACGAGCGAACTCGGTCATATTTATCTCGCAGCGGATCGAATGTCCCGGGCCACCCGAGCCCGTTCCAGTCGGGTCGCCGTCCTGCATCACAAAGTTACCAACAACGCGGTGCACCTCGGCTCCGTTGAAATAACGCGAACGCGCGAGCTTGATAAAGTTATCGACCGTCAGCGGAGCGTCACCGCCGTTGAGCGATATCGTGAACGTACCTTTCGTCGTAGTAATGATCGCTTTCGCTGAGCCGTTCGTTCGCGACAACGCTCGGCGGTAATCGGCTTCGGTGTTCAGGATCTGGCCGAGCCGCGTACCCGCGACCGGCGTGTAGGGCAAGACCCTATCTCTCTTCTCTGACCGGGCTTTTTCGACTGCCGGAGCTATACCCGGAAACGGCCCTTGCAGTTCCGGATCACTGAGAAGCTGCATGGCACGGCGCCGGACGAGGTAGTTTGGAGCATTTAGAGCGGTCAGTAGAACGCCGACGGACTCTCGCTTATTCAGCCCGTTCAATTGCTCTAGAATCGCCAGTTGCGCGTCGTCCGAAGCTCGATCGGTGATGAGAGCCCTGTTAAAAGCAGTCTTTAGGGCAGCAAAGTTTTCCGCTGAATATGGTTGGGCACGTATCAACCGGGCGGCCGTCGCACGGACGTTGACGTCTTCGTTGGTCAGTAGCCCGCGAAGGATCTCGTCGAGATTATCAGGCTTGAACGCTGCGTTCGCTCTCTGCAGAGCCGGCATCGCCTTTACCATTTGGGCTTGATACGCGGGTTTTACGCCTTTTGCCATACCGGCAATGAGTTTCGTCAACGCTTCGGCCGCTTTCAGTTTTAGCTTAGCGTCGGCCGAAGCAGCTAATGAGTTCAGGCCTTGAGCGTATGCGTCGGCGACTCGCCAATCCGCATAGCCGTCGTTGTGGACGTTGAACTCAGCTACGTAGCCCGCGGGCGCCACGGTCGCGAGAGCGACCTCGGTCTCGCCGGAGCGATATCGGTCGAGTTTGCGCAACGCCTCTAGAAAAACGATCACCGGATCGTTGAATTTGCCCGGAACCAGTCTCGAAACTGCCGTCGCGATCTCGAGGAGCTCGGTCTTTTCCGCCGGTACCGCGGCACGCGATCTTTTTGCCGCAACGATCAGATCGTTACCGTGTTTGACCAGCGGCTCGACCGCATTCACGTCGCGCAATTGTGCGAGAGAACGAATTGCGGATATCCGGATCCGCAGATCATCGCCGTTCACAGCCGCATCGAGCAGAAGGTCGTAAGCTTCCTTGTCCTCGGCCGCCCCAAGTGCTCTGGCGGCATTCGCTCTCGCATCGACATCCGTATCGCGGCGGAGCATCGACCGGAACTCGGCATTTGCGGCCTTCGAACGCAGACGAGCCATCGCATTCGCCGTATCGGCCCTGACGCGTCCATCCGAATGTGTCAGGAAAGGAATGAGTGCCTTTTCGCTCTCGGCCGGACGTGCACGTAGGATCGCGGTGACTCCAAGCTTGATCACGTCGCGGTCGCCTCCACCGTTCTTTCCCGACTCGGCCAGCAGTATCCGCACGATCGCTTCGCCAAGCTGTTTTGCCTCGTCCGAACGCGGCGCCGCTGCGGCGATCTTCCCCGCAGCCTCGATCGCACGGGCACGAAGCGGGCCAGACGCGCGCTCATCTGAAAGAATTCCGATGATCGGCAAGGTAGCCTTCACCCTCTCGATCTCTCCGAGCGCGAACGCCGCCATTACACGCACGTCGGGAACGTAGTCCGAAAGCATTACCGCTAATCCGGGTATCGCGGCCTCATCGCCAATCCGGCCGGCCGCTAGAGCCGCTCGATATCGAGTAGCCGAATTCACGTTCTTGAACATCTCGATCAGCGGTGCAGCATCCCGTGCGTCCTCTGCCTTTGCTATCTCGAT
This sequence comes from Acidobacteriota bacterium, assembly GCA_041940165.1. Taxonomy (GTDB): domain Bacteria; phylum Acidobacteriota; class Blastocatellia; order Pyrinomonadales; family Pyrinomonadaceae; genus OLB17. Next base: position 95,102 of record JBGTSR010000004.1, read on the forward strand.
CAAAAGGTCGTCCGGCACTACGTAACCACCGATCTTTTGAGAATGAAGTCTCTGCGAGTTTGCAGATGCCGTCAGAAGAAAAAGTACTGCCAAAGCTGTCAGATATCTTCTCATTCAGAAACCTCGATTATTTGATAGCTCGTCGTGATCGTTGCGGTCGGCCTTACGGTCGCGGCTACGGAGCAGTATTTGGTGTCGGACAACTCGATCGCGTCGGCAACGGCCTTTTCGGAAACGTTACGTCCATGCACGATATGGTTGATATGAAATGCCGTAAACTTCCGTGGGTGGTCATCCACACGGGAGCCTTCGATCTCGACACGGTACTCAGTCACGTTCTGTCGTTTCTTTTCCAGGATCGATTGCACGTCCATCGCGGTGCAGGCGGCAACCGAGACGAGCAGCATTTCGAGCGGCGTCGGAGCGGCATGCCTATCCCCTTTAGAATCCATCACTTGAGCATTTCCGCTCGGGGGCACTCCGATAAAGAATCCGTCGCCGGCGTACGCGACCGTGGCCCTGTAAGTACTATTTGCCATTGGCATCTCCTTGAAGTTGTGTTCGAATTTTAGCATATGAGTTCGGTCATCCTCTTTGGCCGAACAACCATTGGCACAAAATATGCTTCGTATCCTATCGGGAAGGTTTGTGCGTTTCTTCAAACGACCGTGCTGATAAAAATATGAAGGATCTCAAGAGAACGTTTTCGCTTTCGTTGGTCATTTTCTCGTTGTTTGCGGGCATGGCCGGACTTGCCGCCGCGCAGCGTCGCGACGATCGTGAGATCCGCGACGCGGTCCGCAGCCTCAATTCGAAGATCGAAGACTTCGAGACGAATCTTCGTTACCAGATGCAGAGTTCGTCAGCAAGCAACACGCGTGTTTCCGAGGTGAGTACCGACATTCGTGAGCTAAAGAGCACAGTGCGGCAGTTTCAGGATTTTTACGAACGCCGGCGTGAGAATGCTAACGACGTCCGTGCGATCGTGGACGCGGCAAAGCGCATCGACGAATTCCTCGAAACAGATCCGCAGAATCGCCGTGTCGAAGACGATTGGACCGGCGTTCGCCGTCAGATAGAGCGAATTGCAAATAACTACGGAGTGACGCCGAATTGGTCGGCCCGTTCGTCTACCGCTCCGCAGCCGAACCGCTATCCAAGTCCGGCTCAGCCTGTTTCGATGGCTGGCTTTTCGGGCACGTACGATCTCGACGCGACGCGGAGCGAACGCATCGACGATATCGTCAATGACGCGAACGTAGCGGCCGACAAGCGTGCCGATCTTACGGAAAAACTCACCGCACCGCAGCAGATCGCGCTCGACATCCGCGGCGACCGCGTCGTTCTCGCGACGACGAATGCCTCGCCGCTCACGTTCACGGCCGACGGCAGCGAAAAGACAGAAACGACGCCCGACGGACGCACGATCCGCGTCAAGGCGATGCTCACGGGCACGAAGCTCGTCGTCTCCAGCCTCGGCGGCGAACGCGATTTCAACGTGACTTTCGATTCGGAAGACAACGGCCGCATTCTAAAGGTCTCGCGTCGCATCACGACCGAATATCTGTCGCAGACCGTCTGGGCCGAGAGCATCTACAATAAGACCGACTCGGTCGCCCGTCTCGGCGTCGATCAGCAGCCGGCTGACAACACGACTGGCGGCTATTCCGACAACGACGGATCCGGCGGAGTCGCCAACGGCGGCAACTCGCCGACGTTTGGCCGCAGCCCTGTGCCGTCCGCCGTTACGACGCGTCCCGGCAACTACACCGTGCCGAACGGCGTTGCCATCACGGGCATTCTCGAAAACGAGCTGAACACAAAGGTCTCGCAGAATAACGACCGCTTCAGACTGACGGTCCAGTCGCCCGACGATTTTCGCGGGGCCGTGATCGAAGGCTACGTTTCGAACATCAGCCGCTCGGGCACCGTCACTGGTGATCCGAAAATGACTCTGAATTTCGAACGAATTACTCTTCGCGATGGTAAAACGTTCGATTTCGCCGGCAATGTTCAGTCGGTCCAGGCTATCAACGGCAAGAATGTCTCGGTCGATAACGAAGGCACGCTCAAAGGCGAGAGCCAGACCAAAGATACCGTTAAACGCGGCGGCATTGGTGCCGGAATTGGAGCCGTAATCGGTGCGATCGCCGGCGGTGCAAAAGGCGCCGCGATCGGAGCGATCATCGGTGGCGGCGGCGGTGCCGGATCGGTCGCGATCCAGGGCAAGAACGACATCCAGCTCCAACAGGGCTCGTCAGTGACCGTCGTTTCGACATCACCGATGCGTTAAATGTTAAGCAAGCCGGACTCCGGACTCTTATCCAGGGCCTTTTCTTCAGGAAAAGGCCCTTCGCATTCGAGAGCCGCGATCGCTTGTTGACATGGCGTTGCGTCTCTGATACCTTGTTGCACGCACATTGGATAACCTACCTGAAGAGATCGAAGTTTATCGAGACCGGTTGTGGCGGCGGGAGGAGTCGCGGCGGATCGATGGGGCGGCGGAGGCTGAGGCGATGGTCGAGGAATTGGGTTACGCTCTTGGCTTGACGGATGCGCGGAAGGAATTGCCGTCGATCTACATCGCTGTTTGCGGACGGCGGGACGCGCATATGCCGCGGAATGTGCAGAAAGATCCCGAGGCGAGCCGTGCGTGGGTGATCAAGGACGAGGTGATCGAGCGGGCAAACGTCTATTACGGCAAGCTCGTTAAGGGGCATTCGTGGTTCCTCGCCCGAAGGATGATCCCGGTCTTCAACGCCATTTGGGGCGTGACGCGAAAGGCGGAGAAGGACGAGCTTTCGCCAAATGCACAGACCGTCCTGAAGGTGCTTCGCAAGGAATGGGAGATGGCGACCGCCGACCTGCGTGCGGAATGCGGCTTTGCTAACAAAGCCGATCTCACCAAGGCCATCGACGAACTGCAAAAGCGGATGAAGGTCATCCCGCAAGAGGTGCTTTACGTGCCGAAATTCACGTACATCTGGACGCTCGCCGAGGCACGTTTTCCCGACGAAATGGCCGTCAAGATGCCGCGTGACGAAGCCGTCAAGGAACTCGCCCGCACGTTTCTAACTTCACATGGGCTGACCGTTCTCGGCGAGCTTTCGAAACGGTTCGGTTTTTATCGCTGGGAATCCGGCCGTGCAAATCACCAACTCGTCGACGAGGGCTTTGCCGAGCGGCTCGCGACGGGCGTTTATAAGCTCGCATCTCTTTGAAAAGCCTGCACATTCGAAACTTCCCACCCACGCCACGCGTAATATTCTCACTGATCAAATAACTCAGGAATATTATCGAACAGGAGCAATTTACATGTTCAAAAAGGGATTAGTTTTGACATTTTTCGTGGCGCTTTTGACGCCCGCAGCGGCGTTTGGCCAGCAGGCCGTTTCGTCGCCCGACGCGACCGGCAAGCTCATCGACGAAGGGATGAACCGTTCGCAGGCGATGGCGACGATCCGCTATCTGACCGACGTGATCGGCCCGCGGCTCACCAATTCGCCGGGCCAGAAACGCGCCAACAAATGGACGAAAGAACAGCTCGAAAAATGGGGCCTGACGAACGCCAAGGTCGACCCTTGGGGCGAATTTGGCCGCGGCTGGGAACTCAAGAATTTTTCGGCGATGGTCACGGCCGGCGAGCAGACCACCGCCTTTCGCGCTTACCCGAAAGCATGGTCGCCCTCGACCAACGGTGCGGTCACCTCCGACGTTGTCTATTACGACGCGACAAACGACGCCGAGCTCGAGAAGTTTAGGGGCCGAATGAAAGGAGCGATCGTGCTGCTCGCTCCCGAACGCGGCGTCAACGATATTTTCAAGCCAACCGCCACGCGCCAGACCGACGCCGAACTCGCACAACTCGAGAACGCCGGTCCACCGCCTCCGCCGCAGACACCGGCCGCACCGACCGATGCACAGAAGGCTCAGCAGGCTTTCAATTATAAGAGGACGATGATGCTCTTTGAAGAGGGAGCGGCGGTGACGATCGATTCTGGTTTCGGCGTCGATGCGGGCACGATCCGCGTGATGGGTGCGAGCCTGCCGCCGACCGCTCCGGGAACACCGGCGGTTCCGGGTCTGCGTATAGCCTCTAAAAACGCTCCGAAAATAATGCCGCAGCTAGTCGCCGAGGTCGAGCAGTACAATCGCCTCGTACGCCTGATCAAACAGGGCGTGCCTGTGAAAATGACCGTCGACCTGCAGACGCAGTTTTACGACGACGATCTGCAGGGCTACAACACGATCGCCGAGATACCGGGAACAGATCCGGCTCTCAAAGATGAGGTCGTGATGGTCGGGGCGCACCTCGATTCCTGGCACGCGGGAACCGGTGCGACCGACAATGGCGCAGGCACCACCGTCGCGATGGAAGCCGTCCGCATTATCCAGGCTTCGGGGCTCAAACCTCGCCGCACGATCCGCATAGGTCTCTGGACCGGCGAAGAGCAAGGCCTGCTCGGCGCACGCGGCTATGTCGCGAAGAATTTTGGCACGCTCGGCGACGGTTCGGACGCCGATGCATTCAAGGCGTTTGGCGGACAGGCGGTGCCCGTGAACAAGAAAGCCGGGCACGATAAATTCGCGGCGTACTACAATCTCGACAACGGCACAGGCCAGATCCGCGGCATATATCTGCAGGGCAATAGCCAGCTGCGTTCGATATTCAAGGATTGGCTCACGCCGTTCAAGGATTGGGGTGCTACGACGGTGACGATCAGCAACACCGGCGGTACCGACCATCTCGCGTTCGACGCCGTCGGGCTGCCGGGATTTCAGTTCATCCAGGACCCGATCGAGTACTTTACGCGTTCGTGGCACACAACTCAGGACGTCGTTGACCGCGTGCTCGAGCAGGACCTCAAGCGCTCAGCCGTGATCATGGCCTCCTTCGCATACAACACTGCGATGATGAACGACCGGCTGCCGCGAAGATCCGAGCCGATGGCCGTGCTGCCGGGCTTTAACATCCGCGACTTCCGGGATGAGATGGCATTTCGCGAATCAGGACTGGGCTTTTCGGTATGCGGGCACGAGATCGAACACGCCGAACTGCCGAGCAGTTTTCCGGGCGTGTACGCCGTCAATAGCCATCGGGCGGATTAGCTGCAACACAGGTGTGTGACGAACGATTGCCGGAGCCTGAAGGGGCTTCGGCATTTTCATTTGGATAGCGCTATTTGAAGTTCATCGTCATCAGGGCCGCAAAGGTCTCGATCCCGTCCCACAGATTCTGTAATCGAAGGTTCTCATTCTCGGCGTGCTGATTATTGTCGTGGTTCGCGATCGGCACGGTGATGGTTGGAACATCGAGCGTTTCGCTGATGATCGAGAGCGGAAGGCTGCCGCCGAGCGAAGGCATTTGGATAACGGGCGACACGGAAGTCCGCTGGACGGCTGCAATAATGGCGAGCGAAACGGGCAGGTCCATCTTTGTTCGTTGTGCGTTGTAGCTGCCCGCAACGTGAATGAACTTGGCGATCAGCGGATGCTTGCGACGTTCTTCGTCGGTCGGTTCGCTGGACGTTATGTAATAGCCCTGCGACTCGACGTGCTTGCGGAGCTTTTCGACCTGGCGAATGTGATCGTTTCCCTTCACCAGCCGCAGATCGAGCACGGTCGTGGCCATTGTCGGGATGACGTTCCTCGCCTTATCGCCGACATCGCCGCTTTTGATGCCGTTGATGTTTAGCGAGGGCTCGTTGATGCGCTGCAAAAGGCTCTTGCCGCCACCTTCCGTATAGGCGATGCCGAGTTCGCGTTTTAGCTGCTCGTCGTATTGCGGGGCGTCGGATATTGCCTTTAGCTCCGCAGGGCCGAGAGGCTCGACGTCGTCGGCCCAGCCTTTGATGGTTGTAATGCCGCGGTCGTCTTTCATTGAGGCGAGGAGTTTGGCCAACAGCAACGCCGGATTTGGCGACCAGTTGCCGTAATGCCCGCTGTGCAGCGGCCGCTTCGCTCCGTAAACGGTCAGATCGACATTTACATCGCCGCGAACGCCGAATACGACCTGCTTCCGCCCCGACTGATGCACGGGCCCGTCGCAGACGATGAATGCATCTGCGCTGAGCAGCTCTTTGTTCTTTTCGAGGATCTCTTTCAGGTTTGATGAACCGGCTTCCTCCTCACCCTCGAAGAAAAATTTGATGTTTACCGTCGGCTTGATTCCCTTTGCGATCAGTGCGTCGAACGCGGTCAGGATCGCAAAGACTCCTGCCTTATCGTCCGAGGCCGATCGGGCGTAGATACGCCACTCGGGATCGATCCGCTCACCCGGTTTGGGAAACGGGATGATCTTTCCGCCTTTTTCGAGCGATGCCGTTCGAAGGACCGGTTCCCACGGCTTGCTGCCGGTCCAATCCGCTTCTTCTGTCGGCTGGCCGTCGTAATGCGCGTAAAAGATAACGGTCTTCGTCACGCCCGGCGTCATCCACTCGCCATAGACGACAGGCGGCACGGACTTGTCGGCCGCTTCGAGAAGACGCGGTTTTAGTCCGCGTTTTTGCATCTCGGCAACGAGGTAGTCAGCGTTCCTGCGAATATTCGGCGTGTCGGACGCGACGTTGGGGATCGAGAGGAGTTGAACGAACTCGGAAAGCAATCGATGCTCGTTCGACCGCCGGAACTCGCGAACCGGATCCTGCGAGAACGAAATTGTCGCTAAGAAAAGGACGAAAGAAATTGCGGCTAGCTTCATCCAGCCATTATGCGTCAGGTACGGCTGAACTAAAAAACCAAAGTCTTCGGTGCTTTCAGGCGAGGGCGTTCTTGACCGCTTCAACGACGGATCCGTCAGAAGGAAAGAGTATCCAGCCTTTAGCGGCGACTTTCTCGTCGCCGACCCAGACGGTCCACTCGCCGCGGTCTCCCTCGATGAGGTGAGCCTGGACACCGAGCTTGGATTTGAGAAGGGCCGCCACACGGACGGCCCGGGGAAGGTACGATCCTCAGACCTTACAGTATCGGATCTTTACGGTCTTCATATGCTTAAGCGTTTGGCTTTGCAAGCACCGACGCAAGGGCTTTGAGCCGCGAGGCATCGGCACTGTTCTTAGCGGCAGCGGCAGCTTTTTCGGCTACGCCGGCTTCATTCTTCAGCTTTGCGGCATCATCCTTTTCGACCGCCTGACGCATCGAAGCGATCTGCGCCGCTGGGAGAGCGCCCGATCGTTCGAGCTGATCGATGTAAGCCATCGCGACGGCTCGTTTGTTTGGCCAGACGATCTTTTCCTGATTCTGGACGTTGAGAATGTCGAATTTGACCGACTTAGCGGCGTCGATCTCGTTCTGCGACAGGTGTTTGGTCGGCGTCAGTTCAAAAACGTCGAGTCCGCGAGCGATCTCTGACGAGTAGATCTTGCCGTTGTACCAGTAGGCCGACCACGAACCGCCCATCATGAGCATCTTGTCGTCGATCGGGCCGCGATCGAAATACGCGATCTCGAACGGCTTTGCCGGATCGGTGAAATCCATTAGCGAGATGCCGCCCTGATACCAGGCCTGGACCTTGATGTCGCGGCCCGGAACAGGCACGAGCGAACCGTTGTGGGCAACGCAGTTCTCGGTATCGCCCTGAGCCGCGGGCAGCTTGTAGTAGCTCTTGAACGAGAGCTTCTTATCCGCACCAAGCGTAAAGATCGCGTTAGCTCCCCATTTGTTCGGGTCGTTCTCTCGGCAGCGTGCTCCCATTCCGCCGCCCCATTCGTCGGTGTAGACGACCTTTTTGCCGTCATTCGAGAAGGAAGCCGAATGCCAGTAGGCGTAGTTCGGGTCGTTTACGGCCTCGATACGTTTCGGGTTTGCAGGGTCTTTAATATCGAGCAGGATGCCGTTGCCCGCGCATGCTCCGGCGGCGAGTCCGATCTCGGAGTACGCAGTGATGTCATGGCACTGATCGGTCTCTTCCGGACGTCCGGTGCCGTGCGTGGCTGCGCTCTTGAGGGCACTGATCGTCTTGTCATCGCCAAAAATTCTTGGGCTTCCAATTACCTTGGAATCCTTCGGACTCGCCAGCGGGACCTTGATCACATCGATGCTGTAGCGCGATGTGTTGGGGTCTTTGTCCGCAGCACCGCCCGAGCAGCCCGCGAGCTCTTCATCGGGTCTTACAAAAGACGTGCCCGAAACGTAGATGTAAACATTCGCCTTGTCCTTAGGATCGAGGACCAGTGTGTGAGTGTGCGATCCGCGGCACGTCTGAACCGCGCCAACTTGTTTCGGACTCCGAATATCCGAGATGTCAAAAATGCGAACGCCGCGGAAACGGTCTTTGTTGGCCGCAGGGCCCTGAGGCTGGTTCTGCTGGCCGGCAGCCGGCGGCGGAGGTGCGGGGAAGCCCTGTTCACCGCAGTCCAGACGGCCGTTCGGCATCTCGACCGACATGAACATCAGGTTCTTGTAGACCGAGACATCACCCTGGCCTCCGGGACACAGCATCGAAGTTATAAGCTTCACATTTGCTGGATCGCTGATGTCATAGATGTTCATCCCGTAGAAATTACCCATAAACAGGTGATTTCCCTGAAATGCAAGATCGGAATTGGCAAAGGCAAGCCCGGCGAAGCCCATTTTCTGTGCGGCCGGTATCTGGCCGGCAGCTTCTGCCGGTACGCCTAGTGAAACCAGAGCCTTGACCACCTTTGGGCTGTCAGGATCGACGCCTAACTGGAATGCGTCCGGCTTTTTAGCGAGAGAAAGGTGCTTGATGCCAAACGATGTCTCTTCGGCATCAAAAAGTCCCGCCTTGAGCTTTGCCCGCGGGTCGGTCGGGTCAGAACCGGTCATCCCCGGCGGCAGCTTCGGTGCTTTGTCGCCACCCTGGGCAAACGCCGTCACCGAAAAACACATTGCAAAAAGAAAAAGAAGCAGCGTAAAACGCGACATGTTATTTCGATCCATTTTCACTCCTACGGTCTCTGCACCAGCAGGGTCTGCATTATCTTTATCTCGCCCCTCTGGCCGCTATCGACATCACTTGCAAAATTAAAAAGCTCGGCGTCCTGGCCGGAGCCGGACGTATCAAAAAGATCTTTTACCATCACGAGAGCACCAACGTGATGCTGTATCATACCGGCAAGAAAAAGCCGGTCAAACTCGCGGCCCTTCGACTCGGCGAGCGAACGCATCTGTTCGCGACTAAGCATTCCCGGCATCATAGCATGCTCATTAGCGCCATTGCGTCCGTGGGCATGTTTAGAATTACCGCCAGACATGTCCATTTCCGACGTAAATCCCCGCGCAGCAAGCCAGCCTTTCATAAAGTTGATCTCATCCGTCTGCGACTGAGCGATGCGCTGCCCCAGCAGGCGGATCTCTTTGTCATCAGTCCTCGATTCGATCAAGGCCGTCATCTCTACCGCCTGAGCGTGATGATGGATCATGCCCTGCATGAACTCAACGTCTTTCGGCGAGACGGCTGTCAGAGTTGCCTTAGTACCTCGAGGCAATGTTTTGGTCGGCTCGCCGGGAGCTCCGGGACGCACTACCACAGGAGCTTCTGAGCCGGACTGCTGGCCAAACGCATACAACGACAGAGCAACGGCCATGATCAAGGCCGAGGCGATACGTCGCAGGCACTTCGTGGTGCCAAATTTTTCTAGTCTACCGTTATCCACGAAATCCGAGTTACGTATATTAGATGAAAAAAGTTTCGAGTGGAATGCCCGCTTTTTGAGCTCAGTACGCCATCAGGTCCTTGACTGCGTTCTCGACATCCTCGCTCTGCGGCAGGATAAAGTCCTCAAGCTGCGGTGCGTAGCCGACGAATGTATCAGTCGCACCGACACGCCGTACGGGAGCGTCGAGATACTCGAACAGCTCGTTCGAGATGCGCGCCGCGATCTCAGCACCGTACCCGTACGAGATCGGATCTTCGTGAGCAACTATCACTCGCGACGTTTTCTTGACAGATTCGGCGATCATTTCCCAGTCGTACGGAACGAGCGTGCGAAGGTCGATCAGATCGACGGTAACTCCGTTCTGCTCAAGACGTTTGCAAGCCTGATTGGATCGCTCGACCAGTGCACCGTAAGTCACGATCGTAACGTCAGAGCCCTCGCGGACCTTGCGGCCTTTGCCAAACGGGATCAGGAACTCGCTCGACGGATAAGCTGATTTGTTATAGACCTGGCGATAGAGATGCTTGTGTTCGAGGAACATCACCGGGTCATCGCACCGGATCGCCGTGCGGAGCAGTCCGTTAGCATCAAGAGCCGTCGATGGATACGCGATCATCAGCCCGGGGGTGTGAGCAAACAGCGTCGTTCCCGACTGCGAGTGATAGACCGCACCACCCTTGAGATAGCCGCCGACCGGCACGCGAAGCACCATCGGAGCTTTCGACTCGCCATCGCTTCTCCAACGCATCGTCGCCAGCTCGTTTCGGATCTGGTGCATCGCCGGGAAGATATAGTCGAAGAACTGTATCTCGACGACCGGTTTGAGGTTTCTAAGGGCCATCCCAATTCCGCGGCCGACGATATTTGCCTCGGCAAGAGGCGAGTTGAACACCCGCGTCGAACCGAATTTACGCTGCAGGTTGGCGGTGACCTTGAACACGCCGCCTTTGCCTTTGACGCGGTCGAGGTATTCCTCACGCGAGCAATCTGCGACGTCCTCGCCAAAGACGACGATCCGCTCGTCGCGTTCCATTTCCTCATGGAGGCAGCGATTGATCAGATCGACCATCGTACCGGGATTGCCCGAAAGCTCGGCCCCATCCTCTGTATCAAAGATCTGCCGGTCTGTCGGATCGACGTCGGGAGAGAAGACATTCCTTAATGCTGTCTCAGGCGCCGGCTGCGGCGTTTCGATCGCGATGTCGGCTGCTTCGTTGACCTCTGCGTCGACCTGTTTTCGAAGCTCTTCGAGCTGTTCCGACGAGGCTATGCCGTCGGTCATTAGCAATTCGCCAAACCGCCGGATCGGATCTGTAGCCGCGTCGGCCTCGATCTCTTCCGTCGGACGATACAGCTTTTCATCGTCCGAAAGCGAGTGCGAATACGGGCGAACGACCTTGGCATGAATGAACGCAGGGCCTTTTCGCTCGCGGCAGTATTCGACGGCCTGTTTGAAGGTCGCGTAGCTCTCGAGCACGTCCGTCCCGTCACATTTTTGTATGAAAAGATTCGGAAACCCTTCGACAAGCTTGGCAATATCACCGCCCGCGACACCGACCTCGACCGGTGTCGAAATGGCGTATCCATTGTCCTCGACAAGGAAGATGACCGGCAGCCTGAGATTGCACGCGGTGTTAAGCGATTCCCACCATTCGCCTTCGCTCGTCGTGCCGTCGCCGACCGACATGTAAACGACCTGGTCGGAATGGTAATCGGTGATCTTGTCCTGTAGCCCTTCTAGCTCGGTCGCACGAATCGTCGCCTCGGCCGCGCCAACCGCGTGTAGTGCCTGCGAACCGGTACACGAAGACTGCGACGGAACGTTTAAACGCGTACAGCCCCAGTGCGAAGGCATCTGGCGGCCGTGCGAATTCGGGTCTGGTTCCGCACCGACCGACGAATAGAGCATTTCCTGAGCGGTCATTCCCAGGCCGATCATCAGTGCGCGGTCGCGATAGTACGGAAAGAACCAGTCGTACGCAGGCTTGAGCGTAAGAGCCGCCGCGGCGAGCACGCCCTCGTGTCCTGCACCCGATATTTGAAAAAAGATCTTGTTTTGCCCTTTAAGCTGGATTTCTTTGTCGTCGATCCGCCGCGACATGTACATCGTGCGGTAAAGGCCGACAAGCGTTTCGGCATCGAGTCCGTGATGATCCGAGTTTTTATTCTTCGATCGTTTTACTGCTCCGCGGGCTGCTGCCTTCGCGGTCTTATGCACCTTTGCGTCCTCCGAATAGCCGTCAGACTCTGTCGTACGCGCCTTTTCGGCAAGTACGACCGAGCCATTCTTTGCCCCGGATTTCGCATCAGCTTTTTTAGTTCCAGTCGTCATTAATAAAGTCAAAATTTATAAGAAAATAAGAAAATGTGATAGAGAGGGAACTTTAAACATACCAAATCCGGCTGTTGCGGGCAATTTTATAGCAGGTAGAAGCGGGGGTCAGTCGATACGATCTTGTAGGATGATGGGATTTCGGCTCGTGTGAAAAACCGATGCGATTATCAGAGTGTTAACCTCCTCGGAATAGACGATAGCGAACGGAAACTTGTCTAGGAACGCCCGTCGGAAGCGCCTGTTTTCGAGAGCCGGAAAGGAGGTGGGTCGCCTGACGATCTCATCGATCATCCCGTCCACTGCAACGGCAAATCGAGTCCCCAACCCGTGTTCCTGCTCCTCGTACCAGTCGAAGGCGTCCTGAAGCTCCTCTTCGGCATCGGGCCGAAACTCAACTCTCTTCATGAACGGTTGAAGAGACGTTCGCGAACAACTTCCCAAGGAACAGCGCTGCCGGGATCACGACGATGTTCTTCCATTCGTCGCTCAAGCTCGGCCAACTGCTCGTCTGTCAGCGGAAACGAGTTGCCAGGTCCCCCAGCAACGCTTTCGTAGAGTTTGTCGGCCAATCGAATTCGCTCGGGAACCGGAAGTTTCAGCGCTTCTTCTAAGAGTATGCTCATGTCGTTAGGATAATCGGCCTCGTTTATTTAGCGCAATGTAAATATCGCTTTCCGCCCGCTTCTGGTCCTTATTCAGATCAGTTGCCTCGCACACTCCGATCGCCGAAGCCTCGTAGCTCTTCTGCAAAGTCGAAATGGCAACCGTACAGCGATACGGCCGGCCCCTCGTGTTCCGAACGGCGTTCGGAATTGCGTCGAAGTCTGCGAATTCGATCTTGATGCATGCGTGTTCAATTTTAGTTATGTCAGCACCGACCCCATTGACCATCTTGGAAAATCTATTCCGATAATGCTCCCCAATATTCTCAAGTATACCTCCTTCGCAAAAATTCTCGTCAGGAGGCCAAAGGTCGATGTAGATGTGGCTAAGGTCATTGCCCTCGGCCAGCTTGCTCAACACGCCAAGACCCAAATAACCGCCAATATCGTTGTTTCGGCTTACGAAAGTTCCGAGCAATCCTATTGCAATGTTTTTCAGGTGCCTGCCCGTGGCCATCGATCACTGCGCCTTTAGCACCCAGCCGTTCGGGTCGATCACGGGAATTGCACCGTTGTGCGGCAACGCCGCTTTCCCATCTTTCATTTCAACTCGTTGCGTTTTGCCATCGATAACGACATCGATCGGCATCGGGAAAGGCATGTTGTTCGGGGTTTCCCAACGCAATTGAGCGCCTTCCTGGATCAGTTTGGGCAGCTTCGGCTGTCTGAGATAAAGCTCAAAGAACCAATCCAGTTCCATCCCCGACTCTTTCTCCGCGATCGTCAGGAAATCGTCCGTGTTGACGAGCCGCGTCTGGCGGCCGTCGGTCCACGATTCCATTTCCTTGGTCGGATAGGCCATTCGCCGAACCGCTCGGAAGAACGCATCGTCGCCGATCAGGTATCTGAGCGTATGCAGGATGTAGGCGCCCTTGCCGTAGATATCCCCGTCCGAGACGAGATAATCGGGTTCTGACATGTAGACCTGATACGAGATCTTTGGCTCACGCGGAGCGACCGGCTGCTTGTTTTTGAAACCACGCTGGCGGTTTTTCATCGCCGTGAAATACGCCTCCTTGCCTTTGGTTTCCTCGACCCACAGCGTGTCAAAGAAGGACTGGAACCCTTCGTGGATCCAGAAATCGCGCCAGTCGCTGGCCGTCACCAGATTGGCCCACCATTCGTGGCCGTATTCGTGAAACATCAGCCAGTCAAAGCCGTCTGGAGCGAACTGGAACTTGTTCCCATAGGCGATCGCCGTCGAATGTTCCATGCCCAGATGCGGCGTCTCGACTATGCCGAGCTTTTGCGAGCGGAACGGGAACGGGCCGAGATATTTCTCAAAAAATGCGTTGTATTTTTTCGTCTCCTCGATCAGTTTCGGTGCTTTGTCGGCGTTCTCTGGCAACACGTAAAACTCGATCGGGATATCCTCGCCCGTGATGCTCTTGACCGAGTCTTTGATCAATCGGTACGGAGCCGCGTTGAAGACGATCTCATAATTCGGGATCGGATTGGTCATCCGCCACATGAACGTCGTGTACTGATCGTTCGGCTTTTTGGTTCCTTCGAATTTTCCTGGTCCGACGGCGACCAGGCCGTTCGGCACGGAGATGTTCATAACCGCCACCGAAGCCTTGTCCGACGGATGATCCTTGCAAGGGAAGAGCAGATCCGCACCGTCATTCTGCAACGCGACCGAGATCCAGTCGGCACCGCTCGGAGTCTTTTCCCACATCGTGCCGCCGACCCAAGGAGCGCGTGGCGCGACACGCGGAGCACCGGCGTAGCGGATAACAGTCGTGATCTCGTCGCCAGCCTGTTTTGTGGCCGGAAACCAGATCCAAACCTCGTCGCCGCGGCGTTCGTATTTGAGGTCCTGCTTGCCGTCGCCGATATGCTCGATCGTAAACGGAGTGTCGAGGTCGAGGATGATAACGTTCGTCGGTATCACCGTCTTCGCCGTCATCACCGTCACGCCCGAGATCGTCTTGGAACTCGGCGTGACGGTAAGGTTTACCTCGTACGACTGAACGTCAAAGGCAGCCTGTTCAAATCTGAGCGGCCCGCCGGTATCGGTCGGCCTTACGCCGAGTTCACGCTGGGCGAACGCTGTCAGAGCGGATAGGAAAATGGCAACGGTAAGCAGTACGGATCGTTTCATACGTTTATCTCTAAGTGCTTTGATGGATGTACGATTACTTTACACCCGAAAAATGTTGGCGGAAAATGTCGATATGATTCGCCGATCGATCTTGTTTTTTGTTCTCCTGGCTTTTGCGACGCTTTCGACCGCTGCTCAAACGCCTTCGCCGACACCGGCCCCAAAGCCAACTCCCGAACCTTCGAAAGCTAATGCTCGGCCGGCCGAGACGGCTGTTGTCGAGCCGTACGACAAGGCAGACATAAAAACGATGGCGTCAAAATGCGTTCGTCTCGAGACAGAAGCCGGCGTGATCGAGGCCGAGATGTTTCCCGAAAGTGCTCCGGAAACTGTCAGAAACTTTCTGAATCTAGTGGCTATCGGCGCATTCGACACTACGCTGTTCAACCGCGTCGTCCCGGGCTTCGTTGTGCAAGGTGGAAATCTTTGGACCCGTGCCGGCGGGATCACTCGGGAGCTAGGTGCCCGCGGCCGTCGGACCATCCCAGATGAACCGAACAAGATACTTCACGAACGCGGTATCCTGTCTATGGCCCGCGGCGACGAGGCAAACACCGCGACAACGAACTTCTTCATCCTCGTAGGCGAAGGCTCGCACCTCGACGGTAAATTCGCCGCTTTTGGACGTGTTACGAAAGGGATGGAGGTCGCAGATGCAATGAACAAAGCCGCCGTGACCGAAGAAAAGCCCGAAAAGCCGGTGCGACTGTCAAAGGCAAGTATCTTTCCTTGCGTTCCAAACTAGCCACTATCCACTGACCACTTGTCACTGAATAAAACCTTATCCCGCTTCGGTAAAATAGCGGCTAGCGGATAGTTCAATCCGCGAGATCCAAGTCGAGCGTCATTCGGTACTCATTCGCCATCGATGGATGGCCGTGTGCCATCGAGACCTCGATGCCTTTTTGGTAAGTTTCCACAGCCTTCTCGCGATCACCGTTCTGCAGATACGCGTTTGCGAGAACACCGTAGGCATTGCCTTCATCGTCTGCGTTCGACACGTATACCTCTAACAGCTCGATAACTTTCCCGTGATCGCCGCGTTTCTCGTACTCTTTGGCGAGGCCAAACATGACCATCGTGTTCGACGGGTCCGCGGCGAGCATCTGCTCGAAAACTTCGACTCGATCCTGCATACACAAAAGCCTAGCGAATCTAGGGCGGAAACACGAGCGCTAACGAGTGTGCCCTCTGCGACTAAAGTTTCAACCGAAAAGACTCGGCTGAACAAGAACTTCCGCGGTCTCCTGCACGGCCGGTTCCTGCGAGACATTCGGCCTGAGATTGAATCCGAGCCTGCGAGCATGAAAATCGAAAAGCTTTTTCGTCACTTCCCACTGCTCGGTTTTGCCTTCGCTGCGTTCTCTGTAGCTGTTATGGCGCAGACTGCCGCCGCGTTCGCGCTTCATGGCGTTGATAACCTTAGCGGCGGCCGTCGGCGAGAGCCTTTCGTGCAGCTTTTGCAAGAAGTAATCCTCGATCGAATTCGTGTCGAGATGCAGCATCGACATAAAGGCTCGCGTTGCGCCGCTTTCTTTCGCGCGTTCGAGCAGTCCGGGAATGTCCGATTCGTTATAGCCCGGAATGACCGGAGCGATGCCGATGCCGACCGTTATTCCCGCGTCGGCGATCTGCTTCATCGCACGAAATCGGGCCTCGGGCACCGGCGTGTAGGGCTCGAACGGGTTTGATCGTTCCTTTGTCAAGAACGGTAACGAAAAGAATACGGAAGTCTTGACCTGACGCTTGAGCACGTCGATGTCACGCGTCACTAGCGGAGATTTTGTGATAACGGCTGTCGGCACGCGAAATTCCGCACAGACTTCGAGGCATTGGCGCGTGAGCTTGTATTCGGCTTCGAGAGCAATGTACGGATCGGTCGCGAACGAGAAATCGAGGTGCGGCATCTTGTCGCGGCATTTTTTCAGCTCTTCGCGGAGTAGCTCCGGTGTGTTCGGCTTTACGACGATCTTGGTCTCGAAATCGGTTCCCGCTCCGTAGCCCAGATATTCGTGATACTGGCGTGCGAAACAATACGTACAGCCGTGTACGCATCCGCGATAGCAGTTGACCGTGTAACGCCAACCGCCTTCCCAGTCGGACGCGAAAGCCTTTGTTATTACTTTTCGTGTCGCTAACTCTTCGAAGATCTCAAGCTTGGTCGGCGGCGGCTCGCCGACATATTCGGCCGAGAGTTTGCTGTATGGGTTGGGAGGATTCTTGATGTGTCGCACAGATGCAACAATACACCATCTTCACATCGGCGACAAGCCCTGTGAATGATGTCTTCGGATCCGTGCCGCGAGTAGAGGTGTGAACAGCATAAACAGCAGACCAAGCGACATAAATCCGCCGTTAGCGATATCGTAGTCTTCAGCAATGCGCGCCGCCGAAGCACCTGTCGCAAGACCGAGGCCGATCTCGAATGCGAGCGTCAAAGCTACCCAGACAAGGCCGACAAGGAGTTGCTGCTTGATCGTTCTGGCATCGAGCCATCGCGAGAACAAGAGAGCGACGACAAAGATGAGTAGCGAACCGATAAGCACCCCGATCTGTCTCGATCGGAAGTCGCCAATACTGGGAGCGATAAAGAGGGTGCGAATAATGCCGTGGATGGTCTCGGCGAGTATGATGACGAACCAGACCGCCAGTGCACGAGCGTACAGCATCGGTTCAGACAAGTTCCTTCTGCATCAGCAGATCGATCTGCGGATCGGAGCCGAGTTGAAAAACGTGCCTGCCGACGATACGAAAGCCATTTTTTTCGTAAAATCGTTGCGCACGGGGATTGAATTCCCAAACGCCGAGCCACATCACATCGTGCCCGCCGTCGCGGGCCTTGGTGAAACAGGCGTCCATCAGATTTTGTCCGACGCCCTGGCCGAGGAACTCCTGGTGCGAATACAAACGCGATAGCTCGATCGGGACTTTTGCTGTGATGCCCTCCTCGATGCTGTTAGTTATGAGCTTGGCATAGCCGGCGGGCTTTGTGTCGATCTCGGCGATCAGAAAAATGCTCGACCCGTCCTCGAGCTCAGCGGCGATCTGGTCCAGATTGAAAGCCTGCCGCATGTAGTGATTCAGATCGTCAGGAGCGTTCTTGGGATGATGCGCGAACGCATCCCAGAACGTCGTGTATGCGAGATCTGTTAGAAGTCTCGCATCCTCGATGGTGGCCTGACGGATCTTCAGCATAGATCAAATTCTGCACAAAAAATTGTCCCACACATAGATATTTCTGAGCCGAAGTCGGACAGGACTTTCGACTATCGCGATCGCTTTCGTGCTCTCCATTTCGGACAGGAATGTGGGCTCCGAACAAGGCGGAACATCGCGAAGCCAATCAGGTATCGCCATGCCGAGTTCATCACAAAGCGTCTCGATCACGCCCGCAAGTACCGCGTCCTTCGACTCGTCACTCAGCTTGAACGGCTCGGCTATCATCGCCGGATCCTTGTAATAGCGAAAGTCATCGACGAAGTCCATCAGAGCGATCTTCCACCAGCGCGGCTCGCGCTCGAACCTTTCCTTGGTTGCTGCAGCCGTGTTCACTTCTCAAAATGCTCCTCGAGCCATAGCAGCACTCCAGGCTTCACTTCTTTCTTTGGATAATAGCCCTTTATCAGCTCTAAAACCTGGTCTTGACCCGTCAGTCCGAGCTCTCGGATCAGAAAGATCGCGTCTTGCTCGTCCTCAGTATTCGGCCTCAACGATAGCACTTTCATAGCGAGAAGGTACCGTGCATCCGGGATCGTTACGATCAAATTTGAGAATTCGAACAGTACTTGGCGTGGGTGTTCGACGACGAACATTTTCACGGCGTGGTTTAGCCAATCCAAGCGGAGCCCATGCCGGTCGGCAATGCGATGCGACGCATTTCTGATCTCCCGAACCGGCTCAAAAATCGCATCGATATCCTTTGTCGCCGGTCTGGCCTTGAAGGCCAAGACCATTACCGCACCGCCATAAAGCGAAACTTCGCCCTTGATGTCCATCAGGCGAAGTTCCTCACTAAGCTCGGTCAGGTATTGTGTGATCTCGTCCGCGGTCATTGGTCATTTGCCGCTCGTTATCAGCTTTGCGATCGTTTGGAGCTGCATGTTCGACGTGCCTTCGTAGATCGCGCCGATCTTTGAGTCCCGCCAGAATTTCTCGACCGGGTAATCTTTCACGTAGCCGTAGCCACCGAAAAGCTCGATGGCTTTAGACGAAACGGCCTCTGCGCAGCGTGACGAATAGAGCTTGGCCATCGCTGCTTCCTTGAGGAATGGCTTTCCGGCGTCTTTAAGACGAGCGGCGTTGTAGACAAGCAACCGCGTGGCTTCGATCTCGAGAGCCATCTCGGCGAGTTGGAATTGCACGGCTTGAAAGCTGCCGATCGCTTGTCCAAACTGCTCGCGTTCTGCGGTGTATTTCAGAGCGGCTTCGTAAGCCCCTTGGGCGATACCGAGCATTTGGGCACCGATGCCAACGCGGCCTTCGTTCAGCGTTTCGATCGAGATCTTGTAACCTTTACCGACCTCGCCGAGGACGTTCTCTTTCGGCACTTTGCAGTTGTCGAGGATGAGTTCCGTCGTCGAAGACGCGCGGATGCCGAGTTTGTCTTCTTTCTTGCCGACCGAGAATCCTTCAAAGCCTTTTTCGACGATAAAGGCCGTGATGCCTTTGTAACCGGCCTCTGGATCGACCGTCGCAAAGACAATAAATATCTCGGCCTCGTTGCCGTTGGTGATCCAGAGTTTCTGGCCGTTTAGTTCGTAATGATCGCCCTTATCGACGGCCCGAGTTTTCAGCGCAAACGCGTCTGAGCCGGAACCCGCTTCTGAAAGAGCAAAAGCTCCGACCTTCGTCTCCGACATCTGAGTCAGATACTTCTTCTTCAGTTCATCGCTTCCCCAACGCATGAACGCATTGGTCACGAGAGTATTGTGAACGTCGACGAAAACGGAAATACTCGCGTCGACACGCGCGAGTTCCTCGATCGCAAGTACTGCGTTGAATATCGTCGAACCCGCACCGCCGTATTCCTCGGGCGATTCGATCGCCATCAGGCCGAGCTCGAAACACTGCTTGATCAGCTCGGGATCGAGCTTGGAAGCGTGCTCCATCTGCTCGACACGCGGCCTGACCTCGCCCTCGGCGAATTCGCGCACCGAAGCTCGAAATAATTCCTCATCCTCAGAAAGTATCGTCAGTCCGGCGTTCGAAATTGCTGCCGTTCCTGTTGCCATGCTCATAGTCTATTCCTCTATCAAGTTACGAATAGTCTAATCTGAGCGGCGGAGGCAATCAATGATGACGGCAGCCTGAATCGGCTAATTGGCGAGTTCGAGCATCACGATATCGCTCTCATTGGTACCCTTTGTGATAGCAAGGTCCTTGCCATTGCTCGACCAGGCGAAGTGCATTATCCGGACGTCGGGTAGGCTGAATACGACCTTCGACGGCGCGTTCGCTTCTCCAAATTTTGAACGCCGGATCGTCGCTTCGGTCTCATCGTTGAGGTTGTGATCAAATGAAGCGCCGCCGTCCGTCCATCGAATTATCCTTCGGCCCGCCCTGATCTCGGCTGGTTCTGCGACGGTAAGGTCATCGAGGTTCAGGAATCCGAAGTTAGCCGCCAGGGGTTCATTGTCGTCCTGCGAGTCCTCATTACCTCTGGCCCGTTCGTAAATGAAGGCGAGCCATTTGCCGTCCGGCGACACACTCGCAAAACGGCCAAGTGGCAGATCAGTCGCCGAAAAAACCTTCTCTGGCTCGCCACCGGCGACCGGCATTCGCCATATCGAGCTGTCCGCCTTATTCTTTCGAATGAAGTAGAGCCAAGTGCCGTCGGGTGACAAAACCGGAGCGACACTGATCCCTTCGCCGCCGGACGTCACCTGCTCACGCTGTGAACCGTCGGGCCGAACCCGCCAGATATTGAGGCTTCCGCTCTCGTCAGAGACGAAGTAGATATTCCCGTCGCGGTCGGATTCCGGACTGTGATTGTTATTCGTGTTCTCGTCACGGCTTAGAACACCAGTCGCCCCGGTTGCCGGATCGACGATCCGCAAGTCACGGTTGACCTTGCCTTTCGAGTCGTAGACGACGCTTCCAGTCGTCGTGAACGCGAGATCGTAAAGTCCGAACGAGCCTCCCTCGGTCAGCGCACGGCCGCGGCTCGCATCGGCGTCAGGATAGAACCAGATATCAGAGCTAAGCTTTCTCTGCTGCGTGATCATCCGACGGCCCTGAGAGCTTATCGACAGGTGGCGGTAATTGTTCGGGTCGTTCGTCACGCGTTGGACCTCGCCGGAGATGTAATCGTACCTGAATACCTGGAACGTTTTCTCACGAGCGACCAGCAGCATGTTCCTATTGTCGGGAAGAAATGCTATCTGACGAATGTACGTGAGGCCCGGTTCGAGCGACCTCTCTTTTCCAGTTTCGAGATCGACAAAGGTAATGATCGTGCGATTTGCCTGTTCTCCGATCGGTACGTACGCCAAGGTCCTGCCGTCGGCCGTCCACGCGGGGTAGATGATATTCAGGAATTGATCCGGCACCGTGCGTTTTGCGATCGGCCGCTCGCTGCCCGCTTTCAGATCACGGACGATTATCTGCTGCTCATTTCTGTCGGGAATGTTCCGGTAGAACGCCATCGATCTGCCGTCAGGCGATAGGCTGAACAGCCCCCAAACGTCGTCGACAACAGCCGTCGCTTCCCCGCCGAAATACGAGACTTCATAGACCTTCTGCGGGCCGCCTATGCGGCCTTTCGGGCGAAAGTACAGTTTTGAGCCGTCGGGTGCGAACTGAATGAACTCGGGCTTCAGACCATTTGATATCTGTAACTCGACGTCGTTGCCAGAATCAATGTCCTTAAGAAACAGCCGTTGGTCACCCGATGCGCTGCGTGTGTAGGCGACGAGTTTGCCGTCGGGTGAAATCGCGTGAGCAAACGCATCGCCGGACGATGTGAGGCGTTCGAAAACAATGTCACGAACTGGAACTTCCGACCTTTCCCCGCGCGTCTGCCAAATGACTGCGGCGAGGGCAACAACCGCCACCGAGAGGATCCCAGCGAGAGCGACCAGACGGCTTCTGCCCTGAAAGAGGCCGGAACTAGGAGTCGTTCGAGGAATACTCTCGGTCGGCTCCGCCCGCTTATTACTCGGGTGGCCATTTCGGTCGATGCGGCGGACCGGTTCGACAAACTGATAGCCGCGACGCGGGACCGTCTTGATGAAGTTATTCCTTTTTCCGAAGATCCGCCTAAGGGTGTAAATGTTCTGCGAGAGATTGCTCTCCTCTACAAACGTGTCAGCCCACACGCGGCTGAGCAGTTCGTCCTTGGTCATCACTCTTCCTTCGCTCTCGACGAGCGCCAAAAGCGTGTCAAAGACCTTTGGCGCAAGATCCAATATTTCCTCTCGTCGATAAAGGGCGCGGTCCGTGGGGTCGAGCGTGTACTCGCCGAATCCGTATAAGTCCCTTATTTCGTTATGCATACGGCTTGAGAAAAAATTGAGGAGCAATTGAGCGAAAGTTCAAGACCCGACTCGCGGCAGCGACGTAACATGAACGCGTTCTTTAGCTTAGTTTATGTCAAACCGTCGAGTCGGGTAAAGATTTCCGATCCTGAAACTGCGGCATCGATAGCCGACCGCCATGTATACGATCCAAGGCGAAAACGAATTTGCGATTTTCCAAGCAAACGCCGGTCAGCTTCGCCAGATATTCGAAAGCGATCCGCGATGGGCGAAGAATTTCGTCGAGATGGAAGGCGATTTGTACGGCAAGGTCGTCAAGTTTGACTTCGTCGCCAGCGCCGCCGGCGGAGTAAACGTGATCGAGGAATCCGACCGGCACTTCGTCGTCCGCGGTGGTCAGCATTTCTTCTACCGGATCGAGGCGGTCGACTCGCGCAGGTCGCGGATCGTGCCGGAGGGCAGGCTGTGGGGCTACTGGAAGTACGTGATCCCGATCGTGCTTTTCATCTGGTGCGCGATCCCGGTCCTTCTGACGCCACTGGTCTACAAGCTGAAGCAGAAGCAAGCGATGAACATGTCGCGGCATTATCTCGAGCCCCTCTGTAAATATCTGACGGTACGCGGCGGTCAACTATTCGCACCGACACCGCAAGGAGAAGTATGAAAAGAGTGCTGTATTTATTTTTGCTGTTTGCCCTCGGCCTTACAGCGAGCGACGCAAGCGCGCAGTTTCCGATCAAGATCCCGAAGATAGATCTTCAGAAGGCCGAAAGCACGAGCACCAAGCCCTCGCAGTCGGCCGAGGCAGCCGCCGAACCAACGCACTCAGCCGTTTCGCAGCTGAACCGTCAGACGCGTTCGACCGAACCAGTTCTTAACGATGCGGCGACGAATTTTGTGCTTGAGACCGTGAAAGACGCAAACGGACGCAAAGACATCGGCTGGTACCCCGAACCACAATTGACAATGGTCGGCGATGTGCCAAAGCGAAGCGGCATCAGGTATTCGATCAAGAAGAACGGCAAGGAACTCTACGCGCACCGCTGCGAACTAAATACCTTAAAGAAAACGCAGAGATGCTTCGACAGCAAAAAGCATGTCGCGGGAACGGGGCTGTTCGATGTCGAGATCTACTTCATCAACGGTGACACGGACGCAGAAAAGCTTCTACGCACGCTGAAAATTGACGTTCACCGCGCAGCGAAGTTCAAAGACGCTCCGGCGGATTATTATGTTCAACGCCACGCCGATGCCGCCGTCGGTTACATTTCGGTTTACAAACCGACCGGACGTCTACGGTTGTACACATTTCACACGCAGGATTCGGCCCTCGAAAAACAATTCGGCTATTCGCCGTTCTTGCGTTGCAATGCAAACGGGCAGCCGATCGAGTTCGGTAATCCAAAACTGCCCGGCCGATTTCAATCGCTCGCCTACGCGGTGATGACAGTACCGGGAAATAATCCGAGCGGTTTCCGAGATGCGATCAACTTTGTCCGTCAAGAATCGGAGCTTCCGATGGCGATCAACGGCAAGGATCCCTATTTCTACGACCCGACAAAAAATCCGGGCAAGTGGGAATGCCGGATCATAGGCGAAGGCGACCGAACGGTCTATCGCACGTTCAGCTTTGAGATATCGAGCAACGGGACGATCACCCCGCATCCCGAACAGCGAAGCGGCAACGTCAACCTTGCAGAGAATGAAACTATGGTCGAGATCGGAATTCCCGAAGGCGGAAGTACGCTCGACCAACGCCTCTTGCCGCAGCCCGACGCGGGATTTTTCTATGGAATTCCGTGGACGACACCCGAAGGAAAGGCGGCCGCGAGACGCGTTCCGACCAAGGGAAAGCCGTATCCGATGCCGTAAGAAGGTGATCACCGCATGGACGCGGAGACGCGGGAGATTCAGAGAGACGAGGATGGTCGGCACTCCGCTTCTCAGAGCCGCTGCGATAAGAACTAGAGGACCAAGAAATATGAAAAGGCTCGTCACATGTACGTTCGCATTAGCTTTTCTAGCAACGGCAAACACTTTTGCCCAATTCCCGATCCGGATCCCGAAGATCACGGTGCCGAAGGCTGAGAAGCCGAAGACGAATGATCCAGCCGAATCGAAAGAGGCAAACCCAGCTAACGATCAAAAAGATCCGGTTGAAACAGCCATTGCGACGAGATCGAGTTCCGGCGGGCAGGGCTCATACAACCGGCAATTTGTAATGGACGACGGCTTTACTTTTTTCAATGCCGAACCCGTGAAAGGGCGCAACGCTAAGAACACGGGCGATATTGATGTCGGCTGGAAACTCAGCGCACATCTGCGTCTGATGGGAACTTTTCCCGACAACAGTGCTTTTCGCGTCGTGGTGAAAAAGGACGGAAAGGAGGTCGGCAAGATGATCTGCAAAGGCAACGTTTATCGAAAGGACAAAGACGCTTATCTAAACGGCGGAAAGTCTAAACCGCCGATCGATGATTTTGTCGCAGCAAAAGGTCTTTGCGGTGAGCCTGTCAAACCCTTTACAACGCTTGGCTGGCACGATGTCGAGATCTACTACATTGACGGCAATACCGACGAAGAAAAACTCGCCCGTAAACACAAGATCGACGTTCACAAGTATGAACAGATGAAGGGTCGCCAAGGGGCTGAATATGCTGGCGTCGCCGATTATTATATTCAACGCTACGCCGAATCCGCCGT
The DNA here is from genome assembly GCA_041940165.1 of Acidobacteriota bacterium. Classification (GTDB taxonomy): domain Bacteria; phylum Acidobacteriota; class Blastocatellia; order Pyrinomonadales; family Pyrinomonadaceae; genus OLB17. Next base: position 120,001 of record JBGTSR010000004.1, read on the forward strand.
CGGACTAATGCACGCCGGAAGCGGGAATTACCGACAGACCGCTCCGGGAACGGGTCTGTACGACACGTACGACCCGGACAGGGCCAGCAATCTATCCATCTATCTGCCGATCGTTCCGGGCAAAAGACCGACTGCAAAAGACTATTTACGATGTTCCGTAAACGGTCAAAACATAAAGTTGAACGAGGACGCAGTGCGTTCGGGTTGGACAAATCAAGACGGCGAGTGGGGAGAAGATGCTTTGGGATTAAGAGATGCCGTGAGATTCAACGAAATTATTTCCTTTTCGTACATTACGGCGAAACTGCCCTTAACACTTGGCAAACGCGACTCTTACTTCACAAACGTCTCCGAACGTCCCGGTAAATGGGAGTGCAAGATAATGGAAAACGGCGAGACCTACCGCACCCTGCGGTTCGAGGTCGGTGCGGACGGCGAGATCGTTCCACATCCGGAACAGCAAAACGGCAACATTAATCTTCTCGGCAAGACCTATCTTATCGATGTCGAGATCCCGGCGGGGGCCTCCTCGATCGATGGCCGTTCGATGCCGATGCCCGAAGCCGGCATTTTTTACGGAATTCCCTGGACGACAGCAGAAGGCAAAGCGGCAGCGGCGCGAGTGCCGAAGAAGGGCGAGCCCTTTCCGAAATTGCCCAAATAGATCTTTTTCGAATTCCAGGCAGGAGATATCTAACAATGAAGATCCATCTACTAGTTTTGGTTGCAGGCCTCTTCTTGACGGCTTGTGGACTGACCGGGCCGGAACAGTCCGGTGTCAACAAGCCGGCTGAAACTGTCGCCGCGACTCTCGCCGCCGGGGACAGAGTGATAGCTCGGTGGGCAAAGAACTCGTTCTATGAAGGAACCGTCGAATCGGTTGGCGATGCAAAGATCAAGGTCAAGTGGGACGACGGTTCGAGTCCGAGCGATATCGAGAAGAGCGAAGTTTTCGCCATGCCGAAGGCCGGGGCAAAACCCGATATCAAGGTCGGCGACATGGTCCTGGCAAAGATCTCTACGGGAACCTACTGGAATGGCGCCGAAGTCACGAAGATCGATGGTGACGTTTTCGCGGTCAAGAGTATTGACGGCGGTCAGACGGCAAATCTGTCGAGCGAGAAGATCCTGAAAGTTCCGGCGACGGTGATCGCCGATCTCAAAGAGAAGTCAGAGGCAAACGATTTCCTGAAGGAAGCCCAAGCTAAGAAACCGACCATCCCGACCGACTATAAGCCGAAGAATGGCGAACAGGTCCTGGCCGAATGGTCCACGAACAGCTGGTGGCAAGGTAAGGTTCAGAAAGTAAGCGGTGAAAAGGTAACGATCGCCTGGGAAGACGGTTCAAAGCCCTCGGATGTGGATCTGGGTAAGGTCATGCCATTCCCTAAAAGTGCTGATCCCAAGATGCCCGAACCAAACCAGTTCGTTCTGGTCAAACCCGAGAGCGGATCGAAATGGGTCTATGCACAGACCGTCGCGACAAAAGATCCCGGCATAGAGGTCAAGGATCAAACAGGAAAGACTCGTAGCGTTAAGCCCGGCGAATTTGTCGTGCTCAACTAGATCGAGTGTGCGAAAGCTAGGGGAAAAATCGTCCTAGATCCTCGACCAGGTTCTATTACCGGATATCGAGGCAGGAGGTCGGGGAAAAAGAGGGAGACTTAAGCTATGTACAGAATGTCCATATTGACAGCGGTCGCGGTTTTCGCGGTTTTCAGCGCCGCATGCGGCGGCGGCGGATCGTTGGGTGGCGGTTCGTCCGATATCAAGCTCACGATCGATGGGAAAGAAAGCAGTCTGGCTCCCAAGTCGTCGTGGGCGTATCACACGAGCAAGTCATTCTCATCCTCAAAGGATGGGCAAACCGACATGTTCACGACATCTTCGACAACTGTGGTCGTCGGAAACTACGATCTCGACACATCGCAGGCGTTTATTTCGCTGAATAAGCAAAAGCTGGATAAGCCCGAGCAGATCAAGATAAGTTTCGGAATTTCTGGTGAGAAGGGATCGAATCACGAGACGCCGATCGCGGCCGGGGAATATTCGGCCAAAAAGGATTCGTTCGAACCGAAAAAACTCGAGTTCGTCACGATCTATCGCTTCGTCGATGGAAAGGAACAGCAGACGTCTCTAAACGAGAAGGATTGGAACGGCAACGTGACGATCACCGGAGTCAGCGGCACTGTTGTCAACGGAAGCATCGACGTAACTGACGGCAAGAACACAGTAAAGGGCAGTTTCTCAGCAAACGGACACAAGTCAGTGAAATAGGTGCAATATGGAGATCTCTGAGCGGGTAGTGAAAAAAAGAAATGTCGCCAACGCCTTGGTGGTCGGCGGCGTGTTGGTCGCGTTCTCACTCGGCTGTTTGGGCCCTAGTGCCAGCGATACGAGATGCGAGGGCACGGTGAAGGCTTCCGGTAAGACTTACGTCGGAAAGGCCAAGGACGAGGAGCAAGCCGGGCTAAATGCCTGCAATAAGTACTGCGTCGAAGAGGACGAACAGAGCAAAGGTATGATCGCGATATGGCTCGATTCGGATGCCGCGAAGGAATTCGAAAGGAAATTCAAGCGCAAGCCGACCAAGGAGGACGCCGTGATCGAGGATAAGCGGATACTCGAGTACGTGACCGGAACCTGCGCAGTACGGTGTAAGGCCGAGGCGAATAAGGGCCGTCATACGCTGGAGACGAGCTGCAAATAGCCATCGATATCGCATAGCGATTGCCGTGACGAATACGAAAGGTTAGCATTTAGCTTTGCCGCCGGGCGGCGCTGACTTTCGTGGAATCCGCAGAACATCGACCCGTACCGAAACCGCGGGAACGCCGGCTCTCCCGGCTGAAGATCGCCGGGGCGATGCTCACCATCGTCGGGTTAGCGTTGTTCTCTTATCTCGTTTACTCCGTTGGTCTCGGAGAACTCCTCGACGGGATCGCGCGATTCGGTTTTCTCGGCTTCGGCCTGATCCTCGCCCTCTACTTCGCCAAGATCTGCGTTCGGGCTTACGCCTGGAAACTCTCCGTTCACGATGCTAACGCTCTAAGGATAAAAGACACTGTGCCGGCCGTGATCATCGGCGAGGCGCTAAGCAGCACCGTGCCACTCGGGATCCTGATCAGCGGCACGTCAAAAGCCGTCGCGGTGCGGCATCGCATTCCGCTCGTCCAGGGACTCTCGTCAGTGGCGACCGAGAATCTCTTCTACAGCCTCGCCACCGGACTCTTTCTAATCGCGGGAGCCGCGATCCTGCTGGCGGTTTCGGCGTCGTCAGCCGAACTTTCAACGACCGTCGGCTCCATCATCGTGACCCTTTCGATCCTTATCGGTCTTGGCATCCTGATGGTCGTCAGGCAATGGCACTTCGCAAGCGCCCTATGCAACGCGGTCTATAACATGGGCTTTCTCCGCCGCATCCTCGAAAATGGCCGCAGACACGTTCGGCGATTCGAGGATCTGATCTACGGATTCTACCGGCAGTATCCGGGGCGTTTTGTTCCTATTTTCATTCTAGAGTGCTGCTTTCATGCACTGGGCGTCACGGAAACCTACCTGATACTTTCGAGACTCACCGACAGCTCGGGCCAATTCGTATCCGGGTTCCTACTCGAATCTGTCTCAAGGCTCGTCACCATCGTTTTCAAGCTGATCCCATTCTCGATCGGCGTCGACGAGGCCGGAGCTGAGATCATCGGCGGAACGATCGCGCTTGCCGCAGGGGTCGGCGTGACTTTGGCGATCATTCGCAAAGCCAGGATCCTATTCTGGGCGGCGATCGGCTGGACGCTTATTCTAAAACGTGAGATCTCACTTGCTGAGCTGACTTCCACGGCCCAAAACGAAATTTAGGGCGGCCTTTTACGACCGCCCTTTCTGGACCCGGTGTTACGCTCCGGTCATTCAAGGCCGACAAAATCGACATTTGTCAGGCTTGACGTAAACGCCTGGATCCTTGGTGAGAATCGGAAGCGTTTTGACGAAACGGTCAGGATGTACTGCTCGCCGAGTCGGACGTTGTCGAAGGCGTACAGACCGAACGAACTCGTTGTCGCCGTCCGGCGAACATTTGTACTGTCGGTCAGGATGACCAGGGCGTTGCGAAGGGCCAGTCCTGTCGGCGTCGTGACACGCCCGCTGATATTCACGAGCGGCTGTCCGCACGAGGTCGCCAACGTGACGTCGTCGAGCAGGAACGTATCGCTTCCCGACGTACCCGCCGGCCTCGAGTACGTGAATGTGATCGTCCGCGTTCCGCCGGCAAACCCGCTCAGGTCAACTGCGATAGCACTGTAGGCGGCCTCGGCAACCGGCGGCTCGTTGATCGTCTGGACGATCGCCCCGTCTACGCTTGCGGTCAGCGTTGTGTTCGCGGGCGACGTCACGTTTGCAGCCCGCAGGAAATACGTGAGCGTGGCCACCGCTCCGGCCGGAATGTCGACCGTTTGAGTCACCGTCGCTGTCTCGGCCGAGTTTCCGCCCGAGGCTGCGTCGAAGAGCACGTAACCCTCGCCGGTCCTCGCAAATGGCCCGCAAAGTCCGTTAGTACACAGTGCACTGCCAAAGAGATCTGACGTCGATGCCCAGTTTGGATTCGTCCTAGTCGCCGTGTTCGACTCGAATCCACCATCAATAAATAGGTTTGCAGACGGCACGCACCCGGTCGGCGTCGGAGTCGGTGTCGGACTTGGCGTCGGGGTCGGCGTTGGAACCGGCGTTGGCGTTACCGTAGGACTCGGACTTGGTGTCGGCGTCGGAATCACCGTCGGAGTTGGACTCGGACTCGGCGTCGGTGTTGGAGTTACCGTCGGTGTCGGCGTCGGTGTTGGAGTCGGCGTTGGGGTCGGGGTCGGACTCGGCGATGGAGTTGGCGTCGGCGTCGGCGTCGGCGTCGGGGTCGGAGTCGGCGTCGGTGTTGGAGTCGGCGTTGGAGTCGGGGTCGGACTCGGCGACGGAGTTGGCGTCGGCGTTGGAGTCGGCGTCGGTGTTGGAGTCGGCGTTGGAGTCGGGGTCGGACTCGGCGATGGAGTCGGGGTCGGACTCGGCGATGGAGTTGGCGTCGGGGTTGGCGTCGGGGTTGGAGTCGGCGTTGGAGTTGGCACGGCGCTTCCCGAAACCGACTCAAAATTCTGATATTGAACTCCGACAATACCTGTAAGGGTAAACGTACCTGAAGTCGGGCTTGTCGGCGTGAATACCGCATTTGACGGGCCGTTGTAAAAGAAGTGATCGCCTGGGCTCGTTCCAGGTAGGTCGCCATCGACGATCACCGCGGTTCCTGTTGCCGACAGTCCTCCAAACTGCAGGTCAGGACCGGCCTCACCGTTGTTCCCCACACCACCATTTCTTGAATAGCTGATGGCCGACGCGTTCAACGACGACACTCGGGCCGGGTTAACTGCAGTGGTCTTGTCAATGACGGTGACCGTATCATTGTTCTGAGCGTCGCCAAGATAGATCAAATTCTCCGCCGTACCCATCCTAATGGGAACGAAGAGCCCAGTGATGTCTGCGATAGAATCCGTCTCGGCATAATCGACGGTTAGGTTTACAAGAACGTTCGAGGAATCCTGTAGGCGAACCGTATCGCGGTTTACGCTACTTGCTGGAGCATCATCAACGCCCAGGCCCTCGGGTAGGAATCCGTTCAATTCGACATTTGTTAGCCCCGTCGGGACCGTGGTCGAATTCAATAAAATGAGCACATCGTTCTGAGCAAATCCGGAAACGGTGATCTTTCCCTTATTCGTGACCCGTAGGTCGACGAAAGTCCCCAGATTGTCAAAGATGCCTGTCGCTGGACTGCCATTCACCGTCCCCGAGCTTTGGATAATCGCGCTGTCCGCAGAACTGGACAGCACTACGTCAAAGATCGCGGTCGGGCCGTTAGAATTTACGATACTCTCCACCCCATTGAAGCTGATATCCAGTTCGTCACCGTTTGAAGTCGCAATGGAAGTCTTGAGAAATCCAAGGTTTCCGTCAGGATCGACCAAGTATCGGCCCGAATCCTCTGCCGCCCCGGCAATATAAGACTCACGCGCCGATACCGAGCCGGGATCTCCCAGAACGCTAAAGCCATCGCCACTGCCATTCCCGCCGTTGATGGCAACTTTCAGATTTACCAAGCGGCCCGTGTTATCGATATTGACGACATCGTTGCCATCCGCTCCGGTCACAAAAAATTGACTGCCCGTCGTCGCCGACGGTGCAGAGAAAATGACCTCGACGCCGTTGTTCAATATCGAACGGTATGAGGTAGACGTCGGTTTGGTGAGCGCAAATGTATCAACTCCTGCGGTACCGACGGCATTGAGCGTGTTCAGGTTACTAAAATTCAGTTGCTCGACGAGCGAGTAATTTATTGCCGAACCTCCCGAGAATGTCATTTGAGTCGCGGTTTGAGCAACGTTCGACAATGCAGCATTCACCGTGATCCGATCCGCGCTTTCCGGGGTACCGCCGTTGTGGCCGCCGCCGATGATCGTTATCGGGGCGAGCAAGAGGCCTCCCGAGACCGAGAACAAGTCATTGTCATTACCACCGTCGAAGGTGTACGAATTACCCGCGACGGTACCTGGGCCGTTGATATTGAACTGGTCGTCGCCATCGCCTCCGTTAATTACGAGCGAGGAAAGTCCGACGCCTTCGAGGGAGTTGTTGACCGAGATCTGATCCGATCCGCCGAGCGCGTTTACCGTCACATTTGTCTTTCTTGCAAAATTGATGAGCCCGCCCCCGCCATCATTCACTTGGGCCGTCTGAGTCGCCTGCACGAGAGGCCCGTTGACAACATTGATGAAGTTCAGAGAGTTCGTTCCGTTTATCGTGTAGTTCACGACCGTTGCCAGGTCGTCAAAGGTTTCCAAACCAGTGTAGTTAAGGGTAAAATTTCCCGTGGTTCCGCCTGTATAAACCACGGCACCGTCGCTGCCATTCACTGGCGTGCTAACACCGGTTGAAAAGTTTCCGGCTAGTATCTGGAGCCGGTCGCCCGCGCCGCTTGTTGGGTTTCCCCCGTTGAAAGTGGTCGTTGGGAATCCGCCGCTGCAGGAGGAGAACTGTAATGAAAGTCGATCGTTTTCGGCCAACGTATTGACGACGATGGCTGTCACTGATGCCTTGGGAACGCTTACGCTGTTGATATCGATCTGAACGGTGCCTGTTCCGGCACCGACAGTGTTGGAATTGTCCGATACGACAATATTTGAACCTGTGCATTCCAGAGCGAGCTCATCGGACGATGTTCCACCGTTTACATCAGTGATCGTAAGCGTCCCGCCTGAAAGTGCAGCGGTCGTCTCGACTGACCCGAGGGCCGTCAGTACAACGCTCGTCGGGTTGTACGTGATCCCGAACACCTGACCGCCGCCAACAACGCTTGCCCCTTGTACGAACTGGCCGACGACGTTATTCCCAGCCCCACTTGTCGTGATGATCGTAAACGTCTGTCCTGCCGTTGGCGTAAACCCCAGAGTGACTTCGAGATCTGCTCCATTCAGGCTTATATCCCCGCCGTTCGACGTCATTCGATCGTATTGGGTACTTGGCGTGGTTCCGTTCAGGTTGACCGAGTAGGTTATATTTGGCCCGAGATTCACAGTCGCGGTTGATGTCAGCGTGCCCGTCGTAGAGCCTCCGCTGCCGGGCGAGATACGACCTCCATTGTTTGCAAAGTTGCCCACTATCGCCGCAACGGAACCCGTCCCGCCCAACTCACCGCCGGGTAAAGCTCTAAGATTAACTAAATTATTGTAGGTTCCAGTTATGCGGACAGTTCCCTGGTCGACGTTCAACGGGGGCGGATTCGATGATGTGCCGGCAAATGTCAATGTCCCAGTTCCTGTCTTAATGGCACCCGCCCCAGTTCCAATAAAGGAGTTATCCACGCGGTGATCACCGCCCCCGGCGAAAGTAAGGCCAAAGGTCTGCGCATTGAGCACCCCGTTCAGTTCCACATGGCTGGTCGAGCTTGTAAACGTTTGACTCGCAGTGAGAAGAATGTTCGGATTGAATACTGGCGCGCTGCCGGCACCGGAAGGATTATTGGTAATACCCCCCGTCAACGCGATCTGGTTGCCGGAGATGACGTAGCCGTTTCCCGTAAAGTTAAGCGAGGAAAAGCCCGTATTGACGGCAAAGTTATTCGAGTTCGTCTTTCTGGCCGCCGAGGCGGGAAAGAATAGGTCGTCATTGGCTCCGGCTCCGCCGATGCCGTCCCAGTTATCGTTGCTGGTCCAGTTGCTATCGTTGTTATCTCCGCCCGACCAGACCTCGTTCGCCTGAGGCGAGTTGTCGTCGCAACATACGGCCAAACCGAGCCCTTCCGCCGGTGTAAATGCGTTTATCAGTATGCTTTCGCCGAAAAGGCGTTCGTACAGGCGTGTCCCACGACCTTCACTCGCGGCTGCCACTGATGCCAAAGCTGACACGAACAGCATTGCTGTCCAGATACGACCGATGACCTTTTTTTTCATAGCTGATCCCCCTTAGCCGATAACGCTCGGACTTGGCCGCGTTGTCGCATGCTCTCGAGCAGCGATGGCACGCAAAGATAAATTCTGTCGTCGATATTCAGGTGATAATGACAATCGTTAAGCTCGATGAACCGAAACATCTCGTCTCGCGAGATCTCGAAAAGCTCGGCCGCGTCGACGAGTGAGACCGCGTCCGCCTGGGCCTCGCAGCCCGGACATTGAGTCAGACGTGTTGCCGCACGTTTCCTGATGGTCTCGACCCTTTCAAACTCGATCACGATCTCGCGTGCGTTGTTTGTCATAAGCTGGCGGCGGAACCGGACCGCAATTGAGATCTGCGGCTTTTCCGTCAGCCTAAGTCTGCTTTGGAGAGCCTCGGGGATTCTTTAGGAATTCATGAAGCTTTTATGAAGAAATTTTGAACGCGATATCTACACGGTCGATGTCGATCTCGAAACTATCAGGTATGCAACCGGCCGGTCGTGGTACATTAGCTTCATCTTCCTCATTTCTTAGTCGAGATGGCGGACGCGTACAGCACGATCTACCGGTTTGGCGGGTTTCGGCTCGATGTCGGTGAGCGCTTGTTGTTTGACGACGATCGCCCGGTAACACTCGCCCCGAAGGTGTTTGACACACTGCGAATGTTCGTCGAGAATGCGGGCCGCGTCCTCAGCAAAGAGCGAATGCTCGACGAGGTCTGGGAAGGCAGTTTCGTCGAGGAGAACAACCTTGCCCAAAACATCTCGCAGCTGCGTCGAGTGCTCGGCGAAAGCTCGACGTCAAAGTTTATCGAGACCGTGCCCAAATACGGGTACCGGTTCGTTGCCGCAGTCGAACTCGATAGCTCGGTGTCGACTCAGATCTCACACACGACGAGGGCTCGTATCTTCGTCGAGGATGCGGGTGGAAGCTTGGTTTTCCCGTCGCCGCCCCAAGAACTCGTCCGGCCGGTCCCGGAAACACATTATGTTCAGAACGGCGACGTCAACATCGCCTATCAGACGCTCGGCAGCGGGCCGGTCGATATCGTTTTCGTAATGGGCTGGGTGTCGCACCTCGAGTATTTTTGGAAACACCATCTCTTCGCCTCTTTCCTCGAAAAGCTTGCGGCGTTCTCGCGTCTTATCCTGTTTGATAAGCGTGGAACGGGACTCTCGGACCGCGTGCCGCTCTCAGAACTTCCGACGCTCGAGCAGCGAATGGAAGATGTGCACGCCGTAATGGACGCCGTCGGGTCTGAGCGTGCGGTTCTTGTCGGGGTAAGCGAAGGCGGCCCGATGTGTTCGCTGTTTGCCGCAACGTATCCCGAACGAACTGCCGGCCTTGCGATGATCGGAACCTACGCAAAACGCATAAAGGACGAAGATTACCCTTGGGCTCCGACCGAAGAGCAACGCGAGGCTTTTTTTGATCTCATGCGACGCGAATGGGGCGGCCCGGTCGGTATCGAGGAACGCGCTCCGTCGATGGCCGCCGACTCGGCGTTTCGAGACTGGTGGGCGACGTATCTCAGAATGGGTGCGAGCCCGGGAGCCGCCGTAGCCCTGACCAAGATGAACGCCGAGATCGACGTACGCGGTGTTCTGCCATCGGTCCGCGTGCCGACGCTTGTCATTCACCGGACCGGCGATACTTGTTTAAAGGTTGAAGAAGGCCGATTTGTCGCCGCTCAGATCCCCGATTCGCAGTACATCGAACTCCCGGGCGTGGATCACCTCCCATTCGTCGGTGATCAGGACTCGATCGTCGATGCGATAAGCGATTTTATTGCCGGCATCTCGGAACGAGCCGAGCATGACCGCGTGCTCGCGACCGTCCTGAGTATCAGGATCGCCAACCGGACCGCCGAGATCGAGAAAGTAGGTGCCGAGCAATGGGAAGAGATGCGCGAACGGGCGCGTAACTTCGTTCGGCGTCAGCTTGGCGTGTTCAAGGGACTGGAACTGTCGTTCGAGAGCGATGAGATGCTCGCTGCCTTTGATGGGCCGGCACGCGCTATCCGGTGTGCGAAAACCTTGGCTTCGACCGCTATCGACGCCGGCGTCGAGGTATGCACGGGCCTGCACACCGGCGAATGCGACGTCATCGATGGCAAGTACACCGGATTCGCTGTCGAACTTGCGCGGAAAATAGCTCGGTCAGCTTCGGGGGGCGATATTATCGTTTCTCGAACCGTAAAGGATCTGGTGGCCGGCTCTGGGCTGGAGTTCGAAGACGCAGGAAGGAAGAATTTCGATGGCGTCGACGGCGAATGGCGCCTCTTTGCCGTCCGCTAGATCAGAACGGCCAATAGATCGGTACCAGCCACATCGACACGAGGAAAACCACGATCGTCAGAAAAGTTCCTATCTTGACGAAATCCATGAATCGATATCGGCCCGGCGTGTATACGAGCACGCAGGCCGGCTCAAGCGGGGTAATGAACGAGAATGAAGCCGCGTACGTTATTCCGATGATGAATGTGCGAGGATTCAAGCCAAGTGCGATAGCCGTCTTGACCGCGACCGGCAGCACCACCAGAGCCGCTGCCTGATTCGACATGGGCTGGGTCATCGCGACAGTAAGCACAAAGAATCCTGCCAAAACAGCCGTCGGTCCATATTGCCCAAAATACATCTCGACGTAGCGCGACAAGAAAATATCGGTTCCCGTCTTCTCCATCGCGACGCCAAAACTCATCATGCATGCGATAAGCACGAGCAGCCGAAAATCGATCAGCGAGTACATTTCGCCCGTCCTGATCGTGCGGGTCGCAAGCAAGAGCAAAGCAGCGGTCAAGACGGCGATCGCTAGCGGAATGTCAAAGCCTATGACGATCTTGGATAGCGAGAGTGCAAGGAAAAGGGCGAACGCGGCCAACGCCCACTTTCGTTTCTCACGCCGCATTCCTCGGGCCGAAACGTCCTCAAGGAGAAGGAATGACTGATCGGCAAGCAGATTATCGACCTCGTTTCGCGGCCCCTGAACCAGCAGCACATCGCCGAATTTTAGCCGCACATCACCCAGCTTATTTACGAAGGTTTCGCCGTGATGATTGATGGCTAGAACGGTCAGGTCAAATCTGTGCCGAAAATCGAGCTGCTTGAGCGTCTGGCCAACGAAGCGAGTGTCGTTGAGCACCATTAGCTCAAATAGTTCGACCTTTTCGCTTTCGAGGTCGACGTCGTTCAGGTAAAAGTCAGGCCTGATCTCGAGCCCTGCCTCTTCCTTGATCCGGAGCAGATCTGAGATCGTGCCTTCGACGATCAGCGAATCGCGACGGCGAATTCGTTCGTTCGGTCCCGGTGCACTTATGCGCTGGTCGGAGCGCACGATGCCGAGGACGTTGAGTTCCAGGGTTTTGGCAATGTTCGCCTCGGCTAGGGTCTTGCCGACAAGCCGCGAATCCGGCAGCACGATAAGCTCCGAGATGTATTCGCGAATGTGATACTGGTCCGCGAGCGACGCGTCATCGCCGCCACGCGACGGCAGCATTCGACGGCCTATCAGCAGCATATAGATCATGCCGATGCCGACCGTGATCACGCCGACCTTGGTCAATTCGAACATCGACAGCGGCTCCATACCATACCGCTGGATGGCACCGCTCACCGCCAGATTGGTCGAGGTACCGATGAGCGTACAGCTCCCGCCGAGGATCGCACCAAAGGCGAGCGGCATCAACAGCCGCGACGGAGCGATCTTCGCCTTAGCCGCAATGCCGATCACGACGGGCAGGAACATTGCCGTAGTTGTCGTGTTCTTTAATACTGACGCAGATATGGCGGCGCCGCCCATGATGAGGGCGATCAGAATGAATTCGTTACTTCCTGCGACCTTGTGCAGCCGATGGCCGATCTGATCGACAATGCCCGTTTTGATCAACCCGCCGACGAGGATGAAAAGCCCTCCGATCGTAACGATAATGTCATTTCCAAAGCCTGCCAGGCCTTCTTGAACGGTCAGGACGCCCGACATCACCAGTGCCATCACCAGCAAGATGCCGATGATGTCGACCGGGAGCCGTTCGAGCGCAAAGAGCCCGACAGCCGCCACGAGCAGGAGGAGAGTGATCACGATCTCGGGTGTCATCTGCATTGGAAGGATATCTAAATCGTACAGGTTTGAAAAGAAATACTCGCGTGTGCGTATAACGTGTGTGCGCTAAAATAAGGGCATTCCACTCGGTATAAATGCATCCAAACACCATGAAATTTTCGCTACGTTTACTCGTCATTGTCCTCGTTTTTTCAGCATTCGTCTCGGCTCAGGCGTCGCTCGACGAAAAGCTCCGAGAGATCGATGAATACGCAAATACCGTTACCGCCACATGGGCCGGAAAGTCGGGCGCCGGAATGGCCATAGCCATCGTCAAGGACGACAAGGTAGTCTCGGCAAAGGGCTACGGCATCCGCGAACTCGGTAAGTCCGACAAAGTCGATCCGGACACGGTCTTTGCTATTGCGTCGAACTCAAAGGCATTCACCACCGCAGCTCTCGCGATCCTCGTCGACGAGAAGAAGCTCGCATGGGATGACAAGGTCACCAAGTATCTTCCCGATTTCGAAATGTACGATCCGTGGGTGACGAGCGAATTGACGATCCGCGATCTGGTCACACACCGCGTCGGGCTCGACACATTCAGCGGCGATCTGCTTTGGTACGAGACGACGTATACGTCCGCTCAGATCCTCGAACGCGTTAAACACCTCAAACCTGTCTCGAGCTTTCGCACACGCTACGGCTATCAGAATCTGATGTTCATCGCCGCGGGCGAGGTCGTTGCCAAGGTCTCGGGCAAGACGTGGTGTGCCTTCGTTCGTGAACGCATCCTGACGCCGCTCGGCATGAACCGCACCTCGTGCAGCGTCAACAATCTGCCGAATAACGCCGCGTGGCCGCACAACGAATCCGGTGGTACGCTCCGCAAGCTCCATCGCGGCACCGTCGACGGCTCCTCTGCGGCGGCAGCATTGAATTCGTCCGTTAACGACCTGTCGAACTGGGTCCGACTACAGCTTGCCGGCGGCAAATTCAACGGCAAGCAGATCATTAGCGAAGCTCAAGCCTGGAACCTGCACCAGCCGTATCTCGCTCAGCAGATCTCGCAGGCGGCTTTTCGCGGCAATCCGACGCGGCATTTCTCGGGCGTGGCGAGCGGATGGTTCGTTTACGATTACCATGGTGTCAAGGTCATCAATCACAGCGGCGGCCTGGACGGAATGCTCTCTTACACGGTGCTTATCCCTGAAAAGAACGTAGGTTTCGTAGTGCTCAGCAACAGCGAATCACCGTCGTTCGCAGTGATGATGAGCAAGATACGCGACGTGCTCGTCGACGCGCCGAAACGCGATTGGAATGCCGAGGCCGTGGATCAGATGGCCACCCGAAATAAAGCCGCCGATGAAGCGATCGCCAAAGCGGACGCGGAACGCGTAAAAGGCACATCGCCATCACTCGCGCTTACCGGCTATGCCGGCACTTACACCGACAAGCTTTACGGCGATATCACCGTTCGTGAAGAGAACGGCAAGCTCGTGATGCGATTCCTTCCGTCGCCGAATTTCGTCGCCGATCTCGAGCACTGGCACTACAACACGTTCCAGATAAAGTGGCGGCCGAGCGTCGCGTACAACTTCCCGCGAGGCTTCGTGACGTTCACGCTCGACGGCAGCGGCAAGGTCGACGAGATGAAGATCGATCAGCCGAACAACGACTTCTGGTTCTATGAACTCGCGCCGAAGCGCGTCAAATAGCGATCATCGCTCGACAAAACCGCGGGCTTGTGCAAGAATTCTCCTTCTATTCATTGATCGTATAGAAACAAACTCGCTAGGAGAACCACGTTTTTTTGATGTCAGAAGAAGCAGTACAGCCCGCGACCGAGGCCTCGAACGAGGAAGAAGTGTCGTATCAGGCGGTCGAGAAGGACGGTGATGTTACCGCCATTTGGGAAATGCAGGGTCAGAAGCACCTTCGCACGATCGACCCTCGTTCAAACGAAGGTAAGCAGATCCTCGCCCTCTTCGAAACCGCAGGCTAATCAAAAATAACCGCGAAAGGCCACAAAAGAAGCACGAAACGCATTGGTTTCGTGCCTTTTCGTGTTTTCAACTTGTCACTACCCACTTACGACTATCCACTGAATAGGTCGTATTCCCTCTTATTCAGTGAATAGTCGCTAAGTGGATAGTGAATAGTTAAGACGGCGGCCAGAGCGATCGTATCGGGTGTGTTCCACCGAAGAGCTTTCGCCCGTCAAATTCGTGCACTCGAACGATTCCGAGTCCCGCTGAAGTGAGAAATATTGCTTCGGCCGCCTCGATCTCGGCGATATCGGCCTCAACCTCGCGGCATCCGGTGTTTTCGAGGACGTGCTCCCGTGTCGTACCCGCCAAGCAGCCGGTCGACAGCGCCGGCGTGAAAAGCTCGCCGTCCTTTTCCCATAAAACATTCGCCATACACGCGCTCGTCACGTGCCCGCGTTCGTTTAGCCGGATGGCTTCGTGAAAGCCGCGATTTTTTGCCTCTTCGAGCGACAAGATCGGTTCGAGATAGTTGCAGGTCTTGAGGCCCGCGAGCGGCGAACGCGAATTTACCGGATATTCTGAAACCGTAAGCCGAAACTCATCCGCCAGAGGCCGCCGCTCACTCACGATGATGCTGATACCAGTAGGCGCGTCAGCCGGTTCCTCGCCCGGCCAGATCTCTGAGCTTCGCTGGTCAAAAAGCGTGATCCGGGCCTTGGCGTTTTTTAGATCGCTTTGTTCTATCTCTCGTAGGAGCTCCGCGAGCACAGTCTCTGATTCAAAGCTTGTCCGATCGAGCCCGATCGCTTCGGCATTCGATCGAAGCCTTTTCCGATGCTTGTCCCAAAGCACCGGCAAACCATCGTCTATCGCGATAGTGGTAAAAATGCCTTTGCCGTATAGAAATGAGTTTGAAGTCACAACAAAGTTCCGTCGCTGAAAGCGACGAAGATAATAGCCTGGGGGTGAAGGCTTTGCGGAACCCCAGGTAACGTACGAGAGAGTCTACGCTCGCTGAAGGCGAGCAACCTTAACAGCAATCGTTCGACGCCTTCAGCGTCGGAATTCACATCCGATCTCTTACCTAGGGTTTCGCTCGCAAAGCCTCGCTGCACCCTAGGCTATTATCTTTGTCGCCTTCAGCGACAGAGTCCAAAGAGCTTAAGGTCGACGCATGATCGAATTGAGCAAAATGCCAGCAAAAAGGACCGATGGTATCGCGAATGACGCGGTGAACAATATGACCTCCTGCGGGTTGGATCTCCAAACTCGCGCCGCGTACGGGTCTTCCCAAAATCCCGATACGAAAATAAACGTCGAGATAATGACATTAACCGCGAGCAGCGATCCGAATATCATTCTTTTTCGCGGCGAGTCTAAACCGACCGCCATCCAGCCCATCATTGGATAGTATAGGCCGCATAGGTTAGGAACGGCGAAAACCATCAGAAACATCATCGTGCCGTGACCACCGCCGGTGGATGCTAAAGCAAGGAACCCGCTGAACGCAGCATAGCCAAGCCCAACCAACGCTCCCAACAGGCGCCACTTCATTCTCTCAGATCTCCAGGCGCACGTCATCGCCTTCCCGCGCATCGATGCGGCCTTTCTGGCTGCGGACGAATTCCGATATCAGGTCCGAGACGATATCGCTCTTTTCTTCCTGGGGCACGTGGCCGCAGTCGCGAAGTATTACAAAGCGTGAATTCAGCATTTGTCGATGCAGCGTGTAGCCGTCTTTGACCGGGATGACCGTGTCATCTTCGCCCCAAATGATAAGCGTCGGCTGGGTGATCAGGTGAGCGTCGCGGGTGACGTGCTCGGCCGACCAGTTGCGCGAGGTCGCAAGAAGGCTGCGGTGCGCGTCGGCGGCATATAGCGGACGCCGCACGTTGTCGATCCGCTCCTGCGAGATCAGATGATGATTGGCCTTGGCGATCGTGCCGTGCATACGGTAACGCAAAAGGGCTTTCGAATCGGAAAGGAACGGCGTCAGCACCTCGCCCACGCCTCGATACGAGACGAGTTTTAGTATCGGATGCGACTTGAGATCGTCGTTGATCACGGCGTCGATCAGCACGAGCTTTTCGACGCGGTCCGGCTGGTCGAGCGTCAGCGTCGCGGCGACCGCTCCGCCGTACGAGCTGCCCACGGCCGTCGCACGACCGATACCAAGGCGGTCCATAAACCGCGAGACCATCCGAGCCTGCGACTGGATCGTATAGTCAAACCACGCCGGCTTTGCCGAATAACCAAAACCGATCAGGTCGAGCGCGATCACGTGCATTCCCGCTTCGGCGAGCAGCGGAGCCAGAGTTTGCCAGACGTAAACCGACGCTGTGTAGCCGTGGATCAGGATGATCGGCGGTGCGGTGCGGTCGCCAAATTCCTGAAAATGGATCCGCGTGCCGTCGACGCTGACAAAATCCGAACGGTCGGCGTGCGGCACATACTCCGAAACATCATCCCAACGCACGGTGTCGGCACGCGAAAGCAGCTTCACGAGCACCGCCGCCCCGAGTGCCGCTCCAGCCGCCAATGCCACGTTTTTCTTGTTCATAGGCTAGATCGATACTACACCAAAACGAGTTTTGGCTTCACGTCGTTTTCTGCTGCTCGGAACTCGCCGATGGCGATCAGCTCGCCGTCGGGCGAGAGCATTCGCAGGGACTGGCCGTCGGTAAATGGGGCTTCGCGGACTCTCGTCGAGAGCCCGCTGCGCGTTTTATCGACCCGATCTGTGTCCAGGATAAATTGTTGTAGATGCTCGACAGCGGTCTCTGCCGCAAGCCGATGTCTTTCCGGATCGGCCGCTTCGGCCAGAGCCTCCAAACTTACGGCGTCGCCCAGCGTAAATCTTCCCGCAGCCGTTCGCCGAAGCTGAGTGAGATGAGCCGGGACACCGATAGAACGCCCGATGTCTTCGGCGAGCGTGCGAACGTAAGTCCCGGCCGAACATGTGACCGAGATCCGCATCGAGCCATCCGCGGGCGGCGCGATGATGTCGAGCGATCCGATCGTCACGCGGATCGGTTTTCGCTCGATCTCTTTTCCCTCGCGTGCAAGTTCGTAGAGCTTTTTCCCCGCGACCTTCTTTGCCGAATACATCGGCGGCGTCAGCTCGATCTCGCCGCGGAAACGATCGAGAATCGCCGTCCAATCGACGGCATTCAATTTTTCTGCGAGATCCTCCGGCGACAGTTCTGACACGTTCGTCGCCTCGCCCGTGTTGTCGCCGGTGTCGGTCTCGGATCCGAATCGCATCGTTGCTTCGTACGACTTGGCATCTTTGTCGAGAAACTGCGCGAGCCGCGTCGCCCTGCCAACGACGAGCACGAGCACGCCAGTCGCGAAAGGGTCGAGAGTGCCCGTATGCCCGACCTTCTTCGTGCCGAGCACGCGCCTTGCGCGGTTCACCACATCGTGCGAAGTGATCCCGGCCGGTTTGTCGATGACGAGAATTCCGTCCATTTAAATAAAAGTCTAAACGGCGAACGCGAGTTCGGCTAACTGGAGTAGAAGTCTGGACTTGGCCGCGAGTCTGGAACAGACTCATACTCGATGCGACGGCGCGTAAAACAGATCTCCGACGACGAACGCAGCGTCACCGACCGCGAGCGTTCACGGGAGCGCACAATGAACCGTGCAGTTAAAATGCTCGCCGCAAAACCCCGCAGCGTCGCCGAACTCCGCACTCGCCTGCTCGAAAAACCCTGGACCGACACCGCGATCGTCGACGCCGTACTCGAAAAACTCAAAGGCTATAAATACCTCGACGACGAGCAATACGCCCGCGACGTTGCCGCAGCCAAACTCCGCCAAAAGCCGCAGGGCCGCCGCCGCCTCGAACAAACTATGTCGATGCGAAAGCTCGACCGTTCTGTGATCGAGACCGCCGTCGACGAAGCCTACGAAGCTCGCCCTGAATCCACTCTCATCGACGAAGCTATCGAACGCCGGCTCCGCGTTCGCGGCATTCCGCAAACACGTGAAGACACCAAACGCCTACACGATCACCTCGTTCGCCACGGCTTCGATTTCGGCCTGATCCGCGACAAACTGCGCGAGATCGTACGGCTCGATAGCACGGATCACGACGGCTGACGCGCGCTAATTTTCAAACTTCCTGAATCCGATCCCCAACAAAACTCGAATCACATGGCACAAGGAAACAAGATCCTTTAGTTACTGACGTTCAATTTTTATTCTCAAGGGGAGATCTACTGACATGAAATCACTTTTTGCATTTTTCGTACTGACGCTGGGCTTCGCATTCGGTTCGACGGCCGTCTCGGCCCAGATGGCCATGGATAAGAAGTCGGACAATCCGATGGTCGGCGGAGCCGCGATGTACAAGACAAAGAACATCGTTGAGAACGCCGTCAACTCGGCCGATCATACTACGCTCGTAGCGGCGGTCAAGGCTGCCGGCCTGGTCGACACGCTCGCGAGCCCGGGACCGTTCACGGTCTTTGCCCCGGTAAACAGCGCGTTTGAAAAGCTGCCCGCAGGCACGGTCGAGACGCTGCTCAAGCCCGAAAACAAGGGCACGCTGACCAAGGTGCTCACCTATCACGTCGTCGCGGGTAAGTTTTACGCGAAGGACGTTGTTGAGGCGATTAAGAAGGGCAACGGCAAAGCTGAGTTCACCACCGTCTCGGGCGGCAAGCTCTGGGCTATGCTCGATGGCAGCTCGGTCGTTCTCAAAGATGAAAAGGGCGGTAAATCGACGGTCACCATCGCTGACGTTAAGCAATCAAACGGCGTCATCCACGTGATCGATTCGGTCGTTCTGCCGAAATAGTTAACTTAGTTTCGTCCGATGGCCGTGGGCAAAACGGTCAAGGTTTCCGACAAGCCGGCGTTTCTGGAGGGGTACGAAGGCATTTCGGAAAGGGAAGTCCCAAGGCCATCGGGCGGCCCCAACACACCTCCACTGACTCTTTGATCCTCTAGTTATTCGTTCCCGGGCAGCCTTCTGACATATGATGCTGCCGGGAACTTTTTTTCTTTAGCAGCGAGGCTTCTATGATATTCGCGATCCTAATTTCGATCTTCGCGGCACTGTTCGCCGGGTCTAACATAGCGGCTCCGGCCGCGGTCACAGCTGTTCCTGTACCTACGCCGGTCACGGTGACTTTCATCGATGGCGAATACGACGGCATCCCGCTCATGCGCACCGACGCAGAGTGGAAAAAGATGCTCACCGCCGATGAGTTTTACATCCTGCGCAAGGACGGCACCGAAAAGCCCTATACCGGCTCGCTGCTGAACAACAAAAAGAAGGGTACGTATCACTGCTCGGCGTGCGGGCTCGTGCTGTTTTCCTCAGCGCATAAGTACAACAGCGAGACCGGCTGGCCGAGTTTCTATAAGCCCGCATTCAAAAAGAACGTCGCCGAAAAGATCGATCGCTCGATTCCCGAGGAGGTGCGGACCGAAGTCGAATGCGCACGCTGCGGGGGCCACCTTGGACATGTTTTTGACGACGGCCCGCAGCCGACGGGACTTCGTTACTGCATTAATTCTGTGTCGCTGAAGTTCAAACCCGCAAAATAGTTTTTCCTCAGTCGTTTCTCGGTTAAACTTGAAACCTCAAACCAGAAACTGGAAACTATTGGAATGACCGGAGACGAGATCAGAGCCAAATTTCTCGACTATTTCGAGAGCCACGATCACAAGATCATCCACTCTTCGCCGCTGTTGCCGGCGAACGACCCGACGCTGCTTTTTACAAACGCCGGGATGAATCAGTTCAAGGACGTGTTTCTCGGCGTCGAGAAACGCGACTACAAACGAGCGGCAACCTCGCAAAAATGCATTCGGGCAGGCGGCAAACACAACGACCTCGACGAGGTTGGCAAGACCGCCAGGCATCATACGTTTTTCGAGATGCTGGGCAATTTTTCGTTCGGCGACTACTTCAAAAAGGAAGCCATCACGTACGCCTGGGACTTGCTCGTGAACGAGTTTGGGCTCGATCCCGAGCGGCTGTGGTTCTCGGTCTTCGAGGGCGACGCCGAGGTCGGACCTGACGACGAAGCTCGCCAGCTCTGGATCGACGTCGGCGCTCCGCCCGAACGCGTGCTCGGCTTTGGCCGCAAAGACAATTTCTGGCAGATGGGCGACACTGGGCCGTGTGGACCGTGTTCCGAGATCCATTACTACATGGGCGACGATCCGCGTGACCCGGAAAAGAATTCGCCCCACTGGGTAAACGGTCCGGGCGATACGACGATGGAGATCTGGAACCTCGTCTTCATGCAGTACAACCGCACGCAGAATGACGACGGCACCTTCACGCTGACGCCGCTGCCCGCGCCGTCCGTCGACACCGGAATGGGCCTCGAACGCATGACCGCCGTGATGCAGAACGTCAAGACGAATTACGATACCGATCTGATCAAACCGCTGGTCGAGTTTGCCGCCGGGCTGGCGTCTCGCTAGGCGGAGCGACTGGACCGCAAGCGTCCCGCTTGCATCTGGTCAGCTACTTTGCAACGTCGAAGAACCATAGCGGGCTTGCAAGCGAGACGCTTGCGGTCCAGTCGGTCTTATGGCCAGTCCTATACGAATCCTACTGGTCGAGCATCAACCGTTGACGCGGTTGGGCATCGCGGCCGTTATATCCAACAGTTACGACATCGCACTCGCCGGCGAAGCCGACAACGCCTCGGACGGCTTTTCCCGCTTTCTCGAACTTCGGCCAGACGTCACGCTCCTCGGTCTCCGATTCCCGGACTCCTGTTCGATCGACGACCTTGAGCGCTATTTTGCCGCAGATCCGAAGGCTCGCATCATCGTCCTCGCCGAGCACGCCGGCGATGCTGAAATAACTAAAGCTCTTAAGAAAGGTGCTGCGGGTTACATTTGCAAAGATGTAACGCCCGAAGATCTGCTGACCGCGATCCGCACCGTCGCGGCCGGACGCAAATACATTCCCGACGAGATCGCCCAGATCCTGAGCGAACACATCGGCGAAGAAGAGCTGACCGCCACCGAATCCAACGTCCTAAGAATGATCGTCGGCGGTATGTCGAACAAAGAGATCGCCTTCGCTCTCGACATCTCGGAAAATACGGTCAAGACGCACAATCAGAACATCTTTGGCAAGATCGGCGTTTCGGACAGGACGTCCGCCGCGACGACCGCGATCAGGCGTGGGCTTGTCCGCGTCGATCTTTAGAAATACTTGAAATATTTCACGGCCGCCCAGCCATGAAATCCGGCCTTTTCGTAGGTCTTTCGAGCGGCTTCGTGTCCCGGATCGGCTCCGGTCTCGACCATAGCGACCTCCATCCCTGCTTCTTTCATTCTGTCGACTGCAAATTCGGTAAGTTGCGACGCGATACCGCGGCCTTGCGCGGCCGGATCGACCGCTATCAGGTAGATCTCGCCGACCTTTGACTCGGCATCGGTCTTGATTGCCACATAGCCCAAGATCTCGCCACCGTCGACTGCCGTCCACCCGTCGGTCTCGCGGCACGCATCCTCGACGCATTGCCGCTGGCTCGCCTCCCAGCCGTCCGGATACGACCGTTCGTAGAGTTCGGGGTGCATCGCAACCCTGATCGACGCGAAGACCGGTGCCCACGCACGCAGCGAAAGTTGAACTACCGCCTCGATATCGCTAACTTGGAATTGTCGTATCTGCATATCGTGTCACCTGTATAGACGCGAAGGACTGACGGATCAGGACATAAATTATGGACGCTGCATGGATAGAATACGCTGAAAGGTTTACCTCGGACGAGAGCCCGGTGCTGCGCGAGCTTCGCGAACACTGCTACGTACATTTTGAAGACAAAGCGATGCTCTCAGGCTTTGTCCAGGGTCGCCTGCTCTCGATGTTCTCGCACATGATCAAGCCAAAGGTCGTGCTCGAGATCGGGACATACCTCGGCTATTCGGCACTATGTCTCGCCGAGGGCCTGGCCGATGGCGGCAAGGTAATTACTTTAGACATACAGGAGGACACTAACCGCGTCGCGCGTTCGTTTGTCGAAAAAAGCGAGTACGCCGATCGCATCGAGTTCATTCTCGGCTTTGCGACCGACATCATCCCAAACCTGACCGAAACCCTTGATCTTGTCTTCATCGACGCCGATAAGCCCCACTATTCCAACTACTTCGACCTCGTCATCGACCGCGTTCCGAGCGGCGGATTTATCATCGCCGACAACGTCCTATGGGGCGGGAAAGTGCTCGACGCCGCCAAAGACGAAAACACACAGGCTCTTTACGACTACAGTGAAAAGATCCTAGCCGACGATCGTGTTGAGACTATCCTGCTCCCGGTTCGCGACGGACTGATGGTCGCGAGGAAACGGTAGCTCACCCGAAAGTATTACTTGCCGCTCACCTCAACAGCGGATGTGCGATCGTTCGAGTGAATGTAGACTCACTATATAGATCAGCGAGATGCTGTGAGGAGTAGTTAAGATGAAAGCGAAAATGGCAACTTCAGTTAAAAAGGTCGAAAGGATCGTCGCACCGCCGCCCCGGCATTGGGTCGGTGATGGGTTTAATGTACACGGGTTTTTCCCGCACGGGCCGCTGACGGGTGAGCGGATGAGTCCGTTCTTCTTACTTGATTACAACGCTCTGACCGATTTTCCGCCGCGGGAAGAACCGTTCGGCGTCGGTGCTCATCCGCACCGTGGTTTTGAAACGGTGACGATCGCGTACAAGGGCAAGGTCGAGCATCACGACAGCCGTGGCGGCGGCGGCATCATCGGCGAAGGCGACGTGCAGTGGATGACCGCGGGCAGCGGGCTTCTGCACAAGGAGTTTCACGAACAGGAATCGAACCGCGAAGGCGGCCCATTCCAGATGGTCCAGCTGTGGGTCAACCTGCCGGCCAAGGACAAGATGACCACGCCGAACTATCAGGCGATCACCAACGCCGAGATGGGTCGCGTCGAGCTCGAAAACGGCGGTTTTGTCGAGATAATCGCCGGCGAATTCGCCGGAGTAAAAGGCCCGGCTATGACGTTCACGCCGGTTCATCTCTATAACCTGAAGATGAAAGCGGGCGAAAAGGTCGATCTTTCATACCCCGAAGGCTATACAACGGCACTACTCGCGATCGAAGGTTCCGCAAGGCTCAATGAAAACGAAACGCTGCCGCACAACAGCCTCGCCCTATTCGAACGCGAAGGCAAAACCCTGACGGTCGAGGCACTCGAAGACGGCGTTTTCCTGCTCATGAGCGGCGAACCGCTCAACGAACCGATCGCACAATACGGCCCGTTTCTGATGAACTACAGCCACGAGATCGCCCAAGCCGTCGATGATTATCGGCAGGGTAAGTTTGGATACTTGGATTAAGAATAATGTCGATAGATAATTCTAGCCGTTAGCTAATAGCTAAATAGCTGTGAGCTAACGGCTATTGTTCTATTATGCGGGATTTCAGAAATCTGAAGGTTTGGCAGCGGTCGCACGAGTTGGTTCTATGGACATATCGAATTACTGCGGAGTTCCCACGCGATGAAGTCTTCGGCTTACGCCATTCCATGCGTAAGGCGGCTGTCGATAGTGCCGGGTTTGTCGCTGAGGGATCAGCCAAGCCTTCCGACGGCGAATTCGCTACTTGTATTTCGGCTGCTGTCGCTATCGATGCAAAGCTCGAATATTACGCTCTGGTCGCAAGCGATCTCGGATTTATCGGCAAGGAAGCCTACGACGCATACGCGAATGAGATCATAGAGGTCAAGAAAATGCTGCAGGGCTTTAAGAAAAGACTCATTTCTGAAGGCTAACCAGAAGCTTCCCTAAAAACTCGTTTATCCGGTTTCCCTCGATCCATCGAACGACCACGACAAGGTCGTTTTCCGGGTCGCAGTAGATCATGTTCGTTCCATTTCCGATATGAACGAACGCCGTGGCTGGGGCGTTGGTGTAGTACTTTTTGTCCGTATTGAGAAACCAGTTCATAAAGCCGTAGGTCGGCTGCGGACCGGTCGGGGTCCTTGCCTGACGAACGAATTCCTGTGATAGAAGCTGTTTATTTCCCCACTTGCCGCCGCGTTGGGTCATCAACCCAAACCTCGCCATATCGTAGGCGTTTATAAACAGACCGCCGCCCCAATGCCCGCCTCCGCTGACCGACTGAATTATCTTCCCATCGATGACGATGTAGCTGTTTTCGTAGCCGTACCAACGCCACGTGTTCGACGCTCCTATCTCGTCCATAACGAGTTCTTTCATGACATCCGGCAGTGGACGACGCCATACGTTTAGAGTCGCGAGGGCGAGCGCATTCACGCGCACATCGTTGTATTCATAAACGGTTCCGGGTTCGCCGCGGACGCGGCCAAGCCATTTGCTCGAATCGCGATCCGGCCTATCAGCCCAGTCTGGCTTGCCCCAGAGTGTTCCTTCCCAGTCGCTCGTTTGCCGAAGTAAATGTTCCCAGGTGATCTTGCGATTGTGCTCGGTAGCGAAGAGATCGAGCAGCCTCGACCGCTGAAAGTTATCGGCATCATCGTACCTGCGTCCGGGGAAATACGGCTCTGTCGGCGCGGCATAGTCGACGGCCTTGTCCTGCAAGCTGCGGATCAGCTTTCGATCGAACGCGAGCCCGACGGTCGTCGACAGGAAGCTCTTCGTCACGCTGTGGGACATGTCGACACGTGACGGCTCGCCAAACTCAGCGACAATATAACCGCCGCGTATGATCACTCCCGTGATCGGGCCGCGATCCTTAACCGGCCCGACGATCTCGCCGTACGGTGCCTGCCCAAACGACTGCGTCAGCATCAATTCCTGGCTTCGCGGAGCACGCGCTTCGCTCGTCAGGGCAAAGTCGATCGCCTCTTTCAACTTTACTGGGTCGAACTTTGCCTGTTCGGGCGTGCGGCGCTCCCACGAACCCGCAGGCGGAACGTAATTACTTTGCGCATACGCAGGCTGAATAAAGGAGAAAAATAGCGCGAACGAAAGGAAGGCGGAAAAGAGCTTCATTTATATCTCCGAAAGCAGAAAGCTAGAACTGTAGCTGATAGTTGGATTATCAGCTACAAGTTACCAGTTTTCACTTATTTCGAAAAACGATGTTAACCGCGGGCGGCGCGCACAATATCTGCGAATACACCGGCTGCCGTAACATCAGCTCCGGCACCTGCTCCTTTGATCACGAGCGGCTGTTCGGAATAACGCTTGGTGTAGAAGAGGACCGCATTGTCCTTGCCCGAGAGATTTGCGAAGTTGTGTTCCGGCCCGATCGCCTGCAGGCCGACTGACGCCTGTCCGTCGTTGAACGACGCGATGTATTTCAGGATCAATCCTTTCTCACGGGCATCGTCGAGCAACGAGCGGAAGTGCCCCTCGTGCTTTCCTAGCTCGACATAAAAATCGTCGACACTTCCGGCGAGGCATGATTCCGGCAGGAAGCCGTTGTTCTGAATATCATCCATTTCGATCCGAATGCCGGATTCCCGGGCCAGGATCAGGATCTTGCGGGCGACGTCAGTGCCGCTCAGGTCGAGCCGTGGATCGGGCTCGGTGTAGCCTTCGTCCTGAGCCAGGCGAACGACTTCGGCAAACGTACGCGACCCGTCGTAGTTATTGAAAACGAAATTGAGCGTGCCCGACAGGACACCTTCGATCCGATCGACTCGGTCGCCGCTGCGAACAAGGTCGTTGAGCGTGTGTATGATCGGCAGTCCGGCGCCGACATTTGTCTCGAAAAAGAAGTTTGTGCCAAATTCGCGGGCGAGCGATTTGAACATCGCATACCGTTCAAATTCCGCCGAAGCCGCGATCTTGTTACACGCTATGACAGAAACGCTTTTCTCGAGCAGCTTCGGATAGCAATCGACGACCTCAGGGCTCGCGGTCACGTCGACAAAGATCGAATTGCGAAGATTCTCGCCGAGGATCGTATCGGTAAACTCCGCCACCGTCGTCGACGCAGCCGTGGCGATCGCATCGCGATAGCCTTCGAGATCAACGCCTTCGGCATCAAGCAGCGCGCTTCTGCTGTTAGCGACACCGACCACGCGAACGTTCAGATTCAGCTCGTCCGCGAGATGTTCCGCCTGGCTTCGAAGCTGATCGAGCAGCCGCGAACCGACCGTTCCGACACCGGCAACGTAGACGTTGATCTGCTTCTTTCCGTCTGAGAAAAATGCTTCGTGCAGCGTATTCACAGCCTTGCGAACGTCCTTTGACGCGATGATCGCTGAGATATTGCGTTCGCTTGAGCCTTGTGCGATCGCGTGAATATTGATGCCGTTCTGGCCGAGAGTGGTAAACATCCGGCCCGAGACGCCGGTGTGCGCCTTCATGTTGTCGCCGACGAGGGCAAGGATCGAAAAGCCATTCTCGACCTTGAGCGGATCGATGCGGCCGGCATTGATCTCGTATTCGAATTCGCGATCGACAACGCGCTTTGCCATTTCGGCCGAACGCTCCTCGACCGCGACACAGATCGAGTGTTCCGACGAAGCCTGCGTGATCAGAATAACGTTGATCTCGGCCCGCGAAAGCGCGTCAAAGAGCCTCTTCGAAAAGCCCGGAATGCCGATCATGCCGCTGCCTTCGAGGCTGACGACCGAGATCTTATCGATGCTCGTGATACCTCGAATTATGTCGGTCTCGGCCTGTGATTCGGCCTCGACCAGCGTTCCGGCGTCATTCGGTGCAAACGTGTTCTTGATCAGCAGCGGAATGCCCTTAACCATCACGGGCTGGATCGTCGGAGGATAGATGACCTTGGCGCCGAAGTGCGACAGCTCCATCGCCTCGCGATAAGTGATCCGCGGGATCTGTCGCACGTTGCGGACAAAACGCGGATCGGCTGTCATCATTCCTGAAACGTCGGTCCAGATCTCAAGCATTTCGGCGTCGATCGCTGCTGCGATGATCGCGCCCGTGTAGTCCGAACCGCCGCGGCCGAGCGTCGTCGTCGTTCCGTTAGCGTCCGAGCCGATAAATCCGGGAAAGATGTGCAGGTCGTGCTTTGAGTTATCGAATTGCTCTCGAATGAGTGCGTTCGTCTCAGCAAAATCGACAGCGGCAAAGCCGTGATTCGAAGTCGTCTTGATCAGCTTTCGGCTGTCGACCCATTCGTTGTCGACACCGTCGGCGGCAAGCCTTGCCGAGACGATGCGGGTCGACACGATCTCACCAAAGCTCAGGATCCGGTCGAGCGTCCTCGGCGAAAGCTCGCGAACGAGCCGGACGCCTTCGCACAGGTTCTCGAGTTCGCCAATCGTCGTTTCTACAAAATCGCGGATCGCTGCATCGTCGCCATCGAAAAGCCTTTCGATCGCGATCGCATGCTTTTCGGCAATGTTGCTGAGAATTTCGATGTATCCATCGTCACCGCGTTCGGCCGTCCGCCCGGCTTCGATGAGCTGATCGGTCGTGCCCTGCATCGCCGACAGGACGACGGCACACGGTCCCGACTTCAACGCGTCGCGGACGATCTCAATTACGCTTTCGATCCTCTCGGCCGACCCGACTGACGAGCCGCCGAATTTCATTACCTTCATATCCTGCTAATTACGACTTCTTTTACCTGTTCGTAATCGTTGTCGACCTCGATGCTGTGTTTAGGACGTGTGAACAACTCGTTTACCGACGCTGGCACCTTGCCCTGCGTGCCGAGCGTGTCGCGGACGCTGTCAAATTTTACCGGATGCGCTGTCTCGAGAAAGAATCCGCGTGCGTCGGCTCCGGTCGCAAGATGATCTGCCAGTGCCCGATAGCCGACCGCGCCGTGCGGGTCGAGTATGTAGCCGTCGTCGTGATAGACATCGCGCATCGTGTCGGCGGTCGTTTCGTCATTGACGCTGACGGCCGAGAGCATGTTGCGCATGTCTTCAATCTCGCCGCCAAATATCTCGGCGATCCTTACAAAATTACTCGGGCTGCCAACATCCATCGCGTTGGACATCGTCGCGACTGACGGAAGCGGTTCATAATCTCCGGACCGAAGAAATCGCGGGACGACGTCGTTTGCGTTACATGCCGCGATAAAACGCTCGACCGGAAGACCCGACCCCCACGCCAACACGCCCGAGGCGAGATTGCCAAAATTCCCGCTCGGAACGCTAATTATCGGCGGCGGGCCGTCCCACTGCTTCATCGCAAAGAAATAGTAGAACTGCTGCGGCAGCCAGCGTGCGATATTGATCGAGTTGGCCGAGGTCAGGTGCACACGCGACGTCAGATCGACGTCGGCGAGAGCTCGTTTTGCGATCGCCTGACAATCGTCAAAAGTGCCGTGTAATTCCAATGTAGTTACATTTCCACCGAGTGTCGTCAATTGCAATTCCTGCACTTCGCTGACCTTGCCTTTGGGAAAAAGGATAACGACCTCGACATCTTCGACCCCATGAAATCCAGCCGCGACCGCGCCGCCCGTATCGCCAGAAGTAGCCACGATCACGATCGTCTTCTGCCCATTGCCAGCCGACAAACGACCGAGGCATCGGCTCATGAACCGAGCACCGACATCCTTGAATGCCAGCGTCGGCCCGTGAAAAAGCTCGAGTGTCGAGATACGATCTGAAACGGGGACGAGTGGAAAATCAAAATCGACCGTCTCGCGGCAGATCTCGAAAAGCGACTCGTCATCGATCTCGCCCGCGACGTACGGCCTGATCACGACGAAGGCGATATCGGCGTTTGACATCCCGTCCATCGAGTCGATAAACCCGACGGGCAATTGCGGTATCTCGGACGGGAAATACAGCCCGCGGTCGTCCGGCTGGCCCTTGAGGACCGCTTCGCTGAACGTCGCATGAGGCGAGACCCTGTTTGTGCTAAAGTAGTGCATCGATAAGCCGATCTTTCCTTTCCTGCCGGCGAGCGAACGGTCTAAATTCACGTTATCTTTTTCGCCGCCAGCATAAGCAAAATTTAATGATAATACTTGAGCGTGGGTTTTAGAAGTATGGAGTCTGTGACGGTCTTTGCCCCGGCGACCGTGGCCAATGTTGTATGCGGTTTTGATTGCCTCGGGTTTGCGCTGAGCGCACCGGGCGACGAGATGACTCTGCGCGTAGCGGACGAGCCCGGGATACGCATCATCAATGGTGATGACCTCGGCCTGCCGACCGATCCGACGCAGAATGTCGCCGGTGTGGCTCTTCAAGCCTTGGTAGACGCAGCCGGTCTCGAACACGGTTTTGAGATGACGATAACGAAGGGCATTCGCCCCGGCAGCGGCATCGGTTCGTCGGCCGCGAGTGCGTGCGGTGCGGTCGTCGCCGCAAACCGTTTGATCGGCGACCGATTCTCAAAGCTAGAACTCGTCGAACTCGCAATGGCCGGTGAACAGCTCGCCTCAGGTTCGCGTCACGCGGACAATCTCGCCCCGTGTATCTACGGCGGCTTTACGCTCGTACGCTCGACCGACCCGCTCGATGTGGTCGAGATCGACGCCCCGCCGCTTTGGGCCACTGTCATTCATCCGCAGATCGAGATCAAGACCAGCGAAGCCCGGGCGATGCTGCCAAAGGAAGTTCTGCTCAGCAGTGCCATTCGCAACTGGAGCAATCTCGGTTCTCTCGTCGCCGCTCTCGGAAAAGGCGACTACGATCTCATCGCCCGTTCGCTCGAAGACACGATCGTCGAGCCCGTACGCAAAGCTCTCATTCCGAAATTTGACGAACTGAAAGCTGCCGCTCTCGAGGCCGGAGCTCTCGGCGGAGGCATTTCTGGCTCGGGGCCATCCGTGTTCATGCTGACCGCAGACGAATCGGCCGCTACCCGCGTTGCGGTCGCGATGCAAAGTGCGTTTGAGCCGACGGGCATCGACTTTGACATGCACGTTTCAGCCATCGACCGCCGCGGCGTACGCTTTTCTGAATAGCTCGGCGAATTCCTCTCTGTTTTTTGGCATCAAAAACTTGCTAGAATATAACGATGCTGACGCGGGAACTCGAGGAGACTCTGGAAAAGGCTGTCGATGAGGCGGTCCGGCACAAGCACGAGTACGTCACGCTCGAGCATCTGCTTTTTGCGCTTCTCGACGATAGCTCTGCTCGCGACGTGCTTTATCACTGCGGAGCCGATCTCGACGAACTCGCTCGGGCGCTTACGGAATATTTCGAAAACGTCATCGAAAAGATGCCCGTTTCGGCAAATCAGCTTCCGGAACTGACTCCGACCTTTCAATCAACGATAAATTTCGCCGTGCTCCAGGCCGAGGGCAGCGGCCAATCCGCGGTCGATGGCGGCAATATTCTCGTCTCGCTCTATCAGAACGACCGCTCGTACGCAGTCTATCTGCTGCTGCAGCAGAACGTCTCGCTGCTCGACGTTCGCCAGTATCTGGCACACGGCATTTCGAAGATCGAGGACGAAGACATCCCCGACTTTGGCGACGAACTCGACGAACTCGAAGGCGGCGGTGCCGCTCCGCGTCGAAATCCGCTCGAGAGCTTTACGGTCGAACTCGTTGCGAAGGCAGCTGCGGGTGAGATCGATCCGATCGTCGGCCGCTCAGCCGAGATCGAACGCACGATCCAGGTGCTCTGTCGCCGCAAGAAGAACAATCCGCTCTACGTCGGCGAACCGGGCGTCGGCAAGACCGCTCTAGCCGAAGGTCTCGCGCTCAAGATCAGCGAAGGCGATGTGCCCGAGGTGCTCCACGGGGCAAAGATATTCGCCCTCGATATGGGAGCTGTACTTGCCGGAACGCGTTATCGCGGCGATTTTGAACAGCGTTTCAAGGCGATCATCAGCGAGCTTAAAGAGCAGGAGAACGCGATCCTCTTTATAGACGAGATCCACACCGTCGTGGGTGCGGGAGCGGTCTCGGGCGGTTCGATGGATGCTTCGAACATCTTGAAGCCGGCGTTGGCCGCGGGGGAACTCCGCTGTATCGGTTCGACTACGCACGCCGAATACAAGGCCGCGCTCGACCGCGACCGTGCACTCGCTCGCCGTTTTCAACGCATCGACATCAACGAACCGACGATCGACGAGACGTTTCAGATACTCAAAGGCGTCAAGAAATTTTACGAACGCCATCACGGCGTCAAGTACCCGAACGAATCGCTTCGCACGGCGTCGGAGCTCGCCGGCAAATACATCAATGACCGCTTCCTGCCCGACAAGGCGATCGATGTGATCGACGAGGTCGGTGCTTCGGTCAAGCTTTTGCCCGAGAACAAACGGCCGAAACGCGTCACCGTCCAGATGGTCGAAAATACCATCGCCCGCATGGCAAAGATCCCGCCGAAGACGGTCGTCGCCGACGAAAAGGCCCGGCTCAAGACGCTTCGCGAAGACCTGAAGAAAGTCATTTTCGGCCAGAACGAAGCGATCGACGCGATCGTTGACGCCATCCAGATCTCGCGTGCCGGGCTCGGCCACGAGGCAAAACCAGTCGGTTCGTTCCTGTTCTCAGGCCCGACCGGCGTCGGGAAAACTGAGGTCTCGAAACAGCTCGCCGAAACGCTCGGCGTCGAGTTCATCCGCTTCGATATGAGCGAATACGCCGAGCCGCACACCGTTTCGCGCCTCATCGGCGCTCCGCCGGGCTATGTCGGATTTGATCAGGGCGGCCTGCTGACCGAGGCGGTCATGCGCACGCCGCATGCGGTGCTCGTGCTCGACGAGATCGAAAAGGCTCACCCGAATCTCTTTAACCTGCTGCTGCAGGTGATGGACACCGCGACGCTGACTGACAACAACGGCAAGAAAGCCGATTTTCGCAACGTCATCCTGATAATGACGACAAACGCCGGTGCCCGCGAACTCTCGTCCGGTGGTATGGGCTTTCGCAACGCCGCCGAGACAAAGGGAAGTGCGAAAGGTGCGATCGAGCGGACGTTCACCCCCGAGTTTCGCAACCGCCTCGACGCGTGGATCGCCTTTAAGGCACTCGATATCGATGTCATCAAACTGATCGTCGACAAGTTCATCAAGGAACTCAACGGCCAGCTCGCCGAAAAACGCGTCCTCGTCAAACTTACCGAGGAGGCCCGCGAATGGCTCGCCAAGAACGGCTTTGACGCCCGCTACGGCGCCCGTCCGATGTCACGCCTCATCCACGAAAAGATCAAGCAGCCGCTCGCGAACGAGATCCTCTTCGGCAAGCTGGCCGACGGCGGAAGCGTCGAGGTCACGGCCGACGACGATAACATCAAGCTAAACTTCTGAGCCCGAGCAGGATGAAGACCGCGTTTCGCATTTTAGTGTGGATCCACTTCATCTATCTTCTTTCCCTGCCGACTTTAGCCGTCATCGCCGCAACCGTTATGTTTCCGGAGGATGACGCCGGCACACAACTGCTGATCTTTGGTTTTCCGGCAGTAGTCATGTACTGCCTCTTTCTCGCCAATGGCTACTCGATGCGCTCGTCGCTGCCGATCGCTCTCGTACAGGTTCTGCTCGTTCCCGTACAGATCGCGACCGGGGTCTATTTTTTCGGCGGGGGAAGCATTTGGCTCTTCTTCGTTGAGAATGCGGCGGTAGAGATCAGCGCATTCGTGCTCGGGATCATGATCGTTGCCTTTCCGCGAGTTATAAAGAAGGACTCTAGCTTAACCTTACTAACCATTCTTTTCATCGGCGTTCCATGCTTTATCGGCGGTGCGATCCCGCATGTCATGCTAGTGGTTTATGGATACGGAGCCGCGTCGCCGTGGATAGTGTTATTCGCGACCGCATTCATTACTGCTCTGCTCGAACATCGCCGAACTTACCTCGACGTGGTAAACGAGTACGACAAAACCGGCCGTTCGCAGAGCCTCGAGATGCGTTACGACGGCGGGCGAATTGGAAAGCTGCTTGGTCTCGACGCAAACAGTCCCGTCGTCTCGCCGCTGTGGAAAGGAACCGACCGGACCGCCATCAATCCCCGTGTTCATCTTTTCGGATGGGCCGCTATCGTTCTGCCGATCATCGCCGGCATCATAGCAAGCATCGCTCTCGCCTGATAGGATCAGGCGAACAGCGGTCAACACGACTCGGCCCAGTCCTCTCTGCGTCAAGTAATTCATCGTAGATCCTGATGTTCATCCACGTCGGATTAACACCGATTTCTTGCAACTCTCGCTCACTCTTTTTCTACTTACCCTAACTAGTAATTTTTTCGCGGCCTGTTTTGCGCCCAGTTGTCGGTTATAGAGCCGTCTATTATCTAAATGAGAAAGATCACCCTATTGACTATCGCTTTATTGTTTTTTGCCGCTGCCGCCTCGGCTCAGGGGCAGGCCGGGACGATCCGGGGACAGGTAAAGGACATCGCCGGAGCGGTCATCGTCGGAGCGACTGTCGTCGTTACAGGCAGTGGCGAATTTAGCCGCACGGCGCAGACGAACAACGCTGGCGAATTCGAGTTTCGCAATGTACCGCGTGGAATGTACACGGTCACGGCCGAGGGTGTTGGTTTTGCCAGATTCGAGAAAACGGATGTCGTGGTCGAGGCGGGTACGCCCGCCCAAGTTGCGATCACGCTGAATGTCGAGGCTCTCGCGACCGAAGTGATCGTCACCGATCAGGCCGCTGTCGACACTGCTCCCGAAGCCAACGCGGGAGCGATCGTACTCAATGAACGCGAGATCGAGGCCCTGCCCGATGACGAGGAAGAGTTACTCGCGGCGCTCCAAGCACTCGCCGGTCCGGGTGCCGGGCCCGACGGCGGACAGATATTTATCGATGGGTTTTCGGGAGGTTCGCTGCCGCCCCGCGATACGATCCGCGAGATCCGTATCAATTCAAATCCGTTCTCGTCCGAATTCGACAGTCTCGGTTTTGGCCGCATCGAGATCCTGACCAAGCCGGGCACCGACAAATTTCGCGGCGAGGCCGAGATCGAATTTGAGGACGAAAGCTTCAATTCCAGAAACCCGTTCGCACTCGAACGCCCGCCGTATCAGCGTCGCGAGTTCGAGTTTCAGGTCGGCGGGCCGCTCATCAGCAAGCGTGCGTCGTTCTTTGTAAATTTCGGCTATGAGAACTCGGCGAGCAATTCGATCGTGAATGCGCTCGTCCTCGACTCCGCATTCAACCCGATACCGTTTCGCACGTCGATCGCGGCTCCGTCACGCGAGATCGAGTTTGATCCAAGAATCGACTTTCAGATCAACGAAACGAACACGCTGATCGCCCGTTACTCTTACGAACGCGGGCGGTCTGAGAACTCCGGCCTCGGCGGATTTGACCTGCCGACTCGGGCGTTTGATAGCGAGGACAGCGAGCACATTCTTCGCCTGACCGAAACGGCGATCCTCAGCCCGAGCGTGATCAACGAGACGCGTTTTCAATACATCCGCCGCCGCGACGAACGAAATGGCCTAGACGACTCGCCGACCATCCGTGTGAACGACGCGTTCACCGCCGGCGGCTCTAACGTCGGCCTCGCGTTCTCGGACGAAGACCGTCTCGAGTTTCAAAACTACACGTCGGTCATTCTTCCTAAGCATTCATTAAAGTTCGGCACCAGGATCCGCCGCATCGATCTGCTCGAATCCTCGACAAATAACTTCGCAGGCACCTTTACATTCACGACGCTCGACCAGTATCGCGCAGCCCTGTTGGGCAACGAGGTGCCGACGCAGTTCGCGATCTCGGGCGGCGACCCCGAGGCCGAGGTGTCGCAGTCGGACCTCGCTTTGTTCGTTCAGGACGACTGGCGGATCGACCCGCGGCTTACCGTCTCGCTCGGGCTGCGGTATGAGAATCAGACCAATCTCAGCGGCGATCACAGCTTTGCACCGAGATTCGGCATCGCGTTTTCGCCGGACGGCGGCGGACAGGGCGGAGCGAAGACAGTTATCCGCGGCGGATTTGGTATTTTTTACGATCGTCTGGGCGAGAATCTTACGCTGCAAGCTCGCCGATTCAACGGCATCGATCAGCTTCGCTACATCGTCACCGATCCGGCGATCTTGTCGAACGTCGTCTTTACGCCGAACGGGGTTTCGGGCGTTCCGACGGTCGATCAGCTCGCTGCGTTTGCCCAGCCGCAGACGACGCGGACCATCGACGACGATATCAAAACGCCGTACACGTCGCAGTTTGCCTTAAGCCTTGAACGCCAGCTTCCGCTCGATACTACCGTCTCTGCGACGTATCTTTTCGCACAGACGAACCGAGCGTTACGCTCGCGAAACGTAAACGCGCCGATCAACGGCGTCCGTCCGTTCCCTGACGAAGGCAATATCTTTCGCTACGAATCCACGGGAACTTTCCGCCAAAATCAGCTTCTGCTAAATCTGCGCACGCGGATCAGCGGCGTCTCGGTCTTTGCCAATTACGCTCTGAACAAGGCCGAGAGCGACACCGACGGAGCGGGCAGCTTTCCGGTCGATCAATATGATCTCAGCGACGAATTTGGCAGGGCCTCGATCGACTCGCGGCACCGTTTCGTCGTCGGATCTAATTTCGATCTGCCATGGGATGTCAGGGTCAGGCCGTTCATCATCTTTCGCTCGGGCTCGCCGTTTAACATCACGACCGGCAGCGACACCAATGGCGACACACTCTTTAACGAACGGCCGACGTTTGCTGAGCTATTCGCACGCTGTGATGCGATCGGCCTAACGACGTCGTTCTGCGACCGCGGCGGTATCTCCGACTTCACCCGCATCGTCCCGCGAAATTACGGCACCGGCCCCGAGTTCTTTAACGTAAACCTGCGAATGAGCAAGGCGTTCGAATTTGGAACGCGTTCTGCCGGCGGCGACGCATCAGGTGGTCGAGGCCGCGGCGGAGGCGGACGCTTCGGCGGGCCGTACGGAGGTGGTGGCGGCGGACCGAGCGGCGGCGATGAAGACGAAGCCAGATTTACGCTGGACTTTACCGTGCAGGTCAGAAACCTGTTTAACCGAACCAATCTCAGCAACCCTGTCGGCAATCTCCGCTCGCCCTTCTTTGGCAGGTCGACATCGACCGCGGGCGGCTTCGGATTTGGCGGCGGCAGCTCAGATGCCGGGAACCGCCGGGTCGAGTTTGAGCTTCAATTCGAGTTCTAGTAGAAAGGGCGATCATTCTTCCTCTTCGAGGGCAAGCTCGGCGATGCGTCCGTCATCGTCGAGGGAGATACGCCAGAGCATCAACCGCTTTCCGGCTGAGACGCGATAGCGATAGCTCGGGCGCGTGCCGGTCGAGTCGGATTCGACAAAGACCGCGTTCGCGGGAACGCCAAGAACAGCGATGCGGCGATAGACGGCTTTCGCCCGATCGGTCGAGAGCGAACGCAGCAGCTGCGGCGTGACCGGCGCACCGTCGAGTTTTCCTTCATTCCTCGCTTTCAAAACTGCGATCAGCTTCTCGCCAAGCCCCGCGACTCGCTCGGGTTTCGCACTTACGGCACTCAAGGACATCGTCGGAACATAGAACTTCGCTATCCGATTGGCGATCTGTGCCGAGAGCCCGCTTTCGCCCGTGTTGGAAAGAACAATGATGGAAAGGCCGCTGCCGACGTAGCGATTGTTGACTGAGTTGAATCCGGCGGTCTGACCCGTGTGCCCGATGATCTTGTGGCCGCGAAGCTCACCGATCCGCCAACCCAGTCCATACGCCGACGGCTTTCCGTCGGTGTATACAAACTGTTTCCACCACTCGCCGCGGCTTTCGGGCCGTAGAAAGGCCTTTCCGTTCAAGGCCACATCCCATTTCGCCATGTCCTCGATCGTCGAGACGATCGTTCCGGCGCCCATCAGGTCGGTAAGATCCCAGGAGCGTCCTGCGTATCGGTCGCCGCGCCATTCGTAGCCCTCGGCGCGGTTTGGAATGATGTATTCGGGGTCGCGATCGGTCGTCGAATTCATCCCGAGCGGGCGAAAGATACGCTCGCGCATAAAGTCGATATACGACTTTCCGGAAACCGCTTCGATCACATAGCCGAGGATCGTATAGCCGCTATTGCTGTAGATCGTGCGTTCGCCCGGCGTGAATTCGAGCGGATGCGGAGCGAGTTTTTTGAGAAAATCGCCGACCTTCTGCCGTTTGATCAACTCAAATCCGTCGAGGCTCGTGTAACTCTTGACACCCGACGAATGTGCGAGCAAATGCCGGATGGTCACATCCTTCCAACCCTCGGGCGTACCGGCGAGGTGCTTTGAAACGCGGTCGTCGAGTCCGAGCTTGCCTTCCTCAGCGAGCAGCATTATCGCGGCCGCGGTCATCTGCTTTGACACCGAACCGATCTCGAACGCCGTCTTTGTGGTGACCGGAACGCTAAACTCCAGGCTCGCGATGCCGTAGCCTTTCATCTTGACCACGCGGCCGTCTTTCACAACAACGAGTGCGAGGCCGGGAATATGACGCTCGCTTAGCTGCGTCGCGACATAATCGTCGATGCGGTCGGCAAGTGCCGGAACGCACAGAATAACGACTGCGAGCAGCACGGAAATCGATCGTGCGATCTTGTACATATAGATATATATTATGTCTGCTTCGTTAACCGATCGGGTCGCCCGGTGGTGTTGCTAACGGTGTCGTCGGTTTGCGCGGAGCGTCAGGCCGTTCGAGGAACCGCGTGATATCGTCAGCGAGCATCCGGTTGAAAGCCGCCGCGTCGCCGCGTGCCGGACGCTTGAGCGCTACGAGCAGCTTCTTTAGCGCTTCGACCGCAACCGAACGCACCTGCGGCTGAGCCCTTTCGGACGCGGCGAGGTCCATCAGCTGCGTGACCGTCACCGCCTGAACACCGCGCTGGATCTCGGCCTGATGCGGATCTGCGATCGGCTTCCACACCGTCGCGACCAGCTTGTCAACGACCTCGCTAAAATGCGGGAACGTCGAGTTTCGCGAATTAAAATCGACCATCCTAGCGGCGCGATTCGGTTCGAGCAATCCGCTGATCGTGAAGTCCGCGGCGATCTCGGCGGCACCGATCGGGTCAAATGTCGGGTTTGTGCGTTTCTGAAACAGCTCGCTGCGGCCGGATCGATAACCGTACGCGACCGGCGGGATCAGCTTGAGAATGCGTTCGGGAACAGCCAATTCTTCGGGCGCGAGAGTTGCGAGAACGGCAGCGAGGGCTTCGCGTTGTTTCGCTGCGGGAACGACGTCGTTCACATTCAGCGGCAGTGGGCCGCCAGGCGTCCGCACCGAGAATGAATAATAAACGCCACCGATGCTCTTGGTCGCGGCCGTCACCTGATATCGGTGGTGCAGATACAGCGGCAGAAATTTGTTCTCGAGTTCTGAGAGCGGCGAACCGGGGGCGATATTCTCGATCCCGAACTGATCGATGCCGATGCGACGCACCTTCATTTCGTGCTGCAGCATCGCGACAGGGTCGGGCCCGTTGTCCCACAGGTTGGCGAGTGGGTGTGCGCCGCCGAGCGGCCGCGCGTCTTGATCGCCTAGGAAGAGCATGCCCGCCGCGATGCCTTCGCGAACGATCTTGTCCAACTCGGCGTCTTCATTCGCACCAGCCGGGAACTGCGAGTAAGCATATTTGACCGCGAACTTATCGAACGACCCGATGCCGACCGCGTAAGCATTTGAAAAGTCGAGTTTACCGCTCTTGATCTCAACCAACGGTGCCGGATAGTCCATCACCGAACCGCGATTGTACGTGCTCGCCGCGAAGTTGTGCGTAAAGCCTAGGGTGTGCCCGACCTCATGAGCCGAAAGCTGCCGAATGCGTGCGTACGACATCGCCGTGACCTCGCCTTTGGCCGCCTGGGCCGAGAGATAATCGATGTCGGGCAGAGCCGTGAAGTTACACGCGAGGCTCGCGTTGTATTGCGGGGCCATTCCGGCACCGAGCAGAAAATCCTGCCGTGCGCGCTGCGAATCGAGCGTCACATCGCCCTTGAGCACTTCGCCGGTTCGCGGATCAGCAACGCTTGAGCCGATCGACCAGCCGCGTGTCGAACGATGCACCCAATTGATCACGTTGTAGCGCACGTCCATCGGATCGGCATCCGCCGGCAGCACGCGCACCTGAAACGCATTGCGAAAACCGGCCGCTTCGTACGCCTGATTCCACCAACTCGCACCCTCGATCAGCGCGTCCTGGATCGCTTTCGGCGCGCCGTTATCGACGTAGAAGACGATCGGGTTCACGGCCTCGCTCATCGCCGCCGTCGGATCTTTCTTTTGCAGCCGAAAGCGGCGGATCCAGCGTTTTTCGAGGTCCTCGTTGATGTCGGTGCCGTAATCGTAAAAGCTGATCGGGATCCCGCCGGTTCGCGGGTCAAAGCGTCGCGGGAAATATTCGTCGTCTGGCAGCTCGACAAAAGAATGCCTCTGTCGCACGGTCAGATGCTTGCCCGTCGGCGTTACCTGATTGACGAGATTTCCGGCCTCGCCGCTGGTCGAAAGCGTCACCGTCGCCTCGACCTCCGTGTTTTTCGGAAAGCCCTTGGTCGCGGGCAGATAGATCGCCGAACGGCTCTCGTCAAAGCTGTAATTGCCCTGTCGCGAACGCGCCAGCGTCTCGCCTACGCCGTGCGCATCGCGCAGGATGAACGTCGTCGCATCGACCAGCACGCGTTCGTCGTCCGACGCCTCGACCTTGAATCCCCAGATCACCGACCTCGCAAACGATTCCTCGACCGACTTCTTCTGCAGCTCGTTGCCCGACGCCCTGAAATCATAGTTCGGCTGCACCAGCAGCACCTTGTTGCCCGCACGTTCGAATTTGACCACGCGATTTGGCCCGAGCTGAGCGCGGTCGAGCCCGATCGGATTCGAACCGACGCCCGTCGGCAGGCTCACGAGATACAAAAACTCGCGGTCCCAACGCGTGATCTCCATAAAGATCTTGCCCGTCTCGGCATCATAATAGAACGGCACAAAACCGTCGATCTTCTGCAGTTTGTCAGTGATGGATGCGATCGTCTTCCGCTGCGGCGACGGCGAAGCCCCCTGCGCCAAAGCAAACGAAGACAGCAATAGAGTAACGAACAGGGCAAAAATGATCCGTTTCATATGTGTCTGGTACTAGCGTGAAGCTACCATTATACGCTAACCGAGGGAATATGTTTGTCGCGGCGAGAAAGGAGGACTACCTGCGTCAGCGGGTTGTCTTTTTTGGATTGGCATTCCAGAGCCTTACTTCTTGTTTTTTGACTTTGAACTTTAAGCTTTGGACTCGTCCAGCGGTATTGCCGTTCGCTTTAGCGAACGGACCCCGGCGCTCAAAAACGATCCGGGGGCTTTAGCCGAGCCATCACCGCCGACAATTAGTCCACGTCACCGCGATCACCACCGCGCTATAATCGCTGAGTCCGCGTTCGCCCGACCCTGCCCGTCCGCAGAGCGTACGGAATAGCTTTAGCCACAGGTGGAAGGGAGAGCAACTATTTCGAGAAGTCAACCGAACGTCCGCGGAGCGGACAAGATAACTTTAGCTACAGGCGGAGCTAGAGTTAACTATTTCGAGAAATCAACCGTACGTCCGCGGAGCGGACGAAATAACTTTAGCTACAGGTGGAGCGAGAGTTAACTATTTCGAGAAATCAACCGTACGTCCGCGGAGCGGACGAAATAACTTTAGCTACAGGTGGAGCGGAGCGGAACCTATATAGGTACGCCATCCGTATGTCCGCGGAGCGGACGAAATAACTTTAGCTACAGGTGGAGCGGAGCGGAACCTGTAGACGACAAAACCCAAACCACCCAAGCGTGTGAAACACGCGACATCGACAATGTCCCACACACATCTCCTCTACCATCTCGTTTTCGCGACCAAAGATCGGGCTCCGCTGATCGCTCCCGCGTGGGAAGACGAATTGTACGCATACCTCGGTGGCATCATCCGCAATCACAACGGCGTCCCGATCGAGATCAACGGCATGCCCGATCACGGTCACGTATTCGCGAGGCTTCACCCGAGCGTGGCCCTGTCGGACATGATGCGCGAACTCAAAGCATCATCCTCGAAATGGGTCCGCCGCAATCATCTGCCCGAGTTCGCCTGGCAGCGGCGATACGGAGCATTTACCGTAAGCGAATCCTCCGCCGACGCGGTGAGAAAATACATCCGTGAGCAGAAGATTCATCATCAAAAACATACTTTCGAGGACGAATACGTCTCGCTTTTGCAAAAGCATAACGTGGAATTCGATGAGCGGTATGTGTAGGATTGATATCGCGTGTTTCACACGCTCTTTGTGTTGCCTCATTCATTCTACAGGTTCCGCTCCGCTGCACCTGTAGCTAAAGTTATGGAGGCGTGCTCCGCACGCCGTAGAAGTGATATTGGCTATCGATCAAAGAATCGCAATATCGCATGCCTGAACCCTAACTTTTGAAACCGTTTCGAAACATGCATGGTGAG
Organism: Acidobacteriota bacterium; assembly: GCA_041940165.1. Taxonomy (GTDB): domain Bacteria; phylum Acidobacteriota; class Blastocatellia; order Pyrinomonadales; family Pyrinomonadaceae; genus OLB17. The sequence goes on from JBGTSR010000004.1 coordinate 161,703, forward strand.
GAGATTATGATCGAAAAATCGATTGCTATCGAGATTAAGGCGCGGGCATTGAGGGCTGTTGCTGAGCTAGACGGGATTATCGTTTCGTTTCGAGAGACGCTTTCGGAGGAAGATATGAGAATCGTCAAGCGAGGCGTGGGATTGTCGATAGGGAAAATTCAGATTGAGCTGCTTCGGCCGGTATATGATCAGGACCCGGAAATTGATGACCTCGCGAAGTTCTGAATCTCAAAAACTCTTTACTCCCGCGCTAGAAACTCCCCGATATCCGTTCGCATTTCGTCGGTGATCTCGTGTTTGGCGGAGTAGTGATTTGAGCGGTAGTTGGGGAGCAGGGCGGCGAGGCGTTTGTTGAAGCCCGCGAACTGCTGCTGGGTGTAGAATTCGTCGTCGTCGCCGTAGAGGTAGAAGGTCTCGGCCGCGAAGGGGTGGTATTTTTCGTTGGTGTCGAGGTCGCCCGGGATGCCGCCGCAGACGCCGATTATTCCGCTGAGCACTTCCGGATAGGTCAACGCGAATTTGAAATTCAAGGCACACGCCTGCGAAAAGCCGAAAAGAAAGATCCGCGAGCGGTCGATGAGCGAATCGGCATCGAGGCGTTCGATCACGTCGAGGATGAATCGGTGATGCAGGGCGATGTGCTGCTCGGGCCGCTGGTCGGATAGCCATCCGTAGCCGATGCGAAATCCGTCGTCGGTGCGGCGATAGTGCGGATGCGGGGCCTCGATCGAGGCGATGACGTAGCGTTCGCCAGCCACCGCACGCGCTTCGCGCATCATGTATCGCTTGTGCGCTCCGTAGCCGTGAACGGCGATCAGCAGCGGAGCGGGCGTCGCCAGAGCGTCCGGAATGTATAGATCGTAAAAGAGTTCGAGCGTCGCGGTGACGGTGCGGTCGGTTTCGAGCATAAGGCGATATTTTAGCCTTTCACCCGGTAAAGTACATACACGCATCCGGACTTCATCGGTTTGCTCTCGATTAGTTCGAGGTCGATCTGCCGCGACATCTCGTGAAACGCCGGCGGCCCCGATCCGAGCAGCAGCGGGTGAATGTTAAACCCGACCTCGTCGATAACGCCCGCTTCGAAGAGCGTTTTGGCCAGATCGCCGCCGCCCATGATGCAGATATCTTTGCCTTCCTGCTGCTTGAGCCCGGCGACGAACGCCGCAGGATCGTCCGAGCGAAATTCAGCGCCGTTACGCTTTCCAGGCTCGAGCGTCCGCGAAAACACGTAGCTCGCGACTCCCGTATCTTCCTCTCCGGAGCCTTCGGGAGCGTTCGCGGCGGCGACTTCCCACGTCTTTCGGCCCATTATCATACAGTCAAAGCGGGTCCAGCTGTCTTTCATCAACTCCATCGCTTCGTCGCTGAAGATCAGCCAGTCGACCGCTCCGTCCTCGCGTGCCAGCCGCCCGTCGAGGCTCACGGCCCCGCCAAAAACCACCTTTCGTATAGATTCCTCCATTCTTTGAGAATATTATTGCCCAAAATGCGATCTTGCCATCGTCGATCCGAACACTTTTGCTCACTTCGAGCCTCTTAGATACGGATGAAGCCGGAAACCCGCCAAGCAACCACGTTCCTGATCCTGCGAGCCCAGAGCGGCGACCGCGTCGCGTTCGATCAATTGCTCGACCAGTATCAGACTCAGCTGTGGAGCTTCGCCAGCCGTGTGCTTGGCGACGCGTCTGCTGCCGAGGACGTGCTGCAGGATGTTTTCTGGATCATCTACAAAAAACTAAAGTGGCTCTCTGACCCGGCGCTTTTCAAGCCGTGGGCCTATCGGATCACGACACGCGAATGCTTCAGATATATCAAGAAACGCGCTCGCTGGCCTATGCAGCTCGACGAAGAGGCTTTCGATGCAATTGCGGCGAACGATACATCCACTGACATCGACCCGCGTTCAGCTCTGCTGCCCGAGATGCTCGCCGAGCTCTCTCCAGCGAGCCGCGTCGTGATCCTGCTCCACTATTTTGACGACCTCACACTGGCTGAGGTCGCCGATGTTCTGGACATATCGGTCGGCACCGTCAAATCGAGGCTGGCCTACGGCCTCGCGGCGCTCAGGAAACAAATGTCGGAGGCTCTCGAAACCTGATGGACAAGAAAACACGCAAACTGATCATAGTCCTAGCCGTGGTCGAGGCACTGATCCTGATCCCCGTGGTCATCTACATCGCATTCATAAAATAGGAGAAAATATCATGACAAATGGACTCAACGACATCCGAAACAATACTCTTAAACAGATCGAACGGACCGAAAGCAACTACAAGATGGCCTTCGTCGCGGCCGCGGTGGTCGAAGCTCTCTTCCTCGCGGGATTTTTGCTGCTCGCAGACCTCGCTAACCCGCTTCATTTACTGCTGCTGATAACGGCGATCGCGACCTATACGATCGTCGGAGCGGGACTTTTCGCACTCGGGCTGCACATCACGCGCTGCAGCCTTCGCGTAATTACCGCCATCGAGACGCAGGCGAAACAGGGTTTATAGAACAAATCGCAAAAGCGCGTCGTATAGAATACTTGATAAGTTACCCATCAAACCCGGAGCCAATGATGAACAGATACTCAATGCGAAAACGCGCCTTTACGTCCCTGCTGACTCTTGCCCTGCTGATTACGCCGCTTGCTGGCTACACGTCAGCCCAGGTCGGCAACTCGGCCGCGACTTCGGCTCCAAAGACCGAAAGCTCGTACGCCAAGGCCCTGGCTGCGATCGAGTCGAAGGTCGAAAAACGCCGCGCCGAACTCGGCATTCCCGGCATGTCGCTCGCGATCGTGAAGGACGGCGAAGTGATCTATTCCAAAGGCCTCGGCTACAAGGATTTTGAGAAGAAGGTGCCGGTGACGCCCGACACGCAGTTCGCCATCGGCTCGGCGACCAAGGCGTTCACGGCACTGAGCGTGCTGATGTCGCAGGACGCGGGCAAACTCTCGCTCGACGATTCGCCAAAGAAGCTGCTGCCGTATTTCAAGATGTACGACGCCGACGCTGACAAGGCGATCACGATCCGCGATCTGCTGTCGCATTCGTCGGGCCTCAACCGCACGGACCTCGCGATGATGACCGGCAAACTCAACCGGGCCGAACTGATCCAGGTCGCCGCGCAGGCTAAGCCGACCGCAAAACTTCGCGAAAGATTCCAGTATCAGAACATCATGTACACCGCCGCGGGCGAGCTGGTCACGCAGGCTGAGAAGATGCCGTGGGAAAAATTCGTACCCGAACGCATCTTCAAACCGCTCGGCATGAACAACTCGAACATGCTGATCAGCCAGATGGAAAAGTCGCCCGATCACTCGTACGGCTACGTGTACAACTTCGACACCAAAGAGACGAAACGTCTGCCGTACCGGACGATCGACGAGATCGCTCCGGCCGGTTCGATCAATTCCTCGGCCAACGACATGGCGAAATGGCTCCAGTTCGTTCTCGCCGGCGGCGTGGCCGATGGCAAACGTATCGTTTCGGAAAAGGGTTTCGAAGAATGGCTCAAGCCGCAGATCAAGACAAATCCCTCAGGCACGTCGAACTACGCTCTCGGTTGGTTCCTGCAAAAGTGGAACGGCCTCGGCGTCGTCCAGCACGGCGGCAACATCGACGGTTTTAATTCGCTCGTGGCGATGATCCCTGAGAAAAAACTCGGCTTCGTTATGCTGACCAACGTCTCGGCGTCGTCGATGGGCGGCGACATCATGCCGGTGATATTCTCCAGCATTCTCGAACCCGAAGGCCCCGCGACGCCCGCACTGACCGCCGAGGCGAAGAAACAGCTCGTCGGCAAATACGGCCCGGCTGAACGTCCGCTCGAAGTAAAAGTAGAGGGTACCGATCTCTTCCTCGTGGTACCGGGCCAGCCGGCCTACAAACTCGAACTCACGTCGGGAAGGACCTTTCGGGCCCTCGGCCTGCCCGAAGGCTTCGGACTCAAATTCTATCCTGAGACAGGCGACGCGACCGACGTAGAATTGCTTCAGCCAACGGGAACGCCGCGAAAGCTTGCACGGACCGGAGCCGCTCCAAAGCCAACGAACGAGGGAGCTCCATCAGCCGCCGCCAAAGACCTAGTTGGCAAGTACACGCCGCCGGGCAGCACCAACGCCGTTGTCGAGATCAAGGAATCGGACGGGAAGGTCACGTTCAACATCCCCGGTCAGCCGCCGTACGCTCTGTCGCCGAAAACCGACGGCAGTTTTTCGATGGCTCCGCTGCCCGAGGCTTATTTTCTGAATGTGAAGAAGGACGGTGACAAGGTCGCCGCCGTCGTCGTGACTCGGCCCGAAGGCGTTTTCGAATTCAAACGCGCCTCAGCCGAATCCGCCGTCAAGATGACGGTGGACGAACTCCACCGAAAGACCGTCGAAGCGCTCGGCGGCGAGGCCGCTTGGCGCAAGCTCACGACCCGCTACACTGAGACCGACATCGACCTCGTCCACCAGGGCGTTCAGGCCAGAGCCCTATCGTGGGCCAAAGCGCCGAACCGTTCGGCGACCGAGATGACGTTTACCGCTATCGGCAAAACGATCGCTAACGGCTGGGAATTCTTCGACGGCAAACGCGGGGTCGAGACCTATTCGTTCGCTCCCGAATCCAACTACGAGGGCAAACGCCTCGACGACGCCAAGCTGCAATATGATTTCTACGGACCGCTCGATTGGAAAACGCACTATAAGAAGGTGGAGATCACCGGCATCCAAAAAGTGAACGGCGAGGACGCATACGCCGTCGCCTTTGAACCGACGGCCGGCACCGCGTTTCGCGAATACTACTCGACGACGACGCACCTGCTTCTAAAACGCGAAGGCGTCGTGCCCTCGAGCACTAGCTCGCAGCAACTCCCGTACTCGGTGACCTACAGCGACTACCGCGAAGTCGACGGCATAAAACTGCCCTTCCGCACGGTCAATAACACGATCACCAACGGCGACACCGTCACCACCCTAAAGGTCGTAAAACACAACATCCCCGTTGACGATAAGCTCTTCGGCCCGAAGAAGTGAGTCAGGTCCCGGAACTAAGTGATCGGGGCCTAACCAATTCAAACAAGAACCACCTGCGTCAGCGGGTGGTTTTTCTTTGACTATACCTGGCTGGTTAGAATTTGTGATCGCCAACGGTGGCGACCGCGTGGACCCTAACTGAGCAATTCCGACGCTGCGGCGGCGAATTTTGGGTCGGGCGGCGGGACGTAGGCGGCTTCCGAGTGGTCGAAAATGTCGTCGAGTTCGCGTTCGACCGAGCCGTGGCCGGCCGGGATCTGTTTGATCATCGGCTCGAAACTCTTGAAATCATAGAGTTTATTGTCGAGCAGGTGCGAGCCCGTGACGTTGGTCAGGGCCGTCATGATCGAGCTGCGGATGAAGGGAGTTTCCTTTTCGAGCTCGTTGACGAGCCGCTTGACGCGGGCACGTTTGAGATTTGGCTGCGAACCGCACAGATCGCACGGAATGATCGGGAACTGCTGCTCGGTCGCGTATTCGGCGATCTCTTTTTCCTGGCAATAAGCCAGCGGGCGGATCACCGTGTTTCGCCCGTCATCGCTGCGAAGGATCGGCGGCATCGCCTTTAACTGCCCTACATAGAACAAGTTAAGCAGAAACGTCGCGATGATGTCGTCGGCGTGATGGCCGAGCGCGATCTTGGTACAGCCCTCTTCGACCGCAACGTTGTAGAGGATGCCTCGACGCAGCCGCGAGCACAGCGAACAGTACGTTTTACCCTCCGGAATGTGCTGCGTGACGATCGAATATGTGTCTTCCTGGACGATGCGAAACGGCACGCCGCGGCCCGTAAGGTATTCCGGCAGAATATGTTCCGGGAAGTTGGGCTGCTTCTGATCGAGATTGACGGCAAGGATCTCAAAATTGACCGGAGCACGCTTTTTCACATCCAGCAGCAGGTCGAGCAGCGTGTAGCTGTCTTTGCCGCCCGAGAGACAGACCATGATCCGGTCGCCTTCCTCGATCATCGAGAAATCAGCGATCGCACGCCCGATCTTTTTGAGCAGCTTGCCTTTGGTCTTGGTTTCAGCCTGCACCTTATTCACGTCCGGCTTTTCACCGGAAAGCTTTAGATTCTTACACGACGAGCCGATTTTTACAAATAAAATTGACTAGACACGAGCGCAAAACGCCTTTATCATTGGACGTTAGGGATAATTCTTTGGTCAAAATATCGGTCGCGTGCCGGTGCCGCATTTGCCGTCCGAGGCTTCGGACGGGTCTTCAGATTTTCCCGTTCAATCTTTATCAAAGTGAGGTCTTAGGAAACGAAAATGATCAGAATGGGCAGAGGCAACAGAGCAGACCAGGCGGACACGTCGTACGAACCGCAACAACCCACGCCGGAACAACAATATAGATACGCGGAGCAAGCAGCCGCTTCGACGGGGCGTGCGATCTCGGAGAGCGATTCCATGGCCCGCGACATCAAGGAGGGCCGTCTGAGCGGCTTCGTTGGACACGGCACCACGCTGACCGGCGAAACGGAGTTTCATGCGATGCTCCGTGTCGATGGGCACTTGATCGGCACGGTCCGCTCCGATGCGGGCACGCTGATAATCGGCACAAATGGTCAAGTTGACGCAAATGTTGCGGTCGCCGCCGCAATGATAAACGGTACAGTAAACGGGGACATAGTCGCCTCTGAGAAGCTTCAGCTCGGCCGCACCGCCCGCGTGATCGGCAATATCTACAGCCCACGGCTCATCGTCGAAGAAGGAGCCATTCTCGAAGGCAATTGCTCGATGCTCAAAGCCCGCGAGACTCAGGAAGAAGAGGCCGTCGCCGCTGCGATCGAGTACGAACAGCCGGAACCGGCTCCAGCACTCTCTGCCGCTCCGGAGGAGAATGATATGTTTCTGGCGGAAGATGACGATGAAGACGAAGAATCGGCCGGGGCGGCCAGCGTTTAGCGTAAGTTCAGTTTTAGAAGTACGGCGGGGCGACCCGCCTTTTTTTTCAAAAGATCACGTAGATCAGTGGAGGATATAGGTACACATGTGGAATGAGTTTAAGGCTTTTATCGCACGCGGCAACGTGCTGGATCTGGCCATCGGCGTCATCCTGGGTGCGGCTTTCGGGAAGATCGTAACTACTTTTACCGAAGGGATCGTAATGCCGTTCGTAGCAATGCTGACCGGCGGCGTGGACTTCAAAAACAAGTTCATCAACCTCGGCGCGGCCGCGTTGCCGATGAAAGACGGCGTGGTCGATTTTGAGGCGGTGACCAAGGCGGGCATGCCTGTGATCCGCTACGGCCAGCTTATAAGCGACGTGATCAATTTTTTCATAGTCGGCTTCGTGATGTTCATCATCGCAAAGCTGGCCATGGACTATTTCAAGAAACTCGCGGCGCAAACGCCGCCACCACCGCAGGAGGTGCTTCTGGCAGAGATCCGCGACGTGTTAAAGGAACAGCGCACTTAGGCGGTATCAAGCTGCTGGTCGCTCCGGCGTCTTGATCCAGCCGCCTCCGACGACCTCTTCGCCATCGTAGAAGATGGTCGCCTGGCCCGGCGTTATCGCACGCTGCGGTTCGTCGAAGACTATTAAAGCGTTAGCGTCCGGCTGCGGGAATATCGTGGCCAAAGCCGGATCGTGTTTGTAGCGGATCTTGACGCTCGCCCGAACAGGTTCCGTCGGCGCGTCGAATGCGATCCAGTTGACGCCCTTTGCCATGAATTGTGTGGCCTCGAGTGCGTCTTCTTCGCCAACGATTATCCGGTTTTTTGCGCGCTCGATCTGCACGACATAAAGAGGTTTTTCGTGGGCGATGCCGAGACCGCGGCGTTGACCGATCGTGTACCGGTGAATTCCGGTATGCGATCCGAGAACTGCCCCTGAGGAATCGACGATATCGCCGCCGGCGGGAAGCTCAGTAGAGCGGCCCTCGTGGTCGAGATATCGGTCGATGAACTCGCTGTATTTGCCGTCTGGGACAAAGCAGATCTCTTGGGATTCCGGCTTTTCGGCGGTGTAGAGATTCGCATCGCGGGCGATCGCGCGCACGTCGTCCTTCTCCATTTCGCCCAACGGAAAATACGCACGTGAAAGCTGTTCCTGCGTCAACTCCCACAGGAAATAGCTCTGATCCTTCCAATGATTTGTCGAACGGAAAAGGCGGTACCGATCGCGGTCTGCATCGTACATGACGCGCGCATAGTGCCCCGTCGCCACCGTGTCGCAGCCGAGGCTGACTGCCATTCGATCAAGCGACGCGAATTTTAGCCGCGAATTACAGGCGACGCACGGTATCGGTGTTTCTCCCGAGAGATAGCTCGCAACGAACGGCTCGACCACGTCGCGTTCGAATTCCTTTTCTAAATTGAGAACGTAGAAAGGAAAGCCGAGTGATTCGGCAACGCGGCGGGCATCATATACATCATCGAGCGAACAGCAGCGCGACGGCAGCGGGTCGCCGTTTTCGTCGACACTGATCCCGCGCCGCTGATTCCACAGCTGCATCGTGAATCCGACGAGTTCATGTCCCTGTTCTTTTAGAAGAGCAGCGGCAGCCGAACTGTCGACTCCGCCGCTCATTGCTACAGCGATCTTCACATTTTTATTGTTGCAGGCGAGAGCGGACGAAGTCCACCAGCGAGGAAACGGTGCGGCGGGCAGACACACCGGCGACGAGGCTATTTGACTTGATCACGTCGATGATCGCGTCGGCGTACATTCGCGAACCGGCCGGGTCCGGATGACCGATCGCGGCTATCTCACACAACCTGACGGGATAGTCGATCTCGGTCTCTATCTTGAGTTTCGGAAGTGTTTCGCGACATTCCTTGACCCGCTGGTCAGAAACTGCGTCCTTTACACGGCCGCCTTTGCCCATTCGGAAAAGCTTTGTTTTCGGAGCCTCGGCAGCGTGTTCGTCGGTCAGGGGCGATTCGACGAAGAATGCGCGCTCGCTGCCGGTGGTCTTGTTCACGCGGTCGACTGCCGCTTTCATCGCGCGGTTCGATTCTTCGAACCAGATCGAAGAACGAACGATCGCACGTTTTCTAAGTTTATTAAAGAAGATCGGCCGAGCGACGGGATTGTTCGCAACCCATTTGAACGCACGGGGAAAGCTGAGAGCTTCGAGCCACGCGTTAAGCAGCTTTCCGCTGTCGGAGTACTTGGTGATCGCCGGGAAATAGCCGATCACGAGCGTCTTGGCCGCCGGATTCTTCTCGGCCGCAAGTTTGAGTACGTCGAACAGGTCGTCTTCACAGTACTTTTTAATTTCGGCCTTGAGAGCATCATCGTCGCCCTTCGGATCGAAGACCCGCGATGTAGTGATGTCGGTGATCCCACCGCCGACCATGATCAGGTCGGCCCCGCTTACACCGGTTGCGGCGTACTCGACCGCCGCTGTCTCGATCTGTTTATAAACGCTCGGGAATCCAACATTGACCTCAGGCGGAAAATAGTAGTTCTCGTCACGGTCGACCCGTTTGTACTTCTCGGCCTCGTCAGGGTGAAACTTCAAGGTCGCACCTGAATGGGCCTTGACCTTTAAGTCGACGATACGCTTTCCGCCAAAAGCTTCCTTGCGAAGCCACTCGGCTGTGTGCGTGTAGAACTTATCCTTTTCCTCAAGGCCCTGGCCCCAGATGTGCGAATCGCCCGCAACAAGAAAATGGAACGGACGTTCCTGCGTGCCGGCCCTTAACGTCGATCCAAAGAGCGACGAGACGGCGAGAGCTTTGAGAAACTCGCGACGGTTTGTAAGGAACATTTTCAGCCCCGAAGGTAATACAGTGAACGGGCGCGATGCAAGCTAGACAGCACTAAATATCAGCGAAACGACCTGCCGCGTGCCCTGAGCGAGCCTTCGAGCCCAGGATGTTTCCATCTGCATCCACTCAGAACGGTCGAGCCGGCGGATCTCGACGGCACGAAATCCGGCTTTCTCAAACTTTGGTAGTAGCCGACCGATCAGATATTCGTCGGTGACCTCAGGTAAGCCCAGGCGGTCGATCTCTGACCGATCGCGATCGGTGTCGATACCTGTAACGACCTCGAGCAGGCAGTCGGTCGCCGCGATCCGTCGGAGAGCACCTAGCGTCTCGGCTTCGCCACGCAGAACACCGCCGAGGAGGCTGCCCCACGGGAAATGAACGTGGATCTCGTCAGCGACGCCGTCAAACTCTTCGGGAAGATCTTCGACCGATGCCTGCACGAACATCGCGTTCGGCAGACCGCCTTTCGCCGGCTTCCTAGTCGCTTTCATCGACGGCTTCTCCAGCGGTTTCACGTTCGGATCGACGCCGATATAGAACTTGTCCGGATTCGCTTTCGCCGCCGCAGACACAAAGCGACCGTCGCCCGTCCCGAGGTCTATCACGATCCCGCCGCCGGTATTTATTGATGATCGATCCAAACTCTTCGCTCGAAAGTTATCAGATGGTGCTGCCGCGGATGGACTTTATCATGCTCAAATTCCTCCGAAATAGCTCGATGTTACCCCGCAAGTTGCCCCATTGGCAAGGAATTCCTAAATAGATTGTAAACGCGGCCCTCGCACCGCTTGCAACCCGTTTTCGGCTATGTTAGTTTCATCGAACATGTTTACTGAGATTGTCTTCAGCTAGTTCCGCACTTCTCCGTTTTTGACGGCTCCTTGTCTTGCTGGCAAGGATCTCGTTGAGAATGCCCCGAGACACCTAAGGTGTCTGTTCTTTCACCAAATTAAGGTTAGCTCATATGTCTTTATCAAGCGTTTCTTCGCCTGCGGAGGCGGTAGACAATTCATTTTTCGGAGTACTTCGGGAAGCGTTCGTTGGAACGACACGTGACTTTACGCAGGGACCGATCTTTCCCGCGCTCGTTATTCTGGCCGTGCCGATGATCCTCGAGATGTCGATGGAGGCTCTTTTCGCCATCGTCGACACGTTCTTTGTCGCGAAGCTCGGTGCCGAGTCGGTCGCGGTAGTCGGATTTACGGAATCCGTTCTCGCGCTCGTTTATGCGGTCGCGATCGGCGTCAGCATTGGCGGCACGGCGACCGTCGCACGGCGTTTTGGCGAAAAAGATCTCGATGGCGCGGCTCGTACGGCAACCCACGTCATCTATCTCGCGGTACTCGTCTCGATCGTAATGGGCGCCGCCGGCCTGATATTTGCGCCGCAGATACTCGGTGCACTCGGTGCAGAACCCTCGGTGATCGAACTCGGGACGCCTTTCGCCCGGATCATGTTCGGCACGAATGCTGTGATCGTTTTTCTCTTCGTCCTCAACGGCATCTTTCGCGGAGCAGGCGATGCGGCGATCGCCCTGCGAGTGCTGATCATCGCTAACGGACTCAACATCATCCTCGATCCATTGCTGATCTTCGGCGTATGGATCTTTCCGGAACTCGGCGTCACCGGAGCAGGCGTAGCGACGGTGATCGGCCGAAGCGTTGGAGTCGCATATGCATTCTGGGCACTGATCTTTCGCAGCGGCGGAAGGCTGGTCATCTCGAGAGAGCATTGGAAATTCGACCCTGAAGTGCTTCGATCGCTGGTCAGCATCTCGTCGACGGCAGTTCTGCAATTCGTTGTTGCCACATTGAGTTGGAGCGGCCTCGTCGCGATACTTGCAGCTTTTGGCACAGTCGCACTTGCCGGTTATCAGATCGGACTTCGCGTGATCATCTTCGTACTGCTCCCGGCGGTCGGGCTCGCAAACGCAGCGGCGACACTCGTCGGCCAGAATCTCGGTGCCGGTCAGCCCGAACGCGCCGAACGTTCCGTCTGGCTGGCCGCCGGTCTGAACGCCCTGCTTCTGGGCGTCGCCGGGCTCTTCTTCGTGATCTTTCCCGACCTCGTCGTGTCGATCTTTACGAACGAACCCGAGGTCGCGGCCTATTCTCGCGACTGTCTACGTATTGTCGGCTACGGCTATGCGTTTTACGGTCTCGGGATGGTGATGGAGAGTTCATTTAACGGGGCGGGCGATACGCGGACGCCGACGTGGCTCAACTTCTTCATCTTTTGGATGTTCGAAATACCATTCGCTTACGTACTTGCTCACCATTTCGGCTTTGGCCCGCAGGGAGTTTTCTGGGCGATCACGCTGGCATTTTCACTGCTAGCAGTGACCGCGGCATTGCTCTTCAAGCGTGGGAAGTGGAAACTGCAGCAAGTGTAAAAACTGTCCACAGATGGACGCGGATAAACACAGATCCTTTCAAATATCTGTATCTATCGGTGTTCATCCGTGGACAATATTCTTCCCGTGTGCGTCTACGCGGTAAAATTCTTGTTATGCCGAACGCATTCCCCGATCCGCTGACGTACGACTTTCCCGACTGGGTCGAGATCGGGCCGTACCTCTATCGTGCACGGGATGTCGTCGCTTTCGGCGTGCCGCTCACGGTCGAATCGGTTGAGGAAGCCTACCTAAAAGGCATCTTCCCGTGGTACACCGAGGGAGTTCCGCTGCCGTGGCATTGTCCGGAGCGGAGAGCGATCCTCGAGTTCGCCGACCTTCGCATCTCACGCAGCCTCGAAAAGGAACGCCGAAAAGGCATTTTCACATTCTCGATCGATCACGATTTCGGCGCAGTTATCCGTGAATGTGCCCTCGCACGCCGTCCCGGTCAGGCCGGCACTTGGATCACGCCTGATTTCGAACGCGTGTACGGCGAACTCCATCGTCGTGGCATGGCCCACAGCGTCGAGGCCTGGAACGCTAACGGCGAACTCGTCGGCGGCCTATACGGCATCGACGCCGGCGGCGTATTCTGCGGCGAATCGATGTTCTATAAAGAACCGAATGCCTCAAAACTCGCCCTTCTGCATCTGATCGACCACATGGCGGAACGCGGCTCGACCTGGCTCGACTGCCAGGTGATGACGCCACATATGAAAGCATTAGGTGCAAAGGAGATCCGCCGCGCGACTTTTTTGAAAATGCTGTCCGCGACACAGCTTAACGACAACGAACTATTTCGGAATAAGTAATAACGGTTAGTTTTCAGTTATCATTTATCAGTTATTCCGGAGGCACTTATGTCCAATTTTCTCATCTACGGGGCCAACGGCTACACGGGCGACCTGATAACTCGGTATGCCGTCGAGCGTGGTCTGAAGCCGATCTTAGCGGGCCGAAATGCGATCGCGGTCGAGGCCTTGGCAAAGAAGCACCATCTCGAATATCGCATCTTCTCGCTCGACGAGACCGACCGTGTCGACGCTGCGTTGCAGGAAGTCGATATGGTGCTGCATTGTGCCGGGCCGTTCTCGATCACATCGCGGCCGATGGTCGAGGCGTGTTTGCGGAATAAGAAGCACTACACCGACATCACCGGCGAGATCGCCGTTTTCGAAGCGTGTGCCGCAATGGACAAAAAGGCCGAGGCCGCCGGAATAATGGTCATGCCGGGAGTCGGATTTGACGTCGTGCCGTCAGACTGTCTCGCGAAGCATTTGAAAGATAGTCTGCCGTCGGCAACCAGTCTTTCGCTGGCGTTTTACGGCATGGGCCGCATCTCGCACGGCACGCAGGCGACGATGACGATGAACGTCGGAAAGGGCGGCGCTATCCGTAAGGACGGCAAGATCACGCCTGTTCCTGCCGCTTGGAAGACTCGTGAGATCGACTTTGGCGAAGATATTGTCAGGACCGGCGTGACCATTCCTTGGGGCGATGTCTCGACCGCGTATCACTCGACCGGCATCCCAAATATCGAGGTATTCACCGTCATCCCGCCCGCTCAGCTCAAAATGCTCAAGCTCAGCCGTTACCTCGGTTGGCTCCTCGCATCAAAGCCGGTAAACAACTTCCTTCAGAAACAGATCCCGCCCGGCGGCCCTTCTGACGAAGAGCGAGCCAAAGGCCGCACGCTCATGTGGGGCGAGGCATCAGACCTCAACGGCAACCGCGTCGAGGCCCGTCAGCAAGGCCCCGAGGGCTACACACTGACCGCGCTCGCCGCCCTCAACATCGCCGAAAAGATCCTCGCAGGCAATTTCACGCCCGGCTTCCAAACCCCAGCCAAAGCCTACAGCGCCGACCTGATACTGGAGATCGAAGGAACTGAACGTCCGGACGTTTAGCTATTCCACGACCTCAAAATCGATCGACTGGCTTGTGACGGCGTCTTTGCCGCCGAGAAGGTCGCGGACGACGATCTGGAGTGCGTATTCGCCGGGCTCGGCCGTGGCGTCGAGACGCATGTAGGCAAAATCGCGGATCCGCGACCAGTCGGTTTGGCTCTCGATCTCGGCGGTGTTCTGCTTGCCTTCAACGAGGAGCTTGCCGTCTTTGTAGAGGTTGACGCTGATCGCGAGTTGGGGTTTACCGGCCGATTTGCTCAGCTTCGCGTTGTAGATGGCGTAGGAATACGCGATGACCGAACCGCGTTTGAAGCGGCGAATAGCCGGCGTGGCGCCAGACGAAGGCAGCGTGATCGCGTTGGCCGCCGTCGTCGGGGCGAGTCGTTCGAATTTACCGTTTCCATCGACGCCCGCGACGCTTAGCCCCGCCACAAACACCTCCGACCGCTTGAGATCCGGGATCTGAACTATCTGGGCCGCCGTGCCGATCATCTTGGTATTCGCATCGCGGACCGCCACGCGAAAGTTATAGCTCCCGCTCTTTTTCACGGCGACATCGGTCGAATAAACGAGCCCGTCGCGGTTGATGCGGGCGGCGGTCGCGGGATCGACCTTGAGCGTGTGCGTGCGGTTAAACTCGTCGATGACCTCGTTCTTTTCGTTCATCGTGACGGCGACGACGTCGATGACGAGCTTCTTCTGCCCGCCGTCGTCGACAAACGTCAGTTCACGTCCGTCGACATGAAACAGCGACCGCACAAAACTCTCACCCGCGTCGCCGCTCACATAGTTTGCCGATAGATCCACGCCGAGCCCGGGACGCGCGAGCGGTGCGGCGATCGCTTCGTACAGATCGCTCTCGGCGCTCTTCGACTTGCGTCTTACAGGAGCCGCGTCGACCGTCGGGATGAAGCCGCTGCGATGCGAGACGTTCAGATCAGGCAGTTTCACCTTAACGTCTATCGTGTTGAAGCTCTTGCCTTTAAAGGTATTTTCGTCTGGCTCGTATGCGAGCAGATAATAGCCAGATTCGCGCTCGAGCGTCTTGGCGATCAGCTTGTCAGGAATGCCCGACGGAGCGTAAAATTCGCCGCCGGTGTCGTACGCGAGGGTTTGCAGGCCGTCGCGATCACGGCGTTCCTGATCGATGCGTCCACGTGAGATCGCCTCGGTCGCGTTGAAATTGTCCTCGACATAGACCTCGTCCTTCGACTCGATCATGCCCGGTATCGACGAACCCCGCAGCGAGTATGTATGCACGACCACGCCGGCACGATTTGCCGCATCGGTCAGATCACGCATCACTTGAGCGGCCTCGCTCCGGCGATTCTGACGGTCACTCAGCGGCAAGCCGTCCGATAGGACGAACATCGTCTTTCGTCCCGGTGCACGCTCGAGACCGCTCACTGCATAGCGAAATACGCCGAGCACTCCGACGATCGCGTTCTTTGCAATATTATCCTCGCGAAACTCGCGAATGCGACGCTCTTCGTCTGATTCGATGGTGATCGCCTGTGCGCCTTCGGCGGTGCGCTTAAGGTATGTGTTCGATTTTGCCGCTTCGGTAAACGAGCCGTCCGACGTGCCGCAAAGTCCCGCGGGTGGACGCCACGAGATCCCGTCGGCAGCCTTGAGCAGCGTCGCCTTGTCCGAGGTGTATTGCTGAAAAGCACTGCTGCCCGCGCGCGTCCGGTATATCGCGACCATATCGGTCGGCAGCATCTGTTCGCCCACGAACCGCTGCACCGCTTTCTTCGCCGAGTCCATTCCCCACACCGACGAACCGCAGCCGCCATCGTCGATCAGAAATGCGATGACCCGCGTGGCCGCGTTCGGGGCCGTGCGAACTGTCGGGGGAACTGGCACGTTCGGGTCTTGCTTCGGCCGCTCGCCGCTCGCTGTCGTCTCCAGACTCTGTACCGGCACGTACGTAAACCCAACTATCTTCTGGACCTTACCGTCCTGGAACAGCTCAAAGTCACTCGCCTTCAGGTCGCGCACCTGCACGCCTTTCTTGTCCGTGACGACAACATCGACCTGAACGACCTTGGTCGTGATCTTGACGATATCGTCCGTATCGGCCTGCGTCGGCACCTGCCCAAGGGCACTTGAAACAAGGAAGAACGAGAAAACGACCGCGAGTGGGAAAACCTTATTGCTCATAGATGTATCTATTAGACGTAAATTCCGCGACCCGCGTCAATTATTTCTTATCCGGTAAGAAACCATTTCGGCCTGCCCGGCACCTTTCCGATGCAGCGACCACTCACATATGAAAAGCTTACTTCTCCAGTCGTCGGCGGCGGTTCGTGGCTCGCGTTCTCGGACGAGCGGCTCAAAAACATCAAAGGCCGCTTTACCGGCGGCCTCAAAGCGGTCATGAAACTCCAGCCGCTGCGATACGAGTACAAACAAGACAACGCGGCCGGCCTCAAGTCCGAAGGCGAACACATCGGCTTCAGCGCCCAGGCCGTCGAAAAGATCATCCCCGAAGCAGTAACCAAGACCAAAAACGGCTACCGCCTCGTCAACAACGACCCCATAATCTTCGCGATGCTCAACGCCATAAAAGAACAACAGGCCACGATCGAAAACCTGACCAAACAGGTCCGCGCCCTACAGCGAAAAAGTCGCTCGCCGAAGAAGCTCAGGCGATGATAACCTCGCTCTCCCGAGACCGAGCGGCCCTTTTCTCGCTCGACGCGTCGCCCGGCGACTGGACCGCAAGCGTCCCGCTTGTATCTTCTTGGAAAGCTCCCCTCCTTACGCGGTTGCCTGGTACTCCAGCAACACTGGCCGGCTCTGCGGCCAGAACGAGGGGTGGCAGCCGCTTTGGCTGACGGGGTGGTTCTCTACGATCGAGGTGAGGATCGTATCGAAAAGAATGGAGTTCAATAAATTGGATGCAAAGTGTTTCCGCATCTAGAGAACCACCCCGTCTGCTCGCATCCTACGCGAGCATCCACCCCTCCTTCGTAAGGAGGGGAGCCTTGGCGCACAAGGAACGGGTACGCGGATACGCTACCCGTGCGGTGCGGCTCTTCGGGCTTTTTCGATCTCGGCTTTGGTGCGGCGTCGGCGGGCGATGGAGACCGTGTCGGCGAGGTTGAGGATCATGGAGTCTTCGGTGAATTCGGGCGAGATGAATTTGATCGTCGTGCGGGGCGAGATGCCGTAGTGGCGGCAGAACGGGGCGGCGCTGATCCGCCAGCTTTGGCCGTTGGGTACGACCGGGAATGCATCGTCGACGTCCGGCCCCGCGATCGCGATGCCGATCGAGTCGCGTTTGCGGCTAAAATATAGCCCGACCGCCTTCGGACTGCCGAGCCGTTTGTAGGCGTTGGCGTTGAGGACTATGTTTCGCGTCGGGCTCAGCGTTACATAGACCCGAGTCTGCAGCGGCTGACTCGGCCCGCCCTTGAATCTTTCGAAATCTCTATCCATAGCGTTGCATAGATAGCATAGTGTTGCAGATAAAGTCAAGATATGCGTCGGCAACTCCGATGATCTGTCTGCGAGAATACTGTCGAATGCGAGGAGCATCCCTAGTATCGTGAAAGGCTCTGGTTGGGCCGCATTTTTATCTGATAACTGGAGGTTAATACGCGATGAAACACGAAGCGTCAGAACTCTTTTACCAATGGTACGAAACGGAACTAGGTGGACTGGATATTTACAAGACCGCCCTCACATGTGCCGTCAACGAAGATCTGAAAGAAGAATGGCAGAAGTATCTCGACCAGACCAAACACCACGTGGAAGTCGTCGAAGACGCATTTGAAAAGCTCGGCCTAGACCCTGAGAAAGAGACGCCGGGCCGCAAGGTGGTCAGGCATATCGGCGATTCGCTGGTGAAGGCAATGACGATGGCAAAGAACGCCGGCGATGCCGAAGCGGCACAGATAGTCGCCGCCGAGTGCGTCGTCCTCGCTGAGACGAAAGACCATTTGAATTGGCACCTGATCGGCGAGTTAGCGTCGAAGGAGACCGGCGACACGAAGAAGATCCTAACCGCAGCCGTCGATGAGGTCGAGGACGAGGAGGACGAGCATCTCTATCACACCAAAGGCTGGACTCGCGAGCTGTGGATCGATTCGCTGGGAATGAAAGCCGTGCTGCCGCCGCCCGAAGAAGAAAAGGATGTGAAAACCGCTATCGGCGCCGCCAGAGCGGAGCACGCTCGAGCCAGTATGCTCTAAACGAATTCCTGCGTGCGAGGAGGATGTCTGAAAAGTCGATCGCTTGTCGCGGCGGAGCCGCCTAAGAACGCGACTTTTCAGGCATCCTCCTCCATTTTGATCCCGCGATGAGGCAGCCTTCGGGTTGACCTTTGACCAGCCTTCCGGATCATCGATCGCTCACGATCGTCCCGAACCCGACCGCTCAGATCGTTTTCATCATGTCAGCGTTATTCTTGTAATTGGCGTTATTGCCGTTCTTGGCAGAATGAGACGGAAAACGGTCCGTTTCGCGTCGGCTGGGGTACGGTTTCGAGCGAAATGGTCAGGCGAGGGACGCAGAAAATGCGTCCCAAACCATGTAAAAATGGGATTTTGAGACCTAAACGTCGAGGTTTTTGACGTCGAGGGCGTTGTCTTCGATAAAGCGGCGACGCGGTTCGACCTGATCGCCCATTAGGACGGTGAAAATGCCGTCGGTCTCGATCGCGTCTTCCACGCGAACCTGCAGCATCGTGCGTTTTTCGGGATCCATCGTCGTTTCCCAGAGCTGTTCGGGGTTCATCTCGCCGAGGCCTTTGTAGCGTTGGATCGTAAGGTCTTTTTTGGCCATTGCCATGACCTTTTCGAGCAATTCTTCGCGAGTTTCGAGCGTTTCGCTCTTGCCGTTTTCACCCAGGACGAACGGGCCGGGCATGTCGATCTCCAACGATTTTCTTAGTTCGATCGCTTTCTGAAATTCGACATAACTGGCCAGATTCCAGTCGATCTTGAGGCGGGAGCCATTGGGGTAGGTGATGTCGATCTCCCAAAGGCCGTGCTCTTCGTCGTTGGTCAGCTCGGTGTCGTAGCCGGAGGCTCTTATCTTGCCTTCGATCTCGGCCATCAACTCCCGTTCGCCGAAAACCTTGCGGATACGCATCGGGTTTCGCGTGATCACGCCGTCGGGGCCGGCGAAGGCGTCCAAAAGGATCTCGACCAGTTTCGAGTCGTTGAAAACGCGACGAGCGACGCGGTCGGCGTAATTGCTGAGTTCTTTGGTCTGTTCGAGCGATTTCGAGAGCAAGCGGCCCTCGACCGTGGTTCCGTGCGAGGTGATCTGCGAATCGCCGGTCGCCATTCGCATCAGGTAGCGGAACATCGCCTTTTCGTCCTTGATATATTCCTCTTTCTTGCCTCGCTTGACCTTGTAGAGCGGCGGCTGGGCGAAGAACGTCAGCAGCAGCGTGCGGATGTGCGAGCCATCAACGTCGGCGTCCGTCATCAGGCAGATCTTGTGATAGCGTAACTTGTTGATATCAAAGTCGTCTTTGCCGATGCCGGTGCCGAGCGCCGTGATCAAGGCCTTGATCTCACCGTGGCCCAGCATCTTGTCAAACCGAGCCTTTTCAACATTGAGGATCTTGCCCTTGAGCGGCAATACGGCCTGATTCTTGCGGTCGCGGCCCTGCTTTGCCGACCCGCCTGCCGAATCGCCCTCGACGATGTAAATTTCACTCAGCGCCGGATCTTTCTCCTGGCAATCCGCGAGCTTGCCCGGCAGCGTCGACGTCCCCATCGCAGATTTTCGCACGATCTCACGCGCTTTTCTGGCCGCCTCGCGTGCACGCGCTGCGTCGACCGCTTTGCCCACGATCTTCTTCGCAACCGCAGGATTCTGCTCGAAGAATTCGCCGAGTTTTTCGTTAAGAAACGACTCGACGGGCCCTTTAACCGGCGAATTGAGCTTGCCCTTAGTCTGACCCTCGAACTGCGGCTGTGGGATCTTGACCGAGATAACGGCGACCAGGCCTTCACGCACGTCATCACCGGACAGTGTAACCTTAGCGTTCTTGGTCAGCCCGGACGAGTCCGCATAGGCATTTATCGTCCTGGTTATGGCCCCGCGGAAGCCGGAAAGGTGGGTACCACCGTCGACGGTGTTGATATTGTTCGCGAACGAAAATATCTTCTCGTCGTAGCTATCGTTGTACTGCATCGAGACCTCGATCGAGAGATCGTCCGACGTCATCTCGAAGTAGAGGGGTTCGTCGTGCAGCGGCTGCTTGTTACGGTTGAGATGCTTTACAAACTCGGCGATACCGCCTTTGTAATAGAACTCATGAGCCTTTTCGGGCTCCTCGCGCTCGTCCTTGATCAGAATTCGAATTCCTTTGTTAAGGAAAGCCTTTTCGCGTAGTCGCTCCGAGAGCTTCTCAAAGCTATAGACCGTCGTATCGAAGATGTCCGGGTCCGGCCTGAAGGTAACTTTTGTGCCTCGCTTCGTGGTCGTACCTGTCTGCTTTAGCGGTGCAGTTGGAATGCCGACCTCAAACTCCATTTCGTGGGTTTTGCCATCGCGCCAGATCTCGAGACGAAGCCATTCGCTCAAAAAGTTCACGCACGAGACGCCAACGCCGTGTAGGCCACCTGAAACTTTGTACGAATTCGAATCGAACTTGCCGCCGGCGTGCAGCACGGTCATAACGACCTCGGCGGCGGAGCGGCCCTCCTGCTTGTGCATTCCTGTCGGGATGCCGCGGCCGTTGTCGACCACGGTGATCGAGTTGTCCATATGAATGGTCACTTCGATCGTGTCGCAGTAGCCGGCAAGTGCTTCGTCGACCGAGTTATCTACGACCTCGTAGACCAAGTGATGAAGTCCCAGATCGCTTGTCGAACCTATGTACATCGCGGGCCTTTTTCGCACCGCATCGCGGCCCTCGAGAACTGTTATCGAGTCCGCGCCATATTCTGTTTTTGCTTGAGTCAAAGTGTCTTTATCCTGTACTAAAACTTACTCTTAAGTTTACCATTTACAGGCCCTTTTTGCATCTGCGATGGGAAGCCTGCGGTAGCGGTTTTTGCGGCTCCCGCGGACACTTTTATGAGAGTAGACGGTGCGCCAAACCGTTCGACAAAGCTCTCTTTTGAGGTCGTGACGATCGTCTGTGTCTTCCCGGTCAGATATTCGAGAAGCGCTCCGATCCGGCGGTAGTCAAGCTCGGCGTCGATGTCGTCGAGCAAAAAGAGTGGATACTCGCCACGAGTTGCCCGAAACACTTCGATGCTGGCAAGCTGCAGGAGCAGGAGGGCGCTCCGCTGTTGGCCCGCAGAGCCGTATTTTCTGACGTCGTGGCCGTCAAATGTGATCGCGAGATCATCGCGGTGCGGCCCGATCAGAGCATGTCCGGCGATGCATTCGGCCTGTAGTCGTAGATCGAGACGTTCGGCGATCAGCGACTCATAGTTTGAGAGATCTCCTTTCCCCTCGAACGACGACAAGTACCCGATCGATGTCACCTCGCGTTCGAAGAGCCGTTTTTGAAGCACTTCATTGATGCGGTCGACAAAACGCACGCGTGCCCGGTGGATCCGTCCGGCAAGCCTAACGAGTTGTTCGTTCCAAGGAGCGATCGCCACCGCAACCTGATCAGCGGTCAGATCATCGCCCCGAGCACTTTGAAGTAGGGCATTCTTCTGCTTGATGACCCGCGTGTAGTCCGAGAATACCTGTATAAACGGCGGATGGAGCGAGACGATCCCGTTGTCTAAAAACCGACGCCGTGCATCCGGGTTTCCTCGAACTATCTCAAGCTCATCAGCGTTGAAAACAACCGCATGCAATTGTCCGAGATATCGGCTCACCGGTTCTTTTTTGTCGTTGACCAGAAGGGCTTTTGTGTTTCCGGCTATCGCAACGCCGAGCCGCCGGACGATCTCGGGAGATTCGCGGACCTCACCGCGGACAACTGCCGTTCCTGCACCAAAGGCGACGGCCTCTGAGAGACGGCTTGTTCGGAAAGAGCGAGCGGAAGCAAGGATAGATATCGCCTCGAGCCAATTCGTCTTACCCTGCCCGTTTTCGCCTAGAAGAATGTTGAGGCCCCGATCAAATCGCAGGCTGCCGCTCAGATTGCGCAGGCTTGTCGCTTCGATCTCTTCGAGAAGCATTTGGCCATTTTAACACGGCGGTGCCCACGGATTTGAGCGTTAGAAACTGGATGTTGATGAGCAATCATCATTTGCTATAAATAGCGTGTTTAACGCGTACAAACATCCATGCACCTCAGTTTACGGTCCTTCCTGGTCCTTGGATTTCTAAGCTATGTCGCAGTAGGCCAGCAGATGATGCGTCCGGGCGACGCCGCTCCGGACTTTACTATGACGCCGCTCCAGGGAAGAGAACTTCGGCTCTCTGAACTGCGAGGGCGTGTCGTTGTCGTAACCTTTTGGTCGACGCGTTGCTCGATCTGTCATGCCGAACGGCCGAGCTTGAATCAGATGGCGGCACGACTTCGCCGCCAGAATGTTGAGATCCTCGCCATTTCGACGGAATCCGAAGACACGATAGTGCGATACGTCCGAAATAATCCCGTTGATCTCACGATCGTCCCTAACGGATTCGGAGTCGTGCTGCAATACGCTGATCGCGACAGCAGCGGACGGCTCGATATGGGCTACCCCGCTTTTTTTGTGATCGATGGGGACGGAATACTTCGACACCGCTCGAGTGGTTGGGGCAAGGCCGCGACGATCGAGGCCTCCGTGACGAAGTTACTGCAAGCTCGTTGATCGTTGACATATTTCACGACCTGCGATATCACGGGTACGTGAAACTTGCACTGCTATTTTTCGTTCTCTGCGTTTTCGCTCTCGCGAGCTACTCCCAGCCTACAGATCGCCCGGCATTTGTCGCGCAGGACATGGACGGGGCCAAGATCGATACCGATAAGCTTCGCGGAAAGGTCGTCGTACTCAATCTGTGGTTCATCAACTGTCCGAACTGTCTCGAGGAGATCAAGGAACTCAACGCCTTGGTCGATGAATACAAGAACGAGCCCGACGTCGTTTTCCTCGCTCCGGCTGCGAGCCCAAAGGCCGAACTGGAGAAATTCCTCTCAAAGAATCCGTTTAAGTATAAGGTCATCCCTGATGCCGCTGCGTTGATACTGATGAAGTTCAGAACGCCGGACAAAGACGGCGATCTGAGCCTTCCGTTCCCGATGCACTGTGTGCTCGACCGCGACGGTAAGATCGTCACCAAGGAACATGGTATCAAGGGTATCGCAAAGGTTAGAGCCGAACTGAAAAAGCAGCTAGGTACGAAGCAAAAGCCATAACAAGTTAAGAAATAGTTTGTCCGTGCGTTCTGTTTTAGGTATCATTCTGCATTCGGCCCTCACGGAGAGGTAGCCTAATTGGTAAGGCAGTAGTCTTGAAAACTACCGCGGGTAACCGCTTGCAGGTTCGAGTCCTGTCCTCTCCGCCATTCCTTTTACAACACAGCTTTTCTTGGAGTTTCCGCTCAAGTGGTGCATAATGAATGAAGATTCATTCATTTATCAGTATGCCCAAACCAGCTCGAAACGGCAGGTCGGAAAAGGCGATGGTATCCGACAAGAGGACAGCGATACTTCGCGCCGCGACCAAGGTTTTCGCCAATAACGGCTATTTCAATTCAAAGGTCTCCGACATCGCCGCCGAAGCAGGCATCGCTGACGGCACCGTTTATCTCTATTTCAAGAGCAAGGACGAAATATTGTATTCGATATTTGACCGCGCGATGGCCGAATTTATCGATGAAGGCCGTCGCGAGATCGATGGAATTGAAGACGTCGCCGCGAGGCTGACACGCATCGCCGAACTTCACCTGCGTCGTCTCGGGGCCGATCGCGAGATGGCGATCGTTTTTCAGGTAGAGCTTCGGGGCTCGACCAAGTTTATGCAGGAATTCTCTGCCACGGGCTTTCGCGAGTATCTCGAGATCATCCGATCTACGATCGAGGCTGGGCAGCGTCAGGGCATCTTCCGTTCTGACATAAAACCGATCGTCGCGGCCAAGCTATTCTACGGTGCGATCGACGAGATGGTCACAAACTGGGTGATCTCGTCGAAACGCTACCCTCTCGAACCAATGGCTGCGGAGGTCATGAAGATCTTTTTGGGAGGTATCAGTTCGCGATGACTCACGACCTTCCAAGGATGGATCGTCCGGTTGCGGAAATACCGGACTATTTCGAGACGCATCCGGCGACGTTGGCCGACCTGTTCATTCGGGCTGCCGAGCAATTCGATCTTCCGAACGCGCTGAACTTTAAGAAGGACGGCTCTTGGCACTCGATCTCGTCTGCCGAAATGACCCGTCGGGCGGAAAATATAGGTCTTGGGCTTTACGCACTTGGACTTCGCAAGGGCGACCGCGCCGCGATACTTGCGGCTAATTCCCCAGAATGGACGCTTACAGACGCCGGATGCCAGTTCGCCGGTATCGTTGACGTGCCGATCTATACTACGCTCGCGGGCGATTCGATCAACTACATCATCAATGATTCCGGTTCTCGCGTGTTTTTCGTCGAGAACGTTGAAACACTACACCGCGTCGGCGAGGCTCTAGCAGGCTCGAACGGCCCCGAGCATTACATCATCTTCACCGACGAAACCGTCGAGGGCGATGCGGCCATCACTTTGAGCCAGCTTGAGGCACAGGGATTTGCCCTACGTAGTGAACAGTCCGATCTGCTCGTCAAGCTCCGTGAATCGATGGACCCGGACGACATTGCAACGCTTATTTATACGAGCGGAACGACCGGCGAACCCAAAGGGGTGATGCTCAGCCATCGGAACCTCGTTTCGAATACCATCGGTGCAAGTGAGAAATACAGCTTTTCGCCCGACGACGTCGCTCTCTCGGTCCTGCCACTCTCGCACGTGTTCGAACGCACGGGAATGTACGTCTACATCCGCGCGGGAATGCGTGTGTTCTATGCTGAGTCGATCGAGAAGGTGCCAGACAATCTGAAGGAGGTACGTCCGACCATCTTCGTTGGCGTTCCTCGGATCTTTGAGAAGGTTTTTGAACGAGCCCGGATGAAAGCCGCGCAAGCAGGCCGAGTTAACGAAATGATCTTTGATTGGGCAATGGATGTAGCGAAGGAATTTGCTCAGTGCCGCGAGAAAGGTGAACCGATCACACTTTCGCTCACCGCAAAGCACGGCATCGCGGACAGGATCATTTTCTCGAAACTGCGTGACTTCTTCGGCGGACGCCTTCGGTTTTGTATCACAGGCGGGGCCGCTCTTTCAGACGAGATCTTCTTGATATTTACTGGTGCCGGTATTTCGATCATGCAGGGGTACGGACTTACCGAAACGTCGCCTGTGATCTCATCGAACAACCCATCGGCCGTTCGTGTCGGAACGGTTGGGAAACCGATTCGTGGCGTCGAGGTGCGCATCGCCGCGGACGGCGAGATCGAGGTCAAGGGTCCGAACGTAATGCTCGGCTATTATCACAAACCCGACGCGACAAAGGAGGCGTTCACGGAAGACGGCTGGTTTCGCACCGGTGATATCGGCGAACTCGACGCGGATGGCTTCCTGAAGATAACTGATAGAAAGAAGGAGCTATTCAAGACGTCAGGAGGAAAGTACATCGCGCCGTCGCCGATCGAGCAGATGCTGCGAGCTTCGCGCTTTATAAGTCAGGCGGTACTCGTCGGGAATGAGCGGAAATTTCCTGCCGCCCTTATCGTACCCAACTTCGAAATGCTCGAGAGCTACGCGAAGCTCAAGGAATTAGGCGAGATCGACGGGAAGGATAAGTACTGCGAGCATCCGCGAATACTCGATCTGTTTACCCGCCAGATCGATGCGATGACTCCCGGCCTTTCTCAGTTCGAACGTGTAAAAAGCTTCGCGTTGCTAACTGAAGAATTTTCGGTCGAGAACGGCGAGTTGACACCCACGCTAAAGATCAAGCGTCGCGTTATAGACGACAAATATCGCGACATCATCGACAAAATATATAGGGACGCCGAAAATCAGCGTCCCTGAAAGCCGCCATTTACTGAAGATCAGTAAACTACCCGAACACCGGTCTGATTTGCCGCCGATGTTATGATCGAACGCCCGGCACCGAGGGCAAATTCGGCGATCGTCAGAGCGATGCTCTTCTTGGTCTTATCAACTACGATCAGGTCGTAGGGCTCGAGAAATATATCCTTCGCTTCGAGCTTTCTAACCTTTTCGAGATTGACACTGATCTCCTGACGTTCGTCGTAGCCGTCACGCTTCCGATAGACTTTGACATCCTTGATCTTGGCCTCCGGACGATAGCCGCCGACCATGCTGATCGCATCCATAACGGTCGTTCCGCCCTGCTTTTTGAGGAAGATCGACTGTGGTGAGAAAACCTCGCCAACGACATAGACAGGTGCCGCCTGAGGCACAAATACGACGTCACCTGGGACTATCTCAGGATTGTGCGCCGCAACCCCTTTCTCCATTTCAGACAGATTGAATGCCCGCATCGGAGTTTCGCCAGCGTCACCGCTCTCGGCCTTCCAGTTATTCGGATCGTCGCCGTCCGAGCAAGCAACTTTCTGCCGACGATAGACGACCACGATCTGGCCTGCATCCTTAGTAGCGCCGCCGGCAATACCGATCATCTCAAACAAAGTAGCCTTGCGAGTAAGTTCGACCGCCGACTTGGTGTTCACCTCGCCAAAGACCGTAACCGGCGGCCGCGAGCGTTTCGGCGTGCTGAGCGTCCATTGTGGATTCACGAGGTCCCGTTTTAGAAGTTCTGTGATCTCGCTGCGGAGTTGAGCTTCGGTCTTACATTCGGCCACCACGGGCGTGCCCGAAAAAGGCAGGTGAATAAGCCCCTTTTCATCCACTTCAACCTCGAAATTGTATTCTGCGTCGCTCATCACACGGCCGGCGATCTTGTCACCCGGACCGTAAACCGATGGTTTTGGTGTCTGTGACACATCACTTACGACGACCGGCGAAGAGGCTTTGGCAACTGTCGAATCTTGCGCAAGAACTGATATCGAAAATACTAGTAAGCAAAGAAATAAGGTCAAGTAATTCATATACGTAAAAGATCCTCCTTACGTAATCCCTGAGTCTATCGTACACAACATAGATGAAACAACCGGTGTTTTCGCTCGCTCCGAAATGACTATGCAGCGACGAAGGGAGAAGCTTGTATACTAGACCCACCTAAATGATGAACGCTCGACCTTCATATAGCCGATCCCGTATCTCGCGAAAAGCTGAGAGCTTTACCGAGTCCGTAATTCGCGAAATGTCTCGCGAAGCCGTCAAGTATGGCGCCGTCAATCTCGGCCAGGGCTTTCCGGACTGGTCCGCGCCCGACGACATCAAACAAAAGGCTATAGAGGCGATCGAGGCCGATCACAACCAATACGCCGTGACGTGGGGCGTCAAGAGCTTTCGCGATGCTATCGCCAAGAAGACGATGTGGTATCTCGGGCTCGACCTCGATCCTGAGACCGAGATCACTGTGACGTGCGGTTCGACCGAGGGCATGATCGCGGCGATGCTAGCTACCGTCGATCCTCTTGACGAGGTCATCGTTTTTGAGCCGTTTTACGAGAATTACGCACCGGACGCGATCCTGTCGGACGCAACGCCGCGCCGAGTTGCGTTGTATCGAACAGAGAACGGCTTTGTCTTCGACCGCGAAGAGCTAAAGGCCGCATTCAACGAACGGACGCGAGCGATCATCATCTGTAATCCGAACAATCCAACCGGTAAGGTTTACACAAAAGACGAACTGACCTTTATCGCCGATCTCTGCAAGGAGTATGACGCTCTCTGCTTCACAGACGAGATCTACGAGCACATCCTGTATTCTGGCCACGCCGATGACGACCCGCTGACCCACGTTTGCATGGCAAATATCGATGGAATGCGTGAGCGAACGGTCGTGGTAAATTCACTCTCGAAAACCTACTCGGTAACTGGCTGGCGAGTCGGCTATTGCATCGCACCGCCCGATATCACTTCGGCGATCCGTAAGGTGCATGACTTCCTGACCGTCGGCGCGGCTAATCCGCTGCAGCACGCCGGTGCGTACGCGATGACGCTGCCGCCAAGCTACTACGACGATCTGCAAAAGGAATACCAGCTCAAACGCGACTTCATCGTGCCCGCACTTCGCGACGCCGGCTTCAAATGCGACACGCCAGAAGGTGCCTACTACGTGATGGCCGATATCTCCGAGTTCGGCTTCCCGAATGACATCGAATTCACCAGGCATCTGATCCGCGAGATCGGCGTCGCGGTCGTGCCCGGATCATCGTTCTATTACGACAGCTCGTTGGGCTCTCAGCTCGTGAGGTTCTGTTTCTGCAAGAAGGACGAAACGCTCGAGGCTGCGGTGGAGAAGTTAGAAAAATTGAAACGTGGATAATCTAATGCGAAAGCCCGCGCGTCAGCAAGGGCGTTACACGTACGTTGAATGTATCGCCCTTGCTTACGTGCGGGCTTTCGCACTTTGTGATAGCCGCGAAAGGCAACCTATTCCTCTGCAAAAGGCAACAAAATTAGTAATCGATGCGTAACACGCAGCGTCATTATTCTTTACGATATTTCTCGTTTAGGAGGTTATTTTTATGTTTAAAAATATTCTAGGTCTTGGATTGATCGCCGTGAGTGGGGCCGCTTTTGTGATTGGGCAAACGCCGGAGCCGAAGGTTGAGAAGCTGATCGTACCGCAGGCTTTCGCGTTTTCGTTTGACGGAAACGGCGGTTATCTCGGGGTGCAAACGGTCGAGGTGACGAAGGATAATTTTTCGAAGTACGCGCTTCGCGGGGTTCGCGGGGTCGCGGTTGAAAAGGTCGCTGAAAATTCACCGGCAGCTGCTGCAGGCCTGAAAGACGGCGACGTTATACTCCGTGTGAACAATGACGAGATCACGAGCACGCGAAAGCTGACCCGTTTGATTAGCGAGATCGAACCAGACCATCAGGTGCGGCTCACGATCTCACGCGGCGGAAGCGAGCAGGAGATAACCGCGACTCTCGGAAAGCGGCCGACACCAAAATTTGGCGAGGGCAATTTCAGATTCGAAGGGCCGGAAGGTTTTGGCAAGCTAGACCTTGATAATTTCCCGCAGCTAAAGAATATGCCCCTTCTCAAGGACTTTGACTTTAAGAACCTGCCCGACGGCGAAGGCTTCCGTAGCTTTTCATTCCCGGGCGGCGAGGGCCGCGTGTTTAGCTGGACAAACGGCCGCCAGATCGGCGTTGGTGTCTCGCCCCTGACGACGCAGCTCGCGAAGCACTTTGGCGTCGAAGCAGGCCTGATGATCAATGAGGTTCGCGAAAACTCGCCAGCCGCGAAAGCCGGCCTGAAGGCAGGCGACATCATTGTCGAAGCAAACGGCAAAGCAGTAAAAGGCGATTTCGACCTGATCGGCGAGATCAATGGCAATAAAGAGGGTGATGTTTCGCTCGTCGTAGTTCGCAGCGGCACCCGCCAGACGATCACCGTGACGCCCGAGGCGTCAAAAGATGGTGGCTTTCTATTCCGGGACGATGACGGCGACGGCCGCATTCTGACGCCAAAGCCGCCAAAGGCCCCAGCCGCCCCGCTCACCCCGCTCCAGGCTCTGCGCTGGAACCGGATGATCTAACGGCGGAAACGCGGCCAGTATGATGTATTGATGGCTAAACTTTTTAGGGCGGTTTCATTACCGCCTTTTCTTGTTTCAGTTTCTACCCGTTGCGTAAAGATGATAGGCTGGACACTCTTTTTGGAAGAAGAGGAGGTGCCATATGCTCATTCGATCAATTGCTTTTATTCTGGTAGTCGCATTCTCGTTTTCGATAGTCGCGGCGCAGAGTCAATCCGTAACTGCGAAAAAGCGTGACCTACCGTTTCCTGTTGGGATCGATCTGCAGTTCCTGATAAAGGAGCTTGCACATGACATAGGTCTCAACGTTTTGTTTGATAACGAGTCGTTTCGGTCACACGGCAGAAAAGTGTTTATCGAGCTTAAGAATGTAACCTCGTCTGAAGCTCTGGATTATATTTTGTTGCAGGAAGGTCTGTTTTTCGAAGAAGCCGGACCGAAGACGATTCTCGTAGCTATCCAGGGCAGGCAGAGATCGATCCCTCAACTCGGTGTAGGAATTATCCCGATGAGAGATCAGCTCGCCCAATTTTTCGGCGTAGAGGGTGGACTACTCATCGATGGGGTAAGGGACAACTCGCCCGCGTCGAGAGCAGGACTGCAAGTCGGAGATGTGATAGCTGAGATCAACGGGGTCGCAGTCAAGGGGACCCTCGCCGGCGTCCGTGCCGTTAACGAGAAAAAAGACAGCGATGTGGTTCTGACCATTGTTCGCGAGCGAAAAAGAAAATCTATTACGGTAACCCCGGAAAGAGCGAGCGTCGGGTCAATAGTGCAGAAATCGTCGTGAACGGTTGTTGCCGTTAAAACAACCTAAACTCCGGATGGCTACCGCGTCGCCAGATGAAGCCGTCGAGTACGTAGTGCGTCAACTGGGGGACGGCAAGAAGCGGCACGAGGTACATCTTCAGGGTTTGTCCCCATTCCCAATCAGCGCCAAATAGCCATTGCCGTTCGTGCCAAACGCCTCGGTGCCAGAAGATCTCCTCGACATAAGCGAGTGCCCAGAGCGTAGCCAGAAAAACGATCCAATGTGATGAAAGCGTTCGGTAGACCGGCCCCGCCGTCTCGCGTCGGAACTTTACATAAAACCAGATCAGTGCGAAATACGGAACGCCGTGAATGATCACGTTGGTCACCGTGAATGCGTAGTCCGAGTTAAAGAAGACGATGCCGAGATACCAACAAACCGCGGTAGTGGCGACAACGATGTCCTTGCCGATATTTACGAATCCCGTGGTCAGATACTGGTAGATCGATTTGATGACGTAGGCACTCAACGCCGCGACATAAACCGGAAAAACTACTTTCTCAACGATCGTTGGAAGCAGGATGAAATCGTTCTCTACGAACCAGGCGAAATTCCTCGGCAGCTGCGTCATCCAGAACGCGAGCGGATACACACTCGCCAAATACACCGCAGCGGCGTCGATCCACCAGGTCGCCCGCGAAGTCTCGCCAAGCCGCCGCCGATACAGAGCGACCCAACCGTATTGCTGTCGTACGAAGTGAAAGACCGCGACGATAGCGAGCGAGCGCCAAAAAACGAGATCGCCTTCGCTATATAACGCGACGCCGACCGCATACCCCGCAAAAGGTACAAGCAAGTACAGCCAAAACCTACGCTTGAATTCCTCGACGTCGAAATAGACTCGAAAACTCGTCGACCAGACATGCGCGACGTCGATCAGCAGCACGGCAGTGATCCAAGTCCACTCAGGCGAATCAGAATTCAGTATTCCCGCCTGGGCTCCGATCACAAGCAGCAGAACGGAAACGACCGCACTGCCGAGAAAGACCGTCAGGTCGACCTCGCGGGAAAAGAGCCAGTAGGACGTCTCACCGCCGAGCCGCTGAGACGCGGAGACCGGAATTTCCGAATTCAACTCGCCTATGTCACCTTCTCTCACTTTCTTTCTCTGTGTCTCAGCGCCTCTGCGATGCCACTTCTCCTGCTGCTCGAAGACCATGATAAAACGCTTCTTCAAACAGCGCGATGCCGCTCAGGTCTGTGTGGGCAAAATGGACGCTTCGAAACGGCTTCATCGCTTTTTCGCGAACCCCGCTCCAGATGAAATTCGGCCGCGGGCTGATCATCGCGTGGCCCCAACGCATGATGTCGATCCGCGTCGTCAGATCGTAAATGTCGGAATGCGCGCGGGCAAGGTCGGTCAGGCAGACGTCGGCAAGTTGTCGCCAATCGTAGTTGAAGAGAGTCGTTCGGCCGTCGGGCTCGTGACACATCGGATAGTAGTAGGTCAGAACGGTCGGCCCGTAATCGATGCCTTTCTGATGCGTCGCGGTCACGTAACCGAGCGAAGGGCTTTCGTATAGCACGTTGTCCCACGAGAGCGGAAAGTCACGCGGAAACCGGGCCTTCGGCCGGTCTTTCAGAAACAGATTCGCAACAAACCAGGCGTTGTGATGAAACTCTGCCGCCGGAAACACCTGCTCCTCTCGCAGCCCGCGGATAACGTACGGCGCAGTAAAGACCGGAGCTGCAAAGATCACCTTCTCGGCTCGAAAGCCGTGCAATACACCCTCTTTCAGGCATTTTACTTCGACTGCGTTATCACGCGGTTCGATCGAGACCGCCATCATTGAGCGTTGTAAGTGCTCGCCCACCTTCTCGACAAAATGCGAAACGAACCGGCCATTGCCCTCCGGAAATGTAATAAAGGGCTGCGATTCTTCGCCGCTCTTTTGCACGCGTGAGCAAAAATAGAAAAGCCCTGCCCAGGCAGACGTCTGATCGAGCTTTAGTCCATAGTCGTCGCGGCAGGCATAGTCGCAATACCATTTGAGGCGCTCTGAGGTTAGTCCATTCTGCACGAGCCACTCGGCAAACGAGATCCTATCGAGCGCGGTAACCTCAGCATCGTCGGAGCATTTCGCCGTCGGTACGACGAATGCCCGACGGCCCGTCGCGTCACGCCAGTTCACCCAACCGTCGACGAGGCCTTGGAACTTGGCAAATTGACGCTTGTCTTCGTCGCTCTCACCGACGTGAAGATAAAGCCCCTCATACCAGCGTCCTTTATAGAAAACTCGCTCCTCCGGCTCACGGCATAGGTACTGTTCTTTGATCGCGATCTCGCCGTCGGGTTTTCGCCCTTCGGTCAGGTCCATTTCGCCGAGCAGCGAGATCAGTTCTTCGTTCTCTTGAAACGGGACGGGAAGATAATGTGCCGCCCATGGATAGCCGACCGGTTGGCCGTCGCCGCTTCGGGACGTGCCGCCGGCTTCCGGTTCGAGTTCGACGAGGACGAAGTCGTTCATCCCCTCGCGTTTTAGCTTCCACGCTGCCGTTAAACCAGCGATGCCGGCACCGACAATTACGACCTTGTGCGTCGTCCACTTATCTGCCGGAACTTCGTAGGTTGTCGGCATCCTGAGGATATGCCCGCGTTCGGCCGATTGTCCGATGATCTCGCCCTCGGGAAATCGTCGTTGTGCGCTCGAATTACACGCTGCCGCCGCAAGCGGCGCACCGAGGAATGTGGTCAACAGTTCTCGCCGCGAAAGGTCCATGACGCTACTGCTCGACCACTCGCCATTCACTTTCGTAGTAGCGAACAAGAGCCTGGTTATCTAAACGATTGATCTCGACATCTTCGTCGGGCTTCGCCGTATCGGTCGGGAATTCGAACATCGAAGCGAAGGTTGCATCGTTCAGGAACTTGAGTTGGATCTTCGGCAGCGGTTTGGACGGTAGTTCGAAGGGCTCTAACTTTGCGAGTGCAAAGCCCCAGATGCCAAAACTCGGGACTGTCGTTTGATACGGACGAACGTGAAAGCCGCTCGCTTCGAGCGTTTTCATCACGCTCCAATAAGACTTTCGGGCGATCAGCGGTGAGGTTGTTTGGATCACGACGGCCGCATCCGGAGCGAGGTCGGCCTTGAGCATCGAGTAGAATCTTGTCGTGTAGAGCTTACCCAGCGCGTAGTTGTTCGGATCGGGAAAATCGACGATCGCGACATCATACAACGCGCCTTTGCGCTCATCGATCCATACGAAAGCGTCTGCATTAGTGACCTTCACGCGCGGGTCGTCAAACGCATTCTGATTCAGCTCAGCGAGTGCGGGCAGGTCCTTAGAAAGCCCGGTCATCATCGGGTCGAGGTCGACGAGGTCGACATGCTCGACCGATGGATATTTGAGCACCTCGCGAAGCGCGAGCCCGTCGCCGCCGCCGAGCACAAGTACTCTCTTTGGCTCGCGGTCGAACGCTGCAAAAGCGGGATGGACCAACGCTTCGTGATAGCGGTATTCGTCAAACGAGCTGAACTGCAGATTGCCATTAAGGAAAAGGGCGTAGCCTGTTTTTCCTCGCGTCACCACGATCCGCTGATACGGCGAGCTTTTAGCGTAAACGATGTTGTCAACGAACAGCCCGTCTTCGGCGAGTGTTGTAAGCGCGTCCGCCTTGATAAACGCGATCGCAAGCACGACGATCACCACGACTCCACTCACCCTGAGGATAACGATCCGACGCCGGCTCAGCAGCGGTTCGAGCAGCCATGTAGCCCAGACGCCGACAATTGCATTCAGGATTCCGAAGAGTAGCGATGTACGATTGAGCCCCAATCGCGGAACCAGAAAGATAGGAAACAACAGCGAAGCGACGAGTGCTCCGATGTAATCGAGAGCCAGTACCCGAGAGACTAGTTCCTTAAAATCGAGCTTGTCCTTGAGTATCCGCATCAGCAGCGGGATCTCGAGCCCGACGAGCATGCCGATGATGAAGACCATCGTATAAAGCACGATGCTGAAGTACGTCACATACGCGAACGTCAGAAAGAGCATCGGTGCCGACGCTCCGCCGACGACCGCGACCGCGAGTTCGATATCGATAAAACGTTCGGCGACGTTCTTTTCGATAAATCGCGACAGATACGATCCGACGCCCATCGCAAAAAGATAGACCCCGATGATCAGAGAGAATTGCGTTACGGAATCGCCAAGAACGTACGAGGAAACGGTCGCGGCCAGCAGCTCATAGATCAGGCCGCACGTCGCTATGATGATGAC
Organism: Acidobacteriota bacterium; assembly: GCA_041940165.1. Classification (GTDB taxonomy): domain Bacteria; phylum Acidobacteriota; class Blastocatellia; order Pyrinomonadales; family Pyrinomonadaceae; genus OLB17. Next base: position 196,382 of record JBGTSR010000004.1, read on the forward strand.
ATTGAGAAAAAGAAGTGGAGTACTTTTCATTGAGGAGCTTCAAACAAAGACAGGATAAACAGGATCGAAAACGCAATATCCTGCATATCCTGTCTTGAACTCCGATTCCCAACTAGCCGTGGATCGCGGCTGCGATGATTATCGCTATACCAAGTATGAGCGCTCCTATGATGATCGCGAGCGCCACATTCTGATCCTCTTCGATCTCCTTCTTGACCGAGAATGGTGAGACGATCACGACGATCAGAAACGCGATGGCAAAGACGATCAAGCCAATTAAAACAAAGATCGACGTGGTCGCGAGTACCGGCCCTAATTCTTCAAGCTTTACGATAAGGCCGAAGCTCGGAGCGATCGATGCAAGATTGAACATTATTTTCCTCCACGAAAACCTGAGTAAAAGAATGGCGTGCCGAGCCGCGATTTACTTCCGGAGTTAGCCAACTCCCAGCCGAACCACGATGCGATCGAGTACATTCCGAGTACCCCGATCCCGAACACCATATAGAGCTTTTTCAACATAATCTTTCCTAATCGTCACTGTCTGAACCAGAAGTGCTGAACATACTGTCTTTCCAACGGCTCGCCTCGAACGAGAACTTACGAATCAATCCGAAGATCGGCACCAAAGCGAGCACAAGCAAAGCGCAGCAGAAATTCACGCCGCGGTTAACGCCCTGCTCGACCTTGACGCGCACGGGCATTTGAGCCTGCCAATTTTGCCACGTGCCCTCGACCTTGACCGTGTACTTGCCGCCCGGCAATGACGAGACCGTCGCGTCAGTCGATCTGCTTCCCTCGGTCCAGGCTCCATCGCTGTCGGAACCGCTGTAATACTCGACCGGCACAGCGACGGTTTCGGCAACGGCTTTAGTTTCCTCGTTTACAAGGTCCACGTCGAGGTCGGCCCAGGAATTGTCGACCTGAGCGCTGGCCGTGATCCTAACGTTTTTGCCTCCCTTGAGATCGAATGGCTGACTAAACGCAGCCTGTGGCGTCGTCGCATTGGCGAGCGGCGGAAGCACCATTTCCTGATTCAGGACAGTATTCGTGATCCCGGTAAACGGCAGCATGAAGATCGCTACAACCAAAAGGCCGAGCAGCGGCAGCAATCCCCACGTGTAATAAAAGCGGCCAGTGAAAGGCTGATTCGGAGCCACGCCCCAAGGTCGCGGCAGGCCGTCGATGCCGAACGCCTTCTCGACCTCTTCGTTGGTCATGTACGTCCCAACGGACCAGTTGATCTCGTTGGGACTGATCTCTTGAGAAAGCATTAGCGGAGCAGAGACGTAGTCGATAGCCCGCACTTTCTCACCCTGTTCGACACGCCAATAGAACTCACCTTTGACATAGTCGACAGTCGCGTATGCATCCTGAAAGATCTTGAAATTGCTGCCGTTGTACTGAGCGACCGAGCCTTTGCCTATGCCAGAGATCGGCGGCACGACGTCGCCCGCATTGACCGGCTCGACAAAGTTCCAATGGTTATCAGAGTGTACGAGCCAGCGGAACCCGATATGCGAGTTGTAAAGAAGATACTCGTGCCAGAAATATTGAATTCCCTCGATCGTTACGCTTCGGACGACCGCGCCGATGATCTTGAATTTTACATCGCCGGGAAATGTGCCTTCCGCCCCGATCGGAGCGACGAACTGTGGTGCATTCGCCGGAGGCTTAAGAGATTTGAGGTAGCTGAGCTTGCCTTCATTTACGTCCAGCAGCGAATCGCAATTCGGACAGGTTACACGCTCGGCCTTATCCGGAGCGGTCAGACTGAGAGGCCCGCCGCAGTTCGGACAGCCCATGCCCGCGGCCGCAACACGTTTACCTTCACGCTTGACCGATTTTGCATCGCCGAGCCCGATCTCATCGAGCGTTACCAGACTGCCAACGAAGACCCACGGCGGCGACATGCTGTAGTCGATCGAACCGAAGGCGTTGTTCTTTCCGGCGAGGTCGGCGTATTCGAATTCCTCATTCGGCGTCAGCTTGTACGGTATCTCACCGTCGGCGGCGAGGAATGTGCCGCGACCCTTTTCCTGGACCATCAGGGGAGCGGGCGCAGGGATTTCCGAGATCGTCTGGCCGAGCTGAAGGCTGTTGAAATCGGGAACTGACGCACCGGCCGGCAGCGGCTGGTAAAACGTCATGTAAAAGCGGCCTTGGGCTTCGGCGAGCCAGCCGACCCAGCCGTTCGAGAATGTCGCGTACCACTCATCCCAGACGCCGCCGAGTTCGTGTTTGAGCTGTGCACGGCCGGTCAGCTCGAACTTCGCGTCCTTATAAACGCCTTTTAGGCCAAGCTTTAGCGGCGACTCGGAATCGACCACCTCAGCGACTTTACCGAGGTCTTCGAGCGTGCGGTCTGTGCGCGAGATCGCGGAGCGGCAGTAGGGACAGACGATGACCAACGTCGATCCGGCTTTGAATTCGATCGGCCCGCCGCACGATGGGCAGTTTGCCTGCAGAACGCTCATCCGGCTCCTCCAACCCCAAAACTGGTCTCATCCGATCCAGCCTCGCCACGGACGATCATCGTCACATGCACACTATCCGCACCCAACCGAGCACGAAGCTGGCCTTCCCAATCCCATTTGGGCCTTTCGCGGCAACAGTAGAGGTTGAACGTTGCTGTTCCGTGTTCGGGGTACGTGTGACAGGCGAGATGGGATTCCGTGAGGGCGATCAGGCCCGTTACGCCGCCTTCGCCCTCAAACTTATGCCACACCGAACCGATCGCCTTGAGGCCCAGATCGGCGATCACCTGATCCATGATGCGTCGCACGCCCGCTTCGTCGCGAAGGGTCGCCGCATCACAGCCAGTCGCCTCGATCAGCCATTCGGTTCCAACGATCATCCGGTGTCTAATATAAAATAACGAACTTCGTGTTAGAGATGTTTCTGAATGTTATGTCGTTTGCAACTATAACCAAAAACCTCGGTTTTGTCATTTTCGCGGCGATGGCTCTCACATCGTGCCATAGCGACCGTAGGATGCCGGCCTTCGATCAGGCAAATTCGGCTTACGGCCCGCCAAAGGTCATTGGCCGCATCACTTCCAGTGATATCAACGAGAGCAGCGGGCTCGCCGCGTCGCATTGCAATAAGGAGATCGTCTGGACACACAACGACTCAGGCGACGGGCCATTCTTGTATGCGCTAGATCTTTCGGGCAAGCTGCGCGGCATCTGGAAAGTCTCGAATGCCGAGAACATCGACTGGGAAGATATGGACGCGGTTCGGGGCGAATCCGGCGAGTGCACGCTCTATATCGGCGAGATCGGCAACAGCGATAAACTGACCCGCCATGAGCATCGCATCTACCGCGTTGCCGAACCGAACGCGTCTTCTCAAACCGTCACGTCAAAAAAGGACGCTCTTGCGACAGCCCAGGCCGACGGTATGCGATTTAGATATCCCGACGGCAACCGAGACGCCGAGACGCTAATGGTGCACCCCGAAACGGGCGATATCTACGTCCTAACAAAAAGCCGCAACGAGCCATCGGCGGTCTATAAGATCAGGCCGTCGTTCGGATCGGCCGACGTCACCGTTGCGCAGAAGATCGCTGAGATCAAAGTGCCGGTCATTCCGTTCGGAATGCTTACCGGCGGCTCGATCTCGCCCGATGGCAAGAGAGCGATCATATGCGACTACGCGGCCGCATACGAGTTGGCTTTGCCTGCCGGAACGGCGTTCGACGAGATCTGGAAGCAAAGCCCGACTCCGATCCCCCTCGGCGAGCGAAAACAGGGCGAAGCGATCACGTATTCCGCTGATGGCCGATCGATACTTGCGACTAGCGAACGCGGCGATTCGCCGTTGATCCAGGTCACACGCAAGTAATAAAAAAAGGAGACGCCGACAAAAGCGTCTCCCTTTCGATCTCTGAAAAGAGGTTAGTTCGTGATAGTGAATTTGCCCTTGTTCTCGATCACCTGACCGCCAACGCGGTCCTTGATGAGAACCTTCAGCTCATAGTCGCCGAGCGGCATAAAGTTCGTCGGAAGCAAACGCGCGAGCGTCAGACGCTGTCCCGAATCGCTCAGGCCCGACCAATCTTCCGGCGTCGAGAGCAATTCCTTGCCGTCCTTTGTAAGGACATACGTAACGTCGACCGCCGGACGAAGCGTCGTCTGATCGATACCGGCGTTGTAGACCTGCATGTACAGGCCGACCTCCTGGCCTTGCTTGTAAATACCAGAGAGATTCGGGATAACCTTGGCATTACCGATAACAAACTGGCCGCCGATATCGCGATCAGTGGTCGTGCGAAGTTTCGAAGCCATGACAAGCGACGAGGTCGAAAGCTTTTTCTCGTCATATCGCGGCACTACGAACCCGAGGTTCTGCACGCCTTTGGTTCCCGACTTCACATCACGAACAACGACGTCGACCTTGTAGGTTCCGGGTGCCAACGCGATCGCTTTCTGATAGACCGACTTTCGGTCCTTCGACTCGGCAAGCTCGGCTGCGGTCGCGGTCGCGGTCACTGAATCTTCAAAAATGCCGGAGCGCTTGCCTGAGACCGAAACGATGCGTCCGAAGATGTTCATCGTCGCCTGCTCGAGGCCGCCGACCTGTTCGAACGAAAGTTCCTTGTTGCTCGCCTGGACCGTGAATGCCGTGATCACGCGGTCATCCGACTGACGGAAGAAATCGACACGAACGTCAAAATTGAGCGGGTTGCTGTCGATCACCCCCGAGTCGCCGCCTGCAATTCCCTGCAGATCGCTGAACTTGACCGTCGGCGGACGCATCAGGTTGTTCTGGATCTCGAGCCGTCGAAACATCGTGTCCTGCTCACGCTGGAACGAGGTGTTGTAATTATTGTTGCCGGTGATGCGGTCAGCTTTGTCAGCGAGTCCGAGCTGTTCGAGGGTCGTAAGGCCCGCGCCCGGAACCATCTTGAGCGCGTCCTTTTCACTCGCATCGCGGGCCATTCGGTATTCGCCCGTTCCGGTCGGATCGACAAACTCGATCTCGAGGCCGTCACCGACACCATCGAGGTGACGATACCACCAGATCTCGAAGGGATACGTCGTGGTCGAACCGCCGCCTTCCCAAGCGGGCCTGTCATACGAACCGCCAGCCGGGTGCGACTCGATCGAATCCGGCTTGCCGTGAGCGATATAGACACGGCCGCGATCGGTCTTCCAGCCCGGGATACCCGATGCGAAGTGCTGATTGGCGTAGGCGATACGCTCGTAATACTCCTCGCGGTATTCGTTCTCTTCGGTATCGGGATTGGGGTCGCGGCGACGCCAGAAATTCTCGATGAAGTTCTCGCGCTCTTCGTCTGTGGTCAGAGCCTTGAACGCCTTCTTCTCCTGGTCCGTGATGATGTACGCGACGTCCTGGTCCATCCACTTCTTGTAGACCTTATTGACCTCGGTGGTGACCTTGCGTGCGTTGTCCAGCGGATTCTGGTTGGGTGCCTTTTTGTCGGGCGGCTGTGCACTCGTGGATAGGGCCAGACCGGCGACAAGGCCGGCGAAAACGATACTTCCGCGTCTCATAATTCTTGGCATAACCGATAAACTCCTGATCATGACAATCGTCTAATGCTCGATGGCCGCTAAGCCTCGATAATATCGATGATTTTAGACACTTCTGCCTAAGTCTTCAAGATGCCTGACGACCATTATTTGGTTGCTCAGGAACCTGCCTCGACCTCGGCATCGGTGCGTCTTTTTCGCGTGAAAAGCCAGGCGATCAAGATCGATACAATATACAGTGCCACCATCGGTGCGGCAAACAACATCATGTTGATCACATCAGCCGTCGGCGAAACGATAGCCGCAACGATCAAAATCACAATCAGCGATATTTTCCAGCTTCGGATCAGCAGTCCTGGCGTGACGATACCTATTCTGGCCAGTACATACGTGATCGCCGGCATCTGGAATATCAGCCCCATCGCGAGCATGATGATCGTAATAAAATCGAGATAGTCCGTCGCCCGCAGCTGAAACTGGAACTCGCCCTCGCCCACATTGAGCAAAAAGTTGACCGCCGGCGGAAACAAAATGTAGTAAGCAAAAGCAGCCCCGCCTACGAATGAGATAGAAGACAGTCCGATAAATGGCGTTACGTACTTGCGTTCGTGCTGGTACAAAGCGGGCGAGATAAACCCCCAAACCTGAAAAAGTAGCAAGGGAAGCGCCAACGCGATAGCCGCATACAGCGAGACCGTCACGAGCAGGGTGAACTGCTCAGGCGCTGTCGTCACTGTCATTTTTGATTCTTCGGCAGCCTCGATTTTCGCTATCTCATTTACGTAGGTAACGGGAAGCCGGAAGCCGGGGGAAATGATCGAACTGTTGGTAAATATCGGCTCGGTCGTAAAGAGACCCAGATTCCCATTCGAATCGCGGGCCACCTTTGCGTCTACCGACGTACCGGCTCTGAGAAGTGCTGACTGGACGTTAGTGTCCCTATCAAACGTATAACGCCCACTCTCGCCCTCTTTCAGTTCAGAGATCGGTTTGAGCGTTTCACTGCCTGTAAGCCCGACGACCGGAAGCTGCCGCCGCTCGGCCTCGGAAAGAGCCTTTCGAACGGGTATAGAGAGGAACTCGTAGATCGGGAGCGAAAAATAGAAACAGACCAGGAAAGACCCGATCAGTATCAACACTGACTTTACAAGCCGGCTGCGCAGCTCGTCCAGATGCTCGAGAAACGACATCTGGCCGCCGGACTGGTCTTTTTTGAGGTCAATTCGGGCCATCGGAAATTAGAGCCAGTTCGTTTTATCGCTTACGGGCTCGCTCGCCCTCAAGTCGTGTTCGGGCTGCGGTTCTTCGTCTGGCTTGGGCTCCGAAGTCGTCATGCCACTCTCCTCGAAACGCCTTTTTAACTCGTCGCTATCGACCTCTTTGATCGCAGGAAGTTCGGGAGCAGAACTTTTCTCGGCGTCCGTCTTTTCACGGGCGACGACCTCTTCCTCGATGCTGTCGAGATTTAGTAGTTTAGATTCTTCCTCAAAATTGACTTCGCGTTCCCACGTCTCCTTGAACTCGCTCGCCGTGCCTCGAAACTCAGCCATGATCTTGCCGGCTTTCCGGGCAAGCTCGGGAAGCCTTCTCGGCCCGAGGACGAGCAACGCCACGATGCCGATCAGGATCAGCTCGGACGTGCCCAAAGATTCGAAGATAAATAAGACCACTAGGAAACCTCTAACAAATACGGACCTCGTTCGGAAACTCGGCCGATCGCAACGGCGCAAGGTATCTCTTTGATGAATCCGTCAACGCCAGTTTCCGCCATCGATATAAGTAGGCCACCGGCGGTCTGCGGATCGAACAATGCGCTTTGCATCTCGCCCGAAACCGCGGGCGCGAAACTGATCGTATCGCCGACGTAAGCCCGGTTGTTCCGGTCGCCGCGCGTCAGCATTCCCATCGAGATTAGCTCGAGAACATCAGGCAATAGCGACACGTAACTCGAATAGATAGAGATAGTTACGTCGCTCGCGACCGCCATTTCAAATGCGTGGCCGAGCAGTCCGAAGCCTGTTACGTCGGTACAAGCACTCGCGTCCACCTTGCTCATAGCTTTGGACGCAGCCGCGGCAGAAGTCGTCATTGCCGCGATCGCCGCCGCCTCGGCTTCCTTACTCGCGCTACCTCGTTTGAGCGCAGTGTTGATCGCACCTGTTCCGATCGGCTTGGTCAGCACGAGCACGTCGCCCGGACGCGCACCCGCGTTTCTTGTAACCTTTGACGGGTCGACAACGCCTGTAACGGCGTAGCCGAATTTCATCTCTTTGTCATCGACCGAGTGCCCCCCGATCACGACGACATCCGCTTCGTTCATGGCCAACTGCCCGCCGCGAAGTATCGCCCCGAGCACCTCCATGTCGTCCTTTTGAGGGTAGCAAACTATCGAGAGCGCAGATAGCGGCGTGCCGCCCATTGCGTAGACGTCATTTAGCGAGTTGACGGCGGCAATGCGGCCATAGGTTTCGGGATCGTCCGCAACGGGCGTGAAAAAATCGACCGTCTGGACCAGCGCGACGTCGTCCGAAAGGCGAAAAACTCCCGCGTCGTCGGCCGTTTCGAAACCAACGATCACGTTTTCGCTATTCTGTTTCGGAAGCTTGCTCAAGACCTGAGCAAGGTCGCCTGGGGCGAGTTTGGCCACTCAACCCGCGCAGTCGACCATTTCCGTCAAACGCTTGGACACCCGCACCTCCTTATTTTTTCGTTATCGCCTGATAGATCCTATCCAGATCGTCGATGCTGTAGTACTCGATCTCGATCTTGCCCGCATTGCCTTTCTTAGAAGGCACGATCTTTACATTTGTGCTCAATGCCCGCATCAGCTTTGTCTCGGCGACCTTGACGTTCGGATCTACGCGCTTCTCTATCACCGGCTTTTCAGCCGGCGGGGAACTCTTAGCTTTCTTCACAACCCGCTCGGTCTCGCGCACCGAAAGACCCTTCTCCGTGATTTGCTTCGCGATCGTCATCTGAACCGTCGGATCATCCGACATGAGCAGGGCCCGGCCGTGGCCTGCGGAGATCGCACCATCTTCGATGAAACGTTGTATCTCAGACGGCAACCGCAAAAGACGGAGAGAAGTAGCGACGACCGAGCGTTCCTTACCTACTCGCTCGGCGACCGCTTCCTGTGTAAGTCCAATAGAATCAATAAGATTGCGATATGCCGTAGCCTCTTCGATCGGATTCAATTCCTGGCGCTGAATGTTCTCGATCAATGCAAGCTCCAAGAGTTTGTCGTCCGCAACGTCCTTAACGACCACAGGAATCCGGCGGAGTTCGGCTCGCTGTGCTGCTCGCCAGCGGCGTTCTCCGGCGACGATCTGGAACCGATTGCCGAAAGGACGCACGACGACCGGTTGAACGATACCGTTTACGCGGATCGAGTTTGCGAGCTCTTCCAGCTTGGCTTCTGTGAATCGCGTTCTCGGCTGTTCGGGGTTCGGCTCGATCAGATCGATGTCGATCTCGCGGCCTTGCGATTCGGCAGGTGCCGCCGCCGTACTTTCATCACCAAGCAGGGCACTGAGCCCGCGACCGAGCGTTTGTCTAGGCATTCGAAATTATCTCCTTTGCAAGCTGTGCGTAGCTCTCGGCTCCGCGTGACCTCGGGTCGTACGAGAATATCGGCTTGCCGAAGCTCGGTGCCTCGGCCAGGCGAACGTTCCGCGGTATCACCGTCTTCAGCACTCTCGAACCGTAGAAATCGCGAAGGTCCTTAGCAACCGCCGACGAAAGATTCGTCCGCTCGTCAAACATCGTGAGCAGCAGGCCCTCGATCGCCAAGTCCGGATTCAGCTCACGTCGAAGCCGGGCGAGCGTATCGAATAATTCCGTAACGCCCTCCAAAGCGAAATACTCGCATTGGATCGGAACCAAGAGGGAATCGGCCGCGGAAAGTCCGTTTATTGTCAGAAGGCCGAGCGAAGGCGGGCAATCGATGATCAGATAGTGAAAATAGTCACGAACATCCGTAAGTACACGCTTGAGTGCCGCGTGCCGCTCCTCGACCTCGACGAGCTCGATCTCAGCCCCGGCAAGATTCTTATCTGCGGGCAAAACCCAAAGGTTATCGATCTCGGTCGGAAGCACCATCTCACGCGGAGAATCCTTCGCGATCAGGGCATTGTAAAGCGTTTTCCGGTTTGCACTGCGCTGAATTCCGGCCCCGGAAGTGGCATTAGCCTGCGGATCGGCGTCGACGAGAAGCACTTTCTTGCCCTCTTTCGCCAACGCCGCAGCGAGGTTTACGGCTGTGGTCGTCTTGCCGACACCGCCTTTCTGATTAGCGACCGCGATGATCTTTCCCATTAATTGACACTCACAGACAAGGCGTTAGGTTAGCATACGGAACTTGTGGAACGAAGGCGGGCGGGGAATTGTGGCACGTACCACATCAATCTGCCGAGATCAGGAGAGTGTGGCACGTGCCACAATTATGGATCAGACCGGCCGAGCCGGCGATTCTGTGGCATTTCGGGCCGTCAAATGGACCAAAACCGATGAAACCGCAGCGGGCGTCAAGCCTGAAACCGAGCGAACCTGCGCGAAAGTCCTCGGTTTTGCACGTTCGAGCCGCTCGATCATCTCGTTAGAAAGGCCGCCGATCGTGGAAAATGCAAAACCATCCGGCACTTTCAACGCGTCATGGTGATTGACCCTTTCGGTCGCGATCCGCTGCTTCTCAATGTATCCACTATATAGCAAGTCTGCCAGCGCGGTTTCGAGATCTGCGAGCGCGACACCTTCACTCGCTCCGCTTGGCAGCATCCGCATAATGAGGCCAGACGTCACGCCCTGCCGTTGGGCTAGCTGTGAAAGAGTGATCGCATCGCCCAGATCGACACCGAGCAACTGCGAGATCGCGGCATATTCCGCCGAAGAACGGCGATATCGCGTAGAATCTAGCGTATTTCGCAGCCGCGCGATCCGATCGCGACGGCTATTGAACCTCTCCCAAGCACTATCCCCAACCAAGCCAATTTCGCGACCCTTATCCGACAATCTGAGGTCGGCATTATCATGTCGCAGCGTCAGACGAGCTTCCGCACGCGAAGTGAACAGGCGATACGGCTCGTCAACGCCGTGCCGGATGAGGTCGTCCGCAAGTACGCCGATATACGCTTCGTCACGGCCAAGAACGAAAGACTGTCGCCCCTGGGCCGACAGCGCGGCGTTGATCCCGGCGAGAAGGCCTTGGCAGGCGGCCTCTTCGTAGCCGGTCGTTCCGTTTATCTGCCCGGCGAGGAAAAGCCCTTCCATACGCGACGAAGCCATCGTCGGCGACATCTCGCGCGGATCGATAAAATCGTATTCGATCGCATAGCCCGGACGGATAACTCTAACGTTTTCAAAGCCTTGCACCATTTGCAGGAGCTCGACCTGAAGTGCCGATGGCAGCGACGTCGAGAAGCCGTTAAGGTAGACCTCGTTCGTGTTCTTACCTTCCGGCTCGAGGAAAAGCTGGTGGCGATCCTTGTCGGCGAACTTTACGACCTTGTCCTCGATCGACGGGCAATAACGCGGGCCGACGCCCTTGATCTTGCCGGAATACAGAGGTGACTGGTGCAGGTTCTGCCTGATCGTTTCATGCAGCCGATCCGATGTGTAGCCGATATAACACTGGATCTGGTCCTGTTCGATCCGGTCGGTCGAGAACGAGAATGGCACCGGACGCTCGTCCGCGGGCTGCGGTTCGAATGCGTCCCAGTCGATCGTACGGCCGTCGAGCCGAGGCGGCGTTCCTGTTTTTAGCCTGCCGACGGGGAATCCATGCCTGCGGAGAGCGTCCGCGAGCTCGATCGATGCGGGTTCGCCCGCTCGGCCTGCCGAGTACGTCTGTCGTCCGGCATGGATCATTCCATTTAGGAAAGTGCCCGTTGCGATGACGACCGAGGTGGCCGAAAGCCGACGGGAATCCTGCAGCTCGACACCGATAACTCGTTTAGTCTCAACAATAAGGTCAACTACCGTGCCCTGTCGCAGCTCGAGATTCGAGATGCCCTCGAGCACATTCCGCATTTCGGTGCGGTACAGTCCGCGGTCAGCCTGGGCCCTCGGCGACTGGACCGCGGGCCCGCGAGAACGATTGAGCAGGCGAAACTGAATACCTGTCCGGTCTATGACGCGGCCCATTATGCCGCCGAGCGCATCGATCTCTCGCACGACATGGCCTTTCGCTATACCGCCGACCGCCGGATTGCACGACATCTGCCCGATCAGATCGAGATTTATCGTCACGAGGGCCGTGCGCGAACCAAGGCGCGCCGCAGCGGCTGCTGCCTCACAGCCCGCGTGCCCAGCTCCAATAACGATGACATCAAACTTCTCGTCAAACATCGAAACTAACAGGATATCAGATTCGAGCTTTACGGCGCTATGACCTTTCTACCGCGAAGGCGCCGAGGCACCGAGTCAGTACCGGGAACGCTAGTGACCGGGGTTGTGTGCGGTTAAGTGCGAGATTGGGATCCGTCCCATAGGCCAGGGCAGTAGGACCAACCACGAAAACACACGAATTAGCTCCTATTTCGCGTCCTTTCGCGCATTTCGCGGGGAATCCAGCGTTTAGCAATCGTTCAACAACACGCTTGTGCGAAATGGCCCGCCTTCTGATCGACGGCTATAGCGGCCGTCGTTGATCGTAACGCGAGTCGTGCAGCCCGACCGCTCGACCGTCGCGAAAGGGTACCGCGACCAGTAAAGGAACGCCGCGAAACGCTTATTCTCGGCGGCTGCCCGGGCGATCGCTGGATCATCCATATTCGCGGGGATTGTATCCGGCTCCATGTTCAGGCGAGGCCACGGATTCCAACGCACATCGCCAAAACGATAGCCATCGGCCGATCTAACGACGATTTCGCGGCGAAGGGGATCTGCAGGTACCGGGCTCGCGAGGATCTCATCATGCTGTGTCGAGCCAGACGCGGTGAGTTCTCTAGCAACAAATCGTTCCGCGGCACGACCAGCGGCATACATCGCGCCGATATAGACCAGCGCAAAAAGTATCCCGGCCACCGCGGGACGATAAAAGTTGCTTTTGCCCAATCGCCCGCTTCGACGCGCCAACCAGACGCCTAGCCCAAGACTCAGCCACATCCACGGATCGATGACAAAGAGGACATCGCCGTAGAACCAGCGTTCGGAAAAAGGCATCAAGAAACGGATACCGTACGTGTTCAGCAGATCCAGCGGAATGTGTGAGAGTGCTCCGATGTAGCAAAGCAGCAGCATCGGGCCGAACTTCACCGGCAGCCGGGAATCGGGCCGCTTGCCTCGACGCATCTGCCAGCGGTCAAACCCGACAAACAATGCCGCGAGCAAAGCCGGCAGCGCCGCCAACGCGATCGGCCCATGCGTCCATCCGCGTCTGAACGCAAGCCCAGTCTCGGTGAGCATTGCAAAGGCATCGATATCCGGCAAATTCGCACTCAAAACAAGAGCCGGCATAGCCAGCCCGCTCAAACGCTTAAGCCCCGCCTGCCCCAAGGCCGCCCCGGCCAATGCATGCGCGATATTGTCCATAGAAGAAAAACCGACAGAATAACACGCGGCTCGGCGCTAATGCAGCGCGGTGAGGCTCGCCTCGCCGCAGTGCGGTAACGGCGTAGCCGTTTGCGTACTAAAACCTTATCGCCCTGACCTTGTAACCCTTTTTCTTCAGGAGAGTTACGACCCCGGTTGGACCGCTGAGGTGGGCGGCGCCGACGGCGATGAATGCTGGTTTTTCGGCCATCGAAGTCTCGAGTTTCGGGATCCACGCAATATTGCGATCGTCGAGCATCAACTTCTGCATGCCGGGCTCGGTCATCATCTGTGCGGTAGTATTCTTGTAGAGCTCGTCGGCGTTCTGGGCCTTGTATGTGGCCATCAGCTGTTTCATTTGGGCGACGTATTTGGCCGGGTCTTCGGCCATCTTGAGCAGGTCCTTAGCCTGTTTCTCGAGCGGTTGACTCTTCAGCACCGCGAGTTGAGATTCGACTGTCTCGAGGCCGTGAACCGGCTTTTTGCGTTCAACGGCCGCGGCCATGACGAGCGTGTCGACCGCCGACGGCGTGCAGCCAAGAGATTTAGGACTCGTCGAGACCATCACCGCCAGCATCGTAGGTAATATCGAACCGAGAGCGTCGGCCGGAGCTCCAATCTTGTCGCGCAGCATCGCGTCCACCTTGGCGTATTCAGCTTCCGTGTAAAAGTCGCGCAGCTTCTTGCCGCCCGGCATCGCTGCGGCACCCATCATCGCAAGCGTGGTTGCCGGGTCGTCCATATCCAGTTCGAGTATCATCTGATCGGTCTTGTCGAGATACGGCGTCAGCTTCTCGACCGCGATCATGTCGGCCATGCAGATGGCGTGCGCGGTGCCGAGGATATATGAGGGCTTGGCTAGCTTGTTGCCCGAGATCTCGTAAAAGATCGCAGCCGTGTCTGTTTGGCCAAACGCCGAAAAAACCGTTAAAAGGAGAACGAGCGTAGATAAAAACAACTTATGCATACTGCTATAGAATAGCCCGTTTCTGACACCAAAGTTAAGGAAAAAATGGGTGTGAAACCGGCAATGTTCCATTCGCCGCAAGGGCCGGACTTTCCCGTAACCTCAATATTCTCCTGTACATCCGGCGTCTTATGTGTTAGATCATGTTGCGTTGATACGATACTGATGCGTATCAAAAGTTTTCTGAAAATACGAGACTTTTGGTGGGCAAAATAATGCCAACCGTTGTGTTATCAATAGTTTCCATGTCCGCTGGAACAGCGCGGACACGGCGCGGACAACAGCGGACACGGAACGGCTACTTGCCGATGCAAAACGTTGAGAATATTCGGGTTAGCATGTCTTCGGTCGTCGTTTCGCCCGTGATCTGTCCGAGGTAGCGGAGGCTGTTGTGCAGCCCGATCAGCACTATCTCTTCGCTGGTGCGTTCCGAAAGCTGCTCGATCGACGCTCCAAGCTCGTCGTCGACACGTTTCAGAAGGTCAAAATGGCGTGCGTCGGTGACGAGAAATCCCGCGTTCGAAATCTCTTGGGCAGAAAATGGCCGGATGATCGCCCGCCGAAGATCGTCGAGGCCTTCGCCGGTCTTGGCGGAGATCGGGACGATACGCTCGCGGAGATGCGACAGCGCCGAATGCTCGGCCGCGATGATCCGGTCGATATCCGTGGAAGGACGCTTGTCGATCTTGTTGAGGGCGACGATGTATTCGAGCTCGGCGACGCTCGCGAGTATCTCGCGGTCCTCATCGGACGTCTGTTCCGAAGCATCAAGCATCACGATCACGAGGTCGGCATCGGCCATTGTCGCTCGCGAACGAGCGACCCCGATGCTCTCGACGTGATCGTCGGTCTCACGAAGCCCGGCCGTATCCACGATCGAAACCGGCACGCCGTCGATCGTGAACCGCTCGTGAAGCTGGTCACGCGTGGTGCCTGCAATATCGGTGACGATGGCCCGTTCGCTACCGAGTAAAGCATTGAAAAGGCTTGACTTACCGACGTTTGGCCGACCGACGAGAGCAACCTGCAAACCGTCGCGAAGCAGGTGCCCGGCCTGAAATGTACTCGCCAGCCGCTGTGCCTCCGATCGGATGCCGCGAAGTTTTCCGACAACCTTCTCGGCCTGGGTCGCCGGCAGATCGTCCTCGACAAATTCGAGTGCAGATTCGAGTATGACGATGACGTCGAGAAGGTCGTTCTTCAGCGGTTCGATGCGTTTCGAGAGTTCCCCGCTCATCTGCCTGACAGCCTGTCGAGCGGCCAAGGTCGTCTGAGCGTCGATCAGATCGCGAATCGCCTCCGCCTCGGCAAGATCGATCCGGCCGTTGCCGAGAGCACGAAGAGTGAACTCGCCCGGTTCCGACAGACGAGCCCCGTTGGACAGGCAGATGTCTATAACCTGCCTGAGCAGGACCGGCGAACCGTGGCAAGCGATCTCGACGACGTCTTCGGCGGTGAATGAATGAGGCGCCTTGAAATACGTAACTACAGCTTCGTCAATGACTTGGCCGGATGAATCGACTAGCCGTCTAACACTCGCCTTACGCGGCAACAGGTCAACTTCGGCGTCGGAAAGCATCGCCCGCAGGATCCCGAGCGATGCATCGCCGCTCAGCCGAACGACACCGATACCGCTGCGGCCAGGCGGTGTGGCCAATGCAACAATAGTCTTAGAATTCATCTCAATCAGGGCGTTTGGTGCGCTTGGAAACTATTGTAAGCTATCGACATAAACATATGCGTAGAACAAGCCTCGGATTTACCTTAGTTTTGTTGATGATACCGATCTATGTCTTGGAGGCATCCGCCCAGGGCAGTATGCGATGGGTACGCAGCAACGGCCGGATCCCGAACAATAGTATCGTTGGCGGCGAAGAGCGTAACGGCACGGAACTTTACATCTGCCGCACGACGCATTCAGGAACCACGCTGCCAGGCAAGGTCGTCGGTGATCAGTGTAATTACAACTGGGGAACGCGTGAATACACATCGCGAAACTTCGAGGTGCTCGTCGGCGGAGGCGAGTACTGGACCCGCGACCTGCGAACCCGAACGGCCGTCGTTGGGGGATCAAGCAACAGTGATTACTTCTACGTATGCCGCGCAAATGCCAGCGGCGGCACGCATCCTGGACGGCTCCAGAATGGGAAGTGCAACTATAGCTTCGGCGGTAGTGGGTACGCGAGCAATGACTTCGAAGTGCTGAATGGACGTGTCGCCGGCGGCGCCGCTGGAGCCATCTCGCTGCTCGAAGCCGCGACCGACGGCGAGACCTCGCAAGTCCGAGCGGCACTCCGGGCAGGCCAGGCGATCAACCAAAAGAATACTAAAGGCCAAACGCCGCTCATCCTTGCCGCGAGCAAGGGGCATAGCGATGTTGTACGCCTCCTGCTCGACGAAGGCGCAACCGTCGATGTGCGAGACAACGACGGATTCACAGCATTGGGCTATGCCGCGTACGCGGGCGATCCTACATCCGTCCGCCTGTTGCTACGGTCGGGAGCAAATCTTGGATCGAGGACGAACAACGGCTACACGCCACTCTATTGGGCTGCCGCGAGCGGAAGTGTCGAGACGGTCCAGGCGATCACGAACGATCCCGGCTATCAGCGGCTCGGAGAACGCGGTTTAGGATTCCCGCTTCACGGTGCTGCCGCATATGATCGGGTCGAGGTTTTGGAGTATCTCATAAACGAAGAGGAAGTCGATGTAAATCAGCTCGATGCGAACGGATACACCCCGATCATGACGGCCGCGAGAAACAACAAGGCCGGCGCAACTCGTGCGCTTATACAGGCCGAGGCCGATCTGAGCATCCGCACGCCTAACAACCACGATGTCTTCAGCATGGCCGCGGTCAGTGACGCCGTCAGCGTAATGGGAGTCTTGATGGGGATGGAGCGTTTTGGTGTCCGAAGCCCAAGCGTCGAGAGTGGATTCCGCGTCGCAGCCCGCGAGAGTAAACAGGCCGCTCTCAACTTCCTGATCCAGCGGGGTGTCGATGTAAACGCCTCTGCACGAGGCGTCGGGATGACGCCGCTTATGCTCGCCGCTCAGAATGGACACGACGACTCTGTCAAGATATTGCTCCGGGCCACAGCCCGCGTCGATCCCCAGAATGATAAAGGTGAGACGGCTCTGATCCTCGCTGCCGCAGCCGGAAAGAAGGATGTTGTGAAGCTATTGTTACAGGCAGGTGCCGATCGCTCGATCGCCGATAACAATGGCCGCACGGCGTTGGATTACGCCATCCAAAACAAGCATGGCGATACAAGGAAGGAACTCGAGAAGGCCGGGAGAAACTAAATCCCCCGCTCCTTGAAGCGCTCGTTAAGCCAAGTGATGATAGAGCTAAAAACTTCGAGCTTGTTCGTCTCAATGAAAAGATTGTGGAATGCCCCGTCGAACGTGATCAGTGAACAGCGAGATGGAGCGGCCTTAACGAAAGTTCTGCTTCCGTCAACCGGTGCGATCCTGTCTTCTATTCCGTGCAGGATCAGTAAAGGAACTGCTATGCGATTGGCATTCTTCTGAACTCGTTCTATCGATCGCAATACCTCGTTCCCTAAGCGAGGCGTGACCATTGTCCGAAAGTACGGGTCCGCCGTGTACTCAGCTAAGGAATCTATGTCTCGGGAGATGTTCGACAAGTCAAGGCCCGAGTTGATCGAGATTTGCGGAGCCAAAGCTGACAGCACCTTGACCGACATCTTTACTAACGGGGAAGCCCCTTTCGACGATAGTGCGGGCGCGACAGCAACGACACCATCCACGCGATGGCCCGACTCGATCGAAAAGTCGATCGCGAGTAGCCCTCCCATACTGATGCCCACGAGGTAAACAGGTATCGAAATATCGTCGCGCACCTTTTCGAGAACCGCGGCAAGGTCGTCATGGTAGCGTTGCCACCGATCGACGTATTGCGATTCGCCCTGGGATTGGCCGTGCCCCCGCAGATCAAATGCATAGACGGAATAACCAGACTCGGAAATGGAGCGCGAGAAGTTTCGGTTGGGAAGCGATCGGGAATGATCGCCCATTCCGTGGACGAAAACAAGACTTGCCCGTGGCCTCCCGATCGCCTTCTCGACAAAGGTTCGCAACAGGAGACCATCGGTCGTCTTGATCTTGTCAGGGAACACGGATTACTGCAGTCGGACCTGCAAACGTCGGTCGCGGCCGTCTCCGACCGACTCGGTGATCAGGTCGTCTTCGGATTGAAGTGTGGTATGAATGATCCGGCGCTCCGTGGAGTTAAGAACACCAAAGGTAAACGGCCTCCCGTTCTTTCGTACTTGATCTGCGGCAAACCGTGCCATGGCGTGGAGTTCGGCCTTGCGTGACTGGCGAAAACCATCTGCATCCACGACGAAGCGGTGCTCGCGGTCGAGATCGCGGCCAAATGCCTGAAATAGAACCGTTTCGAATGCATCAAGCAACTCGCCGTTCTCAGCGAGTGCGTAGTGAGCATCTTCACCCTTGAGGTTTAGAAGACAGCCTTCCGAGGTCCACTTGGCATCGACCTCGAGGTCAAACTTCATATCGTCGACCAAACCCGACAGAAAACCCTTTGCGGTTTCACACGTTTGTTCCATTTCTATCTCCTTACGTCGTCGAGAGCTTTGGCTTTACCTTCTTTGCCCCTTTAGGGACCGATTCCACGATCTCCGTACCCGGCGGAGTCGACGTCCTATTTAGCCGGTTGATCACCATCTGCTGACCGAAGCTAACGATGTTCCCCACGAACCAATAAAGCAACAGCCCTGACGGTGCCGTCCACATGACCCACAACATCATGATCGGCATAAGATAGATCATCATTTTCTGCTGCATCGCCTGTTCTGGCGTCACTACCGCAGCCTGGGGTGTAAACTTCATCGACAGGATCATCGATATCGCGAAACCGAATTCCAGGATATGCCACGGGTCAGCTGCCGACAGGTCGGGGAGCCACAGGAACGATGCTTGTCTTGCTTCGAGGGCGATTGTGATGGCGGTGTAGAACGCGATGAGCAGCGGGAACTGCAGCAGCATCGGCAGGCAGCCGCCGATGGGCAGGGCGTCCTTGGTCATCTTCAGCTGCTCCATCTGGAGGGCCCGCATGCGAGGGTCGTCGTTGGGAATGCCTTTCTTCTGGAGGTCCTTGATCTTGTCCTGGATCTCTTTCATTTTGGGGGCATTGCCGGAAGCCTTCTTGAAAGATTTCGACTGCGACCACCTCAGCGGAAAGAGCAGCATGTAGAACAGGAACGTGAATACGATGATCGACAGCCCGTAATTATTGAGCACCAGGTTGAAGTAGTGCAGGGCATACAGGATCGGGATCGACAGCGGACGCGTCATCCAGCGCAGCCACCAATAGTTCGAAAAATTGATGAGGTTGACGATCGAGACGCTGCGTCCGTCGGCGGCCTTGAGCGAATCGCTCAGCTCGCTAAGCAGGAAGTAATCCTTCGGGCCCGTAAACAGCTTTGTCACCGAACCGTCGCCGGCGATGGGCATCAGAGCGGTGACGAGGTGCCGTGTTTCCTGAGTTTTCGGGCTGCGAATGATCCAGTTGAAAACGCTGTCGTAGACCGGCGTGATATCGACGTCGTATTTCGAAGCACGATACTCGGCGCCGTCGACGGGGCTCGCCGGAATGGCGGCCATGGCGAAGTAAGCGTCGCCCATCGCGACCCAGTCGACCTTGCCCTTATCAGCGAGCGGAGCGGCCTCGTTCTTAGAATCATACGTGAACGAGTGATTGCCCCAATGCCTTGTAATGTCGTCGTTTACTGATGCGACGGCCTCTGACTCGGTATGGTAAAACGTGTGGTAATTGATCGCGTGATCGCCGATGCTGGCACCGATAGCGAGCTTTGTGTCAGGTATCGGCTGGCCGTTTCGCTTGGCGGTGACGGCGAGGTCGGCGATGTAGCTATCCGCCCGGAAAACGAACGATTTCTTTACCTCGACGCCGTTCTCGGCGGTCAAAGTAAATTCCAACGGCTTTTCTTCGCCGGCGGCAAGCGTGATCGTATCTTCGGCGGCTGAGACCTGATAATTGCGTTGATTCAGGACCGTGTTTAGACCGCCGTCGGGCGTTACGAGCCGAAAGGGCAGCTCGCGCGGTTCCTGAGCTTTTGCCTTGTCGGAAATAAGCTGAACGGGCTTTTTATCACCATCAGAAGAGCCGTCGGCATAGATCGCGCGATCCGTTCGCGAGGTCTTGTTCCTCAGGATTATCCAGCTAGTCGCGAGGGCACCCTTAGAATCGAGCGTAACCTCGTACAGAGGCGACTTGATCGTAATGGTCCGGGCCGGATTTGCGTCCGGTGCGGGCTGAGCCGCGGCAGGATCAGCGGCCGGAGCAGGCGTTTGCGTCGCTGCCGTCGCCGTTTCCGTATTGGAATTCGTCGCGGTATTCGCCGTGGCGGCCGTATTCGCATTGGTATTGGCGTTCGGGTCCGGCTGCGGGGCGAAAAAGTACTGCCACCCAAAGAGGACGGCCATCGAAAGCACCGCCGCGATCAGGAAGCGGCTCTGATTACTACTATTATTCTGCTGGTTATCCATCAACTACATTTCGGAATTCGGATCGCGGAATTCGGCATCCTTTTCGAACTCTCAATTCCGAACTCCCAATTCTCAAATCCCAGATCACCTCACCGGGTCATGTCCGCCCTTGCACAGAGGTTGACAGCGTAAGATACGTTTCAGGCCGAGCCATGTTCCGCGAAGCGCTCCGTATTTCTCGACGGCTTGGCGTGCATACTCGCTGCACGATGGCTCAAATCTGCACGCCGGCGGCAAAAAAGGCGAGACAAACGCCTTATAAACGCCGATCATGTCCAGAACGAGAAACTTCATTGTCCCAAAACGCTACAAAACACTATTATGCCCGCGCCTCACACGGATCAGCGAATGAGACCAGATCGTCATTCGCGTTCATTCGTGTCATTCGCGGGCAATTCTCTGCTGGCGACCTTGGCGACTATCTGCCTGAACTCGGCCAGCGGCTTCTCGAGCTTGGCGTATGTCAGGCCGCGTCGTGCATTCAGCACCCAATCAAGAGCAGGCGTGACGGCATCGAGTTCCACGCGGCTGAGCCTGAAAGACTCGCGCAGCAGACGTTTAGCACGGTTGCGGTCATGCGCCTTGCCGATCGCCTTTTTGGTGGCGGTTACGCCTACGCGATGGCGTCCGGCTTTTGCGGGCAAAATGAAAACCGTCATAAAACGGCCTTCAAATCTAACGCCCTGTTCGTAAACCCTTACGAAATCGGCTCGCTTGGCGATGCGCGATTCCTTGGGCAGGCGAAACCCTAATAGTGCTGGACCGTCAGACGCTTGCGTCCCTTGGCGCGGCGGCGTTTTAGCACGGCGCGGCCGTTCTTGGTCGCCATGCGTGCGCGAAAGCCGTGCTTTTTGGCGCGACGGCGATTGTTTGGCTGAAACGTTCTCTTCGGCATAATTGCTCCTCACAGTCGATCACTCACGAGAAGTGAAAACTTAGAGTTTAGGCGCGCAAGGCCGTTTCTGTCAAAGGAAAATAGCGGTTCATACTATGTTGAGTCTCAGCTTCTTGCTAAGGCTTTCCGGAACGCGATACGTGGCCATGGCAACGTGCTCATCGCGCGTAAATGAATGGGCTAGGTCGAGAAGCCTATCGACCGTGTAGAAATCCACCATTGTTTTAAAGCAGAGGGATAAACTCTCACGCGGGATAAAGTCGCGTGGATCATTGAAACCCGGCTCATCGGGGTGCGAACTTCCAAGACACGTGCCCGAGCCATCCCACGAAGCGCCTCGCTCAAAGCCGTTCGCGTTTAGATCGTTGGGAACCATTAGGCCCTTCTCAAAGAACTCATATACGGTGTGAAACCAGATCATTACGTTCGCTTGCCAGAGTACGTTGTTGATCGCCATGACAGAGTCTAGCCAGGCGGATAGATCTTCGCGAGGCAGGTATTTCAGACAAAAGAACATCGCCGCAGAAAAGCTCGGATCGGTGTCGTCAAAGCCCCAAAATAGCTTCTCTCGGCCCGCGCCATCTACACCTACATCGAGAAAGACGGGGCGAGGCGACGATTCAAGGTCCCACCAAATCGCACTCATCACAACGCGGCCAAGACTCGAGAACACGTCGGCTCGGAAACCCTGATAGATCTCAGGAATATCGGTCCAGAAGACCGCCATGAAATCTGAAACGACCGACTGGAATAGAGTCGTATCGAAATAAAGGGGTTCGTCGGCGCGCTCGATCAGATCGGGAAGCAAATACGTAAACCATTCATCCCACTCCGGCAGGTGGCCGAAACACTTGGTCCCGGAGCCGATCTCAGCGAGAATGCCTGAGAGGTCGATAAGATCCATCTTTTGCACCGCGCGCGGTTCCATCAATTCCGTATACATTCTCCGTTCCTTGCCCATGAACCAAGCCTCACCCATCGGCTTTCTTGGCATCGGGAAATGCGAACGCATACGCCCAATGGCCTGCGGAGACGGGCCATCACCGGGTTTCCAGGTGTATGGAAGAGAATTCATATTCCTGTTTCCTTCACTCAGGTTGTGGGTTGAGAGTAGGCACTTTTCATCAATAGATGAGGTTATAACAGAACTACATGGGATGGAAGATAAACGGCTCCCCTCCTTACGAAGGAGGGGTGGCAGTTTGGGGCTTTGGCCAAACTGACGGGGTGGTTCTCTACGTACAGCCAGATCTCGCTGCGAGCTTGCCGGAACGCATCCTACTGACGCGGATAATTTCCCGTAACGCCCGTAGAGAACTACCCCGTCAGCCGAAGCGGCTGCCACCCCTCCTTCGTAAGGAGGGGAGTTTTGGTCGCGTCCCCCCAGCGATCTGTGTCGAATCTACGATGAAGCGAGACCAAACCTGCCACCGGTCCCGGTACTCTAGACTCAACATCCCAACCACGGTAAGCGATCTAGGGTGCGGAATCCCGTTAAGAGCGAACGGCAACGGCTCCCCTCCTTACGAAGGAGGGGTGGCAGTTTGGGGCTTTGGCCAAACTGACGGGGTGGTTCTCTATGTAACCGCAAGTTCTCGAGGCGAGTTTGTGTGTGACGCACTGTTTCCATGGCAATGGCTTTCTGTCACTTGTAGAGAACCACCCCGTCAGCCGAAGCGGCTGCCACCCCTCCTTCGTAAGGAGGGCAGTTTTGGTCGCGTCCCTCGATGGCTCATGTGTATACTCGGGCAAACTATGCCTAATAAACGCAGCCCAACGGATATTCACAGCCTGCCGAAAACGAAGGGCTTTCGTCGGGCGTTGCGTTCGACTCTGACTCCCGCGGAGGCTGCGTTCTGGAGCATAGTTAAGAATGGCAATCTCGACGGTCGCAAGTTCCGTCGACAGCACGGTATCGGATCGTTCATTTTCGATTTCTACTGCCCGTCTGAGCGGTTAGCCATCGAGCTTGACGGAGAGTGGCACTATGTCGACCACCCAAAAGTACGCGACAAACCAAAGCGAGAATTCGCGAACGCTAAAGGCATCCGAGTGATCAGATTCGAGAACAAACGCGTTTTCGAGGAGCCCGAATGGGTCGTTGACGTAATACGCAGCCATTTCGGATGGTGGCGCGTGGAGGGTTCAAAACCATAGAAAATCTCGCCAGCTCCCGTACCGATTCGTGAGTGCATCAATCCTGTTAGAACGGATCGCACGACTCCCCTCCTTACGAAGGAGGGGTGGCAAGCACGGCGTCCCGCCGTGGCTGACGGGGTGGTTGTATACGTACCAAGTTCTCGACGCCAGTTTACACGCGACGCTCAGTTCTTTAATTAGGTCTTTGTTGCACGTAGAGAACCACCCCGTCAGCCGAAGCGGCTGCCACCCCTCCTTCGTAAGGAGGGGAGCTTTATGGTGTGGCTACAAGCTCGGCGCCGTCTAGTTTGGCGAGGTGGGTATCGAAAGTGCCGAGCGGCCTGTGGCCGGTTCGTTGGGAGACTGCCAGAATTAGGCAGTCGGCGAAATCGGCTTTTTTGCTCGTCCGGAAACTATCGAGGGCTTCCGCGACTATGTCCGGATCCTGAATGACCAGGGATTCGTGATCGAGAAGCCCTTCCACTGCTGCCTCGATATCGGAGCGCGATCTGTCGTAGACCGAGTCGAGCACCCAGATCGTTTCGACCAGAGCGATATGCGGTATCCATGCTCCGGCGGCGGTAAAGGTCTCGGCGGCGGCGGTTTGCCGCGGGTCGTCTCGCACCAGGAGCCGCACGAGTACGTTAGTATCGATCGCGCGCATTTCGCTTTCTGACGTGTTCCCGAATGCCTTCTCTGATCTCTTCGAGAGTCTTAGGTGAGGGCGTTTTGTCGAACAGCCTGCGGTGCAGGTCTTCGGACGTAACGCGACCAGCACGTCGGACGACTATCTCGCCGCCTTCGTCGCTCCACTCGATCACCGAACCCGGGCCGATACCGAGCTTTCGACGGATCTCGGACGGCACCGAGATCTGGCCTTGCGATGTGATCTTTGACCGGATATTGCTCATCAAGATAAAGCTAGCACATTACCACGGTAATTTCTAGCGGTTTCTCGTCGTGGTTCTGGTTGCTTCGGGAGAAGGGCACCCTCCCTACCGGTCGGGTTTCCGCCTTTGTGACCGGTAGCGTGAATTTGAGACGTACGTTGCTCGAAGAACGGTAGTTTTGGGACGAAAAATGAGGCTTCGCGCCGAACCGTTTTGCGATCGACCGTACCGTGGGGTGGCTCCGCCTGACCGTTTTTTTGGCTCTCTGGTCGCAATTGGAAACTTCCATCATGTTTTTCGTGAAAGTGATCACGAAGGGCATCAGGCAGGGCATCACGCCATTTGCGATTTGCGATTTCCGATTTTTTGATCGGGCTATCCCGCCACTTTTCATCTATGCAACGATCTCCCTTACGTGTTACACTTAGCACGGAGGGTTTTGTATGAAACGAACTTGGCAGCAGATACCGCGGGATAACAAACGGGCGCAGTGGTCCGGGATATACGTGACGATGAACAAAAAGGGAACGATCGTGATGAATCGCGAGGCGTGGTACCGGCTTCAAGGGCCGAAGGCGATGCTGATATTTTATGACGGCACGACGAACACGGTCGGGCTTAAGCCGGCGGCAAAGGACTCGCGAAATGCCTTTCCGCTGTTGAAGTCGGGCCGACACGGCGGGATGAAGATCGCCGCGTATCGCTTACTAATGGAATGCCAGATCAGGGTCGAGGACACGCTCGAGTTTCACGACGCCGAGATCGACGCCAACGGAATTTTGCTGCTAAATCTGCGTACCGCCAAGATCTCGAACCGGGCTCTCAACCATCCGAGCAGAAGACGCGTGGAAGAAGGAACCACGAAAATACACGAGAAAAACTAAGTAGAAGCACGTATTTTCGAGTGATTTCGTGTTTTTCGTGGTTTCTCTTCTCTTAGACACGATATCGGCGCGCCGCGGCACGATATCGGACGCTGTTTGCTGCCCACGCCGCTCAAATCCCCTGTTTAACGTAATTGGAATGGATGTTGCAGGTTCAAGGGTCAAAGGCCCCAAACCTGGAGGAAAAATCGTGTTTAGATTTACAAAACTGGCATTATCTATTGGCATTTCAGCGGGCCTGATAGCCATCCCATATTCTAGTGAGGCGAATGCGGCCGGAGCGAGCTTTGCGAAAGACGAAGACCAGCGTGGCCGTGGACGCGGGCAGGACAAGAACCGCGGTCGCGGCGGCGATCAGAAACGAGGTCGCGGCGACGATGATCGTTCGCGAAACGCTCAACGCCGTAGCGATCAGGAATCGCGCCGTCAGCAGGCCGAGAGCGATCGGCGTTCGCGTATGCAGCAGGTCCGCAGCGATCAGGCGTCTCGACGTCAGCAGGCCGAGAGCGATCGGCGTTCGCGTATGCAGCAGGCGTGGAGCGACCGCAATTCGCGGCGGCAGCAGCAGGCTTATGCGGAACAGGTCCGGCGCCAGCAGCAGATGAACCAATGGAACGCTCAGCGTCAGCAACAGGCATACGCGGAACAGATCCGCCGCCAGCAGCGGGCAAATGAGCAGTATGCTCGCCAGCGCCAGCAGGCTTACGCTGAGCAGATCCGGAGGCAGAACCGTGCGAACGAGCGATATGCTCGCCAGCAGCGTGAGGCGTATGAGCGACAGATCCGCCAGCAGCAGCGTGCCAACGTTTGGAACGCACACCGTAACCGGGTGATAGTGCGGCCGCAGGTCGTGTATCCGCAGGGATACTATTCGCCTAATATCTGGAACAACCGTGATGCTTACAAGTACGCGGAGCGACAGCGTCGCGAAGCCCTGAAACAGCAGAAGCGATATTGGAAGGAACAGCAAAAGGCCCAGCGCAGATACGAACGCGATGCGCGACGCGCTGCCCGATACAGTTATCCCGGCTACTATCCGAACTACGGATACAACGACGGTTACTACTACAGTTCGCAGCCTTCGTGGCAGGAAAGTCTGCTTCCGCTGGTGGCGTCGCTGTTCGGCGGCTCTGACATCGCGAATGTGATACCGGTTTATCGCCAGCAGCAGGTGTACGTTCAGCAGCAGCCGGTGTATTACGGCGAACCTGAATATTACGGCGGGCCGGTCGAATACGGATACGCTGATTATGGTTACGAGCCGAACGGGCTGAACGTTGGCGGCGTACTTGCCGCATTGCCGATAGCCGAGATCGTCGAGCAGTTCGCCGGTGAGAATGAGTTTGTCTCGGGTATCGTCGGAAGTCTGCTTTCGCAGGGTTATGACGAAGGCTACTACGCAGGGCAGGCCGCTCGCGATTATGGCTACACCGATGCGGTTTACAACGATCCTTACTCGTATTCGAACGGCGTGTGCGATCCGTATTCGGCGACGATCGGCGAGAATCGCCGTTATCTGAGCGAAGCCTACGAACATGGTTATCAGGACGCTCTCAACGACGTCGCATATGGCCAGCCCGCTCAGGCGAACGAAATGGACCTCGTTTCAGTGCTATTGAATAACGTACTTACGGGAGTCTAATAGAATGTTGGAACCACGAAAATACACGAAAACGCACTGAAATAAGATCTGATCTATTTAGTGTTAATTAGTGTATTTTCGTGGTTTCGGCTTATTCCTTCCCTTCCACCACTCGTTTTACAGCTTCTATATACGTGCCGTGTTCGATGGCGAGGATGCGCGCGGCGAGCGTCTCGGGCGTGTCGCCGGGGAGGACCGGAACTTCGCTTTGGACGATCGTGTCGCCGTGGTCGAGCAGTTCGTCGACGAAATGGACCGTGCAGCCTGACTTCGTTTCGCCCGCTTCGAGCACTCGTTCATGAACGTGCAGGCCAGGATAAGCCGGAAGCAGACTTGGGTGAATATTTACGATCCGGCCGGGGAATGCGTTAACAAAATCCGGCGAAAGCAGACGCATGTAGCCGGCGAGGCAGACGAGTTCGACATCGCGTTTTTGCAGCTCGGCGATGATCTCGGCGTCGTGTTCGGCACGCGTGCGGCCGCGGCGTACTATTAATAATGTGTCGACGCCGCGCTCCTTCGCCTTTTGCATCCCTGCGGCGGACGCCTGATCGCTGATCACGACGACCACACGCGAATCAGGTATCTCGCCGGTCGCGACAGCGTCGACAAGGGCGACCATGTTTGACCCGCGGCCTGAGATGAGGATGCCGATGTTCATAGAGGAATTTACAGAATTAATCTTGACAAAAATATCACGAGCATTCTATTCTGCTCTTCGACAATTTAGGGGAGTAGATCACCCAACGTGGTCCGTCGCGTCGTCATTACGATCGCTTTAGCCAAAGCGATCCGGCGTTACGGGAAAAGTATCGAGACCTTTTACGGCTGAAGTTAAATTCACGCGCCGTGGAGGGTTTTTCCTTTTGCGGCAAAAAGGAGATCATCGAATGCTTTTTCCGTTTGCCGAATACTACGGCTATTACCTCGGGTTTACCGCCTTCGTCCTGCTCATGCTGGCCCTCGACCTGGGCGTCTTTCACCGCAAAGCTCACACAGTCTCATTCAAAGAGGCGACCGCCTGGAGCGTCGTCTGGGTCACGCTCGCACTGCTATTCAATGTCGGGCTCTATTTTTTGGCGGCTTCGAAATTCGGCCCAGATGCGGCAAAGACCGTTTCGCTCGAGTTCCTGACCGGGTACGTCGTCGAAAAGGCGTTATCGGTCGATAATATCTTCGTTTTCGTGATGGTATTCGGCTATTTTGCCGTGCCCGCAAAGTACCAGCACCGCGTTCTATTTTACGGCATCATCGGAGCGCTTATATTCAGGGCGATCTTTATCGGCGCGGGCGCGTGGCTGATGCAGTTTCAGTGGGTCGTGCTGATATTTGGTGCGTTTCTGATCCTGACCGGCGTCAAGATGATGTTTGGCGGTGAAAAGAAGATGGAGCCCGAGAAGAATCCGCTGATCCGTCTGTTTAAACGCTTCGTACCGGTCACGCACGAGTATCACGGCCAGAAATTTTTCGTCAGACAAAACGGCGTGTTGTTCGCGACGCCGCTCTTTATCGCACTGCTTTTCCTTGAGCTGACGGATATCATCTTTGCGGTCGATTCCGTGCCGGCGATTTTTGCTCTGACCAAAGAGCCGTTTATAGTATTCACATCCAATATCTTTGCGATCCTCGGCCTGCGGGCGATGTATTTCATGCTCGCCGGCGCCGTCGACAAGTTTCATTTGCTCAAGTACGGGCTGTCGGTCGTGCTGATCTTCGTCGGGTTGAAGATGGTGTGGCTCAACGACGCTTTTGACGGCAAATTCCCGATCGTCTGGTCGCTGGGCTTTATCGGAACGACGATCGCTGCGTCGATCGTGTTCTCGCTTCTGTATCCAAAGGTCGTTGCCGAGGAGGGCAGTTAACAACATGAAGAAGTTTGCGATGATCCAGGATTTTCTTAAGAAGGAATCGACAGCCGGCGTGCTCCTGATGACGGCCGGCCTGCTCGCGGTGATCGTCGCAAACTCGCCACTCAACTCGTATTACCAGCTATTGCTGTCGACACCGCTCGAATTTCGCATCGG
Source organism: Acidobacteriota bacterium (assembly GCA_041940165.1). GTDB lineage: Bacteria > Acidobacteriota > Blastocatellia > Pyrinomonadales > Pyrinomonadaceae > OLB17. The sequence continues at coordinate 225,409 of JBGTSR010000004.1, forward strand.
TACGTTCGGCCTTAACAAGCCGCTTTTGCTGTGGATCAACGATGGACTGATGGCGGTTTTTTTCTTCCTCGTCGGGCTCGAATTAAAACGCGAGCTCGTCGAGGGAGAATTGTCTGACCGCAAGAGCATCGCTTTGCCGGCGATCGGTGCGATCGGTGGAATGGCGATCCCGGCTGCGGTATATGTGGCGATCAACTGGAACGACCCGACAGCCCTGCGTGGTTGGGCGATCCCGGCGGCGACCGATATTGCCTTTGCTCTCGGCATTCTGGCACTGTTGGGAAGCCGCGTGCCAGTTTCGCTCAAAGTGTTTCTGACGTCGCTGGCAATATTCGACGATGTCGGGGCGATAGCGATCATCGCCATCTTTTACACAGCGGACGTTTCGCTGGCCGCGCTTGCGGTGTCGCTCGGGGCGTTTGCCGTTGCGGTAATACTCAATTTTCGGGGCGTTGCGGCAAAGAGCCCCTACATCCTGATCGGCGTGATCATGTGGACCGCGATGATCAAGTCGGGCGTCCACGCGACTCTCGCCGGGGTTCTGCTGGCTCTGACGATCCCGCTCAGCTCGGCCAAGGATCCCGAAAGCTCACCGCTGAAAGACCTCGAACACGATCTGCACCACGTGGTCGCTTTCGTCGTCCTCCCAGTATTCGCGTTTGCCAACGCGGGTATAACGCTAGCCGGCATGACGAGCGAACAGCTATTCCACGGTGTGCCGCTAGGCATCGCGGCCGGCCTATTCATCGGCAAACAGGTCGGGATCTTTAGTCTGTGCTGGCTCGCGACCAAGGTTGGCCTCGCAACACTGCCCGCCGATATGAACTATCGCCAGCTCTACGGTGCGGCTGCGCTCTGCGGGGTCGGCTTTACGATGAGCCTATTCATCGGCTCACTGGCGTTTAAGGATGCGGGCGTCGAAACGATATTTGACGAGCGTCTCGGCATCATCGCGGGTTCGATCGCATCGGCGATTTTGGGCTATGCGATACTTCGCGCCGGCAGCCCCAGAGCAGGAGTCTCCGGCACTTAGCCGCAATGTTATGAAGCAACGATGAAAAGACTCCGAGCAGATCGAATGAAACCGTTTAGCGACGTTTCGACGAACTCCAGAGCGTTGCCTTATGCGAATTCTTGTAGCTCTTTCGCTTCTCATGAATATCGCGGTCCTGATCCCGGTGTGTGTCGGTATCGCGTCGAATGCCGTGTGGGCGGCTGAGTCATATGGCCCCGAAACGCAGGCTCGCGGGATCCTGCTCTCGGTCTACATCGCGATACTGCTTCTGTCGGTCGGACTTCTAATTCGGCCACTGCCGGCGGCGGTAGCGGCACTGCTCGCTGTTCAGATCGTCTACAAATTTACGACCCCGCTGACGGTGGGCACATTCTCGAACCCGGTCGTGCTGAGCAATCTCGCGATCGCCGGGTTTCACGCGATCACTCTGTACGCGATCTGGAGTTCGGGAGCACTGACCAGAACGCCGCCATTGCACGAATAGACCGCATATGGATCAGATCTCTGCCGCCGGTTGGCGGACGATGTTATTCTCAAAGTACAGGGACTTTTCGACCAAGGATGCTGAACAAATTTTCGCGGCCGCGTCGCGTGGTCATCACAGGTGTCGGCTGCGTCACGCCGATCGGCGTTGGACGTGAGGCGTTTTGGCGTTCACTGCTTGATGGCGTCAGCGGCGTGAGGACGGTCGAAAGCTTTGACCTCACGAACTCACCGGTAAAGATCGCGGCCGAAGTGCTAGATTTTGACTGGAAGGCCGAACTCGACCCAAAAGATCGAAAACACGTGCCCCGGACAGTTCCGCTCGCACTTGCGGCGGCTCGCGAGGCGATGGCCGACGCAGGCATCGATCCCGCAGGACTCGAACTCGACGAGCGGCGAAAGATCGGCGTCGAGATCGGCACCGGCGGCGGCGGACTCGCTTTTGCCGAAAAGCACTACGAATATTGGTACATCGGCCCGCGACACGGTGCGAGCGTGTATATCATTCCCGCTTCGACGCATGGAGGCCTTTCATCAGAGATCTCGATGGACATGGGGCTTCGCGGCCTGTCTCACGTCGTTTCGACCGGCTGCACGAGTTCGACCGATGCGATATTTTACGCCGCCGAGCACATCGCTCTCGGCCGTCAGGACGTGATGATCGCCGGCGGTGTCGACGCACCTCTCGCCCCGGGTATTTTTGCCGGATTTAATCTAATGACCGTTCTGACGCGCGACTGGAACGACGAGCCGCACCGGGCGTCGCGGCCTTTTGATTCGAAGCGTTCCGGGATCGTTCTGGCGGAAGGCTCGTACCTTTTCGTCCTCGAAGAGATGGAAAGAGCGGTCGGCCGCGGAGCCGCTATCTACGGCGAGATCACCGGGTACGGCTCGACGTGCGACGCGTATCACCGCGTGCGGCTGGATGATTCGGGTATCGAGCCCGCACGTGCGATGTCGATCGCTATGGAAGACGCCGGGATCGAGCCGACTGCGATCGATTACGTAAACGCGCACGGCACATCCACCGCCCTGAACGACAGGATCGAGACCGCGGCGATCAAAATCGCTCTCGGCGAACACGCTCACAGCGTTCCGATCTCGGCGACCAAGTCTCAGGTCGGACATCCGCAGGGAGCGAGCGGTGCCGCCGGACTCGCCGCTGCACTGTGTGCGATCTCTACCGGCAAGATTCCGCCGACGATCAACCTGGACGAACCTGACCCGCAATGCGATCTCGATTACGTTCCGAACGAAGCCCGCACGGCGACGGTCGATACTGCACTGTGCAACTGCATCGGCTTTGGGTCGAAGAACAGTGCCCTCGTCATCCAGCGTTTTGCCGAATAGATGTTCGAGAAGTTTCGCCAACGAAGCCGCGAGCTCGAACGCCTCGACACCGGCGACTACACCGACGCCGAATACGCACGCTGGCAAAACGAGATGTGGTACATTCACCGCTTTTTCGGCGAACTGCGGGCTTTGAGAAATTCGTTGTACCGCGACCTTAGTTCGACCGATGGTGTTTCTATTCTCGATGTCGGAGCCGGATCGGGCGGGTTACTCGACGAAGTTAGAAAGTGGTTCGCCGGACGGGCGTCAGTCACCGGAATCGAGCTGAACGAGGCCGCCGCGAAGCAGATCAAGAACAGATCGATAGACGTCGTCCGGGCCGATGGGTTGAAACTGCCGTTCGCTGACGATGCATTCACGACCACGTTTTGCACGCTGACGCTGCACCACCTAAACGCCGCCGACGCAGCGAAACTGATTGCAGAAATGGCCCGCGTTTCGAGCGAACGAATTTACGTGATCGACCTGACGCGCGACGCGAAGGCGTATTACTTATATAAGGTGTTTGGCGGGGTTCTGCTGCAGCGGTTTTCGCTCGAGGACGGAGCACTTTCTATTTTGCGTAGCTACACGCCGGATGAGCTTTACGAGATCGCCAAATTGGCGGGACTGCAGCAGGTCAAAATCGAAAGATCGTTTATCAACCGCATCGTACTTTCAGGCAAGAAATGGTGATGACCAACCCGGGCAAAACGAAATATGACGTTGTGATCGCGGGTGGCGGCCCGGCCGGTTCGTCTTTGGCTATTCGGCTGGCAACGGCCGGAATGAACGTACTGGTCGCGGAGCAGAAGAGCTTTCCGCGGCACAAACTCTGCGGCGAATTTATCTCGCCCGAGTGTCTGCCGCATTTCGAGGGGCTCGGCGTGCTGCCGGAAATGCTGTCGCGAGCAGCCCGTATCAGCGAAACTCGCTTTTTCGCCTCAAGCGGAAGGTCCGTCGCGGTGCCGAGCGGATGGCTCGGGCAGGATGAGGCGTTCGCACTCGGTCTGAGCCGTGCGGCGATGGATGAAGTGATGCTTCGCCGGGCGAGTGAGGTCGGTGTCGACGTCCGCGAAAGTACGACCGTCGTCGATCTGGTGCGCGACGGTGAAACGATCGTGGGCATGCGGCTGCGTTCCGATGTCGGGAACGAACAGGATGTTTTCGCACGACTAACCGTCGATGCCACAGGCCGGACGAGATCACTGGAACGCCGTGCGGAACGCAACAAAAAACCAGAGCCTCGTGCAACGCAGGTCGCATTCAAAGCTCACCTGACGGGGCTGGATAACGGGCTCGACGTATGCGAGATATATTCCTATCGCGGCGGTTACGGCGGCTGCAATCAGATCGAGGAAGGACTGCTGAATCTCTGCTTCATCGTCGATGCATCGATCATTAAGCAAACCGGGACGGATCCCGAACGCATTATGCGCAAGGTAGTCTGCTCGAACCCGCGTGCCCGCCAGACATTGGAAAGAACAAGCGTCGCGACCGAATGGCTCGCCGTTCCGATCCAGACGTTTGGCCGCGGCGAACTTGCCCCACAACCCGGTCTCGTGACCGTCGGCGACTCGGCCGCTTTCATCGATCCGTTCACAGGAAGCGGTATGCTGCTGGCTCTGCAGAGTTCTGAAATACTTGCCCGGTCGATCACCGAGCAGCTGGAGACGGGTTTGGTGCAGATCGCGGACGACTATCGAGCGAAGTACTCGGCGGCGATCGATTCGCGGCTGCGATGGTCTTCGATACTTCGCCACGCCTCGCGTAGCACGCTGGCCGCGGAGGTGATGATCGCCGGGCTCAGCCTCAGCTCATCGCTCCGTCGACGCGTCGCACGCAGAACTCGCTCGAGCGCGGAATCTGCAACCTAAGCACTCAGATCTAGAGGAACTTGAGAAACTCGCCCGAGTTGACGTCGTAGATCACGTCCATGCTTTTTGGCACCTGAACGTAATTGACGAGCTGCAGGATCTCGGGCCGGTCGACCTTGGTTCGCCCAACCTGGAAGCCTCGCATCGTCGTCTCGGCGATCGCCCATTTTTTGGAATCAAATTCAAAATCCACGTTGTTCTCGTTGGGAAAATTGCCCAGCGGCACACCGACGGTGATGTGCTGCGGACAATAGAGAAGGATGTATTCCTCGCCGATCTGTTCGAGCAAGGACGCGAGCAGAATGGTCTTGTTGCTGCAATCGCCGTTGCGCGTCATCAGCGTTTCGCTCGCACGTTTGAGCGTTTCGCGGCCGCCGACGGCCTCTGTGTAGTTGTACGCGATCTCGTTCGCGACAAAATCAACGAGCGTCTGGATACGAGTCTCGCGATCGGGCCCGACGTCCTTCAACAGTGCATCGGCCAAACGCTTGAGCGAGGGCTCGCCCGGTTTGGCTATCAGTATTCCGTGATTCGCAAAGATCGTCATCGGACGGTTGCTCCGCTCGCCCTGCTGCGCGACGAGCCTGCCGCCGTAGACGACCGAGTCGTTGAGAAAATCGTTCATCTCGCGCATGCTTAGCGTATATTCGGTACTCGAATACGGAAACGAAAGAGTGCGTTCGGGCTCGATCTTGATATTGGCAAGGTTTGTGCGGAAAAACCGCCGAGCGAGCGGCGACGCCGGTATCTTGTAATCGCCGACGCGGAGCACGCCTTCGTCCTCTGTGCCGTGTTCGAGCTTCGCCGGGTTGTGAAAATGCTTCGCGACGAAATCGGCAAACTCGGCTTCGTCAGATTCCGGATAGCTGAAAAACGCTTCGTCGTTTACCTTGATGTACCGGTGCAGCGTGCCGCGACCGAGCACTTGCTGTCGAAACTCGTCGCCGGAAAAGGTCTGGTGATCGAGCAGCATCACCGTATTGTCGCGGATCTGTCTGGCGACGATATCGTCTGCCGACGGCCCCGACGGCTTGAATATCTGCACGGCCGCGTAGATCGACCCGACCATCACCGCGAGTGCCGCAATGCCGATCGCAATAGACTTGAAATTAATGTTTCGCTTTTCGTAGGAGGTAAAGAGTTCGTCTGACATAATGCTGAGTAAACTGGTATTTTACTTCGTTTTTGAAGCATCGGCGAATCGGCGCGTTGGTTGCACTTATGGGCTTTCGTATAAACTACGGAGAAAATGAGCAAGATAAAAGACCCAAAGGAAAAGAAGCGGCTGAGCCTGATCAAGGATCATCGCATCCTAATTGCCGACAGCAACTCGCGGGAACGGGCGGGTGTCGTCCGAAAGGTCAAGCGTCGCGGGAAAAAGCTAGTGCGAGAACAAGCTCGTCTATCACTGCGCTCACATTCGCAGGATCCCGAGATGGCCGCCGAGTTGATCGAAACTCCGAAAATTCCGGGTGTTCGGCGGATCGCAAAAAACAGCGCAGTGACACTTGGCCAGTATCTAGATGCTGATCTACGAAAAAGTCGCCACGACCTTCGTTCGATATCGCCGATACGGAGACGAAACCGAAAGTAGGAGGTATTGTCCGACCATGAAGCCTTGCAACGTCATCCTTGCATGGATCGACGCATTTAATCGCGGCGATGCTGATGCGATCGCGGCCCTCTACTCCGAGGACGCGGTCAATCACCAGGTGATGTTCGAACCGCTGGTCGGACGAGCGGCGATCCGCGAGATGTTTGAGCGTGAATTCGCCGCCGCCGAGATGGTCTGCCGTATAGAACACCTGCACGAGGCCGGAGAATGGGCGATCCTCGAATGGAGCGACCCGAAAGGCCTGCGCGGATGTGGTTTCTTTCACATCGTCGACGGCCTGATCCAAAACCAGCGCGGCTACTGGGATCAACTCTCATTTCTTAGGCAGCAAGGTTTGGCGATACCAAGTGAATAGTGGATGACTGACCAAATAGGAGGTTGAGTATCGATAAAAGGCAGACAGTTGGTAAGTACCTAAAAAGTTGGCGTTTGGTCTAAATCAAAGGTAGCAGTCAAAAGCTAGACTCATTGGCTGTCGGTTCGAAATCTCTTCGAGTTTCCTAATACGCGTTTCGTGTAATCTTCCCATTCTACTGAACCTTGCGTACCGCCCCAGTTCAGCACATCACATGGAGAGTAAAACAGCCCGCCTTTCAATCGTTTAGCAATGAAGAAGCTTTTCTGGCCCAACTTCCAATCGAACCAACAGCTTGTATTTGGACCGGCAACAAAAACAGTCGTTTCCGGTTTCGAAACCCCGAGCCAATAACGATCCACGTCAATTAGCAACTTACTGTAAGTGATTCCCCCGGAATCTTTAGCCGGATCGTGCTCAATACTTTTGACTGTTCCAGTAAATATGGCGCCCCTGAACTCCTTAAGATAGTATTGCTTCGCGTCCGCCCGGGGCACGCGATATGTCTCGCACGCACAGGCATATGAGCTAGAGTAAAATAGCAGTACGCCAAACGTCGCCGCGAACAGTGTCTTGATTGAGCTTGTAAATTTGACCATGGGTTTTATGAGATAACTACGTCTCGACTCCCTTTCACAACTCTGCCGATCTGATAGCTCCAACTCATCCGTTCGGCTATTTCGTGTTGGGCTTCAGCGGAGCAGACGACCACCATCCCGATGCCCATATTGAACGTCCGGAACATCTCGTGATCCGAGACATTGCCGAGTTGCTGCATCATCCCGAAGATGGGTGGTTCGGGCCAGGAGCCTCGGTTTATCTGAACGCCGACGCCATCGGGCAGGATGCGTGGAATGTTCTCGAGGAAGCCGCCGCCGGTAATGTGGGCGAGGCCTTTGATAAGCGGAGAGCCGTCGGCATTCTTCTTATCGAGCAGCGGGCCGATCTGCGGGAGGAATGATGAGTGAGTCGCGAGCAACGCCTCGCCGATGGTCGTACCGAGTTCGTCGACGAAAGTATCCACTTTGTAATTACCGACTTCGAAGAACAGTTTTCGGGCTAGCGAATAACCGTTCGTCTGTAGGCCCGTCGAGGGCAGGCCGAGTACGACATCGCCCGGCACGACCGACTTACCGTCGATCACTTTTGCCTTATCTACGACCCCAACGATAAATCCGGCTAAGTCGTATTCGCCCGGCGGATAAAAGTCGGGCATCTCGGCCGTTTCGCCGCCGAGCAGCACGCAGCCGTTTTCGCGGCAGGCGCGTGCCATGCCTTCGACGACAGAAGCCGTTACGTCAGGTTCGAGCTTTCCTGTCGCGAAGTAATCGAGAAAGAACAAAGGGCGTGAGCCCTGGACCAAAATGTCGTTGACGCAGTGGTTGACAAGATCGGCCCCAACGGTATTGTGCACGCCGGTCTCGAAAGCGAGCTTGAGCTTTGTGCCCACACCGTCGGCCGACGCAACCAGGATAGGCTCGGCCATTTCGGGAAACGCCCCGGCGAACATCCCGCCAAAGCTCCCGATCTCGGTCAGCGTGCGTTCGTTGAACGTGGAACGTGCGTACTCGCGGATCTTCGCGACCGCACGGTTTGCATTATCTATAGAAACGCCTGCGTCGGCGTATGAGATCGATCGTGTCATATTCTGTGCGATCCGAAATTCGTTCCAAAGGATCGCGTGAAAATCCTCTTCCGATTTAACCTCGCTTTCCGACTTTTCGCCAAGCTCAGTAATGATGTACTGCTTATCCGTCAGCGTCTTTCGCCCCGTTTCGGTCATGATCGAGCAGAGCTTGCCCTTGGTGAAGTGCGAGTCGGGCGAGTACTGCTGGTAGTCGCACATCTCGGCGAATTCCGAGAGATCGCGGGCTAGCGGACGAAAGATGTATTGCGAGGTCCACGCACCGCCGTCCTTTTTTGCCACCTCGAAATAGTGATCGTCGGAGCGGCGGATGACGAATGTGCCTTCGCGGTCTTGCTGTTCGAGATCGGTGACGAACCTTAGAGATTCGGCGGTGAACGCTCCGAATCCGACGTCTGCCAAGAACTCGACTTCGCCGATGGTAACGATGATCGCGGCGTGGTCGTATTCGGGGCCGTGAGTCGTACCGTTGAACACCCGGGCCGAGATCAGACGTGTCTGAAAGCCAAGCAGTCGCAGCAGCTCGTTGAACAACCCGTTCAGCTCGTAACAGAATCCGCCGCGGCGTTCGTCGACGATCTTGCTGTAAAAGGCGTCGAGGTCGATCTTGATCGGGCGTTTCCAGTGAATATCGAGATTCTCGAACGGGACCGAGAGCAGATGCGAACGCTGCAGCAAAGCGAGGCTCGCAGCGTCAACCGACAGTTCAGCATCTGCAAGGCCGATACGTGAAAGATACTTCTCGACGTTCATTTGGCCGCGACCTTCCATTCGATGCCCTTAACGCTAGCACATGTAGGGCCGCCGTCGCGTCCGACGCCGGGGAATTCGGTCTCGAGAGGCTTGGCCGTTTCGATCGCTTCAGTGACTTGTTCCGCCGTGATCGACATCAGAGAGATCTTGGCGCGGCGAGACCAGCAAGTTATGTGCTGACCGGCGTACGTCCCGGAATTCACGTAAACAAAACGCTCCTGCTTCGGCCCCTGGGCAAATTTGCCGAGAAAATTCGGCGGCGAGCCAGGCTGCAGATCGACGTCGATCGGAAATTCGAAAACGAGCCGTTCGCCGGTCTTGCTCACAGGCGGCACAAGCTCGTCCTTGCCCTTCTGGACCTGCATCGCAACGCCTGCGAGCGGATCCAGCACAGTTATCCTCAGCAAAATGCTTTCCTTCATCGCGTGTTTTTACTGATTATATCGCCTGCCAAACCCAAACTCATTGACCCAAGCCACGATTCGCGTTTAGCATTTAAAGATAAGTCTATGAGCTTCACACTTACCGATCTTGGCACCGAGAGTTACGAATTCAACGCGAGCGTCTGGAATTGGAAGGCCGCGCTCGAGGTCATTCGCAGTATGAATATTCTGAGCGAGGGTTCGCTGAGGCAGATGAATTACAACGCGACCGGAGTAAAGGTCTCGATGGCCGAGGCTCACGAGATCGGCGAAAAGATCGAGCGGGAATGGCTGCCGCGGCTGCAGCCTAACAAACGCGTTTTCGCCGACCTGAGCATCACCGACGCCCCCGACGATATGACCCTGCATCGCGACGGCGACGAACAATGGAAGAACTACAGCGCCAGCCATGACTGGCTGGCTGAACTCGCCGCTTTCTGTCGGCGTTCAAAGGGCTTTCAGGTGTTTTGATTCAGGCCCACTCTAGTCTCGCCGGTTTCTGATGGAATTTTTCCAAAACATCTGGGTCCAGATGGCATCGCTCGTGATCTTTGCGACGGTCCACGGCTATGTCGGTGCCTGGATCGCTGTGCGGATGCTGTTTCGCCCGCGATACCCGGTAAAGATATTCGGCCTGACCATTTTTCCTCAAGGGATGATCCCGCGGCATCGCGACCGAATGGCAAATGCGATCGGCCGAGCCGTTGGCGAGGAACTCGTCTCGCACGACACGATCCTCGCGCAGCTAACGGGCAATGATTTCCTCCGCCGCAAGATCCAGAACGTAGTCGATTCGTATGTAGACGAATTGCTGGCCGAGCCATATCCTTCGCTGATCGAGGCGTTGCCAAAGAGCGTTCGCGAACCGGTACTTGACGCGATCTCTTCGATCCAGATGCGACTGGCAGAACACATACGCGGCGTTCTCCAATCGCGCGAATCTCTCGATGCGATCGGCGGCTTTGTCACGCGGCGTGTCGATGACGTGCTCGGCAAACGCGTTTCGGAGGTGGTCGATGATAAGGCCTACGCAAAGCTGATGTCGTTCGTCGAGGAACGCATCCGAACCGCCGCCGGCTCAAAAGCGCTCGAAGAGAATCTCGCCGATTTCATCGACCGCCGAATTGACGGATTGCTTTCGTCTGAGACGCCGATCCGCGGAATGTTTACCGATGACGCGATCTCTCTTCTTAAGGAAAAGGCGAACGAACAGATCGAACCTGCGATCCGTCAGATCGCCGATATCGCAGCGACCGAAAAGACGCGCGACCAGATCAGTTCACTGATCAAACACGAGGTCCATGATTACTACGAGAATCTCTCGTTCTTTAAGAAGATATTCGTCTCGCGAGAAACGCTGCTCGGCGAGGTCGACGATCTCGTCAACGAAAATCTGCCGAAGCGGATCGAGCAGGCACTGAGCGGTGCGTATTTTGTCGAGGAAGCACGGACATTTATCTCTTCGAGCATCGACAACGCGATGGCAAAGCCGCTGCCGGTACTTGTCGGCGCGGTCGAGCCCGAGCAGCTCGAAAGGCTCAAGCAGCAGGTACTCCACTCCGTTCTGAATATAATTCGCAGCGAAGAAACGATCACCGGCATCACGCGTTATGTCGCCACGACGCTCGACAATCTGCGTCCCCACAGCATCGACGCCATTCTCCAGTTCGTTCATCCGGAATCGGAAGAAAAGCTGAAAAGACTGCTCACGAACGGCCTGCTGGACATAATTTCGCGAGAGGAAACGTCGAATACGATCAACGAACTTCTCGCCGCTCAGATCGATCGTTTGCTATCGCAGCCGATCGGCAGGCTGGGCGATCACATTCCCGAAGCCCGCTTTCGCGCCGCGGGCGAATCCCTCGCCGAAACCGTCATCAATGCGGTCAATGCCAAACTTCCTGAGGCGATCGCCGAGTTTGACGTTGCGGGCTTGGTGCGGAGCAAGATCATGGATTATCCGCCCGAGAAGCTTGAGGCTTTAGTGCTATCCGTGGCCAAAGAACACCTGCGAAAGATCGAGCTTTTTGGAGCTTTGCTTGGCTTTATTCTCGGCATCGGGCAGGCCCTGCAGTTCTATTTTTTCCCCAGATAGCGTATTTTTCGAGAACTTATGTCGCTCAACCTCCGTTTTGAAGAGACGATGGATCGAACCTCGGACGAACAGATCATCGCAAAGATCGCGCAGCGGGAATTCGGCCGCTCGCCCGACAGTGTCACGCGGATGACCAACGGCATCTGCAATGATGTTTACACGGTCACTGTAGGTGATCGCGAATATATCTTTAGGCTCAAAGACGAGCCGCGATACCTGCTCGGGTCGAGCAAACACATTCCGCTTTTTCGCTCAAAGGGCATTCAGGTGCCCGAAATTCTAGCTGAGGATTACTCAAGATCCTGGCTTCCCGTCGCGTTTCAGATCCAAAGCAAACTGCCCGGACGCGATATCGGCGAGGTGATCGCAACGCTCTCGGACGAAGAGCTAAAGTCGATCGGGGCTCAGGTCGCCAACGTATTTCGCGAACTCGCCCCGGTACCCAATAACGGCAAATTTGGAGTGGTTTGGGGCGATGAGAACGGGTTGGTAGATTCCTGGGCCGCAGAGGTGCAGCGAGTCACGCGGGTCGTAAAGGATTGGGGCAGAAAGACAGGCGTGCTCGACGCAAAGCTCGAAAAGACTCTCGATCGTATCAACGCGGAATATCGCAGCTATTTCGACCGTATCAGGCCTTACACGTATTACGGCGACATTGCCGGTAAGAACGTGATGGTCCACGAGGGCAGATTTTCGGGGCTCGTCGATCTCGATGCCATCGCTCAGGGCGATCCGCTCGAAGCGGTCGGCCGCATCAAAGCGAGCTGGTACGGAACGCACTACGGCACGGTTTACGCCGACGCCGTGATGGATGCTCTTGGCCTGCCCGAGCCGCAGCGGCGCATCGTTACGATGTACGCTCTGCTCAACCGTACGTTTTGGACGCTCGAGAACGGTGTGCAGTTTAACCAGAACACGAATGCGACCGTGGACCGTATCCGCGAGGCTGAGGACAAACGGGTCGTCAATGCGTTGTACCTAGAGCTTTTTGGCGAAGAAGTTCAGCCGGTCGTCGAGATGCCGCAGCCCATTCAGGTCAATCGCCCTGAACCTGATGCTATCGCTGCCGAACCTTCGCACGTGATCGAAGAAGAAGAAGAGATCCCGATCATTAGCATCAGCGAGCCGCCCGCTCCGGTGCCGGAACCCGAGCCGGTCTTAGGAGAACCGTCTAAGCCTGTTCGCAGGACGAGAAGAAAACCGGTTGCCGAGATTCCCTACGAGGAGTCCGCCACACAGGCGGACGCCGTTCCGATCCTCGAAGTTCCTGAGACAAAGGTCGCTGATACACCCGAACCGAGTATTGAACCCGAGCCTGCCTCACCGCCGGTTATCGCCGTCGAAAAACTATCCGACGCTGAAACGGCGGCGGTAGCGGCCGAAACCGAGCCGCCCCCGCATCAAGAAGTTTCGATGCCTCACACCGTTTCCAATCCCAGTTCCCGGGCGGTACTCGATGCGAGCGCTATTACGAAAACCTACGTCAGCGGCGGCACGGGTTTCAACGCTCTGACCAACGTAGACCTCAAGATCGGCAAAGGCGAATGCGTCGCGATCATCGGCAAATCAGGCAGCGGCAAATCGACGCTGATGCACCTGCTCGCCTGCCTTGACGAGCCGACCGAAGGCTATGTCTACGTCGATGGCGACGACACTACGACGATGTCGGAGCCGGAAAAGAACCGCCTGCGAAACGAGAGTTTTGGCTTTGTCTTTCAGCAGTTCTTCCTCAACGGCCGAGACACCGTTTACGAGAATGTCGCACTTCCGCTGCGAATACGTGGAATGAGCGAGGCTGAGATCGGACTCGAGGCCGAATCGGCCCTCGCGGCTGTCGGCCTCTCGGACCACATCGACAAAAAGGCCAAGGACCTATCCGGCGGCGAAAAGCAGCGCGTCTGCATAGCCCGTGCGCTTATCAACCGGCCAAAGGTGATATTCGCCGACGAGCCGACCGGTAATCTTGATTCTGCGACCGGCGAGGCGGTCGAGAGACTTCTGTTCGAATTAAATAAGGAAAAGGGAATAACGCTCGTGGTAGTGACCCATGACCCGGAACTCGCGGCAAAGTGTTCGCGCGTCGTCGAGCTAAAGGATGGCCGCATTATAAGAGACACTGCTGTGGCCGCAGTGGGTGCCGGTAGGTGATCATATGAAATTATTGGACCTGATCAAGATCGCTAACCGCAACCTCTTCCGGAACAAGCTCCGAACGCTGTTGACCATTGCCGCTATCTTTGTCGGCTCGTTCACGCTGACGATGACCAACGGCATCGGCGACGGGCTTCGCAGCTATGTCGAGACGCAGGTCAAGAATATCGAGGGCGACGCGGTTCTCTTCGTCAACCGCAAGATCGAGATACCAGAAGGCGAAATGCCAAAGCCGGGTGCTCCGCGAAGGTACACCGAGACACAGACCGCCGCGCCGACGATGGAGATCGATCCGACGACATCTCTCGTCACACCCGAGCAGTTTCAGAATGCGACACGGGACGTCGGCGATATCGCTTCGATCACGCCGCGATACGACATCGAAACCGAATACATTACGCTCGACGGCGTGAACAAATATCACGCCGACGTGGCGATGATGTCGCAGGGTCTGACTCAAAAGGTCGAGGCTGGAAAGACGATCGACGGCCCGAGCCAGGTAGTGATCCCGCTCGGACTCGCGCGTGAGTTCGACCCGGACATCGAGAAACTGATCGGCCAGTATGCGAATATCGGCTACAAGATCGCCGACGGCAGCACGCGTACGCAGAATTTGCGGATCGTTGGCGTTGCTACGAAGGGCTTCATGACGCTGATGCGGTCGTTCGTCGATACCCAGACAGCGTCGATGATCTATGCCGACCAGCGTCCGCCAGGAGAACTCGGCCGATTCTTCAGCTTCACCGTGCGGCTAAACACTTCGGACCCCGAAACGATCGAAAACGTAAAGAAAAAGTTCGAGGAGAGAGGCTTTCAGGCGACCACGATGGCCGACCAGGAAAAACGAACTTACGACGCGATCGGAGTTTTTAAGGTAGGAATGGGCCTCGTCGCGGCGATCGCTCTGCTTGCGGCATCCTTCGGAATTATCAACACGCTCGTGATCGCCGTCATGGAACGCACGAAAGAGATCGGCCTCCAAAAGGCACTCGGAATGAGCCGAGGTCGAATTTTTGCGATCTTTTCGCTCGAGTCGGTGCTGATCGGATTCTGGGGAGCCGCCGTCGGGATAATAGCCGGGATAGTCTTAGGAACGATCGCGAATCAAGTTCTTAGCACCCTTTACGCCGAGTCTTTCGAGGGCTACAGCCTTTTCGTTTTCACGATCCCGTCGATCCTGCTCGTGATGATCGTCGTATGTGTGATCGCATTCCTCGCCGGCGTGCTTCCTGCTATACGGGCCAGTCGGTTGAATCCGATAGAATCGCTGCGGTACGAGTAGCTCGGGTCAGGCGAATGGCACCATCGTCGAGGCTAGAATTCTTCGATCTCTCGTCAAGAGAGGTAATTCTTCCACGATGCTAGTTGCCCGCAATAAGTTCATCGGCTGGATCAGACCGAAAGTCGAGATCAGTACTCTGGAGGGCGATCTCAAGGGATACTGGGAAAACCGTTATGCTCCTTACCGCCTCTCTGAAGGATACGCCATCCAAGTCCATCACTAGCCGCCCAAGCTGAACTAATTTTGCTAACTCCCAAAAGACGATGTCCGAAACGGCGAGCTCATGCTCTTTAACGAGAGCGGCTTCTCGTGGTGTAAGGTCGCCGGTCAACAATGCGACCAATATATGCGTGTCAAGATTCAGCATCCCACTCTATACCAGTCGAAAGAATATCCCCATTGATCGTGATCTCGTCCTTCATGCAGCCGATCAAGCTTGAACTATCCCGCTGCGGGTACGGGATAACCTTTGCTACAGGTTTACCCCGTTTCTCCACAACTATGCCGTCAGAACCCAGTTCGTCAAAGATCTGAAGACACTTTGCCTTGAACTCGCTAGCGCTTATCGTTTTCACCCGAGTCTTCATATCGCAAATTCTAACAAACTGACCAGTCAGATGACCAGTTATTTTCTTTTCGGGTTGAGATTAGAAACCCTGATGAGTATATAATCTGGCGAAAAGCACCTGAGGAAATAAATATGAAGCTATCTTTATTCGCGTGTTTGATCCTATTGATCTCAGCTAATCTGGTTGTCCTTGGGCAGACCTCCGACAAGGCCGAACTTGAGCGAATGCTCAACGAATTTCTCGCCGGTGCGGGCCGCAATGACGCTGCGGTTCACGACCGGTTCTGGTCCGAGGACCTTATTTATACGCGCTCGGCCGGAGCCCGTACGAACAAGCCGGACCTGATGAAAGGTGTTCGTTCGGCCCCTGCGGCGAAGGAAGGCGATCCGGTGAGCGTGTACACTTCCGAAGACGTCAAGATCCAGCAATACGGCGATGCCGCAGTTGTTGCGTTCACGCTCGTCGGCACGACGACGAATGCAGACGGAGCGAAAACCGTCTCGAAATTCCTCAACACAGGGACCTTCATCAAACGAAACGGCGAGTGGCGAGCGGTGGCTTGGCAAGCGACGGCGATACCGAAGGCCGAACCTGCTAAAGCTGCGGTCGTTCCGCTTAAGAGCACGCCATCTACAGGCTCCAAGACCGCTGATTCACGTACCTATCAAAAAGGCCCTCGCGGCGGTTGTTTCTACGTAAACTCGTCTGGAAAAAAGGTTTACGTTGACAAGTCGCATTGCGGATAAATATTCGCGAGATACCTGCAACTTTGTACATCACACTTCGTTCTTATTGGCGCAGTGTTGGTTGAAGAACGGCGTTACGGGCTTTTACGTTCGTGATGCAGAAAGACGTTCCGCAGATCATCTGGCTGCGTCGCAAAGCTCGCGGACAGGCCATGTCCGCTGATAGTTTCGGAGACGTCGTACGTGGACGTTTCTCCGGGTACGGCCTCCGACAAAGGAGTAAATATGAGAAAGATAGTGTTATTCACGTCATTGGCAGCGGCCACGGCCGCATTCTCGGCTTGCGGGCCAACGCCCGAAACGCCTAAAACGGCTGCGTCACCGACGCCCGCAGCGGCTTCGAGCCCGACACCGTCGCCGGCAACTTCGCCGTCAGCGTCGCCGACAGGTTCGCCGACAAACAGCAGCGTCAACAAGCCGGTGCAAAAGATCGACAACACGAATATGAAGAAGGATCAGGCCCCACCGCCTGCTCCAAGCCCGAAGTGATCTCCTGAAAAGGAGATGAGAGCCGGTCCCGGTCCGAAATGGCCGGGGCCGCTTTTTTGCGTTTTTATTGAACTTTCCGATCGGAGCGCTCGTTTTCCATTGCGACTTCACGGTTTTCATTCGGAGGGAATTATGAAAAAGGTTGGAATTCTTATTTTTGCGGCGGCGCTCATAATCGGCGTGATCGTTGCCAATTTCTTCTCGTTCGGCAGGGCTTCGGGCGATCTGGTAAATTTCTCATTCAGCTTCAAAGGAAAGAAAGGCTCGGGCAATGCGACGACAGAGGTTCGCGATCTGCGCGAGTTCACGGGCGTCGACGTGAGCGGAGTATTTAAGGTGGAGATCACCTCGCAGAACGACTACAACGTCGAGGTCGAGGCAGATGACAACCTGCACGAATATATCCGTACCGTCGTCCGCAACGGGAAACTCCACATCGAAACGACACGAAAGATCTCACCGCGATCGCCTCTGAAAGTTCGCATCAACATGCCGAACCTCGAGAAGATCGACGCGTCGGGCGCGAGCGAGATCCGCGCGTCAAATATCAAGAATGGCGATCTGGTCGTCGATTCTTCCGGGGCATCGCGCGTGTATCTGAACGGCAGCACGGCGAAGCTTAACGTCGACGTTAGCGGAGCGACCAAGGTCGATGCCGAGGAACTTGCGACCGTCGATGCAACGATAGACGCTAGTGGTGCGAGTCACGTCAAACTTAATGTCACGGGTAATCTGAACGCTGCCGCGTCGGGCGCTAGCAAGGTTCTATACTCAGGGACGCCCGCATCGATAACGAAGAACGCGAGTGGTGCGAGCCGCGTCGAGCAGAAGTAGATCTTACGTTTCGATGGCCTTTGTCTTGACGCCTATGATCCGGTCGTCGGAACGGCCGACCACATAAATTGAGATCCGGATCCGGCCAAAACGCAGCACCGCCGGGTCGGCCAGGTTTTCCTCGATCAGCTTACGCAGGTCGAGGAATTTTTTTGCCCGGCGTATCTGTCGCTCGCCATAGTGCTCACGGATGAGCGTTAGTCTGGAAAACAGCTCATCAAAGCTCCGCAACTCCAGTTCCTCACCCTTGTGCATAGCAGCAATAGGCTCAACTATAGTTTTTCCGGTAGACTGTATATCGAAAACCTCTACCGGCTCATCCGTTTCGCTCACGTAGACCAGTCCCTGACAGGCCTTAATTAGACGTGTCTTCAACTGATCGGACGACAGCCGCGAGGAGCGAAAATTTTTTTCATTTTTTTCGCTTTTTTTGGTCATTTTTTGTTCGCTTTCGGGTCGGATTTCTTAGTCTAACACATTCGAGTTTTTGCCCGATTTGTTGTGAGAAAAGGAGGTTAATTTCCTGTTACCGGGCTCGAAAAAAAGCTGTGGAATTCGGTTTGCGCTCTGTGAATGTTCGTGTTAGTCTGTTACCCGTTTCCTGAAGAACGAAACGACGTAAGTTGTTGATAATAAAGCGTTTAATGCGTTGCATCAAGGTTTATGCGCTTAGCGGCTTTAGCTGTGGATAAGCTGTGGACCAATTGTTACAACGATCACACCAGCGGGGACGGAAACCACTAACTTAACAATGACTTTTGGTCATCCGGTATTTGAGGAAAACTCAATGCCGCGTCGGGTTGCCGACACTGAAATTTGATTAATATTGAAGGGCCACGTTTTAAGCGCCTTTCGGGATCGGAAAAATTGAAAAAGACCTCCACAAAAGACACCCTCTGGACAGAAGTTCTGACCGTCCTTGAGCCCAAGCTCAGCGATGACGTGTTGAAGACCTGGTTTCAACCGGTCACCTGCGAAAGTTTTGACGAATCCGCCAATGAGGTAACACTCAAAGCCGGCCAGGTCATCAAAGACTGGGTATGCATGTATTACCAGGACATGCTGCGCGACGCTCTGACCGAGATCGGCCTCGGCAGCTGCAATGTGCGCTGGACGATCGACGCCGAACAGCCCGTCCCGGCACATATGGAGGACGATGTTGACTTCTTTTTCTCGCCAAAGCATTCGGGTACTAAGATAGAGCCTATCGTCTCGCCCCCGACGCCAGCACGCATGATCGATATCGATCCGATCGACGATGGGCTTAATTCTAAGTATACGTTCGAGAAATTCGTTGTCGGTTCGTGCAATCAGTTTGCACACGCGGCGGCCAAGGCGACGGCCGAAGCTCCGGGAACGACCTACAATCCGCTCTTCATATACGGCGGCGTGGGCCTCGGCAAAACGCACCTGATGCACGCGATCGGCCATACGATCAAAGCTCGCAGCCCGCACATGCGTATCGCTTACATCACGTCGGAGCGTTTCATGAACGAGCTGATCCATGCGATCCGCTTTAACCGGACGTCGTCGTTCCGTGACAAATACCGTTCGATCGACGTGCTGCTGATGGACGACGTGCAGTTCATGGCCGGCAAGGAACGCACGCAGGAAGAGTTTTTCCATACATTTAATACGCTGCATAACGGCCAGAAGCAGATCGTCGTATCGAGCGACTGCCCGCCGCGCGAGATACCGACACTCGAAGAAAGGCTGCACTCGCGTTTCGAATGGGGACTGATCGCCGATATGGAACCGCCGGACCTCGAGACAAAGGTCGCGATCCTAAAGCGAAAGGCCGACATGGACGGCATCGATCTGAATGATGAGATCGCGATCTATATCGCAAGCAAGGTAAAGAGCAACGTACGCGAGCTCGAAGGCTCGCTCGTGCGTCTCGTTGCGATCTCGTCGATGAAGGGCGTACCGATCTCGAAAATGCTCGCTCAGGAATCGATGAAGAGCATCCTCGACGCCGAGCGGCCAGCCGGCTTGACGATGGACCACATCACGCGTACCGTTGCGTCACACTTTCGCCTGACGTCGGACGAGATCAAGGCGAAGAACAATTCGCGAGGCATCGCGATGCCGCGGCAGATCGCCATGTATCTATGCAAAAGGCTGACGCGGCACAGCTTTCCTGAGATCGGACGAGAGTTTGGCGGCAAGCATCACACGACCGTCATGCACTCGGTCGAGAAGATCGAAAAGCTGCAGAGAGAGGACAGGAATTTCCACAAGGAGATAAATGACCTAATAGATAATCTTTGCAGCTAGTTAACAAATTTTTAACGGAGTTTGAGAATGCATTCATCCACATCAGATTCCACATTAAGTTATCGGATAAGTTGTTATTTTACAGGAGTTTAGGGAGACTTTTCCACTTTTCCAACGCGACCGGGATGGTTCGGATCGTAATGCTGTTGAAAACCAGACGTAACGGAATATCATCCACAGGGCTATATAGTTTTCCACAGGTTTTCCACATAGACATGTGGATAGAAAAGTGACCGAAAGACAAGGGTTTAGACCGGTTTTTCACATATCCACAGCCGCCTATTTCTTATCTACTAAGTATTACTAATTTGTTCTAGTAAATTAGTAGTTAAATGCGAGAGGCCGGAAGGAGCCGACCAAGCATCGAAACAGACAATGCAGGAGTAGAAATTTGAGTTATGGAATTTAAGATCAAACAGAGCGTTTTGAAGGAAGAGCTTGGCTATATCCAGGGCGTCGTCGAACGCAAAACGACGATACCCGTCCTCTCGAACATCTTGATCGAATCGCTCGGCGAGGGCGAGATACGCATCGTCGGTACCGACCTCGATTGCACGATCCGCTGCGACGCCGAGGCAGAGATCATTCAGGCCGGAGCGATCTGCATCCAGGCCCGCAAGCTTTTTGACATCGTCCGGGCGTTGGACGCCGGCGACGTTCACTTCAAAAAGGAAGAGAACGAGTGGGTGACGATGAAATCGAGCCGTGCGAACTATCGCCTCGCCGGCGTCAGCCGCGACCAGTTTCCCGAGATACCGCAGTTCAAGTCGACCCCGCTCAAACTCTCGGCCGACACCTTCGCGTACTTCATCCGCAACACGGCCTTTGCGATAACCAACGAGCAGTCGCGGTTTACGCTCTCAGGAGCGAAGTTCGTGATCGGCGACGGTTCGGCAAAGATGGTCACGACGGACGGCCACCGGCTCGCCTACGTCGAACGCGAGATCGACGACAAGGAAGCTGTGATGGACACGCTGATACCGAAGAAGGCTCTGCTCGAGCTGATCAAGATCAGCCGCGGCGTCGGTGAGATCTCGTTTGGCGAAGACCCGAACCACATCTATTTCGAGACCGAAGGCCGCCTTTTGATCACCCGCAAACTCTCGGGTCAGTTCCCGAATTACGAGATGGTGATGCCGAAGGACAACGACAAATCGGCCATCTTTGACCTCGAGGAAATGCGTGATGCGGTCCGCCGCATGTCGCTGATCGCCGATGACCGCAACCGTTCGATACGGCTTGCTTTCCGCGATGGCGAGGCCGAGGTTTCGGCTCAGTCGGCCGAGGAAGGCGAAGGCAAAGAGGTCGTCCAGACCGATTACAAGGGCGAAGAGATTACGCTTGGGTTTAACTGGCAGTACCTGCTCGAATTCCTGACCAACGCCGCCACCGGCGACGCAGAACTTACAGCGGAGGCGAACGCCGACGCCGTAGCGGGCGACGATAACGGTTCGGGTGCTGCGACAGCTACGGCCCGTGAAGGCAAGGCTCCGCTGCGGATCCGATTCGAGTTCAAAGACCCGAATGCCCAGACGCAGATGTCGATCGAAGGCGAGACTACCTACGACTACAAGTACATTGTCATGCCGCTGAGGATATGATCCGCTAGAAGGCAGATCAGCCACAAAGTGCACGAAAAAAAAGCACGAATGGGCGTCGACGCTCACTCGTGCTTTTTCAATTTTTGGATCAGCTATCTGGAAAGCATCGCAGCCATTTTCTCGTGGATGATGTTGACTGCCTTAAGCGGGCGGAGCATTACTTTGAACTCGACGATCCGACCGTCGGAGTTCCATTTGATCATATCGACGCCGTTGACGTGAATACCGTCGATCACGGTCTCGAACTCTAGCACGGCATCATTCTCTCCGACGATCTCGCGGACGTATTTGAAATGTTCGTTGCCGAAAACGCGGACCGCGGCCGCGAGATACATCGTCGTGATCGCCTTGCCGACCTGGGGCGTGTGAACGACGGGTGAGTAGAAAATAACGTCGTCAGCCAGCACTTCACCGAGCCCGCTCGCATCGCGAAGGCGTACAATTTCGTGCCATTTCGAGATAACCGAAGATCGCATAGAGTTGAGAGCCTTTACTCATCGAGCTTGGCCGTTTCCGATTCCAATCGCTCGAGTATTCCGGGCTGTTCGCCCTCGAACTGGCGAAATTTATTAACGTCCTTTTCGGTGAAATCCACGGCGAGCTGAAGATGTCCGCAATGGACGCAAGCGTGTCCACGGATCGATCTAGTTCCGAGCCCGAAAAGGCTCTTCAATTTCGAGACCTCGTCCATTTTGAACGTAGAGTTTCCTCCCGAGCCGTTATCGATAATGGTTCCCGGAACAACCGCCTCGCTGCCGCATGCTAAGCATTTCATAGGTTATCAGTGAAACTAACCGCGGGTGCTAATTACTGTCAGATGGCGGATGAGCGTGCCACTCGTGCCGGAGGCCACGCATTATCAATGCGTGATCGAATGCGATCGTTCCGTCCGGAAACCGTGACATGTCATCATAAAAGGAAGAACTGACAGATATGACTTCGAGCGGTTCGACATGCCAGCCGTCGGTCGCGAGACGAATGCCGTCGAGTCTCGCAGCATCGTGCGTAACGGAATAGCCGACCGAACCGCCCTCGAAAAATCGTGAAGCGTCTTCGAGTGAATCGAA
This sequence comes from Acidobacteriota bacterium, assembly GCA_041940165.1. GTDB lineage: Bacteria > Acidobacteriota > Blastocatellia > Pyrinomonadales > Pyrinomonadaceae > OLB17. The sequence continues at coordinate 248,017 of JBGTSR010000004.1, forward strand.
TACCGAACCCGTTGGCATTTCGCTGGCCGCAGTTGCCTTGATCGAGACGCTCATTTTTCCATCCTTCGAGGTCATCGATAGATCGATACCAGAACCGTCGTCATCAACATCGAAACGGGCAAAGTGATGTTCGCCCGGGAATAGTCGTCCACCAGCGAGATGGTTCAGAGTCGAACCGGTGTCGCGACGCGGTACAAAGACGCCTTCGCGTTCGGTGCCGTCATCTTCGGTCCACTCGACGGCGAATCGATGTGCGGCGTTCTCACTCGAAATACCCAGGAACGAAGGAGAATGCAGCGGCCTGATCTCTTCGAGTCTGATCAGACAGATGCCAACGATCGCCTTGTCTTTATGGAGTTTTGGCCTAAAACGCGCCGGCAGCAGGCTGCGAACCAGATCAGGATCAGCCCGATAGTTCGCAAGTATCCGGCGTCGGATGATTCCCTGAATGGTGGGTAGCTCGATCATGGTCATCGCCAGGCAACTCCGAAACCATTGCTGTCCCTTACCTCGCAGTTGTAAGCGACCGATACCTCGAAGGAACAATCCCCCCCAAGGTTATCTCTTACAAAGTGGCAGTTCTGGAACGAGCACTGAATGAATTTACAGTCTGAAAAACTAGTTCCCTGAAATACGCAGTCTAGGAAGGTACAGTCCACGAAATTGACCGTATTAAAGAGCCCCCAATACCAGTCAAGATTCTTGAAAGTACAGACTGCAAAATCACTTGAAACGATTCCCCCTTCGATCGAAAAATCAAGAAACTCGCAATACTTGAAATACTCATCATCCCATTCGACGGTGGCGAGGTTCTGGGCGTTGATCGTTAACGATAGCACTTGAGAATTCCTAAGCGGCAAGCTCACGAAGTGAGGTAAGTCGGTCACCAATGTTTATCTCAGCGATGCGGAGGTCGTAGTTGGACTGAAGATTCATCCAGTACTGGGGCGTCTGCCTAAAGGCCCGGCCGAACAGGAGAGCGAGTTCAGCGGTGACCGGACGTTCACCCTTGACGACGTGAGATATGCGCATCGGCGAGACGCCGACAGTGCGGGCAAAGCTAGCCTGTGAAATTTGAAGTTCCTCGAGGATCTCCTTTAGAAACTCGCCGGGATGAATAGGTCGCAGCTTTGATCTGAGCATAAAAACTCCTCAGTGGTAATCCACTATCTCGACATCAAAAGCATCGCCAGAATCGAATCGAAAACACAGACGCCATTGATCATTGATACGAATGCTCCAGTTTCCTTTCCGGTCGCCCTTCAAGGTTTCTAGCCGATTCGAAGGCGGAAATCTGAGGTCATCAATGACGGTCGCGGCGTCGAGTTGCGTTAGTCGCATTTCCGCACGCTTCTGGATATCTGCCGGAATGCGACGAGATCGTCCGGTTGTAAAAAAGCGTTCCGTCTCGCTATCTGCAAAAGATCTTATCACGGTGCACCAAGCGTGTAAACAAAATGTTTACACTATTCCATGTTCCTCAGTCTCAACCGCAGGGCTTGGAGTTTGATAAATCCTTCGGCGTCGTGTTGGTCGTATGCTCCCGCGTCGTCTTCGAAGGTGACCACACGTTCTCTATACAAAGAGTTAGGTGATTTGCGGCCGGTGACGATGGTGTTGCCTTTGTAGAGTTTGAGGCGGACGTCGCCGTTGACGGTCTCCTGCGTTTCGTTGATCAGTTTTCGCAGGATCTCGAACTCGGGTGCGAACCAGAATCCATAATAGACCGACTCAGCAAACTTGGTCCCGAGCGAATCTCGTAGACGCATCACTTCGCGGTCCATGGTGATCGATTCGAGAGCTCGGTGGGCGGCCATCAGGATGGTGACGCCGGGCGTTTCGTATATGCCGCGGGACTTCATTCCGACGAAGCGGTTCTCGACCAGATCGACGCGGCCGATGCCGTGTTCGCCGCCGAGGAAGTTGAGTTTTGAGAGCATGTCGACAGCGCCATAACGCTCGCCGTCGATCGCGACCGGTTCGCCTTTTTCGAATGTCAGCGTGATCTCCTGGGCCTTGTCGGCAGCCTTTTCAGGCGACTTCGTTAGCAGAAAGATATCTTCTGGCGGAGCGGCCCACGGGTCTTCGAGGATGCCGCCTTCGTAGCTGATGTGCATCAGATTGCGGTCCATCGAATACGGCTTCTCGGCGGAAGCCGTGACCGGAATGCCGTGTTGTGCACAGTAAGCCATCAAGTCGGCACGGCCTTTAAATTCCCAATGCCGCCACGGCGCTACGACCTTGATATCGGGCTGCAGAGCATAATACGTCAGCTCAAAACGCACCTGATCGTTGCCTTTCCCCGTCGCTCCGTGCGCAACGGCGTCTGCGCCTTCTTTCTGGGCGATCTCGATCTGGCGTTTAGCGATAACGGGCCGAGCGAGCGACGTACCGAGCAGGTAAACGCCTTCGTACAGAGCATTTGCCTTGACGGCCGTCCAAACGAAATCTTTTACGAATTCCTCGCGGAGGTCTTCGACATATAGTTTGGAAGCTCCGGTCGCCAGGGCTTTTTCTTCGAGCCCGTCGAGTTCTTCGCCCTGGCCGACATCGGCCGTGTAACAGATCACTTCGCATCCGTAGGTCTCTTTGATCCAGAGCAGCATCGCCGAAGTGTCGAGGCCGCCGGAGTATGCGAGGACAAGTTTATTTATCTTTTGTGCCATATCGATAATGCCCACCGGAGTTGCATTCTTTGCGAACTCGGGGGCTTTGCGTGACAATAATTCTCACGCAATGGCACGGAGAACGCAAAGAACACGATGACCAAATCAGGCCAGCTCTGGGGCGGACGCTTTACACAGGGCCCGCACGAGACATTCGCAGAATTCAACGATTCGTTCCGCTTTGACCGGCGGCTTTTCGCGGCTGATGTCCGGGCGAGCATTGCTCACGCCGACGGTCTCCGCGGTGCCGGCGTCCTTAGCGATGAGGAAGCAGACGCGATAATCGGTGGCCTGAGCCAAATGATCGCGGACTCGGCGATCGTTGAGGGATATTTCGATATTCCGGCCGAAGACGTTCATTCGTTTATCGAGGCTCGACTGATCGATGCGATCGGCGATACCGGCCGCAAGCTGCACACAGGCCGCAGCCGCAACGATCAGGTCGCGACTGCGTTTCGGCTTTGGCTACGCGGCGAGATCGATGACATCCAGCAACTGATCCGCGATCTGCAGGCGGCGATCGTCGATACGGCGACCGGCTACGATAACGCAGTGATCCCGGGCTATACGCATCTACAGCGGGCGCAGCCGGTAATGTTTGCCCATTGGTGCCTCGCCTATTTCGAAATGCTCAAACGTGACGCCGAACGCCTGGCCGAGTGCCGCCGCCGCGTCAATGTCATGCCTCTCGGCTCTGGTGCTCTTGCCGGAACTGGCTTTGCGGTCGACAGAGAAGCCGTTGCAGCCGAACTCGGTTTCGAAGGTATAACCGCCAACAGCCTCGACGGGGTTTCCGACAGGGATTTCGCCGTTGAGTTTGTCTCTGCGTGTTCGCTGCTGATGGTGCATCTCTCGCGGCTTGCTGAGGATCTGATCATTTATTGCTCGCAGGAATTCGGATTTATCACGCTGAGCGACAGCGTTTCGAGCGGTTCGTCGCTGATGCCGCAGAAGAAGAATCCGGATGCGCTCGAACTGCTCCGCGGCAAATCGGGCCGAGTCTTTGGCCACAATATCGGTTTGCTGACAATGATCAAGGGCCTGCCGCTTGCATATAACAAGGACATGCAGGAGGACAAGGAGGCGGTTTTTGATTGCGTCGACACGGTATCGATCTCGCTCCGTGCCGCGGCGATCGTTATCGAAAATGTTGTCGTTAACGAGGAGCGCGGCCGCGACGCCGCGACGCACGGCTATCTGAACGCGACCGAGCTTGCCGATTATCTCGTCAGGAAGGACGTGCCTTTTCGCACCGCCCACGAGGCTGTCGGCCGAGCGGTACTCTTTGCCATCTCTCACAACAAGGAGCTGGGGGAGCTTTCGCTTGACGAGCTGAAACAATTTTCGCCCGAGATCGATCAGGATATGTTTGATTCTCTCGCGATCGAGGCGACGCTGGGTGCAAAGGCCGTCGTGGGCGGAACGTCGCCGGAACAGGTCCGTTTGGAGCTAGGCAAGGCGCGACAGTATCTGCGGGCGGAGGACCCCGAATGATCGACCGCGAAAAGCTTCTAAAAGAGGTTTGCGACAACGAGATGATGCGATTCTTAGGGGTCGAGGTCGTCGAGGCGACGGGCGAGAGCGTCGTTCTTAAGATGGAGGTCACGCCAAAGGTCCATCAATACGTCGGTATTATGAATGGCGGAATATCGCTTTATCTCGCCGAAACCGCGGCGTCTATCGGCGTTGTCATGGGTGCCGACCTTGAACGCGTCACGCCGGTCGGGATCGAGATAAATGCAAATCATATTCGGGCGGTCAGCAAAGGTATCCTCACGGTCGAAGCGTCGCCTATCCACTCGGGTCGAACTCTGAGCGTCTGGAAGATCGACATCACCAACGAAAAGGGCCGTTTGGTCTGCACCTCACGGCTCACGATGCTGATCCAGCAGCGGGCCGCATACCGGCCAGGATCGTAGGCCGTGGACAATTTCTCACGCAAACTGATCACAGAATGGCGACGGCTCGACTTGCCGTCGGAGGGCGAGACGGTGGTCGTCGGGGTTTCGGGCGGAGCTGATTCGATCAGCCTATTGCTGGCGCTCAGCGAATTGAAAGAAGCTGGAAAGCTAAAAAACCGGATCGTTGCGGCGCACTTCAATCACAAGCTGCGCGGCGATGCCAGCGACGAGGACGAAGCGTTTGTTGCCTCGATAACGTCTTCGCACAAGATAGAATTTGCCCGGGGACGCTCGAAATCGAAGCCTGAGAGCGATATTGAACAAGCTGCCCGTGTCGAGCGATTCGCATTTTTGCATTCGACCGCAAAAGCCGTCGGAGCATCATTGATCGTCACGGCTCACACGCTAAACGACCAGGCTGAGACATTTTTGATGAATCTCATTCGCGGTAGCGGTCGTCAGGGACTCGGTGCGATCCGCGCGGTCAGGCCGATGTCGAGCGACGACGGCGTCAGGCTGGTGCGGCCCCTGCTCAGTTGGGCGACACGAGCGGAAACTGAGGCCTTTTGTCACAATAGGGGTGTCGAATATCGATACGATTCGATGAACGAGGACACAGCTTTTCGCCGCGTTCGGATCCGCAAGATCCTGTTGCCGCTCCTCGCCGACTTTAATCCGAACATCGTTGAAGTACTTGCAAATACAGCGTTTTTGCTGCAAAACGATGGCGTAAACGAACCTACTGAAAACCAAGAAGACATTCCCGACGAATTGACTCTTGCGAGCCTGGTCAAACTCTCGGAGCCCGAACTGGCCGAGACGATCCGAGCCTGGCTCGCCGCGCGTCGTGGAAACCTGCGTGGATTGGGACTGAAACATACCCAAGCGATAATTCGTTTGGTTAAGAGCGCGAAGAGCGGGAGGCTCGTCGAGGTGCCCGGCGGAACTGTCGTAAAGACGGGCGGGCGGCTCGCTTACCGGGAGAATGTGGTTGAAAAAAAGAGGTCAGACCTCTAAAATCAATCGGTGGCCCTTAAATGGGTGTTACGCGCGTAAAGCATTTTGCACAACGTGTTTACGCGCACTCTCATCCAAGTGCGTTGTGCAGCTCTCAGGAGAGAGCAGATTGGAGGCAGTAAATTGAGTTCTAAGGCTAAGCAAGTTCTACTCTGGTTGATGATCATTTCGAGCGCGCTCGTCTTTGTCTGGTATCTGCAGACGAAACAGACCACGCCGCCAAAAGAGCTGACGCTCGACGCTGCTCTCACCCAGATACGGAACAAGGACATAAAACAGGCAACGATCAAGCAGGATTCGCTCGAGCTTACTAATAAGAGCGACCAGAAATTCTCGACCAAGCTCGACCTAAGCGATGCGACTCGTAGTGAGATCTTTGCGGCGCTGAAAGAGAGCCCGGAAACTGCATACACGACCGAACCGCCGTCGAGCGGACTCGGCTGGCAGGTCTTGATCACGCTGCTTCCGTTCATACTGCTGATGGGTTTTCTCGCCTTTACGCTGCGGCAAATGCAGGCCGGCGGGAACAAGGCACTGAGCTTTGGTAAATCGAAGGCGAAACTGCTCAACAATCAGCAGAAACGCGTCACGTTTAAGGACGTCGCAGGCGTTGACGAGGCCAAGGAAGAGCTTCAGGAGATCATTGAGTTCCTCAAGGATCCGCAAAAATTCCAAAAGCTCGGCGGCAAGATCCCCAAGGGCGTTCTGATGGTCGGCCCTCCGGGAACGGGTAAGACATTGCTTGCAAAGGCTGTTGCCGGTGAAGCAAACGTTCCTTTCTTCTCGATCTCGGGTTCTGATTTTGTCGAGATGTTCGTCGGTGTCGGAGCGTCGAGAGTACGTGACCTGTTCGAACAGGGCAAGAAGAACGCTCCGTGCATTATCTTTATTGATGAGATCGACGCGGTCGGACGCCATCGCGGCGCGGGACTCGGCGGGGGACACGATGAGCGCGAACAGACGCTCAACCAACTGCTCGTCGAAATGGACGGTTTTGAATCGAACGACGGAGTTATCCTGGTCGCTTCGACAAACCGCCCCGACGTACTCGATCCTGCATTGCTCCGTCCCGGACGCTTTGACCGCCGCGTTGTCGTCGGCCGGCCTGACGTTCGCGGCCGCGAGGGAATTCTCAAGGTCCACACCCGCAAGATACCGCTCGATGAGAAGGTCGATGTAAACGTTATTGCCCGCGGAACGCCCGGTTTCACCGGCGCAGACCTCGCGAATATAGTAAATGAGGCCGCGCTCAACGCCGCTCGCTACAACAAGAAAGTCGTTACGATGAACGACTTTGAAATAGCAAAAGACAAGGTGATGATGGGCGCTGAGCGCAAATCCATGGTCATCTCGGACGATGAAAAACGCGTGACCGCTTATCACGAAGCCGGCCACACACTCGTCGGACTCAAGGTCGACGGCGTCGATCCGGTCCATAAGGTGACGATCATTCCGCGCGGCATGGCCCTCGGTCTGACGATGTATCTGCCTGAAAAAGATAGGCTTTCGGCGACGAAGGAATACTTGCTCGGCAACATCGCGATGTCGATGGGCGGCCGCATTGCCGAGGACATTTTCATCGGTTCGATCACGACGGGCGCTTCGAACGACATCGAAAAAGCGACCGAGATCGCACGTGCGATGGTCTGCGAATACGGTATGAGTTCGCTCGGGCCTCTCGCATTCGGTAAGAAGGAAGAGCAGATCTTCCTCGGCCGCGAGATCTCGCAGCACCGCGATTATTCTGAAGACACTGCGATCAAGATCGACCAGGAAGTTCAGAAGATCATCAACGAACAGTATCAGCGTGCCGAGACGATCCTGCGTGAGAATCACGACGCGATGGTCCGTCTCGCCGAGGCCCTGCTCGAATACGAGACGCTCGACGGCGTTCAGATCCGCCGTGTCGTGGCGGGCCTGCCGCTTGATGCCGATGATCGAAGTTCTGCCGACAACGACGGTGGAACCGAAGAAAGGACGACGGTACCGGTGACCAAACCTATTCTGCCGCCGATAACCGGCAATGACCCGGTAACGGCGTAACTTCAAGGCTTAGATTTGCCTTTGCGGGCCCTGTAGGTCGAATATGACCTGTAGGGCCTTTTCATTTATGCACTGGAAAACGTCGTGTCGGCAATTATCGATCGAAAGCCCGCTAGTGATGGGCATTCTAAACGTCACGCCCGACAGTTTTTCTGACGGTGGACGTTATGCGAATGTCGATGCGGCCCTGCGGCGTGCCGAGCAAATGATCGCCGATGGCGCAGACATTATCGACATCGGCGGCGAGTCGACGCGGCCCGGAAGTTCGCGGGTCGACGCAGATACCGAGCTGGAACGGACCGCTCCGGTGATCGAAGCGATCGCCAAGCGTTTTGACACTCCTATATCGATCGACACCTCAAAGTCCGCCGTCGCAAAAGCTGGTATCGACGCAGGAGCCGAGATCATCAACGACATCTCTGGGCTGCGTTGGGATCCGCAGATCGCCGAGATCGCCGCGGCTACCGGTGCAGGTCTGATCCTGATGCACTCTCGAGGTGAATTTGAAACGATGCACTCGCAGCCGTCGGTCGATGACGTTATCAGCGAGGTAATTGCGGGGCTGAAATGGTCGATCGACCGGGCAATGAATCACGGCGTTTCAACGGAGCAGATCTGTCTGGATGTCGGCATCGGATTTGGCAAGACACCTGAGCAGAACTTAGAGCTGATAGCCAAACTTGATACGATAGTCGATGAATTCGCTGATCTGCCGGTACTAGTCGGTGCTTCAAGAAAGTCATTTCTTGGGAAGCTCTTCGGCGGCGCAGCAGCGGATGACAGACTTGGCGGCAGTATCGCGGCGGCTCTGATCGGCGCCGAACGCGGTGCAATGATCCTGAGAGTGCACGACGTGAAAGAGACGGCGCAGGCTCTACGGTTCGTCAATGCAGTTAACGACGTAAGTATATGAAATTCCTGAAGTTATCAGTGTTGTTGACGTCGCTGCTGTTCGTTTCGGCCTTCACCGAATGCTATAAGCCTGTGACGAATTCCGGTCTGCCGAAGAACATCAAGGTCGTGGCCGTTCCCGCTTTTCAGTTCGAGGCGAAAGGGCTGCGATATCGCGTCGAATCGCGTTTTACCGAAGCCGTTGGCCGCGAGATCATCCGCCGCGGCAACGGGCTTAAAGTCCAGAGTTCACGCAGCGGTGCGGACGCCGTGCTCGAGGGCACGATCCGCGATTTCAGCTTTGCCGGCGTGCTGCTCGACAGCACCGGCCGCGCACGCGTCTATGAGGTGACGATCGTCGTCGCGGTCACGATCCGCGACCTGCGCGAAGGCAAGATACTCTACGACAATCAGAACTTCACCTTCCGCGATTCGTTCGAGTTCAGCTCCGACCCACGATCCTTCTTTAACGAAGAGGATCCGGCCGTCGAGCGAATGGCAAAAGCCTTTGCCGAGTCGGCTGTCTCGGCCTTCGTCAACGGAATGGGCGTTCGCGACGACAAGAAATGATCCCATGCTTTTGACCCGCGACGACCTTAGGCAGCAGCTCAGGAAGCGAGAATTTGCTCCGGTCTACGTGCTTTTTGGCGCCGAGACCTACCTTCGCGATCTGGCCGCAAAGACCATCACCGATCTCGCGTTTGGTGAAGGTGATTTTCGCGATTTCAACGAAGCTTCATTCAGTCTCGAATCGACGGATTCGCTTGCCGCAGCCCTCGGTGCCGCGCGGCAATTGCCGATGATGGCGACGCGGCGAGTCGTTCGCGTCAATGAGGTCCGCATCTCCGCGACCGGAACCCGCGACACGCTTCGCGAAGACCATGAATCCCTGTTATCGAGCTATCTCGACGATCCATCGCCGACAAGTGTCGTGATATTTGTCGCGGATGAGCTTAACGGCGTCCGCAAGATGGGCAAGTTCCTTCGCGAACGCACTGCAGCCGTTGAGTTCACTCCGCTTGACGAGCCTCAATTCGCTGAATGGACGAGAAAGACGATCGCCGAAGCTGGCCTGACTACGGACGAAGTTGCAACTCGTGCTTTGCTTTCGCGGGTCGATCGCGATGTCCGCCGCGTTACTAACGAGGTTAACAAACTCGCCGCCGCGGCTATGCCGTCGGGAGTGTTGACCGCGGAACTTGTCGCTCAGCTAGTGCCGAATTCACGTGAGCTTAGCAACTTTGAGCTTACCGATCATCTCGTTGCCGGCCGTGGCCGTCAGGCCCTGAATACTCTCAAAAAGATCCTCGACGACGGTGCCGAACCACTCGCTCTATTAGGCCTCATCTCGTACAACTACCGGCGGCTTTTGATCGCAAAAGACCTGATGCAGCGAAATGCTCCCCGGTCAGAGATCGCGTCCGCCGCAAAGCTCTTTGGCCGCGGACAGGACGAATTCCTCGCTTCGGCTCGACGGGCGGACGAGGCACAGCTTGTACACGCGATCAAGCGTATCGCCGCGGTCGATCTTTCGATAAAGACCTCGGTCGGGGGCACGGGCCCTGCCGGTGCGAGAAATCAGATCGAAATGCTCGTCTGCGAGCTCGCCGTCCAATAAAAAAGCCCGCTCCTGATTCGAAGCGGGCTTTTCTATCCAAGGAATAATTACCTCTAGATCGGTTCAAGTGCGGCCGCACGGTTGAAGTAATTGTACAGATCGTTGTAGTCGCCGATGGCGCGGTTCAGGATAAGCGGAAGCTGTTCAAGATCCTTCGAATTCACGATCAGATTCAGGTTCCGCAGGAACGCGTCGTGGGCGTTCATCGTCGTGCCGTTTTCCTCGAGCGAGATCAGGAACAGCCGGCGGCGTTCGGACGAGTACATCGCATTCGCCTTTTGCTGGATCACCGCCGCTCCCCCCATGTCAGGTGCGAAATCGGGCGAGAAGATCAGGATCTCGGTCTTTCCCTCGCGGAGCCGTTCGTTTGCTTGTGCAGGGGTTTGGGCAACGTAGACCTTGTAGCCTGACTTGGCAAGCAATCTGGCCGTTTCGTCGGCCTTTTGTCCGAGACAGAGTAAAATGCGGCGAGGTTTATCGGTCGTTTCCTCTTCTACGGCGTTCTTGTCGGACTGGAGCGCGCCGAGCAAACTGCGAAGTGCATTGTTGATCTGGAAATCTGATTCCTTTGCAGCAAAGTCGCTCGCGCCTTCCTGAGTCGCAGCGGCCGGTTGGCTTGCTGCTAGCTGATCGACCGTCGAGAGTCCTTTGCCCGAGGCATCTTTCTGCACTCGTAGCAGATTCTGGCAGCGTGGGCAACGGACCGAAAAATTCCCGCTCGGGATCTTTGACTCGTCGAGCTGAAGGGAAACAGAACAATTATCGCAGCGAATTATCATGGCTTTTCTGGCTTACTCGATCATGTTGAGGACCGAATCGGGATTTTCAACGGGCGGCGGCGGGGCGACCGGTGCGGGCATCGAACGTCCGGCCTGGCTGCGGCCCTGATTGATATAGTCTTCGGTCGAGGAAAGGCCTTTGAGGTGGAGCAGCAGGTTATTCTGGTTGGTCGCGAACGACAGTCCGTCCTCGAGCGTGACCTTTTTGGATTCGATCAATCCACGGATGACCGTATCAAAATCCTGCATTCCGTCGATCTCACCATCGCGGATTGCGTCGAGCAGCGACTTGCCCTCGGTCTCACCTTTTTCAATATATTCACGCGTTCGCGGATTCGATTTCAGGATCTCGACCGCCGCGATGCGTCCACGTCCGTCAGCCGTCGGGATCAGACGCTGCGAAACGATATAGCGGAATGTCTGCGCAAGACGCGTTCGGATGATGCGTTCCTCGTTCTTTGGATAAAGACCGACGATACGGTCTATGGTCTTTGAAGCATCGATCGTGTGCAGCGTCGAGAGCACGAGGTGGCCCGTTTCGGCCGCTTCGAGTGCGATCTCGGCTGTCTCGAGGTCGCGCATCTCGCCGACAAGGATGACTTTAGGAGCTTGTCGCAGAGCCGCACGCAGCGCCGAAGCAAAGTCCTTGGTATCCGCACCGACCTCACGCTGATTGATCGTTGATTTTTTGTGCGAGTGTAGGAATTCGATAGGGTCTTCGATCGTTACGATGTGATAGGCCTTGGTCTCGTTTATGCGATCGATGATCGCAGCGAGGGTCGAGCTCTTACCCGAACCCGTCGGACCCGTTAGCAGTACTACTCCATTTCGAATATCCGCAATGTCGGCCAATTGGGGCGGCAGCCGCAGATCGTCGAACGTCGGTATCTCGTGCGGAATCACACGCATCACGATCGAGAACGAGTTGCGCTGCTGAAAGATATTTACGCGAAAACGGCATTTGCCCGGCAGCGCATAGCTGAGGTCGGCCGTGCGAAACTTCACGAGCTGGGCCGCCGCGTCCGGATTGTCACGCACGAGCGACATAGCGATCATCTCGGTCTGGTAGGCCGAGAGCCTCCCCAGTCCGATCGGCGACGCGGGGTAAAGGACGCCGTTGATCTCGACCTGCGGCTTTTGGCCGCACGAGAAGTTAAGGTCGCTGACGTTCTCGGAAACGAGCAACATCTGCTCAATGATGGGTGCTATATCAAGCAAGCTCATGGTCTGGGATCGCTCCGTTCTCTAAGCAAAAGGGCGGGACATACCGGCGTTGGGAAAGCCGCGTCGGCCGTTCGGTCAAACGGCCACACGAAATTATCAGCTATCAGGAGGAATAAATCAAGACAAATTTGTACATCATTCAACGATGTTTTCCATTGCATCGCAGAATGATCGGAAATTGTCCTCGGTGCTCGCAGGTCCTTGGAGGATATCGCTTATCACCGCGACAGAGTCGCCGCCGGCATCAAGCACTTGTCGAGCATTTCTGCGCGTGATACCACCGATCGCTACGAGTGGGAGCGGAGCGATGAGCCCTTTCACCTGGGCGAGCAGCTCGAGCCCGACCACCGCGTCGGGGTTCACTTTGGTCGAAGTCGGAAAGATCGGCCCGAAGGCAATGTAATCCACCGGTTCGTCCACGGCCTCGCGAACCTGTTCGATCGTGTGTGTAGAAATACCGATGATCGAACTGCTGCCGAGGACCTTGCGGGCGAGCCGAGGCGGCATATCCGTCTGGCCGAGATGAACGCCGTCGGCCCCGAGGGCATGAGCGATGTCGACGCGGTCGTTGATAATTAGCTTTACGCCATGCCATAAGGCGACCGCCTTAGCCTCGACTGCTGCAGGGTAGAATTCTCTCGGGCTCGCCGCTTTTTCGCGTAGTTGCACGATCTGAGCACCGGCGGCTGCTAGTTGGCGTACTTGGTCAGCGTGCGACAGAACTGACAGTCGAACATCGGTTATCGGATAGATCGGTGGCAGGGAGAAGCGGGTCACGAGTCAAGAAGAGCCCGCATCATCAGAAAGCAGTCTTCGCCGTCCGAGTAATAGCGATTGATGCGTTGAACGATCGTATATCCGGCACGACGGTAAAGTTCCTGTGCCGAGCGGTTGCCAACGCGAACCTCGAGCATCAGCGTGCCGACACTGCGTTTGCGAAGCGACGATTCGACGTGCCGAAGCAGTTCTGCGGCGAGGCCGCGGCGTCTGTGTTCGGGAGCAACGCCGATAGTCGTCAGGTGTGCCGAATTCTGCTCCTTGACCATGACGAACACAAACGCGACCATTTCTCCCTCGGGCGTGACGGCGCGATAGCCGAGCGTGCGGGGTTCGTTTAACAGGTAGTCAAATGTGTACCGGGTGTAACTATCGCCCTTCGTGAAGCAGCGAAGATTGAGCCGCAGCACTTCGCCGATCTGCGAGTGCGTCAGCGGCTTGATCGAATAAGTCGTCAGCGGAGCCGGAAACACGATCTCAGGTTCGGGCCGGGCATCCGCAACGAAAAAATTTTTGAGCGAGTCGAGCAGGACCATCGCTGATCAAAAGATAAACATGCAATCGCCGTAGCTGTAGAAACGGTATCTCCAGCTTACAGCGTGACGATATGCGTTCATTATAAGTTCGTGGCCGCCGAATGTAGAAGTGAGCACGAGCAGCGAACTTTGCGGCAAATGAAAATTGGTCAGCAGTGCGTCGACAGCCCGGAACCTATACCCCGGTGTTATTGTGAGGTCGGCCGAGCCGGATCCTGCGCGGAATGCGTCGTCGATTCGAAGTAGGTGCTCGAGCGTGCGGGTTGTAGTCGTTCCGATCGCGATGATGCGCCGGTGCTCCGATCTGGCTCTATTGAGCACGTCGGCGGTCGCTTGCCCGATAGCAAAACGCTCAGCCGAAACACGATGGGCAGAGAGATCGTCGACCCGGACAGGCTCAAAAGTTCCATACCCGACGTGCAACGTGATCTCGGCGATCTCGATACCTGCCGCCCGAAGCTCGTCGAACATTTCGGTCGTGAAGTGCAGACCGGCAGTTGGTGCCGCGATCGCTCCGCGAGTGCTTGCGAAAACGGTCTGATAACGTTCACGGTCGGCATCGATCGCGTCGCGTTCGCGTTTTATATACGGCGGCAGCGGCGTCCGGCCGATGCGCTCAAAGATACTGAAAAGGTCACCGTCCGCTTCGAACCGGACTATCACGCGTCCGTTGTCATCTCGCGAAACTACCTCAGCGGTTAGCTCCTCGGAAAAATGAATTCGCTTGCCGGTCGATAACCTTCGCGCCGGACGAGCAAGCGTTTCCCAAGAGCCGTCCGCCAGCTCTTCGACCAGAAAGATCTCTATCCGGGCACCGGTCTCGGTTTTGCCAAATAGCCTCGCTGGAAAGACTCGCGTGTTATTGATCACGAGGACATCGCCTTTCCTCAAATATCTCGGCAGATCGTGAAAGACACTATCCTCAAACTTACCGGCAGATCGATCCACCGCCAGCATTCTCGAGGCAGAGCGTTCCTTCAGCGGCGTCTGAGCGATCAGTTCCTGTGGCAGTTCAAAATCGAAGTCTGACAAAAACATCTTTCGTAGAAAATGAAAACGGCCCGTCAGAGAGACGCGCCGTTTCCGTATTGCTTCGGCAGCTTCTGCACTAGCAGAAACACCGGTTTAGTTAGTAACCACCTTTGTAAAGTTATTTATCATAATATCACCCCCAGTGACATCAGTATCTCATACGAAAGGCGGCGAGTGCGAGCAAATTCTTTGGTGCCGAGGGTCGGAGTCGAACCGACATGGGCGTAAAGCCCGCCAGATTTTGAGTCTGGTGCGTATACCAATTTCGCCACCCCGGCTCGCTGTTAGATGATAGATTTGCCCTAAGGCTTCGTCAAGCTTCGCGTCGCTAGACCTCGGAGAGGATCTCGATCTGAATGCGGCGTTTTGCTTCGTCGAGAAAGCGTTCGATGGAAAGAGCGATCTTTTCCTGAGTCAAAATTTCACGGATCTCGGCTCGTTTTTCCTCAAGCGGCGGGAGCAGGAGCCCAGGGAAGCGACGCCGGAAGTCGGGCGTGAAAACATCGCGGTAGTATCGAGCTTCTTCATCAGAAGTGACCACGACAAACGACGCGAATCGGAAATCGACGTACTTCTCGATGGCGATACGCTGCGAGATCAATTCTTTGAACGCGGGGTCGTCAACGGAATCAAAACCGACCGCCTTAAGCCGCGCTTCGAACGCCGCGGGTGATGGAAAGTAGGTTAGTGTCTCGGCGATCTTGTCGGCGACTTCCTTATCGCTCGGTGCGTTTCTCGGCAGGCGTTCGGCTTCAAGAGCGAAGATCCGCTGATTAATCTGCGTTTGCAGAGCCCGGTTTAGATCCTCCGATCTGGGCGTTTCTATCGACACTCCCGGCTGCAATGCCAACTGCCAGACGAGATCGGAGTAGGTAATGAGCTGCTGTCGGCCGGCCGAATCGCTGATCACCGCGACCGTTTTGTCGACGACGCGCTGGCCGGCTGCTGCCGTTGCAAACGCCAGACCGACGATCAAAAGAAATAACAGGCTCAAGAACTGCCGCATACTTCAATTCTTGCCTTCAATTCGGCCGATGTCAACGGCATTTCAGTGTGTTAAAACTGTTGACACAGTGCACAAAATCGTTTCTAATCTAGAGGGAAGATTTTCTGGTTTTGCTTCCCACCAATTCGACCTTCTCCTTACCGGTCTGCACTTTCTCATAGATTCGGCGGGCTTGGACCAACAAAATGCTGACACCGTCGACGTCAAAAAAAGACGCGGGCAGTACTGACATAACTGCCCCGGAAGAGGGTTTTAACGACCTTAAGTTCATCTCAGAACTCGGTCGCAGCCTGCTCTTCACCGTCCACCCGAAAAAAGCCGCGAGCTGTGTCGCGGAAGCCCTTGTGCGCGGTGTCGACGCGGCCGTATGCGTCTTTGTTGCGGAGCTCGATTCGATCGGGCTGATCACGTCTCAGGCATTTCGTGAAGGCAATGATGACGGCGAATCGCTTCGACGCGAGCGATTTGAGAAATGGCTGAGCTTTATGCCGCCACAGATAGGTTATCCGGAGCTCGACAAGACCGAGTTCATGATCGGCACTGGCGATCACGCCTGCGAATATGTGTCGCCGCTTCACATAAATGGCGAGATCCGCGGGGCAATTGTCGTGGGTTTCGAATCGAGCGACGACGTCACCGAGCGCCGCTGCAAAATGATCGAGGCCGCGACCCAGATGGCCGCGATGAGCGTAAATCTCTCGGCCCACTACGAGCTGGCATTGCACGACTCGCTGAACGAAGCCCGTGAGCAGCAGCGAAAGTTTACCGAGGCGATCCTCGATGCACTGCCGGTGTCGCTTTACGTTGTGGATAGAGACTATCGGATCGTCACATGGAATCGTCACCGCGAGGTCGGGGCACAGGGCATTCCGCGCGACATCGCCATTGGGCGCAACGTATTTGAGGTGCTCGAAAAATATCCCCAGGGCCGCTCGCGCGAGGAATTCGAACGAGCATTTCGCACGGGCCGGATCGAGCGCATCGAGCAACAGACCGTGGCCGATGACGGATCGACGTTGCATTGGCTCGTCAGCAAAGTACCGATGAGCAGCGTCGAGGGCGGCGAGGTCACCCATGTCATTACCGTCGGCGAAGACGTCACGATGCGAGTTGAGGCTGTCCAGGCCGTAAACCGTGCCGAGAAGCTTGCCGCCGTCGGCCGGCTTGCAGCCGGTATCGTCCACGAGATCAATAATCCTCTGGCGACGATCGCCGCGTGTGCCGAGGCTCTCGAGCAGCGGATCGAAGAGGGTGCATTCGAGATGTCGGAATCTCAAGACGATCTCGAAGAGTATCTAGGGCTTATCAAGAGCGAGGCATTCCGGTGCAAAACGATCACAACCGACCTGCTCGATTTTAGCCGTATCCGTGCGACCGACCGAACACCGACCGACGCGGGTGATATTGTCCGTTCAGCAGCAAATCTGATCTCGCATCAGAAACGCGGCGACCGGATCGAACTCGCGGTCGAGATCGAAAAGGACCTGCCGCTCGTCTCGGCTGACGGCGGTCAGATACAGCAGGCGATCATCGCGCTGGCGACGAACGCGATCGATGCCATGCCAGACGGCGGAACGCTGACGTTTCGCGCCGCGTCCAAGGGCAGCCGCGTTGTGATCGAGGTCGCCGATACTGGCTCCGGCATTCCGCACGAAGATATGTCGAAGATATTTGAGCCGTTCTTTACGACCAAAGAGGTCGGCAAAGGCACCGGCCTGGGCCTGGCGGTATGCTACGGCATCATCTCGGAACACGGCGGCCGGATCAGCGTTCGCTCGACAGCCGGCAAGGGCACAACGTTCAGCATTTTTCTCCCTGTTTCTCGATAGTTACTGATCTGTTATGGCAAAACTACTGGTAGTCGACGACGAAAAAAACCTGCGTCTGGTCGTGCAAAAAGAAATGGCGCGACAGGGGCACGATGTCGAAACCGCCGATGATGGTGAGGCGGCATGGGAACTCTTGGATGCGCAAGATTTTGACGTCGTTCTCTGTGATATCAATATGCCGCGGCTCGACGGTATGGGCCTGCTGCGTCGCACACGCGAGCAGTGCCAGAATCCGCCCGAAGTGATAATGCTCACGGGCCAGGCGACCGTTGAATCGGCGATCGAGGCGATGAAGCTCGGCGCGTACGACTACCTGACAAAGCCGTATCGCATTGGCGAACTTTCGGCCTTGGTTACCGCCGCGGCCGAAAAGCAGCAGCTCAAGGTCGACAATCAGCGGCTCAGAGCGCAGATCGCACGGACGCGGCCAGAACTGCCGGAGATCGTTGCCGAATCGCGTCAAATGAAGGATGCACTCAGACTCGTTCAGAGAGTTGCTCCTTCTGATACGTCTGTACTTATTACCGGGGAATCCGGCGTTGGCAAGGAACTCATCGCCCAGGCGATACATAAACTCAGTCGCCGTGCCGACAAGCCGTTCATCGATCTGAACTGCGCCGCGTTGCAAGACACCTTGCTTGAGAGCGAGCTTTTCGGCCATGAGGCCGGTGCGTTCTCTGGAGCGAGGACCCGGAAGCTCGGTCTGTTTGAAATAGCTGACGGCGGCACGATCTTCCTAGACGAAGTGATGGAGATGCCGATGCAGCTTCAGTCAAAATTGCTTCGTGCTCTGGAAACACGTTCGTTCTTCCGCGTCGGCGGTGTGAAAAAGGTCGAGGTCGATGTGCGGCTCGTCGCGGCGACAAATCGTGACAAGGACGTAGCGATAGCCGACGGCACCTTTCGGGCGGACTTGATGTATAGGATCAACAGCTTCGAGATCACGGTCGCGCCGCTTCGCGAACGCCGAGAGGACATCGAGCCGCTCGCCCGGCATCTGCTTCACAAAATGGCCGGGGCAAATGCTCCAGAGATGACGCCGGCGGCGATCGATGCTCTCACCGCATTTAGTTGGTCGGGAAACGTACGTCAGCTAAGGAACTGTCTCGAACGCGCGATCCTGCTCGCCGACAACGGTACGATCACGCCGCGGGAACTGCCGCCCGAGATCGCATTCCGCACAGAACGGACGAGCGTTTCCGTGAGCTACACTTCGCCGCAAGAACCGGCTGTGTCGGCTCCGCCGAGTTCACCGACAAACAACCTCCGCGAGATCGAGCGTCAGCAGATAATCGGAGCGCTCGAAAAAACCGCCTGGCATCGCGGCAAGACAGCAGAACTCCTCGGCATTTCGCCCTCGACGCTCTACCGACGGCTTAGGGAGTACGACCTAGACGTTCGATAGCTAGTTTTCGATCACGTAAAGATATCGCCTTTGCGAAAGCGGCATCAATTCGCCAACCGGACGGCGTTTTGCGGCGCGGAGTGCGTCCGCAAGATTGTCCGAGCCAAAGAGAAGGAGTTTTCTTCGTCCTGCCCATTTAAGAAGCCGCGGCAGGCGGTCGGTGAATTTGTCGAGAGCACGGCACGTGACAGATCCGCTTTCGCCGGTTTCGGATTCGGAAAATTGCTTGTTTGACACCGTCACATGATCTCCGAGCTTGAGAGCAGTAACTGCGGTAGTTAGAAACGCGGCCTTTTTCTCTTTAGACTCGATGAGGATCGCGTGCAGATCCTCGCGGACCAGCAGACACGGTATCGCGGGAAATCCGCCGCCTGATCCGACGTCCGTAAACTTCGCTGCTTGCGGAAGGTGCTTCAGCATCGCCATCGATTCAAGAAAATGGCGAGTTGCCATTTCTTCTGGCGAGCACGGTGCTACAAGGTGAAGCAGGGGATTGTGTTCGAGGATCAGTTCGAAAAAGTCCGCGAGCCGCTCACGATCCTGCTCGGTCAGCGTGATGTCGAAGATCGGCTCGTTAGCTGCCAGAGCGGCGATGAAAGCTGTTCGCATTAGCTGAAGTTTCCCGCAAAGCGGCCATGAACGCAAAAGAAAACGGGAGCGATCGGCTCCCGATGCAGTTACCAAGTTGTGGTGCGGACGAATGGAATCGAACCATCACGGCCTTGCGGCCACAGGCTTCTGAGACCTGCGCGTCTACCAGTTCCGCCACGTCCGCACGGGCGAATTTACGAGAATACAGCTTCGAAGCACTAAATTCAAGCGTTTGGTATAGTAAGCTACGGGTGACCGACGTAGCTGCAAATCTTGCGAAAGTGCGTGACCGGATCGCGGCCGCGGCGAAACGCGCCGCGCGCGACGCTAATGAGATCAAGCTCATTGCCGTCTCGAAAACGCATTCAGCCGAAACGGTTCGGCAATCGATCGCGGCCGGAACGACCGTTTTCGGTGAGAACAAGGTCCAGGAAGCCGAGGCGAAGATCGCCGAACTTGGCCGCGACGGCATCGAGTGGCACCTGATCGGTCATCTTCAGTCGAATAAAGCTCGCAAGGCCGTTCAGCTCTTTGACGTGATACATACGGTCGACTCGCTCGAACTTGCGGTTCGGCTTGAGCGTATCTGTGAAGAGGAAGGCCGGGATGATCTGAGTGTTTTCGTGCAAGTAGATCTCGCCGGCGAAGAGACGAAATCGGGCGTTCCCGATGCTCAACTCGGAGCGTTGATCGCCCTTATAAAGGCGAGCAAACGGTTGAGACTCGACGGGCTTATGATACTGCCGCCGTTCTTTGACGATGCCGAGCGCGTGCGGCCGTATTTCAAACGCCTTCGGGAACTACGCGATAAGCTTGTCCCTGGCGGAGAATTGTCGATGGGAATGACCGGCGACTTTGAGGTTGCGATCGAAGAAGGAGCGACGATGATCCGGGTGGGGACAGCGATATTTGGCGAGCGATAGGAGAGAGTGAAGATGGAATTGAAACATCGGACGAAGATACTGTTGGGTATCGCGACGATATGGCCGCCCATTTACATCCTCTTATTCGTCGTCGGCATGTTCGGTATGATATTGCTGAGCGCTGGTGCTCCCGGCGACGCGGCCCCACCAATATTCGCGGTGGGCTTTATCGTGATCTTCATCCTTCACGTGGTCACGATCCTGGGCGCCTTAGGGTTAACCATCTTCTATATCGTTCATGTGGTTAAGAACGAAGCTCTAGAAGGCAACATGAAGATCGTCTGGATCCTGCTCTTTTTCTTTGCCGGAATGTTTGCCGAGCCGGTCTACTGGTACCTGCAGATCTGGAAAGCTCAGCCCAGTGACGTGCAAGCACAACTGCAGCCGCCTCCGGCTGCTTCGTGGGCACAAACCGATGAGACGCGCGAAGCCCAACGTTTCGACCCGAGCCGTCCGCCCGACTGGCGTTAATTTGCGATATTTTTCCTATGCTTTCGACACTGGTCTATCCGATCTTCTTCCTCGTGATCTGGTCGCTTTTCGGCATATTTCTGCTGCTGATGATCCTTCGCCTGACGTTCAACTACAGCGATCCGAATCCCTTCGGCAAGATCGGGCGCTTTGGCTTTCGGATCCGCAAGCTTACCGAGCGGTGGGTCTATCCCGCGGCACGTTTCTTTGCTATGTACCGCATCGATACGCGCCTTGCACCGCTGCTGACGATGTTCATCGGGCTCGTCATCACGTATTTTTTCACACAGGTCGTCGGCAATACGTTCTTCGTTATTGATGGCCTAACCGGAAGCGCGGTTACGGGGAACGTCAAGGCCCTGATCGGATTTATCCTCTATGGCTTGCTCAGCCTGCTGATCCTATTCATATTTATCAGGTTTCTCGCGTCGTGGTTCGTATTCGCGCGCAATACTTTTCTCGCGTTCGTGATTCGTGTGACCGATCCGATAATGCTGCCCGTACAAAGATTGATACCGCCGATCGGGATGTTCGATATCTCGGCGATGATCGTATTGATCGTGATCAGTCTGCTGCAGGCGGTCGTGCTGAATATCTTCGTCCGGAGTTGATCGCAATAACCGAAAAAGAGGGTGCCGTGGTCCTCACAGTTCGCGTTATCCCGCGAGCATCTAAGACTGAGATCGTCGGGGAACACGACGGTGCATTGAAGCTCCGACTCAGTTCGCCGCCGGTGGATGGTGCGGCTAATGATGAGTTGACCGCATTTCTTGCAAAACGGATCGGCGTCTCCCGGAGCAGCGTTCAGGTCGTTTCGGGCGCAACGTCGCGAACAAAGACGGTCCGCGTTGAGGGCGTCGCCCCCGCTGATATATACGCTCTTTTGCAGGGCAAAAACTAGCGTGATATATTCACAAATTCGGCTTTTCTAATATGTCTGGACATAGTAAATGGCACACAATTAAGCACAAGAAAGGTGCTCTCGACGCCAAACGCGGCAAGATCTTTACCAAGCTCATCAAGGAAATTACCGTTGCGGCACGCACCGGCGGCAGCGGGGATGTCGATTCGAACGCACGGCTGCGCAAGGCGGTCTCCGACGCAAAAGGGCAGAACATGCCCAATGACACGATCGACCGAGCGATCAAGCGCGGCACCGGCGAGCTCGAAGGCGTAAATTACGACGAGATCACATACGAAGGCTACGGCCCGAACGGCGTCGCGGTGATGGTCGAGACGATGACCGACAATCGCAACCGGACCGTTGCTGAGCTACGTCACCTTTTCTCAAAAAACGGTGGAAATCTCGGTGAATCAGGCTCGGTCGCCTGGATGTTCGATCGAAAGGGCTACATCGTTGTCGATAAAGCGGCCAAGAGCGAGGAAGAGCTGTTCGAGATCGCGATCGAGGCCGGTGCCGACGATATGCAGGACGAAGGCGACGTTTTCGAGATCTACACAACGCCTGAGAACTTCGACGCGGTCAACGACGCGGTCAAGGCAGCCGGGATCGAGCCGCAAGCCTCTGAGATCTCTCAGATCCCGCAAAACTACATCAAACTCGAAGGCCCCGACGCCAAGACGATGATGAAACTCTACGACGCCCTCGACGATAATGACGACGTGCAGAAGGTCTACGCGAACTTTGATATTGACGAGAGCGAGATGGAGTGATCAATCGATCAGCTGCCCGTACACGATCCGATGTCCGTCGGGCGTGACGACCGAGAATTCCCGGATTCCCCAAGCCTTGTTGGCGATCGGAGAAAGTATCTGTGCGCCGCGTTCACGGAGCTCTTCGTAAACCTCGTCGACGTTTTCGATCAAGCAGTGACCGAACCACGAATGGTTCCCGGTCGCCTCCGCGGTCATTTCGTCGCTGCATTCACCAAGCATTACCTTGAACTCGCCAAACGACAGGAATTCCCAGCCTGGGGCCGTGAAATCCAGGTCAAATCCGAGCCTTTCCTTAAAATAAGCCGCGGCGATAGCCAGATCTTTTACGGCGAGGACGTGTCTCGTGTGGACCACTTTTCTGCTTGTCATAGATACTCACGATCGATCTAGCGGCTATTAAGCTGTTTCGATCTCGCCCACCGGGCTGATAAAGGATAGACCTCGATCAGTAGAAATTCCTACATATCAGGCTGACTCGCAACGGCTTTTTCGAATCGAGCGCGAACACCATTTACCCAAACGAATGTATCGTGATCATTGGCAGCCGCAGCGGCGGTATCTGCCTTGGCGAGCCACTCGGCTGCGGAAGCCAGATCATTTCCTTCGATCGAAAATACAGCGAGCCATGCTGCACCTTCGGCTACGCCCGCCGGACAGGCAAGTTCGGAATACCGTCCGACGGCCTCTTCCCAGAGCGCTGTCGATTCGCTGCGTTTTCCGAGCCGGTTCTTGACGACGGCCGGGTAGCGCACTGTATTTGCAAAGTCGAGAGTATTTGTCGGGGCATGCTCGCGAAAGAGCGCCAGGGATTCATCGTAATAACTTTCTGCGTCTGCGAGCTCTTCGGCGTATTCCTGGTTTATGCCGATATGGCGGATCACCCACGCGGCTTCCAGGGGAAGTTCCAACTCGAGATATAGGTCGCGGGCTTCCGCAAACGTTCGATTAGCGTCTTCCCGAAGATGAGGCGGCCGTCGCTCGATATTGCCTAGTTCTTTTAGTGCGTTTGCCAGGGCGAGTTTGCGGCTGGTAAGTCGTGCGGCGGCGACTGCGGCCTTCGCGGCTTGGAGGCGAAGTTTGAATTCGAGTGGCATGCTCGGCCCGCTATTGTTCATCAGGATCCTTGGCGGCGATCGCAGCCGCGACGCGTTTCTTGGTCTCGTCGAAAGGGACCTCCTGTTCCAGCCACCACCGATAGGTTCCCGGCCAGACGTGTGCGCCCGCGTCGATCAGCCGTTCAATGATCTCGGCATGCGATTCAGTGTGTTCGTTGCACGCCGACCAAAGTGCTTGCCCGAGAACGGTGCCGCCGTACTTATTCTCGATCTCGAGAGGAATGTTTCGCTCGAGCAGCATTTTGATGGTTTCGAGTCGTCCGCTGCTCGCCGCCCAATGCGGACCGGCCAGCCACGTTCGCATTCCGGCGTAAGGTTCGACGCCATGGTCGAGTAAGTAACGCGCGGTTTCAGTTCGGCCGAGCATGCACGCGCAGGCAAAGGCTTCGGCGAGCATTTCTGGTTCGTTGGTAAATCGCCCTTCAGAGTGCCATTTAACGATCGAGGTATCAAACCCCTCGGGCCCGCCGAGCACAGATTCGAGGGCGGTGAAGTTTCCCTCGTCGAGGTCTTTCAGTGTTCGCTGCCAAAGATCGTCCATACTAGTCACCAACCGGCCATTGAAAACAAATGCCGTAACCGTCGGGATCCTTTAGATACAACTGCTTCATCCCGTACGGAGCGACCGTTGGCGGTTCGAGGTCGAGACCTTTGTCGAGCAGATACTCATATACACGGTCGACGTCCTCGCATCCGAGGTAAAGACACGTGTCGGAGTGCCACTCTGTCCGTTCGGACGGCGGTCCATCAGGAACGTGGCCCGGCTCGTACTGATCGTTGAGCATCAGGTGACAGCCGTCTTTAGCTATCCAAACCCAGCTCGAATCGTCACCGTCGCCCGAATCGCTGACGATCTGAAAGCCGAGAATATCCCGATAAAACGCCAGAGCGCGCGGCATATTGAAAACCTGGATCAAAGGAGTGAGGTAGTCGAGCTTGATGGACATACGAGCCGCAGAGCCTCCGGTGTCGTAAAGATCGTTTGGGTATGCCGAGCAATACGTGACGGCGATGCGAAAGTTCCTAAACGTGCTCGTCGACCTTTACAGGGCGATTCAGCACCGGCGACGAAAGCACGATCGTCGTGGTCGTTATTCCATACGGCGTTAGGCGATCGATGATCTCTTGCAGATGTTCGACCGACCTGACCGCGATCTTCATGATGAACGAATCGCCGCCGGTGCCGCGATGACATTCGAGCACCTCATCCGATTGCTCGACCACCTCGATAATGTGGCTGTAGTCTACACCCGTGATGCTCATTCGGATAAAAGCTGTGATAGGCAGCCCGACCTTTGACGGCACGACGTCCGCACGATATCCAACGATGATCTTGGCGTCCTCGAGCTTTCGTACGCGTTCGATAACGGCGGGTGTTGTAAGGCCTACACGGCGACCGAGTTCGGCGTACGAGATGCGCGCGTCGAGCTGGAGTTCGCGGAGAATATTGCGATCGATCGTGTCGAGCGTATGCGGCAGGCCGTCCATGGCTTAGATTATAAAGCTAAGCCCTTCGAGAAACTAACTTTTTATGGCTCGTCTATAAGGAATACTTACAAGGGGTATTCATTTCGACCACCTGATCTCACTAAAATAGTTAATTACCGGATAACCTGACCTTTTGCTGACAGCATCGCAGTAGTGTCAGGAGCGGCGAACCAATGTTGACAGAAACCATCACAACGACCACGGTAGACACTTTTAGGACGCTGGAGAATTTTCAGATCCCGGACGAAGACCTTCCCGAATTTCGGGATATGGAGTTCGAGGACATCAACCAGCTCGACCTCGACCATCCGGGAGCCAACGACGAAGAATACCGCGAGCGGCGCGACCACATCGCCAGCCTTTCCAAACGGTTTCGCGAAACGGGCGAGATCACCGACGTCGATTACAGCCCGCGGGAACAACGAGTATGGCGATACGTCGCGGAAGAGCTTGCCGAACTGCACGAGAAGCACGCTTCGCCATTTTATCTCCGTGCAAAGAGAGATCTCGGCATCAGCAATGATCGTATTCCGCAACTGACGGAGATGAATCGGCGTTTGCGCGAACTCACGGGTTTTCGCCTCGCCCCGATCGAAGGGTTGGTCGAGACGCGAGCTTTCCTCTCTTGGCTTTCGTACCGCGTAATGCTGTGCACGCAGTACATTCGCCATCATTCGCAGCCGGCATACACGCCCGAACCCGACATCGTTCATGAAGCTATCGGACACATTCCAATGTTTACCAATCCGAATTTTGCCGACTTTTCGCAGTTCATCGGGCACGGTGCACGCGTAGCGAACGATCGTCAACTCGAGGAGCTTGGACGCCTATACTGGTTTACGGTCGAATTCGGTATGGTCGAGCACGAGGGCGACATCAAAGCATATGGCGCAGGCCTGCTCTCGTCGTTCGGCGAGCTGGAACACGCGTTCTCGGATGAAGTGGAACGCCGCCCGTTCGACCTCGAACAGGTTATCAACCACGAATACACATACAGCGACATGCAGCCGGTGCTCTACGTGATTCCGAGTTATGCGGAACTGAAAGAGGTGACGAGGAAATATATCGAAGGATTTGTCGGAAAGTAGTAACCTTTGGTTATGGAAGACTTAATTGAAATTAACCCTAAGATCATGGTCGGCAAACCTGTGATCAAGGGAACGCGGATAAAGGTCGAAATGATCCTCGAAAAGCTCGCCGCGGGCGAATCGACCGAGGAGATACTTCGGCAGCATCCGAGACTTTCTCGTGAACAGGTACTTGCCTGCATTGAATATGCAGCCAGATCGATGGACGCGAGTTTCGTTTTCCCAGTCGTAAGAGAAGCGGCGTGAAGCTGCTCGCCGACGAAAATTTTGAACCGCAGTTCGTCGAACGACTCCGGCAGGCGGGCCATCAGGTTCTATATCTCGACGACTACGAAGCTGGTATTTCCGATGAGGAGGTACTTAGGATCGCGGCGGACAACGATGCGGTCGTTATCACGAACGACAAGGATTTTGGCGAGCTCGTGATCAGGCAGGCTTTGAATTCGAAAGGCGTCATTTTTCTTCGCTTATACGACTTGCCGCTAATCGAGCGGATCGAGATCGTTCTAGACGTCATTGAGTCGCATGCGATAGAGCTCGATTTCGCCTTCACAACTATAACTAAGGATTCCGTTCGGATCCGTAAGCAATTTTAAGGGTTTTAGACCAAAATGATCACACAAACAGCAGAAGAAATTGAGACTACCGAGGCGGTTAGAAATCCTCTCGGTCTTAAGAAGATACATCACGTAGAGTTTTACGTCGGCAATGCCAAGCAGGCGGAGTTTTATTATCGCAAGGCGTTCGGGTTTTCTCGCGTTGGGTACATGGGCCTCGAGACGGGGAATCGGCAGGTAACGAGTTATTTGCTGCGGCAGTCGAATATCAACTTCATCCTTTCGACGCCGATGTCGCCGGAGCACCCGGGTTCTGAGCATATCAAGCAGCACGGTGACGGCGTGCATGACATCGCGTTCCTCGTCGAGGACGCAGACCACGCCTATCACGAAGCCATCCGTCGAGGTGCGCGCGGCGTCGAGGAACCGCACGATCACGGCGATGAGAACGGCGTCGTTCGTCACGCTTCGATCGCGACTTATGGCGATACGATCCACTCGTTCCTCTCGTACAACAAAGGCAGAAACCCGAACGGTAGTGAGGGTGCCCCGAGCAACGGAGATGGCGGCGACACTAAATATCAGTACAACGGCGTCTTCCTTCCCGGCTTCATCGAGCAAAACGTCGAGGGCGAGCCGACCGGTATAATGCTCGTCGATCACATCGTCGGCAACGTCGAGCTCGGCAAAATGTCCTATTGGTGCGATTTTTATCGCGATGTGATGGGTTTTCACCGTTACATTACGTTTGACGACAAAGACATCTCGACCGAGTATTCCGCGCTGATGTCGATCGTGATGTCTGACGGGCAGCACAACATCAAGTTCCCGATCAACGAGCCCGCCGAAGGAAAAGGCGGTAAGTCGCAGATCCAGGAATACATCGAGTTTTATCGCGGTCCGGGTGCTCAGCACATTGCGTTGCTATGCCGTGATATTCGCTCGACGGTCGCCAAGCTTCAGGAGAACGGCATCGAATTCCTGCGCGTTCCGGACACGTATTACGAAGAACTGAAGGACCGCGTCGGCGAGATCGACGAAGATATCGAAAGCTTGAAGGAACTCGGTATCCTGGTCGATCGCGACGACGAGGGCTATCTGCTACAGATCTTTACGAAACCTGTCGAAGATCGCCCGACCGTTTTCTACGAGATCCTCCAGCGGAAAGGCTGTAAAGGCTTTGGCAAAGGCAACTTCAAGGCTTTGTTCGTCTCGATCGAAGAAGAACAGCGGCGGCGCGGGAATCTTTAAGGCCTCTCGGTCGGCATAAAAGAACATGAAACGGTTACTGCTCGCACAGTCGTTTCTACTGATACTTGTCGGACCGGTTCCTCATTCGTTTGGGCAGAATGCCGAGGACTATAAGGTCTACAGCGCGGTGGTTCGGCATATGTTTCGCGATGGCGTAACCCAGTTCGACATGAACGCCAAGATCCAGAGCATCGTGATCCGTGACCAGACCAATTCTAAGTATGCCTCGGGCTCCGATCGAGAATATTGGGATCAAGTAAAGAACCGTATTCCGCTGCTCGACGATGAGTCCATCGCTGGTTACGAGTCGGCAAGAAAGGTCGAACAAAGGTTACAGGCAAAGTTCGATATTCCGCTAAAATACCAACTTATAACGGACCAAAAGCTCGGCGAGATATTCCCAGAGCCGAAGAATTACGATCGGAGTTTCGAGTACTGGAAAAGTTTCTATCAGATCTACTCAAGGTCAGGCGGATACAACTCCTTCTCGAGAGTCGGCTATGACCGCGAGCGAAGGAAAGCTCTTGTATATTTCGTCAATTGGTGCGGAACACTCTGCGGAACTGGAACCTACGTCCTTGTTGTTAAGGGTGAGAACGGATGGGAAGTGAGCCAAGCCGGGCGTATGTGGATAAGTTAGTATCATGGGATTTTCCGCGAAGGGTTTTCTGAACTTTGCCATCGAACGGTGATGCCCCTCGCCGATAAGTTAAGATCGATGCACCCGCTCGTGATCCTGCTTCGCCTGCTGTATGTGGGCGTTGCGGCTATCCTGCTCGGGTTTGCGGCGTGGATCACTATCGGCAATCTGGTCGTTATCAACACGCACGAAAAAGCGGTTGCGGAGGTCGTTTCATCTGAACGAACGGGTCCGCAATCGTCAAAGGGCGTGAATTTTTACAATGTCAGACTGAGGTTCCAGCTTAACAATGGCAAGACTCGTAACACGGAGATCAGCCGCTCGACGGCGAACTACGACGTCGGCGAAATGGTTCCGATCTATTACATTGAAGAAACCGGTTACAAGGCGATCGCGGGCGACTTCTGGGGGATGTGGTTTATTGTGATCGTCGTAGCGTTGCCCGGGCTAGCGTTTTTGTTTATGGGCTTATGGCCTTATAAAAAGAAATGAATATTCGCAAGTATAAGGCTGACGATCTTGACGCTGTAGTTGCGATATTTCGTTCGAATATTCCTAAGTATTTTGTGCCGGAGGAAGAGGAAGGACTTCGCAACTTCCTCGAAAATGAACGGTGCGACGGCTATTTCGTTCTTGAATCAGGGGAAGATGTACTTGGCTCGGGCGGTATCGCTTTGAACGAGGACGACACCGTGTCGCTTTGTTGGGGAATGGTCCGCGGCGATCTCATCGGCACTGGCCTCGGCCGAAAGCTGACAGAGTTCAGGATCGAAGCGTCGCGAGAGAAGTTTGGCCTGCTGCCGCTCGTGATCAGCACCTCGCAGCATACCGAGGGCTTCTATGAGAAACTCGGCTTCGTCACTACCGAGCACGCGCCGGACGGATTTGGGCCCGGCATCGATACCTGCAGGATGCGACTAGAATCCTGACGCTACCGGCCGAGTCGTGCAATACGTGCGAATTAGTGGCTAGATATTTTTATGAACGATCCAAAATATCAAACGGGGTTCGGAAACGAATTTGCGACGGAGGCTGTCGGGGGCGCATTGCCCGTGGGGCGAAACTCGCCGCAGAAGGCACCGCTCGGGCTTTACGCCGAGCAGTTCTCCGGTTCAGCGTTTACGGCACCGCGTGGCCAAAATAAGCGGACGTGGACCTATCGCATCAGGCCGAGTGTGCTGCACAAGCCATTCGAGCAGATCGATAGCAAGGGCTGGCGTTCGTCGCCGTTCGATGAGGTTGTAACCACCCCAAACCAACTTCGATGGGATCCGTTGCCGGTGCCGATTGAGCCGACCGACTTTATCGATGGCATCACGACGATCGCGGGCAACGGAGATCATTTTTCGCAGGCGGGGATCGCGATCCATATCTATGCTTTTAACAAGGGCATGGGCGACCGCTTTTTTTACAATGCCGATGGCGAGATGCTGATCGTGCCCGAGATGGGGCAGCTGACTATCTATACTGAACTTGGCGTGATCGAGGTTGGACCGGGTGAGATCTGCTGCCTGCCGCGGGGGTTGAAATTTCGGGTCGAGATCGGCGTCAGTAGCCCGCACGTCAGTAAGGGCCCGATCGATAATGAAGGGGCGCTCACTAACGTGCGGGCTACAGACACGGCAGCCGCCCGCGGCTACATATGCGAGAACTACGGTCAGCAGTTCCGTCTGCCCGACCTCGGGCCGATCGGTGCGAACGGTCTGGCGAATCCGCGAGATTTCGAAACGCCGGTCGCATGGTACGAGGACCGCGAAGGCGATTTTGAACTCGTAGCGAAATTCGGAGGTAACCTGTGGGCGTGCGAGATAGATCACTCGCCGCTTAATGTGGTCGCATGGCATGGGAATTACGCTCCCTACAAGTATGATCTCAGGCGATTCAACACGATAGGGTCGATCTCGTTTGATCATCCCGATCCATCGATATTTACGGTTCTGACCAGTCCGAGCGGTGAGGCGGGTGTAGCGAATTGCGATTTCGTCATCTTCCCCGACCGCTGGCTCGTCGCCGAAGACACTTTCCGCCCGCCGTGGTACCACCGCAACACGATGAGCGAATACATGGGCCTGATCTACGGCCAATACGACGCCAAGGAAGAAGGTTTCGTCCCCGGCGGCGGTTCGCTCCACAACCAGATGTCAGCCCACGGCCCAGACCTCGATGCGTTTGAAAAAGCTTCGAACGCCGATCTAAAGCCGCAAAAGCTCGAGGGCACTATGGCGTTCATGTTCGAATCGCGTTACATCATCCGCCCGACAAAGTTCGCGATGGATTGCGCCCAATTGCAGCACGAGTATTCAGAGGTCTGGCAGGGACTGAAGAAGAATTTCGTGAGGTAGACAATGAAAAGATGCTCTCTGTTCCTGATGCTAGCGTTTATCTGGAGCATGCCGATCGAGGTCTTCGGCCAGAAAACCAAAGTTCCGAGCGACCTTTACCGGGTGGACGATGAGGCGGCAATACTTGCGGCAGCCCGTGATCTCATTACCGCGGACAAATACGCGGCCTTCGTCACGGTTGATAAAGACGGTGTACCGCGGGCGCGGACAGTATTGACACAGATAGGTCCGGCAGATGCGTCAAGGCCGGATAAGGGCTTTACGATATGGATCCTGACTCGGCGGTCGACAAGAAAGGTTGAGCAGATAAGGAAAAATCCAAACGTGACGTTATATTACAACGACGACCCGAATGAACGCTATGTAACGCTGATGGGTACGGCTACCATTCATACGAACCCTAATCATCCCGAAGCGAAAAAATTCTATGACGAGGCATACGCTAAGTACTTCTGGCCTGACCTTGAAAAGGACTTCATTATGATAAGCGTCAGGCCAAAATGGTTAGAAGCACTGATAATGCCTACAATAAAAGGTCACCAACAAAATTGGCGTCCGCAGGCAGTGGTTTTCCGGTACTGAGATAGAGGTTCGGTGGGGACGAAGATCATTAGAATAAAGGAGATACATGGCAATCAAACGATCATCAGAAGCAAAATGGGAAGGCAGCGTTACCGAGGGCAAGGGCAGCGTAAAGCTCGGCAGCGGCGCATTTGAGGGTGGATATTCGTTCAACTCGCGATTTGGCGACGATACTGCGGTCACCAATCCCGAAGAACTGATCGCCGCGGCTCACGCGGGATGTTTTTCGATGGCACTTTCGGGAGCCGTCGGCCGTGCCGGCTTCACGCCCGACAGCATCGAGACAAAAGCGACCGTTCACCTCGAGAAGACCGAAGGCGGTTTTGAGATCCCAAAGATCGATCTCGTCACCGAGGCGAGCATTCCCAACATTTCGGACGATGAATTTCAGACCATCGCGAAGGGCGCAAAAGAGAACTGTCCGGTATCGAAAGTGCTCGCCGCTGCTGAGATAACGCTCGACGCGACGCTGAAATAGTTGGAGAAAGAGCTGAAATTTACCGCGACGCCCGAAAAGGGCGATGTTTCTGCGATCCTCATGCGGCCGGACGACGTGACGCATCTGCTCGTGCTAGGCCACGGAGCGGGGGCCGATATGCGTTCGTCCGCGATGAAGAATATTGCGGAGAGTCTCGCCCGGCAGAATATCGCGACGTTTCGCTACAATTTCCCGTTCAAAGAGAACAAGCGCGGCGGGATCGATTCGCCGAAGACGGCTACGGCTACGGTCCGCTCCGCCGTTAAGGCGGCAAGCGAGGTTGCTCCGGACCTTAAGCTGATTGCCGGCGGGCATTCTTTCGGCGGGCGAATGACAACGACCGCTCAGAGCCAGGAACCGCTTGCGAATGTCGCTGGGCTGGTCCTGTTCTCATTCCCGCTTCATGCACCCAATCGGCCCGACGATTCGCGGGCTGCCCACCTCGCGGACATCAAGATTCCCATGCTTTTCCTGACAGGAACCCGCGATGCTCTCAATGATCTGTCGCTCTTTCAGCCAGTGTTAGAGAAATTGGGTAAAAGTGCGACTCTCCACCTGATCGACACGGGCGACCACAGCTACAAAGTGCTGAAGAAAATGCGTGCCTCGACCGAAGACGTTTTCGACGAAATGGCTCGCGTCACGCGGGAATGGACAGAGCGGTTATAATCAAGCCATGTGCAGAAATATAAAATTGCTTTTTAATTTCGACCCGCCCGCAACTACCGACGAGGTCCAGGCTTCGTCACTGCAGTTCGTCCGAAAGCTTTCCGGTATGAACAAGCCTTCTAAGGCCAACGAAGAGGCATTCGCTCTCGCCGTCGAGCGTGTTGCGGCCGCCGCGCAGGAAATGCTGAACACGCTGCAGACGACCGCCCCGCCGCGTGACCGTGAGGTCGAAGCCGCCCGAGCGAAGGCTCGTTCGGCGTTGCGATTTCGCCAAGCCTAGTTCGATCGATCTACGGCTCTACCTCGCGGGCCTTAGCCTCATACGCCTCCGCCCTCGCCTTATCGCCGGCAAGCGAGTGGACCTCGCTGATCTGCCTATAGAAGCGGCCGAGATCCCTGTGCCCGCTGCCAAGTTGAGTGATCTTGTTGCTCAGGGCCTTCTCAAAGAATTCGATCGCCCGAACGTAGTCTTTCTTTTCTCGATACGCATTGCCAAGGCCAATGTACGATTGGACGATCTCGGGTGCTTTCTCGCCCAATACCTTAGCCCTGATCTCCATCGCGAGCGTGTGAGCCTCGATCGCACGGTCGTATTCCTTCGCTCGAAGATGAACGTTCCCTATATTGCCGTAGCTTGTGGCAACGTTCGTATCGAACTTTCCGAGCTTTGCGAGCCTGATCTTGAGAGCTTTGTTATGGACCTCGAGAGAACGGTCGAATTTGCCTTCCGCCGAATAGACGACGCCGAGGCTCAGGTAGGTCGTTGCGACTGTCAGATGATCGGGGCCGAGCTTTTCGAGTCCGACGGCAAGGGCCTTGTCGAGATACCTCAGGGCCTTGTCATACTTGTCTTGCCGCGTAAGGATCACGCCGATCTGATTGTACGAGTGAACAAATCTCTCTATGTTGCCGAGCTTATCGTACGCGGCTGCTGCTTTCTCAAAGTTCCCGATAGCCTCGTCCTGTCTACCGCTCCGCTGGCTTTCCTCCGCAAGACGAAGCAGGTCGTCAGCGGACGGGCCGCTCTGGGCGGATAGCTCAGCCGCGAATATCGCAAGGAATGAGATCAGAACGGCCTTTACAACGAATGCCATAACATTTCCTCCGATGCTACGGCTACTACGTGGGAACGTTCTCGAAGGTTATTGATCGATCGCCGTTATCAGGAAAGCCTTTCGAGGACACCTTTTCGCTTCATTAAATTCTTATAATCCCACTGGATCGACTGGGCCTTTTTCAGCCATCGTCTTAGGTCCTTAACATTGATCTGATCCGGAGAGGTGTACATGATGGAAGCATCTTTGAATTTTCCAGTTCCGGGCTTTAGGTCAGGCTCTTCAAAGCTGGCGCCACTCCAGAACATCAGCCTGATCCCTGCTTTTAGCTTGCTGTATCCAACGGTCGGATTGCCGTCAAGGAACCAGACGGGATGCCTGTGCCAGATCTTGCTTTCCGCCTTTTTGAGCTGGGCATCGATCTCGAGAGCTAGTTCGTTGCAGATCTCTTGTTCGACGGGGTCCTGGTCCTCGTTGTACGACGCGATATCCGGATTGCGATTTTTACTCATGTCCTTCATATATGCCACCGTTTGCGGGCCGCCGCAACCGATGGTCTGAATAGTCGATCAATCGCCGCCGCCACAGCCGCCGGAACAGCCGGACGAGCAGCCGCTATCGCCGCCGCCATCGCTGCTGCAGTCGCTGTCGCCCGAACTGCAGCCGCCTCCGATGCCGGCGCCGCAGCCCGAGCCGCCTTCACCGCCCTTACCCTTGGCGCGTCGGACCGCCCAGATGATGACACCGACGATAACGACGATTGGAATGACAATAAAAAGAGATCCGACTTCCGAGGTGCACCCGAGAATGAGCGCGAGGAACATTACAGCAACCGCGGCAAGAATGCCTTTGTTACCGCGCAAACCAAAAGCAGGCTTTGGGATCACCCAAAACCTGCTTCCATCAATACCTGCTGTGCTGGCAGTTGGCGGCATGTTTTCGTCTGGCCATATCGACGCGGGAGCTTTTGAGAAGTATGTCTCGTACAGTTCGAGCGATCGTCGGTAAAGCTCTGAGAACTTAAGGTCTTCAAGTTCGCCGCCCTCGGTCGGGTTGTGGTGAAGCTCCTTGCCGAGCGTATTCTTACACAGTTCGTTCCAGTAAGACTTCGTGTAGGTCAGATGCAGATGCCACGCCTGATCGACGTAGTACGAAGGGCTGACCTGGTGCGACGATACGCAGCACAGAAAAAGAAACTTCCTGTATTCCTCGACGATCTCATTTGCAAACCCGAGTGAGATGCCATTTTCCTTCGCGAGCCGTTTGGCAAAGGTCAATTTGACTCCCGGCTTATCAAACTCAAACTTCCGGATGCGGTTCCAGAGTTCTAATTCGCTATTCGTCATATGAATTGAGTTAGCTTGTTAGAAGGATATACGTCAATCGGTGTGGAAGTGTTCCTTCCGAAGTGTCCAGGTGGGCCGGGATCAAGACGCGGTTCCGTCCCAGTACCTTTCAAACTCCGATCTCGATATGAAGTCATCCGCCGTCACATTCCACCCGCTCAGTGGCTGATCCGCAAGTGTCGAATCTCCTCCGACAGGCTGCTGAGTCGATAATCGTCTGACTTCCTTTCCCGTGATCTCCAGCTGCCGTACTGCTCGGCCGTTAATGAAGTGCACAAGGAAAAGGGTGCCAGGTTCTTCCCAATATTTCTTCAAAAACTCTTCTGACATTAACGCAAGAACTAGTTGTTCCACGCGAGCTTGCTTCGAAGACGCGTGATCGTTCGCTCTAGCCCGATGATCTCAAATACCGAAAGCATAGATGGACCGACGGCGACGCCCGTTAGAAGCGTTCTGGCTCCGTTCATGATCACGCCGAGTTTGGTGCCTTTTTCTTCGGTGAAAGCTTTAACGACAGTTTCGATGTTTTCTTCGGTGTAGGGTAGAGAACCACCCCGTCCGCCCAGGGCGGCGTCCACCCCTCCTTCGTAAGGAGGGGAGCTTAGGAATTCCGCCTCAAAACGATCGGCGAGTTCCGGCATCCAGGCTTTGAGATCGGGGAACTTGTTCAGGTTCTTTTCGATCGCAGCAGGGTCGAAATCGTAGTCTTCGCTGAAATACGCCCGGCCCTGCGTCGAGAAGTCCTTGAGCGTAAAAAACCGTGCGCGGATCAGGTCGACGGTGCGTACGTACCAATCGTGAGTTCCGACCTCGAGCGGTTCGAGGGCGATGGCTTCGGGCCGGTCGGCGATCTCGGTCGAGGCTTCGAATGCCTGGGCCTCGGTCGACGGGATAGTAGCGGTCAGTGCCCGCCCGTCCGCGTCGTACTCCTCACGCCATAGTTTGTTCGCCTTGAGTTCCGCCTTAACGTGGGGCAGCAGATCGGCGAGCGGCATCGTGCGGATGTACTCGGCGTTCATCCAGATCGCCTTGTCATCCGTCCATTTCCGCGGATCGTCCGGATGAAAATTGAAGACGGCGTTCGAACGGTGAATACCGTCCAACGAAAACTTCTTGATCAACTCGTCGAGCGAATAGATCTCCTGTTCCTCACCAGCTGACCAGCCGAGAAGTGCCAGAAAATTGCGGAAGGCTTCGGCAAGAAATCCCGCGTCGCGATACGTCGTCATCGAAACGACCTCGCCGTGTTTGCGTTTCGAGAGTTTGCCCTTATTCGGGGCCATGATCAGCGGCAAGTGGGCGAAAACAGGCGGTGTGGCTCCGAGCGCTTCGTAGATCAGCGCCTGCTTGTGCGTGTTCGTAAGATGGTCCTGGCCGCGGATGACGTGCGTGATCTCCATCTCGATGTCGTCGCAAACGACCGCGAGATTGTAGAGCGGATGACCGTCAGAGCGAAGTAGTACGAGGTCTTCGGTCTCGGCGTAATCGCGTTCCTGCAGGCCGTAAACGCCGTCCTCGAACGAGGTCTTCCCCGAAAGCGGCACCTTTAGACGGATCGCGAACGGCTCGCCCGCCTCCGCCCGTCGATCGCTCTCTTCTTTATAAAGTTCGCGGTACGGATTGTCCCGCATGTTCTTGTTCGCACCCTGCTCGCGGGCACGTTCCTTGATCGCTTCCTTTACATTACCGTCCGCGGGCTGTTCTTTTGGGGTGAAATCGCGGTAAGCCTTGCCTTCTGCCAGCAAACGGTGCGCAGCGGCCCGGTGCTTGTCGGCGTTGTTCGACTGGAAAACGATCTCTTCGTCCGGGGCAAATCCGAGCCACGCGAGGCCCTGCAGGATCGACTGGGTCGATTCTTCGGTCGAGCGCGCGAGGTCGGTGTCTTCTATTCTGAGCAGGAACTTGCCGCCCGTGTTTCGAGCGTATAAGTAATTAAAGAGTGCGGTGCGGGCCGAACCAATGTGTAAATAACCCGTTGGCGAAGGCGCAAATCTGACGCGAACTGACATAAAGCAAAATTATAGGCAGAAACTGCCGTACCTGCGAGTGTTTCGTATTCCGAGCGAAAGCACTCTAAACGTGTTGATCGATCAGGATCGTATTTCCGTCGGGGTCGGTAAGAATAATACTGCCCGGGCCCGACGAATCGGGATCGATCTCGCTGGTCGGGGTGATGCCTTTTGATATGAGTTCACGTTGGATCGCCCTAACATCATCAAATTCGGCCAACGTCTGAGCATTCTGGTCCCAGCCGGGATTAAAGGTCAGAATGTTCTGCTCGAACATGCCCTGAAAGAGCCCGATCACGGTGTTCTCATTTTTCATGATCAGCCAGTTCTGATCGATCTCCCCGCCGAAGTCCTCGAAGCCGAGGCTTTCGTAAAATGCCTTTGAGGCTCGAATATCCTTGACGTTCAGACTAACCGAAAAAGCACCTAATCTTAATTTCATCGATCTCCTGTGTTTTGAGCCCTAAAAAAATTAAAAGCCATCAAACCCGATGCTTGACAGCTCACTCGCGATGTTGATGGCGGAGACGACAGGATTCGAACCTGTGAAGGGCTTTTGACCCTTAACGATTTAGCAAACCGCCGCTTTCAGCCGCTCAGCCACGTCTCCGTTCGCCCATGTTTCGGGCAGACCTTCATTCTAGCTGACGAGCAAACTTTGTCAAGCTTTGGGCATCAAACCGGGCATAAACGCTGCAAAGAGCGCCTTGACAGGCTTGATTTTTGCGAAGAGAATACTGAGGTTACCGATATTGCGTTAAGAATGGGACCTATCTCACGCACAGTTCGATCAATTTGGACGGTCGCGATCGTCCTGTCGTTCTGCGCTTTTATCGAGGCTCGTTCCACAGACGTGGACATTGAGCCGGGCAGTACGGTCAATGTTTCGTCACCCCTAGGTATCGTAAAAGGCGTCGTAAAGGATGCTAACGGTTCTCCGATCGCCGATGCCTCGGTTGCGATCTTCCATTCCGGTACTACAAAGCTCTTAAAACAAGTTTCTTCGGGACGCGATGGCAGTTTTCTTGCCAAGATAGTTCCGGGCAAATACACGATCCTCGCGGTCGCGTTCGGATTCAACCCGTCGTACATATTCGGCGTAGACGTGGGACGGTCGAGCGAGATCGTTCACGGTTTCAAACTGGAACGTGCCGGCTCGGGCAATACGCTTCCTGAAAAACGGCTCGATCGCAACAGTTCCAAATGGCGCATTCGTGCGGCCCAGATGCAACGCGCGATCTATCAAAACCGCGAAGGAAAAGACCCGTCCACTGCCGATGCCGAAGTAGCAGCGGAGGATGCCGATCGCGAAGAGGATCGCTCGGGTCGAAATACGCAGACGGTCGTTGAGACCTACTTTGCGGGAACCGACGCAGGCAATTTCAAAGGTCTGAATTTTGCCACGTCGATACCGGTAGGCGAGACGTCGTCGCTGATGATCGCCGGCCAGGCGGGTACAAATCGACTCGCACCGCAGCGTATCGAAGCCGCTTTCAAGTTCGCTCCGGTAGATGACCACAAGCTGCACATTACTTCTTCCATCGGCCGATTAGGTTCACTCGCCTTAGATAACGAGACGAAAACGCTCGGACAGATATCATTCCAGGCACTCGATGAATGGAAGGTCCGCGAGGGCATCATTCTAGTCTACGGGCTCGATTATTCGCGATTCGTTGGTGCAGGCGATGACGATACGCTCTCGCCGCGTTTGGGTTTTCAGTTCGATATAGATCCGAGAACGCGTTTTCGCAGCTCGCTCACATCGCAGACCGAACAGAAAACGTGGGCAAGTGCTCTCGACCTCGAGGGTCAGAATCTTGCATTTGCGGAGCCCGTCGCGATCGATGACGTATTACTTGATAACGGCAAACCGCGGCTAAATCGCACTCGCAGGGTGGAGTTTGGCATTGAACGGATCCTTGACGGCCGTTCAAGCGTCGAGGCGAACGCATTCTTTGATACGTCGTTCGGTCGCGGTGTCGGTCTAAGCTCGGTAGCATTCGATGGGCTTGGTGAAAGCTCTTTCGGAGAATTTGTCGCCGATCAGCAGGGTCAGGCCAAAGGCATCAGGGTCGTCTACACTCGCCGGCTCAGCAGCCGTTTCTCGACGACGGCCGGGTA
The DNA here is from genome assembly GCA_041940165.1 of Acidobacteriota bacterium. Lineage (GTDB taxonomy): Bacteria > Acidobacteriota > Blastocatellia > Pyrinomonadales > Pyrinomonadaceae > OLB17. Next base: position 287,144 of record JBGTSR010000004.1, read on the forward strand.
TTCGTTCGGTAACGGGCAAAAGCTTTCCACGGCTGCGATCACAGAACCGGGCAACGTCTTTGAGCAGGACTTTTTCCACACCTTCTTTGCTCAGGTCGCCGCCGACCTGAGGACGGGCACGAGCGTCAGAACGATCTACCGCCTTTCGCCCCAGGCTACTGTATTTGCCATCGATCCTTTCAAAGGGCGTCTCGCGATCTACGATCCCGGTTTGAGCGTCTATGTCACGCAGTCGCTCCCAAACCTAGGGCTGCCATTCCGTGCCGAAGCGATCGTGGATGCACGTAACCTATTCGACATCCAGTCATTTGTCGCAAACGAAGAAGGAAGCCTGATGCTCAACGCCCATCGCCGCATGGTTCGCGGAGGCATTCAGGTGCGATTCTAAGTACTTCTCGGCCACCGCGACGAGCCGGTATTTTGTACGAAATATTGGATTAATGGTCATTTTGTTGAATTCTACTTCCCTCTCGAGGGCGGAATTCCATCCCGATTTGATGTTTTTTTCGGTAAATGGGGGCGTTTGACGCGGATTTCTTACAGTTTTCCTATAGGAACGTGTCTTGCGTCCTAAATCTGTTGGCTTAATACGCCCGGACTGAGGATGAAGGAAAAGACCTTTACAAGTTGGAGCCTGATCTGGCTTCTGGCCTCCGTCCTATTTGTCACTGCGGGGGCCTTGAGCTTATCTCAGCGTGCCTTTCAGGCGCTGCCTCCGACTGACGGAGTACTCTGGTCGCAGCGTGCCGACGGGATCTATGCCGAAAAGGTCAAGCCGGGCCTTGCAGGCTCGCGTGCGGGCATTCCTGTGGGCGCCAAGCTCACGGGCGTCGGTTTTGATTCCGACAACCTGGAAGAGATCACCTCGGTCGCGGGTGTTGCGATGTATCTGGATGCGGCCGGCGTCGGCGGCAGCCTGACTTACTCTTTTCAAAAGCCTTTCTATTCGACCCCCGATAAAGCCTATTTTGCCGACCTCACGAATATCGATCCTGTCGAGCGTTGGCCACCCGCGGTCATCTTTCTAACTATCGTCGGTGTCGTATGGCTCGGCGTCGGTCTTTTTGTTCTTTTCAAACAGGGCAGCAGCTCTCCGTTCGTGCTCCATTTTGCGATGGTTTGTCTGGCGGCCTTTGTCTTTCACAGCTATCGCTCGATCGGGTTGGGCAAAGATTTCGACCTAGCGATCGATCTGCTGGACAACATCGCGCTTGCGTTCTTCGCCCCGTTATTCCTGCATTTTTGTGTCAGGTATCCGGTTCGGAGCGACGTCCTTCTTGAAGGTGATCGGTGGAAGACCTATGTACTTTACGGGCCGGCTGCGATCTTGTCGCTGGCCATCGTAACGCTCTCGCTGATACCCCAGTTTTGGCCTGAATCCGGCCTCAGCGCCGCGATGGCCTCGCTGACCGACCGTTTTGACCTCTTTGGATTTCTATACAGGGCGAATTTCTTCCATTTCATAGCCGGTATCGTTGGCGGTGCGTCTGTCCTGGTCTGGCGTTTCTTCAAGAGCGACCAGGCTCTCGTTCGGCAGCGTCTTAAGTGGGCGATGTCTGGAACGATTGTCGCCATCGTACCGGTCGTGCTGCTTCAGATCACTGAAAGGCTCGGCTTCCCGATCCCGAACGACAATTTCAGCACGGCGGTGACGACGCTTCCGCTCGCACTCATCCCGCTTAGCTTTGGGCACTCGGTCGTTCGATACCGGTTAATGGACGTCGATGTCGTCGTCCGCCGGGCACTCGTTTACGCGATGACGACCCTTGCGATAGCAATGATGATCGGCGCGGTCGCCCTCGGGCTCGTGTTCCTCGCGGTAGGCAATAATCTTTCGACCACCGAGATCACGCTGCGTGCGGTTATTGCGATCGTTGCGATGGGCGCAATCGTTTTGCTAAGCGAACCGCTCAAGAAGTTTCTCCAGGAGCGTGCCGATCGATACTTCTACGGCGAGAGGTACGATCTGCGTCGCGGCCTTTTGGATTTTGGCAAGACGCTGTCTGCGACGACGGCTCTCGATCCGTTGCTCGATGGGCTTGCCGAACGGCTGCGGCAGGTCCTTGACGTGCAGAAGATCGCGATATTCATCGAAGATTCCCGTGCCGCGGAACACTATCGCCTCGCAAAATCTTTTGGCCTGAGCGAGAGCTACCGTATTCCAAATGATTTCCGGAACATGATCCGGCAGAGGTCTGCTTCCAAGGGCGTGGTTCGTGCCGACGAGTTCGAATCGGCCGAGATGGACATCACTTTCACCGGCAACGGCTCAAATGGCAACGGCACCTCGCTTCACAGGTCCGTCGTCCGCCAGGAGCTTCATTACTACGTTCCGTGCGTCGCCGGCGGCCAGATGGTCGCTGTGATCGGGCTCGGCCGGGCTAGTGACGGGTCGCTCCTGTCTTCAGAAGATCTTGAGATCCTGCGCACGGTTTCCGGCTACATCGCCGTTGCCATCGAGAACAGCCGCCTTTACGAACAGCAGAAGCAGCATACGGAAGAGGTCGCTCTTCTCAAGGAATTCAATGAATCGATCGTCGAGTCGGTCAATGTCGGATTGCTCGCTGTCGATGAAGATGGCCGCATCATCCGCTGCAATTCGCCGTTCGAGCAGATGCTGGGGCTCGATCGTGAAGAGGTCGTCGGCCGCCTCGTTGACGAGGTGTTCGACGTAGATTTTGCCCGAAATCTTGATGCGATCCTCGGCAAAACGCGCTGGCAACTGACCGAGATCAGGAACGCGTATAAGCTGCATCTCACCGCAAAGAACGGAAAGTCGCTGATGCTCAATGTCGCGATCGCTCCGCTGCGTTCAGTGTCCAATCAGCAGACGGGGGCGATCATTGTTCTCGAAAACGTCACGTCGCGGGTAAAGCTCGAAGAAACGCTCCAGCAGAGCGAGAAACTTTCGAGTATCGGCTTGCTTGCCGCAGGCGTTGCGCACGAGGTCAACACGCCGCTAACAGGCGTTTCGAGCTACACGCAGCTGCTGCTCGGGATGATCCCCGAGACCGATCCGAAACACGCTTTACTCCAAAAGATGCAGCGGCAGACCGATCGTGCGACGAACATCGTCGGCAATCTGCTCAATTTTTCGCGTACCGGAACGACGGAAGAATTCGCCGAGATCGATATAAATAAACTCTTGAACGATACGCTTCAACTACTCGAACCGCAGCTCCGGCGGTCTGAGGTCGAGATCGTCAAGAAATACAAGCGTAATGTTCCCGCGATCGTCGGCAGCAGCGGCAAGCTGCAGCAGGTGTTCACTAATCTAATTCTCAATGCACGCGATGCCATAATCGGGCCGGGCAAGATCACACTCCGGACCGATGTGGACGGTGATGCGTTGTTGGTCGAAGTTGTCGACGACGGTGCCGGAATTCCGGCCGCTAATCTCAAAAAGGTTTTCGATCCGTTCTTTACAACGAAGGGTGTCGGCAATGGCACGGGCCTCGGTCTCGCCGTTAGCTATGGAATCGTGCAGGAGCACAGCGGGACGATCGAAGTGATGAGTACAGAGGGCGAAGGTACGACATTCCGACTTTCATTCCCCGTTGCTGCCGCCGAGCGGCTGCAGCTCGCCGTCGTCTGAGCGGAAATCCATTCTTAGAAAGAAGATCGATGTTACGAGCGCGGCGAGCATGATCGCGGCCGCTGTCCAGAAGGTGCGTTTCAGCGTGAACTCATCGACCTCTTGAAAGGCATTATTCAGCAGCACCCCGCACAGCAGCGGTCCGATCACACGTGCGAGACTGGCTGAGGACTGCAGCATTCCCAGAGCGCGTCCCTGTTCGTGATCGTGCGCCGCGATCGACGCGAGTGACGTTAGGCCGGGCGACGCAAGCGAGTTGCCGACCGCGAACGCACCGATACCTATCAGTAGAGCCGCAATTCCACCGGACTCACTACCTACAAAAGGCACGGCAAAAAGACTGATCACCAGGATCGCGGAACCCATGACCACGACCTTTGCCTCGCCCAGCGTCCTCGCCATCACGCCGAAAACTCCGCCCTGCATAACTGCAGCGACAAGCCCGACAAAGCCGAGCAGATAGCCCGTCTCTGTCGCTCCATAGCCAAATCTGACCAGCGTAAAATAGGCGAACGCCGTCGTCATCATCGAGAAGGCCGTGACCAGTAGAAAATAATCGATCGTGATCAACGCAAACCGCTTCTCGGAAAATGCCGAAAAGAGCTGCTTGATCCTACCCGGACGCACGGCAGCGACCTCGTTCGAGCGTTTTAGCGATTCGGGAAGGATGAAGTAAAGAAGGATCGCGTTCGCGAGGCTCAGTCCGGCGGCGAATAGAAATGGCACGTGGTTGCCAAAGTTGCTCAGCACGCCGGCGAGTGCAGGCCCGAGAATGAACCCAAGCCCAAAAGCCATTCCAAAAAGTCCCATTCCGCGAGCCCGGTCTTTCCTCGACGTTACGTCGGCGATGTAAGCCTGCGCGGTGGCCAAATTGCCGCCCATGACACCGGATAGTAATCGGCCCAAGTAGATCATCCAGAGCGATCCTGCGAGCCCGAGTATCAGATAGCCGATCGCAGAGCCCAGTATCGTCGCGAAAAGTATGGGCCTTCGTCCAAAACGGTCCGATAGCCCTCCCCAGATCGGCGAGAAGATGAACTGCATCAGCGAGTACGCCGACATCAGCAATCCAACATCGACCGGCGTCGCATTGAATTCCTCCGCGTAGAAGGTCAGCAGCGGGATCACGATGCCAAAACCGACCAGATCCAGAAAGATCGTCAGGAATATGATCAGCAGCGGCCCGGTCAGGAACTTCTCGGTTTTGGGCTCAGAATTCATACAGAATGAGCGTGAGCCGAAATTTTAGCAAAGAAACGATTCATAGTAGAATGAGGACTTTACGGAACAGCGGCTTCGTCTTGTCGGAGCATCCAATAAAAGATGTTGAGATCAAAGCACTTAGTAATATTTTTTTCGCTTCTCCTTTTGTTTATGAACCAGGATATGAGCGCACAGGGCCGGCCCGCGGGCACTCAGCGCCCGGCCGCTCAAAAAGCACCGCCGCCTGAGGTTAGTTTTACCGTTTCGATGCCAAAGCCCTGGACGCATCTTCTCGAAGTAGAAATGTCGGTCGCATGGGAACAGATGCCCGATAAAACGGACCTCAAGATGCCCGTGTGGACGCCCGGAAGTTATCTGGTGCGTGAGTTCTCGCGGCACGTCCAGGAATTCTCGGCTACTGATGCGACGGGCAATGCTCTGTCTTGGACAAAGACCAGCAAGAACACCTGGCAGGTCGATACAAAGGGGCAGAAGAGGGTTTCCGTTCGCTACAAGGTCTATTCGAACGAACTAACGGTCAGGACGAACGAGCTTAACGACGAGCACGCGTTTTGGAACAACACGGCGACGCTGTTCTTCGTAAAAGGCCATCTCAACATCCCCGCGACGGTCAAGGTCGTGCCGTACGGTAACTGGAAGGTCGCGACTGGTTTGCCGCCGGTCGCCGGTCAGGAAAACACGTTTCGTGCGGAGAATTTCGACATCCTTTACGACGCACCGTTCGAGGTCAGCGATTTCAAGGAGTTCAAGTTCGAGGTTCTCGGCAAACCCCACCGGTTTGTGATCTCGGGTGACGGCAACTACGACCTCGCCAAACTCGCCGCAGACACCGCTAAGATCTGCGAAGCTTCGCACAAGATGTTCGGCGAGTTTGATTTTAACGACTACACGTTCATCGTAAACTTACGCGGCGGCGGCGGTCTCGAACACCTCAATTCGACGGCTCTTCAGATCAACCGTTTTGGGTTTAAGCCAGATGCCCGGTACAAAGGCTTTCTGAGCCTTATCGCTCACGAATATTTCCACGCCTGGAACGTCAAACGCATTCGTCCCGACGCGCTCGGCCCGTTCGACTACGAGAACGAGAACTATACTCGTCTGCTGTGGGTCGCCGAGGGCGGCACAGAATACTACTCCAATTTGCTTCTCGTCCGTGCAGGTCTGATCACCGACAAGGAGTTTCTGCGACAGCGGGCGGCCGGAATACAGGCTCTTCAGAATCGACCGGGACGTTTTGAGACCAGTTTGGAATCCGCGAGCTTTGATGCGTGGATCAAGTATTACAGACAGGATGAGAACTCGATCAACAATCAGATCTCGTACTACGACAAGGGCGAGATCGTCCACATGATGCTCGATATGGCGATCCGCTCAGCATCGGGCGGTACCAAGTCACTCGATAACGTGATGAAGTATCTTTGGGACGAGTTTTATAAGAAGGGCAAGAATTTCACGCCTGAGGACTATCAGAAGGCATGCGAAATGGCGGCCGGCAAGAGCCTCGATGACTTTTTTGCAAAGTACGTCCGCGGCGTTGCCGAGATCGACTACAATGCGTTCACGCTTCCTTTCGGGCTCGAGACGAGCTTGAAAACTCCAGGCTCATCGCGGGCATATATCGGTGCTGACACGGTCGAGGCCGACGGACGCCTTACGATCCGCACGATCCCCGCCGGAACGCCCGCTTACGAACAAGGCCTGAACACCGGCGACCAGATCGTTGCTATCGATGGCAACCGGGCGTCGACGACTTTCCTTGCTAACTACCTGAACGAGAAAAAACCCAATGACCAGGTAAAGCTGACGATCTTTCGATTTGACCGGCTGCGCGACTTCGACTTCACGCTCGGCGCGGATATGCGGAAATCGGTTGACATAACCGCCGTGTCGACGCCGACCGAGGAACAGAAAAAGCTCTACAAAGAGTACCTGAATGCCGACCTTTAAGCTGAGAACCGCTAAAACGGCGTTGATCCTTGGGTGTCTCGCGATGCTCGTCTCGGGCTGTGAGAGCGGCCTGTTTCAGAAAGAAGCTCCCACGGCACCGTCAGTGACGACTGTGCCAGCGGTTCGGCTGAATTTCCGTTACGAGGCCGACGTGCCTGGACCATCTGCCGAAGCCGCTCCAACGGCAGTCGAACAGAGAAGCGAGGCGGTTCAGGCCGATTTTGACACGGCGCGTCCGCAGGAGATCCTCGACAAAACGATCAGCTCTCCTGACAAAAAACACATCGCCGTTGTCTATCACAAGGTCACCGATTACAGCTCGGAATACCGCCTGGATATGTACACGGCGGACGGAAAGCTGCTCAACAAGATGACCTCGGACGCGATGGCCGTCCATTTTCCCGATACGATCACGTGGTCACCCGATTCTTCGACGATCGCATTCGTGGCGATGGTGCGGATCGTCGCTCCGGAATTGCAGCTCGGCCCTCCAAATACGAACACTCAGGTCGAGCCGGCTGCAGTCGATGCGAACACCGACCCCGAAGCCAACGCGAATACCGACCAGATGACCCAGACGCCGCCGCCCGTTGCGACAACGCCGGGCGCGCCGACGGGAATTCTCGCCTTTCGCAGCGAACAGATCTACACGGCGAATGCAGACGGCACCGGTGTGAGGCCGATCACCGCGAATGAGGGTTTGATCTACTTCTATTACGTCTGGTCGCCCGACAGCAGTATGCTGCTTGCGATGGCAGCCACAACGCGTGAATGGCGGTTTCTCGAGGTGGTCTCGGCTGGCAAGGGCGAGGCGATGGTGCCGCAGGGACGGCTTCGTGTGATCGAAAAGAACGGCCGTGAGCGTCGGCTCGATGACAATCTCTCTGCGGTGCGGCCGGTGTGGTCACCCGATTCGACCAAGGTCGCGGCGGCATTTGAGACGCAGGTCCGAATATACGACGCGGCGGGTGTGAATCCGACTCAGGCCGCTATCCCGCTGAAAAATCAGCTCTTGATCTCGTCACAGGCTTACGATCGCGAGCAGCAGCGGATCGCGCAGGCCGCCAACCTCGATCCCAATGCCCAAAACCCGCAGCCGACGCCGGAGCAGCTTTCGACTCTGCCCGACGAAAAACTGCTCGTTTCGTACAATCCGATAGTCGAGCTCTCGTGGACGGCTCCCGAAATGCTCTATCTGCAGACCGCATACTTAAAGCGAATGCGGAACGAGGCAGAGAACGTCCGCAGCTTTTCACGCTGGCACCGGCTTGTCTTTTCAGCCCAGCCTCCGACCAATTCAAACCGACCATGAGATACGCATCGATAGCCGATATTTATGCCGCAAACCGAGAGATCCGCGAGCGTCTGCTTACCTTGCTCAGTACTGTTTCGCCCGACGAAGCCCAATTGAGGCCGGACGAAGGCGGCTGGAATGCGGCCGAGATCGCCGAGCACGTCGGGATCGTCGGAAATGGAATGGGAAGGATCTGTTCGCGGCTGGTCGACGCGGCTGAGAGGGACGGCAAACCAGCCGACGGCGAGTTGGCTCTCGGTGAGAAGTTCAGAGCGATATTGCGTTCGATGGGTTCGCGAAAGGCCGAGGCTCCCGACATGGTCTTGCCGACCGGTTCGATGAGTATCGGGGATTCCATTAGCAAACTAGACGCGGCAGAAGAATTGTTCGCCGGGCTGCGAGAACGTTTCGAGAAATACGACCTGAGTCAGGCGAAGTTTCCGCACCCGCTGTTTGGCGACCTCAACGCAACCGAATGGCTCGTCCTGCTCGGCCTCCACGAATCCCGGCATACTGACCAGATCGAGCGTCTGCTCGGATCGATCCGAAAATAAAAAGCCCCGGCTGGAAAGGAGGGCATCCCAGCCGGGAATTAGCCTCAAACCTATCATTTCGAACTGACTATCGGCAATGTCTGAAGCTGTTTGTTGGATGGAGCAGCGTCGGCAAACGTTGCCGCCCCATTTTATCTCCCCGGATCGAATTCCGCGTGCCTTCTTGTGTGTGATAAACTCTGCTTTTGCAATGCATAAGCATCTCTTACAGTTGCGTTGCTGCTAAGTAATTTATGGATAAATTTCGAATTCGGGGTGGAAAACCGCTCCGCGGCAAGATCGAGATCGGCGGTGCTAAAAATTCCGCCCTGCCGTGCCTCGCGGCGACGCTGCTCACGCCTGAGACCGTCACGCTTCATAACGTCCCGTACGTAAAAGATCTGATCACGCAGCGGCGTCTCCTGGAAGATCTCGGGGCGACCGTCTTAACGCCGGAACTTCGTACGCATAAGGTCACGGCGGGAAACATTGAGGTCTTTGAAGCACCGTATCACCTCGTGAAAACGATGCGGGCGAGCGTCTTGGCACTTGGGCCGCTGCTCGGCCGGTTTGGCCAGGCGAAGGTGAGTCTGCCCGGCGGCTGCGCCATTGGCACGCGACCGATCGACCTGCATCTTAGAGCATTCGAACAGCTTGGCGCCGAGGTAAGCCTTGAATCGGGAGACGTGGTTGCACGTGCGCCCAAAGGACGGCTCGTCGGTGCCGAGATCGAGTTTGAGAAGGTGACGGTCACCGGAACCGAGAACGTGATGATGGCTGCGGCACTTGCGATGGGACGAACCACGATCCGCAATGCTGCCGAGGAGCCCGAGGTCGAGGACCTCGCCGATCTGATGAACAAAATGGGAGCCCGCATCCGCGGTGCCGGCACCTCGACAATGGAGATCGACGGTGTGGAAGGGCTCGGCGGTGCCGAGCATACGATCATTCCCGACCGTATCGAAACGGGCACATTCATGGTCGCAGCGGCGATAACAGGCGGTGAGATCGAGGTCAAAAGCTGCAAGCCTGAACATCTGACGGCCGTCATCGATAAAATGCGCGAAGCCGGCGTTGAGATCGTCGAGCTAAATCCGAGTACGCTTTTGGTAAAGCGTTCCAGCGGCGGACTCGTTGCTCGCGATGTCACGACCGAGCCCCATCCAAACTTCCCAACAGATATGCAGGCCCAATACATGGCCCTTATGACGCAGGCCGAGGGAGTTTCGCACATTACCGAGACAATATTCGAGAATCGCTTTATGCACGCGTCGGAGATGATCCGGATGGGTGCGAATATTGCGATCACCGGAAACACTGCGACCGTTACCGGCCCGGCGAAATTGACCGGTGCTCCTGTGCTGGCTTCGGACCTAAGGGCGTCGGCGTCGCTCGTTCTGGCGGCCCTGTGTGCTGAGGGCGAAACGACCATCGACCGCGTTTATCACATCGACCGCGGTTACGAGACGATCGTGCGTAAAATGCGTAGCCTGGGCGCAGATATCGAGCGTGTTAAGGAAGGGATCGCGGCTGCCGCGGAATAGGGCCGGATGTTTTTCGGTGCTCATTGTGCTTAAATAGCATCATATAAGCATGGGTGTCGAGAACTGTATTTTCTGCAAGATCGTCCGCGACGAGGTGCCCTCGAAACGCGAGTTTGAGGACGACGTTTGTATAGCATTCGCAGACCTTAGCCCGCAGGCCCCGACCCACCTGTTGATCATTCCGCGCGAACACATAGCGTCGCTCGCCGAGGCGAAGGAATCTCATGCGGCGACGTTAGGGCATTTGCTGGCGACCGCTGCAGACATTGCGCGCGGCAAAGGTTTCTCCGATGCCGGCTACCGTGTCGTGATCAACACGAATTCCGACGGCGGCCAGACGGTCTTTCATCTGCATGTGCATCTACTTGCCGGCCGACAGTTTGTATTTCCTCCGGGCTAGACTCACCTGAAGTATTTTATGAGACGTGAGATCGTTCTAATAGGGTTGTTGTCACTTGCACTCGCGGCGTGTGGTAGTTCTCCGTCTTCCAACACAGCGCCCGTTGCCGAGGCAAATACCAATACGGCCGCTCCGCAGCCGGCTGAGGTTGCCGATCCTAACGTCGCACTGCAAGAGGGCAAGCGGCTGCTCGACGAAAATCAGACCGAGGCGGCGATCGCGATGCTAAAACGAGCGGTCGAGCTCAATCCCGATCTTGGGGAAGCACATTTCAATCTCGGCATAGCCTACGCGCTGCTCGAAATGCAGAATGAACAGACGGGTGTTGTCGCCGAGCCCGCCAACACGAATTCGAATTCGAAGGATCCTGACGCCAAGAAGACCGAGTCGGAAAAGGCGTTTGAAGAGGCCGTGCGAGCCTATGAGAAATGGCTCAAGGCGAACCCCGAGGACGACGTTGCGCACTACTACCTTGGCCGCACGTACGCCAAGCTGATGAAGGACGACGAGGCCGAAGAATCCTTCGAGAAGGCCGTAAAGATCAAACCCGAGGACAGCGAGTATCAGACCGAACTCGGAGCTATCCTAATAAAGCTCGCGCAGTATCACCAGGCGATCAAGCCGTTGAAGAAGGCGATCGAGCTCGATTCGACGAATGGTCGCGCGATCGATCTGCTCGAAGATGCCGAAGCCGGCCGCCGCCGGGTCGATTACGTTACCGCAAACAAGAACGCGAACACTGCTTCGACAAAAGGTTCGGCGAATGCCAATGCTGATGCCAACTCCTCAACTCCTGAGGGCAACACGCGAACGCCCGCCAACACGACTCCGAAAAAGCCCGATCCGCAGCCTAAGAAACCCGACCCGAAAGATTCACCTCGCCCGCGGACGGTTCCGACCCGATCAAACTAATTTGCAACTCGGTGGTGTGTCAACTTGACATCATGCGGTGCAAAGCGACACATTTAGTGCTGCGATCTAAATGAATGACACAGCTGAGAGATCTCTGACGCTCGAACGCCGGATGAGCATGCAAGAGGCGCGCGAGGCGATCATCGACCGCCTGGCTCGCGATCTGCCGACTGACATCGACCTGGAGCGCTTCCTGAACGTGGTCGTTTCCGAACTCGGACGCATGCTCGAAGCCGACCGGTGCGACCTGCTGCAGCTCACCGAGGGCCGCGATCTCGTCATCCGGCACGAATGGCGACGCGACCGCTCGGTGCCGAAAAGCGAAGGAACGACCATTCCCTTTGATACCGAAAAGCTCGCCGAGCGGTTCGATCTTACCAAGCCCATCCGCATAAACGATACGTCGGAAGCTAAGGATGCGACTCTAAAATTCTTTGCAAAGGCTCTCGACACTCGATCCCTCCTCGTGATCCCGATCATGCTCAACGGCAATGTGCTGGGGCTGATCGGCTTGCACGATATCCGCAAACCACGTGTCTGGCTCGACGAAGAGGTCACCTTTCTAGAATCGATCGCCCGTCAACTCGCGATCGGCTATCAGTACACGAGTCTGTACGTCGCGCAGGAACAGGACAGTCGCCGCACAAACGCCCTGCTCGAGATCGCGAATACGCTGAATTCGCATTCGGACTTTAAGGAAGTAAGTGAGCTCGTGATGGAGCGGGCGATCAACCTTGTCGGGGCTGATTACGGCGCTCTCGGTGTGCTCGATCAGAGCGGCGAACGCATCTCACTCGCGACATTCAAATCCGCCGAAGGCATCAAGCTCGGCAAAGTGCTCAAGATGATCGAGGAGCACAATAAGTCCGTCTCGCTTAAGTCGTTTGCGAAGCTCAGCGAACTGCTGAACGAAGGAAAAACTCTAAAACTTGCGGATTCGGAATTGCCGTTCGCTATCCGGTTGTTTTTTAACACGCAGCTGAGAGGAAAGGCCGCATTAGTGACGCCCGTCCACGTCGCGGGGCGTGCGTTCGGGCTGCTCGGATTTGTCTGGAGCCGTCGGGAGAAATTTGAGGATCACGATGTCGCGCTGATCGAGGGAATTTCGAACCAGATCGGCACTGCCCTCGAACGCGACCAGCTTTCGACCGAGGTCATGCGGCTCCGGAGCGAGCTGCACCAAAAACAGAGCGAGATCGTCGGTCAGGCTCCGGCGATCAGGCGTGCTATCGAACTCGGCCTCAACGTCGCCGATACCAACACGACCGTGCTGCTGCTCGGCGAATCAGGCACCGGCAAAGAGTTGATGGCCAACCTGATCCACTACCACTCGGGCCGTGAAAATGGACCCTACGTCAAGATAAACTGCGGAGCGATACCGGAAACGCTTCTGGAATCAGAGCTTTTCGGGCACGAGAAAGGTGCGTTCACCGACGCGAGAACGCAGCGACAGGGCCGTTTCGAGGAAGCCGACGGTGGTACTCTCTTCCTGGATGAGATCGGGGAAATGTCACCGCAGGCTCAGGTGAGGCTTCTTCGGGTGCTGCAGGATGGCGAATTCACACGCGTCGGCGGCAAGAACGTGATCAAGAGCGACGTTCGCGTCATCGCCGCGACAAACGTCGATCTCGAGCAGGCTATCGTCGAAGGCACATTTCGCCGCGATCTCTTTTACCGGCTATCCGTTTTCCCTATCGCGGTGCCGCCGCTTCGCGAACGGGCCGAGGACATCAAGCTTCTCGTTTTCCATTTTCTCGAGGAATACAAGGCGAAGTCCGGCCGTTTCGTCTCGGGCATCTCCGACGAGGCGATGCGAGCGCTCGTCAATTACCACTGGCCCGGCAATGTTCGCGAACTCGAGAACGCGATCGAGCGAGCCGTTATCATCGCTTCCGGACGCCAGATCGAGATCGACGATCTGCCTGAGGCTATCGCGAGCAGTGCCGGGCATTCGTCGGCTCACGCCAGATATGCTCGTTTATCGATAGGCGGTTCGGGGCTTGAGATCGACCTCCCTGCGTCGATGTCAGAGATCGAGAAAAAGGTGATCGAAGCGACGCTCGAATACACCGACGGTGATAAATCCCAGGCGGCCCGTCTGCTGAATATAGGCCGCAAGACGCTTTACCGGAAGCTCGAACAGTATGAAGAGGGCTCGATATGATGTGGCTCAACGTCGGTCTCTTCGTCGTATTGTTTCTGGCCGCGATGGTCGCCGAGATCATTTGGCTGACCAAACGCCGAGGTGTTTCTACCGGTAAGGCCGCACTATTTGCGATGTCGACCGACCTGACCGCGATCGGATTCTCTGGGTTGTTCCTGCTTTTGATCGGAATGCTCATTTTCATGATGGTCATGGGCCCGTCCGGACAGGGAGGTAACTCTCCGGAATCGGCTTATTGGGCGCTCTTGATCGCCGCTGTTGCAATTCCGCCGATGGTATTCTTTCTCCTTAAACGCATGATGCTCGCAGCGCTAAAACTTTCTGCGGGCACCGCGGCATGGGGTTACGCTGCCGTTAGCTCGATCGTAAAGGTCCTAGTGGTCCTGCTTCCGAGCATCGTGTTCTTCTTCACGGTCGTCATTTAGATTCGCCTATCATGCAGATCATTGTCGGCACGGCCGGCCACATCGACCACGGCAAAACGGCTCTCACTCGGGCGTTGACGGGCGTCGACACCGACCGCCTGCCCGAAGAAAAGGCGCGCGGTATTACGGTCGATCTGGGGTTTGCCGAGATGCTGGCGGACGATGTGCGAATGGGCTTCGTCGATGTGCCGGGTCACGAGCGTTTCGTTAAGAACATGCTAGCCGGTGCGAGCGGTATCGACCTCGTACTGCTCATCATCGCGGCCGACGAAGGCGTGATGCCGCAGACGCGCGAGCATTTCGACATCTGCCGGTTGCTCGACGTCAGGTCGGGAATCGTCGTGTTGACCAAATCCGACCTCGTCGATGCAGATACACTCGAACTCGCCCGTTTGGAAGCTGCGGAACTTGTCCGAGGCTCGTTTCTCGAAGCCTCGCCGATCATCACTGTAAGTGCTCAAAGCGGTTCCGGAATTGAAGAGCTAAAGACTGGACTCGTCGCTGCAGCCGCGTTTGCCCAAGAGCGTGATCACGGTTTGATCGCACGACTGTCGATCGATCGGAGCTTCTCTGTAAAGGGTTTTGGAGCGGTCGCGACTGGAACGCTTGCTTCCGGTTCGCTTAAGGTCGGCACCGAAATGGAGTTGCTGCCCGAGGGCCTACGCGTCCGGGTTCGCGGGCTCCAATCGCACGGCAAAGACGTGCCACACGCGGACGCAGGGCAACGCGTCGCCGTCAATCTCGGCGGTATCGACCATTCGAAAGTACATCGTGGAATGCTGCTCGCCGAGGCCGGCGTGCTTGAGCCCGCGCAGAATATCGACGTCGCGATCGAGATGCTCGCGTCGGCTCCTCGGCCTTTGAGGACGCGGCAACGCGTTCGCGTGCACATCGGTACGGCCGAGGTTCTCGCACGCGTCCACGTACTCGAGCCCGGCGGTGAGATAGCCGCCGGCGAGAAGGGCTTTGTGCAGCTTCGGCTCGAATCGCCGATCGCCTGCATTCCGCGCGAACGCTTTATCATCAGACAGTATTCGCCGGCGACAACGATCGGCGGCGGACAGGTCGTCGCGAATGCGGCGACGCGTCATCGGCATCGTGATCTGCCAAAAGTCCGCGATCTTCTGAAGGCACTGTTTAGGTGTGAAAGTCTTGCGGAAACTTACCGGACGATCGTATCGTCCACCGGTCGTGATGGCATCGCATTAGCGCAACTGCGTTCCCGAACCGGCGCTGATGCAATGTCTGCCGACGCAGCCGCCGCAGAACTGGTCTCCGCAGGCGAAATTATCGACGCCGGCGGACTTTTTGTCAGCCGCTTTACCTTCGACAACTTGAAAGGCTCAGTGGGGTCCGTTATCGAGCGCTTTCATCGCGAGGAACCGCTTGCTCGCGGCATCTCGCGTGAACTCTTGCTGGAACGTACCGATCCGCACGTGGATCACGAAATATTCGCGTCTGTCCTGGCCCAGCTCACGGCCGAAGGAAAGATAATCCTCGATCGCGACGTTGTGCGTTCTAGCACGTTTTCCGCGGAGCTTACGCCAAGTGAAAAGGCGTTCGTCGAGCAGGTTCGTTCCGCCTATCGCTCCGCAGGGCTCGAAGTCGAACGGTTCGCTAACGTTACCGCCGAAGCAGCAGCCGCATCGGGTGTTGACGCCAGGACGGCCGCCAAACTCTCGAAAATGCTGCTCGATTCGGGCGAATTGGTAAAGGTGACCGACGAATTCTACTTCCTCAAAAGCGAACTCGATAAACTTATCGAGAAGCTCCAAGAGTTCGCCGCCGCCTCCACCGACCGAACCATCGACGTAGCACGATTTAAGGAACTCGCGGGTGTTTCGCGAAAATATGCGATACCTTTGATCGAGTATTTCGACCGCGAACGCGTGACCGTCCGCCGCGGCGACACGCGGGTGATCATCTGATGCAAAAATTCCTCACCGCATATTGGAAAGACCTGATCATGGCCAATTACGAGGTCGACCCGTCGCTGCTCGCTTCGCGTGTTCCTAGGGGCACGGAAATCGACCTGCACGAGGGAAAATGCTTCGTCAGCCTCGTGGGTTTTATGTTTTTAGACACCCGCGTGATGGGCTTCTTGATTCCCTTTCACGTCAATTTCGAAGAGGTCAATCTGCGCTTCTATATAAAACGAGAGGTGGATGGAGAAACGCGTCGTGCCGTGTGCTTTGTCAAAGAGATCGTGCCGCGCTCCGCCATCGCGACCGTCGCTCGTGTGAAGTACGGCGAGCCGTACGAACGCTGGTCGATGGATCACACGCGAACCGAGACGGAGGTTGGATATTCCTGGTCAAAAGGCGGATGCGATAACAAGCTGAGCGTCGAGATAGACCAAAATCTCGGCGTTCCGGCCGAGGGCTCGCACGGCGAATTCATCATCGAGCACTATTGGGGTTACACCAACCGCTCGGGCGGCCGCGTGGACGAATACAAGGTCGAGCATCCTAAATGGGAGCTATTCTCGACAAAGAACGAGTCGATCAACGTAGATTTCGGAGCGACGTACGGCGAGGAATTCGCGCTCCTCAACGACGTAAAACCGTTCTCGATCCTGCTAGCAAAAGGCTCGGAGATCGCCGTGTATAAAGGGAAAACTATCCACTAACCACTAAACACCATCCACTGGATCAAATGAGATCTTTGCTTCAGTGGATAGTGTTTAGTTGATAGTGAATAGTTAAGAAATCAATATGGCCTTGATCGGAATCGTAGCTATTTCAAAGAACTTTGCTATCGGCAAGGACGGCAAGCTACCGTGGCATTACGGAGCCGATCTCAAATCTTTTAAGGAAACGACGACGGGAAATGCCGTGGTGATGGGCGCGAACACCTGGCGATCTATTGGAAAGCCGCTGCCGAACCGGCTGAACATAGTGCTTTCCCGAAGCGGAAATGTCGATACTCCGGGTTCGGTAATGAAGCTGAGCTCGAAGACCGAGGTGGTCGAGCTTGCCAAGTATCTCAACCGCGATGTTTTCATCATCGGCGGCGCGAAGGTCTACAGCGAGTTCGCAAATGTGATCGATGAGTGGCTGGTTACCCGCATTCCGGAAACGATCGACGATGCGGATACGTTCATGCCGAAGGATTTCCTTGACGGATTTCGCGAGGTCGAGAAGACCGATCTGGGCGACGGGCTCAGCGTCGTCAGATACGTTCGGGCCTGACAGAACCTGTGATATAGTCGTTGGCGCGAAACGGAGGTGACTGAAATGATGGGTGGCAGAAGCTGGGACGACTGGATCGAGGAATATTCCGAGGCGCATCAGCACCCGATTAACCAATTAACGCATAAGTTCGGCATCCCGATGATCATGCTCTCGATCGTTCTCGTTCCTGTGTCGTTCTTTGTCGTGGGAGCATGGCGAATCGCGCTCGGACTCTTCGTCGTCGGCTGGATCCTTCAATTCATCGGCCACTATTTCGAGGGCAAGCCGCCCGAATTCTTCAAAGATTACCGCTTTCTCTTCGTCGGCAGCCGTTGGTGGTTCAAGAAGACCTTTGGGTAACGCTCGACCTACATGGCGCATCAAACGTGTTGGTAATCCTTGCAAGTTGCCGTTAGTATGAAGCTGCTCCACCTTTGTCTTCCCGCGACACTGCTGTTGCTATTGTCATTCGTTGAGGTATCGGCCTGTACGTGTGCCGGGCCGCGAAGTCTGGGCGCTATGGGTGTAGGCAACTTCCAACCCTGCGGCGTCTACTGGAGCTATGACGCGGTTTTTATTGGCCGTGTTGAGAAGCTCGAACTTGTCAAAAATGGCGATCAGATATCGCATCTGGTTGCGCACCTTAAGGTTGAAAAGCCGATTAGAGGGGTCGATTCATCCACAGTACAAGTTCACACGGCCGCTCACACGGCAGCCTGTGGATACCCGTTCAAAGAGGGAGAGAGTTATTTTGCTTATCTCCGTCGAGGAAAAGATGGAAAGTTCTCCGAGTGGTTGTGCGGGGCAACCGTTCCCCTTTCCCGGGCAGATAAGGATTTAGACTACCTGCATGCGATCGAGAATGGAGAGAAAGGTGGACGCATCTTCGGATACGTAACGCAACTCGTTCAGGACTCCCCAGTTAGCGAACGCAAGTACGTTGGGCTTGCAGATATCCCGATTACCCTGAAGAACGTACGATCTGCCGATACATCAAAGCCCGAGTTTCTTGGTAAAGAATACAGGACTAAGACTGGCGAGGACGGCTTCTATATCTTCTACGAGATCCCGGCAGGAATATACCTTGCGGAAGCGAACACGCCTGCTAACCTTCCCCGAAATTCGGCGCGCGATACGTTCCAGTTTCCAAACTACATTGTCATAGACAACGAGCGAAAAAGGTGCGGTGGGATCGGTTTTAGCGTGACTACATTGGGTTCAATTAGCGGAAAGGTCGTAAATAGCGATGGTTCGCTCCCTCGCCAAAAACGTATCTCTCTGCTTGCAGCTGATGAAAATGGGGCGATCGATGCTCGCTCGGGCTTGTCTGTTTGGATATCCCCTAAAGACGGATCTTTTACGTTTGATCTGGTTGCTCCAGGGCGCTATACCCTAGCTGTTAATCCGAGGAATTGTCCCGATGTGCACCATGGGCCGGCGCCGGAGTATGGTCGTTCGTTTTACTTAGGTAGTGACAAACCTGAAACAGCCGCTTTTTTCGATCTGAAAGCTTCTGAACAAAAGGTGCTTGATGTCTTCAAGCTACAGCCAACCCTTAAAGAGCGTTATTTTAGCGGTATAGTTGTCGCTCTGGATGGTACTCCGGTAGCCGGGGCTCTTGTTAGACTCATTGACGGTGACGTAAATCGCTGTATGGCGCTCGGCGGTTTGGCCGACACGAAAACCGATGAAAATGGAAGATTTAAGCTTAAGGGGTATAACGGTTTTGCATACAAATTGCGTGGAGCGATTGAAAGAAAGCAAAATCAATCAGGGTTTCTTCAGTCCGAGCTGATTGTTCTGCCTAGCAGCGGGGCAGATGTCGGCAACATTAAGTTAGTTCTCGATAGAGAATGGTAAATCCGGTGCTACCACTGCTTGAACTCTCAATATTAATTTCAGACGCATGGCATTCCCGCTAACTGCGTTCGTTCCGTCAGAAAGACTGTTATCGCATTCGAAAGACCTTTATCGCTCGATCCGGGTAATCAGTGATTATCCCGTCGAGGTCAAACGTGCTCATGCGTTCGAGATCGGCGACCTCGTTCACCGTCCAAGGAACGATCTTTAGCTTGCGCGAACGGACGCCGGCGATCAATTCGGCGTCGACGAGTGAGTAGTGTGGACTGTAGGTATCCGGCACGAAGCCGAGCTTTTCGAGATTCTTTTCCAGGCCGTCTTTGTTCGAAACGAGCAGTGCCAGCGGCAGTTTGGCATCCATCTTGCGGAGCTCCTGCAACGGACGGACGTCAAACGATTGCACGATCGAGTGCTTGAGCTGACCGCCTTTTTTGATATCGCCGTAAACCAGCTTGGCGTACTCGGCGATCGCGGGGTGAAAGACATTGTCGCCCTCGGGACCGAGCGTTTTGATCTCGATGTTGTATCGCGGCATCCGCATCTTGTTCGCTTTGACGAACGCAGTGATCTCGCGAAAGACTTCGCTCAGCAGCGGTTTGACGACCTTCATCTTTTCCTGCAGCGGAAAATCCTTGTTGCCAATGCTGCCGACGTCGTAGAGACGAACCTCGCCGTACGACATCTTGTAGATGTTGTGGTCACGCTGCCGGTCGGCCGGTATCGGCTGGCCATTTTTGTCGAGCGAGATGAGGGATGAGAACCACGGCTCGTGCGAGACGACAACTTTGCGATCGGCCGTAACGACGACGTCGAGCTCGATCGTATCGGCACCCTGTTCGAGAGCTTTCTTGAACGAAGGGATCGTATTCTCAGGCACGTATCCGCGTGCGCCGCGGTGGCCTTCGATACTGACAAAACGCTGGGCCGGCACGACCGCAGAAGTAAGTAGCAAGACGACAAAGACGATAAGAGCTTTCATATAAAAAAATGCGGCCCCGCGGAACTGAGCCGGAGACCGCCCAGGGCCCGAAGCCAAGATATTGGCGATGCTGACAGCAGTTCCGTTCATCAACAGGATATCCCGTCAGCAATAGATCCCAGAAAGCAGGATTCTGGCCGAGCGGTCTTAACTCGGCGTTACGAACGGATTTCTCGCGTCTTAATTTCCAGCCGGCGGCCGATCTCGTACACTTTCAGTCGGCGCTTTTGCGTGGACTAGCAAGTCTTGGCACAATAGAAATTCTAGCTCGATAACTTTGCTTCGACGTCGCGAGTGTCGCCTGCCGCTCGGACCGCAAACAAGACTATGTCCGCTCAACTCGATCAACTCTGCATCAACACGATCCGAACCCTTTCGCTCGACGCCGTTCAGAAGGCGAATTCGGGGCATCCCGGACTGCCGCTAGGTATGGCTCCGGCGGCTTACGTGCTTTGGACCAAGTTCCTTCGTCACAACCCGAAGAATCCGAAGTGGTTTGGCCGCGATCGCTTCTTGCTCTCGGGCGGACACGGTTCGATGCTCATCTACAGTCTTTTGCACCTGACGGGTTACGACCTGTCGATGGACGAGCTAAAGAACTTTCGCCAGCTGCATTCCAAGACGCCGGGCCATCCTGAGAACGTTCTAACGCCCGGAGTCGAGATCACGACGGGCCCGCTCGGGCAGGGTTTTGCCAACGGCGTCGGGATGGCGATCGCCGAGGCGCATCTCGCCGCAAAATTTAATCGAAAAGGCTTTGACGTCGTCGACAATTACGTCTACTGCATCTGCTCCGACGGCGACCTGATGGAAGGCGTCAGCTACGAAGCCGCGTCGCTCGCCGGCCACTTAAAGCTCGGCAAGCTGATCTATCTATACGACGACAACGAGATCACCATCGACGGGTCGACGAATTTGGCGTTTACCGAGGATCGAACAAAGCGCTTTGAAGCCGCGGGCTGGCACGTACTCGATGTAGCCGACGGGAACGATCTGAAAGCCATCGAGAAAGCGATAAAGGACGCGCAGAAAGTAAAAAATAAGCCATCGATCATTCGCGTCCACACGATCATCGGCTTTGGAATGCCGAAACAGGGCACGAGCAAGGCCCACTCCGACGCTCCCGGCACGGACGCCGTCAAAGAGACGAAACGCAATCTCGGCTGGCCCGAGGACAAGTCGTTCTACGTACCAAAAGAAGTCGCGGCGCATTTCAAACAGGCGGTGACGAGCGGTGCGGCGATGGAAAAAGCGTGGGATGCTCTTGTAAAGAAATACGAAAAAGCGTTCCCCGAACTCGGAGCCGAGCTCTCCTCGATCCGCAACGACCGTTTACCGGACGGATGGGAAAAGGCCCTGCCGAAATTCGACGATGCCGAGGCTAAAGCGACGCGTGCTTATTCGGGCGAAGTGATCAACGCCATTGCCGATGCCGTGCCGCAGCTCATCGGCGGTTCGGCAGATCTGACCCCGTCGAACAACACGTATATCAAAGCCTCTGCCGATATTCAGGCGGGCAAGTACGACAATCGCAACATCCATTTCGGTATTCGCGAACACGCAATGGGCTCGGCGATGAACGGCATGGCCCTTTACGGCAGCGTCGTGCCGTTTGGCGGCACTTTTCAGACGTTCTCCGATTACATGCGGCCGGCGGTGAGGCTCGCGGCATTGTCTGAGGTTCAGGCCGTGTTCGTGTTTACGCACGACTCGATCGGACTTGGCGAAGACGGCCCGACGCACCAGTCGGTCGAGCATCTTGCAGCTCTGCGTGCAATACCAAATCTCGCTCTGATCCGTCCCTGCGACGCTCACGAAGTGCGCGAGGCCTGGCGTGCCGCACTCCAGCGGCGAAAGTCACCAACAGCACTCGCACTTTCTCGTCAAAAGGTTGCGTTGGTCGATCGTAAAAAGTACGCAGACGCCAAGGGACTGCACAAGGGCGGATATGTTCTCGCCGAAGCCGAAACCAAGGCCGGTAAAGCGACCTCTCCAAAGCTGATCATCATTGCAACTGGCTCCGAGGTCGGCCTAGCCCTGGATGCGGCGAAACAGCTCAACGGCGACGGAACGCCGACCCGCGTCGTCTCGATGCCGTGCTGGGAATTCTTCGACGCACAGCCGCAGAAGTATCGCGACGAGGTCCTGCCGCCAAAGGTCACCGCACGCCTAGCCGTCGAAGCAGGTGTCTCACTCGGCTGGCACAGATACGTTGGCGACAAAGGCGACGTGCTCGCCGTCGACAAATTCGGCGCATCAGCCCCGGCGGAAGACGTCTTTCGCGATTATGGATTTACGGTCGAGAACGTGATCAACAGGGCAAAGAAGCTCATTTAACAGATGTCTAAAGGCACCGGGGTGCTCGACCAATTCTCGACCTGTTACGACACGAATGGTTGGTTCGTCGCAGTCCGCAATGCCATTGCCGACGTGAATGTCGAGCAGGCGGCGTGGAAGCCGAACGACGACGTTAACTGTATCTGGGAAACGCTCTCGCACCTGACGTATTACAACAACGCGTATCTGCAGCGGTTCAAGGGCATCGACTATCAGTACGACGTCGACAACAACGATCAGACGTTCAGCACGGGCGAGTATACAGAGGAGGATTGGCAGGCTGACATCGCTCGATTCGACGCGGTGATGACCGAGTGGCGGTCGCTGATCGAGACGGCTCCCGAATCGAAATTCGCCGAGCCGGTGTCGCAGACGAATCAAGCGTCGTGGGCGACGCTGATCTCAAACATCAACGCCCACAACGCCTATCATGCCGGCCAGATCGTGCTGCTCAGAAAGCTGCACGGGAATTGGGATCGTGATCGGGGTGTTTCCTAACCTTCCCCTTCGCCGCAGTCCGAGGCTTCATAGCTGACGACTTTGTACTTGCCTTTCAGGTCGATGTTGACGACGACCTTGACGAAGACCTCGGCTGCGTCCTGACCCTCGGCACCGCTGTCGCTCACCTTGAGGCACATCCGGTAATTGCTGCCGGCGACGGTCTGCCGTTCGGCTTTGATCACCTCGATGAGTTCGATCTCTTTCTCGGTCTTTTTGACTTCTGCCGCGATGGCAAACTCCGCCGCTTTCTTGGCCGTCGCGTCGGTCGCCGCTATCTCTTTGAAACCGCCGAGCACCCGCTGTGCGCTGGCGTCGCCCGAAAAAGCAAGAACGGCCGCTGCGACCGCAAAAATAACTGCGAAAGCTCGTGTGAGTCGTGTCATATCATTCGCTCCGATCAGGTAAGACTTGTCGCTGTAACGAGCAATTCTCGGCGATAAACTCAGTGCTGTCAACAGTTATTTTTTGCGGAGAAAATGTCCGGCGATCTTACTTTCCGTTCAGGCTTTGGGCCGATATTGCCTTGTCCTGAAAGACCACGACGCGATGCGGAAAGGGTATCTCGATCTCGGCTTCATCGAGTGCTTTTTTGATGCTCGTGGCGACGCGGTCCTTGATCGTGGGAGCGCCCGTGGCCTGCGAGTCGATCCAGAAATACGTCTTGAGATTGACAGACGACGAGCCAAGCTCCGAGAGATATACCCACGGCTCGGGCGTCTTCAGTACGCCGTCGATGCGGGCGAGAGCGTCGGCGATGACCTTTCGTGCGGCTTCGAGGTCCGCGGAATACGCGATGCCGACCTCAAACTTCAGACGCCGGTTCGGGTATGCCGTCGAAACGACAACTGCCGAAGTATATACATCCGAGTTCGGCAGGATCGCGCGTTCGCCGTCAAATGTGCGAAGCCGTGTCGAGCGAACGTTGATCTCCTCGACCGTTCCTTCGAATCCAAGAACGGTGATGTCGTCGCCGACGATAAACGGCCGCCGCCATAGGATGAGAATTCCGGCGAAGAAGTTCTGGAGGACTTCCTTAAAGGCCAATCCCGCGACGATAGAAGTAATGCCTAGACCGGCGATCAGATCACCCGGGTCGAAGCCGGGAAAGACAACGACCGCGGCAACGAATACGCCAAGGACGATCACGATCAGCGAGGCAAGACGGCTCAACAGATACGACAGCGTCATATCGAGCCTGGTCCGTCGGGCCGCGACCAGAATTAGCTGGCGTGTCACAACGCTCGCGAGCCAAAATAGCACCAGGACGATAATGCCAAGGACGATATAGGGCAGACGTGAGTAAAATTCGTCGACCAGCCCATCGATCGTCTTCCAGGCCCGCTCGACCGCAGTGAGTGTAGTGCCGGCAGCCTGAAACAGGGCCGGCCAGGCGAAGTTCATTAATAAATGCATGCAGTTACAAAAAGGTTCGATGGAGATCAGCGGCTTTGGGATGGCTAGATTGTCGCAAAACCGTTTGGCTATGCCGGATCGCACTGTTTCGGCGCATCCGGCGTGTTGTATCATCTAAATAGTGAGTATGTACGAGGAATTGACCGATCCACAGCAGTTTGCGTGTCGCGTGATAGCCGACCACGCGCGTTCGACGGCGTTTGCGATAGCCGATGGAATTTTGCCCGGCAACGAAGGCCGCAATTACGTCCTTCGCAAGATTATGCGCCGCGCCATCTATCACGGCCGCGAACATCTCGGCCTGACCGATGCATTTTTTTACAAGGTCTGTGACAAGGTCGTCGATCAGATGCACGGGGCGTTTCCCGAACTCGAAACGCAGCGCGAATTTATCGGGAAGATGGTCCGGCTCGAGGAGGAAAGATTTGGCAATACGGTGACCGTCGGGCTCGGAAAGCTCAGCGAACTCGGCATCAGCGGATCGACGCCGAAAGACGACGATCTCTTTTTGTCGATCGGAAAGCTCTACGACACATTCGGCACGCCTCGCGACCTGATCCGTGTCTATCTCGAAGAAAAAGGCCTCGAATTCGAAGAGGACGATTTTAACGAGCGATTCGACAATGCTCTGCAGACGCTGCAGCAGCAATCCGGCATCGGCAAGACCGAGCGAAAGAGCGAGATCTCGCCGGTATATGCCGCGGTGCTCGAAAAGGTTGGAAGCAATGTTTTCCACGGCTATGAGAGCACGCTGATCAACGATGCAAAGGTCGTTGCGATATTCGACGGCGATAGGCAGATCGAGGAATTGGGCGAAGGATCGCAGGGCAGCGTCGTGCTCGACCAGACTCCGTTCTATGCCGAGAGCGGCGGACAGGTTGGTGATACTGGTGTCTTAGTCGGCGGCGTAGAGAACCACCCCGCCGGCGAAACGCCGGGGAGCTTTAAGGCGACCGTGTCTGACACGTATTCGCCGGTCCCGGGGCTGATCATTCACAAGGTGACCGCGAACTCCGGCTTGCTCAAGGTCGGGGATGCAGTGACCGCTTCGGTCGATGTGGCGAAACGCGATGCTACTCGGAGAAATCACACGGCGACGCACCTCGTCCATGCGGCTTTGAAAGAGGTCTTGGGCACGCATGTAAAGCAGGCCGGTTCGGTCGTTGCTCCAAATTATCTGCGTTTCGATTTCACGCATTATCAGCCGATGTCTGCGGCCGAGATCGCCGAGGTCGAGAATCTCGTGTATCGCTATATCCTGCAAAATGAACCGGTTACGACGAACCTGATGAAGCTCGAGGACGCTATGCGTTCGGGTGCGGTGGCGATGTTTGGCGAGAAATACGGCGGTGAGGTGCGTGTACTCGCGGTCGGCGATGGAGTGTTTTCAAAGGAGCTCTGCGGCGGTACGCACGTGCGGGCGACCGGCGACATTGGTTCGTTCAAGATCACCTCTGACGAAGCGATCGCATCGGGCGTACGGCGAATTCGTGCGATCACCGGATTTGATGCTTTTGCGCGTTTTCGCGAAGACGAGCGGCTTATCGACGCCAGTCTTGGCGCGCTGAAAACGCAACGCGACAATCTGCCGAATGCGATCGAGCGTTTGCAGGAAGAGCTAAAGCGGACCCGCAAGGAGATGGACGATCTCAAGCTCAAGATCGCGACCGGTTCGCTTGGCAATGGCTCGTCATCCGATGGCGACGAAGCTCGCGAGATCAACGGCGTAAAAGTCGTCGGCCGTATCGTCGAAGGCCTGGACGGCAACGCCACTCGGCAGCTTTCCGACACGCTCCTCGCCCGGCTCAAGTCAGGTGTGGTCGTTCTCGGTCGAAAAGACGAAGGCAAGGTCGGAATCATCGTCCGCGTCTCAAATGACCTGACCGGAAAGGTAAAAGCCGGCGACGTCATTCGCGAGATCGCCCCAATAGTCGGGGGCCGCGGCGGCGGAAAACCCGACATGGCCGAAGGCGGCGGCACCGAGCCCGAGAAACTGTCCGAGGCGATAGATGCTAGCTACCGCGTGATCGAAAAGGCATTAAACGGTTGAGAAACGTGAAAGAAGAAGACTTGCCAGATCTGATCCGATGGAAACGCGGCTTCGAGCGCGGTGCTGCCCAGCTGGAGGAGATCCGGCGTCTAGAGATCAGAGAGTCTGACACTGTCAAGGCGATCGCACGGTTCGATGGGCTGTTTGAGATGGCGATAGCCGATCCGTTCCCCAAGGAAACCGTACCTCTGTCGAAGGCCGCTCGGATCTTTCTTGGGATCGACAAAAAATGACCGAACTTGTAAACGAAGCCGCAAAGCTCCAGGCCTTTCTTGAAGAAGAGGGATTTGAGTTTTTCTTCATGGGCGGTTTGGTTGTTCAGGTCTGGGGCAGGAATCGATTGACTGACGATATCGATCTTACCGTCTTCACGAATCTCAAAAACGAACCGGAATTTATTTCCACGCTGCTTTCCAGATTTGATCCAAAATTCAGCGACGCAGATCAGTTTGCTCTTACCAACCGTGTCTTGCCGATGTATACGAAAAGCGGCATCGGGATAGATCTGACGCTAGGAGGCCTGAGTGACGTCAGCGATGCGCTACGGCGATCAAGCTATCAACAGTTTACCAAAGACGTAAGGCTGAAAGTCTGTTCGGCCGAAGATCTCATTATTTTCAAAACGTTTGCAGGGCGTGCGCAAGATTGGATCGATATTGAAACGGTCATTATCCGCCAGAATGATCTTGATTGGGATTATATTGATTCTGCTATAGATGCCGTCAGCGTTTACGACGACCTGGACGAAAAACTAAAGCGGCTCCACGAACTCAAGGCTGAATTTTACCGAAAATGAACGAGCCGGCCTTTCGCCGGATAAAAATGGGCGCGGTTCTGCCAGCACAATCAAACGCGATCATCTCTTATAACCCCGCGACGGGCGAAGAGATCGGCCGCGTGCCGATCGCCGGTCACGAAGAGGTCGAGGCCGCGGTGAAACGGGCCCGAAAGGCATTCGAAAATTGGCGCCGAACGTCGTTTGCCGAACGAAAGCAACTCGTGATGGCGGCCCGCGAAGTTATCCTCGCCGAGACCGACGAGATCGCATCGCTGATCTCACTCGAGTCGGGCAAGCCTGTTGCCGAAGCACTTTCGATGGAGATCGCTCCGGTGCTCGACCTGATGCAGTACTTTGCACGCAATGCGGAAAAGCTGCTTCGCCCGCGAAAGATCGGCATCGGGCTCTACGCACTTCTCGGCCGCTCTTCGAGGATCATCTACAAACCGCTCGGCGTTGTCGGTATCATCCCGGCCTGGAACTATCCGTTCTCGATCCCGCTCGGCGAAGCGGTAATGGCTGTGATGGCCGGCAACACGGTTGTTATCAAGCCTTCGGAACTTACTCCGTTCATTGGGCTTAAGATCGGCGAGATATTTGAGAAAGCGGGTTTCCCGGTGGACTGCGTGCAGATAGTAACAGGCGATGGCTCGACCGGAGCCGCGCTGGTCGAGGCCGCTCCGGACAAGATAATGTTCACCGGCTCGGTCGCGACCGGGAAGAAGATCGCAGCGGCGGCCGCGCCAAATCTGACCTCGACCGTCCTAGAACTCGGCGGCAAAGACCCGATGATCGTCTTCGAGGACGCCAATCTCGAACTCGCCGCGAGTGCGGCGGTTTGGGGCGCATTTTGCAACGCGGGCCAGTCTTGCTCGTCGGTCGAGCGGCTATATGTTCACGAGTCCGTCGCGGAAGAACTGACTCGAAAGGTCGTAGAAAGAACGAAAGAACTAAAGGTCGGTTTAGGCGATCGGCCTAATGTCTCGATCGGCGCGATGTCTTCGGAACGGCAGATCAAGATCGTCGAGGACCACGTCGCACAGTTTATCGTCGATGGGGCCAAGATCGAGACCGGAGGTAATCGCAGTGTTGAATTGGGCGCGGCGGTATCAACCACCCCGTCAGCCGAAGCGGCTGCCACCCCTCCTGTCCAGGAGGGGAATCGCGAGACACTCCCCTCCTGGACAGGAGGGGTGCCCGCTTCGGGCGGGGTGGTTGATGGTCTCGCGACCTCACAAACTGGCGGGGCACGAAAAACGCTTTTCTTCGAACCCACCGTCATCACCGGTGCGACGAACGAAATGCGTGCAATGCGCGAAGAGACGTTTGGCCCGACCCTGCCGATAGCGACATTCAGGACCGAGGAAGAAGCGATCCGCCTTGCAAACGATAGCGAATTTGGCCTGACGGCGAGCGTTTGGACGCGTGACTATGAAAAAGGGAAGCGTGTCGCCCAGCAGATCGAAGCCGGTTCGGTCTGTATCAACGAGGTGCTCTACACGCATGGTATCGGCCAGACTCCATGGGGCGGATTCAAGAACTCTGGCCGCGGACGTACGCACGGCCTCGAAGGCCTGATGGAACTCGTCCAACCGCAGCACATTCACACAAACCGAATGTCGCACCTGCCCGACGCATGGTGGATGCCATACTCGCAAACCGCCGTCCATGCGTTCAAAAAGATGACGACGACGTTTGCGAGCGGCTCTCGGCTGAAAACTATCGGCCTCTTGCCTCACCTGTTCCGACGCGTCCGTGAGCTGCTAAAACGCCGCCAGAGCTAGGGCCGTTTCTGTTTCAGCATCCATTCGATCAGACTTGCGTCGTTGTAGGCCGGGTCCCAGGCGTTGTGGTTAACGCGCGGGAGTTCGAAGTATTCGTAATTTGCACCGAGGGTTTTTAGGGCGGCGGCCATTCTTCGGGATTCGTCGGGCAAGACTATATCGTCGGCACCGCCGTGATACATGCGGATCGGGAGTTTGGCGACCTTTTTTGCGACGGCCATGTGCGGATCGTCGCCGTCGGCAACGGCAGGGTATTCGATACCGTTGCTAGGGCTTTTGAACTGCGACACAAAGCCGCAGACCACGACGACGGCAGCAAACCTTTCCGGATATCTCGACGCCAAAAACCAGCTGCCGTTGCCGCCCGCTGAATATCCGGTCAGGATCACGCGGTTTCGATCGCCGTTGAATTCGCGCAGAGACTTGTCGAGCGCAGCCATTGCCGCTTTGCCTCCGTCGAGCTGCCAGCCGGGCTGGCCGTTCGCCTTGGCTTGTGGGATAACGACGATAGCTTGAAACCGAGAGACATTTCGCCTGATAGCCGTACCGATCCCGACCGAGGTCTGCCGCACTCCGTCATCGCCGTATTCGCCGCCGCCGTGCAGAGCGAGGATCACGGGCCATTTGCGCGAACGCGTAAACCCGCGCGGAATAAATACCTGGTAGCGATATTCTTGTTTATCGACGGCGACGGATCGGTCGAGAAAACCTGTATCGGCCTTCTGAGCGGTCGCGGGAATTAGGAAAGCTGCGACCAAAACGACCGCGGCCATGATCAGACGTTTTATTGATAACATTTGGACTTCAGTACGAAGCGCGTGCCTTCCTCAACGAGCGTTAGGGCCGAGGCCTTCCTGGTTCCAGTCAGCTTCCGCTCCCAGCCGTCGCCTTTGAGAGTAAAGGCCACCTTATCGAAATTCTTGCCGGTAACCGCGGCCTCGACGAGCGTCGGCTTGCCGATCTCGCCCTCGGCGACGCTGACGACCGCATACCACGTGCCGCCCGCGTCGGTCAGGAAGACCTCGGTTCCGCCCGCGTCGCCCGATTCCTTGCTGATGGCGATGTCGCTGTAGGTCGGTGCGCACTTGCGTTTCAGCGTGTGTTTTGTTCCGTTCTCGGTCAGGACGAGATTCGCGGCGGTGACCGTACCCTTGAATTTGCGTTCCCCGTCATCGTCGGGGATCGAGAATTCGATCGTCCGCATGTCTCTGCCGCTCATCTTCGCCTCGACGAGCTTTGGCGTCATGTAGTCGCCCGCTGCCTCGAGGAAAAATACGTACGTTTTGTCAGCTGTCTGCGTCAGATAGATCGAGATGCCGCCATAATCGCCCGATTCCTTGCTCGTCATCTCGATGCCGGCAAAGTATCCCGATGTAGTAAATCGTTTGGCCTGCGCAATAGCAGAGGTTGCGGCAAGTACGCACACCATCACCGTGATAAACACTCGTGAACTCATAGATCAGCTGGGCCTCCTATCGATCCAATATTCAGGTTCTCTGTGTTGATGGGCGACCGCGATGACAAAAATATGGTCGCTCTCGATCGAGTAAAGCAACTTGTACGGAAACTTGTTTACCAAACAACGCCGAACATCGCCTCGTTCGACTGCCCAAGCATAAGGATGGTTCCGGATCCTCAATGCCGTCAATCTAACTTCTTCGCGAAATCGGTTACCAAGTCCTTCCCACTGCAGATCCAAATAACTCGCAGCATCGTTTAGTTCCTCAAGGGCTATTGACGAGAAGCGAATTCGCATCTACTTGGCGGGAAATATCTCATCGAAGTCGACGGCCGTTAGCCGATTTTCGCGGTACGCCTTCAGCCTTCGTTCGGCCTCGTCCAGCCACACCTCATCGATCCGCGGGTCCGGAACATCGAGACTTCTGAGCAAGCCGTCTGCGATGAGCGACCGCTCCTCTGGGGGCAGTTGTAGTGCGCGTTCGAGGACCTCAAAGTTCTTCATAGCTATTAGAGTGGATTCTAAACCTAAACGCCCAATTCCGCTACGACCGGAGCATGGTCGCTCGGGCGTTCCCAGCCGCGGGGTGTGCGGTCGATCCAGCAGTCGGTGCACGCCTCGGCGAGCGGCTCGGAAGCCCACAGGTGGTCGATGCGAAGCCCGCGGTCTTTCTCAAAATCGTGATGAAAGTTGCTCCACCACGAATAGTCGCTTTCGCTGCCGTTGATGTGGCGAAAGAGGTCGACGAAGCCCCATTTCTTGAGTTCCATGATGGCTTCGCGTTCGGGCTTTGAGAAATGCATCTTGTCACGCCATAGCGAAGGATTCCAGACGTCAAGCTCGTGCGGTGCCACGTTCAGATCGCCGCACAGCAGAACGTCCTGATCCGTCGAATAGCTTTCGTCAAAGAGCGTGCGAAGCCGGGCGATCCAGTTGAGCTTGAAGTGAAACTTGTCCGATCCGAACTTTGTGCCGTGGGGAATGTAAACGTTTACGAGTCGAATGCCGTTGACCGTCGCACCGATCAATCTTTTCGGAGCGTCCGCCGGATCGCCGGGAAAATTCAGTTGGATATCTTCCAACTCATGACGCGACAAGATCGCGACGCCGTTGTAGGCCTTTTCACCCAGGGCGACGATATGCGGAAAGCCTACGGCTCGAAGCTTCGCCGACGGAAACTTCTCATCGACGACCTTTGTCTCCTGCAGACACAACACATCCGGCCGTGCGTCGAGCGACCACTTGATCACATGGTCAAGCCGCGACGAAATGCCGTTAATATTCCACGTCGCGATCTTCATCGGCCCCAGTACTTCTTACACTATCATGGTGTTCGCCTTTGTAGGTCCTGCAGCTTTGTCAGGCCGGCCTTTAGGGCGTCGATGTACTCGGTCAGGGTCTTTTCGGTGCCTTTGCCCTGGCCCTCGAACCGGCCGGGATTGAAGTAAAGAGTTTGCTGCGACTTGTTCTTATCGTCCTGATACGAATAGAAATTTACCCAGAACTTGTCCGAGTAGCGATAGAAGACGTTCTCGCCGTCCTTGCCTTCGGCGGCCCTCATCTGTGTGTTAAAGGCTTCGAGGTCGCTGATGAGCTTGGGCACTTTCTCCATGTCGACCGACATCGTGGTGCCGCCGTCGAGCGTGTAAATTCGCTCGGCCGGAGAGTCGATCCGGTACGATACTGTCGCCGAGAGCCCGAACTTAGGGTCGCCGACCGGAAACTTCTTTGCGATCACGACGCTGCCCGGCGTTTCGAGCAATCGCTGATAGCTGCTTTTATGCGCCGCCGAAGCCGACGCTTCCGTCGTTTCCTGCGCGGACGCCGTGAGGCCGAATAACAGTGTCGCAACCAATGATGTAATGAGAGTTTTACGCATTAAAGTTCTCCGCTATTTAATTTCTTGATCCCATCGCATGTCCTTATGCGACCGCCCACGATCACTTTCGCATTCACACCACGAAGATTGTGCTTTCGGCCGAAATCAGAATTGGCGAATTTCATCGCGTCGAGCCCGAATCGCTCGACGAATTTCTTACAGCCGAGATGCGGTATAGAGGTAAGTTCGATGACGGCTTCGCCGATCGAGAGACGCGTGCCGATCGGCAGATTCTCACGGCTCAGGTCGAGGTCGACGTAGAGCTGGTCTCCGGCGAGCGGAACGCGTTCGCGGCTGCCCGCTATGAGCGCCGCAAAGCGGTAATTCATCACATTAAGCTGCATTTCCGGATGCCCAAGCCCGTTGTCCATCCGCGAACTGCCGCGCGTCAGCCAGTTGTCGCCTACGAGGCCGTTTTCGATATCGAGCTCGCCGTTCTCGATCACTTCGCGCCCGTTAACCTTCGGCCGACGGACGATCATCTCAAGAACACCGTTGTCCGCCGGCGAATCGAGCACCCGCGGCATTCCCGCCTCGATCTCGGCCGTGGTGAGGTGTTTATCGAAAAGATCCCCGTTCATAGGTGTCAGCGAGAAAGTTCTACTGCGGCCCTTGACCTCAACAGCTCGGCGTCGTCGCAAGGAGAACCGCATGAACGATTCAGCAATAACAAGATCTCGTCGCGAAGGCTGTTCCCTTCTTTTTCGGATGCTCGAACAAGCTTTTCGTACTGTGTTTCTGATATTTCCAAGTCGAGATCTGCCATAGTTCACCTATATTGAGAATTCCGCGATCACGGGTGCGTGATCGCTCGGAAGATCTAGATATCGCGGCGTTTTATCGATCAAGCACGAGGTGGCTTTGTCGGCGAGTGACGTCGAGACCCAAATGTAGTCGATCCTCAGGCCGTGGTTCTTTTGCCACGCACCGGCACGGTAATCCCACCACGAAAATTCGCGAACGTCGCCGTTCAGCTTTCGATAGATGTCAGTCAGGCCAAACTGTTTGACGTAATGCATCGCCGCGCGTTCGGGCAAGGAAAAGTGAAGGCGGCCTGCATACGCGCCGGCGTTCCAGACGTCTTCGGCCTCCATCGCAACGTTGAAATCGCCGCAAAGCAGCACGTCGCCCGCCGAATCGCACGTTTCGTCAAAGTAGTGCCGCAGCCGCTGTACCCAGTCGAGCTTGTATGCGAATTTGTCCGAACCGAGCTCCGAGCCATTCGGAACGTAAGTATTGACGATGCGAATGCCCTTCACCGTTGCGGCGATCATCCGTTTTTGGGCTTCGTCATCATCCTCGGGAAAGCCGAGTTGAACATCCTCGATCGGAAACTTCGACAGAATAGCGACGCCGTTATATGCCTTTTGCCCCGTAAAGGCCGACTGATAACCGGCCTCCTCCAGCACGACCTCGGGAAAATTCTCGTCGATCGTTTTGGTCTCCTGCACACAAACGACATCCGGCTGAGCCGCCAGCAGCCATTCGACCAACTGCGGAATGCGGACGTTTATCGAATTTACGTTCCAGGTCGCGATCTTCATGATTTCCAGAATTCTAGCACGGCGCGCTTAGCGTGAATTGCGTTCCCAGAAGACCCCATGATTAAAGCCCTGTATCGACCGGTCGCTCTCCGCCATTTCGAGGCGTTTTGCGGCGAGAAGGCAATACTGTTCGTCCGATTCGATCGCGACGAAACTTCGGCCTAACTTCTTCGCGACTACAGCCGTCGTGCCGCTGCCGGCAAAAGGGTCGAGGACGAGATCGCCTTCGTTCGTAGACGCGAGCAGTATCTTAGCTAGAAGTTTTTCGGGTTTTTGCGTCGGATGATCGGTATTCTCGGGCATCGACCAGAACGGCACGGTGATGTCCGTCCAGATGTTCGAAGGGTGGGTGTCGCGGTACTTGCCGTCTTCGTTCCAGTCCTTGGGCTTGCCGTTCTCACGGTATGGAGCGAGCACGCGGCGGCGCTGTTTTACGGCGTCGAGATTGAATGTGAATTCATCAGACACGGTAAAGAACCAGATGTCTTCGGCAGCGTTCTTCCAGTTAGCCTTGGCACCGCGGCCCTTTTCGCGTTCCCATGTAATGCGGTTTCGCAGCGTGAAATACTTCGAACCGACCCGCTGTATCGCCGACGAAGACCGCCAATCGCCGCATATATAAATGCTAGCCGTCGGTTTCGCCAGCGGAACGCAGAGTTTGAACCACGAGTCCAGCCACGTCTCGTACTCGTCGTCCGAGCCTTGTGTAAACTTCTCTTTTCCAAACCGTTTAGTCAGGTTGTAAGGCGGGTCTGCGAACAGAAGATCGAATCGCCTTTGACCGAGCCGTCCGAGCAGTTTCAAACAATCACCGAGTACGATGGCGTTTTCGATCGAA
The DNA here is from genome assembly GCA_041940165.1 of Acidobacteriota bacterium. Classification (GTDB taxonomy): domain Bacteria; phylum Acidobacteriota; class Blastocatellia; order Pyrinomonadales; family Pyrinomonadaceae; genus OLB17. The sequence continues at coordinate 321,777 of JBGTSR010000004.1, forward strand.
GATAGTTCCGCCGACTTGCGCGGACGAAGGATAGCCTTTGCGAGCCGCGTCATTTCTCCGCGATCAATTGCCAGTGTTCGGTTTTGCGGAGCAGTCGTTCGCATGTCATCAGTCACTGCAATCATAGCAAGCCGCACGGCCTTCATCGACTCAACAAAAGAGCGCTCGGCGCGTCCTTGACCCGTAAAAACGGCGCGTGATAGATTTGAAGTTTTGAGAATCCGGCGCCGAAGGCCAGTAATACTGGATTAACATCGCCGACATTAGTATATGTTCGTTCTGGCTTTCGCCGAATCTATCCAACTCTTTCCGGATGGCACGATGTTTATCCACATCGGGCTCATTCTGATCATGATCTACGTCCTCAACCGGACGCTCTACAAGCCGCTGAATAAGGTCATCGAGGCCCGCGAAAAGAACAAAGGCGGGCATTCGAGCGAAGCGGTCGAGATACTCGCGAGCGTTCAGGAGAAAGAGTCTCATTACAATCAGGAATTGCTCGCGGCCCGCTCAAGCGGCTACGAGTTGATCGAGGCGAGCCAGACCGCGGCGAACGCAAAGCGTGCCGACGAGCTTAGTGCCGTCAAGACCGAGATCTCGACAAAATACGAGGCCGGACGCAGCCAGATCAACAAAGAGGCAACCGAAGCGAAAACGGTGATCGGCGCCGAAGCCGAGAAAATGGCCGACAGCATCGCGGCGAGTATTTTGAAGAAATAGTTTTCGACCGAATGGCTGCACGTCGCTAAGTCAGCCCGGTCACACGAAAGTATGTTAGCTTTTGCGACATCTCTGATCTTATTCGCCGGTGGCGGCGGTGGCGTGTATGACACCATCTTTAACATTCCCGGCTTTGAGCTTTGGAAGTTCATTAATCTCGCGCTTTTCGTCGGGATCATGATCTATCTGACCAAAAAGCCGCTCTCTGAGGCTTTTAAGGCAAAACGCGAGCAGATCCGCGCCGAACTCATCAAAGCTGAAGAAGAGAAAAAGGCCGCCCTCGAAAAACTCACCGCGGCCGAGGCCAAACTCGCACAGCTCGAGAACGAAAAAGAACACATCCTGAAGCGGGCCGAGGAGGAAGCGGCGTTCGAAGCGAACCGCATCGCCGAAGCTACCGCGGTCGAGGTCGAACGTCTGCGTCAGCAGAATGAAGCGGAACTCACACGTCTCACCGCTCTGGCCAAGGCCGATCTTCGTCGTTACTCGGCGGAAGAGAGTATCCGTCTAGCCGAGGCAAAGCTCCGCAAGGACCTTGATGCACAGAGCGACGTCAAGCTCGTCAAGGCAAGCATTCAAGAGATCGGAGGGCTTAACTAGAATGAGCAACGAAACCATCGCCCGCCGATATTCGACCGCACTCGCCGACGCAGCTATTGCCGGCGGCAACGCTCCTGTCGTCAAAGCCGAACTCGAAGGCCTCGGACGCCTGTTTATCGAGAGCCAAGACCTGCGTGCTGTTTTCAGCAACCCCGCGATCAACCACGACAAGAAAGTAAAGGTCCTGGACGGGCTGATCGCTAAGGCGAAACCAACGAAAACGACAGGCAATTTTCTCAAGGTCCTTCTGCAAAACGGCCGCATCGGCGAGATCGCCGAGATCAGCGATCGGTTCGCACAGGTGCTGCAGGAACGCAGCGGCGTCGTTTCGGTGACTGTTACGTCTGCCCGGGAATTGCCCGCGACCGAGAAAGCCGAGTTTGAGACGAGCCTCGCAAAGATCACGGGCCGTCAGGTGAATATCAAGTTTGAGATCGACCCCGACCTGATCGGCGGCGCGGTCACGCGTATCGGTTCGACCGTCTTTGACGGCTCGGTCCGGACGAAATTAGAGAATCTTAGGGAACAATTAGTTAACGGATAGGAAGGCCTTCGGGCTTAGGTCTTCGGTTTTCGAAGGCCAAAACCCAAAGGCCAAAGACCAAATATGGAAAGCATAAAAGCGAACGAGATCAACGAGATCATTCGTGCACAGATCGAGAACTTTGACGCGTCGATGACCGTTGCCGAGGTCGGCACCGTCATCAAGGTCGGCGACGGTATCGCCGAGATCTACGGCCTGGAAAAGGTAATGGCCGGCGAACTGCTCGAGTTCGACCACGGCGTGCGCGGCCTGGCACTCAACCTTGAGGAAGACAAGGTCGGTGCGGTGCTTTTCGGTGATTTCCAAAAGATCAAAGAGGGCGACGAGGCCCGGCGTACAAAGCGGATCATGAGCGTTCCTGTGGGCGACGCGATGATCGGCCGTGTGGTCGACGCTCTTGGTAACCCGATCGACGGCAAGGGCGACATCGTTACCGATACGTTCTATCCGGTCGAGAGTATCGCTCCGGGCATCATTGACCGTCAGCCGGTGAAAGAGCCGCTTCAGACCGGTCTCAAGGCTATCGACGCCATGGTACCGATCGGCCGC
>JBGTSR010000005.1:0-322668 GCA_041940165.1 Acidobacteriota bacterium
CAGGGGTTCGATCCCCCTCATCTCCACCAATGTTTTCAACGGTTTAGCTGGGGTGGCTGAACTGTCATTCGAAGGGGTGGCATGAATTTTGGCAGACTTTGCGAAGTTTTCCAGATTCATGACCGCCTCTTTTTTGATGGCTGTGCCGCGTTTGTAGCGATGTATCGACCGCATGTCGGAATGGCCGAGGAGCCCGGCGATCGTGGCGTCGTCGTAGCCAAGCTCGTGCAGCATGGTGCCGAACGAACGCCGCAGATCGCGGATCGTGAACGTCTCTGAAAGGCCAGCACGTATGCAGGCGTATCGGATACCGTACTTGATGCTCTTCATCTGGTTGCCGGTCCGATAGCTCGGAAAGAACAAGTCGCTGCCGTTTGAGACACGGGCCTCGAGTATCTCTCGCACGGTCTCGTTCATGTCGATCCGGACCTTTCGCTTGGTCTTGCCCTGCACGAGCACGATCTGCCCGGTCTGCCAATTCACCTGACCCTTGCTGAGCCCGAGCACGTCGTTCTGACGCAGGCCGGTGAACAGCACGACCTTGCAGATGTCACGCTGCAGCGAATTCCGGAATCCTCGAAAGAAACGGTCCCAATCCGCCACCTCCATGACCTTATCCTGCACATTGTCGAACTTGGGCAGATCGATCCGGCTGCACGGGTTATAGCTGCAGAGATCGTTCTTAACGGCCATGGAGAAGACCCTCGAAATGATCGACATCTCGCGGTGAATGGTCGAGGCTTTCCGGCGATGGCCGTGCCGCGTCGGCGTATTCATCCGGGCCGTCTTAAACCCTTCGACATCTGCAGGCTTTATCTCGGCGATGGCCTTGCCTCGAAAGAACGGCATCGAGGCTTTGCAGATCACTATCGCCTTATCTAGCGAGTCGGCTGACTGATTGGCGGCTACGTATTCGAGATACACTTTATCGACGAATGATTCCCAGAACACGACAGGCTTCTCGGCACGGTCGTCTCCGGAATTGTTGAAGTAAAGGGCGTTTTTCAGCTTCGTTTCATGCTGTTGAGCCTGGGCCCGCGTCGTTCCGGCGGGGAGCCGTCGCTTGACGGTCTCACCGCGAAACATGAACTGAATGAATAAACGACCGGTCTTTTTGTCTTGTAAAACGGACATAGTCAAATCCTCCTATGCCCGAGTGTTGGTGCCCGATGAGTGTGTCATAGACCTAACCTCTCTGCAAAGCGGCCAGGGCTGTTGACGATCGACGGGCGGCGTTTTGGTGCGGAGCCTTTCGGCTCGACGCGAAAAAACTGCTCGACCTCGGCCGGATCGAAACGCAGCGACGTGCCGAGGCGATAGTGCGGGATCGATCCAGCAGGATGGCATCGCCGGATTCTCAAACGAACTCTCGGTCGTCGTCAGCGGACTCGCCAGCGACGTCGGATCGCCGCCGAGCGGCCTGACCGCCGTTTTCGACGACGTCGACACCGTCACACTCGACTGGACCAACAACAGCGGCACCGGCAGCAACATCATCGAGCGGGCACTCTACGGCGGGTCGTTCGAGTACGTCGACAGCGTGTCCGATTCGACGATCACCTACGACGACACCGTCGTGCCCGATAACTTCAACCGCACGTACGTCTACCGCATCAGCAACGAAAGCGTCGCCGGATACTTCAACGAGGCCATCGTCTACGTCCCGCGTGCCGACCCGGTCTAAAACGCCGCTGGGAAGGATCAAGTGAGAAGAAAAAGTGGCAGGATCACGAGTTCAGATATTTCACGTTATTGCACCAACGCCCGAGCGTGTTTTATTGGAAAAACTCAGTAAATACAGGGCTTTCAGAGTATCGGTAACCCTTCCCAAGGCGTTCGCAATGCCGAGGTCAGGGGTTCGATCCCCCTCATCTCCACCAAGAATCTCTCCAGTTTAAATCACCGTCACACTCCTTCGGGTTGCCTCAGCTACTGGCACGAGAATTCTCCCGGTAATCTTAGCGGCCGCACTTAGCTCGTTTAGCGAAGGAGTGCGGAAAATGTCGCGCTGGAGTGTGGCGACGATCGACCTACTTAAGTTTGGACACGGGCATAACCACCACAAAGTCCAGTATCTTAACCACTTACGACCAAAGCAATATTCGGCACGGGCTTTGCTTAATTCTAAGGTAAAGCGTGTTTTGCATCGGAGCACAGGTTCCACGAAGATGCGGCTCTCACAAACACCAGAGGTGATCTTATGAGAGCATTTAGAATATCGATCTTTCTGCTAGGTTTTGTTTTTTTCCTTCCCGGAATGCAATTTGCCCAAGTTCAGCAGGGCACTTACACATTACCGCAAGACCAGGTGATACCGGGACGGCCTTGGACGCAATTCATTCCCGACCCCGATAAGTTCGATTGGTCGGCGGGCAAGGAGGGGCGTCCCGGTTACCGATACCGCGGCATGCTGCCGATGCAGCAAAAATTCTATGACTACGTCCAGGAAAAACGTCGCGCAAATCAGCCGTTGAGCTCAGCCGAGCTGGCGACGATCCGGTTCCTGATCAGTTCGCGCCGCTGGCCCGAAACACCAAGGCCGAATCCTTTCTGGGCGGCATTCATGCGTTATCTGCGCGAGCAGAGGACGATGGATCTCAATCTCGCCCAGTCCCTAATGCTGCGCCAGTTAGATGAGCGTGGACTGATACCGGTCGATCCGCCACCTAACCCGAATATGGAGCGGATCCGCGAGTACTTGAATTCGGGCCCATTTCGGCCGCGCAATTGGTTCGAGCGGGCGTTTGGCCGGGTCGAGCCGTGGATGGACAACTATTACGCTGGTTCCGGCTATGACATGCGACCTCCGGCGCCGTCAGGTAATTCGTTTCCGGCCGGAGATCCGTTCAACGGGCTTAAGATCACTTACAACGTGAGTGGTGCAACGGTTCAGGAAACGAAGGATTCCGAGGGATTTACTATCCGCCGAGGGTTAAAGGGTGTTCTCGGTACGGGCTCGCTGACCGTCTCCGGAACTGTCCGCGTCGGCGGATACGGAGCAGATGTTTCGATCAGTGTCTGGGCCGGCGACAAGAAAGAGGAGAAGAAGTTCTATCTCAAGAATGAGGGCAGCAACGGAAATCCTCAGAATTTCAGCGTTTCTGTGCCGATACCCGAGGGAGCCCGAACCGGCGGTTTTGCCGTCAATCTCGACGGCCGATATTCGATGGGTGGCGGCCACCGAGGGTGTTATCTTTCGGGCAGCTTTGGGCCGTCGCAGGAGCAGATCGAAGCGGATCGGGCCGCGGCCGATGCAAAATGGCGGGCGGAGGTAGAGAACACGCTAAAGAGGCTCGGCTACCAGAATACGCCAGAGGGCATCGAGGTCGAAGAGATGCGCAAAGCTCTCGCCGGCGGCGATGCCGCATGGAAGGAATTCGTTGATAGCCGCCTCGAAAAGATGAACGGAGAGGTGTCGCCAGTCGATGCCCAGTACAAAGAGCTCGAACGGGCAATGGCGACGGGTGGCCACTCGTGGGATGACTATGTCGCTAAGTATGGGATCGGCGGAACGGCTATCTCCAGCTCTAACCCCGAGGCCAACGCGTTCATCGAACAAGGTAAACAGCTCCAGGCCGACGGAAAATTCAAGGAAGCTGTAGAAGCTTTTGACAAGGCCATCCAGGCTGATCCGAAGGCCGCGGACGCTTATATCGGTCGCGGCAATGCGAATCGAAGTCTTCGCGATCCGAGTGCGGCCCTTAAGGATTTTGATCGGGCGATCGCCGTCGATCCTAAGAATTCCGAGGCTTATCGATTTAGAAGTATCGTTCACCGAGGTAATTCCGATCTTCCTGCGGCTCTTGCCGACGCTAACAAGGCGGTCGAACTTGCTCCGGAAAGCTATCAGGCCTACCTCACCCGCGGCCTCGCGAAAGCCGAGCTAAAGGACCACGCTGGGGCTGCAGCAGATTTTGATCATGCGATCAGGATCGAGCCCAATTATGCGAATTCTTACTCATATCGCGGGCTTGCACGGATAAACACGAAGGACTATTCGGGAGCCTTGTCGGATTATGATCGCTATATTCGAGCCGTGCCAACGAGCAGTGCTGCTTTCAATAACAGAGGCCTCGCCAAGGAACGACTCGATGATATTCGCGGAGCTATTGCTGATTATAAGAAGGCTCTCGAACTGAATCCCGAAAACGATGTCGCCAAGAAAAACCTCGCAAGGGTCTCGTCACAGAAGCCGGTCGACTCGCCTGCGGGTTCGGCGTTCTACCCGGCCGATCTAAGTGTGATCGGCGGCAAGAAGGGCAACCCACACGAGATCCGATCGATCCCGGTCGATGATGGTTCTTATGTCAGACTAAAGTCGACGGATAACGAGCGATTGACGTTCACTGTTCCGTTTTCGGCTGGTTTCGAAACTTCTGCGGTCACGATCGTCACAAACCTCGACGATGCGACGTATGTTGCCCAAGGAGCGACGACCGCGCGAATGACCGTGATCAAGAGTTCCGGCAGTGAGACATTCGATATTAAGGCCGGGATCCACACCGCGGAGTGGAATTACGGCGTGGGTCCTAAACACCAGCGTCCGGGATCGGCCGCGATCGGCACGGATAGATACATGGTTACCTTTGACCTGCGTCAGCCTGGAAATGTGACGGCAGTTAAGTTCGACTACGTCGATACACGGGCGGAAAAATGGTATGGCCACGCCCCCGGCTTCGTCCTGCGCGGGTTGACTCTTAGAGGAACCGGCAAGGGAAACGACGCCGGTACGGGCGCCGGAAACAACGAACCGGCAATGCCGGGCGTCGAATCGGTCATTTTCGAGGTTGGAAATATCTATGGAGTTGGGAACGGCCCGAGTTCAACGACCACCTTCAGCCTAACTCGGCCGTACATGATCACGCTCGTTCAAACGTATCATTGGAACAGCGGGAAAGGAACTACCCGGCCCGGTACCATCGGATTCCGCGACGAGAGAGGCAAGGTCTACGGTCCATGGACGGCTGAAGGTTTGCCCGGACAAGGCGGAGTTCGTAACGCCTATTGGCAGCTAAACCCGAACGCTGTTCTCCCGGCAGGCACCTACACGATCCTCGACTCCGATCCGGCGACTTGGTCGCAGAATTCTCAAAGCGGAGGGCGAGGCTTCGTGTTGATAAAGGGTTACCCGTCGAGGTAGCGGGCGAGCGTATACCCCGACGAGGGGTCGATGCTTCACGTCTGAGCCAAACCGAGTATGGGCGAGTCGATCTTGGCTCGCCTTTTTTCCTACTTAACCTCCACGGGTTTTACGATCCGGCCGATCGGATAAACCCCGATCTTCTGGGCCTTGTAGTACGGCGATCTTTCATAGAAGAATCGCAGCCGGGCCTGCGGGCTGCGGGCAAACGCTGGATCGAGCAGCCGGCGGTCGAATTCCTCCTGCAGGCTCGGGTCTTTTTCAAGCATCTCGCGGGCGAGTTTTTCGAGGACGTAGCCGCTGCCGCCTTCCTTTTGCTCGAAGATCGAGTTGAAAAAGCCCCAAAAGAGCAGCGAATCCGGCCCGTTGGGTTCTAACAAATGTATCGCGACTCCTGCGCCTTCCTGATCGAGCGGGACGAGTGCCGAACCGGCGAGGAATGTCCGCGTTTCTTTGACCGGAGTTTGTTTTGCCGTGAGCGTGACGCGATTTTCGAATGAACTCGTGCCCCATCGCGGTTCGGAGAGTTGATAGGTTTCGATCTCGGTCGTAAGCGGCTCTTTTAGCGTCGTGTACCGCAGCCCGTGCAGTTTAAGCAACTCGATCGCGTCGGCGTATTGCGGCGGGATTATGTAGTAAAGCGGTGGAGCGACCGACGTCGAGACGCGGGCGGTGTCGTAACGCGGTATCGTGATCTCCATCGGCTCGGTGCCGTAGATGATCCGCTGGCCGCCGGAAAGCTTGCTGTCCTCCATCGTGTATTTCACGCCTTTGAAAGCGAGCGGCGTCGATTTCGTGCGGTCGATGCTCAGTGCGAGAGGGAATTCGCGAGTAGGATCGAAGGTTTTTCCTCGTTCGATAGTCTGTGTATCGGCGGTGACGTTCGCGACGAAAAGACTCGACTTGGAATTCCCGATCTCTTCGATAAAGTGTCGCAGCACGTCGTAAGTGCCGCGAACACGGGACTTGTAGGTCTTGTAAACGTTCGTCTCGATCAGCAGGCTCGGCCGATTGCGGATCGGCGTGTAGCCGGTCGCGTATTTTGGGGTAGCGATGAATGTCGCAATACCGCCAGTGACCTCGCGGCCTGCGAATTCGACATAGTGCGTGACGATGTTGCCCTCTTCCTCGACCTTTGGCACGACGACGCCGTCAAAATGCTCATCCATCCACAGCCTGATCGCCGGATGAACTTCCTGATGGTGTGCGTATTCGTACGTCACGTTGTACTGAAAATCGGCACCATTAGTAACGTGGCAATCGATCATGATGTCGGGCCGCCACTTGTTCCACAGTTCGAGCCATGCACGGGTTTCCGGCGCGTCGGCCTTCATGTAGTCGCGATTGAGATTTAGATTGCTTGCATTCGCGCGGAAGCCCATTTCTTCGGGGCCATTCTGGTTGATGCGGTTGTATGCCGACCAATTCTCATGCCCATCGACGCTGTAGATCGGCATGAATAGGATCACGGAGTTCTTGAGCAGTTCCGGATACTTCTTGCTGATTGCGATGTCACGGAACAGAGCGAGCCCGGCATCCTTGCCATCGATCTCACCCGCGTGAATACCCGCTTGCACCAGGATCACGGCTTTTCCCTGACGCCGTGCCAGCTGAGGCGTAAACGCATTGCCGCTCGCCGCAATCAGCAGCGGCATGTCGCGTAGTTCGCCGCTCTTGCCGTAAGTCTCGTACTTGATCAGCGTCGAAGCTCGGTCGAGTCTTTTCGAGAACTCGATAGTCTCATCGTAACGCCACGTCTGCTTGTAGTCCGTGGATTCAGCTTTGGTCTGCCATTCCGGTGCGATCTCGCCGTGGCTGCTTTGAGCCTGCAGCGAACCTGACGCCGCCACACACATAAGTACCAGGAGAATCGATCGAAAAAGAAGATGTCTAAAATTACTCATAATTGCGATCAAGCGAAACTGGTGCGGTCAACGATGCCGCTTCTTGAGATAGCTCGGCACGGCGATCTTCGCGTCGAGCCGGTCATCCGCGATGGGCTTTCCCTCTCGCTGTTCGAGCGGCAGCACCCCGGCCCAGACGGGAAGTGAATAGTCCTCGTCGTCGTCGACCGGCGGCCCGGTTCGAAGTTTTGCAGAGGCTTCGGTAACTGGCAGCCGGAGAACGCTGGTAGCCTTTAGCTCCTTCTTAGTCGGCGGCCGAACATCGGCCCAACGTCCCGGAATTATCTGCTCGGAGATGGCGAGCAAAGCGGCTTCCTTTTCCGCCGGCTCGGTCACAAGCTCTGCGCGGCCAAGGATGACGACCGAACGATAGTTCATCGAGTGATGGAACGCCGAGCGGGCCAGCACTAATCCGTCGAGAACCGTGATCGTCACACAAACGTCTACACCGTCCGCCAGGTTTCGCAGCATTCGGCTGGCCGCAGATCCGTGAATATAGATCTCGTCGCCGACGCGGCCGAAACCCGTCGGGATCACATACGGCTGGCCGGATATGACAAATCCGACGTGACACAAGAACGCCGAATCGAGGATGCCGTAGATGGTCTCGCGATCATATCGACCGCGTTTTGGTATCCGTTTTACCTTCGTGCGGTTGGTGCCGAGATCGGTAGGATCGATGTTCTGTTCAGTTCGCAGGGTCATAGAGGGGATCTTTCGTTTTACTTCGCGCTCATCCAGTTGTCACCGACGCCGACCTCGACGATCAGCGGCACGTCGAGAGTCGCCGCGGCTTCCATCTCGCGTTTGATGATCTCGGACGCCTTGTCGATCTCGGCCTCGGGCGTTTCGAACAGCAGTTCGTCGTGAACCTGCATTATCATCTTCGTTGCAAGGCCGTCGGCCTTGAGGGCATCGCTGACCCGGATCATCGCGATCTTGACGATGTCGCTAGCTGTTCCCTGGATCGGCATATTGATCGCTTCGCGTTCGGCGCGAGAGCGAACCGCAAAGTTGCGGTCGTTTATAGAAGGGAAGTATCGCTTACGGCCGAACAGCGTTTCGATATAGCCCTGCCGTCGTGCTTCCTCGGGAATTCGGTCCATGTATTCGCGGATGCCTTTATAGGTTGCGAAATAGTCGTCGATCACCTTTCGGGCCTCAGCGCGGCTGATGCCGACACGCGTACTTAGCCCGAATGCCTCGACAGCGTAGGCGATGCCGAAGTTTACGATCTTTGCGAGTCGCCGTTTCTCCTTCAGGTCTTTCTCGTCGGTCGCACCAAACACCAATCGTGCTGTCTGCGAATGGATGTCCTCGTTATTCTTGTACGCCTCGAGCATTCGCGGGTCCTGAGTAATGTGGGCGAGAATTCGAAGCTCGAGCTGCGAATAATCGGCCGAGATAAGCTTGTTGCCCTTCTCGGGGATAAACGCCTCGCGGATGCGCTGGCCGAGTTCCGTGCGGACCGGAATGTTCTGCAGGTTTGGCTCGGTTGAACTCAATCGTCCGGTCGCGGCGACCGTTTGATTGAGAGCCCCGTGAATGCGGCCGTCCGCGGCGATCAATTTCGGGAGCGCGTCGGCATAGGTCGCCCTAAGTTTGTCGAGTTCGCGATAGTCGATGATGTGCTGAGCGATCTCGTACGTTTCTGCCAGATCGACGAGCACGTCGTGACTGGTCGAGATCTGTCCCGTCGCGGTCTTGCGGCCCGTCTCGATATTCAGCTCGCCGAAAACCTCACCGACCTGCTTGGGCGAGCCAATATTGAATTCACGGCCGGCGATCGCATAGATCTTCTTCTCAAGTTCCGCGAGGTTTTCAGAGATGAACTCGGAAAACGTCCGCAGGCTGTCACCATCGACTTTCATTCCCGCCAACTCGATCTCGGCAAGGATCGGGATCAGCGGCAGCTCGATCTCGGTGTAAACGCGTTCGAGATCAGCGGCCAGGATCTTTCCGCGTAACACGGGAGCGAGACGGGCGATGATGTCGGCTTTTTCGGCAGTACGAAACGCGGATTCGTCGATCTCTGAGGGAACACTCAAGGCCAGATCAGCGTCGAGATATGCTTGCGCGAGAAAATCGACCGGATAGCTCGCCCGCGTGGAATCAAGCAGATATGCCGCGACCAGCGTGTCTTCCTTTACCGATACCGGGTCGATCCCGAGGGCCATTAACGGGCCGAGATTTCGCTTTTGGTCGTACCCGACCTTGACCATGAATTTATTCGTAAAGATGTCCTTCAGCGGCCTCTTGGCTGCGTCGATCCCGCCTTCGAATTTTTCGAGGTCGATATAGAACGCCTCTCCATTGCCCAACCCGATGCCGATGCCAAGCGGAGCGGGCTTGTCGTAGCAGCTCGAGCGCTCGTGCGCGTCGTTGACGATATAGCTCCATCCTTCGACCTCGAAAAGCCGTCGGATCAGCTTGTCAAGATCTTTGCGCGTGGTGACGACGGAGTAATTCGTTTCCACGGCAGCTGCGGTTCCGCTGCTCAATCCGTCAAACAAACTGCCGCCCGGGCTTGCGGTCGCGACGGCTGCTTTCGCCGCGGCTGCCCCGGCGAACTCTGTAGTTAGGGACTTAAATTCAAGCTCCCGGAATAGTTCGTACGCAAAAGCCCGGTCGGGCTCCTGCATTTTCAGCCCCTCGAGGTCGAGGTCGATGGGTACCGAAGTGTGAATGGTTGCGAGTTCGAGTGACTGTCGAATGATCTCCTGATTGTTCTGCAGGCTCTCGCGATAGGTCTTGTGCGAAACTTCGTCCGCCCGCTTCATCGCTTCTTCAGCAGAACCGAAATCCTGCACGATCTTCAGAGCACCCTTGGCTCCGATGCCCGGAGCGCCCGGAATATTGTCAACCGAATCGCCCATCAACCCGAGCAGGTCGATGATCTTGCTCGGCGGCACGCCGAACTTGTTCATCACCCACGCTTCGTCGCACCATTCGATCGGCGGAACGGGAACTTTTCGCTTTACGTTGGTCGAGTTCTGACGCATCGCGATCACGTGCGGGTCTTCGACTAGCTGGCACAGATCTTTGTCGTTCGACACGATCACGGCCTGCATCCCTTTACGGGCGCATTCCTTGGCGAGCGTTCCGATGATGTCGTCTGCTTCGTAGCCGTCGAGCCGCATGTTCGTAATGCCAAAGGCCTGACAGACCTTTTCAACATACGGCAGTTGATCGAGCAGGTCCTGCGGCGTTTCCTGACGATTTGCCTTGTAGTCGCTATAGGAATCGTGTCGAAATGTCGGTTCGAAAGTATCCCAGATCGCGGCGATGTATTCGGGCTTTTCGTCGTTGATCAGCTTGCGAAGCATGTTCGTAAAGACGAAAACTGCCTGCGTGACCTGGCCTTTGCTGTTGCGCAGCGGTTCCTGCTTCATCCCCATCGGCGCAAAGAATGCGCGGTAGATGTGCGACATCGCATCGATAAGGAATACTCTTTTCATTTGAGAAGATTTTACCACGGGCTATTGGCTAAATGCCTAGAGCTTCGATCACCGATTGGCTTCGAGTTCTGACGCTCTGCCACGACCTTTGACTTGTTGACATGCTCAGACGGCTTCGGTATTCTTCTTGTTCGCCTTTTGAACGGGTGAGCGATCTTTTTCAGGCTAAGTTTTTATGTGTCCGGTTCGTCTAGGGGTTAGGACACCGCCCTTTCACGGCGGCAACACGGGTTCAAATCCCGTACCGGATACCACCTTTTCTACTTTCGTTTGCATCATACCCGTATTGGAAGTTCGCTCGCCTTATCGAGCGAATTTTTGTTTTTGTGATGGAACTCATACTTAAGAAGGCACTTTTTGCTTTTGCGGCGAGCGTTCTGCTGACGTTCGCGGGCTTCGTTCAGACGGCAATGGCAGCGGGCGATGTCGCGATCATCATGCCGTTCGAGAACTCGGGTAACAAGGCCGAATTCAACTGGGTCGGCGAGAGCTTTGCCGATTCGCTCTCGGACCTTTTGAAGGTACCGACGCTCGACGTCGTCTCGAACGAAGAACGCAAGCTGATCCAGCAGCGTCTGCGGATCCCGTTGACAAATATCCCCAGCCTCGCAACCGCGCTCAAGCTCGCACGCGAGAGCAACGCGACGATCCTGATCTCGGGGCGATACACGATCGTTCCGGCCGGAGCCGACAGCGCCGCGACGATCAATGTCACGGCAAAGATCATTCGCGTGACCGAAGGCCGCTTCATGAGCGAGGTGATCGACGGCCGCCAGGTTACCCGCGATATCAACGTTCACGACGCCCTCGGCAATCTGCAGACGGTGCAGGGCCAGATCGCGTATCAGATCCTTTATCAACGCGACAAAGCTCTGCCGTACTCGCAGAATCAGCTGATCGAATCGGCCAACAAGGTTCCCGCACGTGCTTTCGAAGCATATATAAAAGGTCTCCTTACACCAACTGCCGAGGCCCGCGAGAACTACTTCAAGAACGCTTCGCGACTATTTAGCGAAGCCAATCCCGAGCTTACCTATTCCGAATCCGAGCTCGAACTCGGCCACCTATACCTCGGCCAGAAGAAGAACTCCGACGCGATCGCTGCGTTCGAACGAGTCGTCAGCGCGACGCAGAAGTGCCGTGAAAAGGCGAAGAACGAGAACAAGCCCGGTAACTGCAGCGATGAGAACCTCGCCGAGGCTTCGTTCTACATCGGCTTGATCTTCTGGCAGCAGGGCAATTACGAGTCGGCTCTCGCGACGCTCCGCCCGCTGACCGAAGACCTCAAACTCACGGCCGTTTACAACGCACTCGGTGCGATCGCCGTCCAGGCATCGCGTGCCGAGAAGAAGAATGAGGCCAAGGCCGCGGCTCTTTTGACCGAGGGAATGGACCTGCTAAAAAAGGCGTCCGACTCGGCTCCGGAGGACGCGAACGTGCGGTTCAATTACGCCCTGACGCTCTTCCTAAACGGAAACATGGGCGAAGCGGCGAATCAGTTTCGTTCGTCGATCGCGGCGAATCCGCGTGACGGCGAAGCGTACTTCGTGCTTTCCAAGGCCCTCGAAGATCTCAAGGACCCGACGCAGCCCGACATCACCACGCAGGCCCAGCGATTCCTGACCGACGGCAATCGCTTCGCCAAGCTCGAGACCGAGTGGCAAAAGACCAAGTCGGTCGGCGATATCGCCCTTCGCGTCAATCAGCCGGCGAGGAAGGACTTCGTCGCGGTCGTCCTTTCCAGCCGTCCGGCCGGAACACCCGCAGCCCCGGTCAACGAGACCGAAACACTGCTCGCCCAGGCACGCACGCTGATCAAGAACGGCAGCGATGACGAGGCGATGGCCACGCTGCGCCGAGTGCTTACCAGCGAGCCGATGAGTGCCCAGAGCTATCTGTTGCTCGGCAAGATCCACCTTCGCCGCGGCGATATCGATCAGGCGGTCAGTTCGTTCAAGACGGCGATCTTTTGGGATAGCCGTCTGGTCGACGCTCACGTCAGCCTCGGCAAGATCTACGTCGAGCGAAGCGATTGTCAGCAGGCCAAGACCTACACGGCGTCGGCGCTCGAGATCGCTCCTGAGAACACCGATGTTCTTGCCCTGCAAAGATTGTCGGAGCGGTGTTCGAAATAGTACACGGTTTGGTCAAGCACTAGATCCACCTGCATCGCGGCTAAACCGCTTACAATTCTTTACACACACGAAAGGCCCGTAAACTGGGCCTTTTTCTTATTTTCCGACGATCGAACGACCGCTCGGCATACGGCTATTCGAGTTTTGGCACGCTGCGTGCACTAAGTAAACGCGGCCAGCTTGATAAAGAAGGAAATATCAAGACCTGCCGCCACAGCTTCAATAGAGCCCAGTCTAGCCACTGTGCTTTGAACCTACCGAGCGTTCCACCAGTTGTCCAACCTTTCGGGCCCGGCGATAAAAAGCCGGGCTCCTCGCTTTTAAAGTCAGTGAACAGTGAGCAGTGAATAGTGAACAGTGAATAGGGAAGAGGGAAGAGCGGGTAGTGAGCGGTGAGCAGTGAACAGTGAAAAGTGAACAGTGAAGAGGTAGGCGAGATCGATCGTAAACCCCTGCAAATACTCACTCAAAACTCCTCTACTCTCCACTCCACACTCCTCAATTCTCCGCTCCTGACTCCTCCGCTTCTTCTGTGGCACGCCATATGCAATAGAATCTGCGGCCAGCTTGGTCATCTGATCAAGACCCCGCCGCCATCACTACACCGAGCGCGGTTTGCCACTGTGCTTGAACACCTTCCGAGCGTTCCTTCAGTTGTCCTACCTTGTAAAGGTCCGGCCCCCAAAGCCGGACCTTCCTTACTTTTACGCCTGTTTTATTGGGTTTTGATGGATCGGGCATGCGTCGTTCAATTTGAATAGTTTTCGTTCAACCTGAGATACGGTGTTAGATCGTTTTGACAGAAAAGGCGTCGCAGGCTCGCTCGGTTGACAGAATTTGTCACCGGCAAATGACGCAAATTGTTGTAAACGTCAATTTGAACGGTCAAAGCGATAATTCGTGACCGATTCTTCGACCGGCTCGCAAGCCCGACTGGACCGCCGGTTGGCTTTGCAACACTGGCAAGTCTTTTTTGCCAGAACCGTCTCGCTTGCATACGCCGCTAGCGGCGTGGTCGTCGCTACGCCGCACGACCGTCAGCGGTCTATCGACCGCTTGGCAAGCGGGACTGCGGTCCAGTCTACGGCGGCAACGCCGCCGGTTCGTACGGCCTGACGCTGATGCCCGAATATGTAAGCCTGAATCTGCTGAGGCGGCCGGCTTTGTTATAGCCGTACCACAACGTCGGGCGGCCCGACTTGTCTTCGGTCTCGATGTAGATGGTTTGCCCGGTCCTGTCGACGCCTTGCTTCATGCCTGTAAAAGGGGCAGGCGGCTCGACGCTAACCGCCGGCTGGACACCAACGGGTTTGCCGCCAGCAGTCTCAACGCCAACAGGCCCCGCATCTTCATCGGAACCACTCTCACTCTCGACCGGCGGATCGAGCTTGTCCATTCCGATCTCGGCGAGATATGCAGGCGTCGTGTCGTCGATGTCGAAGTCAGACTCAGGCTCCTGCTCGACCGGTTTTCTCTCTTCGACTCGTTCGTCTCGCGGCAGTTCCATCAGGGGTTTCCAGAGATCGAACAGGCGATGAGCCCGCGATCTTGAGATCGAAAGCTCGGTCGCGATCTCGCGAAAGCCGTATCCGGCGATGCGAAGCCTACGGACATCGCAGATGAGCCTCACCTGATCGTCGGGCAGTTTACGCTCGAACTTTTCGTCGAAAATAAAGCCGACAAAGCCGTCTTCGCGCTCTGTGATCATGGCCACGGGCGAAGTGTAGTACGCCGTCATCCTCGGCTGGCCGAATCGCGAGCGAACATGGCGAATGCTGCGCTGGCCGGCACGGGTCGGGTCGAACCCAATGCCAAAAACGCTGTCTGCGATACGGCACAAAGGCTGCCAGTTCCTCAGATCAACCGCGTCCGGCATTCTGTTTTGGCCCGCCGGGCCCGAAGCCGCGATCGCGAGGATCGAGACCTCTTGCTCTACGCACATATGCTTTAGCTCGCGCAATATCCGCGAAGCCTTTCCGATGCCGGCCCAGCCCGTGAATGCCTGCAGATCGTCGATCACGACGACTCGTGCCCCGGTCGAGGCGATCGCCTGACGCAGCCCCTTGATCAGATCTTTGTCTGGCTGCGGAGAACAACGGACGAGCCTTTCCGAGAACCGGTAGACCTTGCCCCGCGATTGCGGCGAATATCTCAGACGAAACTGCTCGTCGGAATTAACGAGGTCGAGATACAGCACCTTGCAGCCCGGCACGGGCATTCGAAAGCTGCCCATGCCGCCGCCGCGTGCCAGGGCCTCGGCGATCTGCGTCGCCAGTATGCTCTTGCCCGTATCGCTCTCGCCAAACAGCAACGCCAGCTCGCCCTCACGCCAAAACTCATCAAACAGCATCCGAGGCCGCCGTCGTCCGGCCGAAGCGATAAAACAATCATTCGCTTTCCTTAGTTCCGCCGCTCCGAATATCGGTTCTTCGTTCCTTTCGTCCATCCCAGCCATTTCTCCACCCTTTCGTGTCCCGTCCCGCATTTGTCCCACCGTTGTCCCAGCAACTCGTGGGACAGGGAACTCGTTGTAAATACGTGAGTTATCACGTTTTTTGACCCTGTCCCGCCGAATTTGTCAAAAAAGTTCCTCGAACGCCTCAGCGTCCGAACTATGAAACACTGTAGCAGAAATAGGATGCCTGTCAAGAGAAATCTTTAGGGCTCAGCATGTGCGGATTATTTTAGAACGTGAAATGAATGTGGCACGCGAGTGGACGTTGTAGGATGTCGCGTGTTTCACACGCTCGGGCGGTTGGGCTTTGTCGTCTACAGGTTCCGCTCCGCTCCACCTCTAGCTAAAGTTATTTCGTCCGCTCCGCGGACTTGCGGACATTGATCCTCGCGACGGAGCTCATTTTCCTGCGGACGTTTTGGCGGGGATCGGCATCTAACGAGACTTCGCCTGCTACCGAACCCCATTTATCCGGCAGCCGAATGTACGCCCGCTCGTTGTCCCCGACGAGATCTCAATTGGCGAAATATTTACCGAACCGACTATACTGATCAATGCGTTTCTCATCTTTCACAGCTTCACTTAGCGTTCTGTTCCTCGTACTCATCCTGGCCGCGGGTGGGCACGGCCAGTCCGGCGCGTGTACCGCTATCGATTTCGACGTTCCGGAGAGCTTTGCGGCCGGTTCCAATGCGAATACGTTCATAACCGCGGATATCAACGGAGACACGGTGCCTGACATCGTGGTGCCGAGCGGTGTCCATTACAACGAGGGATCGTTCTCGATCCTGTTCGGCGACGGAGAGGGCGGATACGGACCTCCGCAGACGACAGCGACCACGACCGGCTTGTATCGAATAGCGGCCGGCGACGTTAATGGCGACGGAGCCATCGATCTCGTGGGTGGAACGTCGGCCAACACGCTGATGGTCTGGCTCAACGACGGGACGGGCGGCACCGCGGGTATTTCGTATGTGACGATCGCCGCTAACTCGCAATCGATCGCCGACCTGAAACTCGGCGATATGAACGGCGACGGGAGATCAGACGTCGTCCTGCTCGCTGAGCCGCGTCTTTATGTGTTGGCGGGCGACGGCAGCGGCGGTTTCTCACAGATGTCCTCGATGAATCGGACCGGCAGCAGCCGGAATGGCTGGATCGTCGTTGGGCGATTCAACTCCGACAACCTGGCAGATATAGCGATCGCAGGCGGTGACAACGCGCCTTGGTACGTTGAGATCATCCCGGGAACTCAGGGCGGGCAGTTGTCCGTAGCCCATCGATACGACCTTGTGGGGCGGCCGTTCATGATGCAGTCGGGCGACATTAACGGCGACGGCCTGCTCGACCTCTTTGTTGCCGGCATCAATTTTTATCAGCCGCCGACGACCTCGGACCCGTATTTCGTCCAGATCTGGACGGGACGCGGTGACGGTTCGTTTGCGGCCGGTACGAGGATCCCCTTTGCGAGGCCGCCGACCGGTGCCGCCGTTGCCGATCTGAATGGTGACGGCATACTCGACATCGCGGTCGATATGGGCTTCGCGGTCGCCATTCGGTACGGTATCAGCCCGAGCGTATTTGGGCCGGCGGTAGAATTCATGGCGCCCGGCTCGAACGGGTTGATCGCGACCGATACGAACGGCGATTCGAGACAGGACCTTCTGCTGCTGCGTACAGCCCCATCGGCCTTTGTGAGCGTTATGCTCGGAACAGCCGAAGGTTTTCGGGCGCCGAAGGTAAAGCCGCCGGGCGGCAAATTCGTGGTCGCCGGGGACCTCAACAATGACGGGCGGGCCGACATGGTCAACACCGACGTCAATCCGTTCGGCAATCCGTCCAAGATCAGCGTGGCGTTGGCTCTTGCCGACGGCGAGCCCGGCCCGGATCAACTCATAGCTGGATTACCCGGGCTGCGGTCGATCGATCTTGGGGATTTCGATGGCGACGGCAAAACAGACATAGTCACGGCTAACCGATTTAACATGCCGAATCGGCTGGGCCTGCATCTTGGCATGGGCAATGGCGAATTCCTCCCGGTGGCGGGTGTGCCGTGGCCGACCGGCGTTACCCAAGTGGTAGCGGCCGATTTTAACAACGATGGCCGCGATGACCTTGTAATTTTCGACGACACGCCTCGCGCCGCCGTACTCATCAATCGCGGCAACGCAAGTTTTGAGATGGTTCACGTGTTCCCGTCAGGGCATTCGGATTGGGTCACGCCTAAAGCGGGCGATTTCAACAGCGACGGAACTCCCGACCTGGCACTAGCCCGCAGCGGCCGACTCGAGATATGGCTTGGCCTCGGCGATGGCAACTTCACTCCGGGCGGAACGTATTCCCCTGCGGGAGGCTCCTTCGGTGAACTCGCCGTTGGGGATCTGAATGGGGACGGAAAACTCGATGTCGTCAGTCTTGCATCGGGCAAGGTCGTCAGGTATTTCGGTGACGGCAGCGGCGGGATCGCCGACGCCCAGGTCCAGGAATTCCAGATCGGCTCGCCGCACTCGCTCATGACGGCCGACTTTAACCGCGACGGCCTCGACGATATAGCGTTTGGGATGGAAACGCTTGGCGGCAACATCGTCGTCCTTCCGTCGGTGATCGAGGCGCCGTACTTCGGCGAAATGCCTCGACTGTCGATCGGTGCTGTCGCGGCTTCCGGGCTGGCTCCAACCCTGGCGGCGGGCGATTTTAACGGCGACGGGCGGCCCGATATCACATACACGACTTGGGTATCGCGGGGGGTCGTTTTCAATTCGACAGGCACGAAGCCGTGCATTTCGGCCGACGAGGTCACGATAACGGAACCGGACACCGGAACGGTGAACGCGGTCTTTACGCTCCGACTTTCGGCCGCATCGAACGTGCCTGTCAGAGTCAACTATTCCACCGTCGCTGGTACAGCTCAGCTAGGGACAGACCTGCAAAACACATACGGACGGTTGCAATTCGCTCCGGGCCAGACGACGGCCACGGTTACGGTTCCGATCATCGGCGATCTGCTCGATGAGCCGGACGAGCAGTTCGTTTTGCGGCTCGACGGCGTCGTCGGGGCGACCATCGCCCGTGCTAACGTGATCGGGACGATCGTCGACAACGACCCTGAGCCAACGCTGACCGTTTCGGACGCGTCCGTAATCGAGAGCTATAACTCGCCGGGGCTCGCTTTCAATTTCACATTATCGGCACCGAGCAACAGGCCGATAAGCTTTAGACTGCGGACGGCGGACGGTACCGCAACGGGCGGGACTGATTACTTTGCCACCGAATTCGTCGTCACAATGCCGCCGGGGACGACGACCGCCACGCACAGGGTCTTTATCGCAGCCGATGAGATGTTCGAACCCGACGAAACGATGATCGTGACTCTTTCGGAACCGGTAAATATCGGGCTGCCGGATACCGAAGCTATCGGGACCATCCTCAACGACGACCCGGTCCCGACGATCCGCGGCGGCACGACCTTCATTCCCGAAGGCAATTCCGATATTCGCGATCAACAGATCCCGATCCAGCTATCAAACCCCAGCTATCTGCCGGTGACGGCTCGCATCGTTACGGTCAGTGGCACGGCGATCAGCGGGCAGGATTTTGCACCCGGGGACGTGTCGGTAACGATCGCTCCCGGGCAGTTGTCGTCTGTGGCGAACATCGGGATCATCGGCGACACGCTCGACGAACCGAACGAAACATTCTCGCTCGATATCTTGAATGCCACGAACGTCTCGGCCGGCCCTACGCGATTCCAGTACTTGATCCTCGACGACGACCCGGCGACCAACATTGCTCCGGAAAATGCCGCCGTCATGGAAGGCACGGGTGGCACGGCTGTCGTCAACGTTCCAGTAAGGCTTGCCGGCCCGAGCGGATACGAGGTGCGGGTCAACTACGCGACCGCCGATGTCACGGCGACCTCACCTGAGGACTACACACCCGCGAGCGGAACGCTCGTCTTTGCTCCCGGCGAAACGGTGAAGACGGTCCCGATCACGATCGCTAGTGACCAACTGGACGAACCGCACGAAACGTTTCGTGTGGTGCTGTCGGCTCCGGCGAACGCCACACTGCAGCAACCAACGGCCACGGTCACGATCTTTAACGACGACGGTCCGCCGATCACGATCACGGGACGCGTATTCACACCCGGCGGAACGAGCCTTCGCAACGCGGTCGTCACACTGATACTTCCGGATGCAAGCCGCCGTACGGCGACGACCAGTTCGTTCGGCGTCTACTCGTTCGAAGGGCTCAGCGCCGGAGCTCCGTACACTCTGACCGTCTCGTCGAAACGCTACAGGTTCGGCCCGCGAACGGTAACGCCGGCAGGTTCGGTGGCAGATATCGATTTTGTGGGACTGGAATAGGAAGGGTTGAAAACGAATTCGGATCTATTTTCCCGATTCACGTCACCGCTCCATCTATTTTGCAACAGCCGGCTTTGGTAATCTAGACGCGGATGATCGTTGGGGCTGTGAAGAGATGTTTGCCGGGGTGGAAGAATGCGGGGCTGGCCGTGGTTGCGGCGGGGCTTTTGATCCTTGCGTTTCCTGACTTCGAATACTGGTTCCTGGCGTGGTTCGCGCTTGTGCCGCTGATGTGGGCGATCGAGCGTGAGGGCGATGCGGCCCGGTCGCTCGTGCTCGGGTGGTTGTTCGGGACCGTTTTCTTTTTTGGAACGTGCTGGTGGCTGACCTTTGCACCGATCACTTACGCCGGTTTTCCGTGGCCGCTGGCGTATTTCCTGATGCTCCTCGTTGCGATCGGAGCGGGCGTGTTCCCGGCTCTTTTCGCCGCGATGCTCGCGGTGCTGCTGCGGCGGTTCGGCTCTTGGGCGTTCCTAGCCGCTCCGTTCGTGTGGGTATTTACGGAGTTTCTGCGGTATTGGCTAACGGGGAATAACTGGAACGCGATCGGGTATTCGCAGGCATTTGTAGATCCCGTTCTCCGTTTCGCGCACTTCGGGGGTGTTGCATTGGTCGGCTTTTTGGTGCTTCTTCCCTCAACATTAGTTACCGTGTGGTTAAAGAAGCCTTCGCGGATTCACCTTCCACTTATAGCGGTCGTTCTTTTTGTTGTCGCTTCCTTTGCGCGTGGTATCGTTCCAGGATACTTCTCCGACCTGGTGAGTTGGGAGGGAGGCTCGTTGGTGATTGCGATTCAGCCCTACGTTCCGATGTCTGGCGTAAACCAGCAAAAACTGGAAGAACTCCGCAAACAGCAATTCAATCTCGCCGAGGAAGAGATAAAGAAGATTAGAGAACAGCTTTCAGCTGATAGCTCACAGCCGTTAGCCGGAGACGAGGTCAAGAGGAATAAAGAACAGCTATCAGCTGCTAGCTCACAGCCGTCAGCCGGAGATGAGGTCAAGAAAAATAAAGAACAGCAATTAGCTGATAGCTCACAGCCGTCAGCCGGAGATGAGGTCAAGAAAGAACAGCTATTAGCCGATGGCCGGCAGCCGTCAGCCGGAGATGAGGTCAGGAAAAGTAAAGAACAGCAATTAGCCGATAGCCGTCAGCCGTCAGTCGGAACCGAACTGCCAACTGCCAACCGCCAACTGCCAACTGTCGTCATCCTCCCCGAATCGCCGATGAATTTCATGTACAACGACGACCGCGATTTTCAGCGGTTCGTGCGGGAATTTACGACGCGAAACAACGTCAGTTTGATCTTCAATTCGGCCGAGCCTGATCCGACGAACGGCAAATATTTTAATTCGGCGATGATGATCGGGCCGGACGGAAAGCCCGTCGCTCAGTACGACAAGATCTATCTGCTGCCGTTTGGCGAGGCCGTGCCCGTGCCGCTCGAAGGCATCGTGCCGGGCTTTGTCGGGAATTTCTCATACGGGCGTGAATACGATCTGCTGCCGTTCGGTGACGCGAAGGGCGGCATCATGATCTGTTTCGAATCGCACTTTGGCCAGCTCGGCCGAGAATACGTCAGGAACGGCGCCGACGTGCTGATCGAGATGACCAACGACGGCTATCTCGGCCCGACGCCTGTGCTGCGGCAGCACCTCGCCAACGCCGTTTTCCGTGCCGTCGAGACTAACCGTCCGGTACTGCGTGTCACGAACGTCGGAATAACGTCCTTCATTGACGCCCAAGGGACGGTTCGCGACCCGTTACCGTCGTATCAGGAAGGAACTCGCGTCTGGACCGTCTCGAAGAGCGACGGATCACAGACGTTTTACGTGAGATACGGCGATTGGTTCGCGTGGCTTTGTTCGATCGTGACGATCGTTCTGCTCGGTGCGGCGGCACGCAGGCGGCGTAGCGAGACGACCGCCGCGGAAACGTCGGCGTAAGGTTTTTGTTGACAATATATAGTGCAAGTGTTTAAACTTTACGCAATTAGGACGACTGAGGAACGCTCGAACGGTTTTCTATCTAAAATGGGAAACTGTCGGGTATTCGTCTATTTCCCGAGCCAATGCGACGACCGTTACTAAATAGCCTGATCATCGCGGCCGCAATATTTGCCGCGGCGTGCGGTTCGGCGGAGCCCGCTCGGAACTCGAATGCCGAACTCACAAAAAAGATCGAAGAGGTCGTAGCGAACCTTCCAAGCCGAAGCTTACTTGCCGAGGTCAATGCGCGTGCGGCTGAGGCCGCAAGAAAAGGCGACAGGCAGTTTTGGGAGGATCACATCGATCCACGATTTGTCTCGTACGCCGGCGGCGTCCGCCAGGGCCGGGATGAAGTACTCGCCAGCGTTGCGGACCTGAAATGCGAGATCCGTTCGCACACACTGTCCGAAGAAAAGATGATCCCGCTCGGCAATGACGCCGTCATCCTGACCGCCAAAAGCGCGTTTGATGGCGACTGTGCCGGAAAGGAACTGCCAAAGACGGCAGTGGTCGGCAGCCTCTACGTACGATCGGGTTCCGATTGGAAACTCGTCTATCGCAACAAGATCGCTCCCGACGCGAGAGGCTGGCCTGCATCGAGTGGGACTGCTTCGCCGATACCCGACGACTCGGCAAAAAGTGATCTCATCTCGACAGCGACTCGTCTTTTCGATGCTCTCAAGAAGAAAGACATCGAGACTGCCGGCGGTCTTGCGACTGCGGATCTGAGCG
This sequence comes from Acidobacteriota bacterium, assembly GCA_041940165.1. Classification (GTDB taxonomy): domain Bacteria; phylum Acidobacteriota; class Blastocatellia; order Pyrinomonadales; family Pyrinomonadaceae; genus OLB17. Next base: position 22,180 of record JBGTSR010000005.1, read on the forward strand.
TTGTCAGTCCGAAGGGCGGTCTGACGGTCGGGCTTTCCGCGGTCCGCGATCAGTGGAATTCGCCCGACTGTAGTATCTCGCGATACGACATTACCGAGCCTAAAGCGACCGAGATCACTCCGGATATCGGCATTCTGACATTCAGAGCGAACGCCTCGGGAAGGTGTTTCGGCGAGGCTCTCGAGCCCGTCTGGGCCACCGCAATTTTTCAAAAGGATGCGGAAAAATGGCAGCTCGCATACCTATTTCAGACTCCCATTGGGCAGCCGGGCTTCCCACTTCTTCCTTGACACGCCTCATCAGGCGGTGCTAACAATAGTCGAAAATCCAAAGAACAAGGGGTAAGCAATGACCGTTCGGGAAACGAGCGGCGACCCTATTTTTCTCAAACCTTAAGGAGATCGACCTATGAAGACCATCTACCTGTTGTTGACTGCGATCCTTATGTTTAGCGCCTGCGGAGCACCGGCGACGAACGCACCTTCAAATGCCAATTCGAATGCAAACGCCAACGCCGCCAAACCGGTGGCTGCGGCCCCGACAATGGACATGCTCTTCGAAATGGACAAGAAGGCGAATGAGGCCTGGGCCAAAGGGGACGTCGCCTATTTTGACAAGATGCTATCGAGTAACTTCGTCGGATTTGAGCAGGGCCAGCGAATGTCGCGGGCCGAGATGCTCGAGATGATGAGGTCGATGAAATGCGACGCGAAATCATGGAACCTCGAAGAACCGCAGATGACAAAGATCAATGACGATGCCTATGTCATTTCGTACAAAGCGTCTGGCGACGTAAGCTGCTCGGGACCCGACGGAAAGGCTATGAAAGCTCCGAGCCCGGTGCGAGCGGCTACTCTATGGGTCCGCGAAGGAACCGATTGGAAGGGTGCATTCCACGGCGAGGTTCCGATCATCGATCCGAAATCACCTCCACCGCCACCACCGGCAAAGGCTGACGATACTAAGAAAGACGCGCCTGCGGCGGCGAACAGCAATGCGAGCAGTGATGCGGCGACGGCACCGGCTAAGGCAGCCCCGTCGGCGAATACCGACGCCCTCGTAAAACTGCATGGTGCCGGATGGGAAGCATTTAAGGCCAAAGATGCGAATTGGTTTAATGCAAATCTGACGAATGCGTTCTCGTTCATCGATCCGATCGGAGGCTTCGTCTCGGGTAAGGCCAACGCGGTCAAGCAATGGACCGAGACTATGAAGTGCGAGGGCATCACCAAGACAAGCGTCAGCAATGGCATGGCGGCCGCTATCTCACCGACCCTCGAGGTGCTATACGTCAAAGGATCTGCCGACGGAACGTGCGATGGCCAGAAAAACGGGGATCTGCATCAGGTTGCGGTCTACGTCAAAGAGGGCGACGCCTGGAAACTCGCCTACATGGTGGAATCGCCAGCGATGTAGTTGCGGAGAAAGTGGTTGAGGGAAGTCGACGCGGCTTCCCTTATCTATTTTCGGAACTGGCTGATCGAGAGTTCTTTACCATCTGTCGAGACGGTGACGGTACCACCTTCGCCGGTCGTTATGACGCGGGTACCGTTGCTCAGCCAGCGGTCGACGACCTCGGCGTGCGGATGCCCGAACTGAGATCGGCGGCCGACCGGGACAACCGCGATCTCTGGATTTGCGGCTTCAACAAATTCGGGCGTGGATGAGGTTCGACTGCCGTGATGAGGTACTTTTACCACGTCGCATCGCACGTTGCTGTTTGCGACGATCGACCGTTCGGCCTCGCGTTCGATATCGCCGGTCATCAGGAAACAGCGCTTGCCGTAGGTGATCCGGAGCACCACTGACGAATCGTTCGTCGATGTCACGGCGTCTACTATCGGATTTAGAATTTCTATCGCCGCGCCGCCGATCTCAAACCGCTGACCCGCCGAGAGCAATTCTAGAGGGATGGCTTCGGACGCAGCCACCGAGCGAAATTCGGCGAAATCGGGCCGAGTATCTTCCGCAACTCCTGCAAGTGCCCTTCGGATCGAGAAATTACCGGCGACGTCTTTTAACCCATCGATATGATCGGCGTCGGAATGCGTCGCGACGAGGTAGTCGACACGGCTGAAGCCCCGATGCCAGAGGAATTCCGAGACGACGCGTTCGCCGATGCTTGGAGCATCTGGCTCAAACGGCTCGGCACCCTCCGTTTCAGCTTCACGATAATTTCGGCGTCCGCCACCGTCGATCAGCATCGTTTCGCCGTTCGGAAAGGTGACTACAGCGGAATCTCCCTGTCCGACGTCCAGAAAGTCTATGCGAAGACGTCCGTCCGGCCCGGGCGAGCTGAACGGATGAAATATAGCGATGCCGCCAAGCAGCAGGAAGGCGACGATCGACGCATTGAACACGCGCCGCAGGTGTCCGGCGGTCTTGATCCCAAACGGCTTCCATTCACGCAGGCATACAGCAAAGGCCATCGTGACCGCGATCAGAAGCGGATAGATGACGCTTGCGTTACCCGAATAGGCCGGTAATCGAAAGCTCACGCCTGGCGCATTTGCGAGTACACCAGGGAGCAAGAGCATCGCATTCTGCGCGGCATCTGCGAGCGCGTAGAAAGGGGTTGCGACGGTTTCGGAAACAATGCTTGCGAACAGTCCCATTAACGCCAGGGCACTCTGGACAGCGATCACGATGCCGATCCAGAGATTGTTGACGATCGCAGAGAGCGAGATGCGATGAAAATACACGATCGTAAGCGGCAGCATGCACGCGGTGACGATCAGCGACACAATGATGCCCTCAACAGTGCGGCGCAATAGGAATTGAGCCGTAGTACCCGCTGTGCGTGAGAGCCAGGGCCCTTTATCGATCGTACCCGTCCAGACGTCAGACCTTTGGCCGATGGCCCACGCGGTGTGATTCCAGTAGAAAGTTTCACAAGTTCTTGCCAGCCATGCGGGAACTCTCGGCGGAAACGGCTTCTCGGGCGACGGCGACCATTCGCCGATCTCCTGCAGTTTGAGAATCAGCGGAAGAGCGATCGCCGCTATGCTCGCAACGCTGACGAAAGTCAGGTGAAACGATGGATCGAACAACTGCGACGGCCGCCAAAGCAGCATCACGAGAGCCGCCAGCCCGAGCGAATTTAGCGGGTCGGAACGCCTATAGAGCAGCATTCCGGCGAGCACGATCGTGAACGTGATCGCAGCCCGGATGACGGGAGCTTCGGCCCCGACCGCGAACGAATACGCCCATAAAACCGACGTGACGACGATAAACTGAATGGGTCTTCGCCGCGTGCACATCATGACGATCCACAAGACAAACCCGCCGATGAACGTGATATGCAGGCCGGAAATAACAAGGATGTGATAAGTACCGCTTTCACGAAACAGGTCGGCGGTCGGCTTGTCGAGAAAATGGTCGTTCCCGAGCAGACTCGCGATCATCACGGCACTGGCTTGCGGCGAAAGATTCTCGCGAAATTCACGGATGATCCGCGACCGCTGTTCGAGAATGAACGCGTAGGGCAGAAAGATGCTCTGCTCACCCACGACCTCGATAAGTAAAGGGCTTTTGATCACACCGGTCGCATCGATGCTCATTCGGTCGAGTATCGCGAGGCGGCTTTCGACGCCGGGATTCAGGTAAGCTTCTTCGCGATGCAGCACGGTGGGAACGCGGATGACCGTACCGTGCTGCAGCGGCGGCTGCTCGGTGCCATTCAAGAAAAGCCGCACGCGGCCGGATGCGGATCTTTCTAATCGCCGGCTGGTTAGCTTGGTGACATTCAGCGTTAGAACATAGCCGTCAGGGGTCAGTTCCGGAGCTCCGCGGACGCCGCCTTCGACCTCGACCGGGTCGCCTGAGGCGATCACTCCGCTGTCGTAGAGGAGCTTTATGCGATCGGGCGCGACGCTCTCGATCTCGAGGCGATGAGCGAGCGATCCGGCTGAGATAAATCCGACAAAAATAAGTAAAGCGGCTATCGGGTTGGTCCGTATCGTGACTGCCGCCGCACCTGCAACACCCGCGATCGCGATAAGCCACGGCGACGGGAGACTGAAAAGACTTGCGACGGCGATGCCAAGCGAGAACGCGCCGGCTATCCAGAAAATCGGAATGGTACTGAACTTTTCCGGGAGACGCTCAGCCGTCATCGTTATTCGGTTTTGATCAATGCTCGGATCTCTGCGAAGCGAGCTTCGCTGATGCCGGGGATCCGCAGCAGGTGTTCGGGACGCCGAAACGGGCCGTGTTCGTCGCGAAATCGAATGATCGAGTCAGCGGTCTTTGGCCCGACCCCGGGAAGCTTTTCGAGTTCGGCGACGGTCGCGGTGTTGATGTTTAGTGTGCCAGTCGACGCATTGTTTGCCGCGGGCAGATATTCGACTCGTGACGAACACGCGGACAGCATCGCTATCAGGAGCACCACAGTTGAATGAGCCGCGCGTCGAGGTTTCATTTTATTCAGTGGATAGTGGTTAGTGATAAGTGGATAGTGATCGGTTTTGAGCTGAAAGTGAACTTGCCACTTACCACTGAACACTATCCACTGAATGGAACAAAACTGCCTTAGAGATCGTCGCCCAGAGCACCTTCCTCAACATCCTGCAGATCTTCGTAGGCTCTCGGAAGTACGGGGCGAGCTCTCGTGGAGCCATCCATTTCGCCGATGTAGCCTTCGCGGACCATCGCGTCGAGTATCGCTGCCGCACGGCCGTAGCCGATGCGAAGGTGCCGCTGCAGCAGCGAGGTCGAGCCGCGTTTTGCATGGACTACGCACTTTAAGGCGTCCATAAACAGCGGGTCGCGGCGGCCGGGCAGATCGCTGCTGTCGTCGAGTTCTTCCTCGGTCTTCGTGATCGTCGTGTCGTATTCGGGCCGGCCCTGGGCTTTGATAAAATCGACGACCTTCCCGATCTCCTGCTCGTTGACGAAAGCTCCGTGGACTCGCACAACATTAGAATTTCCCGGCGGCAAGAAAAGCATGTCGCCCTGGCCGAGCAAGCTCTCTGCACCGTTGCCATCGATGATGGTCCGGCTGTCCACTTTGCTCGAGACGCGAAAGCTGATGCGCGATGGGAAATTGGCCTTGATCAAACCAGTGATGACATCGACGCTCGGCCGCTGCGTCGCGAGCACGAGATGAATGCCGACCGCACGTGCCATTTGAGCGAGCCGAGTGATAGATTCCTCGACCTCTTTGCCGCTGACCATCATCAAATCGGCGAGTTCGTCGATGATGATGACGACGTAGGGAAGCTTGCGATACGGGTCGCCGTTGTCGTCGAGACGGCCTTCGGCGATCCAGTTCGTGACCTTTTCATTGAATCCGGCGATGTTTCGCACGCCGAATTGAGCAAGGTCTTTGTACCGCTTCTCCATTTCGGAAACAGCCCATTTGAGAGCCGTGGCAGCACGTTTCGGATCGGTAATGATCGGCGTCGAAAGATGCGGAATGTCGGCGTAGAGTCCGAGTTCCAGCCGTTTCGGATCGACCATGATGAACTTGACCTCGTCCGGCCGGGCTTTGTACAGGATCGACATTACGAGCGTGTTCACGCCTACCGATTTTCCCGCTCCGGTCGCACCCGCGATGAGCAAATGCGGCATTTTTGCGAGGTCGGCTACGTAATTAGAACCGTCGATCGTCTTGCCGAGGCCGAGCGTGAGCAGCGAAGGCGATTCGCCGAATTTTGTCGATTCGATCACCTCGCGCAGGTGAATGACCTCGCGTTTTTGGTTAGGGACCTCGATGCCGACGTAGGCTTTGCCCGGAATGCGATCGATTCGTATCGATGGCGCTTTCAGGGCCAGACAAAGGTCGTCGACGAGGCCTGTGACGCGGGAATATTTCACGCCGGCGTTCGGTTTGAACTCGAATGTCGTCACGACCGGGCCCGGCGAGATGTGCATGATCTTGCCCGGAACGCTGAATTCAGACGCCTTTTGCTGCAGCACCGAGGCGACTTCACGAAGTTCGTGTTCCTGATGGGCGATCGCGATCGGCGGTTCGGTCAGCAGCGACGGGTCTGGAAGTTTGTAGTTGGCGAAATCCTGTCCGGAGCTTGCGGCGATCTCCTCCGCCATCTCTTCTTCGGCGGCGTCCGCGTCTGCCGCTTGTTCGTCGATGACGTCGTCCTCGACCTCTGCTTCGTCCGCGACCGCCCGCGACGGCTTTGGTTTTCGTTCTTCGATCGTCGGCACTGCAGGAATTTCCTCGAACAGCGGCTCCGGGCGTGTAGCCGGAACGGCGACCGTTTCGACGCTATCGAGATTGCCGACGGTCAGCGTCTCGGGCAGGTTTTCCTCGGCGGCGATCGGGAAGGCTTCGCGTTTACCACGGCGTTTTTCGGCTCGTTTTCGTGCGGCATCGCTAGTTCCGCCGCCGCGGCGGGCACGCCACTCATTCCATCGCATCATGAAGTTCTGGCCGGCAAGGCCGAACATGCTGAAAAACCCGTCGAGCGTGAAGTTCGTGATCAGTAGAAGGGAACTGACAAAGACGGCGACCAGCAGGATAGCGGCACCGATATTCCCGATGAAATACGCGGTGCCCTGAGCGGCGGCCTCGCCGACGATCGCTCCGTAGCCGCCCGCAAGCGTGATCAGTCCGGAAAGCGAGACGGCGAAAAATATGTAGCCCGCGATCCTCGAAGCTCGCGGCACGAGCGTATCAGCCGTGTACACGCGCCACCCGATGAGAGCTACGAGTAGCGGGATCAAATATGCCGTCCAGCCAAACGAACTCAGCAAGATCGCCGCGACATTCGCCCCAAACACACCGATCCAGTTTTTTGTCGTCGCCGCACCGGAACCTGTCGAGATAAACGAGCGGTCATCAGGACTACTCGAGACCAGACATAGAAAGATCAGCACTGCGACGGCCGCAAGTATGATCGCGACGACGTCGTTGAGCACCGAATGGCCCTTTGCCTTTGGCTTTCGCCTTTTGATGAGAGTCGTACCGTCGGCGAGACAAAAATTGATCTCGTCGTCTTGGTAAGTCTCGTTGCAGGTCGGGCAAACCTTCATAGTGAACAACTAACAACGAACAGTGAACAGTGAAAAACGTACAACGAATAACGAACGGTGAACAGTGAACAGTGAACAAGAACCGCGGGTCGGAATATCGCGAACGGCGACTACCTTGGCTGAGTCGTTTTAACAGTGGCGATGAGGATCTTGATCAGTTCGACGCAGTCGACTGATAGGCTGCGGAACAATTTTTCATCGAGATAATCAGTATCCCTCAGTATCGAAAGCCAATATTCAGTTTCGTTCGCTTCCTTGAGTGCGATAGACATCTTGTTTCTGAAGTCCGCCTTAGAGATTCCGTACTCAGCTTCGCGAACCAGTGCACCGACGGCGGTGCCGGATCTCAGAATCTGCCTGCTCAGAACGTATTCCCTGTGATCGGAAACAAGATACTGACTGAGTCGAACTATCCGTACACTAAACGCATAACTCTTCGCCCGCAAAATCGATTCTCTTTTCGCCGCCGTTTCTGGCATTGTTCACTGTCAGTTATTCACTGTTCACTTTCTTAAAAAGCAGTACTTCCTGAATAAACTCATCGATCTCGCCGTCGAGCACCGCGTCGACGTCCGAGGTTTCGTGTTTGGTTCGCGTATCCTTGACCAGCCGGTACGGATGCAAAACGTAATTCCGGATCTGTGAACCGAATGAGATATCCATCTTTCCGGCTTCGAGTTCGGCGGCACCTTCGCGGCGTTTTTCCAGTTCGAGTTCGTACAGTTTTGAGCGCAAAACTTGCATCGCGACCGCGCGATTTTGAATCTGCGACCGCTGATTTTGACACGTTACCACAATTCCCGTCGGTAGATGCGTAATTCTTACTGCCGAATCGGTCACATTTACATGCTGGCCGCCTGCACCCGACGAGCGGTATGTATCGACCCGTAAGTCCTTGTCTTCGATATTCACCTCGATCGTCTCGTCGATCTCCGGCGAGACGAACATCGACGCAAAACTGGTCTCGCGGCTGCCGCCCGAATTAAAAGGAGAGATGCGAACGAGACGATGAACCCCGGCTTCGGCTGCCAGTAAGCCGTATGCGTAGTCGCCTTCGACGCGGAATGTCGCCGATTTCAAGCCGGCTTCGCTGCCGGACTGTTCGTCGAGTATCTCGACCTTGAAGCCTTTCTTTTCAGCCCAGCGGAGATACATCCGCAGCAGCATCTGGCAAAAATCCTGTGCGTCCGTACCGCCCGCACCGGCCTGTAGCGAGCAGATCGCGTTATTCGGATCGGTCTCGCCCGAAAGCAGGGCCTCGACCTCGGCTGCGGCGACTTCCTTGTCCAGGCGAGCGATCAGAGCTTCCAATTCGGTCGCCGAATCGGCATCTTCGGTCGCGAAATCGAAGAGGACTTCGGCATCGGAAACGCCTGTTTCGAACGACTTTTGCCGCTCGAGCGATTTCTCGATCCGCGAGCGCAGCTGGACGACCTTTTGGGCCGATTCGTTGTCGTCCCAAAATCCGGGAGCTGAAATTTGCTGTTCGAGCTTTTCTAGTTCAGTTTGCTTGGCAGGCGCGTCAAAGAAACCTCCCAAGTTGGGCAACTTTATCTTTGATCTCTTCGTGTTTTGATTGGAGGTCGAGTAATTCCATTAGATTTATTCTACCGTAAACGTACTCACTACGACGATTTTAGCGGTCTTCATGGAGTCGTCCGTAAGGATCAAGGTTGCGCACGCGTCCATCATTGGTTTCGATTCGAACGAGCAGTACATCGTCGTGAAGCTTTATCTTAATAAAGCCATTATTACCGCGAACCGAAGATCCATTTTCAGATTCAGCGAACTGCTTGCAGTCGAATCGCCGTCCCTCAGACTTAAACTTATTGAAGATAATTTGCTCCTCTTCTTCGTCCAGGACCCGCCACTGATCGCTCGCGGGAGTCTTGAGTTGTAAATGCCCGCTGACTAGTTCTTTTCGAATGGCACCCTCAATCGATAAAACACAAGACTCATACGCCGATGCCTCTGTCTGCCGATAAAAGCAATATACGACGGTACCGATGGCGACGATCGCCCCTAGAATGATCAATATTGGAAGGTATCGAACCTTCATCCGAAGAACTAATGCTTAAAATGCCGAATTCCAGTGAATGCCATCGCGATACCGTGTTCGTTGGCGGCGGCGATGGATTCTTCGTCTTTGATCGAGCCTCCCGGCTGAATGATCGCGGTGACGCCGAATTTAGCGGCTTCGTCGACGTTGTCGCGGAATGGGAAGAACGCGTCGGAGGCGAGCGCCGAGCCTTTCAGATCGAGGTTAAATCTTTCGGCTCTGATCGCCGCGATGCGGACGGAATCGACGCGGTTCATCTGACCGGCACCGACGCCGAGGGTTTGTTCGCCGTTCGCGAAGACGATGGCGTTAGATTTGACGTGTTTGCAGACGGTCCAGGCGAGCTGCATGGATCTTAGTTCGTCGTCGGTCGGCCGGCGTTCCGTCACGATGTTGAGCTCGTTCAGGTCGAGGCGATGAACGTCGCGGTCCTGGACGAGGAATCCGCCGGAGATCTGTTTGTAGTCTAGCGCGAGGTGCGCACCCTCCCTACCGGTCGGGTTTCCGCCTTCAAGCCGTAGAATCCTGAGATTTTTCTTCGATCGGAATATTTCGAGGGCTTCGTCGGCGTATTCCGGCGCGATTATGACTTCGGAAAAGACCTCGATGACGGCAGAGGCCGTTTCGGCGTCGACCTTGTTGTTGAACGCGACGATTCCGCCGAAAGCCGAAACGGGGTCGGTCGAGAGGGCACGTTTGTAGGCTTCGAGATTCGTTGAGCCGGTTCCGACACCCGACGGATTCGTGTGCTTGATGATCGCGACGGCGCGTTCGTCGAGGTCCTGGACGAGTTCCCACGCGGCCTGAGCGTCGACGTAGTTGTTGAACGACATCTCCTTGCCGTGGAGTTGCTCTGCACCTGGGATGCCGCCCGACTCGCCGTCGGCGACGTACAAGGCGGCGCGTTGATGCGGGTTTTCGCCGTAGCGGAGGTCGGTGACTTTGCTCAGGTCGATGCTGGTGTAGTCGGGAAGCGACTCTTGAGTATCGGAGAGAACCACCCCGTCAGCCGAAGCGGCTGCCACCCCTCCTTCGTAAGGAGGGGAGCTTAGATCCGCGTCCTCATCGATCTCGATAAACGCCAGGTGCCCGAGCGGATTCAGCGGTTCGAGGCGGTCTAGGTCGTCGTTCGAGAGCTGTTTTGCGAGGTATGACGAGATCGCGAGGTCGTAGCTCGCGGTTCGCGTGTAGGCGAGCGTGGCGAGCCGCTGGCGAGTTTCGAGTGACAGAGCACCTGAGTTCTGTTCCATCTCGTCGATGATCTCGCCGTACAGACGCGAATCGGTGACGACAGCGACGTCACGCCAATTCTTCGAGGCCGAGCGGATCATCGCCGGGCCGCCGATGTCGATATTCTCGACGGCTTCTTCAAGCGAAACGCCGTCTTTGGCGATGGTCTCTTCGAACGGGTAGAGATTTACGACGACGAGATCGATAGGTTCGATGCCGTGTTCCTTCATCGACGCGACGTGATCTTCGTTGTCGCGGAGTGCAAGAAAGGCACCGTGCATCTTGGGATGAAGCGTCTTGACGCGGCCGTCCATCATTTCGGGAAAGCCAGTAACCTCGGACACGTCGGTCACGGTCAGACCCGCGTTGCGAAGCGATCGTGCCGTGCCGCCGGTCGAAATGATCTGAACCCCGAATTCCGAAAGCGCCGCGGCAAAGTCAGTAAGTCCCGCTTTGTCCGAGACGCTAATTAACGCTCGCCGTATCGTCCTCAACTCGCTCATAAATGCATCAAAAAGAAAAAGCGGCTCGAAAGCCGCTTCATCAAACACTAATATATTAAAAACCGACGCCCGAGTCCAAACCAGTCAGCGGCGATCGTTCAAACGACAAAGCGTCCGAGGAAAAACAGGCTCAGGACGAAGATCATGGCGAGAATGACGACTTTGATCAGGCTCATACGGAAAACTCGACTGTCGCGAACACGTCGCGGGGTTTCAAGAATAAAGACGAGTTTATCACCAAATAAGTTACATTTATTCTCGTTAGCCCTGATTTTACAATTCTTTACAATTGCCTGGGCTCAAGATATTGAGGTTCGGATAAAGATAAAACCGGGAGCGGCGGATGTCCGGGCGAGGTTCATATCCGCGCCTCCGGCAAGCCTGTCGTTCCTCGACATTTACGGGCAGGAAAGCGGTCTCCTGAGTCGGATGTCGCACGTCTATTTTTACGACAAGCAGCAGTATCTGATCGCGCGAAAGCGTATCACCGCGAGCGATCGTGTCTCCACCGCGAACATCGGCGGTTTTGCATATACCATTGACCTAAAACCGCGGCAGGGCAATTTCGCGGCGGCGCATCTGTCCTGGCTTTCAGAGGCTGAGGGCATTCTCATGCTCGACGATCTGCTTCCGGCTTTCAAGGGGAAGTCCGTTGGCGTTTTGGTGGAATTGCCGGCGGGCTGGAAACTCGCGACGTCCGCTCCGGAAGTTGCAACCGGCGTTTTTCTCGTGCCTGATCCCGAAAAGGCAGTTTTTTACCTCGGAAAGGACCTGCGGATCGCTGAGCGTGGGGCCGTTACAACGGTCATTACAGGCGAATGGCTGTTCAAGGACGACGAAGCCGTAAAGATGGTCGACGAGATCGCGGGCGAGTACTCAAAACTGTTTGGGCCGCTTGCCCGCGGCAGGAGTGTTGTGCGGATCGGCAAATTTCCGTCGGAAACGGCGATGAGCCAATGGGAAGCTGATGCCCGCGGCAGCAGCGTGACCATACTGTCGTCAGACATGCCGTTCAAGAATCAGTCGCTGCAGCGGCTCCACGAACAGCTTCGGCACGAATTGTTTCACCTCTGGGTGCCGAATCGCCTCAATCTCACAGGGAAGTACGACTGGTTCTATGAAGGCTTCGCTCTCTATCAATCGCTGAAAACGGGCGTTGCGAAGAATCAGATCAGATTCGGCGATTATCTCGACACACTCTCGCGTGCATTGGCGATCGACAACGCTGGTGAGAATCGAAGCTCTTTGATCGAACTATCGAATACGCGCTGGACCGGCGAGAATACTCGCGTCTATGCGCGCGGGATGCTCACTGCATTCGCATGCGACCTTGCGATGCTTCGCGAATCGAAAGGGAAACGGTCGGTTACCGATCTCATCGTAGCTATCGTCAAAAAGTATTCTCATCCGGCTCCGGCAGCTGACGCCAACACGGCTATTCTAGGAGAACTGCGATCGCGACCCGAATTAGTTCCTTTTGTCGATTCGTTGATCACTGGCAATGACCGGTTTGAGTTTACGCCACTGCTGAAAGATGCCGGGCTGGAGGTCGTTCAAACCGGCTCGAATTCATCGATACGCGCCGTGGTAAGGCCAAACGGTAAGCAGAAAGATATGCTGAAACGGTTGGGGTCGGAGAACTGGCGGAACATCAGGTAGAGGTCGCCGACGGCGACAAACATTAAAGCCTAGGGTGGAGCGAGTCTTCGAGCGGAACCCTAGGTCGGCCGAACAATCATATTTCGTCGCTGAAGGCGACGAACAAGTCGCGCCGCGTATTGTCGCTCGCCTTCAGCGAACAAACCGTTCACCTTGCCCAACCTAGGGTTTCGCCGAAGCGGCTACACCCTAGGCTTTAGGCTTCGTCGCCGTTGGCGACAGAGCCGGAAGCGAGCGACGGAAAACCTAGAGACTTCTTTTGGTCACCACAACAATTCTTCGTTCCGGTTCCCCACTGAATTTCAAGAAGTAAGCCGCAACAATATTTTCCTTATGCGATGTCGAGACCATGTCGTCGCTATACGGTGTGTGCAGCCGATCGAAAACCAGCACGAACTTGCCAAACCGCAGAATTACGTCAACCTTCTCGGGGAGCTTACATTCGATGGAAGAAAGAACCCATCGGAATCGGTTCGCAATTCGTGTTTTATGCCATCGGCTATCAACTCGACCGAATATTCCGGCTTGATAACGATATGGTCCTTCTCGAAATGCACGATGCGAACCCTATTAGACTGTGCAAAAAGGCCCGTCGCCGACACAAGGCAAACAAGAAACGCGCAAAGGAGGTACGGCAGCTTGGTCATCTAATCTTCTGATGCAATTTCTCTTGTCTCCGGCCGCATGTGCGGGAAGAGGATGACGTCGCGGATGGAGTGTTTGTTGGTGAGCAGCATTACCAGCCGGTCGATGCCGATGCCGATGCCGGCGGCGGGCGGCATGCCGTAGCTCAGGGCACGGATATAGTCTTCGTCGAGTACCATCGCCTCTTCGTCGCCGCCTTCGCGTTGGGCCATTTGATCGACGAAGCGGTCGTACTGTTCTTTAGGATCGTTGAGCTCGCTGAAACCGTTCGCGACCTCCATTCCGTTGATGAAAAGCTCAAAACGCTCAGCCACCTGCGGATTCGCCGGATCGGCTTTTGAAAGTGGTGAGATGGATTTGGGGTAGTCGATGATGAATGTCGGCTGGATCAGAGTGTGCTCGACGTGCTCCTCGAAGTATTCGAGTAGTCCGCTATCGCTGAGGTCAGAACCGGGAGCGGTAGCGACTGGGTTCTCCGGCGTCGCGGCCAAAGCCCCACCCGCTACCGCAGGTGGTACTGACTCCCTGACGGCATCCCTCATCGGGATTCTACGAAACGTTGAAAAGTCGATCGTCTTGCCTTCGTAGTCGACCGTCAGCCCGCCTGTCGCTTTTCGCACCGACTCCTGCAGCAGTTGCTCGCAAAAGTCCATCATCCCGTTGACGTCCATGTACGCACAGTAGAATTCGAGCATTGTGAACTCGGGATTGTGCTTGTACGAGAGGCCTTCGTTGCGGAAATTGCGGTTTAGCTCGTAGACCTTTTCGAATCCGCCGACGACGAGGCGTTTGAGGTAAAGCTCGGGCGCGATGCGGGCGTAGAGCTTGATGTCGAGCGCGTTGTGATGCGTTTCAAAGGGCGTCGCCGCGGCACCAGTGGCTTTCGGCGTGAGCATCGGCGTCTCTACCTCGACATAGCCGTGGTCTTCGAGAAAACGGCGTAGCGAAGAGATGACCTTTGAGCGGCGTTCGAAGACCTCGCGGGTGGTGAGGCCCTCGTGTTCCACTGCGAGTGACGAGCCGATCAGGTCGTAGTAACGCTGTCGCTGCCGGATCTCGGCATCCGCGATGCCGTGCATTTTGTCCGGCATCGGGAGCATCGCTTTGGCGAGGAATTGCAGTTTTTCGACATGAACGCTCACCTCGCCGGTGTTCGTGACGAAAAGATAACCCTCGACGCCGACGAAGTCACCGTGATCGACGAGCTGCCACATCGCCCAGCCGTTTTCCTCGTCGATCGAGTTCGTGGCGTCGTTGCGAATCAGAGCAAGCGGCCCTTTTTTGTTGCAGTAGATCTGGAGTTTTGCACGCCCGTCGGTCAGATGAACGAAATTGCCCCGCGGCGGCGTCGTCAGGCGGCCGGCGATGCGGACAGCACCTAATGCCTTGAGACGCTCGTTCATAGCGTCCTTCAATTCGGCGGGCGGACGTTCGCCCTCGGCCAAGTTCGCCTTGATCGCCGCCATTTCAGCCTCGGCGTCAACGACAGGCTGCCAGTCCTTTATCGCCGAGATCGTATCTTCGTCACCGGATAGCGTGCTGCGGTCAAATTTATTGGGGTAAACATTGCCCACGAGGGCTCGCAGCTTGTCTAAATGCTCCGCACGGGCCTCGGTCTGGTCGTTGGTCTCGATTATCTCGTTGTATTCGGGAATACGCATTTTTCTATCGTTCAAGTGTAAACTAGGGAAAACATTAAGCAAATCGGTCGTACAAAGGCCTGCAAATCGGTCGATGCGAACATCTGCAGCGTGCGGGCGTGCATCGTATCTTACAAGCCAAAAATGCAAGAATTCTCAAATCAATACCTGGACCCCGTCTTTCAGCTGCTGAACTACAACCTTATCAATCTCGGCGGCACTACGATCACGCCTACGAGCATTCTGATCGCACTGTTGCTGTTGATCGTTCTAATCTACACCTCGGGCAAGGCCCAGAGGCTGCTCGTCGGACAGCTGCAGACGCGGACAAAACTCGATACCGGAGCACGCGAAGCCATTGGCACGATCGCCCGCTATCTTGTTCTATTTGTTGGGCTTCTGATCATATTTCAGTCGATCGGGATCGATCTGACAGCACTTAGTGTTCTCACAGGTGCGGTCGGTATCGGTATCGGTTTTGGGCTGCAGAACATTGCCAATAATTTCATTAGCGGCCTGATATTGCTGCTCGAACGTCCGATAAAGGTGGGCGACCGCATTGAGGTCGATGACGTGAACGGCGACGTTGTGGCGATACGTGCCAGGAGTACGTACGTCAGGACAAACGACAACATTACCGTCATCGTGCCGAACAGCAAGTTCATCTCGGAGAACGTGATCAACTGGAGCTTTGACGGCGGCATAATTCGCTTCAAGATCCCTGTCGGCGTTGCGTACGATACCGATGTAGATCTCGTCACGAAACTGCTTACCGATGTCGCAAAGGCCGACCCGGACGTTGCGAAGGAACCGGCACCGTCGGTGCGGCTGATGTCGTTTGGCGATAATGCACTCGAGTTCGAGCTTCGTGCCTGGAGTCGCGATCGTCTTAGCCGGCCGGGACTTTTTAAGAGCAATCTAAATTACGCGATAGTCAGGGCATTCCGCGAAAATGGCATCGAAATGCCGTTCCCGCAGCGAGATATCTGGGTTCGCGACGGACAGCTTGGCGTTCATAACGCTAACGGAAGAAAAGAAAAGCACGAAACCGCGAAGCAGGATGGCTAAGCTTTTGCACCGATAGGCGAAGCTAGCCAACTGTGGCAAAATAAAGCCTTCCGTCGAAAACCGGTCCGCCCCGAGTCCGGTTTTCGCGGCTATTTGCGCTTATGGGTTCAGTTGAGGCGAGTGAAATTCAGGCCCTGATCGAAGAGCTGCGGCGCGGCACGAGGCTGGTTTCGCTGTCGGGCCTGAGTTCGACATCGGCGAAGGCTTACGTCATTTCTCAAGTCGCCAAGTCTGCTCAAAAGCCGATCGCCATCGTGACCGCAGCAAATACGGACCTCGAGGCCTGGACGCGAGATCTGGAGTTTTTCGCTGCTCGAAACGGTTCGGATCGAGAGGTCTTAGTGCTTCCGTCTTTTGACGCGAATCCATATTCCGGAGTCTCGCCGCACGCGCAGACACAGGAACTCAGGGCACTGTCACTTTGGCGATCGACCAAGGCTTCCGATGCGGTCGCGGTACTATCCGCACGCTCGATGATCCAGCGTATTCCGGCCGAAAAGGAACTTGCGGAACTCGGAGCCACGCTTGTCCGCGACGAAGACGTTCCACCGGATGAACTTATCGCAAAACTCGCCGCTGTCGGCTACGTCCGTGAAGATCCTGTCTCGGGCCCCGGCCAATTCTCGATGCGCGGAGGCATCGTCGACGTCTGGTCACCCGACGCGGAAATGCCTGTGCGGGTCGAATTCTTCGGCGATACGGTCGATTCTATTCGCGTTTTCGACCCGGAAACGCAGCTTTCCACAGAGCAGTTAAGAGAAGTCGCGATCGCGCCGATGCGTGAGTTTTCGGTCACGCCCGCTGACTTCAAGGACTGGGCATTTTTTGCCGAGGAGCGTTTTACCGACGATAAGTTCCACAGAAACCTCAAAGACCGGACAGATCTCGCGAGGGATGGCGAAAGCTTTTCGGGCTGGGAGTTTTTGATGCCGGTCTCAAAGCCGCTTACCTCAACCGTCTTCGAGCATTTTAGCGATCACATTCTTATCATCGATGAGCCTTCAGAGTTGGAAGAGACGCTGACGCGGTTTTACGACCTGCTGCAGAGAAATTTTGCAGCGACCCTTGAGAACGGCGATATCGGGGTCGAGCCCCGGGAACTGTTCGTACAACCGGAGGAACTCCGCGATCTGCTCGACGGACGACACTCGATCGAACTTCGAGCCCTGGGCCGTGCCGCTTCGTCGACGGATGCTGAGTTCGCAGTTTCCACGGAATCGAACGCCGTGTCAGGCCGTACTCTGCAGCCGCTGTTTTTGTTTCCCACGGACCGCAAAGCTCCCGAGATCGACATCAGATCGCGCTCAACGCGAAAGTTTCACGGCGATATCCCGGGGTTCGTCGCGGAATTTGACCCGGCGGCCGAGATCGTCATGCGGACGCACGGAATGGCCGAGCGTCTGGTAGAGATGCTGCGCGATTACGAGCGATACGTTTCCCTTGAAGCGATCGCCATTGGTGGGCTCTCAAGCGGATTCGAAATGCCCTCAGCGGGCATTAAGATCTCGACCGAGAGTGACATCTTCGGCGAGACAACTGATGATGCGGCGCAGAAAAGCGGCGACCGGCCAAAGCGGAAAAAGAGCCGTCTCGGCGCCTTTATCTCGGATTTTCGCGATCTGAAAGCGGGCGATTTCGTTGTTCATGTGGACCATGGGATCGGACGGTTCGAGGGACTGCAGTCCATCTCGTCGCAGGGAAGTGAACGCGAGTTCATGCTTCTGATCTATGCCGACAACGCGAAGCTGTTCGTGCCCGTCGAGCGTATGGACCTCGTCTCGCGGTACTCATCGGGCGAGGCGACCGCGGCGACGCTCGATCGGCTCGGCGGCCTCGGCTGGCAAAAGACAAAGGCTAAAGCGAAACGCGCGATGCGCGACATGGCCGACGAACTGCTCAAGCTCTACGCCGAGCGAAAGCTGGTCCGCGGACACGCATTTTCGCCCGACGCTCCGTGGCAGCACGAATTTGAAGATGCGTTTCCATACGATCTGACAGTCGATCAGGCTTCCGCCATCGAGGACGTAAAGGGCGATATGGAAACGGCTGTTCCGATGGACCGTTTGATCATCGGCGACGTTGGATACGGCAAGACCGAGGTCGCGATGCGGGCGGCGTTCAAAGCGGTTATGGACGGCAAGCAGGCGGCGGTCCTTACACCGACGACTGTCCTGGCGTATCAGCATTTTGAGAGCTTTAGAAAGCGCTTCGCGGCATTTCCCGTAAAGGTCGATCTGCTCTCGCGATTTCGCGGTCAAAAGGAACAGAAGAACGTTGCCGAGGCTGCCGCAAAAGGCGAGGTCGACGTGCTCGTGGGCACGCATCGAATTCTTTCAAACGATGTGAAAATTCCGAATCTCGGCCTGGTTGTGATCGATGAAGAACAGCGGTTCGGCGTTGCGCACAAAGAGAAACTCAAGCAGCTAAAGAAGAAGGTCGATGTGCTAACGCTCTCGGCGACGCCGATCCCGAGAACGCTGAATATGTCCTTGCTCGGGATGCGTGACATGTCGGTGATCGAGACGCCGCCGCGTGATCGTTTGGCAATCAACACCCAGGTCGTCCAATTTAGCGAGAGCGTCATCCGGTCAGCGATCGAACTCGAACTCTCGCGAAACGGCCAGATATTCTTTATTCATAACCGCGTCGAATCCATCGAATCGATCGCGGCTCTGATCAAAAAGATCGTTCCCAACGCACGCATCGCCGTTGGTCACGGCCAGATGAACGAAAAGGAGATGGAAGACGTAATGCTCGATTTCATCGCCTATAAATACGACATTCTGGTCGCGACAACGATAATCGAGAATGGCATCGACATCCCGCGGGCAAATACGATCATCATCAACCGGGCGGATAATTACGGGCTCTCGCAGCTATATCAGCTTCGCGGACGAGTCGGCCGCTCGAACCGGCGAGCATATGCATACTTGCTCATACCGAGCGAGTTAGAGCTGACGCCGATCGCACGGCGACGTTTGTCCGCCATACGTGAGTTCTCGGACCTTGGTGCGGGTTTTCGGCTCGCGGCGTTAGATCTCGAACTCCGCGGTGCCGGGAATATCCTCGGCGGCCAGCAGTCGGGCCATCTAGACGCTCTCGGTTTTGATCTATACACAAAAATGCTCGAGCGGACGATCGCGGAACTTCGCGGCGACGAGATCGCCGACGAGGCGAGCGTTTCGATCAACCTCGGCGTAGACGTTTCCATTCCCAAAGACTATATCGCCGATACCAGCCAGCGGCTGCGAACTTACAAGCGTATTTCGTCGGTCGAGAACGATGACGAGATCGCGGCGATACATGCCGAGGTCGAGGACCGATACGGGCGAATTCCTCGTTCCGTCGATCAGTTATTCGAATATGCAAGGCTGAGAAAGATCGCCGAAAAAGCAGCGATCGTATCGGTCGATCGTGCTCCTGAGGGCGTCGCGATCAAACTCGGTGAGAATGCTCGCGTTTCGCCTGAAAAGCTGATGGCGTTCCTCTCCGAGGTCGAAGGCAGCAGTTTTTCTCCAAATGGAATTCTGCGGGTTCCCGTTCCGACGGCCGATCCGATCAAAACAGCGATCGAGACGCTAAAAACGATCGCTCTCTAGAATTCGGTGCAATCTTCGAGATCATTGCCCGGACACGCGAAGAGTTCGGGTACGTATTCACGCGTCTGGCGGCGGACGTTTCTCCAGACAGGCGAGTTGCCGTATTTGTCCTTTGTCCAGCCAAGTTTGTGGCGATTTAGCCACACGAATTTGTACGCGTCCTTTTCATCGCCGCCGCTGATATGTCGGGCCTCGTGGAGCAGGATCGCGGCCCGCTCTACGTCGTCGATAGGGTAAGTGAAGTAGTCAGGATAGATCGTCAGGATTGCAAAGGGAAAATTGGTAGCTGCAAAGGCGTTCTCTTTTGGTGTGGCGGCGTTGAGCCAATTATCGCTTGCACGAAAGACCGCTACGGTTTCGAGCAGGCGCGCTTCTGAATCAAACCCGGCATCGCGGATCAACTGCGTGTTTTGCGAGACGGTCGCTCGGGCGTCGGCCGGCAGCGGCCTAGACGATGCGATCAGGGAAAGATAGAAGAAAACAACAGCCAGTAAACATACGCCTACACACACTACCACCCGCGAAAGCAGCCTGCCACGGCGCCGGACCGGTCCAGACGGGCGAGCTCCGATGACGGTTCCGCATCGCGAGCATTCATGGTCAGCAGAAGTTCCGGGGCGATAGCATCTGGGGCAGCGAATTTCCATGAGGTCGGTGCGTGTGGTGCAGGAGACCGCACCTCTATTAGTAAACCGCGAAAATAGAAGCTATTCCGCATTCGAAGACCGGCTTCGCGATAAACGTTCGGCTGTCTCGCTGCATCAAAGAACACAGTTTGCGTAAATATGGCCGTAAATATATGATTTGACGTTACGGCAAAGGGAGTTATTCGTCCGATGAATACTTATATTCGTTTCACCGCTATTGTTATTGCGTTTTTTGTCTGTACTGTAGGAGCTTTTGCTCAAGAAACCCAGACCAAAGTCGTCGACGAGGTCGTTGCCCAGGTAAATGATGGCGTCCTCACCTTGTCGCGTGTTAAGCGCGAGGTTAAGAATGCCGTTGACAGCTTGATCCAGGAGGGCAAGTCGCGCGAAGAGGCCCAGAAGATCGTCGACGAAAAGCAGGGCGAGCTGATCGCAAGCCTTATAAACGAAGAGCTTTTGATCCAAAAGGCAAAAGAGTCCGGCATCGATATCGAGGCCAGCCTAAATGCTCGATTTCTGCAGCTGATGAAAGAGTACGGCTTTACGACGGTCGAACAGCTTTACGATCAAATGGAGCGTAGCGGTGTGGACCCGAAACAGCTTCGCGATGACTGGCGAAAGCAAGCGACCCGCGAACGCGTGATCGAGCGGGAAGTCCAAGCCAAGGTCTATTGGGCGGCCAACGCCAAGGAACTTCGCGACTATTTCGAGAAGAATAAGGGCAAGTTTACGACGCCTGAAACGGTCGTGTTCAGCGAGATCTTTCTTGGGTTTGCGGGCCGCGATGAGAATGCGGTTCGGGAAAAAGCAAAGCAGCTATATGCCCAGCTAAAGGCAGGCGGTGATTTTGATAAGATCGCAGCTGAGAATTCCGACAAAGGTGTGATCGCTGGCGAGACACGCAAGTCCGAAAAGATCAGGGTCAAGGATATGGTCGAGGTGATCTCTAAACCGATCGCAGGCCTAAAGGTCGGAGAATACACGGCTCCGTTCGATGTCGAGCAGCTCGGTGTTGCGATACTTCGGGTCGACGAACGAAATCAGGCCAGCGAGGAATCTGTCTTTGAAGAAAACGCCGTCAGAATGGCGATCCTCAACGAGAAGTTTCCGGCGGAGCAGAAAAAGTTTATGGCCAAGCTCCGTGAGGATTCGTATATCAAGATCAATGACAGCTATCGTCCGCTCGTCGCTCCCGTTCTTTTTGCCGATGAGCGAAAGGATAAACCTTCCAAATAGTTTCTACTCCAGGCGTTTGGTAGAAAAAGAGGCGGTCCGATCGGCCGCCTCTTTTTCATATCTGCTATCGACCGGCTACTTCGCGTCGAAGGTAAAGAAGTCATCCGCTAACGCCTGATTCAGACGGAACTCAGCGACCCTTATCCCCCAGGAATTCTTGTACGCACCGGAGTTGCCGTTGCTAGCGATCTCGATGCGATGATAATGCGGGAGCCGCAGGCCATCGACTGCCTTAAATTCCGAAAAGGTCTCTACGAGCGTTGCGATCGCAGATGCACGCCGATTCTGCTGTCCGAACGTTGCGTCGGTCGGCTGGACCTCATAACGATATTCGGTCCTCACATGGTCGAAGGTATCAGGATCGAAGAAGAGCCTGATCGTAAACTCAGAAGAACCTCCGCCGGAGGGAACGTAATCGATCGAATAAAACTTTTTATCTCCGACCTTTCGGGTGCCTCCGCCGGTCAGGCGAGGTTTCGTTTTTCCCGTATCGAGCAGCGGCCATCGGAGTGAAAGCACGCCGGAAAACAGGCCTTCGTCCAGGATAGATGCGTGGTTCGACAGATATGTTCCGAGCAGCGACCGCTCGCCCGCGATGCTGAATGGTAGGCTCGGTTTCCCTTTGAAATGGCCTACCTTTTCAAACGGATATTCTTTCGAATTCAGGCTCATCACGAAGAACAAGTTTGCCGGATCCGAAACTACGATCGCGCGGCCATGACCCTTTGCAACGGGTACATTCGACTCGAATTCGCTTTCTCCAATTGCCATCACCGTCTTGAGCGAGGCTAACTTATCTGCAGAGCCTACGGCCGCGACGTGTTTCGCAACGATCTCATCAGGCTTCAGGTTCTGAGCAGTCGCCCAAACAGTAAGGCAAAAGCACGCCGCAAAAAGCGCTAAGACTCTTTTCACGATAACGATCCTCCGATTGGAAAAAGAAGTTACGACGCCGCGGCCGTTTGGCCTGACATCGCGTCACACGATTCTATCAGCAGATCGGCATCCGCGTCAGCCTCGACGGCTCCATCTCCAAATGTCGCACGCTCGGCCAGGGTGTTGAAATAGATCGTGATGTTGTCGAGTATCTCATCCGCCGAGTGCGAATGGTAGAGCGTTTGCCTAAATTGCGCGCCGCCGACGAGGCCTTTCGTGAACTGGCCGGCAAGCTGTTTCATCTTGCCGAGCGATACGATCTCGGGCATTTCCTCGCGGCACATCGAAAAGAACTCGAGCAGAACGGACTTTTTTTCTTCCAGATCGGGCTGATACGGTTCACGGCCCGCGATAACGTCGGCGAACTGCCGAAATATCCACGGATTCTGCATCGCACCGCGGCCGATAAGGATGCCATCTACGCCTGATTCCCGCCATTTTCGGAATCCGTATTCCAGCGTGGTAATATCGCCGTTTCCTGAAACGGGGATACTCACGGCCTCCTTGACCTTACGGATCGTCTCCCAATTCGCCAGGCCCTTGTAGCCTTGTTCACGTGTGCGGCCATGCACCTGAATGTGTTCTACGCCGCACTGCTCCGCCATTTTTGCAACATCGACCACGTTGATCGACGCCTCAGAGTAGCCGGTTCTAAGCTTTAGAGTCAGCGGGATCGAGATCGAGCGCTTTATATCTTTCAAGATGGTTTCGAGCAGCTTTGGCTCGCGAAGCAGGCCCGATCCGCCGCCGTTCTTGACTACCTTTGGAGCGGGACAGCCGCAGTTGACGTCGAGAATGTCGGCACCGACTTCTTCGGCCATTTCCGCTCCCATCGCCATGCGTTCCGGGCGCCCGCCGAATATCTGTACTGCAAACGGCCTCTCTTCTTCATCGAAACGCATTTGACGCTTCGACTTGGGATTGCCGCGAGTTAACCCTTCGACCGAGATGAATTCGGACACGACGAGTCCTACGCCGCCGCGCCGTTTGATCAACCGGCGGAATGTATAGTCGGTCACGCCCGCCATCGGTGACAGGATCAACGGCGGATCGATCTCGATATCTCTGATAAAAAACGACTTCATGCTTACCGGCGGACGCGTCTTAGTCCAAACGGATAAATATACCGAATTTTCGGCGGCTTTTCATTGTTTATCCTGCCAATAAAAGAGCCGGCCAATACTAAGCCGGCTGACTTCAAAGCTTTGCCAAATGGGTCATCGAAGCACCGTCCGATCTCTGGCCGTCGAGATCATATTGTTCCACTTCGCCCCGACATCCTCGCGGTAGAGGCGAATCTCGAAGATCTGTGAGATGCGCTCATTGCCGCCAACGTCGTTCGTTCTTTCCCGATAAACGGCGGTTACATTGAACGACACCGAGTTCGGATTGTGCCAGATGAAATTTGGCATCTCGGACAGACCGATCGACTCGATCTTTCCGATAACACGATTGTACCGATAGTTGCCCATGAATTTTTCAATCCCGAACTTTTCGATCAGTGCGTCCACATCTGCACCTGTTGGGTTCGGAATACCGTCATAGCTGTTCGAAGTGGTAAATGTACGCCAAAACCGGTACCTCGCCCCAACAATGTCATACGAGGCGTAGCCGGTAACGATAATGTTGATCTTCGGATCATCGGTCTTCACCTTTGCGGTGAAGTTTCTCGACCATACATACTTTCGGTAGGTCGAACTCCATTCCCTCTTGCCCGGGCCGCCAAGCGTTACTGAGACCGTTTTCGGGCCTGAAACGTCACGTTTTATCTGAGCATCCGTCGGTTGGGCTTTAGTCTCGCCTGAAAACGCAGCAAAGGCGAAGAGAACCGCCAAAGCACTGAATAAAGGTCTAAAAAATTTCAATCTACCCTCCTTGTAGTCTTTTTACTTTTGTTTCTTCTTTTTCCCGATGATCAGCAGAACAATGCCGATCACAAGAATGAATAAGGACACGAAGAAAACCAGCACACCAGGGATTATTCCGAGTGCTGCTTCTTCCCAATTCACTCTTCCGCTCGTCAATTCGGGCAGAAGAGCAGAGAACACGGCCACGCCGAACCCGAGCACGACTCCAAGCACACCTAGGACGATGACCACTTTTGCGAACATATTTGTATTGCTCCGAAAACCGGGATCGAACGAAACTGACGAACAATTAGGAAGACGCGACATTATTACCACACATCACCCCATTGGGGCAAAGAATGGGTAAGAAAGGCGGCTTGAGAATTTAACATCGCTCCGATTGTCTCGATACCCGGAGAGGCATATAATCGCGCCATTTACAAAACTGTTAACAGACGCCGACATCTCGAACGTCGGCAAGAAACCCCAATACGATCGATCCGACCGCGGCTTGCCTACAGCCCGGCCGCTTCGCGAGGATAAAAATGATTACATTCAAACGAACCCTTTCGATTATTCTTGTCGCCGCAAGCCTCACCATCACGGCACTATCACAATCACAAGCTACGACGGGGCTTATTCAGGGCACGGTCGTTGACGCGAACGGAGCCGTCTTGTCCGGGGCCTCGGTAACGGTTCGAAACACGGGTACCGGCTTCCAAAGGACGCTGTCGACCAATTCCGATGGATTTTTCAGCGCCCCGCTGCTGCCTCTCGGCCGCTATCGAATAACCAGCAAAGCCAGCGGCTTTGCGGATTCGATCCTGGAAAACGTCGACGTTACCGTTGGTCAGACCCAGTCGTTCAGGATCGAACTCAAGGTTGGAACCACGGCATTTACAGTAGATGTCACATCCGATGTCGAGGGCGTCGAAACCGCTCGCACCGAACTTTCGACGCAGATAAACGAGCGATCGGTAGAGAACCTGCCGATCAATCGTCGTGATTTTTCGAGATTCGCATTGCTGACACCCGGAGTTTCGATCGTGCAGGGACCTGACGGCGATGAGATCACCATTAATGGCCAAAAGGGCATTCAGAATAACGTTTCGATCGACGGGTCGGACGCGAACAATCCTTTCTTCGGCGAACAACGCGGCGGTCAGCGGCCGGCGTTTACGATCAGCCTTGAATCTGTGAAGGAGTTCGTCGTCGTTCCGGTCGGGGCGTCTGCCGAGTTCGGCCGTAGTTCCGGCGGATTCATTAATGTCGTAACGAAATCGGGAACAAATGATCTCGACGGTGCGGCATTTCTCTTCTATCGAAATCAGGGCCTATCAAGTCAGAATCCAGACGCCGTTGCTGCAAACCTTCCCATCGAAGACTTCAGGAATTTTCAGTTTGGTGGAAATGTCGGGGGGCCGATCAAGAAGGATAAGGCTTTTTTCTTTTTAGCCTACGAGCGAAACGACGGAAAAAGCAGCAAGCCAAATTCGATCGATGCCAGGTTAGTGAACATATTCGCGACGCGATTCAACTCGCCGAACGAGCAAGCGATAATTGACCGCACAAACGTTGCTGACGTTCTCCTGGGCAAAGTGGATATCAACGTGAACCGAGATAACCTGCTCACGTTTCGTCACAACTATAGCAGGGCCGAGCAGATAAATGGCACATTCGACGTTCCGACTTGGGGAGCGAGTGCCAACGGCCGCGAGACCGATAACTCTAATTCGTTTATCGGCAGCTGGGTCTCGACGATCTCGCCAACTCTGCTGAACGAGTTTCGGTTTCAGTGGGCAAAGGAAGAGCGCCCGAGGTTTTACGACGGCCCGGACCTTCCCGATACCACGATCGGCACGTTTGACGGATCGATATCGTATCGCTTCGGCAGGCCGTTCTTCCTGCCTGTTCCGTCCGATGACGTCCGGCTTCAGTTTACCGATAACTTTACCGTTGTCCGCGGCAACCACACTTTGAAGTTCGGCGTTGACCTGAATCGGACAAGAGTTTCGCAGACCTTTATCGGGTTTGCACGCGGACGCTACATTTTTGCGGACGCGACGATCGACGGTGCTATTAACGGATTTATCAACTATATCAACGGCGTTAGTCCAGCCGCCTTGCAGCTTTACCTTCAGTTTGCCCCGATCGGGAACCGGACGGTTGAAGAGGCGGGAACGCAAGCGTACACGACGTTCGAGCCGGGATTGTATGTTCAAGACAGTTGGCAGGTGCGACGAAATCTAACCCTGAATCTTGGCTTTAGATGGGAAGGGCAGTACCAACCCGACACGATCACAGCGCCATCGCAGACGCGATATGGACAGTTCCTCTCAGACCCGCGATTTCCGTCAGATGGTTCGATACCAGATTTTACTGACGGCTATTCACCGAGATTGGCTCTCTCGTGGTCGCCTGGCGATGACGGGAAAACGGCGATCAGGCTGGGCGCTGGCATCTATTACGCGAGGATCCCGGGCCTTGTTGTCGCAGGGCCAAGAAACACAGACGGCGTCATCGCGGGCAACATATTCTTCGCCAATTTTCTTTGTTCAGGTGCCGGTCTCGGTGGCTGTCCGGCGTTTCCGGGCATCGTCCCGACCGCGGGCTTTAATCCCTTCAATCCTGGTGTCGCAGTTTTTGAGCGAAACTTCAAAAACCCCCGTACGGTGCAATACTCGGCGAGTGTCGAGCGCGAGATCGCACGCAACCTGACGCTGCAGGTCGCATACAACTTTGCAAAATCGACGAGGCTCACAAGGTTTGTAAATCGCAATGACTCACGCCTTTACAACGGGGTTGCCATCTTCGAACGCGCAAACGGATCTGGGATCGGTGAGATCCGCTCGACCGAGAGTTCCGCCCGTTCGGCGTATCACGGTGTCACGTTTACCCTTAACAAGCGGTTTGCCGACCGATTCCAGTTTCAGATGAATTACTTGATCTCGTCAGACAAGTCGGACGATGACAACGAGCGCGACCCGTTCACGTTCCGTTACGTTGACCCTCGTAATCTGACGCCGGAATATGGATATTCGGACCGTGACCAACGGCACCGGTTCAATGCGTTTGCGACTTTCTTGCTACCGTACGACATAAACGTGTCGCCAATAGTTCAATATAGGTCGGCCCAACCGACGTCGGTCGCAAATCGAGGTAGTTTTCCGAATATTGTTCAGAGGAATACTTTGAGACTCGACAACGAATTCTTTACGTTGGATTTTCGGGCATCCAAAGCCTTTAAGCTCGGTGAAGGAGCTGAGATCGAGGGGATCTTTGAGGCTTTCAACCTGACGAACAGTCGTAACCAGAGAAGTCTTCCACGGCCGCTTACATTCAACTTTGACGGTACCGTTTCAGCTGGATTTGGTGAGCCGCGGCAGGCTCAGATCGGAGTGCGGTTGAAGTTCTAACAAGAGCGGATCGGCAAAAAGAGAAAAGCTTCGCGGCCCCTAGCTGCGAAGCTTTTTCTTAGGATTTACCTCTTCCTTATTTCTTGGTCAAGACGACACCGGTTGCGTCGAACGAAACCTCGGTAACCGTGCCATCCGGGTTCCGTTTGTCGAACTTGGCCCCGTCGTCGTTGATCAGGTGATCGACGTGATCTTTTGGAAGCACTTTCGTCTTGAAAGTTCCCTGAGCCTTGACCATCAGCCCGGCCGCATTGAGTGGGATGAAGAACTTGTGGTCGCCGAAAGTAACGCGGACCGACTTCGAAGAGCCCGAGTCTGCGATCTCTGCCCAGCAGCCCTCTTTCTTGCACGAGCGAACGACTACACCCTCGACCGCAACGGTCTTGTCGGCATATTTGTCCGGCGCAGCAAGTGCCTTCTCAATAGACACCTTAGAGACCTTTGCCACAAGGGCATCTCCGCGGGTGATAGATTCGCCCGCTTTGAGGTCGACGGGGGCGTTGTCCTTGATCTTGACGACAGGCTGGCCTTTGCTGTTGAGCTCAGGTTTGTCGTGACCTGAGTTAGCGTCTTGGGCCGAGGTTATCGTCGCCGCTGCGAGCAACAATGAAAGCGTAAGTAGTGAATTCTTCATATTCATTTATTCGTTATCCAAGCGGTCATTATACAATGCGGACCGACTGGCAGGCGAACAAATACGTGCTATCGGGTCCTTTCGAACACGATCTTGCCACCTACGACCGTTAGATCGACACGTGTGCCTTTGATTTGCTCCTTAGGGATCGAGAAGATATCGCGCGAAAGGACGACGACATCCGCTAGTTTGCCGAGCGCGATCGTGCCTTTTTCCTTCTCCTGGAATTCCGCGTAAGCGGCCCCTAACGTATATGCCCGAACCGCATCGTGAACAGATAGCGAATTCGATCCCGAGTTAACAGCTGCGTAGATGCCGTCCATCGGATCGATGTCGATCATTGACGCGTCAGAGCCGAGAGCGAGGTGAGCTCCGGTACGCAGGAATTCGGGGTAAATATCTCCCGAATCAGGGCCGTAGTAAAAGAGCGCGGGCTGCATGGACGCGATGATGCCCGATCGTGCCGAGCGTTGCACTTGGTCGGCGGTAATACCGCGAGCGTGTTCGATACGCGGACGACGATCGCGAGGGCCATTTGCTTTGATCACGTTTTCAAGAGCCGTGATCGTGTTCTCGATCGCCCGCGATCCGATCGCGTGGACGGCGATCTGCATTCCTGCCCGATCGGCCCGAGCGAGGCGATCGGTCAATTCGGCCCGGTTCTCGACATCGCCGTCGGCCAGCCATTTCACGCAGCCACGCCGGACCATGCCTCGACCTTTGTCCGGCACAGGCTTAGCTCCGCCTTTCTCCCAGCCGAGCAATCCTACGCAGTCGAGGACTCGCGTCTTAAGTTTTCCCGCCGCCGCCATTGCGACATAGGTATCGTAGAGATCGTCCGAATGAACGTCCTGGATCGTCGTCACGCCTCGCGAAGCTGCGTAATTGCTTGCCGCTTCCGCGATCTCAGCCCAATTAAAGCCGTGATTCGCAGGGATCGCACTTCGTATCGCCGCCAAGCCGGCTTTTGAATCGATCAACAGCCGGTCGCTCGGTCCGATCCGTGCCGATTTCAGAGCAGCCGAATTGGCGACCGCTGACGAAGGATCCTTGAGATAGAGAAGTATCGGATTGTTTGCGCTCAGCCGATCGAGTTGGCTTCGATCTAGTTTGGCCGGAGACAGCTTTTCCGGATCGAGACCTGCCCCGATGATCCAACGCCCCGCCGGTACGAACCGAGTGAAATGCGCGAGCTTTTCGTAGACCTCTTCAGCGCGACCCACACCGCGAAGGTCCAGGTGCGAGAACCAGTTGCCTACCCCAGTGAAATGGACATGTGAGTCGTTGAATCCGGGAAGGACGAGACGTCCGCCCGCATCATACACTCGTGTGGTTGGACCGGAGAGCCGTCGGATCGAGGCATTGCTGCCAACAGCGACGACCCTTTCGCCGCGTATGGCGATCGCTTCGGCACGCGGCGTTTTTTCATCGATCGTCCGGACGACACCGTTGACGATGATGAGATCCGGCGGCTGAGCACTGACAGTGAACGCTCCGAGGCAGACGCTCAGAGCGAATAGCACGTGGATGAACGGTCTTAACTTCAGACCAAAGATCACTTTCTTTCGAACACCACCTTGCCGTCGACGATCGTCATCAGCACCTTTACGTCTTTGATCTTGACCGGATCGATCGCAAAGATATCGTCCGACAGCATCACCATATCCGCGAGTTTTCCTTGTTCGAGCGTGCCTTTCACGCCATCCTGAAATTCAGCATATGCCGAGCCCCAGGTAAACGCACGGATCGTTTCCTCGACTGAGATCTTCTGTTCCGCGATCCAGCCGCTTGGATTCTTATCGTCGAGTGTTCGACGGGTGACAGCCGCGTAAACGCCCCATATCGGATCTAACGGGGCGACCGGCGAGTCAGAGCCAAATGCGAGCACGCCGCCGGTATCGAGGATAGTTCTAAAAGCGTATGTACCTTTCAGACGTTTTTCGTCGAGCCGCTTCCAGGCCCAGCGCCCGTCGTCGATGATGTGATAAGGCTGCATCGACGCGACGACCTTGAGCTTTGCAAAGCGTTCGATGTCTTCCTGACGGAGATGCTGCGCGTGTTCGATACGAAATCGCCTGTCGCGAGGGCCATTTGCCGCGGCTGTCTTCTCGAAAATGTCGAGGATCTCGTCGTTTGCACGATCGCCAATAGCGTGAATATTTATCTGTAGTTGCGCGAGATCTGCACCGAGCACGTATTCGGGCGTTCGCGGGATATCTTCGCCGGCAAGGCCGCTTGATGTCGGGTCGTCGAGATACGGTGCAAAAAGCCAAGCGGTCGTCGAGCCGAGACTGCCGTCGGCATAGCCCTTGAGACAGCCGACCCGTAGCATTGGAGTGCCGAACGCATGATGAATGCCGACCGACGACCAGCGCTTGTAGTCAGCCAGCGGGGAACAGCCATAGACGCGCGTCTTCAGCTTGCCGGATCGGTGAAGTTCCTGGAAAACGCCAACGTCGGTTCCGGTCGACATGTCCTGAACGCTCGTAACGCCGAGACTCGCGGCGTGGTCCGTGGCGGCTTGCGCCGCTTCCATCTTCTCTTCCCAGGAAGGAACGGGAATGACCTTGTATATGTAGGTCATCGCCGCGTCCTTGAAAACGCCCGCGGGATCGCCATTCGACTTTCTTACGATCAGGCCACCCTCGACTTCCTTCGTATTGCGGTCAACTTTCGCAAGCCGCATCGCAAGGCTGTTGGCCAGAGCCATGTGGCCGTCGAGGCGATCGATGAATACCGGATTATCGGGCGTGACCGCGTCGATCATCTCGGCCGTAGGCAGATCGTTAGGCTTCCAGTTCTCGTGATCCCATTTACCGCCGAGTATCCAACGGCCTTTCGGCAGTTTTGCAGCGAATGCCTTGATCCGGGCGACAAACTCCGCGGGCGTTGCAGCCGTTCGCAGGTCAACGGACGAGAGCTGTTGTCCGGTCTCCATGAAATGGACATGTGCGTCGTTGAATCCCGGAATGATCGTCTTGCCACCCGCATCGATGACACGCGTGGTCGGCCCGATGAACATCCCAGTATGCGAAGGCGCGCCGATCGCGACGATCTTGCCGTTCAGCACGGCTAGGGAACGAGCCACGGGGCGTTTTGCGTCCATCGTGCGAATATTCGCGTTCGTAATGACCAGATCGGCCTGTGCGGATACCGAGAAAGCGAGGCTCAGAAGCACCGCTATTGAAAGTGCAGTTCTCATAATTGCAGAAAGTGGTGATTTTCTTGGGGTTATAATATCACTATGCATTTGAAGCACCTACAACTCGCATCGGTCCTGCTTGTGTCGGCCGGAATGGTGTTTATCGGCTTCGTTTATCTGACGGGCCCGAAGAACGTTGCCGAGATCGTAACCAAGGGCCGTGTTGCAACGGGTACGTATTCGGTCGATAAAACCGAGTTTCAGCGAGGGCTTGATCTGTTTCGCGCCGAAGACTACATCGGTGCACGCGAGGCTTTCGGGCGAGCCGATCCGGAGAAGCGTGATGCCGAAACGCAGTTCATGATCGCATACAGCTTCTATCGTCAGGGCTGGGGAAGGCTGTCGAATGACGATCAGTTGTTTACACAAGGCCTTGCGGCTACACAAAAAGCATCGGAACTCGATAGCCAGTTTCGCTCTTCGGATCCAAGCTTGGTCCTGAAAACACCGACCGAACTTAGAGCCGAACTCGAGGACGGGCTCAAGGTCACGCTTTCCGATTTCGATCCGAGGCGGCTGACACGGGAGAGAAAATGAGCGAAGACCTGGTTGTCAAAGATCCACAAGCGATCGAAAAACCGCGAGAAGGCCTTACTCCTTTGAGTCCGAGTTTTGTCGAATACCTAATCGTTCCAACGCTCTATCTGGTAGTTGCGTTTTTTGGCGGAATGCGGATCGCGGCTGAGGATGGGGCGTTCTTGTTCTTGGCGCCGCCGCTAGTCGCCCTCGTGCTTGGATCGCTCGCTCTGCTGATGTTCGTACGTTCGCGAATGGTCTCGATCGGGGGATGGATCGGCCGAGACAAGGCCGTGATCAGCAATCTTTCGGGAGTTGCGATCCTGGCGTGTTTCTTCTTGGCGACCGTTCAGCTTTTCAATTCGCTACTGCCCGAGCGTGGCATCACGTTCTGGATCGTCGGCTTTTGCTTTGTCTGGACGCTCTGGAACAACCTCTTCGCGGAACTCCCCGCGTCGAAGCTGCTTAAGAGCATGCTCGCTCTGTTTGGCCTCGCCTTTGCAGCTAAGTATCTACTTTTCGCAAGTATGGCCGGCGAACCTACCGGAAGCTGGTGGCAGCGCTGGTTCGAGGCTCCAGGCAGGGAAGCGGCGACGTGGCTGCTCGATCTGCCACGGTATGCAGCGGCGACCGGCTATATCCATTTCTTTGTCCTCGCCGCCTACGCGATCGCTCTGTATCTAACGCCGAGGACGCTTGAGCCGAAGCTACTTGATACTGAACGTGAGAGTATTCCCGTCGCGAGTGACTCGTAAGGTTCCGGCCTGTACATTGACGGCCTCGATGACATCGCCCGCGCGAACACCGGCAGCCGCGGCGGCTCCGCCAACTGAAAGGATCTTACCTCCGGCTCCAGCGTAGCTTGCCGAAACTCCAGCATTCGTAAGGAATTCACGGGATGAGATTAGCACCCGGCGGGCCGGAGATTCCGGCTCGTTGTCATCAACATCGGTGTTCGATCGGATGGTCTTCGTCTGTGGAGCGGCGGTGTCGTAAGATCCACCTCCCGGTTTCTCAACAGTCGGTTGCGGGGAACGGACCGGCTTGGGAGTATTTCTTGAGGCCGCGACCTCCGGTGTTTCTGCCGGTTCCTCGACCTGAGTCGCTGCAACGACCTCTGGCTGAGGCGTTGAGGGATCGGGAACGGCGACCGGAGCAACAGGCTCAGCGGACGGTGCTGCGACCGCGACCGTGCTATTTGGTGTTTGCGGCGCGGATGTCATCTGAATACCGACATACGAGCCGACGGCTATCAGAAGTGCCGCCGGAACTGCAGCCTTGACCCACGTCGGGATCAGCCAGCGAACACCGGTCGGAGCAGTCTCACGGGCGATCCGCGAACGCACACCGAACTCAAAATCACCGGGCGCATTAACGCGCGGCAAAGCTCGTAACAGCCGACGCACCTCGTCGGTCTCTTCAACGCTGTCGATATTCTTTTGGTCAAACATTAAAAATAGCCCTGCAATTTTTCTTTCAGCAGAGCCCGGCCGCGGCTGATACGAGATTTCGTAGTGCCGAGCCCGAGCTCCATAATGGCCGCTACTTCATCGTAGGAGCGGCCTTCAATATCACGAAGCACGACGGGCACTCGGTATTTCTCCGGCAGTGCCGCAATTGCTTTTCCAATAACGCGGTCGCGCTCGTCGTCAATGAGCTCGGCGTCCTGAAGAGCCCTTTCGTCCGGAGGCTGAAACTCAACCTCGGCCGACTCCTCTCCCTGAAAAAGCCCGGTCAGCGACAGCAGCTTTCGCCGTTTTCGCTTTCTGATCTCGCTTATCGCCAGGTTCGTCGCGATCCGGTAGATGTACGTCGAAAATGCGTACTGTGTGTGATACCGGTCAAGTGCGAAGTAAACCCTGACGAACGTCTCTTGAGCGAGATCGACCGCCTCTTCGTAATCGTTCAAAAATCTATAGAGATAATTCGTTATCTGATTACGATAACGAGACATTATCTCGGCGAACGCTGTCTCGTCGCCTTGTTTTGCGGCCTCGACGAGATCGTGGTCCGAAAGCTTTTCGTCACGCATACGCGCCCGAGCATCCTCCACACCGTGTGATCTGACATTGTCGAAAGCCATACATTCATACAATTAAAAACTCAATCTTGTACAAATACAAAACTGTCTCCCGTTCGTTAACACGCACGGCCGCCAGATTTGTTCCGTCATTTCGAACGGCCGTGCGAGTTTTAGTCGCCTAGTTTGCGGCAGGTCGGATCGTCATGACCAGAAAAAGCGTGTTTGACGCTCCCGGAATGTCGATCGTGCTCAACAGCGTCGGGGTGTTTTCCGGGATGCTTACACGGTTAAGGGTCACGCCGATCTGCTCGTAGTTGACGACCGGTTGTTCCTTACCCGACGGGTCTTTCATTACCGAGGTGACCACGGGAACTCGGGCCCCAAAATTGAACGAATTGAACGAAAATGCCATTCCTTTCAACGTTTGGCCCGATCTCAGCGACCGCAATCCCCACTCGAGAAAACTCTGCGATCGATATGCGGTCTGTTCGCCGACCAGCGGGAGCAGGCTTTTGTAGTTAAAGTCGCCGTTTGGCGCCAGACGTCCGAGGAAAGTTCCCGTAAGGCGAAGATTCGACTGGCCGAATCGAGTTGCGATCTGCTTCGAAACATTGGAAAGCTCCGGAGCGAGTGCCTGTTTAGCACCATCGCCGGCGCCGGTCAGGAGTTGCAGCGACACTTCATAGCTCGGATCGATCTCCTGGGCGGCGGTTGGGGCCACACCCACAATAAACAGCATTGCGGACACACAAGTACCTATAAACAGTGAGGTTATCTGTTTCACGAAAATTGTCTCCTTTTCTAACGTGCTATTGGGGAGCAGTATTCGTTTAAACAGATCAACGAAACGAAAGTTGCAAAAACTCTCGAATCCGTATTGGACTGTCGGTGAGGTTAACCGGCCCTGAAGAGCTCTTCGTCGACCTTTTGACCGAAAGTGATCGTGCCGATCTCGGTCTCTTCGACGATCTTTTCGTCGGCCCACAGGACGGTCTTGAACGGCACGAGCGTGCCCTGAGCGTAATTGTAATCGTAGAACTTACGCTTGTACTTAACGCCCGCTTCTTCGTAAGTGAGCATCAGGACTCGCCAGGATTTTGCACTAACGTAGAATCGCGTTTTCCGGCCCTGTTTGTCAGTGAGGTCGATCAGATAATAGTCGACGCCCATGATCTTTTCACGAGGGCCGAGTTCGATGGTCGAGCCGTTCTCTTTGTAGCGAAGAAACGCTTCAAGGCCGCGGACGATCTGATTCTCAAAGTTCTTTGCCGCATCTTCGCGAGGCGTGAACACCGTATTGTTGTAGATGCCAAAGATCTTGTCGTCGTTCAGGACGAGGGAATAGCGAGCGCTTGGGAATTCCTGATCGAGCCGGATCTTTTCCTTGTCGAGCGACTCGGCCCGGATGATGAACTTCTGATAGTTCGCCTGTTCGATCTTACCGTCAGCATTTGTATAAGAGGCCTTGCCGCGTTCGGCGGTAGTCTTTCTGATCTGGTTAAGCAATGCGCGGCCCGAGCCGAACCCATATGCGGCGATCAGCGATGTTTCGACCACCTGCTCCGCAGTGATATTCTTGAGGTCGAACTTGGCTTCAGCACCGGGGATCGGCTTTGCGGGGCCGGTCGGCGGAGGCGTCATTGCCGGTGAAGGCGATGGCGTTGGCTCCGTTTGACCGAGTACGGCCGCAGAAAAGATGAACGCTCCGAGCACAAATGCGGAAACTAGGCGAAGACCAGATAACACAGAAAATCTCTCCAAAACCAAGGTAAACGTAAGGGCGAATTGTAGCATAAAACGGTAATTCCGCCCTAAAAGGTAACTTCTCGATTGATGATGTTCGGACGCCAAAGGATGCAATCAAACGCTTAATGCACGTCGCTCTTTACGAACCAGAGATACCGCCGAATACCGGCAACATTGCACGACTGTGTGCCGCGACCGCCACCCCGCTGCATATCGTCGGCGTCACGGGCTTTCGCATGGACGATCGTACGCTCAAGCGTTCGGGCCTTGATTACTGGGACGAAGTTCAGCTCAGGCGCCATGTCGATCTAGACGAACTCTACGGGGCACTGCCCGCGTCTCGGTTCGTGTATCTCACCACAAAGGTGAAGCGACCTTATTACGAATGGCAATTCCAGGATGACGATTGCCTTATTTTCGGCCCGGAAACTCGCGGCCTGCCTGATGACGTATTGGCCGCGAATCACGACAATTGCCTCACGATACCGATGCCAAACCCAAACGCTCGCAGCCTAAACCTTGCGAATAGCGTCGCTATCGTTCTCTATGAGGCGATCCGGCAGCGGAGAGTGTAGTAGGAACCGCCTATTTCCCCTGCTTTCTTTACACTTTTTTACGTTCATTTAACCAAAAACAGACACCTTTTGGACCATGAATTACGTCCAAAGACTGTCACGAATTGTGGCTATCTCTCGACAAGGAGGGAACTATATAGTTATGAACAGAATTAAGAGATATTTCGCACTTTCATTCGCAGTTATCGCACTTTCAATGGTTGGCCTTTCGGCCGAAACGTTTGCTTCGACGTCTGACGACCAGGCGCTCGAGAGGAAGGCCTACAAAGAACTGAGGAAGTTGCCTCGGTACAGCGTTTTCGACAACATCAATGTCGATGTAAATGGCGGCGTGGCGACACTTACGGGCAAGGTGATCACGCTCGGAACGAAGCGTGACGCGGCGGCGTACGTCAAGGACGTCAAGGGCATCACCAACGTTGTCAACAACATTGACGAACTGCCGGTCGGTTCGTTCGACAACCGGATCCGTTATGCGGCCCTGAACACGTTTGTGAACCGCGGCCCGGCCCAGTACTTCGCCGGGATCAATCCTGACGTCAGGATCATCGTCGAGGACGGGCGTATCACGCTTGAGGGTTTCGTCGCCCACACAGGCGACTACAACCTGCTCAACATCCTCGCGAACGGCATCCCGGGCGTCTTCGAGGTCAAGAACAACCTCGTCGTCGGCCGCGATACTCGCCGGTCGTAATTCAAACCCGTCTGCATGTGTAGGCGGCGCAAGTCAGAACCGCCTGCGTAAGCGGGCGGCCAGTTTTCAAAATTACAAAAGCCGGGCGGCAACGCTCGGCTTTTCTTTTGACTGGACCGCAAGCGTCCCGCTTGCCACGCGGCAAAACGAAGGAATCGTTGGAGCGTGAGTTTTACTGGGCCGTTGCAAGGTCCGCTGCGACGGCTAAGGCCAGGGCCAGAATGTGTAAACCGAATAGCATTGCCGCGGTCGCAATTCTATTTCTAGCGAGACTCAAGACCAGGCCATAGATCGGTATTTGAAGGAAGCTGATGGCCAACAGAGCGTCCCCGAGAGATGGGCCGACATTCG
Source organism: Acidobacteriota bacterium (assembly GCA_041940165.1). Classification (GTDB taxonomy): domain Bacteria; phylum Acidobacteriota; class Blastocatellia; order Pyrinomonadales; family Pyrinomonadaceae; genus OLB17. The sequence continues at coordinate 59,399 of JBGTSR010000005.1, forward strand.
GATAGAGATGCTCCAAAAAGATCCCGATCAGATATCCGAATGGGAAAAATGCGTAGAGGAAAAGAAAATTTGGTGGATCATTTGCCGCCTGAAGTGCGGCTAAAATCATAAGCGCAGGTGCGACCAGAAATGAGATCAAAAGCGGAGCGAATTTCCTCATCGTGATCCTCACTATCAGTGCTCTTTCATGTGTTTCGTGGTTGGTTCGGGGCCCGAAGTGGAGGAGGAGACCACGAATTACACGAAATAACACGAAAATCTCTCCCCTTACAGACTATCCAAGAGGACACGAAAATACATGCGACCCCGGTTGACGTTGCGATTGGCGAATCAATCCGTCATGATACTCGTTTGCCTTCGCTACGCCTTGGGAGCCAAGTGGCCCTCACTTACGTGCGGGCTACTGACACGGACGGGAAACAGAACACTATGATCGCAACGGACAAGATCCGAAACATCGCAATTATCGCACACGTTGATCACGGCAAGACGACGCTGGTCGATGCCATGCTGGCGCAGTCGGGCACTTTTCGTGAGAACGAAGAGGTCAAGGACCGCGTGATGGATTCGATGGACCTCGAGCGTGAGCGCGGCATCACGATCATGGCCAAGAACACTTCGGTGCGGTACGGCGACTACAAGATCAACATCGTCGATACGCCGGGCCACGCCGATTTTGGCGGCGAGGTCGAGCGCGTGCTCAAGATGGTCGACGGCATAGTTCTGCTCGTCGATTCGGCCGAGGGCTGCCTGCCGCAGACGCGTTTTGTGCTGCGCAAGGCTCTGGAACTCAAGCTGCCGGCGATCGCTCTGGTAAACAAGATCGACCGTCAGGACGCGCGGCCCGAAGAGGTCGTTAACGAGATATACGACCTGTTCATCGACCTCGGTGCGAGCGACGAACAGATCGAGTTCCCGATCCTGTATTCGATCTCGCGTGACGGCATCGCGAAGAAAGACTTGGCGGAAGAATCTAAGAATCTCATTCCGCTTTTCGATCAGATCCTCGAGACGATCCCTGCTCCGAAAGCGATCCGGACGGATTCGCTGCAGCTGCTCGTCGCCAATATCGATTACAACCAGTTCGTCGGACGGCTCGCGATCGGCCGTATTTTCTCTGGCGAGATCGCCAAGAATCAGGAAGTTATCGTGTCGAAACGCGATGGTTCGACGCAGAAAACTCGCGTGAAAGAGCTTTTCGTTTTCGAAGGCCTTGACCGCACAACCGTCAACGACGCCGGTGTCGGCGAGATCGTCGCACTTGCGGGATTTGACGATGTCGAGATCGGCGAGACGATCACTACGGTCGAAAATCCGCGTCCTCTGCCGGTGATCGCGGTCGACGAACCGACCATCTCGATGATCTTCGGCGTCAACACTTCGCCTTTTTCGGGCATCGATGGCAAGTTCGTGACTTCGCGTCAGATCAAGGATCGGCTCGACCGCGAATTGCTCGGCAACGTCGCCCTTCGCGTCGAACAGACCGAGGCCGCTGAGCAATTCAAGGTCTCGGGCCGCGGCGAATTGCAGCTCGCGATCCTGATCGAAATGATGCGTCGCGAAGGCTACGAACTACAGGTCTCAAAACCGGAAGTCATTACGAAGCGGGACGAAACGACCGGCGAACTCCTCGAACCGATCGAGCTTGTCGTAGTTGACGTGCCCGACGAATTTATCGGCGTCGTCACCGAGGCGATGGGCCGCCGCAAAGGCCAGATGACCAAGATGATCAACAACGGTTCGGGCCGCGTCAGGCTCGAATTTGAAACGCCGTCGCGCGGGCTGATCGGATTTCGCGGTGAGTTTCTGACCGAGACGAAAGGAACCGGCCTGCTCAACACTCTGTTCCTCCGCTTCGACAAATGGCAGGGCGATATGCGTTCGCGTCAGACTGGTTCGCTCGTCGCCGACCGAATGGGCGAGACCAACACGTACGCTCTCTACAACCTGCAGGAACGCGGCGTTCTTTTCGTCAAACCGCAGATCAAGGTCTATGAAGGAATGATCATCGGCGAGAACGCCCGTGCCGTCGATCTCGACGTCAACGCCATCAAGGAAAAGAAGCTAACCAACATGCGAACCACCTCGGCCGACGAGGCGATGAGGCTCGTTCCGGTCCGCGAAATGTCGCTCGAACGAGCCCTCGAATTCATCGCCGACGACGAGCTGATCGAGGTCACTCCCAAAGCTATTCGACTACGTAAACGCGTCCTAAAAGCCAACGAGCGTCCGAAAAAATAGTGACTCATTAGCGAGAATATTCATTTTTTTGTAACAGGCCTCCATTTTCCTGTAGGACGTTTCCTACAAGCACTTCGAATTACAGTTAGTTAAACGGATAACCGCGATGGTATGCGGCTTGCGTTAAAGTCGCGCGCGTTCCATTTTTAGTGATCTTTTTACCAACTTACCTCTAAGGAGAAATGCAATGAACAGCTACAAAGCTTTTAGGAAGATAAGCAGTATCTTCTTTCTAACGATAGCTCTCTCGCTTGCGATCTTTGCACAGGCGACAACCGCCGAATTGAAAGGCACGGTCCAGGATAGTTCCGGACGTGTCGTTCCGGGCGCCTCTGTTGTCGTTACAAACAACGCAACCAACATCAGCCGCACCGTCACGTCGAATGACAGCGGCGATTTCACAGTTCCCAATCTGCAGCCGGGCCGTTACAGCGTATCGGTCGAAGCGGCCACGTTCAGCAAGGCAGTAGTTCGCGATGTCGAACTCCTCGTCGGCACGACCCGCTCGCTGCAGATCGAGATGAAGGCCGGCCAGATCAGCGAGACCGTAGAGGTCGTCGCTCAGGACATTCTCGTCGAAACGAGCCGTTCGGACATCGACGTTCCGATCAGCCCGCGTGAGATCGAGAATCTGCCGCTGCTCAATCGTACGTTTGCCGGACTCTCGATCGTTGCCCCTGAGGCGCGTCCGGTCGGCAACTTTGACCCTACCAAGACCCGCGTCGGCAACATCGCTTTTTCGGGCGGTGACGGCCGTCAGGTCAACGTCAACATCGACGGCGGCGACAACAAAGACAACGTCGTCGGCAGCTTGCTGCAGAATTTTTCGTACGAATCGATCCAGGAATTCCAGGTGATCCAGCATCGCTGGACGGCTGAGCAGGGACGTTCGGTCGGCGGCATCGTCAACGTCATCACAAAGAGCGGCACGAACGATGTTCACGGTTCATTCTTTGCGAATTTCCGCGACGAGAAGCTCCGCAGATTCGACTTTTTTGACGATATCGCAAAGAGAACGAATCCGAACTACGAGAAGCCGGAATTTAACCGCCAGGAATTCGGCGGCAGCATCGGCGGCCCGATCAAGCGTGATAAGACGTTCTTCTTCTTTGCGCTCGAGCGTTTTCGCGAGCGTCAGAACGTAGCGATCTTCCCGAGTGCCGTTGCTGAGCTTCAGGCGATCCCGGGAATCGATTTCGTCCCGCTGATCCCGACGCCGTACAACGATACACTGCTCTCGGCCAAGGTCGACCATCGCTTCAACTCGAAGCACAGCATGTTCGGCCGGTTCTCGTATCAGGGCAACGATTCGCCCAACGATCAGGTGGCCAATCCGGCACGCACCGATCTGAGCGGCGGAAACTTTACGACCAACAAGCTCTACAGCGGCCTCGCAAACTACACGTACGCCATCAGGCCAAACATTCTTAATCAGTTCACCTTCCACTTCCAGGATTTTGTCAACGAGATCTTGCCTGTCGAAGAAGGGCTGACGCTCACGTTCCCTGGCGGTATCACGATCGGCCAGAACGCAAACACGCCGCAGTCGACCAAGGAACGAAAGTATCAGTTCCGCAACGACACGAGCTGGGTCAAAGGCGATCACTCGATGAAATTCGGCGTGAACTATATTCACACGATCCTAGACGGGTATTTCTATTTTGGAACGCGGGGCTATTCGCTGACCTTTGGCCAGACGCCGACGGCGATCCGTGCCTTGCCTCAGGGTTTTGCTACGCCGGGAATTTTGACGGCTCTGACGTTCTCAGATGGTGCCAGCTCGCACTTCCAGAAGATCGACCAACTCGCCTTCTATGCGCAGGACGACTGGAAGGTAACCCCGCGATTCACACTGAACCTCGGCCTGCGTTGGGATGCCAACATCGGCAATCTGCCGACGCAGAACAATAACCGAACGATCAACATCCTTCGCAACGTAAATCATCCGCGCGCTCGTGCGATCACGGGTGATGAGGACAAGCTATTGCGTGAGACGCCGAGCTGGAAAGAATTCCAGCCGCGAATCGGCTTTGCGTGGGATCCAAAAGGCGATGGCAAGACGGTCATCCGTGGCGGATACGGAATTTTCTACGATCAGATATTCCAGAACCTGTCGCTGTTCTCGGCAACGCAGTCTGAGCCGCAGGTCTTTCAGACCGCGATCAGCCTGACGGCCGCTCAACTAGCGACGTTCCGCTACGGAGTCGATCCGCTGCCGACGCTGCCGGCCAACTTCAACTTTGGCAACCTTGCGAACGGTGCCGTCGGCCGCATCAACGATCCGGACGCGACCGAGCCTTATGTTCAGAAATTCTCGCTCGGATTTCAGCGTGAACTCAGTTCGCGTATGTCGCTCTCGAGCGATTACGTACACACGCTCGGCATCGATGAGCCGCGATTCCTGAACATCAATCCACAGATCCGTCAGATCTGCGACGCCAACTGGCCTGGTTCGACGCCAGCTGACGCACGCTGCGTGCGCGGTGCATCGAGCCGTCTGTTCGATCAGGCTTTTGTCGCGGCTGGGCTTCCGGCGAATCGCTTGGAACAGATCAATATGTTCTCGACGACCAACCGTTCGCTCTTTGACAGCTGGACGACAACGCTCAAATATCGCTCGAACCGCTGGCTGCTCAACATGAGCTATGTGCTTGCGAATTCGCGTGCATGGGGCGGCCAGCCGACGGCATCGTATTCGGGTAACGGCATCGCCATTACGCCCGAGACGCAGTTCGCCGACGGAGAATTCGGCCCGACCCGTCTCGACGAACGTCACCGCATCGTCATCAGCGGCGTTATGGATATCGGCTGGGGCTTTCAGCTCGCACCGATCCTTCAGTTCGCCACCGCAAGGCCGTTCTCGGCCAACACCGGTCTCGATATCGATGGCGACGGCCTGCTGACAGTTGACCGTCTATGCGACGGCGTCAGCCTGCAGTCGGTGTTTGCGGTCCGCGGCAACAACGCCCAGATCCAGGCACTCAATCCTCGCGGCTGCCGTCAGCAGCAGGTAAATCAATACCGCAGCGGCTTTTTCGTCGATGCGTCGGGTAACGTGCAGGAGCTCAGCCACCGCTTCTTCAACGTCGATCTCAGGGCGTCAAAGACGTTCACGTTCGGCGAGCGGTTCAAGCTGAATACGTACATCGATCTGTACAATCTCTTCAACACGGATAACCTGGCGTTCGGCTCGAATGCCCGTCTCGGCCTGAGCGTTGCTACTTCGGCGGCGACCTTTATGCAGCCGAGTTCGCTCTTCGGCCCGGGATTCGGACCGCCGATCGGCCGTCCGTTCACGGCACAGCTCGGAGCGAGATTTACGTTCTAGGGCTTTTTCTAGCGAATGCTTTTTGGCCGGGCGATAGCGCCCGGCCTTTTTTTGCAACCTGCGGAAACGGGCGGTAGCTCTCAGCGAAAGTTTGACGTTACGCGCCTTTCTTCACCGACTCCCATTGACCCTGCGGATTCAGGACGCTTATCTGCTCGACCTTTCCGTCTGCCGAGCGGACGAACTTCACGCGAACGCCTTCCAGCCCGGCAACGTCAAGCCCGTACTCATCCTTTCGGACGAAGATCAGCTTGATCCTCGGGCCGCCGATCCGCTGCAGGAAAAGGTCGCTTCCTTCCGCGGCGATGCTCCGAACGCCGTACGTTCCAGCGTATTCGACGAGTTTCGGATCGGTCGCGACGGCGGCCTTCGTCACTGCGGCTACCTTCTCGAATTTCACCCTTCGATTTGCCTGGTCGATCGTCATCGCATACGGACTTAGAAACCCGTACCCGACGATCGGGTCACGTAGCCGATCGAAGAACGTCACGTTGGGATTCGCAACGACGAATTCGCCGAACGCCACCTCGCCCTTTAAAGGAGCACCGTAGACGATCGCCTCACCGCCGACGGTACGGCCGCGGCCAACCTCGACCACCGGACCGCCGAGGGGCAGCGTCTCTTTGAAGCTTTCGGGAAACGACATCACGCCCTGCGAACCGCTGTCGATCATAGCGATCATCGACTTGCCGCCGACGCTCAACGGTAGAGCGATCAGCGACGACGGGCCAAGTTTGTAATCGAGGACTCGTTTTCCATCAGCCGTCGGTAACGATCCGTTTTCGATCTTCACCTTGGCGTTCGGGTAATCGATCGTCAGGAGCAGCTTTCCGAATAGCGGCATTCCGAGCACACCGCGCGGCGAACCAGCACGATACAAGGCAGCCCTGTCCCAGGATACTGCGACGAAGTCGTTGAATTTCACATCGCCGATCTCTAGCGACTGGACTCGATTTCGCGTTGCTTCGATCCCTTGCGGGTCAGCCGGATCGCCTATCCGCGTCGTGCCCTCGGTCGGCAGTTTTAGTTCCTCGGCGAGGTCGTGGTTGAGCACCGTTGCTCCCGCACCCGTATCGAGAAACAGCTTGAAGGGGCCCTTGCCGTTGATCTTTACTTCGACCACCGGCTTGCGAAGTGAAAGGTCCATCGCGACCGTCGAACCCGGGCCGGGAACGGCGACCGACTTTGGTTCGCCGTCGCCGGACTGCGCAATAGCGGTCGACGCAAATAACGAAAAGACGAAAAGGAGAGCAAGAAGTCGCATGTTAGAAATGAACATAATGCAATTAGGATATCGATAGTGCCGCCGACGATGATTAAGCCTTCGTTAAGAGTTTGTAAAGGATGTTAAGTCGGCGCAAGCCCACGGAACCGTCGTACGGTAGACGCTGCGTTTCACGGCTTATAGAATCAAGGAAGATCATTATTTGCCCTATGAGAACCAAATTTATCCGCAGCGGGCTCGTTATGGGCCTCGCGACTATCTTGCTTTCGGTCACATTCGCGGGTGCGGCTAGCGCCCAGCAAGCCGCGCCGACCGTCGATCTTGACTATCAGGCCGCAGCGACGCTCTGGATGCAAAAGTCAGCCGAGTATCGTGCCGTGGCCTTGCAGGCATTTAATCTGGCAAAGCTCCGGCTCGATGCCTCGATGACACCGGCCGCGATTCGCAGGCTTTCGGCGGCAGAGCGAAGAAAACGTCGGGCGATAGTAGTCGATGTTGACGAGACCGTACTCGACAATTCGCCTTCGCAGGCAAAAGGCATTCGCGAAGGCAAGCCGTTCAACCTCGACGATTGGTACGCGTGGGGCGAGATGCGTAAGGCTAAAGCGATACCCGGAGCGGTCGATTTCCTGAATTATGCCGTATCCAGAGGCGTTAAGGTGTTCTTTGTCTCGAATCGCGACGAGGTTCAGAAACAAGCGACGATCGATAACCTGATAAAGGCTGGATTTCGCGACGTTGCGGCGGCGAACGTGCTGCTTCGGCAGAAAGATGCGAGCGGCAATAATATCTCGACGAAAACACCCCGCCGTGAAGAGATCTCTCGCAACCATCGCATCGTCTTGCTGATGGGCGATAACCTTGACGACTTTTCCGACGTATTTGAACGAAAGTCTGTCGCGGACCGCTTTGCCGAGGTCGACCGGTTCAAACACGAATGGGGCAAACGCTGGATCGTTCTTCCAAACGCGATGTATGGCACGTGGGAGAACGCGATATACGAATATCAGCGTCTGACCGAGGCCCAAAAGGCCGAGCGGCGTGCGGCCGCGTTGGAATTGCCTTAGGTCCGTCGGAAGTGACGAAATTCCCGTTCGCGGCTATACTTACCCGACAAGCAAATTTGTAGAAAAAAGAGAAATTTATGAGATCGATCCTTTCGTTCGTTTTTGTAGTAGCGCTGTATTTGAGTCCGCTTGCGGCCGCTGCGCAGCAAGCGGCCCCGGCCCAGAAGTTCGATCTTTCGATCGACAGCATCATGCGTGCTCAGGCCCTAGTCGGCTACGAGCCGGTCGGCGTCCGCTGGTCGCCAGACAGCAAGAAGATATTCTTTACGTGGAAGCGTGCAGATGAGCCCCGAAATGCGGATACCTCGACCTATGTCGTCAATGCTGACGGCACCGGTTTGCGAAAACTGAGCGAGGACGAGGCTCGGAAAGAGGCTCCGCCGAACGGCGACCGTTCCGAGGACATGAAGTCGATCGTCTATGTCGAAACGGGCGACATCTTTCTCTACAACACCGAAACAGGCGAGCGTCGGCAATTGACAAAAACGACCGATACCGAGGCCAATCCGCTGTTCATCGGCGATCAGCGCAGCATCTCGTTCACGCGTCAGAACAATCTATATTCGCTCTCGCTCGATAACGGAACACTCGAGCAACTTACAGATATTCGACCTGCAGGCGGCGCGGGCGGCGGCCCAGGCGGCGGTGGCGGCGGCCAGAACAACTCCAACACCGAGCGAAAAGGAACGGACAGCCAGGAAGCTCTCAAGAAAGAAGAACGAGCCCTGCTCGAGGTAATTCGTGAACGCGCCGAAAAACGCGAGGCCGACGAGGCTAAGCGTAAGGAGCGTGAAAAGGACCGCCGAAAGCCGTTTCAGCTGACGGCCGGCCAGAGTACCGGCCAGATGTCGCTTTCGCCGGATGGCAAATACGTGATCGTCTCGGTCAATCAGAGCGCCACGGGGGCGAAAAGCACGATCGTTCCTAACTACGTAACGGAATCAGCCTATACGGAAGACATTCCGGCTCGGACCAAAGTCGGCGATGTACAGGGCACAGGCCGCGTGGCGATCCTGAATGTCGAGACCGGCGAGCAGAAATGGGTCGATCACGGGCAGCGTATGACGACGCCTCCGCCCGTCCAGCGGACCGAAACACCGCCAACGACGACGACCGAGCCGCAGCCAGAGCGTGCGGCCGGACAGACTCCACCGACCGGCCGAGGCCAGGGAAGCGGGCAGCAGCAGCCGCGTGACCGCGACGTTCAGCTTTCGCAGCCGCAGTGGTCGGATGACGGCAAGAATGCCGTGCTTCAGGGCCGCTCTGCCGACAACAAAGACCGTTGGATAATGCATCTCGATCCGGCGACCGGCAAGACGAAGATACTCGCAACGATCCACGACGGCGCGTGGGTCGGCGGGCCCGGCGGATTCACGCTCGGTTGGGTGCCTGACAACAAACGCGTCTATTTCCAATGGGAACGCGACGGATTTTCGCACATTTACACCGTCTCGATCGACGGCGGCGAGCCGAAGCAGCTTACTTCGGGGAATTGGGAAGTTTTCGACGTGCGGATCCCGGACGACAAGTCCAAATTCTATCTCACCACGAGCGAAGGAAGTCCGTTCGAGCGAAATCTTTATTCGATGTCATTCGACGGCGGAGCCAGGACCAAGCTGACGACGATGTCGGGAAACAATCAGGCAGTCGTCTCGCCCGATCAGACAACGCTCGCGATCGTCCGCTCGTATGCCAACAAGCCGCCCGAACTTTACATAGCTCCAAATAAAACGGGCGTAAGCGAGTCTGAGATCAAGCAAGTCACTGATTCGCCGACCGCCGAATGGAAGTCGCACAACTGGATCGTGCCGCCGATCGTTTCGATCAAGGCCCGCGACGGAGCGACGGTTTACGGCCGCTTGTACAAGCCGGCGAACTTTAAGAAAGGCGGCCCGGCGGTGATGTTCGTGCACGGTGCGGGCTATCTGCAGAACGTCCACAACTGGTGGAGCAGCTACTACCGCGAATATATGTTCCATCATTTCCTGATGGAAAAGGGCTACGCAGTACTCGATATCGACTATCGCGGCTCGGCGGGTTACGGACGCGATTGGCGAACCGGCATCTACCGCCACATGGGCGGCAAGGATCTGACTGATCACGTCGACGCGGCCGATTATCTCGTCAAGGAACACGGAGTTGATGCAAAGCGGATCGGTATTTACGGCGGTTCCTACGGCGGATTTATCACGCTGATGGCGATGTTTACGACGCCGGATGTTTTCGCGGCTGGAGCGGCACTGCGTCCGGTCACCGATTGGGCACACTACAACAACGGCTACACGTCGAACATCCTCAATCTGCCGCAAAGCGATCAGGAAGCCTATCGCCGCAGTTCGCCGATCTACCACGCCGCGGGGCTCAAAGGCGCATTGTTGATCTGTCATGGAATGGTCGATGTTAACGTGCATTTTCAGGACAGCGTGCGGCTTGCGCAGAAACTGATCGAGCTGCGAAAGGAGAATTGGGAACTCGCGGCTTATCCCGTCGAAGACCACGGTTTTGTCGAGCCGACGAGCTGGGCCGACGAGTATAAGCGGATTTACAAGCTGTTCGAGCAGAATCTGAAGGCTTCGCCAGCTGCTTCGGCCGCCACGCCGAAGAAGCGGTAACTCGACTTTGCATCCTTCTTTGCGTTCTTCGCGTCTTTGCGTGAGCCATGGTTTTTCACGCAAAGACGCAAAGTTCGCAAGGAAGAACGGCGAGTGGGACTTGCCTGGACGCCGCTTGTAGCTGTAGAAACTCGTTGATTTATGGCAATATAAGCGCTTATGCGGATACTCGTGACCGGCGGCGGCGGATTCATTGGCTCGCATCTATGCGAAAGGCTGCTCGGCGACGGGCACGAGGTGATATGCCTCGATAACTTTTTTACCGGGCGCAAGGTGAATATCGACCACCTACGCGACAGCCGCGATTTTGAGGTGATCAGGCACGACGTTACCGAGCCGATCTTTCTCGAGGTCGATCAGATCTACAACCTTGCTTGCCCCGCGTCGCCCGTCCATTACCAGTATAATCCCGTCAAAACCGTCAAGACGAACGTGATGGGCATGGTCAATATGCTCGGGCTCGCAAAGCGTGTCAGGGCACGAATTCTCCAGGCTTCGACAAGCGAGGTCTACGGCGATCCGATCGAGCATCCGCAGACCGAGAGTTACTGGGGAAACGTGAATCCGATCGGGCTTCGCAGCTGCTACGACGAGGGTAAACGCGTCGCCGAGACGTTGATGATGGATTATCATCGCCAGAGCAACGTCGATACGCGTATCGTACGTATATTCAACACTTACGGCGAACGAATGCTCGAAAACGACGGCCGCGTCGTCTCCAACTTCATAGTTCAGGCTCTGAAAGGCGAGGAATTGACGATCTACGGCGACGGCTCGCAAACCCGTTCGTTTTGCTATGTCAGCGATCTCGTCGAGGGCATCGTTCGACTGATGACGGCCGTTGGCGACGACGTCCATCTGCCAGTGAATCTGGGCAATCCGGGTGAGTTTACGATGAACGAACTCGCCGACGAGGTCGGCAAGGCCAGCGGCCTCGAGATCCGCGTAAAGCATCTGCCGCTGCCGCAGGACGACCCAAAGCAGCGAAAGCCGAACATTGACCGGGCAAAATCGCTCCTCGGCTGGGAGCCGACCGTACCGCTCGCCGAAGGGCTCAAGAAAACGGTCGACTATTTTTCGGGCGTTGTCGGGCCGCCCCGGGCACATGGGAATTTTTAGTATGCGTATCCTGATCACAGGTGGTGCTGGATTTATCGGCAGCCACTTGGCAGACAAATTGATCGCCGACGGGAATTCGGTCACCGTCATCGACGACCTTTCGACGGGCCGCTATTCGAATATCGCCCATCTCGAAGAGAATCCGAATTTCCGGTTGATCATCGATACGGTGCTCAATGCTCCGCTGATGGAGGAGCTGATTCGCGAGACCGACCGTGTCTATCACATGGCTTCCGCGGTCGGCGTCAGGCTGATCATGGAACAGCCGGTCAAGACGATCGAGACGATCTTTCACGGCACCGATACGGTGCTGAAATTCTGCTCGAGGTACCGCAAACGTGTGTTGATACCAAGTACTTCCGAGGTGTACGGCAAGGGAATTTCGGTGCCGTTCAACGAGGACGACGACCTGCTTACGGGCGCGACTGACAAGCACCGATGGGCATACGCCTGTGCCAAAACGCTCGACGAATTCCTGGCCCTCGCTCATTGGAAAGAGACGCAGCTGCCGGTCGTGGTCACGCGTCTTTTCAACACTGTAGGACCGCGTCAGACGGGCCAATACGGAATGGTCGTGCCGCGATTTGTGTCGTCGGCGATCAAGGGAGAGACGATCGATATTCACGGCGACGGAACGCAGTCGCGGTGCTTCGGCCATGTGTCTGACGTCGTGAATGGCCTAACAGCATTGCTCGAAACCCCAGCGTGTTTTGGTCAGGTCGTCAATCTCGGCAACGACGAGGAAGTGACGATCAACGACCTCGCGAAACGTGCGATCGATCTGACCGCGAGCAAGAGTGCGATGCGTTTTGTGCCGTATTCGGAAGTGTACGGCGATGGTTTTGAGGACATGCAGCGACGCGTGCCTTCGCTCGAAAAAGCCCGCCGGCTGATCGGTTACAAGCCAACGCGAAGACTGGATGACATCATCAATGATGTTGCGACAGAGATCAGAAATGAGAACAACCGCTCGTCATTACATGCGCAGAATTAGCCTTGCAGCTTTGCTGGTCTGCCTGGGAGCGTTCGCCGCGGTCGCACAATCGACCGGCGGGGCCAAGGGCAAGGTCAGGAACATGAATAGCGATGGCATTCCCAATGCCACGATATCGGCCCGTCAAGAGGGTGTCGATCTCAAGTCGGTCAAGTCGGATGCGAAAGGGAATTTTATGCTCGACGGCCTCGAACCGGGCATTTACAACCTGGCGTTCGAGGCGAAAGGCTACTCCGCGGCGGTTCAATATAAAGTTGAGATCAAGGCCGGAAAGATACGCGATCTGGGTGACCGTCTGATCCTGATGGTCGATCGCGGTTCGCGGATAATCCTTCGCGGCAGCGTGTTTTTCAGCACCGGGCATAGCGCTCCGGGAGCCAAGGTCATCATCGAACGTTCCAACGGGGACGGCTCGTTTCGCAAGCTCGGCGAGGTTATGGCCGACAGCATCGGCGACTTTTCATACAGCATGCCCGAGCAAAACGCGAAGATCCGCATCAGGGCATCGCTAAAAGATGCAAAGGGTACAAAGGAGATCGATGTCGATTCGGCAATGGTCTACCGCGTGGCGGTGTCTCTCGACGCCGAGCCAAAACCCTAATTCACTGTCTCAGTAATTTCCTCAGCGGGACGCATCGCTTCCATATTCGTTTGATCCGCGACGATTAGCGGGCGTTCGTCGAGCACGATCGTGTTTGCGATGGTCTGCACCCAATAGGTTCCGGCGGTCGGGAAAACGACATTCACGAAAAAGCTGACATTATCGGTAAAACCGCCTTCGGCGAGTTCGATCTTGGTCGGCTGCGAGGTGACGACAAGGTTGGAGCGATCGGGCGAGAGAATTCGCACCTCGGTCTCGTGGCTGCCCTGCCCCTGCCAGTGATTCAGAACGGCAAATTTGATCAACGAAACAGGCAGTTTTTCGACCATGATGTTCTGAAAAATGCCCATCAGCGAGATCTTGTTGCCCATTTCGATCCGGACGTCGTCGCAGAGCAAGGTGTAGATCAGATTTAGTGATTTGGTTTCCATCTGGGAATAAATAGTGCTATTTTGCGGCCTTCTTCAAAGTTAGGCCGTGGCCGCCGACCGGCGCGGTCGTCGTGTAACTGTCAAACGAGGCGATCAGCGGACGCCCGGCGGCGATCGACTTCTTGACCGCGGGCAGCGAAAGCGACGCCTTGTGATGAGCCTCGCTCTCCCAAACCTCGGTTATCCAGAGTGCATTGGGATCTTTCGTATCCTTGGCGATCACGTAGCTCAGGCATCCGGGCATTTCACTGACGCCGTCGAGCAGGATACGGATCAATTCATTACGTTTTCCCGGCACGGCTATCATCCGGCCGATCAATCCGAAGAGGTCTTCCATATTCTTTTGAGCAAAAGCTGAACCGCCGGCCGTTAGACCGGCCGCCGCCGCACCTGAGATCAAGATAAATTTACGCCGTTCCATCGTGGACAAACGGGCTATTGCCGAGCATCGATAATTCTTTCCTTTCCTGAGAGTGAGGTCAAGGTTATAATGTGGATAATCAGTCAAACTGACGCAGGAGTGATGTTATGCTCATGTATTTTCTGATCGGCCTTTCGCTCGTTCTAATCGGGATCGTCGGATTGCAGTTTAGCTACATGTTCTACATCGAGCGTATCTATCGCGAACGCCGCATCTACCTGCGTGACCTCGAATTAAAACACGCCCGCGTCACCGAACGCCTCAAGGCCGCCGAGCGACGCATCGCCGAACAAGACGAACTGCTCGGAACCGTGTTTGCCGAGGAAGATGCCTGGGCCGATGTAATTGAAGAACGCTAAACGTCGAGCTCGACGATCGTTGCTCCCCAACTGCCTGAAAACTCCGGCGCGTTCTTGAACTTCTTAACGAAATCCGTTTCAGACAGGACTTTACGAACGATCTCACGCTGGACACCGACGCCTTTGCCATGGATGATACGGACGACCTTAAAGCCACGGGCGTGGGCTTCGGGCAGGTATGCCTCGACCACGGCCCGAATGTCTTTTGGGCTAAAAGAGTGCAGATCGATCGAATCGGTGATCTCGATCTCGACCGGGTCGGGGAATGGATTTTCTAGATGGTCGGTCAATTCTTGGTGATCTTCGTCTCGTACTGAGCGATGTCTTCGGGCGGTGTTACACGCAGACGGTTCTTGTCGCGAAAGACAATAAATCGCTTCTCGACCATCTCGCCCGAAGGATTTCTGACGGTCACTGTGAACGTCTTATTGTCGCCCTTGCCGTCGACCGTGAGCGGCAGCTTACCCCACAGCTCGGTGTTCGGCGTGGTCTTCCACACGGTGTAATAGCTCTGGTCGTACTTGTCGAAAGCCAGGACGAGGATCGTGTCAAAATCGGGTTCGACGCCGTCGATCGGTTTGGAAAAGCTGTTTCGGGCGAGTATCACCCAACTGCCCGGGGCAAGCTGTTTGTCGCCTGAGCCCACCTTGTTGGCCGAATCGGCGTCGAGACGCTGCCACGTGACGAACTTGCGGTTATTCTGCTGGAAAAAGACGATATCGCTCGGCACCTGAAGTTCGACCTGACGTCCAAATAGCCAACCGGCCGGTGCAGGCGAAACGGAAGGGTCGAGTTTGACCTGATACCAGATGTCGTATTTGTCGTCGAGCTTTTCGGGCTCGCCTTCCTTGGCTGCCTCGATCTCTGTATTCTTCTGTTTCTTGCCTTGTTTTTGCTGGCCTTTGGGAGCGTCGTCGACGTCCGGAACCTCAGTTTTCGGCACGAATTTCCATGCCATTATCTCGAAGGTCGAGCCATTGGCGAGCCTGAAAAGAATATTCTCCGGACTCATGTCAGGAGCCGCCCGAAGATTTGACGCGGAACGGATCATTCCTGCGGCCTGTGGCGACTGATCTTTGAACTCTTCGGCGAGAGCCTGCGATTTAGCGAGCGTGCCGCTCGTGATGACGTTCTGGGCTTCGATCCAGCCTTCGGTCTGGGCCTCGTCCATTGCCCGAACGCGATACCAAAGCACCTTTTCGTACTCGAAATCGTCTAGCACCTCGAGGCGATCGCCGCGTTTTACTTCTAGCAGATCAGCGGCTACGACGGCGTACGAAGTCCGTACCTGCGCCGTTTTGGCGATCACCGTGGCAGTGTCGTTGGCACCCAAAACGCCGAGGTCGCAGCCAAGTTGGAAAAACGCCAAAACTGCAATAAATAGACTGACAACTAACGTAGAACGCATCGATCTCACTGAAACAAACACACGGCGATTATATATCATGCGGCCATTTGGAAACAGTTTCCGGTCATCGCCAATAGATGCGCACCGAGGGCGGAAAGGCTGCCGGTAAACTGCCCACAGCCTTCCGTTTTGAGATGTCGCCTAACGATCCCTATTTTCGGGCGACATAGTACGCGTTCATGAAATCGTGGTCGAGGTGATGTACTTCGACCTTCGAAAAGCCGGCCTCGCCAAGCATCTCGACAGCCTTTTCTTCGCCCCACATCGCACCGAGGCCGGCCCCGTCGTAGGCGAGTGAGACCGTCATGCAATGCGTCAGCGAGATCGTGTACAAAAAGGGAGCGATCGGCTGATCTTCGATGTTCTTCTCGAGGTGGCTCGAACCTGCGATGTCCTGAACGAGATAAACACCGTCAGGTTTTAGTGCCTTCTCGATGCTCGAAAGCATCCCGGCCGGATCGGCCTGATCGTGGATCGCGTCGAACGAGGTGATCAGATCATAGCGTTCGGTCTCGCCGATCGCCGCGGCATCGCGCACCTCAAACCGGACGTTAGCGAGGCCTCTGTCTTTGGCCTCTGATTTCGCACGGCCGACGCCCTCTTCGGAGAAATCGTAGCCGGCAAAACGGCTGTTCGGATAGGTCGCGGCGAGCCTGATCATCGCCTGGCCCGATCCACAGCCGACGTCGAGGACCTCGATCCCGGCTTCGAGCCGTTCTTTCAGGCCCGGAACGAGGGGCAGAATGTGTTCATCTAGCGCGGCGACGACGGTCTGCGAACTCTCGGCCGCCATGACCTCATGAAACCGTGGATATTCGGAATACGGAACTCCGCCGCCGTTTCGAAAACACTCGACGAGCTTGTCCTCGACCTGCGCCAGCACGGGAATGAACTGCATCCCCGATGCGAAATTATATTCGCCCTCGTTCGTGAGGAACTCGGCGTATTCAGCCGGGAGCGAATAGGTCTGGTCGGCAGGCGAATATTCGACCACGCGGCCGGTAACCATCGTGCCAAGCCATTCGCGAACGTAGCGTTCATCGAGGTTCGCGGCCGCGGCGATCTGGGCCGAAGTCGATGGCTCGAGCCGCGCCAGTGCCGCGAAAAGCCCCGTGCGGTGCCCAAGGCTCAGGGCGAGAGCGATCGCGCTTTTGTTAAGCACGTCGACCATCGATTCGGAAAAGGCCTCGGCCTTTCTTGCATCAAACTCTTTCTTTACTGCTGTCTGTGACATAAATGCCTCCTGTCGTTTATGAAGTGAATATAATTTCCCCCTTGATGTAAATCGTGATTGTGGAGCAGCCAGATCCTAGAAGTCTCCTTTTGTGACCTTGGCCGAGTCGCAGCAAAGCGTTTGTGTCTTGTATGCTCCGGTTGCCGGGTCTCGCGTCACTACGAAGTATTCCCAGTCACGCTCGAACAGCGGCTTGGCCCGTTCGACATCTTCCGTCCCGGAACAGTCCGTGTCGTGAATGTCGGCATTCTCGATAATGATGTTCGGATACGAACGAGTATCGAACTGATCTCGACCGACCGTGTCGAACTCGGGTGCAAAATGATTGCCGGACGTGTTGTACATCCCTCGATCGGTCAAAAATTCGGCGTATTCGACCGGAAGAGAATACGAGGCCGTTCGCGGGTCGAAGTCGACGACGCGTCCCGTGACGAGTTTTGCAAGCCATTCACGGACCTGGCTTTCGTTGAGCCTTGCGGCTGCTGATATCTGCTTTGCCGTTGAATTCGGCATATTTGCGAGGATCTCGAACAATCCGACGCGATAGCCGACGCTCAACGCCTCTCCGATCGCACTCTGATCGAACACCTCGATCATCAGCCGCGTGACATCGGCTGCGCGTTTTTCTGAATTCCTGTTCATCATTGCCATCTCTCGTATAAATATTGCGTTGCAAAATAATAGTGTCCGCCAATTGGCGACGAATTCAGGATATTTGAATCGTTCGCCGTGAGTCTTGAAGAAACCATGAAGTTTTTCTGAAGCCTCCGGGTGCTAATATGTTTCAGACCCTGAATGAGAACGTTCATACTGACATCGCTTGCACTGACCGCATTTGCATTCAATTCGATCCTTTGCCGGATGGCCCTGGCGACGATCGAGATAGATCCTGCGACATTTACTTCCATTCGGCTCGCGTCGGGAGCTTTAACGCTGGTCATCCTCGCCGCTCTATTCAGTAAGACGAAATCCCTTAGGAAAAGCGGACAATGGAGCGGCGCGTTCTTTCTATTCGTGTACGCCGTGTGTTTTTCATTCGCGTATCTCTGGCTAGCCACCGGAACCGGAGCGCTGATACTTTTCGGTTCGGTGCAATTCACGATGGTTCTTCTGTCGCTGGCACGCGGCGAACGGCCCGGCGGCCTCGAATGGCTCGGATTTGTGTGTGCGTTCGCAGGGCTGATATACCTCTTGCTGCCCGGCCTCGAAGCTCCGCCGATCTTGCCGGGCCTACTGATGGCCGCTGCGGGCACGGCTTGGGGAGCATACACACTGCTCGGCCGAGGCAGCACGGATCCGCTGGCACACACGATGGGCAATTTTGTCCGGGCGGTGCCGATGGCCGCGGTATTGTTCATCGTCTTTCTTTCGACGATGCACGTGAGCGTGTGGGGCATTCTGCTCGCCGTGCTGTCGGGTGCGGTCGCCTCTGGCATCGGATATACGATCTGGTACGCCGTCCTGCCGTCGCACACCGCAACACGCGCCGCGCTGGTACAGCTCCCGGTGCCACTCATAACGGCGGTCGGCGGGATCATTTTTCTTGCAGAAGCAGCGAGTTTGCGCCTCGGCGTGGCCTCAGTGCTGATCCTAGGTGGGATCGGAGTTGCGATCGTTGGGAAGAGAAGATGATGATAAGACATATCTATTGCCATCTAATGCCATTTCATCCATAATCCTTGTTATGGCTTCTACGTCCACCATCAATATCTCTATTCCCGAATCGATGAAAGCCGATGTCGATGAGATCATCGCCAGCGAAGGCTATGGCAATACGAGCGAATTCTTTCGGGACCTCGTACGCAGATATCTCCGCGAGCGCCGTGAACGCAGGCTCGAAGACCTTCTTGTAGAAGGGTTACAGAGCGGTGATGCGACGCCCCTGACAAAGAATGATCTTCTATCTATCAAGGAACGCGGCCTCAATCGCCTCAAAGGTAGATCGAGATAATGAGTCTCGCGATTCTCAAGCGCCCATCCGCTCTCCGTGATCTGGAGGAGTGTTTTGTCTACATTGCTGAAGACGATCTCGATATCGCGACGGAGTTTCTCATTGCCGTTGAGGATAGTCTCGATCAACTCGCGACTATGCCCTTGATGGGCAAGGTGGTTGAACTCGACATCCAGGTTCTTGCCGGAATTCGGGTCTGGCCTGTCAAGGGCTTCAAAGCCTATCTGATCTTCTACTTCGCTAGCGACGATTCGATAGAGTTGGTGAGAGTTCTTCATAGTTCCAGAGATGTCGAAGGCTTGCTTTCTTGATCAGCGAAAATCATGCGACACGACCTCAGTCGTGATCTCACTTAGCGGCGTGAAATGCAGGGCTTTGAGCATGCCGCGTTCTTCGAAAATTCCACGGATTATCAGATAGCTGCTCTGTGTGATCACGGTGCGGTATTCCTCGAATTTATCGGGCATCACGACGAAATTCGAAAAGCCCGTCTCGTCTTCGAGCGTGATAAAGACGACGTTATTGGCGGTCATCGGCCGCTGGCGAATGATCACCGCACCGGCGGAAGAGACGACCTGGCCTTTCTTGAGATAAAGCGTATGGTGTGCCGTCAGAATGCCGCGGCGGTCCATTTCTTCGCGAAAGAACGCCATCGGGTGTTTGCCGATCGAGATGCCTGTCTTGCGCAGATCGGCGTCGACCAGCTCAATGCCCTCGAGGCGAGTGAGAAACGGCGGTGTGTCAGTACCACCTGCGGTAGCGGGTGGGGGTTTTGATCTCGCGGCTTGCGGCTCCGCCGCTTCGCATTGCGGCGAGGCTTGCCTCGCCATCGACAAATCCAAAATTTCTTCTGAGGCTACGCTTCGAGCCGGCGGCGGAGCCGCGGATGAATTTGGGCCGTCTCCCGGAGAAGCAGAGCTTCTCCGCACTGCGAAGCGGCCAAGCCGCGAAGAGGTGTCGTTCTCAAAAAGATCGCCCTTCGGCTGCATCGCGAGTTCCGATTCCCAGAGTGCCTGACGGCGATGGACGGTGTTGTCAAAATTCAGGGCACCGGCGATCGAGAGAGCGCGGATCTCGCGTTTGTTTATCTCTGGCACGCGGTCGATGAGATCGGCAATGCTCTGATAGCCGCCGGAACGCAGGCTGCCAGCCGGCGTCTTCCCAGCCAATTCGCAGGCTGGCAGCCTGCGTTCCGACACGATCTTCCGCCCGATCTCTTCGCGGAGGCCGCGGACGAACCGGAGGCCGACGCGTACCTCGCCTTCTTCCGTGGTGAAATCGTACTGGGACTTATTTATATCGAGTGCCCGGAAGTGCAGTCCGTGCCGCTGTGCGTCCTTGACGAGCGTCGCCGCCGAATAGAATCCGAGCGGGTAATTGTTGAACATCGCCGTCATGAATTCCGCGCGATAATGCACGATAAAATACGCCGAAGCGTACGCCAGCAGGGCAAAGCTGAAGGCGTGAGACTCGGGAAAGCCGTAGTTGGCAAAGGCCTTGGTGTACGCGACGATCTGCTCCTGAACGTCCTCGGGGATGCCTTTTTTTGACATTCCGTTTCTCAGATTCTGGCCGATGCGTTCCATCTTGCGGTCGGGCCGTTTGAAGCCCATAGCTCGACGCAGCTCTTCTGCCTCAGAGCCCGTAAATCCGGCGATCTCCATCGCGATCTTGAGCAGCTGTTCCTGAAACAGCGGCACGCCCATCGTGCGTTTCAGGATCGGTTCGAGCGACGGATGCGGATACGTCACGGGCTCGATGCCTTGGCGCCGTTTGATGTAGGCGTGGAGCATGTTTCCCACGATCGGGCCGGGGCGAATGATGGCGACCTGGACGACGATGTCGTAAAAATTGGCAGGTTTAGACTTTGGGAGGAAAGCGATCTGGGCACGGCTCTCGACCTGAAACATCCCGACCGTGTCGCCCTTTTGGATCGCTTCGTAAACTTTCTCGTCGCCGTGCGGCACTTTGTAGAGGCCGATGTCGACGCCGTGATTTTCCTTGATCAGCGTGATCGTGTCGCGGAGCACGGCCATCATCCCAAGGCCGAGCAGGTCGATCTTTACTATCTTGAGAGCTTCGCAATCGTCCTTGTCCCACTGGATGATCGTGCGGTCGGGCATCGACGCCGGTTCGAGCGGAACGATGCCGTCGAGCTGGCCCATCGAGACGACCATGCCGCCCGAATGCTGGCCGAGATGCCGGGGAAAATCGAGGATCCGCTGATAAAGATCCGAAAAATGCCGCATCCGCACCGTCTCGTCCGGATCGAAACCCGATTCCTTGAGGCGACGCGTGAGTTCTTCGCCGGTGAATGTCTCGTAATGCGAATTGAGTTTTGAGAGGCGGTCGAGAACATCGGTGCCGAGGCCGAACGTCTTTCCAACCTCGCGAACGGCCGATTTCCCGCGGTATGAGATGACGTTCGCCGTCATGCCCGCACCGCGACGCGTCCACGTTTGGTAAACGTGCTGGATCACTTTCTCACGGTCGTCACCGGACGGCAGATCGATATCGATGTCGGGATATTGTTCGTATTTCTCAGACAAGAACCGTTCGAAAAGCAGCTGATGCTGTATCGGATCGACCGCCGTGATGCCGAGTGCGTAACAGACGACGGAATTGGCCGCCGAACCGCGTCCCTGCGAGAGGATGTTATTCGATCTGCAGAAGTCCGAGATGTCGCAGACGGTCAGGAAATAACCGGCGAGTTTTTTCATCTCGATGATGCGAAATTCCTTTTCGAGCCGTGTTCTCACTTGCGAGCGGATCGGCCACGGCTTGTCGAGATAGCGTTCGTGCGAACGCTCGAGAGCTTTCGCACGCAGCACGGAATTGACCGTTTCGCCGGGCGGCACGACGTATTCCGGAAAGCGATAGGAAAGCTCGTCCATCGAAAAATCGATGCGGTCGGCGATCTCCGCCGTTACCGAGACGGCCTCGGGCATATCGCCGAAAAGCGAGAGCATCGCGGCCTCGTTCTTCAGGTGACGTTCGCTGTTCTCAGAGAGCAGCTTGCCTGCCTCGTAGATCGTCGTGTGATTTTTGATGCAGGTGAAAACATCAAACAGCGACCGGTCGGCCTCGTCGGCGTAATAGACGCCGTTGCTGGCAAAATAGGGAAGCCGCAGTTTGTGAGCGAGCCCGAGGAGCGATTGATTTATCGCTTCTTCGTGCCGTAGGTGATGCCGCTGAAGCTCGACGTAAAGCCGGTCGACGAACACATATTTGAGCCACGCCATATCGGCGAGGCCATTGCCGGCCTTGATGCTTTTGTGCAGAAAACCATCCGCTCCGCCGGTGAAGCAGATGAGGCCCGCCGAGTGTTCCTCGATGTCCTTTCGCGTGGCGAAATGCTCGCCTTTTTGATTTCTCAGTTTGATCGTAGTGAGCAGCCGCGAGAGATTTTGATAGCCCGCGAGCGTCAGCGGCAGAAGCGGCAAAAGACTGCCGTCTTCCATCGTGATCTCAGAACCGATGATCGGCTTTATGCCTTGTTCGCGAGCCTCGAAATGGAACCGCACCACTCCGGCGACCGTGTCGCGATCGATCAGCGCAGCGGCCTTGATACCGAGTTCAGCCGCACGAGCCGCCAACCTCTGCGGCTGCGAACCGGAGGAAAGAAAGCTGAAGGCGGAGCGTGTGTGAAGTTCGCAAAACATAACCAGTGAACAGTGAATAGTGAACATTGAACAGTGATATTTTCGTTATTCACTATTCGTTGTTCACTGTTCACTGTCAGTCGTATTCCCCCGTCACAAACCACTCACCGCGGGTTTTTGAAAGCCTGTAAACACCGCCGTTCTCGATCTCGACGTCCCATTCGAGCGAACGCGACGGCGTGTCCCACCAGTGCGAGTTTCGTTTCCAGACGCCGCTGAAATTTGCGACGTAGCCGAGGAATCGATGTGTTTTTATGTAAACGAGCCGAGCGTCGCGCACGAGGACCTCGGCACGCATCGGCGGACGAAAGTATTTGAAAGCGATGACGCCTTTTGCCCGCGGCGCATCGGCGGAAAGTTTCCCACTCTTCACTGCGGGAATTGCATCAGCATCGAGGGTGAACGGCTCGGTCAGGCGATCGTTCAACAGCTGCGGCACGCCGACGTTCGATTCGCCGACGAGGTTTCTCACTTTGTTCACGGTCAGCGTCATGCTCTCGGGCTCGGGCCGCGAAACTGCGTAAAGTCCGCGCTGATCGGGCCTGTGGCGTGTGAAATGCGCCGTCACATCGACCGCGGCGATCGAGGCTTCGGGTGGATCGAGAGCGATACGCAGGTTGATCAGCTTGAGCCAGAAGTTGCGTTCGATGGTCGGGAACGAGGTTTTTATCTCATAATCACGCCGTGTTTTATTGGACAAACGGAACGAGATGTCGAGCTGCTCGGTGCTGAAACCGGCCCGGCCAACCTCGGCAAACAGGCGTTCGAGGCCGTGGTTGAGCAGGAAGATTAGCTGTTCGAAATCTTCGACGGCGAGGTCGAGTTCGAAATGCCACGAGGCCGTGTTTTCCTTGACGTTCGGCGTGACGAACGAACGGCCTTTTTGCTCGATGACGTCGATCACGTCGCGAAACGAACGCCCGTAACGCCCGATGAGCGCGTCGTGCGGCACAGCGAGCAGGTCTTTGACCGTGCGTAAACCCAACTCGCTGAACACGTTAAGCGTGTCGTTCTCGACATCGAGACCGGAGATCGGAAGCTGTTCGAAAATATCGGGCTGAACGAGCGATGCGGAAGCAGTGTTCTCACTTGAGTTTCTCGACCGGGCGAGCAGCTGAGCCGTATCGACGCTCTCGGCAACCGCGACACCGCCGGCGAGGTTCTTCTTTCTCAGTTCGGCAAAGATCTTTTGCGAGACGCGTTCGGGCTTGCCGATCAGGCGTTCGAGCCCGCTGACGTCAAACAGAACACCGTCCTCGATCACCTCGATCGACGAGGCGAATTGCTGCGCCACATTGACCAGAAGGCCGGGATCGCTCGGTGAAACTATGCAGGCGTATAGGCGGGCCATGTTTTTCAGTTGCCTCCAGCTTTAGCTGGAGGTCAGAGTTTCCCACTTGTGATTTGGCTTTAGCCAAACTTGGGCTAAATCCGCAGAGTTGAATGAAGCCTCGACTAAAGGTGGAGGCAATTCATAAGAAGGTGGAAAGAAATTCATTAGAATTAAACCTCCGAATAATCCATTGCGATCCGCGTTCTGAATTCATCGCCGAACAGCTGTTTTCGCTCGTGGACACGCACACCAAATTCACGCAGCAGGCGAAATTTTCCGTTCCCTGACCACGCTGTGTTCTCACGTTCGAAAACGAAGGTTCCCTGCGATGCCGAGCCGGTGACGTGTTCGTCAGCGGTGGCGAGCAGGATGGTCGGAGTTTCCTTGATCCGCGTGCGAAAACGGAACCAATACGTCTTTGGCACCATTCGCAGCTTGTCTTTCGCGAGGCCGCACAGGCTCAGCCAGATGCAGCCGAACCCTTTCGCCTGCACCAGATGATCGGCCGCTATGAACGCCTTTTCGATGTCGCCGCCGCATCTGATCCACAGAACTTCATCGAGTTTTACACCGGCGAGAAACGCCGTCTGCGGGTCAAATCCGCCGCAGGAATCGACCACCGCACACACCTCGCCGTTTGAAGTAAGGCCGGCCAGAAGTGAGAGGGCAAACGCCGTTTTGCCGCTGCTCGCCTCGCCCGCGACCTCGGCCACCGCACCACGCACGAGCGAGAGGCCAAACCCCGCGACGTCGATCTCTTCGATATACCGCTGCTCTTCGTGTAAATGCGAAAGAGGTTTTACAAGTGCGAGATGGGACATGATGCGATGTTTCATCAGTGAAACACTAAGGATAGATTAGTACACAATTAGGGAGAAGGCAAGTGGAAAATGATCAGAAGATTTACGTCACGCGGAAGGGAACAGTTGCCCTAAAGTCGATCTGGATCAAGGTCCTAAGATCGACATCATCCAACGCAGGTGGTTGGTCGCAAAATTCACTAGCTCGCTGAATGACCAACGATAAAGGGTACGGCTTTTCACGCATAGCTACGTATTTTCGAGCCATCGACGTCTGCCCACCGATCTCCGTTTCGATCCATCCACTGGGCCCAGAGAGAATTTTTCCGACCGCATGGAACCAGACCCGAAACTTCTCGACACCTTCTTCGGGACCGTACCCGTAACAGTCAGAAGGATAGCCCGGCGATATCCCAACCCTCGCAAGTTCCTTTAATAGATCGTCAGGAAGGACCTCATCAAAAACCATTCGCCAATTCGAGCACTGATCGCACTCACAGTCTGTTGCAAGCATTCCCGGCGACCGCTGGATCCTACGGGTATTTTCGAGATCGACTGCAATCTTCCAGTGTGAAATCGATAAAGTAGGTCGCATAAGACGATGACTCTATTCGATGTTATTCGTTGACCATGACCTCGACGGGGTCGATGCCGGCGGCACGCCAGGCGGGGTAGAGTGCTCCAATCAGGCTGCCGCCGATGGCGATGGCGACGGCGGTGATGATCCAGCCAGGGCTGAATTCGAAGATCAGATTGAAGTTGAGGCTGATGACGTAAGACGCGCCGATAGCAGCTACAAAGCCGACGATAATGCCGAGAATACCGATAATAAAGGCTTCGCCCTCGATCGTGCGGATGATGAAGCCCGTCGAGGCTCCGAGCGATTTTAGGATGCCGATCTCTTTGCGGCGTTCCGTGATGGTCGTGTACATCGAGAGCAGCACAAAGATCGTGCTAACCAGCGCCCCAAGGCCGACGAGGACGCGAAGGAATGTGTTGAGGCCCGGAATTCGCTCCTGTGCGTCGATGATGATGTCGCGCGTGAGGCTGACCTTGTTGCCCGGGAGTTCCTGATCGATGCGGGCGGCGACTTCGGTCTGGTCGTAGCCGTCCTTGACTTTAACCAAAATATACGTGCATTTGTCGCTTTCGAGAGCCGTTTGCATCGCCTTGAGCGACATCTTGATGCGGGCTCCCGATGGCGGAGCGAATACGCCGACGATCTTGTATTGCTTGCCGCCAAAGAGCGTGTATGGGTCGCCGATGTTGAGCTTTTCCTCGGCGATCTGACGCTGGTCAAATACGATCTCGTCATCCGCGACGGGGCTGCGGCCTTCGAGGATCTGCATGTCGTTCATCCGGGCGTAAGGTTCCCATTCGACGCCGTCGATCTGGCGTATGCCCCACGTGCCCTTGTTGTCCGACGCGATGTAGCGATACATCGGCACCGTTGCATCAACGCCCTCGATCTCGAGCAAACGCGGGGCGTACGCCATATTGACCGAAGCGTTCGAGCTCATCGTGTCCATCCCGCCCGGACGCGTGAAAACGATCTCCGCCTTCCAGTTGGACGCACGCTGAGCGAGGTCCTTGGTCATTCCGCGAGCAAGGCCCGTGAACATCACGACAAGAACGACGCCGAGTGCGACTCCGATAACGCTGATGATCGTCCTGAATGGGCGGACGCGAAGATTGGCGAGAACGAGTTCGAACATCGAAAAGGCTTATCTAGTAACGTTTTACGTACATCGTGCCCTTTCGTTTGAAGAGGTAGCGGGCAAAAAGTGCAATGCCGACAGAGAGAAGAAGAAGGGCCCAAGAACCGACCGCCGTCGTCCACGCCCATTGCCAGCGGAAGCCGCGCATGATACCGAGGATCGAGCCGACGATCAGGCCGAACGAAGTGAACGTGAGCAGAGCTTTGAGCAGCTTTCGTTCCTCGATGAATTTGGCGATCATCACGGGCAGGAACGCGGTGAATTCGCCAACCATTCGCGGCAGCTTCTTAATATCGTCCTTGAGCGAGCCGGTCTCTTCGCCGGCACCGACGAGAAGCACGCCGTGCTTCATCGCAAAGAGATTAAATAAAGCCGAGAGAACCGAGAAAAGCACCGAGATCGCAAATGCCCGCTGGCGGGCGACGCTGTTTTCAGCGGTCGCTGCGAAGACGTCGAAGAAATAGCGTTCCTGAGCGTAGTGCGTTACGAATTCGACTGCGTGGCTAAAGGCCGGAAGCAGGATCGAAACGATCACGTTAGCGAGCCAAAATGGCTGAGCCTTGCGAAACGACTGAACGACCGCACCGGACATTCCCGTCGTAAGGAAGCGAAAGAAGAGTTCGACGCAGACAGCAGTGAGCGTCACGATCCAACTCTCTCGGCTTGCCTGATAGACCGTGAAATAGAACGAGGCACGCAGGATCGCACCGAGCATGGCCGATTTCCAATTCCAACGGGTGATTATTTGCGCGGGATGTTCGGCGAGGTTTCTTAGGACGCCGCCGACGGTGATCTTCTCATCCCAGACCTCTTCGACGTCGGGAGCGTCGGTGATGGAATGATGAATCTCGTCGGCGAGCGCCAGACGCGAAGCTGTCTCTGTTTCCATCATCTCCATATCTTCTTTGCTCGGTAACGCGTCTTTCAAGCGAGTCCCATCAAAAGGCAAAAATCGACCGGGCGTCCTGGCCCAGAACGCAAATATGAAATACTAACACATCGAGCGGAGCTTTGCCCTAATAAGTATCGTCGGATCGCCCTACTACCGCGGGTGTTGTCCGGTCCTTGCTTTTCTGAGATCAAAGGTGCGTGGATCCGCCTGATCCGTCGCTGTGCCTGAATAAAGATGCGGGTTTGCGTGGTAGGTCTCGTAGATCTCGTCGTAAATGGCGAAACGTTCGCCGGTCGATCTTTCCCACGAGAATTTCGCGGCTGTCTCGAGTGCCGACGACGTGCGCTCACGGATCAGCACCGGATCGGTGGTCGCCGAGATCGCGGCTTTCGCGAACGACTTTCCGTCCGGTTCGGCGAGCCAGGCGTTCTTTTCGTTGGCGTACGAAAGCACACCGCCCGCGTTGGGGGCGACGACCGGTAGCCCGGAAGCCATCGCTTCGAGCGGGGCAATGCCGAAAGGTTCGCGTGGATTTGGGTGTACGAAAGCATCGCCATTGGCAAGAATATCTGCAAGTCTTTCTCTTTCGGCTATGTGGCCAGTGAACACAAACCTTCCGGGACAAGTCCTTTCCGCAAGTTTCTCGAAGGCCGGTCGTTCCGGCCCGTCGCCGAGAATAAGGAAACGAAAATTCGTGGCCGATGACGTGAGCTGCTTTGCGGTCTCGATCAACAGCCCGGCGTTTTTTTCGGGCGAAAGGCGTCCCGCGTAGAGAAGGATCTTTGCATTCTCCTGGATCGAGAAGTTCGTTGATAAGGCTTTCCGCATTTCACTCGATCGTCTTTCGGGAGAAAAGATCGAGATATCTGCACCTTTATTATTAGTAAACGAACGAGCCGCAACGCCGATCGACGGGCTTCGCCACAGGCTATTACATTTGCGGCCGATCAGGCTGCGAGTAAGCGACCATTCAGAAGCATCTATCAACTCGTTGAGCGTGTATTGAGAATTTGCAATATGAAAATCAAACATCGGCGTCACGTGATGCCCGATCACCGCTCGCGAAAGCCAGCGTCCGAGGCTGCCACGCGATAAAAAGGCCCGCACATTGTCAACCATTCGTTCACACGAAGAATGAACCAGAATAGGCCGCGGCCGCGTCATCCTCACCTGACCGGTCCGGATCAAACCCGCCATCAGGCTGAGGCTGTATTTTTCGCCGATCTCTATAATGTCAGGCTTTTCCTCGCGAAGGATCTCTTTGACGGGCGAGCCGTCCGGCATATAGGCTTTCCAGGGCAGCATCAGGCGGTAACGTCTGTCAAAAAAGGGAGAGCGAGGCGATCTAACGTAGTAGATGCGGGCGAATTCGCCGACTTGCTCGACATCATCCTTTTCTCCGGGGACGATAAGGATCGCGTGTCGCCGTTGAGCGTTTGCGGCCTCGAGCAGTTTGTTGAACGAGGTGCTGATGCCGCCCGAGTCGCGGTGGTAATAGTTGGTGATGTGAGCTGTCTTGATGGCCATTCGCTAAACTCCGCGGGCACGTTTCCACGTCCAAACGAAAGGGAAAGAGAGAAATTCAAAGGCGATCTTCGGCATTTGGGCCAGATCTTTCCAGATCGACTGACTGCGTTCGTCTTTAACGAGCATGACCCCGCGGCGCATCGCAAAAAGATTAAACAATGCCGAGATCATCGAAATGCCGATCGATAGCATGACTGCACCCCGTTTACCGTCCGAGCCCGTAGCGGCGTCGAAGCCTGCCTGGAGTCCGAACTCGACCGCATGGCTCAGAACCGCAAGGGCTAAAGGAACGGTTATCGTGGCTTGCCAAGCGGGTAGAACTTTTGAGTACGACTGAAGTATCGAGCCGTTTATTCCGCCGAAAATTACGCGGAATACGAACTGAACGCACATCGCACCGAACGCGATCCAAAGGCCTTGCTTCTGAGCCAAATACGCCGTAAAGAAGATCGGCGAACGGAGCAGTGCGCTCAGGATCGCCGATTTCCAGTTCCAGCGAAGCAGCACGTTCGCTATTGGGCTGCCAATAAGGTCTCTGGTGACGGCGAAAACGCCTGTCGGATCGTCGCCAGTCTGAGCTTGGGCCGACCGTTTGGCGTTCGCTTTATTGTGAAGATAGATGCACCGTTGGTAGCCGTCGTAAACGCCGTCGAATACTTCGACCCACGAACGGCTGAGGATATGCTTGCGTGCGGCCAGCCGCATGGCTTCGAGATTAACGGGATCATTCTTAAGTTCGATGATCCGGTGCGAGAATTCAGTGGGATTACGGGCAACGAACCCGTTAACGCCGTCGGCGATGATGAATTTCGGTCCGCCTTCCTCTGAAACGATCGCCGGAACTCCGGAGGCCATCGCTTCCTGCACGACGTTTCCGAACGCGTCCGTTTCGGACGGGAAGGCGAAAACATCCATATTCGCGTATGCTTCGCTGAGCTTTTCGCCGTCGATGAATCCCGTAAAGACCGCATTCTTAAGGCCTTTTTCGAGTGTTTCGCGTTCGCTTCCTTCGCCCGCGACGAGAAATTCGATGTCGTTACATCCGACTTCATGGAGCTTTCGCTCGATCTCGATCAGCTGAGCGACTTTCTTCTCAGGCCGGAGTCGCCCGACGAATCCGATTCGGAATTTGCCGTCGTTGACGGTTCGCTTGGCCGGAGAAAATCTCTCGGCGTCAACACCGCGGCCCATCAGTCGAGCCTCACGACGCGTTTTGAGAGCTAGCTGATCGACCAGTTCGTGATTCGGAGCGAGCACAACCTTGGGAATCCGGTAATACTGGTGAGTGCCTTCCAAGACGAGTTTCTCGGCCCGTTCGGCGATCAAACTCGATACACGGATACCCGTAAACGCAAGGGCTTTCCTAAGCCGCTCGGCGGCAAACTCGTGAAGATTCGTGTGCCACGAGGCGAGCAAAGGCAGGTTCCGACGCCATGCAAGAAGACAGCCGATGACGCTGATGTCGTTGAGTCCGGTGATGTGGATCACGTCCGGTCTGAACCTGTCGAGTGCCGGATCGACGCTCGCAAGTTTTCTGAGGAACAAGGGATCAAAACTTAGCGATTGGTCGATCGGGATCGAGACGGCAGAACGCTTGACCACATGGTGCGTAACCGTTCCGTCGGTGTTTTCTTCGGCCGCCTGTCCCGCGTGTACACAGAGCATCGGAAAAGAGTTGTCGCGGGCATAGTCAACGAGGCGACGACACGTCATCGCCGCACCGTCGACCTCGAGGTACGAATCGGCGAACAGCGCAACGCGCGTCGTGTCTCGTTTTGTTTCCGTCATCAAACCGCTTTTGAGGAGAGTTTTGGCTGAAGTCCGACGTCGAGCTTGACCGCTACGGCTTCGCGAATATCGCGATCGACTCGATCCTGCCTCTTTAGTACTGCCCCAAAGACCGGTCGAACCGCCGGGCTTCCGAGAAATCCGAGTGTCCAGATCGCGGCACGCAGCCACGTCGGGCCGCCGCGTTTCCAGCCGTGATCGGCGAGCGTGATCGCACCTCGTCCGTCGCCAAGGTCAAAGAAGACACGGTCGAACCAACGTACGCGATCCTCGGAGAGCGTCAGATGCGTGTCGAGTATCTCGGAGAACGATTGCAGCTGACGCGAATGCAGCGGCTGTTTGTATTCGGGCATTACGACGACTTCGCTGTGCTTGTCTGTTCGGACCTCGTCCACGAATTCAGCAAACGAATTCGATCGCGAAATGTTGATGACGGTGTTCGGCTGGCAACCGTGGCGATCGCCGCCGGAAACGACCGGAAGATCGTATTCCCTGGCAAGGGCAAGCACGGCCTTGTTCTCGGACCACGAACGAAAACCGTTGATCTCTAGAGCGTGAATCTGATCGCCGTGTTCGGTAAGGAAAAGGCTGAGAAGCATTTCGTGCTCGACCTGACCGATGAGTTCGATGTCCCAGATCGGGTGGTTGAGCACGATCAGAACTTCGTCGATCTCATTAAGCATTCTGAAAAGCTCAGCAAGCCGGTCGCCGTCGGGTTCGCCCTCGGCGAATGTGTACGCGAGCAGTTCGGCTTCGATCTCGTCCGCCCGTTCTTCGGGCAGGCCGTGAACTCCTACATGAAAGAATCCATGTTTGTAGGGTACGGTCCATTCCATCGATAGCGGGGCTTTGTCGGCTCCCGAATGGCGTGCTTCGCGGGCCCCATCGATGCTGTCGTGATCGGTGATCGAGACGATGGCAGCCAAACCCGACTCCTCGATCTGCCGGCATTCCGCTTCAAAGACCTTGGGCGGGTCGAGCGGCGGCGACCACCAGGAACCAGCGAAATTTAGCGGAGCGCCGTTCTCTTCTTGAAACCGAATGCTCTCCTTCTGCCAGAAGTGAGAGATGACCGGCAGTTTGCTCGCGTAATGCGGCACGAAATCGAGCATTTCCTTAGAATGCTGCGTGTGGCAATGCATCGAGATGCCGGTGCGAGCGATCGAACCAAGATCGGTCTTTTGGTGCAGGATCCGCACATCCGTTCGGTTAAATCTCATTGTTCTCTCCTTCCCGCCGCTCGGGTCAATGCCGATCAAGGGCGCCGCCGCGGGCATCAGTTTTTAGATCGAAAGAAACTAAGGCAGTAAGAAGAATCTTCGTGCGTCCGTGTGAACTCGAAATTTCGCCGAGGTGAATAGACGGTGAACTTGTCGTCAAGAAAGCGTTACAGGCCGCTGGATGAACGCTTCATGGGTGAATTTATTGAATTTGTTGTCATAATGACCGGAGGCGTGGTGTTTTCCGGGCAGAAGCAAGGTTGAAGTAAGGCCCCAGGAGACTTTATGAGTTGGTTATATACGATCGTTTTTGCAGGACTTGTCCTTTCGTCGCACGGCAGCGACGCTCCAAATGCTGTTAGCCCGGCCGTCGAGCAGTGCCCGGCTGTGCTCGAACAAAGTGTCGACGAGACTGAAAAATTTGAGAGATCCTATCCCCTGAACGCCAATGGCCGCGTGAACGTTGCGAATGTAAACGGTTCGATCACGGTCGAGGCTTGGGACCGCAGCGAGGTCAAGTTCGAGTACACCAAGATCGCCGACACTCGTGAGCGGCTTGCTGACGTCGAGGTCGAGATCGAATCTCGTGCTGATCTGTTTCGGGCAGAGACCAACTACGACAAAGTGCGTACGCGGAACGAAGAACAATGGCGCCAGTACGGTAGGCTTTCGGTCGAGATCAAGCTGTGGGTTCCGCGTGGTGCCGTTCTCGACGAGATCGAAACGGTCAACGGCTCGGTCAAGATCTCGAATTTTACGAACGTGATCAAGGCCTCGGCTGTAAACGGTCCGGTGACCGCCGTAAACCTACGCGGCAAGACAAAGCTCTCGACTGTTAACGGCCCGGTAGCAGTGGATTTTGCAAGTCTCGATAGCAGCTCGACCATAGATCTGGAGACAGTCAACGGCACGGTAACGCTGATGCTGCCGTCTGACGCGAACGCAACCCTCAAGGCCGAGACCTTGAACGGAAGTATCTCGAATGAGTTCGGGCTTCCGATCCGCAAGGGCAAGTACGTCGGCCGCGATATGCACGGCCGCGTTGGTTCAGGCGATGTTCAGGTCAAGCTCGAGAGTGTCAACGGGCGGCTTTCGGTCACGCGAAAGAATGACGGCAAACAGCCAAATCCGGCGACGAATCTTCTTCCGCCTAAAGATTCGGACGAAGAATGGGACGTAAGCGTAAATTCGGCAAAGACGCCGGTGAAGGCGAATGTTGCAAAGGTAAACAAGGAGATCGCCAAAGCAGTCAAAGAGGCTACGAAGGTTAACGCCGCGGTATCGGCCCTGGCAGTCGAAGAGGCCCGCGTCGAGTTGGAAAAACTCAGACCGGAACTCCAGCGTATGCATGCTGAAGCCCTAAAAGTGACAGTTGCTGAAAACCTGCGAAACATCGATCTCGCTCCGCTTGGCAATTTCGAAGGCCTCGCAGCCGATTTCGCTTTTTTTCCGTCAGTTCCGCGGATCGAGAAAAAGAGCAATTCGTTTCCCGTAAAGGGAACGCCAAAGGTGACCATTGCAGGCCGCGGCTGCTCGGTCACCGTGAAAGGGTGGGATAAGCCGGAAGTGCAGTATCGCGTCGTTCAGTTTGCGACTGCTCGCGATCGGCAACCGCTCGTCGTCAAAGACGAGAGCTCGGATTCGTCGGTGAAGATAGAGGTTACAGATCCCACGGCGGCAGCGAGTTCCGGGCGTTACTTTGACGATTCCCGCGCGGTGCGCATCGAGGTCTTTGTTCCGCGGAAATCCGATCTGAAGATCGAGGCGTCCGGGGCGATACGGTTGGAAGGTGTTACCGGCGACCTTCAGATCGTTGGCGGCGATGCCAATGTCGATGTGCGCGATTCGAACGGTAAACTGAACATTACCAACAAAGACGGCATCGTCCGCGTGGTGGGTTTTAACGGCGCTCTGACCGCAAAGACCGACGCCGGCGAGATAAGGCTCGATGGCGATTTTGACTCGATCTCGGGCTCGGCGACCGATGGGAAGTTTGTGTTGTTCGTCCCTGACGACGTCGATGCCGACATCATGGGCTCGGGCACCGCGAACTTCTCATTCCAGATCGAGGATCTCGAATCCGGTAAGCAGGTATCAAATAATAACTGGCGGTTCGGCAGCGGCGCTAAAAAGTTCAAATTCACGACCCGCGAGGGAAGTGTTATCGTGCAGAATCGAGATATAATAGTCAGCGAAAAGTGATTCTCATCGAATGATCGGGGCGGTGGATACCAGATCCACCGCTTTTCTTTTGAAACCTTTTGACCGGCGAAACGTTTTAGTCAAAAGCACGCTTCCTGTTTTATCCAATGCGCACAGTTGTTTTTCTTCTTCTTTTCTTCGTTCTCTGCGCGCTGCCGCATCGCGCGCAGAATGGTGAAAATTCGAGCTCAAGTCCCGCCGCCTCAACCGCAACCAAGCCTGCTTCGAAACTGCCCGAAAAGGCTCGATCGGCTCATGTTCCGAAGATCGAGACGACTCCAGTTATCGATGGGCGGCCCGACGAAGATATATGGCAGCGGGCGGTCGTCTTCAAAGACTTCTTCCAAACCTATCCCGGCGACAATACAGCTCCGTCGAAGCCGACTGAGGTGCTGATGATGTACGACGAAAAGCATCTGTACGTCGCATTTAAATGCTGGGATGACAAAGACAAGATCAGAGCGACGGTAGCCAAACGCGACGATGTTTTCGGCGAAGACAATGTACGCATATGGCTCGACACCTATAACGATCGACGGCGCGCCTATGTGATCGGATTCAATCCGCTGGGGATACAAGCAGACGGTATCTATACCGAGGGCCGGGGAGCGGACTTCTCGGTCGATATCGTCATGGAATCGAAGGGCGTGATCGAAGACTGGGGCTGGTCGGTCGAGGCGAAGATCCCTTTCAAATCGCTTCGCTATAAAACTGGTAAAGGGACGCTCTGGGGCTTTAATGTCGCGCGGAACATCGACCGGTTTAACGATGAATTCAACCAGTGGCTGCCATCTGACAGAAATAACTCCGGATTCCTGTCGCAGCACGGGAACATCTCAGGCCTGGACGACATCAAGTACGAGCGAACACTCGAGGTCGTTCCAAGCGTTACGCTCAGCGAGACCGGAAGCCGCGTTAGGGCAAATGAGGTCGCGGCCGGGCGCTTTGTCAATCAGCCGTTACAGAGTCAGGTCGGCGTCACGTTAAAGTACACTATCACTCCAAGTATCACGCTCGATGCGGCGATCAATCCGGATTTTGCCGAGATCGAGGCGGACGCACCCGTGGTAACGGCCAATCAGCGTTTCCCAATCTTCTTTCAGGAAAAACGTCCGTTCTTTCTTGAGGGCGTCGATATATTTCAATCGCCGCTACAGGTGTTTTACTCCCGAAATATCGTCGATCCGGACGTTGCGCTAAAGCTCTCGGGCAAGGTCGGCAAGACGTCATTCGGCCTGCTGGCCGCATCTGACAACGCTCCGGGAAATTATAGCGAGGACGAAAGAAACGATCCGAATATCAGGCCAAGGATCGATGAGTTCCTGGATAAGAACGCGACCTTCGGCGTTCTCAGGCTGAAGCGCGATTTCGGCGCCGAGAACAATATCGGTTTCTTTGGCACGTACCGCAGCTTTCCCGAACAGAAGAACTTGCTTGCGGGGGTAGACGGCCGTATCAAATTTAATCCACGACTTACGGCTTCGTTCCAGGCGGTCGGAACGACATCGCGACGATGCTTTTTCGATCCGGAATTTGAACCGACACTCGAGCCCGTCCAGGCGGCCTCGAACCGTCGCATCTGCGGCGGCGGAACTTTCGGTGGCGTGACGGTCGACGGCAGCCCTTTCAATCAGTATCGTACGGGGAACGGCATCGGCTATTACGCAAATATCGACTACACGACCGAGACGCACGGCTGGTTTCTTGAGGCGGGCGGCAGGAGCAAGGACTATCGTGCGGATTCGGGCTTTACTCGGCGTACGAACACAAACTTTTTGTTCTTTTTCAATCGGCTCAGCACCAAGTCGGATTCGAAGCGTAAGATCATCAGCACTCGATGGACCCAGATGGGCGGCGTGGATTATTCGTGGGATGGACGACTGACTTCGTTTAATTCCGAGACAAACCTCAACCTGAGTTTGCAGAAGAATACGTATCTCAGTGCCTCAACCGGCGTTGCGTACGAAAAGATCTTCGAGGAGGAGTTTGGCCTCAAACGATCGTCGACGCGTCCCCTTGGGACTTTTCTCGGAGACCCGTTTCGTTCGACCTGGCAGCATTTTATCTCGACTAATTTTGAACAGTCGCCGAATAAGCAACTGAGTTACGGTTTCTTCCTGGGTACAATAAAAAACTCGTTCGATTTCTTCTATTTTGATCCTGCGACCGGCCGTCAGAATCCAGGCCCCGGTAGGCAGATGGATGCAAACCTGTACTTTACTCTCAAGCCCATCGATCCGTTCGCGATCTCGGTCAGCTACAACAAGAGTCGTCTGACCCGGAATGATAACAGGATCCGCTCATTCGACGCTGATATTCTGAGCCTGAGATCGACCTACTATTTCACGCGGTTTATCTTCACGCGTTTGCGGCTCGATTTCGACGGAACGGATAAGAACTTCGCCGGACAAGCCCTTTTCGGGTGGACGCCGAGCCCGGGAACAGCATTGTACGCGGGCTACAACGACAACCTGAATCGTAACGGATTCAATCCGTTTACAGGCCAGTACGAGCCGGGATTTGTCCGCAACAGCCGGACGTTCTTTATCCGAATGTCATATCTCTTCAGGAAAAGCTTCTAACCAGCACAATTAAAGACGCAAGCCCAGCGGCGGCCCTTCGTACGAGCGGCCGTTTTTCGTTAAACAGACGATTAAATTTGACACTGTTTTATGCAAAAAGTTCTTGTATGAACTTAAGTTTTGGTGTATAAGTTAATGAAGTTACGACGTTTCCCGTCATTCAAGCAATACAAATAGGAGTTCCAGCAATGTCAACGTTTCGGAGAAAACTACGTGAGATCGCCTTATGCACTAGCTTAGCCTCGCTGCTCCTCGGCGGAGCTTTGCCGATGGGCACGATCGCTCAAACCACCGAAGGCGTCGCGCTTTCGCGCGGCTATCGCACCGGCTATTCCGACGGCTACATGGCCGGCTATCGCGATACGATAGACAGCGCCGAGAAGAATTTCACTCGCCACGCCGACTATGGCAAGGCTGACCGGGCGTACAACAAAGACTACGGTAAGCTCGACGACTACAGGGACGGCTATCAGCAGGGATTCGAGGCAGGCTACCAGACGGGATTTGACCGAAAGTCGTTTGAGTCGACGCTGCCGAGCGGCCTCAAGAAACGCGGCTACGCTCCTCCTGAAAACAACCTGGCTCAGAATACGCAGCCGAACACGACGACGATCGGAAATCCGCGAAGTGTCGATCCACAGAGCAGCACCGGCTATAGCGATAACGATTCCACGGTGAGCAGTCCTGTTCGTCTCGATCCGGTGTCGACGAACTATCAGTCGAACGCAACGCCGATCATCATCATTCCACGCGACACAGAGCTGATCCTCGAACTCCAGGACGACATTAGCACCGAGACCAGCCGCGAAGGCGAGAAGTTCATCGCAAAGATCATTTCTCCGTCTGAGATCGCCGGTGCGACGATCGAAGGCCGCGTTGCTAAGGTCGCAAAGCCCGGCCGCATCAAACGCCGCAGCGAACTCTCGCTTTCATTCGACCGCATCATTCTCGAAGACAACAGGTGGAGCAATTTTGGTGCTTCGCTGACGGAGGTCCTCGCGGTAAAAGGCGATAACGTCAAGCGTGTCGATCTGGAAGGAACCGCTGTTGGCCAGAGCTCGCTCAAGAGCGACATGATCAAGGTCGGCGGAGCGACAGGAGCCGGAGCATTGATCGGCGGTGTCGTCGGCGGGCCTGTAGGACTTGCAGTCGGAGCCGGAGTCGGTGCGGCATTTGGAGTTGGCGCCGTCGTGATCGAACGCGGCAAGCACATCCGCCTAACCCGAAACCAGCAGCTCCGGATCAAGACGGCCTACCAAACACAGATCCGATAGTTTTCTCCTCAGAGAGTTTCCCGCCGGCCCGGAGTCTTGGGCCGGCTTTTTTCTTTTTGGGGGAACAGTTACGGGCTTTACTTGTAAGATAGACGGGCCATTGGCTAAACTATAACGTTAGAGATCAAACAAGAATTTTTAGAAAAATAATGAGCACAGGTACAGAAACAACAGCAGCTGCAGCAGGATTGAGGGGCGTGGTCGCCGCTCAGAGTTCGATCGGAGATGTAAACGGTGAGCAGGGCATCCTGATCTATCAGGGATACGACATCCACGATCTGGCCGAGAATTCGACATTCGAAGAGGTGATCTATCTTCTTTGGCATGGGCGCTTGCCGAAGCAGGACGAGCTCGCCGCGCATACCGCTCAACTCCGAGCGAATTACGGCGTTCCGGCCGAGATCATCGCGTTGATGAAGAGCTTCCCAAGCGATGCCGATCCGATGGACGTGCTCCGTACGTCTGTCTCGGCGCTCGACTTCTACGACAAGGACGGACACGGCACCGATCGCGAACGTGCCGAGCGTGCCGCGGTCAAACTTACGGGCCAGATCGGCGGTATCGCGGCCGCCTGGGAGCGTATTCGTACTGGCAAGGAAGTCGTGGCCCCTGACAATAACCTGAGCATCGCCGAGAACTTTTTATATATGCTCCGCGGCGAGAAGCCGGATGCGGAAGAAGCCCGGATGTTCGACATCGGTCTGATCCTGCATGCCGATCACGAGCTTAATGCTTCGACGTTTACGACTCGCGTAGTTGCGGGAACGCTCGCGGGAATGTACGGAGCGGTAACTGCTGGCATAGCAGCACTTGCAGGCCCGCTGCACGGCGGAGCAAACACCAACGTGATGAAAATGCTCATCGCGATCGACGATCCGGCCAAGATCGACGCGTGGGTCGAAGACGCGTTGGCGCAAAAGAAAAAGATCATGGGTATTGGCCACGCGGTGTACAAAACGGAAGATCCGCGAGCGACGTGGCTCCGCAAATTCTCGAAAAAGATGGCCGAAAAGACGGGCATCACGAAATGGTTCGAGATGTCGCAGCGTATCGAGCAGATCATGCTCGAACAGAAGGGAATGTATCCGAACGTCGATTTTTACTCGGCTTCGACGTACTACTTGATGGGAATTCCGCTCGATCTTTACACACCGATCTTCGCCGTCAGCCGCATCTCGGGCTGGACAGGCCACATCCTCGAACAATACGCCGACAACAAACTGATCCGCCCGCGTGCCGAGTACATCGGCAAGCGCGATCAGAAATACGTCCCGATCGGCGAGCGATAGGTCATGAAATTGGTTTAGAACGGGAGGCCGGGCGATCACGTCGCTCGGCCTTTTTCGTTTGCGAAGGCCTCAAATAGTATGGTCACAGAAAGCTCCCCTCCTGCATAAGGTGGGAGTTGCAACGACGGTTCGATCGCTATGCGATCAGTCCGCCGTCAGCCAGTCGAGGGCCTCGGGTTCGTTCGTGAATACCTTGGCAAAGGCTCCGCGGTTGGTCGCGACCATCTCGCCGAGTTTGTTGGTCTCGTGATGGGCTGGGTCGATATCGACGTAAGCGATCTTAATTCCGCGCAGGCCGAGAGCTGTGATGCCGCGCGACGATTCGAACGCGTCAGCCTCGGACGGATTGCCCGGACTGTCCTGCACGACGAGCAGGCGGTCGCAGTCATCCTCGCGACAGCGATCGATTATCTCGGTCCACGCTTCGATACGCGTTTGAGGTGCAGTGAGCACACCTTTTACAAAGACGCGAAGGTAGTCTTCTTGGGGTTCAAAAGTAAGTTCGTACCACTGCTCGCCATAGTCCATTGCAAGCTCCTCCCGGTGTGTGTGGATATTGGAATAATAGCGCGGAATCGTGTCGACGCTAATCCGGCGACCGCTCTCTGATCAATAAGGGGATGCGAGTCGAAGCTTCTCAGAATCCTATTTGCGGTCTATAATTGCGGCACTCAGCGGAAAAAAGGAGAGGTTATGCGAAAACTGATCTTAGCGGTGGTCTTTTTGGCGATGGCGGGGCTCGGATGCAAACTGGGCGACGCCCTTTCGGGTGGGGGTTCGGGCGGCGGGACTTCTTCGGGCGGTTCTGATCCGAAGCAAGCGGTGATCGCGGCTTCGAAGAAGCTGATCGACTTGCCATCGTTCTCGGCAAAGATGGACGGCTCCGGCGGCCAGATGGAGATCAAGCAGCAAGTGGATTTTGTCGCGCCCGACCGTTTTCACGTCAAATACGAGGCCGGGGCGGCTCCGGGAATGGAGATCATCACGATCGGCGACCAGTCATGGATTAAGTCGGGTTCCAATGCCGCTTGGAACAAGATGCCCGGCGGGCCAAATACGTCGACTCCGACACTTCGCGATTCATTTACCGACGAAGGACTCAAATCACTCTCGGAGGTGAAGTCCGAGGGCGAGGACACGGTCGATGGCAAGACCGCCTACGTTTACACGTTCAAGAACGTCACGCCGAAGGGCGATTTTCCGTTCAGCTCGAAAATGTGGGTCGCCGCGGACACAGGCTTGCCGCTCAAGATCGTGACCGATTACACCAACGGCACGCTAAAGCAGATGACCGTGAGATATGACACGACTTCGCCGGTCACGATCGAGCCGCCGAAGTAAAAGAAAACGCCAATAGGCACAGCACGACCGGTCAGTGAGCGTGCCGCGTACGAACTATATGTCGCACGAGGCCTCCTCGTTACTACTCGGGTTTTTGCCTTTCTTGGAGCACGTTTCTGTGCTACTTTCTCCGACATGAGAACTCTCAGCTTACTACTCGGCGTTGTATTTTTGTCGTCTGTGGCAGTCTCGGCGCAGGCGTTGAACCCGGCGAAGATCAAGTTTCGCGGGCTCGGGCTTGATTCGACCTATCAGCAGGTAGTGAGGACGCTCGGCAAGCCGGAGTCGGAGACCGAACCGGCCCGCGAAGAGTGCATCGGAGCGCACGAGAAGACCGTAAAGTACCCCGGGCTCGAGATGTTCATGATGGACGGCGACAGTAAGGACGGCAAGACGTTTGAGATCAAGAGCTTTGAGATCACCACTGCGGCCTACTCCGTCTCCGGCATCAAGGTCGGCGATAGCGAGGCGGTTGTCAAAAAGCGTCTGGGCAAGCGGTTTAGGCCCGAACCGGGTGTCGAGGCGGGCGAGCGAGTGTATTTCTACCGAATGAACGACACGGAAGGCCCCGGAACTACGAGATTCGCGTTCAAGAACGGGAAACTCGTGCTCATCGCTTCGGATTATTTGGTTTGCTGACACCGCGGCAGTGATTCTGCTACAATTCTCGGCGTACAAAAATTCACTGAAAATCTACGGAGATCCTGATGAAGCGT
This sequence comes from Acidobacteriota bacterium, assembly GCA_041940165.1. GTDB lineage: Bacteria > Acidobacteriota > Blastocatellia > Pyrinomonadales > Pyrinomonadaceae > OLB17. Next base: position 100,734 of record JBGTSR010000005.1, read on the forward strand.
ATCGTTTTGACAGCATTGCTGTTTACGCTGTGCACCGCTGTGCCGGCACAAGGGCCGAATGCCAAGACCGCACCGCCGCGTGTCGAGACCGTTCAACCGATCGACAAGGCTTATACCGAATCGATCCTGGCGAACACAACGGATAAGCAGTTCCTGACCGAACTGGTCGATCATCTGCCCGCTTCGGACCGTGTGCCGACGCCCGAAAAGATCCTCGGCTATCCGATCGGTACGCCGAACAAACTGACCTATACGAAAGACCAGTTTCGGTACTATCGCGAACTTGAAAAATCGACGCCGCGGGTTAAGACATTCCTCGCACCGGAGAAGAGCGAGCAGGGCCGCGATCAGATGCTGGTCGTCGTCGGTGATGACGCTGTGATGGCGAAGCTTGATCGTTACAAAGAGATCCTCGCCCGACTCGCGGATCCGCGAAAGATCAACGACGAGATCGCCAAACAGCTTGTGGCCGAGGGCAAGGCTGTGTACTGGGCGTCGGGCTCGATCCACTCTAACGAGACCGGGTCGCCCGAAATGCTGATGGAACTCGCGTATCGGCTCGCGGTCGAAGAGACGCCGTTCATTCAGGCGATCCGCAAGAACGTCATTGTGATGATCACGCCCACGCTCGAGGTCGACGGCCGCGACACGATGGTCGATCTCTACAATTACCGCAAGGCGAACGAAGGAAAACGCGTGCCCGGCCTGATCTATTGGGGCAAGTACGTCGCCCACGACAACAATCGCGATTCGATGGGAATGGCACTAGCTCTGACGCGAAATCAGATGGCGCATTTCCTCGATTTCCACCCGACCGTTCTGCACGACCTGCATGAATCGGTACCGTTCCTGTACGTTTCGACCGGCACCGGGCCGTACAATGCCTGGCTTGATCCGATCGTCGTGAATGAATGGCAGGACCTGGCCTATCACGAGGTCGAGGAAATGACGAAACGCGGCGTTCCGGGCGTGTGGACGCACGGGTTTTACGACGGATGGGCGCCGAACTATATGTTCTACGTCGCGAACGGGCACAATTCGATCGGACGATTTTATGAAACGTACGGCAACGGCGGCGCCGATACTCAGGATCGCGTAGTCGGCGAGCAGAGCAACCGAACGTGGTTTCGTCCGAATCCACCGCTCTCGCGTGTGAAGTGGTCGCTGCGCAATAACGTCAACATGCAGCAGAGCGGCATCCTGATCGCGATGAATTACGTCGCGAACAACAAAGAGAAGTTCCTTAACAACTTCTATCTCAAGAGCAAGCGTTCGGTCGCGAAGGCGAAGACCGAAGGCCCTGCGGCGTACGTTCTGCCTGCGGACGAGACGCGTCCTGTGGAGGCTGCTGATCTCGTTAACTTGTTGAAAATGCAGGGCTGCGAGGTGCATAAACTGAATGCCGCCGTCGAGACGAAAGAAGGGAAGTTTGGTGCCGGAAGTTACGTGGTCCGAATGGACCAGCCGTATTCGCGTATGGCCGATATGCTGCTCGATACGCAGTATTACAACGTCAATGACCCACGTCCGTACGACGACACCGGCTGGACGCTGGGCGCATTGCGAAATGTGAAAACGGTCCGGATCAAAGACGAAAAGATCCTAGATGCGGCGATGACGATCATCGACGGGCCGGCGAAGGTAACCGGAAAAGTCGAAGGCTCAGGATCGGCCGGCTGGGTCGTGAATCACACCGGCGAAAGCGCAGTTGCACAGCTTCGTTATCGATTGAAAGACGTCAAGATGTCGGCGGCACAGGCTGCGTTCAAGATCGGCGACAAGAATTTCAACGCGGGTTCATATGTTATTAAGGCCGAGGGCAATCCGTCCGATGCGGGCACGAAGGTCGCGCTTGAGGTCGCGTCGCTCGGCCTGACGGCGACCGCCGTTGACAAGATGCCCGAGGTCGCGAGCCACGCAGTTTCGACGCCGCGGATCGCGCTCGTTCACACGTGGATCAACACGCAGAACGAAGGCTGGTACCGCATCGAACTCGACCGCCTCGGCATTCCGTACGATTACATTTCGGATCAAGTGCTCGCACGGACGCCCGACCTTCGCAGCCGCTGGGATGTGATCATTTTTGGACCGGTCGGCGGCAATGCACAGACGATCGTTCGCGGCGTGCCGAAATTCAGCGATTCTGAGCCGCCGATCCCGTGGAAGCAGAGTGCTCTGACGCCGAATATGGGCCTTTCGCCGGATCAAACGGACGATATTCGCGGCGGTATGGGCATTCAGGGCGTTGCGAATCTGCATAGGTTTATCGAAGGCGGCGGGCTGTTCGTTACGATCACCGGCAACGCGTCGATCCCGATCGATTTCGGGATCACGTCGGGGGTTTCGATACAGGATTCGAATCAGCTCAATGCTCGTGGATCTGTCCTCAACGCCACGTTTTCCGACCGTCGCAGCCCGATCTCGTATGGCTATGACGAGAAACTCGCCGTTTACTTTAGCCAGGCACCGCTCTTCCAGGTCGGCGGCGGTGGAGGCTTTGGCGGTGGAGGCGGCGCTGGCGGCGCGAATCGTCCGACAGGACGCGGTTCGACTTCTGATGCTGACGTCGTTCAAGGCAGGCGTCCGATGGAGCCGGTCACTGGAGGTGGCGGTGGAGGCGGATTTGGGCAAGGCCAACCGCAAGCTCCTGTAACCTCGCAGCCGCGTGTGGTCCTGCGATTTGCTGCCGAACGTGAATTGCTCGTAAGCGGAATGCTCGCGGGCGGTTCGGAACTCGCGAATCGCCCTGCGGTCGTTGATGTTCCCGTAGGAAAAGGTCACGTCGTGATGTTTGCCAACAACCCGATGTGGCGGCACCAGACACACGGCAGTTTTTCACTGCTTTTCAACGCCATACTGCATTACGACAACCTCGGCGTAGGCCGCGGAGCCGCGGCCGCGAGACCCGCCGCTGACGAAGAGGTTTTCGATAACGAACAGTAGAAAGTCCCGGAAGCGGGCTTTGGCACGAAACGCTCGCTCCGGCGGGCGTTTTGTTTCAATCGAAACAAGACGATAGAATTTGACGTATAACCTTGGAAATACCTGCATCTAGTATAGAAAGGAGCCCGTAGTATGAAAGGATCGTTGCTTAGATCGCTGCTTGCCATTTCGTTCGTTTTCATCATCATCGTGATAGGAAAATTTGTGATCGTTGCTCAAGATATGAAGCCTCCGATAGCCAAAAAAGTTCCCAAAACACTCAAGATCCACGGCTACGAGATCGTGGATGATTATGGCTGGATGCGAGATCGCAACAAGGAAAAAGATCCAGCGATCATCGAGTATCTGACCGCCGAAAACAACTATACCGAGTCTTTCATGGGCAAGCATCAGCCGTTTGTCGACACTCTGTACAAGGAAATGCTCGGCCGCATCAAGCAGACCGACAACAGTGTGCCGACCAAGATCGGCGACTGGTGGTACTTCAACAAGACGGAAGAGGGTAAGCAGTATCCGACGTATCTGCGTTCGAAGACACGCGATGGCGCGAATGCCGAAGTTCTGCTCGATCAGAACGAGATGGCGAAGGGCTACAAGTTCTTCTCGATCGGGGCGTTCGAGGTCAGCGACGACGGCAATATGCTCGCGTTCTCGACCGATACGACCGGCTATCGGCAGTACACGCTGCAGTTCAAAGACCTGAGGACGGGCAAGGTGCTGGCTGACAAGATCGAGCGTGTCACATCGACCGAATGGTCGCCCGACGGCAAGTTCATCTTCTACGGCCAGGAAGACGATGTCTCGAAACGCAACGACAAGATCTTTAAGCATGTGATCGGTTCGACCGGGCCGGACACCCTCGTTTTCGAAGAGAAGGACGTGCTTTTCAATACGGGCATCGGACGTTCGCGCGATAAGAAGATGTACTTCATCCAATCGGGCGCGGCGACGATGACCGAGTACCGCTATTTGCCTGCGAATGCGATCGAGAACGGTGTCTTCAGCGTACTCGCACCTCGCAGCGAGGGCCATGAATACTACGCAGACTTCGACAACGGCGAATTCTATATCAGGACGAACAAGAACGCGGAGAACTTCAGGGTAGTACGAGCTTCGCAGGCCGATCCGAGTGAAGCGAACTGGAAGGATTTCATCCCACACAATCCCGCCGTTCTCATAGAGGGCATTAGCTTTTTCAAGGACGCTGCGGTCGTCTCCGAGGTCGAGAACGGGCTCGAATATCTCCGCGTCATGGATCGGAAGACCCGGCGGGCCGATATGCGGATACCGACGCCTGAGAGCGTTTACACGATGGGGCTGAGCGGGAATCCGGAGTATGACACGCCGTATGTTCGCTACAACTATTCGTCCATGGTGACGCCGAATTCGACTTACGAGTTCGATCTAAAGGGACGCTCGAGCGAACTCGTCAAACAGCAGGAGATCCCGAGCGGACATGACCGTTCGAAATACGAGACGACGCGCGTTTGGGCGACCGCACGGGACGGCGTTAAGGTGCCGGTCTCTATCCTGATGAAGAAGGGCACGAAACTCGACGGCAAATCGCCGATGTTCCTTTATGCGTACGGTTCGTACGGAGCATCGATGACGCCGAACTTTTCGACCGGTCGTTTGAGCCTCGTCGACCGTGGAATGATCTACGCGATCGCACACATCCGCGGTGGCAGCGAACTCGGTGAAAAGTGGCGTCAGGACGGACGTATGTTCAAGAAAATGAACACGTTCCACGATTTTATCGACTCGGCCAAATGGCTCGTCGCGAATAAATACACGTCATCCGACCGGCTCGTGATCAACGGCGGTTCGGCGGGCGGTTTGCTAATGGGCGTCGTGGTGAATCAGGCTCCCGATCTGTTCAAAGCGTCGATCGCGGCGGTGCCGTTCGTCGATGTGATGAATACGATGATCGACGATACTTTGCCGCTGACGACCGGAGAGTGGATCGAGTGGGGAAATCCGCGTGACGATAAGAAGGCATGGGATTATATGTTCTCCTACTCGCCATACGAGAACGTGAAAAAACAGGCCTATCCGAATATGCTGATCGAGGTTTCGCTCAACGACAGCCAGGTGCCGTATTGGGAAGGAGCTAAATGGGCCGCCAGGCTTCGCGAGCATAACACTGGCGACAGCGTCATTCTGCTAAAGACCAATATGGGAGCCGGCCACGGCGGCGCATCCGGACGATATGACCGCCTGAAAGAGGTCGCCTTCGACTATGCCTACGCACTTACTCAGGTAGGCATTACAAACTAGTAGATCGACATCGATCGCAAGGGCCGGAGGCATTGTCTCCGGCCTTTTTTCGTTCACTCTGACGTCTGTTATGTCGGTCATTCTGACCGAATGCAGGTCAGGTCCGTTATTACATTAGATCGCACGTCCTCGCTAACTCTATGTTTTCATTGGGTTTAGGCGGTTGACGGTTGTGCGGCACGCACGTTGCCATAAAGCGGCGAGGGCCGAGCTCCCAAAAAATATTACTCGGACCGGTTGTCGCTTAACTTTATGAGATCTGAACGTTTCAACTGGGCACTGGCCTTTCTGGTCGTGATGACGATCGTCCTGCCGACATTCGTTCTCGGACAGGATATCGATCCGACACGGGCCGTAACGAAATCTCAAGCCCCGTCCAAACCTGCGACCGGGTATCTAAAGGAAGTCGTCCGCGACGAGAATGCGGAGCAAAACTTTGCCCTGGAAGCTCGGCAGATCGAGAAGGCCTTGCTTTCGAAGGAAGGAAAGAATCCTGTCCTGATCGACGATCTGGGTCATACTCGCGACGCTGTATTAAGCAATGTAGCGGCTCGGCTCGATCGTTCCGGCAAAAAGAAGCTTCTGCGGGTCGATTGGTCGGCGGTCTATCGCGATTCTAAGGATGAGCGGCAGTTCGGGGCCAACATCGACGCTGTGATCGCCGAGATCGAACGCCGAAAAGAGACCTCGGTGATCTATCTCGACGATATCGCGAGCTTTTCGATGGAAACGCCGGTGCTCGGGGCCAAGGTCGCATGGCGGCTATACGAAGCGGTCTCGGCTGGTAAGTTTCGAGTTGTTTCCGCGGCGGATTCGGCAAATTACGAACGGCAGATCGCCGGCGACAAAAAGCTGAACGGGCGTTTCGTACGCGTGGAACTGTCGGAAGGTGCCGACGATAACGCATTTGTAGGTGACAAGATCTCGCCTGATCTTAGGGCATTGATGGCTGATGCCGACCAGAATAGGACCGTCAAGGTTATTCTCCAGTCGGACGATCTGAACGATCCGCGGCTCGTCGGTGTGCTTAGGGACAAGGGCGTCATTGTCGGCGACCGTGCAGGTTCGCTCGGCATGATGTTCGTTGAAATGCCGGTCAAAGCGGTCGAAGCGATCGCTGCGGTCTCGAGTGCTAAGCATCTCTCACTCGATCGCGACATCGAGGTGCTCGGGCACATCGAGACGACGACGGGTGTTTCGCTCGCCCGCAATCTTAACAACACCCTTGCCGTCGGCGGAGTGCTCAACGGCGTCTCCGGCCAACTCGATGGAACAGGGATCGGTATTGCAGTCGTCGATTCGGGGGTCTTTGAGGGACACAGGTCATTCAGGGATTCGGTCAGCGTTCTCGGCGGCGATCGCGTCGTCAAGAGCGTCGAGTTTGCCGAACCCGGCAGCTCGAGCACGGCAAAGGACCCGTACGGCCATGGCTCGCATGTCGCCGGCCTGATCGCCGGCACCAAGGGGGCAAATACTGAGCTGCTCGAGTATCGCGGCATGGCACCTAATGCAAAAATTATCAATGTACGCGTGCTCGGTTCGAACGGAAGGGGAACCGCTTCGGCACTGCTTTCCGGCATCGACTGGATCCTTGCGAATAAACAGCAGTACAACATACGCGTCGTTAATATGAGCCTCGGCACTCCGGCGGTCGAGTCGTGGCGCAACGATCCGCTCTGCCGTGCGGCCCGCAGCCTCGTCGACGCCGGTATCGTCGTCGTCGCTGCCGCAGGAAACAACGGACGCCTGCCTGATGGGCAAAAACTCTATGGTGCGATCCACGCTCCGGGCAACGACCCGTCCGTGATCACCGTCGGTGCGTCGAATACGTTCGGTACCGATGCACGCGATGATGACGGCGTGACGACGTTCAGTTCGCGAGGGCCAACCCGTTCGTTCTACACGGATCCCGCGACCGGGCAGCGCAAATACGATCACCTGATCAAACCCGATCTGGTCGCTCCCGGCAATCAGGTCATCTCGGCGATCGGCAAGAACAGCGCCATTCTCGATCAGAACCCGCAGCTCAAGGTCCGTCCAACGAACTCTAACAGCGATGAAGTGACGATGATGTACCTGTCGGGTACGTCGATGGCGGCCCCGGTCGTCTCGGGAGCCTCGGCACTGCTGCTACAGGCTAATCCAAAACTGACCCCAAATATGGTCAAGATGCTGCTGCAATATACCGCTCAGCCGCTGGCCGGATTTAACACGCTCGAACAGGGAGCGGGTCAGTTGAACATCGAGGGAGCGGTGCGTGTTGCACGACAGGTGCGGCAGGACCTGACGAATTCGACTCCGGTCGGAACGCCGATGCTGACGACGAATCAGATACCCGAACACGTTTCGACCATCGCCGGAACGCGATTTCAGTGGGCGGGCGGCATCACCGCAGGTTACGGAATGATGACCGGCACCGACCTGATCATGGAGTACCAGAAGATCTACGGCACCGGAATTCTCGTCAGTGACGGCATCCTGGTGAGCGACGGTATTCTCGTCAGCGATGGAATATTGGTGAGCGACGGCATCCTCGTGAGCGACGGCATCATCGTCAGCGATGGCGTTGTCCTCGGCTCAGCCGCTCCATCGGGCTACCAGACGGTGACCCGCGGAACGAGCCTGGCCCCGTCGAGCATCCTTTACGGCAACGCTCCAATGACGGATTACATGCCTATAGCCGATGGAATTCTCATCAGCGACGGCATCCTCGTAGCCGACGGTATTCTCGTCAGCGACTGGGCAACCAGCTTTGCCGACCGGATCATGGTGATGGGCGACAATACGTCGTCGATGCACTGATCCGAGCTGTAATTTGGGAAGGCCGACATGTCAAAATGTCGGCCTTTCACAAAAAAAAGATGCTAAAACCTAAAAAAGATTGTTGAAACTTATGTGCGTTTAATAGATAATGGGTGAGTCCGAGAGAAATGCTCGGTCGCTTTTCATGCCGTTCCCTGGCCCGCTTGGGCCGATCCCTTCCGCAAAACCCGTCCTGAATGCTGTCAAAGGAAAGGTCTATAAATATCTTTACCGCCCTGCTGACCCCGCTCGCTCTCGCGGCGGTCGTCTGGGCGCTCAGGAACATATCCGTCGACAGGGTGGACAGCGGCGTCATGGCGCTTTCGGTGCTGACGATATTCTGCAGCTGCTACCTGCGGATCCAGCTGCCGCGGTTGAATGTACACCTGACGATCTCGGATGGCTTGATCATCCTCTCGATGCTGCTGTATGGCGGCGAGATCGCTCTTTTGCTTGCGGTGATCGAAACAACCGTCGCCTCGCTAAACCTGCTCAGGCAGGGTGTTGCGATCAAGGCGAAGACGATCGTTCTAAATGCCTATTTTGCAGCTCTCTCGGTGTTTTCGGCCGCAATGGCCGTCAAATACGTCTTCAGCTCGGTCGAGATCGTCCGCGACCGAAACGACCTGACCAGCGACATCTGGCTCGTCGGCCTGATGGCCCTCACGATGTTTGTTGTCAACTCATTGCTGGTGGCGATCTTTTCGTCGATCAAACGCGATCTTTCGTTCTGGCGTGTCTGGTCGGACAATATTTTGAGCGCCGTTGTGATCTACGCGACCGGTGCGGCCGTCGCTGTCTCGCTCGATCGGGCCTTGCGGATCGACAACGTGAATATTTACCTGATCGCGGCGGTGGTCGGATTCTTCGGGATCGTGTATCTGACGTTCCGAAAGTTCGTCGACGATCTCCGGCAGTCGGTCGATAAGGCTAAACATGCCGAACGAGAACGTGCCGAGCAGGCCGAAGCTCACGTCAGCGAGCTGGAGCATTACGTCGCCGAACTCGAGCGCAGCAGCCACGCACTTCAGGAGAGCCACGAGAATTTCCGGCACGCCGCATATCACGACGCTCTGACCGGACTTCCAAACCGCAACTATTTCATGGACACGCTGAAGGACCTGCTTCAGGAAAGCCGTGAGAACGACGAGGTGAACTTTGCGGTACTTTTCCTCGATCTCAAGAGCTTTAAGACGATCAACGACAGCCTTGGCCATTCGCTGGGCGATCGATTGATCAAGAACGTCGCGAAACGCCTTAGCGGAATGGTCCGCGAGGAGGACATGACCGCGAGATTCAGCGGTGACAAATTCGGCGTAATTCTTAGAGACTTGCTGAGCCGCGACGAAGCGACCGCTTTCGCCGATCGGCTCGCCAAACGCCTTTCAGAGCCGTATACACTCGACGGCCGCCAGGTGTTTACTAGTGCAAAGATCGGTATCGCGTACGGCAACTCGAAATATCCCGAGGCCGAAGATATCCTTCGCGACGCAGATATCGCGATGTACTACGCCAAGGATAACGAAGAGAATTACGTCATCTTCGACCAGAAGATGCACATTCGCGCGGTCACGCGGCTACAGCTCGAGACCGATCTGCGTTTTGCGATCGAGCGGCGTGAGTTCGAGTTGTTCTATCAGCCGATAATCAGCCTCGACACTGCTTCCCTCAGTGGATTTGAAGCTCTCGTACGCTGGAATCATCCTCAGCGAGGGATCGTTCCGCCGAATGAATTCATATATATTGCCGAGAATACCGGTCTGATCGTACCGATGACCGTTCAGATCCTCACGTCCGCATGCGAGCAGGTCGTCAAATGGCAGCAAAAGTATAAGAGCAGCGAGCCGCTTAGTATCGCTGTTAATCTCTCCGGCAAGCATTTCGGCCATCCGGACCTCGTCGAACAGATCAAGACCGTCATCTCAGAAACAGGCATTGACCCCGCGAGTTTGAAGCTCGAACTTACTGAATCGGCGGTTATGGATAACGCAGAAACTGCGATCCTGATGCTGAAACAGATCAAAGAGACCGGCGTCCGCATAAGCATCGATGACTTTGGTACGGGTTATTCGAGTTTGAGCTATTTGCACCGATTCCCGATCGACCTGCTCAAGGTCGACCGCTCATTTGTCAGCGCGATGGAAGAGAACAGCGAGAACGGCGAGATCGTAAGGACCGTGATCGCGCTGGCCAAGGCGTTGAACCTGAAAGTGGTCGCCGAAGGTATCGAGAGTATCCACCAGTTTCACCAGTTACGTATTCTCGGCTGCGAGTACGGTCAGGGCTATCTATTCTCTAAGCCGCTGCCCCTCGCTGATATTGAACGCCTGCTTGCCGACAATCAGCGATGGCAGAACATACTTCCAGCATCCGCCCCAAAGCCGGTAATTCCCCCGAAACCGGACTTCTCGCACCTGCGCCTAGCCCAATAAATTAAGATCAGGCTTTCGCCGCGTAAACCTTCGGTTTCTCCGTAACCGGATATGCCGCAGAATACGTGTGCGCAAAGTTGAGCAGATTGCCCTCTGACCAGGTGTTTCCAATAAGCTGAACGCCTATCGGAAGGCCTTCGGACGAAAGCCCGCACGGAATGCTGATTCCGGGAATGCCCGCGAGATTGGCCGAAACGGTATAGACGTCGCTCAAGTACATGGCGAGCGGATCGTCGCTCTTTTCGCCGATCCTGAACGCAACGGAAGGCGATGTGGGCGTCAGGATAACATCGCAATCCTTGAACGCATTTGTGTAATCCTGCTTTACGAGTGCCCTGACCTTCTGTGCCTTTGCATAGTAGGCGTCATAATAGCCGCTCGAAAGTACGTAGGTGCCGAGCATAATTCTCCGTTTAACCTCGGGCCCAAAGCCTTCTTCGCGGGTCTTGAAATACATCTTGCGAAGCTCAGTCGCGTCTCCTGCGCGGAAACCGTAGCGCACGCCGTCGAATCTCGCGAGATTCGATGAAGCCTCGGCCGTCGCGATGATGTAATAGACCGCGATACCGTATTTGGCATGCGGGAGTTCGACGGCGACGATCTTGGTGCCAAGTTTTTCGAAACCCTCGACGGAAGCAAGCACCTTGTCACGGACTTCGTCATCAAGTCCCGCACCGAAAAGTTCTTTCGGAACACCGATCTTCATTCCGCTGATGTCATGACCGAGTTGGGCGGCATAGTCGGGAACCGGAACGTCCGCCGACGTAGAATCGAGCGGATCGCGACCCGCGATAACCCCCAAAACATCTGCGATCGTCTTCGCAGACGAGCCAAATATCGCGATGTTGTCCAGCGATGAGGCAAATGCGACGAGACCGTATCGCGAGATGCGTCCATAAGTCGGCTTCAGACCAAAAATTCCGCACAGCGAAGCCGGCTGACGCACAGAACCGCCAGTTTCGCTACCGAGACTTACATCGACGACGCCCGAAGCCACCGCCACTGCCGAACCGCCGGAACTGCCGCCCGGCACGCGGTCCGTGTCCCACGGATTCCGCGCGGCCCCGAAGGCCGAGGACTCATTCGACGAACCCATGGCGAATTCGTCCATATTCGTCTTGCCTACGACTATCGCCCCGGCTGCGTTGAGCCGTTCGATGGCCGTAGCGTCATAGTGAGCTTTATAGTTCTCGAGGATCCGGGAGCCGCAAGAGGTCCTTATACCTTTTGTGCAGATATTATCCTTGACCGCGATCGCGAGGCCTTTGAGCGGCAGATCGTCGATGCTCTCGAGATAGTCAGCCCGCGCGAGGGCGTGTTCGCGTTCAATAGAAAGGAATGCGTTGAGTTCGGTGTTGAGTGTCTCAGCACTCGCAAGTGTCTTCTCGATCTCGGCCCTAATTGACATAATTCAGTTGCTAACGCCATCTATCAGCCAACCGCTCTCAGATCGGACGGTTGCGACCTGAACTTCACGTTGTTCGTTGACGTCCTCGTTTCGCCAAAGCAGTACTATCTGGAGTCTCGCCTTATTCTCGCCTTCCGAACTGCACTCACCTACGCGAAAGCCTTTGGGCCGCTCGGTCGTGCCGGTAAAGATATCCATGGTTGACGGCTCGCGTGCCGCGAGTTCGTCGGCAAGACGTTTAGATAGAAACTTGTCTCTACGCTCTTGAGCCTCCTGTTCCGTACCACTTTCGATCCCGAGGTGAACAGCATAAAACCGCCGGACGAGATCGCGAGACTCAGTGCACTCGGGCGATTCTAGATTTGGGACGCTGCAGCCCGCAGGTCCGAGAAGTACAAGTCCGCAGATCGTTGCGAGTAAAAAACTTCGCACGTTACAAGACCTTCGGCACACGAAAATGGCCGGAAACTCCCGATGGCGCCTGGCTCAAAGCCGAGTGCTGACCGAGCGGCTTGCCCGGAACATCCTCTCGAAGCGTAAACGTTGCCTCGCCGGCTTCTGTAAGCCCGCCGGTCATCGGCTCGATCGAATCTGTGTCGAGATCGTTCAATTGCTCGACATACTCGACGATGCTCGCCATCTGCGGTGTGTAAAGTTCGACCTCGGCGTCAGTGATCTCAAGGTGAGCAAGTTTCGCTACGTGCCTTACATCCATAAACTGGTCCTAGGCGGCCTTGCGGCCCAAATTACGCGCGGCCGCTTCAAGGAAAAGCTCTCTGCTTTTCGGATCGGCGATCGCCTCGGCGGCCTTTAACAACGAGGGCGAAAGCGACGAAGTATCCGGGGCCGACGATTTTGCTTCCACCTTCGGCGTACTATTCGATCTTAGAGGCTCACAACGATATTCGATGAAGTTGACTATATTGTCGCCGACTATGCGATTAATTCCGGCGATCAACTGGGGCGAAAAGCTCCTGATATTTACGAGCCACGCCTCGTCGTCGACATTGACCGTCAACCTTTTTTCACGCAGTTCGACTGGCTTTGCCCTCTCGCTCAACTGTCGGCCCGCGACCTTTTGCCAGGCCGCGAAAATGAGGGCTTCAGAGACGGAATCATTATCCTCCAGTGGGGCTAGTGCACCAACAAATGTAGAGAAAATGGCTTCCATTTGAAGAACCGCGCCTTTCGAATATCATTTTAGTAGAGAACCTCGCAAATGCTAAATCCGACCAAAGATGACTTTGAGCTTCCTGAACTGATCCTTGCCTCGGCGAGCCCCCGGCGGGCTGAGATACTGACTGCCGTGGGCTGGAATTTTCGCAAAGAGATCGCGGATATCGACGAATCGATGCGTTCGGGCGAACCTGCCCCGGAATACGTCGAAAGGCTCGCTATCGAGAAAGCCCGAGTGGTCGCTCAACGGCATCGCGGCCTGGTGCTCGGTGCGGACACCACGGTAGTCGTTGATAGTTCGATAATTGGCAAACCGAACGACCTCGACGAAGCACGCGAAATGCTAAGCCTTCTTTCAGGAAGACGGCACGAAGTGCTGACAGGCGTTGCTCTAGTCGACGAATCGGACGAGTGCGTGTCGGGCATTCAGTCAACGCAGGTTAAGTTTCGCGAGATGACTCCAGCCCAGATAGATTTTCTGGTGGAATTCGGCTCGCCTCTCGACAAAGCCGGGGCCTACGCTGTTCAAGCGCAAGCCGCTCTATTTATCGAAGGGATCGAAGGCGACTACTGGAACGTAGTCGGCCTTCCGGTTAGTTTGGTTTACAGACTTGTTGATGCGATCAGAGAAGCTGATCGATCCTCTTCGACAACGGCACGGTGACGTCAAATTTTGGGTCGATGCCGCCGAACGGCTCGCCGGCCAGTTTACCTGTACGGTCAAGGATGACGAAAGACGGAACCTGCTCGACGCTATACCTTTTTAACGTCGCTGCACCGTCAGGGTCGCGGAGTACCGTAACCGTGAGCTTGTTATCCATGGCAAATTTTGCGACAGCCTCGTTCGATGCGAAGTTCTTAGACTTTGCATTCATGGAGTCGATTGAAACGAAGTAGAAAGCTACCTGTTTACCGGCGTATTTCTTAGCCAGGGCGTTGGTAAACTCTGCCTGTTTCGCCGACAACGGCAACCAACTCGCACCGATCGCCAATACGACGACCTTACCATTCTGGCCTTCGATATCTACGCGCGTACCGTCAGGCGACGTCAATGTCGTCTGGCCCGAGGCCGAAAACGCGAAAACGGTAGCCAAAGCAAGCAGCAGACTGATGTTCCTTAAGATCTTCATAATTCTGGGCCGGAATACTCACGGCCCGCACTAGTTAAGATGCAATTGGCGTACCGGGTTACTGCTTCCTATTGAGTATCACGTTATCGATCAGCCGGACATCACCGAAATACACCGCCGTGACGATCAGAGCCTCGCTATCTCCAATCTTTTCAATAGGTTGTAGCGTTTCCGAATCGACGATCGCGACGTAATCGAGTTTTGCGAGCGGCTCTTCCGCGATCTTGCGGGTTACGATCTGGGTTAGATCCGACGCATTTCGTTCACCGCGTTTGAACTCGATCTTTGCCGCTCGAAGAGCCTCGATGATCACAGCGGCCTTTTCACGCTCTTCGGGGCTTAGGCGTTCGTTTCTCGACGAGAGAGCCAATCCGGACGGCTCACGCACCGTGGGTATGACAACGATCTCGGTGTCAAAACCGAGGTCATTGGTTAGACGCTTGATGACGGCTACCTGTTGCGCGTCTTTTTGGCCGAAAAAAGCCCTGTCCGGACGGACGGTGTTGAAAAGTATCGTAACGACTGTCGCTACGCCTCGAAAATGGCCGGGCCGAGACTCGCCCTCGAGCATCTCGGTCACATTCTGAACGTTGACGTACGTGCCGAATCCGTCGGGATATATCTCCGTTTCTTCGGGTGCGAAAACGTAATCGACGTCGTATTCGGCGAGTTTCGAAACATCTTCGGTCAGATCGCGCGGGTATTTTTCGAGGTCGACGCTGTTGTTGAATTGGGTCGGATTTACAAATATCGACACGATCACGACGTCGCACATCTGCCTGGCGGCCTTTACTAAGGCGAGGTGACCATCGTGCAACGCACCCATCGTGGGAACGAAGCCGACACTCTTGTCTTCACGCCGAAGTTTCCGCGAGATCGAGAAGATGCGTTGTCGACGATTAATGATCTCCATCACATAGCGGCGAGTTCGCTTTTCGTTTCCTCGGTAAGCCCATACGACTCTTCGTAATTCGGGTATGCACCAGTTTTCACATCGGCCGACCATTCGTGGATAGCCTTCGTCATGACATCGCGGAGGTCAGCATATTGACGAACGAAACGTGGCAGGCGGCCAAAGCTCATTCCCATCAGGTCGTGCAGGACCAGCACTTGAATGTCGCATTCCGCACCGGCTCCGATGCCGATGGTCGAGATACTTACCTCGCTCGTGATCATCGCGGCGACCTCACGCGGAACGAGTTCGAGAACAATGGCGAATGCTCCGGCTTCTTCGAGCAATTGAGCATCCTCGATCAGCCGCTTGGCTTGATCGGCGGTTCGGCCCTGAACGCGATAACCGCCGAGTTTGTAAACAGACTGCGGCGTGAGGCCGATGTGAGCGACGACCGGGATCTCTTCGTCAACGAGACGCTTGACGAGATCGGTACGGTTACGGCCACCCTCGAGCTTTACCGCCTCGGCCCCGCCGTATTTCATTAAACGCAGGGCATTGCGGACGCTCTCGTTCTCGCTGACATGGTACGTACCGTAGGGCATGTCCGCGATGACGAGGGCACGTTCGGTCCCTCGCTTAACGGCGATACAAGCCGAAAGGATCTCGTCTATCGAAACCGGTATCGTGTTGCCATAGCCGTGGATGACATTCCCGATCGAATCACCGACAAGAATGAGATCGACGCCTGCCTCGTCGACGATCCGGGCCGTCGGGTAATCGTAGGCGGTCAGGCAAACGAGCTTTTCGCCTTTTTCCTTTGCTGCCCTGATATCCGGAAGGAAAAGTTTGCCTTCCTTATCAGGCTGTAGATATGCCATAGATTGAAGAAAGTCTAACGATTTGCGGCACTTAAGTCTAGCGGTTTGCCATTAGGACAGGGTCGTGTGCGTCGGGCCGTTCCGCGATCTGATCGATGGTTCCTCAGCCGGCCGATCAGGGATCAGCTGGTTAGGACGCCATCGCCGCACCTCGCTTTTGTCCTGAAGATCGTCGAGGAGGTCTGCGATCTCTTTGTTTAGGACAGGGTGGATCACGTTCGGTGCGATCTTGGAAAGAGGTTTAAGTACAAAATGGCGTAGATGCATTCGAGGATGCGGAAGCGTCAGGAACTCTGTCTGCATCTGGACATCGCCGAACAAGAGTATATCGAGATCGATGGTCCTTGGCTTTTTAAGAGATTTGTCGGTCCGGCCGAGCAAATACTCGATCCGGAGCAGGCGGGCCATCATCTGGCTGGGACTAACGTTGGTCACACGGATCTCGGCGATCATATTGAGAAACTTCTTATCCGTTTCGATCTCGACCGGAACTGTTTCATAGATACCGGAGAGTTTTTGCACGACGAAACTCGCCTCCATCAAACCGCGAACGGCCATCAGAAGGTTGCCCGCCCGGTCGCCAAGATTTGACCCGAGCCCGACATAAGCCAGTGTGTGATCTGTTTCCACGACAGAATGCTAAATAGTAAATAGAAGAATATGCGAGCGTTGTCAAAACCGTAAACCGTCGAATTTACTTTGATTTGCCTATGTGATTGAATGGAGGTGTCTGGAAGACCGCGACGACACTGTCCAGAAAACGCCGCCGGTCATTGAAATAATTCCCAACCGAGAGCCATGCCGCGAAGAAGATTCCGACATACGCAGCGATACGAACCTGCAGGCGACCCGACTTTCCAGGAATACCTCGTAAATCAATCGACCCAGACGACGACCCGTTCGGAACTGCTGAGGCTCATCCGCGGCGGCGAAGACACGTACCTCGAACTCAAAGTTAAGCTTTCCAATTCCGAAAAGATCGCTCAGGGCATCGTGGCTCTGGCAAACACTGACGGCGGAACCATCATTTTCGGCGTCAACGACCAGCTTCGAATAGAAGGCGTTGCGAACCCGGAATGGGTCCAGGGCGAGATCGTACGAATTTGTCGCGAAGAGATCGTGCCGCCGATCATTCCGATGATCGATACGATCGCGTTCGATAGCGGAAAAAGGATAGTTGCTCTCGACGTCGACGGACGAAAAAGGCCGTACCGCACGCGCGATGGTCGATTCTATCTGCGATTTGGCGCGGAGAAACGCGAAGTATCGCGGCTTGAGCTTTCAAACTGGCTCGACGAACTGCGGCCGCTAAGTTTTGAGAATATTCCGTTGCAAACTGTCACTGAGCAGGACTTTGACGACGCATTGCTGTGGTCCTTTGCCGGCGGATTTGATGACGACGCTCCGAACCTGTCGTTCTACAACACGGGAGATTTTCTCAGGAAGGATCTGCTTCTCGCCGTGGGGAACGCAGATGAATTTTTCCCAACTGTTGCGGCCGTATTGCTATTCGGAAAAGACGATAGGGTCGCCGAGCTGATCCCGAGATCGAACATCACTGTTGCAAGATTTTCCGGAGATAACGGCTCGGCCCAGCTTATCGAAGCCGTTGAAGTAAAAGGCAATCTACTTACTCAGTTCGAACAGGCCCGGTCGTTTTTAGAGAGATACGTTGATCTTCCGCGGGAACGGCCCAAACGCAAGCTTTCGCTCGTAGGTGACGATGTTGCCAAAGCTCGCGGCCGCTATCACTACTACTCGATAATTGAGGCGATCGTAAACGCTCTGATGCACCGGGACTTGGCTCTCCGCGACATTCGCACGCGTATCAATGTGTACGACCACGCGATCGAGTTCATTAACCCGCGAAGGACGAACGGATTTTCGCCGCCGGCAGGCCGGGCGATCCGTTACGGCATAACTCAGCGGCTTAATCCGCAGATTTCTGCTATATTTACGAGGCGTGAATACGGTATCAATGTGCCGCACGGAGGATTGCCGATGATCCTGAAGCAGTCCAATCTTTTCTCGGGCCGCAAGCCTGAAATTTATATCGCTAACGACGAATTTAAGCTGAAGATCTACGCAGCCTGAGGGCCGCAAGTTGCCGTGACCGGCGAAATGACCGCAGAAAACCGCCCCACGATCTCAGTCGTATTGCCATGCTACAAAGAGGGCGATCATCTTGCCGCGCTCATCGGCGAAGTATCCGATCTGATCTCGCCTATCGGCGAACGTTTCGAATTCATTCTGATCGAGGACGGTTCGCCCGACGACACCTGGGCGCGGATCGCCGAGATGTGCTCGGCGAATGAGAACGTTCGCGCATTCCGACTCAGCCGAAATTTTGGGAAAGAGCTTGCCCTGTGTGCAGGTCTTGCGAATGCCGCGGGTGACGCGGTGATCGTGATGGACGCCGACGGACAGCATCCGCCTTCGCTTGTGCCGAAAATGATCACGGAATGGCGTGCTTCTGGCGCCGATATTGTCGAAGGGGTCAAGACCGATCGCGGAAAAGAGTCTTTTGTAACTAAGTTCGGGGCCCGCGTCTTCTATTCACTATGGACACGGCTCACGGGCTTTGAGATGCGCGGAGCATCGGATTTTAAGCTGATGAACCGCAAAGCCGTCGATGCCTATCTGAAGATGGACGAGCGCAACGTCTTCTTCCGCGGAATGACCGCCTGGCTCGGGTTTAAGCGAGTCCAGATACCTTTCGTAGTACCGCACCGGGCCGGCGGAACCTCAAGCTGGTCCGTACTGCGGCTTGTCCGGCTCGCGATGACCGGCATCACGGCGTTCTCATCGGTTCCGCTCCAGATCGTAACGCTCAGCGGCATCGTATTTCTCCTGTTCGCATTGATATTCGGAATTCAGACGTTGTACGTCTATCTGAGCGGACAGGCGGTTACCGGCTTTGCGACCGTTATCCTGCTGCTGCTGATCATCGGAAGCTTTCTGATGATCAGTCTCGGGATAATCGGAATCTACATCGCGAGGATCTACGAGGAGATAAAGGCAAGACCGCGGTATATCATCTCAGAGAAGATCGGGAAGTCCGACGATCAGTAACCGACGCGATCCTATCTTCGCCGAAGACCCAGTACGCTGAGAAAAAAGCTGGATAATATGAACTGAGACCCGATGGTCAAAGCAGTTATGGAAGGGATGACCACTCTCAGCGTTGAGGCGTAATCCAGGGGACCGAAAGACTGTGATTCCCACGCCAACAATGCAAATATCGACGCGGCAAGCCCGGCCAAGACCAGAACTACACCAACTACGAGCCCAACCTCTAAGGTCAGATACTTAAAGAGACGGTCCAGTCGGTCGTCCTTGGGCAGCAATCCCTCGCTGATGGCGAAGACCTTTGTAAGAACCGCGAAGAACGATGCCTGAACCCCGAGGATTATCGCGGCTGAGGCGTAGAGTAACGTGTGAGCGTCGAAGGTGACGCCTCCGATCCGTACCGGCCCGGTAGCCAACGCGACCTCGACCATCGAACCGACGACGATCAAAGCAAGACCCGGATAAAGAAAAAGCCAACGCGGGCTATACAGCAAGAAAAACCTCAGGGTTCGCCAACCGTCTCTGAAGGTCCTCAGGTGCGGAGCGTGAGCCTTGCGTCCGTCCTTATGGAGAGTGATCGGTACTTCGGCGATGCGAGCGTTAGTCAAACTGGATTTGATGATCATTTCCGTCGCAAACTCCATTCCCGTGCAGCGCTGGTCCAGCCGTTCGTAATGCTCTTTTGTGAAGCCCCGCATTCCGCAGTAAACGTCATGGATCGGTGCACGAAACCACGCCCGCGCCATCAGGGAGAACATCGGATTTCCCCACCATCGATGTAGGAACGGCATTGCTCCGGGCAAAACACGTCCACCGCCCGATGGCAGACGACAGCCCTGAACCAGGTCATGACCCTCACGCAATTTATCGACGAACTTGGGGATCTCAAGGAAATCGTAACTATCGTCGGCGTCACCCATGATGACAAACTTGCCCCGGGCCGCCGCAATGCCGCCCATCAGAGCAGATCCGTAGCCTTTTTCGGTAACCGGCACAACTCGAACTCCTAACGACTGTGCGATAGAAACAGAATCATCTACACTGCCGTTGTCGGCGATAACGACCTCGCCTGCGACGCCGTGTTCCGACATCGCCGTCAGGGCCTTTTCGATGCAGATAGCAAGCGTGTCAGACTCGTTCAGGCATGGCATAACAACCGAAAGCTCGATCGCGTCCGCTTGGGGAGCAACCTGGGTTTCTGATTGGTGATTTACAGTCATAGGGATGTTGTCGATCGGATCTGTTGTAAGAGACAAGTCAGTATATTTTAGATCGTACTGTCAGCAAAGTGCTTTTTAGCCGACCAGTGATCAGGATTTCAAGCGGTTGACAATCTCACTTTTGCTACGTTAATCTGCCCGCTCAACAATACCTGACAGAATCGCCCATATGGAAGATCATTCTTCATCGGCGCCACGCGTGCCTCGAACCGATCCGGCAACGTTAATATCCAGGCGGAGCCTCGTAAAGGTCGAGATAATGCTGTTTCTCGGGCTTTGGCTCGTTTACGGCCTGCTGATCAATCAGAAGAATATCGGGATGTACGGGCAGTCGATGACTGAGGCGTTCGTCGATAAGAAACGCGTCTCGGTGGAGAGCCTTACTGCTTGGCCTTGGGAGTACGTTGGCGACGTGTTCCATCTGGACGGACATACCTACAGTAATAAGAATCCTGGCCAGGCCATCATTAGCTCGATCGCTTATATTCATCTGAAGTTCATGGGGATCAGCTATTCGAGCGACAAATACCTCGCCGGAGCACTCGTTATCTTTTTTTCAACGTCGCTACTTACGGCGCTAGGGGCGGTAGCTCTCTACCGATTGGCCCGCGACCTTGCGGGTCGCCGGACGGTCATTTGGCCGCTGGCCGCCGCCCTCGTCTGGAGTGTCTGCACAACTCAGATGGCTTGGGCCGGCGTCGCATGGCACGATCCTCTCGCCGCACCTATGATCGTGATCGGATTCTATTTGATCCAAAGGGTTCGAAACGGCGCCATACCCCACGAAACGGCGCGAACGTACAGTTTCGTTGCGGCGTTCCTGCTCGGAATGACCGTTACCACTTCGGGGGCGTTTCTCTCCATGGCGGTCATCTTCGGCATCTATTTCCTGACGATGCGCCGGTGGAACCTTCTACTGCCTTTTTTCACTGGAGGAGTTCTCGGGATTGCTCCGCTCTTGCTTTACAACACAATATTCTTCGGCAGTCCCCACATATTTGCGTACGATCTTTATTTCAAACTCAATGCGATCACGCCCGATATTTATCTTGTGCTTGATTGGAGCAACTTCACCAAAAAGGCCTCGGACTACTACGGGTTGATCACCTCCTACGCCCCGATCCTATGGATCGGACTGGCTGGGCTTTTGTTCCTGCCATCAAAATTTCGGCGCGAACAGTTGACCGTGTTTGCCGCAATCCTGGTACTAATTCTGTATATGTTCAACATAACGGGCCTCGGCGTCTGCGGTTACGGGCCGCGCTATTTGCTGCCTATCATGCCGTTTTGCTCGCTGGGCATCGTCGGGCTGGCCAGTTTCCCTACCAAGACCCTCAGAGTTCTACTCGGCGGAGCTGTGTTCCTTGTTGCTTTCGTGTCTTTTCGTGTCAACTTCGTAGGAGCATTCGGTGGAGCGTTGTATTGCCCGGTCTATAACTTCGCTTATCCAGAATATGTTCAGAAACTCCTGACCGGGCCGATGCCCGAGTTTCCCCTCTTCACATACTTGTTTCCGTTGTTCCTCGTCTTGTGTATTTGGGCGATATATTCGCAGTCTATTGTCGAATGCTATCGGTCCGAATTCTCCGAGCCTTAACTTGAAGTGAACCGTTGACTCCCCACTATTTAACATCCTTCCCTTTTAGGTCGAAAGATGAAAGCTTGGAGCTATCAGTGTTCAGAACGATCAGCCGCCGTGCCTTCTTCACGTCCGTAATGACTAACGTCGAGGGATTTCCCAGACTCTTGTTTGAATCGGGTGAAATCTCGGCGGCGATGCTCCTGCCTTCCAGGTCGAACGCCAATATCTGATTTTCCCAACCATTTGTCAGGTAAATTGATTTCGTCAATTCGTCGAAAACCAGATCGGGATAATGCCACGGATACTTTTTCCAAACGGGAACTGTCCATTCGCGCAGGAAGTTGCCGTCAAGGTCGAAAACCTGAACGCGATCGTTTCCAAGATCTGCTACAAAAACCTGATCGGCTCCGACGGCTACGCCCGTTGATCCTGCAAACTGCCCGGGACCGGATCCTCCGGTTCCCCAAGAGCTGAACACCTCACTGATCGGATCAAATCGAACGATTCTCAACCGTCCCGAGTCGACAATATAAAACTCTCCCTTTTTTCCTATGGCGATATCCAGCGGGCCGTAGAATCCGGGCTCCGGGCCTGTCCATTCCTTGATGAATTTGCCGTCCGCGGAGAATTTTATCAATTTACCGTTCCCAAGATCAGAGACAAAGATGTTCCCCGATGTATCGACGGCAACTCCGGTTGGCTGACTGGCCGAACGCGCGCTCGGGCTGGCGGTATTGAAAGCGAAAACAAAATTTCCCGCGGGGTCAAATTTTTGCACTCGTGCATTACCCGAATCGGCGACATAGATGTTGCCAGCATCGTCGGCGGCAATTGCGCGAGGTTTGGAAAAACGGCCGTAGCCGGTTCCCACGCCTCCGGTGAAGGCATTCACTGGTTCGGTCGATTCGGGCGTTGGCGGGACCGGCGACTGAACGGCGGCGGCCGGCCGTTCTGCTTCATCGCTTTGAAACAGGAAACTATAAAATGGAAACAGCGCGGCTAGCCCTACGCCGGCAAGGATGATCAGCCCAACCTTGTTGCTCTTTGCGAACTCCAATATCGTTAGATCTTCTTGCTCGACCGGGTCATCCGTCTTTATTTCTTCTGTCGGCATATTGTGATCTCCAAGATCTCCAGCTTGTGCCGAGACAAACGGTTTTAGAAACAGTAATACAAAGAATCCTGCTGCAAAAGGGATCAGCCAGGGAAGTAGTACAAACTCAGGCAACTTGCCGGCCATTATGTCCGCAAGATATGTCGGGTACGCATAGGCCGCGAGATTGCAGAACATTGCACCCCCGATCGCCCCAACTAAGTTGATCACGATCGATTGAATACCGATGTAAAGAAATGGCAGGATCACCAGGAACCTCATCCATCGGAACGGCAGTAGCCGTAGGCCAGCGATCCCCAGAGCGGCGAGTGGCATTCCAGCCAGCAAATAGCGTGGGCCGTAATTGCACGTGCCAAGAGTCGCGATGTTCGAAAGGTAAAAAACTAATACGAAGAGAGTACCGATGATCGTGAGACCTTCGAGCCGTCGCCTCGACGAGATCAGGAGAACCACGATCCCCGCAAGTCCGAACCAGAGTACCGGGTTATACCAACTCGTGTCGCGAAAGTAGTATTCCAGTTGATGTAAGAAATGTGTCCATTCGAAAGAAAAAAATGCATCGTCATCAGGATGAGATACGTAAAGCGACATCGGCAAGCGAAAAGGGTTGCCAAAGCTGATCGCATTGTATGCGAGCATTGGAAGCACTCCAATTGTCCCGCTGACGAGCATTGCCGGAAGGTGATGCCACTTACGCAACGATAAGAAATAGATCCCGACAATGATGACCATAAAGAACGGGATCATCGACGTAGTAAGTGTGAGGCCAAGAAGCAACCCGGCACCGATCACCCTCGGGCGATCCCAATCATGCCGCGGATCGCTTTTCAAAAGAAAGACGAGATAAAAGCCAGTTATAAGAAAAACCGCCGAGAGTGCATCGTGATGCACTATGCCGGAATAGGCGAAAGCGATCGTCCCCCAACCGTATGCAAGGGCCGCCGAGATCGGCCAGAAAAGAGATCTTCGATCAGTAAGATCGCGGGCGAAGCGAAAAACCACAACGCCTCCCAAGGCGGTCAATAGCGAGATAGTGAAGAACGCAATAAGCGCGGCGGCCAGGATCTTGTCATCGGAATAGCTGAGCCCAACAAGCCGAAGATGGGCATATACTATCGCACCGATAAAGGCCTGGCCCGGCTGCTTATTCATGTAGCGATGCCCGTCGTGGCCGAAGAAGTCACCTGTCACCTCCCAATTGGGAAGGTTCTCGATGCTGAACCGGCCTTGATCGACGATAGCCTCGATGGTCGCCTGATTTTGCCCAAAATCGTTGATGTTCTTGGCATTGATCAGCATTCCGTAGCTGAGCCACAACGCCAGGAAGATCAATACTTCGGTCCTCGTTAGAAAACTCCAGATGGGATGCCTAAAGGCTTTAGAGATCATAGACAGAAGGTGGTTTCGACTACCAACTAAGGTGATACCGTGTGCTGCTGCAGTAAATGAACGCCCGTTCCGACGGCTATAAGTTTCTTGCCCGGTTTGACCGGCGAGAACGTTATAGACGTCGGATTCTTGAGCGAGATCCTCTTCTCGGCCTTGAGGTTCCCCAGCACGTCATAGACGAGGACCTCTTCCTTCCACGAATTGGAAACGAATACGTCCTTTGTCGCAGGATCGTAGGTGACGTCAGGGTAATTCCAAACGTAACGCTCCCAGCCGGTCACCTCCCACTGGCGAATGAATTTGCCGTCGAGATCGAAGATCTGAACGCGGTTGTTGCCGTTATCGGCGACCAAGACCATGTCGTCGCCAATACCGATACCGGTCGACTCGGCAAACTGGCTTTCGCCCGATCCCGCGCTGCCCCAGGACGTGAATTGCTCGGTCGCCGGGTCGAAGCGGACGATACGAGTGCGCCCCTGATCGACGATATACAGCTTTTTGTTCGGCCCAAATGCAATATCGCGTGGGCCATAAAAGCCGGGGTCAGGGCCTTTCCATTCCTTCAGTACGATCCCCTTCGGATCGAACTTAACGAGCTTGTGATTAAATGCGTCGGTGATAAAAATGTTGCCCGCTTCATCGACCGCGATCCCGTTCGGCTCTTTTATCTCACCTTCTGCTGTGCCTGGCTTTCCGAACGCGGCGAGGAAGTTGCCGTTCGCGTCAAACTTCTGGATGCGGGCATTGCCCATGTCGGCAACGTACAGGTTTCCTTTCGCGTCGACGGTGACGCCCCGCGGCCTCGAAAACTTTCCGTACCCGGCACCTTCGCCGCCCACGAACGCATTCACCGCTGCCTCCGGCGATGGCGTTGGCGACGGCTCGAATTTCACCGCGGGGTCGGGAGCGCCGAGCTGATCGGGTACCTTGTAGATCTTGAGCCCGTTGTAGGCGTTCTGTTCGTCGACGAAAACGGTTGGGAAATACGCGGCGAAAAGCCGTTCGTTGTGATTCTTAATAAAATCGCCGCCGCCACGGACTATGTTGTCTATCGCGACGTAGTCGATGTTGTTCTCCTTGATAAGGCGAAAGACCTCGTTGATGTCCTTGCCTTCCAGCATCTGGCGATACGTATTGTCGCGTTCGCCGACGGGATAACCGGCGCCCCAGGCGTAGTAAGGATGGCCGTAATACAGACGGCGACCGGCCATCAGAATTCCGTGATTAACATACCTGTGCGAGAGCCAGATGGATCGCGGATCTGTATTGTTTCTAACCCAGTCGACAAGCTGATCGTTCTCGAAGCGATAATCCACCCAGAAGCTGTTCCTGACCGGGAACAGGTCCAGAACCCCGCCGATGACGATCAGGAAGACCATTACAGCCGTCAGGATTCGTGCAAGAATGGCGCCGCTTGACGGCAACAGATTCCACAGCTGGACGATGCCAAATGCTACAGGGACGTTGATCAGCACCACCCAGACGTTGAAGAATTTGTGATTCGCGAGGACCTCTTCGCTGAACTGAAAACACGTCGCCATGACTATCAGGGCTGAGATCGACACGATCATCAACCTTTGCAGTCGATCGCCGAATATCAGCGCGATAGCGATAAAGATCCATTTAAATCCGAAGGTAAAACCGAGGTAGTAGAGCATCGAGCCTACGGTTGGCTCGGTCAGTGTATATCCGAAATAGAACGTCGAGTATCCGGCGGGAGCCAGTCCCGATTTTAGAAAGATCACCTGCGGAAGAGCGACGAGTCCGCTGACGACCGCGATCGCGAGCATTTCGCGTCGAAACGGAAGCAGCACGAACATCAACGCGAGAACTCCGGCCGCGCCTGCAAACACGGCGCCGTTCCACATAGGCATCAGCCCCAGGATCAAGCCGCAGAAAGCGTAGGGTGCCAGTCTCGCCGCCCATTCCGCCTTATCGATCTCTCGTGACGGGCCCTCGCCTTTGGGCACGCTCGACTCGGAAGTTGCCTCAACTGGTGGGCTGCTCTCCGAACCGTCCGCGTGGGAAGCCTCAACAGGCTCCGATCCCGTTTCTTCTTCCGAAGTCTCGTCGCTTGTTGCCGCTTGGTGCGTCGCTTCGGTCGCGTCGGGACCGTTCTCATCGACGGCGAGTGATGCATGATCCGAGTCGTCGCCCTGCTCCAACGCGGTCTCGCTTTCGGCCGGAGCGGCGGCTAGGCCAGCTTCGTACCGTTCCCGTTGACGGATAGCGAGGAAAACGATCACGACGAGAAACAAACCGATCGAACTCGCCAGGTGACGCTGGTTCAGATAGACGACCTGCGACCAGACGCCCCAGTCCTCACCTCGATAGGGAAGGCCGGACGAGAGAAAGTCCTGCATCTTCCAGATGCGATCCCAAACCGCCGACAACGATCCCTGTTTGAAATAGAAGGTTATGTAGGCGAGCGATCCGTGAAAATAGAAAAGGATCGCCCCGATCCGGCCGGCGAGTCGCGATCGAAAAAGCACCGATCCAAAGGTCATTACGAGCACGAGAAGCGAAAGTGTGCTCAGTATGTTCAGTACGTTATTCGCCGACGCCGGACTCAGGCCCAAATACTCGAGGTTGCCGGCCTGAAAATAGAACAGAAAGTGATAGCGAATACGGTCGCCCGCGAAATGCGGATATTCGGTCGGGAAATTGTGGCCGACCGCGAACGACTGCATTATCGACGCCGTTGAGCCGAAGTCACTTGATTGATGATGGGCGATACGGATCGTTCCATCATTCATCGTGAACGTTCCGTAGGCCATAACGACCGCGACGACGAAGAAGATGGTCACTACTATCCAGTCCGCCCGCACGAACCTGGTGCTTTCAGGGTCGATCGAAGTCTCAGCGGCCGGTGCCTCGCCGCGGTTGAGCATGAATGCGGCGGCAAGCGCTCCGAGAAAGAACAGAACGTTCCCCGCGAGCATTGGATACGCCGTCCCGGCGAAAAGGTACGCAAAGCCGTACGTTGCCCAAGTGCTTATCAGTAGTCCGCAGAATAGTCCCGACGCGATCCGATGGGGTATCGAAACGAAGGGGAAAAAGCGCCTGCAAATGGCATCGCCCAGGATATACGCGACAAAAATATAAAGGATAGCGAGCATAAAATGCCGTCACGAGCGGAACTTTCCGCCCCGGGATAACTGAACGGGATTCTTCGAACTGTACCTGAACAAAGATAGCAAATTTCGGCTATTTTGAAATCCTCGCTGACGACGAGAGTGATCAGCTTCCGCTATGCTAACCTGACATTTTTCTGCCGATGCTGCTCGATATCTCACCACTGAAAGCCTCACGCGACTACCGGTTGTTGTTCTTCGGTCAACTCGTGTCGTTCTTCGGCTCGATGATGACCTTTATCGTAGTTCCGTGGCAGATGTATCAGCTCACCGGTTCGTCGGCGATGGTCGGGTATATCTACCTCGCCGAGTTCGTGCCGATGGTCATCCTCGCTCTTTTTGGCGGAGCTCTTGCCGATTTTGTGGACAAGCGGCGAATGCTGAGGCTGACCGAATTCGGACAAGCGGCCGCGTCGATCTTGCTGCTCGTGAACTCGCTGCTGCCTCAGCCGACGATCTGGATCTTGTTCCTTTGCGTCGCCGCCCACGCGGGGCTCGCGGCACTTCAACGGCCGGCTTTTGAGTCGTTTATCCAGAAGATCATCCCGCCGGAGATGATGACCGCGGTGATGGCACTGAATTCGATCCGTTGGAGCATCGGAGCCATAATCAGCCCGGCATTGGCCGGTATCGTGGCGACCCAATTCAGTCCGTCGATCGCCTACGCATTCGATCTGCTCACGTTCACTGCGACGATCAGCGCTCTTTACCTGGTTCGAGCGGTGCCATCGCCGGAGAACGCCGAGCGGCCCAGTTGGGAGGGCGTAAAGCGTGCGTGGCGATACGCTTTCAGCCGGCAGGAACTTCTCGGAACGTATTTTATCGACATCGCGGCTATGTTCTTCGCGATGCCGCAGGCTTTGTATCCGGCGCTGGCCGTGATCTATGGCGAGAACTACGTCGGATTCTTTCCGGCCGCGATCGCAGCGGGAGCGCTTATTGCGAGCGTGACTTCGGGTTGGACGAGGAATATTCATCGGCATGGGTTTTTCGTTATCGTCGCCGCTGTCCTGTGGGGCGTTGCGATATTCTTCTTTGGCTTTGTCGACAGCCTGGTGCCAGCTCTGCTGATGCTCGTAGCCGCAGGCTTCTTTGACATGATCTCCGGCATCTTTCGCGGGGCGATCTGGAATCAGACGATACCGAATTTCCTCCGCGGACGTCTTGCGAGTATCGAAATGATCAGCTACCTCACCGGCCCGATGCTTGGAAGTGCTAAAATGGGCATCGTTGCAGAAAAGGTCGGCGTCAAATGGGCCTTGATGAGCGGTGGCATCCTTTGCGTGGTCGCCGTGATCGGCTCGGCATTCTTCCTGCCGAAGTTCGCTTCCTACGACGGCCGCGAAGGCGTCAAGCAGAAAGAACGCGAAGAGGCTGAGCGTGCCGAGATGAGCCGACTGACGGACCTCGAATTCTAATTTATGCCCATCTTAAGAAAACGCGAGATCGAAAACCTTGAGCAGCTTAGCGGCGAAGAACTTCAGGCGTTTCTCGATTCGCTGCCCGCGGCGCAGCATACGATCAGCGAGCTTCTGGACTTTGTCGAGGACGAGCTATACGGTAACGAATGTAATCATAGCCTGCAGCACTCGATGCGGTTTATGATGGAAAACCGCCTCGATTTTGGCAGGATCACCTCTTGGCTTAACAACAACGGCGGGTACTGCGACTGCAAGGTCCTGGCCGAGATCGCTCCCATCTGGCGAGCCAAATTTGGAGACGACTAGTATGAAGATCACGACCTTATTTGCTTCAGTCATCCTCTTGATGACATCCGCGGCTTACGGCCAGAGTTCGAGAACGATCAGCATCAAGGTTTTCTTCTCAAATGAGAAATTGAATCCCAATATCGATGACTGCAACAAGGTCTTTCCCGTTTCACGAAAGATCCCAAGTACGACGGCCGTAGCGAAGGCGGCACTCGAGGAGTTGTTCAAAGGTGTGACCAAGGAAGAGGAAGCTCAAGGCTACGGCAGTATCCCTGCGGCTGAGTCGAATGGCATTCTCAAAAGCATTAACGTAAAAAATGGCGCCGCGTACGTAAACTTTACAAGCCGTGTACTCGAACAAATGGGTACCGCCACAACCAGCTGCGGCGGTGGCCAGTACTTCGGAATGATCGAGAAAACCCTGACGCAGTTCCCAACGATCAAGAAGGTCTACTACGCCGTCGAGGGAAATACGAACGATTTCTACGAATGGGTCCAGGTCGGTGAGTGCCCGTACGGACGGCATTGCTCGAAGAGCAACTTTAAGTGATCGCCAATGGCGAGCATTGGAACGCCTACTTCAAATAAGTTTTCAAATATCTACCCGTGATCGACGCTTCGTTCTGCGCGATCTCTTCGGGTGTGCCGGTGGCGACGATGTGGCCGCCGCCTACGCCGCCTTCGGGGCCGAGGTCGATGACATGGTCAGCGGTTTTGACCACGTCCATATTGTGTTCGATGACCAGCAGGCTGCCGCCGCCGCCTATCAGGGCCCGAAATGCACTGAGAAGCTTGTTAATGTCGTCAAAGTGCAGCCCGGTCGTTGGCTCGTCAAAGATGAAAAGCGTCTTTGAACTAGTTTTCTGGGCAAGGTGCGAGGCAAGTTTGACGCGTTGAGCTTCGCCGCCCGAGAGCGTTGTTGCCGATTGGCCAAGCCGCAGATAGCCGAGGCCGACGGCATCGAGAACCTTAAGGCGAGAAACGAGCTTGTTGACATCCTTAAAGAACACGATCGCCTCTTTGACGGTCAGCTGCAGGGCTTCGTGAATGTTCTTGCCCTTGTATTTGACGTCGAGGACTTCCTGCTTAAATCGCATTCCACGGCAGTCTTCGCACGTCAGTTCAACGTCGGCGAGGAACTGCATCTCGATCGTCACGGTGCCGCTGCCCTGGCATATCTCACAGCGTCCGCCGGGCACGTTGAACGAGAAATGTGAGGCGTTCAGGCCCTTTGTTTTCGCGGCGTTCGTTCCGGCAAAGATCTCGCGGATCGTGTCGTAAGCCTTGATATACGTTACGGGATTCGAACGCGGCGTGCGTCCGATCGGCGATTGATCGACGAGTATCACGTCGTCGATGTAATCGGCACCGAGCATTTCCTTGAAGAATCCGACCGGCTGATTCCATTCGCCACGCTGTTTCTTGATCCCGGCGTACAAGACGTCGTGAACGAGCGTCGATTTGCCGGAGCCGGAAACGCCGGTGACGCATACGAGCATGTCGAGCGGTATGTCGACCGAGACGTTCTGCAAATTATGCTCGCGGGCACCGATGATCTGCAGCTTTCGCTTTGTCGCTTTTCGCCGGCTCATCGGGACCTTGATCTCAGCGTCGCCGCGTAAATACTTTGCCGTCAGTGATTTATCGTCACGCATCAGCTCGTCGAGTTTGCCTTCGAATACGACCTCGCCGCCATTCTCGCCCGCATGCACGCCGATATCGATGATGTTGTCGGCCGCACGCATCGTCTCTTCGTCGTGCTCGACGACGACAAGCGTGTTGCCGATGTCACGAAGCCCTTCGAGAATGCCGATCAGCCGCGAATTGTCACGCGGATGCAGGCCAATACTCGGTTCATCGAGAACGTACAGTGTGCCGACGAGCAGGGAACCAAGATTGGTCGCGAGTTGAATTCGCTGTGCTTCACCGCCGGAAAGGGTAGCCGCCAAACGGCCGAGCGTCAGGTAATCGAGCCCAACATCGACGAGGAACTTCAGCCGACGGCGAACTTCGAGCAGAACCTTTTCCGCGATCTTCGCCCTTTCGGGAGTTAGTTCGAGTTCGTCAAAGAATTTGTGAGCATCGGCGACCGACATCGCGACAACCTCAGGCAACGAACGCATCCCGATCTTGACGTCGCGTGCAGCTTGTTTAAGCCGCTGGCCATCGCACGAAGGGCATTTCGTGTAGCCGCGGTACTTGGCGATAAATACGCGAACGTGGAGCTTGTATTTCTTTGTCTCAAGCCATTCGAAAAAGCCTTTCAGGCCCAGCCAGCCGTCGTCGCCGTAAATGATCGCATTCTGTTGATATTCCGGCAGATCGGCGAATGGTGCTTTCGTATCGATACCGGCTGATGCGGCGTATTTCAGCAGATGAGCCTGCATCTTCTGGTACGCGGGCTTAGTGAACGGATCGACCGCTCCCTGAGCCAGCGACTTGAGCGGATTCGGAATGACGAGGCCGTAGTCGACGCCGATCGTGTTTCCAAAGCCCTGACACGTCGGACACGCGCCCGTCGGGGAATTGAAGCTGAACAGGTGCGGTTCCGGCTCGTCGTAGTAGGTGTTGTCGTATTTGCAGAGGAACTGATCGGAGAATCTCAGTGTCTCAGGCGCGCCCTCGGTTTTTGCGGCGACCTGCACTACCGCCGCGTGGCCCTCGCGAAAGCATATCTCGAGCGAATCGACCAGCCGCTGACGAATGCCTTCTTTTGCCGAAAGACGGTCAACGAGAACGTACGTACCGTTAAGATCGGGAAGAGTGTAATCCTCAGGTTTTTGCAGCTCGATCACCTCGCCATTGCGATAGAGCCTCGAAAATCCCTGCTGCAGCAAAAGTATCAGGAATGCCTGGGTACTCAGGTCTTTTGCCGACGTGCCCGCTTTCGGCTTTTTCGCGGCACGGACCATCTCACGCGAAACCTCCGTCTGGATCGGGAACAGCAGATAGAACCTCGTGCCTTCGGGCAGCGTCGCGAGGATCTCTTCGGCTGCCGATTCGGGCGAATCCTTCTTCACTTCGCGGCCGCATTTGTGGCAGATCGTCGTGCCGGCCCGAGCATAGAGAAGCCTGAGATAGTCGTAGATCTCGGTCTGGGTCGCGACGGTCGAACGCGGATTCTTGGTCGTATTCTTCTGCCTGATGGCGATCGCAGGTGAGATACCCACGATCTCGTCAACATCGGGTTTGTCCATCCGTTCGAGGAACTGGCGGGCGTAGGCCGAGAGCGATTCGACATAACGCCGCTGGCCTTCGGCATAGAGCGTGTCGAAGGCAAGCGAGGATTTGCCCGACCCGGAAACCCCCGTGATCACCGTCATTTTGTTGAGCGGTATGGCGACCGAGATGTTTTTGAGGTTATGGACGCGGGCCCCGCGAACCTCGATCTGTTCCTCTTTTGGTTTTGCAGCCTGCATAGTCAAGAAATCGCGCGTACTGAGAAACCTCTATTCTACCATTCGAAGCGATGTGGATTCGAGTCCGGTAGACTTCGATCCGCTCGTCCCTGCCGTTGGTCCTGTCCCACTTTTGTCCCACGGCTGTCCCGCTCGTTAGTGGGACAGATAACGTGTTCGTTATCAACGGTTTACAGCGGTTTTTCTCGTTGTCCCACGAAAATTCGAAAAAAAATGTTTCACGTTGTTTCAGTGGTGTTTCAGGTGCCGTTGATCGACGTAACCAATGTGTATTCAACATGTTGCGGTCATTTTGTCGCTCTGTTTCATAAATTTCAAAAACAATTTCGCCACCTTTCGTCCTGGAAAAATTTGATACTCCACGATGCTTGCTTACAACGGCTAGGAGTCGTCATATTGTGAGTACCGATCTTAGCTCGAGCCTCTCGCTTGTCTCGTTCGGAGCCAAGACTCCGAATGACTATTATTGCATATAAGACGCAAGTATGCATAGACGAAACATTGGGCACTTCTCAACCGCTCCGGCCCGTGCGGGCGGATTTGACGTCCGGAATAAAATATTGGCTCGGTAATATTTTTACTGTATGAAGTCTCTGGTCATCGGTATTCTTGTCGTGCTTGGGTTGTTGCTAGCGGTTTTTCGCCTGAGCATGCAGCCCGAACGAGTAACGTCTGCGGTCGCTGAGAACGTGAACGCCTCGATAAACTCTGCGGTAGTCGTCGAACTTTTTACATCCGAAGGCTGTTCAAGCTGTCCACCAGCCGACCGACTGCTGAGACAGTTGAAGGAAGGATCGGACGGAAACGCAAAGGTGATCACCCTCGCATATCACGTCGATTACTGGGATTATCTCGGCTGGAAGGATCGGTTTTCGTCGGCTGAGTTCAGCAAGCGGCAAGAAAAGTATGCGTCCAGATTCGGGCTCAACTCAACCTATACGCCGCAAATGGTAGTGAACGGTACGCGAGAGTTCGTCGGATCTGATCGGACTAAAGCAGCCGATGCGATAGCGAACGAGGCCTCGCGATCGAGCGGGAAGATCGATCTTCACGTTGATAGCGGCAAACTCGCGGTGGAGGTTTCGGGGATCTCAGCGAAGTCCAACGCGACGGTTTATTTGGCGGTAGCGGAAAGCGGTCTCGTCAATAAGGTCCGCCGCGGCGAGAATTCGGGCTCAACATTAGAACATGTTTCTGTGGTAAGAAGATTAATTCCGCTCGGGCAGGTAAAACCAGGGGAAGATCGCTTCATTCGGAAGACCGACCTACCGCAAAATCCCGATTGGAATAGTGAAAATATCGAGTACGTAGTTTTTGTGCAGGACGAAGCCCGTCTAAGCATACTTGCTGCGGGAGTTGCGAAATAGCAGGCTGCAACTCGGCTCTGCAAAAGAGCGCCCCGTTCACCAACGCCTATCATAAGAACTGAAGTTGTCGTGCCATGTGTCGGCGGCTTCGTAGGGCAGGACGGGGATCGTGCCTTCCATGACGATCTCGACGCCGTGTTCGCGCCAGAGGCGGTAAGTGCGCCCCGACGGTGAACATACCGTGAGCACAACTCGTTCTGGCGAGATTCGCGACACGGCTGCGAAGCGCCAATTCTTACGCGAACGCACGATCAGACGGGAACCGACAGCTAATTGGCTGAGCGTTGCCATGGTGGTGAAGGAGATTATTCACCAGTTGAGCTCAAGTTACAAGCTGCCGCAGCAGAAATGAAACGCTGTGCGAATTATGGTTGGTCAAGGAAGAGAGAGTCGCGCGAAGCGACGACTTTCTTGCGATTGGCGTAAAGCCTGACGCCGACGGCCATCATCACCACCGAAACGGCTATCCACAGCAGAACCCAAAGAATCGCGGGAATTCCCGTAGCCGCAGCCATGTTCGCAGCGTCGGACGATGCGTCGGTCGATGTCGTGATGACGAAAAGAGTTTTGAGGCTAAAGAATGCGTTGAGCAAACACTGTACGGCGAGGAAGGCTAGCGAGAAATCGACCCATTTCTGCGTCGCAAAGCGTGCTATCGCAAAAAGGCCTGCTGTCAGTATCGCTCCCGAAAATATCGTGAACGCCATGCCGCCGAGCGTTACATTTTGCAGGAAATTCCAGATCGGTGCGAGAAAACCGAAGGCTACCGTCATCACCGCGATCAGGCCCGAACAGAAATACAAAGCGACTCGCGAACGGAAGCCGAAACGCATCCAGACGAGCAAAAACGTGCCGAAGAGGGTCGTTCCGAGATAACCCGCGCTCGAGATAAAGAGCGACGAAAAGCCCGACGATGTTGACCAGACCATTCCGCTCGTATCCGGCATCACCGTTAGGCTGGAAACGGAATTACCGGTGACCACAGCCGCGAGAGCATGTGAGCTCTCGTGAACGAACGTCGCAAAAAGCTGCAGCGGATAGACGATGTAGCCGACAATGGGTAAATACCAACCCACGACCCACAGCGCGACGCTAACAGCGGTCGCGATCAGCAAGAGCTTGACCTGAGGCTTGGTTTCAGCGGCGAGTGTGTAGTTAATGTCCATATTTGCGGCTCCCCAATGATGTACGACTATTATAGTGCAAAGTTCGCGACGTATTGATGAAAAACAGCTATCAGCTATTAGCCATAAGCTGTTAGCTCCTGTTTATATCAGCCTTTCCACCCGATTTTTGCAACAAGCGGATCTCGCCGATCTCGATGTCTTTTTGCACTGCTTTGCACATGTCGTAGATCGTCAAAGCGGCGACGGAGACGGCGGTCAGGGCTTCCATTTCGACGCCGGTCTGGGCGTTTGTGATGGCTTCGGCTTCGAGATAGATGCCAAAATCGCGAAATTCGGCGGTGACATTCACCTTCGAAAGATTTATCTGATGGCACAGCGGGATCAGTTCGGGCGTTTTTTTGGCGGCCATGATGCCGGCTATGCGTGCGATCTCGAGCGGGTTTCCTTTTGGGTTTGACCGGGTTTGCAGTGTTTGCAGAGTTTCGGAGGACAGGAATACCTTGCCCGAGGCGACAGCTCGCCGCGTCGTGGTCTCTTTGGCCGAGACGTCGACCATTCGAATGCTGCCTTTGTCGTCGTAATGCGAAAGCTCTGACATCGTGAGACGGATTTTCCCGCAATCGGCTCAGGGAAGCAAGAGGATCGGTACCGTGTCGCCAGTTTCGACGGTCGAACCTTTCGGTACGATCGCCAGTGCGTCAGCGGTTGCAAAACCAATGAAATCCGAAGAGCCGTGCCAGTTTACGGGTTCGACGAGCAGCGTTCCGTCGTCCGCGATCTCAAGTGCTGATGGCAGGTAAACGTCGCGTTCCTTGGTCGATCTGATCGGTTTTGCGGCGACCGCCGTTGCGGGTTCGAGATCGGTCGCGAGAGCCGACTGCTTCTGCAGGATCGCCTTTCGAACGAATAAATAGAACGTCACCGCCGCCGAAACTGGATTGCCGGGTAAGCCGAAAACCACAGTCTTCTTGAGTTTAGCGAACACCGTCGGTTTCCCCGGTTTGAGAGCGAGGCGCTCGAAAAATATCTCGGCTCCGAGGTCTTTCAGCGCGGCCTTGGTGAGGTCGTATTTGCCGACTGAAACGCCGCCGGTCGTAACTAGGATTTCGGCATTTTTGATCGCACCTGAAATTTGAGATCTCAAATTTGAAATATCGTCGCCGACGGTCGGATAGATCGTCGCGTCCGCTCCGGCCTGCTCGCACAGGGCCTTAAGCATTATCGAATTCGAATTCCGTATCTGATCTCGGCCGGGCTTTTTCTTGATGTCGACGATCTCACTGCCGGTCGAGACGATCGCGACGCGAGGTTGTTTGGCCACCTTGACCTTCGCGTAGCCAAACGCGGCGGGGATCGAGACGTTCGACGCCGTCAGTCGCTCGCCGCTCTTAAGAACGGTCTTGCCCTTTTTTACCTCTTTTCCTTTTGGAACGATAAAGCGACCTTTTTCTGTCGGTTCGAGCAAAGTGACCGAGTCGGCATCCTCTTTTGCGACCTCGAGTTTCTGCACGGCGTCGGCTCCGGCGGGAACGGACGCTCCGGTCATGATGCGGATCGCCTCGCCTTTTTTCAATGTTTTGTGCCAGCCGCGTCCGGCCGCAGATTCGCCGACGAGTTTGAGGGTAACCGGCGTTTTTGCAGTATCGGAGGCGATCACTGCGTAGCCGTCCATTTGCGAACGGTCGAATGGCGGCAGGTCGGTGTCCGCGACGATGTCATCGGCGAGTATCCGGCCGACTGCATCCTCGAGTGAGATTCGCTCGGATCCGATCGCGTTAACTTCACGATCGACGATCCTCAATGCTTTCGAGACAGAGATCATCGTCATTTGATCAGATAAAGCTCGGTCTGACGCGGCCGTATGAATCGATAACCTTCGGGCGTCATAACGGCGTCGTCCTCGGCCATGATCGTCACTTTCTGTCCGTTCCATTCTGGAACAGCGGTCGAGGTGTTCAGCTCGATCGACATATACGAACCGGGAATTATCGTGTTACCGCCGCCGCCGATCGTGCCGCGAAAGTCGATCGACGGGCCGAGCCCGTGGCCGTGTGTGCCGATCGGGTGCGAGTAGATCATCGCCTCGATGCTTTGGCGTTTCATCTCGGCCATCGTCCTTTCGTATACCTCGGCTCCGGTCATTCCCGCACGGGCAACCGCAAACATCGCATCCTGCAGCCGGTTCGTATTCTTTAACGCCGCTTTGAGTCCGGGCGGGGCGTCACGCTCGCCAGGTTTTAGGACGTATGCGTGTTTCTGCCAGTCCGTTGAAAGTCCCATGTAATTGAGGCCAAAGTCGACGTGGATCAGATCGCCGGCCATGATCACGTCGGCTTCTTTTGCTGTGCTAAGGAATTGGCCGGTCAATTCAGCGGCCGCTCGCTGCCGCTGAATTCGCAGGTCCGGCTGGAACCAGATCGACAGGCCGAGGCGATTGACCTGTTCGATCAGCCACCAGCGAACGTCGCCGGCGGTCGTCTTGCCGGGCTTGATCACTTCGTTAGAAAACGCGCGGCGAGTGAGGATGTCGGTTGCGAGCACCGCCTTTTCATACTCGGCGAGTTCTTCCGGAAGCCTCGTGTCAAAAAAATCGGTCAGGAGCGATGCGGCCGAGACGAACTTCTTTTCGTTCTCAGCTCCGAGCGAATCCACGAGAAATCGATACGAATCATGCGACAGCCCGCTCTGCTGGCCGCGGCTGCCGCCGATGTTCAGGGCGATCGTCTTTGGTGCGCGGGCGTCAACGATCTTTCGCAGCTCTTCGCCAAATTTATCCCGGGCGGGCATTACGAATCGGTAATGATCGCGAAGCCGCTCTTCGTCATAGCGGACCATCGCGATCTTTTCGAGACTTTCGCCCTGATCGATAAAAGCGAA
Organism: Acidobacteriota bacterium; assembly: GCA_041940165.1. GTDB lineage: Bacteria > Acidobacteriota > Blastocatellia > Pyrinomonadales > Pyrinomonadaceae > OLB17. The sequence continues at coordinate 138,682 of JBGTSR010000005.1, forward strand.
AATATCTCGCCGGCCGACGATCGGGATCGGCGGAACAATGTGTTCGGTAACCGGATCGCTGTTGAACTCCTCATTGACGACAAGCCACATCTCAACGCCGTTCCGTTTCATCATCGGCAGCAGAAGGGAATCGAGCCGCTTTTTCAGCCACGCCTCGCGAACGTCCATCTGCTGGCGCTGGTCGAGGAGTTTTGGCATCGGCGGGACCGGCTCGTTAGCACGATTTTGTGCGGTTGTGGTTCCGATCCACATGAAAGCGACGATAAGCAAAAAGCAAAGAACCTTCATAATAAGCGATCTTCAGTAAAACAATTGTCAGTTGGTGGTCTAGATAGTAGATTATCATCGAGGTTACGAAGATGGCAGTACCCAAGGTTTCTTATCCGCATCCGGGCGAGATCTTAATTGAAGAATTCCTGAAGCCACTGGGAATTACGCAATATCGGCTTGCCAAGGAGATAGGAGTGCCGCAGCGGCGTATCGGTGAGATCGTAGCGGGAAATCGATCGGTCACGGCAGACACTGGATTGAGGCTTTCTCGATTTTTTGGTATGTCTGACGATTTTTGGATCGGTTTGCAGATGGATTACGACGCGGCGAATGCGAAAGACTCGCTTATGGAAACCCTTGCAAAGATCAAACCGTGGAAGCAGGTCGAAGCGTAACAGGCCGCGCGTCGAAATTAATTGAGCAAATTCGTTTCTTTGGCGCGGAAGTGCTACGATTTCCATTTTGAATATAGATATTTTTCAGATTAGAGGCTATATTTGTGATCGATCTAGAACTTTCAGAAGAACATTTAGCATTGCAGAAGACGGTCCGCGAGTTTTGCGCGGGCGAGGTGGCTCCGTACATCAAGGAATGGGACGAAAAGTCGCATTTCGAGCGCAGCGTTTTTGACAAGATGGCCGATCTCGGACTGCTTGGCGTCTGTATTCCCGAGGAATACGGCGGCGCGGGGTTCGATTACATCTCGCTCGGGCTTGTTTGCGAGGAGTTAGAGGCTTGCGATACGTTTTTGCGCGTTGCGATGAGCGTTCACGTCGGCTTGAACTCGCTTAGCGTCTTTTCGTGGGGAACGGAAGAGCAGAAGCAGAAATATCTCGTTCCGCAGGCTAAAGGCGAAAAGCTCGCGACGTTTGGTCTGACCGAGCCAAATGCAGGCAGTGACGTTGTCGGAATGCGTTCGTATGCAAAACGCGATGGTGACGATTGGATCCTGAACGGCGAAAAGATGTGGATCTCGCTCGGCGACGTGGCCGATCATTTTCTCTTCTTTTGCTGGACCGACCAGGAAAAGCAAAAGGTTCGCGACCACAGCGGAATTTCCTGCTTTATCGTCGAGCGTTCGATGGCAGGGTTTTCGAGCGGTACGCTGCACGGCAAGCTTGGCATCAAGGCAGGAAATACAGGCTATTTCTCGCTGCAGGATGTTCGTGTTCCGGCGTCGAACATGCTCGGAAAAGAAGGCGAAGGATTCAAGATCGCGATGTTTTCGCTCGAGAACGGCCGCTACACGGTTGCAAGCGGTGCCACGGGTGTAATTCGTGCCAGCCGCGATGCTTCGGTTGCGTACGCAAACACGCGTGAGGTCCAGGGCCAGACGATCGGCAATTTTCAGCTTGTGAAGCAGAAGATCGCGACGATGGAAGCCGATTACGAGATGTCGCATCTGCTGTGGCTAAAATGCGGTTACCTCAAGAACGAGGGCAAGCCTTCTGCAAAAGCCGCTTCGATGGCCAAATGGCAAGCGACGACCCGCAGCGAGCACGCCGCGTCGATGGCGATCGAGATACACGGTGCTAATGGCTACACGAACGATTATCCGGTGGAGCGTTATCTGCGTAACTGTAAAGCGGCCGTCATTTACGAAGGGACGCGTGATATTCACACGCTGATGCAGGCCGATTGGGCTCTCGGGCTCAAGAAAGAAAAGGCCGCTCGCGTGATACTGCCGCCGTACAAGGCTGCAGGAGCCTCGGCTTAACGTTTCTAGACCGAATTAATTGCAGGCGACCGCATCCTGTGCGGCCAAATACCGTCGTTGCGAGATTATCTAAGGTTCACAATTCTCTTTCTAATTGCGGTCGCGATCCTTTGGTTCTTCGGCCGCGATCTTGATTGGCAAGCGGTTTCGGAGCATGTCCGACAGGCTGATCCGTGGTATTTGGCTGGGGCAGTACTTATCATTAGCCTCGGCTACCTGCTGCGCGCGATACGTTGGAAGGTGCTTCTCGCGCCGATCACGGAAACTAGTCTGCGTGAGCTGTTTGCAACGACCACGGTCGGGTTTTCCGCAATATTTCTGATCGGAAGAATGGGCGAGATCGTGCGGCCAATGTGGTTGCCGATGCGAGACAAGCGTGTTCGCCCGTCCGCAGCGTTGGTCACGCTCGGGCTCGAACGCGTTTTTGACCTCGCCGCTCTCGTCTGCTTCTTCTCGATCAATCTTCTTTGGTTCACTCCGCAGCCTGGACGTGAAGATGAATTTCTCCTGCTCGAATGGGCTGGCGGAGCACTCATCATCGGTGTGATCATCGGATTCATCGCGCTGATAATTTTTCAACGGGTGTCGGAACGTGTCATTGGGTGGACAGAGAGATTTACGACGCGGGCGTGGATGCCAAAACGCTTGCAGGCGATCGTCCTGAGCATCATGCGGCAACTGGCGGCGGCGCTCGCTATTTTGCGAGACTGGCGTGAGACGGTGCTCGTTAGTTTCTGGACGCTCGCGCTTTGGTTCGCGATCTCGATACCCACATGGTGGGTTTTGATGGCTTTTGGTTTGCCGCTCACGTTTTCCGATTCGTTGTTCATCATGGGATTTGCGACCGTTAGTTCGGTCGTGCCGACGCCGGGCGGAGCCGCGGGAGCGTTTCACGCGGCGACGGGAGCGAGTCTCTTATTCCTGCGAAATGATATCCCGACAGAGACGGCCGCTGCTGTCGCGCTCGTGATGCATCTGGTCTATTTCGTGCCCGCGCTATTTTTCGGGTTATACTATTTCCTCCGAGGGGACATTAGCGTCGAACGTTTCCGCGGCTTGCTCTCGAGCGAGAACGCTCAAAAAGAGATCAAGACCGATTCGCCCGATTTCGCCTAGACAATGCGCTGCCCATTCTGCTCACATCTCGAAGACAAGGTTGTCGATTCGCGCGAGGCGAAAGACGGCGATTCGATACGCCGCCGCCGCGAATGCCTAGGCTGCTCACGCCGTTTTACTTCCTACGAACGTATCGACGAGATCCCGTACATGGTTGTAAAAAAGGACGGGAAGCGCGAGGGTTTTGACCGCACAAAGGTTTTGGCGGGACTGTTAAGGGCATGCGAAAAGCGGCCGATATCGACGCTTCAGCTAGAATCGATCGTCGATGAGGCCGAGAAGAACGTGCAGGATTCGCTCGACCGCGAGCTGTCAACGAACGACATCGGCAAGGTCATCATGCGACGGCTAAAGTCTCTCGATAAGGTCGCTTACGTCCGTTTTGCCTCGGTTTATCTTGAGTTTGCTGACGTCTCTGAATTCATGAGCGAACTCAAACAGCTCGTCGGTTCTCGTGCCGCCGCGGCCGATCCGAAGAAGAAAAAGAAGAAGTGAGCGAAAACGTTCGCGTTTCCCGCCGATTGCCCTTTGGGGCTTCATTCCATAACATAAAGGGCTTATGGTTGAACTCGACGAATTCTCCGTCGCCCTCCCCGAAAGCGAAGCTATCGAACCAATGATGCAGATACCGGCTGAGCTGCCGGTGCTTCCGCTTCGCGATATCGTGATCTATCCGTTCATGATCGTGCCGCTTTTCGTATCGCGTGACCGGTCGATCAAGGCGGTCGAGACGGCACTGAGCCAAGATCGGATGATCCTGCTCGTTTCGCAGAAGGACGTAAACAAGGAAGATCCTGAGCAGGAAGACCTGTACTCGGTGGGCACCGTCGCGATCATAATGCGCATGCTCAAACTGCCCGATGGCCGCATCCGTATTCTCATACAAGGGCTTTCGCGTTGCCGTGTCGATTCTATTTCGGGAAAGGGCGACTACGTTCGGGCGCATGTGACGCCGATCGTCGAACCGCTCGCTCCGGATAATTCGCTCGAGGTCGAGGCGCTGGTAAGAAACGTTCGTGGCTCAATGGAACGTGCTGCAAGCCTCGGCAAGAATATTTCGCCCGAAGTGCTCGCTATAATCGCCAATCTCGACGACGCCGGAAGGCTCGCCGATCTGGCCGCGTCGAATCTCGAACTCCGGGTCGAAGACGGACAGAGCGTTCTCGATATCGAAGATCCGACACCGCGGCTAAAACGGGTGAACGAGCTTTTGAGCAAAGAGATCGACGTGCTCACGGTCCAGCAGGAGATCAATACGCAGGCCCGCGGCGAGATCGACCGTTCGCAGCGTGAGTATTTCCTACGGCAGCAGTTGAAAGCGATCCAGGCCGAACTGGGCGAAGGAAATGAGCTTTTCGAAGAGATCGAGCAGTATCGTGACAAGATCCTCAAGGCGAAAATGCCCGAAAATGCTCAGGAAGAAGCTCTTCGCCAGCTCAAAAAGCTCGAGCGGATGCATCCTGACACAGCCGAAACTGCGACGCTCCGAAACTGGCTCGACATCATGACCGACCTGCCGTGGTCGCGATCATCGAAGGACAATCTAAATCTCAAGAAGGCCGAGCGGATCCTGAACGAGGACCATTTTGGCCTGGAACGCGTTAAAGAACGCATCGTCGAGGCCCTCGCGGTCAGAAAGCTTCGCGAAAAGCCGAAAGGCTCGATCCTGTGTCTCGTCGGCCCGCCGGGCGTCGGAAAGACCTCGCTCGGACGTTCGGTCGCGCGTGCACTTAATCGAAAATTCGTGCGGCTTTCGCTCGGAGGCCTGCACGACGAGGCGGAGATCCGCGGACACCGTCGCACCTACGTCGGGGCGATGCCCGGCCGCATCATTCAGGGAATTCAGCAGGCCGAGACTAACAATCCGCTGATCATGCTCGACGAGATCGACAAGGTCGGGGCCGATTTTCGCGGCGATCCGAGCTCGGCTCTGCTCGAAGTGCTCGATCCCGAGCAAAATGCGACGTTTCGCGATAATTATCTTGGCGTTACGTTCGACCTCTCGAACGTGATGTTCATGACGACGGCGAACATGCTCGACACGGTCCAGCCCGCGCTCCGCGACCGTATGGAGATCATTTCGCTCTCGGGCTACACGGAGGAAGAGAAGGTCGAGATCTCGAAACGGCATTTGATACCTAAACAGATCGAAGAGAACGGGCTTGGCAAAAAGGACATTCGATTCGACCGAAAAGCGATTGTCAAGATCATCTCGGAATACACACAGGAAGCTGGTTTGCGACAACTCGAACGCGAGATCGGCAAGATCTGCCGCAAGGTTGCGAGGCGGAAAGCCGAGTTTGAAGAGGATTTTAAGCCGGCACACGTCACGGCCGATTCAGTCAAAGATTTTCTGCGTGTCTCTCGAATTTTCAACGAAGGCGCGCTGAAAAAGGACGAGATCGGTACCGTCACGGGGCTCGCGTGGACTGCCGTCGGCGGCGATATCCTGTTTATCGAGGCCATCAAGAACAAAGGAAAGGGCAAACTCCAGCTTACCGGCCAGCTCGGCGATGTTATGCAGGAATCGGCCCAGGCTGCGTTTTCCTATGCAAAGGCGCGCGCGTCGATGTTGGGTATCGACGAAGAAATGTTCGAGAACTTCGACATTCACATTCATCTGCCCGAAGGTGCCATCCCGAAAGATGGTCCGAGCGCCGGTATTACGATGGCAACTGCTTTAGTTTCAGTGCTTTCGCAGCGGCCGGTTCGGAAGGATGTTGCGATGACGGGTGAGATCACACTTCGCGGCAACGTGCTGCCGGTCGGCGGCGTCAAAGAAAAGTTGCTCGCCGCACGCCGTGCAAAGATCAAGACCGTGATCCTTCCAGCCCCTAACGAACGCGATCTTGACGATCTGCCACCGGAAGTTCGCGAGGATTTGACGTTTATCTTTGTTGACAACGTCAGGCAGGTGTTTGACGTTGCTTTGCGAGAGGCCAGATCGACGCCGAAGGCGAAAGCGAGCAGTTCTCGCTAACGGGTTCGAGATGACGAGAAACCCTGATTTTTCGGGCGGTTGCGCGGTTAACCGTTAGATGTTAAGGTATGAAGTACGCTGGGAGACGTGTTTCCATGCAAACAAGGAAACTTTTTAGTCGTTTTGGCGTTTGTTAATTGTATACGGTCGCTATCCAAAATATGGCCGTCAGCTTTTATCCATTTAGTTTGAGTTAGTTAGAACTGCAGTTGATCGTTAATGAATTTTAAGAATTTGAGGAACATCCTGTCGTTGGCGGCGCTCGTATGTGCTGCTTCAATTTCAATTCAGGCCCAGACCCCCGAGGCCATCGCCGCACAGCGTGCGGTGAATGAGGTCATCGAGAAAGCTGGCAAATCGTTTGCCGAAGGTCTGCACGCCTATGAGGAGAAAAAGCTGCCCGACGCAGCTGATAAATTCAATTCTTCTATCGAAGTATTTCTCTTATCTACTCTCAATATTCAACGCGAAACCCGTCTTCAGAATTGTTATAACCAGCTGATCGAAACGATCTACCGGATCGAATTTCCGACCGAGGCGCAGCTTCCGCAGGTGCGAAATCTCGCCCTGACGTGCGGCTGGCAGATCGACGGAGCATTCGCCGACAAGATCACGACCATCGCTCGCAATTCACTGCAGCGTTCGGCTGCACCGGCGAATTCAGCGATAACGGCGAGCACGTACGGACCATCGGTTCCGAGTGCCGTCCAGGTCGGATTCAATTCGCAGGAATTTGAGCCGTCGCCGCTCGATGAGCTTTCAAAGCTTCAATTAACTGAAGAAGAGCAGCAGGTCGATACGAACCCGATCGCTCAGGAACAGTATCAGTACATTCAGTACGCCGTCGCCAACAAATCTCTCGGGTTCTCGTTCCAGGTGCACCCGATGATCCAGCAGTACATCAACTACTATCGCGGCCGCGGCCGGACGACGATGGAGGTCGGGTTGTACCGCTCGGGAATGTTCATGCGGATGGCCCGCAGGATCTTTAAGGAAGAGGGAATTCCGGAGAATGTTGCGTGGCTCGGCCAGGTCGAAAGTGCTTGGAAGCCGCAGGCCCTTTCGTGGGCGGCTGCTTCGGGCCTCTGGCAGTTCATTCCTGGAACAGGTGCACGATACGGCTTGCAGCGGACAGCATATGTCGACGAACGCAACAGCTTTGACGAGGCGACGAGAGCGTCGGCTCGGTATCTGAAGTTTCTCTACAATCGATACGGAAACTGGGAACTGGCGATCGCTGGTTACAACTGCGGCGAAGGCAACGTTGATCGTGCGATCCGCCGAGCAGGCGTCTCCAATTTTTGGGCCGCTTACCCCTATCTCCCGAAGGAAACCCGCAATTACGTGCCGAACATCCTGGCGACGATCCTCATCGCGAATAATCCGGGTCAGTACGGCTTTGGCCACATCCGTCCGGCGGCGCCGCTCACGTACGATCGCGTACGGGTCCCGGCTTCGACCAATCTGAGCCTCGTCGCTCAGGCCTCGGACACATCGGTTCAGTACCTGCGTTACCTCAATCCGCACCTTCGTACCAATAGCACGCCGCCGACGCCCTACATTATCAATGTTCCGGCCGGCAAGGCTAATGAGGTGGTTGCTGTTTTCCGCCGCATTCCGGCTTCGAAGATCAATGACTCCAACGTCGCCAATTCCAATAGCGGCGAGACTTGGCAGAACATCGCCAACCGGACTGGTGTCAGCGTCGATGATCTGAGGGCGGCAAATCCGGGTATGGATGCTCCACGGGGCAAGGTGATCGTTCCGGTCAAGGGCAACGGCGTTACGTCGACCAGCTATTCGCGGCCGACGAATGCTCTCGCTACGGCGGCTCCAGGCGTAAAGGTTGTCAAGGCGAGGGCCGGCGACACGGTACAAAAAGTTGCCGAGCGAAACAATGCTAACGCAACGGAAGTAGCAAAATTTAACGGCCTGTTGCCGAATTCGGTCCTGCCCGCAGGACGCGAGATCAAGATACCTTCCAAGTAAGGTAATTTCCCCCGCTGTTTTCAAGGCCGTTTCTGTCAGAGGAAGCGGCCTTATTTTTTCATATTGACATAATTGGCAATTGTAACTATACTTGTTACAGTTATGGCGGCTAACAGCCAGTTTTCGGTTGCGGTGCACATTTTGACGCTGCTTGCGAAACACGGCGACGAAAATCTGAAGTCTGAGATCATGGCGGAAAGCGTGAATACGAATCCCGTCGTGATCCGGCGTATCCTGAGCCAATTGTCGCACGCCGGGCTCGTTGCATCGCAGACGGGAGCATTCGGCGGCACGCGGCTGGCAAAACCGGCCGACGAGATAAGTCTTTGTGCGATCTACAAAGCGGTCTCGTGCGGCGAGGTGTTTGCACTGCACGCTAAGGAGCCGAATCAGGATTGCCCGATCGCGCGGAGCGTCTCGGCCGTGCTATGCAATCTTCAAAAGGAAATGGACCGGGCCGTTGTCGACAAACTCGGCCAGTTCACACTTGAGAAGATCATTGAAATGGTCGAGACCGAGCCTGCCGTAACTCAAGCAGTTTCAGATAAAAATATTGAATCTATCGGAGAATGTTCATCATGAAGGTATTTCTAGTCACAGTTATTTCCGTTTCAGCTTTTCTAGCGGCGTGTGCCGATCCGGCGGCGAATAAGCCAAAGGCGACCACGTCTGCCCCATCAACTTCGAACGCTGCGAATACCGCGTCTGCGCCGGCCAGTACGGCCTCCGCCACGACCGATGTGCTTACAAGCTTTAAACCGTCGGGAACGGCCTTGACCGTTGCACCTGACACGTCGAAGATCGAGTTTACGGGCTCGAAGGTGACGGGCAAGCACGACGGCGGGTTTAAGGAATTTAAGGGCATGATCGACCTGGTCGATAATAAGGTCGAATCGAGCCGCGTTGCATTTGAGGTCGAAATGGCTTCGGTATTCTCGGATGCCCAGGGATTGACCGACCACCTGAAGACGGGCGATTTCTTTGAGGTCACCAAGTATCCGAAAGCGTCGTTCGTCTCGACCAAGATCGTTGCCGATCCGTCGAAGGGAGCAAATGCTTACACGGTGACCGGTGATCTCGAGATGCGCGGCGTTAAGAAGTCGGTCACGTTCCCGGCGACGATAACGGTCGATGGCGGAAAGGTGAATGTTAAGTCTGAATTTGCGATCAATCGTAAGGATTTTGGCATTGTCTACGCCGGCAAGGCCGACGATCTGATCCGCGATGACGTAGTGTTGAGGCTCGATCTCAAGACGGCGTAAAGCCGCACAAATGAAGGCATATTTTGTAGAGGAATTCGGCTTTGACAAGCTTCGGCTTGAAGAGGTCGAAACACCATCGCCGGGGCCGCGTGAAGTTCTCATTAAGCTCCATGCGGCCTCGCTCAACTTTCGCGACCTGATGGTCGTGCGCGGTACTTATAATCCGCGGATGCGCGTGCCCGCAATACCGCTGTCGGATGGAGCCGGCGAGGTGAGCGCAGTCGGGGAACTGGTGACGAAATGGAAGGCGGGCGACCGCGTGATGCCGATCTTTGCTCAGGGCTGGTTTGACGGCCCTTCGAGCGAGGAAAAGCGGCGAACGTCGCTTGGTTCAGGGAGCCAGTGGCAAGGGGTCGCCCGTGAGTACGCGACGTTCCGCGAGCAAGGACTTGTCCGTGTGCCAGAGCATCTTTCATTTGCCGAGGCGGCGACACTGCCGTGTGCGGCGTTGACCGCGTGGAACGCGTTGCATACGTCGGGCAATGTACGTTCGGGCGAGAGCGTTCTGACGCTTGGAACGGGCGGAGTGTCGATATTTGCGGTGCAATTTGCCAAGGCGGCGGGTGCCCGTGTGATCGCGACGAGCAGCAGCGACGAGAAGATCGAGCGGCTCAAGCAACTGGGTGCGGACGATACCATCAACTATCGTGAGGTTCCCGATTGGGGTAAGAAAGTCGCTGAACTCACCGGCGGCGGTGTCGATCACGTGGTCGAGGTCGGGGGAGCCGGAACGCTGGGGCAGTCTATCGCGGCGACACGCATCGCGGGGCACGTAGCTCTGATCGGTGCGCTGACGGGAGCAGCCGGTTTTGATCCGATCAGCGTGTTTATGAAGGCGATACGGCTGCAGGGAATATTTGTCGGGTCGAAGGCAATGTTGGAACAGATGTGTTCGGCCGTCACCGTGAATAAGATCGAGCCCGTCATAGATCGTCGGTTTGAATTCAAGGAATTGCCGGAAGCTCTCGAGTACATGGCAAACGGCTCGCATTTTGGCAAGGTCGTCGTTGATATCGGAGGCTAGCCGAGATTGTTAGTGAGTTTAGGGCTGCGTTATAATCAAACTTTTTATAGTAAGGAGAAGAAGATGGCACATTTTGCTAATGAGATAACGGATACAAATTTTGAGAAGGACGTGCTCGGCTCGGACAAGCCGGTGCTCGTCGATTTTTGGGCCGAATGGTGCGGTCCCTGCCGCATGATTGCCCCGACGGTCGAAGCCGTTGCCGAGGAATATCAGGGGCGGGCAGGCGTTTACAAAATGAATGTTGACGAGAACATGAACGTTCCGCAGCAGTACGGTATTCGCGGCATTCCAACGCTGATCCTGTTCAAGGGAGGACAGGAGCAGGAACGTATAGTCGGAGCGGTGACCCGCGAGGCGATAGCTCGTGTGATCGAAAAATATGTTTAGTTGATCGATCTGAGATCAGAATAGCGAGGGTCCGATCCGGCCCTCGCTTTTCTTTACACCAAAAAGGCTGCCGGGCAATTTGCCTGACAGCCTTTTCGCTTTAAGAAACCAGGTCCGGTTTTACAAGTGAGTATCCTGGGCGGCCGGTTGGTCGCCGAAGAGTCCCCAGAATTGGTACTGGACCGACTGATTGCTTGATAGCAGGATCAGGAAGAGCGACTGTTGTCCGCTCTGGCTTCTCCATACAGCGAGATCGGTCTTGCCGTCGCCGTCGTAGTCGCCCTGGACCTCAATATCGCTTGCGATACGGCCCCAGGCGAGTCGGGGCGTTACTGTTCCGCCCGAACTCGGGACGTAGTACCAAGCTATGTTCGGCCCTTCGACACGCGTCACGGCAAGATCGGTCTTGCCATCGCCATCGTAGTCGCCCGGAACTACAGCATCATTCGGCAATCCAAACCGAGTTTGGGTATCGTTCGGACTTGTAGCGTCAAAGCCACCAGTGCCATAGTGAATGTAGAATACGCCGCGGGCCGGTGTGCCGACGCCGCGGTAAACGCAGAAGTCGGATATGCCGTCGCCATTAAAGTCACCTGGCGAAGCCACATCGACACCGACACCCCAGTTCACGACTACCTCAACGTTCTTAGTAACGCCATAGCTGCCGTACCACCAGAACTGACTTTGGGCGCCGTCGGTCTCGCCCTTACGGAAGATCGCAGGATCGTCGATACCATCGCCGTCATAGTCTCCGATAACGAACGGATCGTCGTTCGGGATACCGAAGCGAACGTACCGGACCGTATTCGTCGAACTCTGTAGGATGAAGAAGGTCGAATTGCCTGTCGCCGAACGCCAGATCGCGATATCGTCCTTACCGTCGCCGTCAAAGTCACCCGGCGTGATGAAGTCCGTCACGACACCGAAGTCGGTCTCGCGTTTGTCACCGTTGGGGGCATTGATCAAGTTGTACCAACGCGTCTGCGTCCCGCCGACTGCCGCTGTAGGACGAACGACACCGAAGTCGGTCTTGCCGTCAGCGTTGAAATCAAGCGGTGCATCGTTCAGGTTAGAGAGGATCTGGCCGCGGATCTCGCCGCCGCCATTATTTACCGTGTGAATGTTGAAGTACCACAGACCCGCTCGCAGGTCTGCTACCTGAGCCGGCGTGACGGCAAACACTCTGTCAACGGTCCGTCCAGAGGTGACGCCGGTCGTCGGGTTCATGTTGAACAAAACCGGTGCATTGACACCCGCCACTGCAGGGCCATGAATGTGGCCGAGCGTCACGTTGCTGCCGAGGCCTTCCCAGTAGAACGATGCCGTGATCTCAGTCTCAGCAGCGTTTAGCACTACGCGGCCAAAGCCGCGGCCATTAGTGGTCACCGCAGGAACTTCTTGTGCGCCCGTTAAGCGTGCAGTGAAAAGGCGTCTGGGCGTCGTGGTTCCGGGAGTCGGAGTCGGTGACGCGACCGGAGTCGGAGTCGGAGACGGCGAAGGTGAGGGTGTCGGCGTCGGAGTTGCTCCGCCGCCTGCGACGAGATCGCTCCAGGCGCTTCCTATGCGGATGCCATCGACAACGACCTGAGCGCTATTCGCATTCGAACCCTGACGAAGCGCAACTGCATCAATAACATCCTGGCCGGCCGTTGCGGAATTCGTAACCTCTGGTGTGCCTGCAGCTGCTTCTGTTGCCGGAACATTAGTTGGGATGACCCACAGCGATGTCGTGTCATTTCCGGCTGTACTGATCGTGTATTTTACGATCACCAGATAAGTCGTGTTCTTCGCAAAATTAGTCGTACCGTAAGTTGCTGTAGAAGTGTTGCTAAGTCCGAAATTAACTGCGTTCCCGACCACTCGTACAAAGAGCCGGGCGGCAAATAGAGTAAAAGAATCAGGAGCGGCCCGATCGCCTATGTGTAGGACGTAATCACCCGTCTTGTCCGAAGCCGTCTCTGTTACGTTAATAAGCGCCGAATAGTAAACAACAGTTCCGTCGCCCGTTTGTTCAGCCGAAAGGTCACGGTTGACGTCTTCGCCGCCCGAGTTGCCGACAAGAGCGGCGTTCCCAATGTTACTGCCGGGATAGCCTGCAAAAGTAAGCCCAGGCGTGGTTGATGGTGGATTTGTGCCTGTCCCGCTATGCGCAGTCCATCCATATGCGTTTAATGCTCCAACATACGCAAAGTCCTCTACCAGGAAGGAAGTTGAAGGCCTTCCGCTGGAAGTATCGAAGACACTGTCTTTCTGGGCCGAAGCACGGTCCGCTACGAACCAGATCCCCGCGACAAGGCAAAGCACCGAGAAGCCAAACAACAAATTCCTTTTCATCAGATAAAATCCCCTCAACCGTAGATATTCAAGGTGTGGCGTGCGTCTTTCGCACGATCAGTGACCAATATTTCAACGCTTCACTTTAGGCTAACTTTATTCAAAAGATAACTTTGAAAAAGGATAGCATACATCGAGCTAAATGCGACATCAAAAAGGCAGTTTATCTGAAAGGGCTATTAAATCTTTGCTACAATCTGCAAGATAAGCGAGGTCAAGTTGTGATAGGTCTGAGACAGTTCTTTTTAGTCTTCATTATTGCGGCGTGCTTCGCGACCGCCGTCGCTCAGGATAAGAAGCCGGATGATGATGTGATCAGGGTCGAGACGCAGCTCGTCGACGTGCCGCTCGCCGTCACTTCATCGAAGGGAATTCCGCAAAAGGATCTCAAGGCGACCAATTTCGTCGTTTACGAGGACGGCAAGCAGCAAAAGATAGAAAGCTTCTCGACGACCAGTGCCCCGTTCGAGGTCGCATTGGTGCTCGACACGTCGGGCTCGGCTCGAAACGATCTGGCATTGATCCAGCGAGCGGCCCGCGATTTTATCTCATCGTTGCGGCCCGGCGACCGGGTTGCGGTGATCGCATTCAAGACCGACCGGACGAACGATCGTGCATTTGCCGTAAGTGAAGTATTGACAACGCTTACGAGCGATCGCGAACGTCTCAAAACGGCGATCGATAATGTCAAGACCAGCAACGGCACTCCGTTTTATGACTCGCTGCAGCAGGTTGCAGAACGCGTCTTTAGCCAGCGGCCGGCGGACGAATTTCGCGGCCGCCGAGCTCTCGTTGCCCTTACGGACGGGGTCGATTCGACGAGCGCGGCCGATTTCGATTCCGTAAAAGAGCAGCTGGGCCAGGTCGGTGTGGTCTCATTCTTTATCCGGGTCGATACGCAGGAGTTCTTTGAGGAAACGCTGCTGGGTGACTGCAATAGTGCGATCCGATTCTCGTCGGCTCAGATCCGACGCTATTACCAAACCCTGAATGCACGTGGGCGAAAGATGGAAAAGGCCTCGAGCTTTTGTCAGCTTGGCGATTTTGAGCGGCTCGCGATCAGCAACCGGCTCTATACGATAGCCCAGGAGGAGATGGAGGAACTCGCAAAAGGCTCAGGCGGCAAGGTCTTCGAAGTAGGCGATCTCGCCGAGGCTAGAAATGCCTTCAGATCGGTCGCCGACGAGATCGGGACGAAGTACACGATCGGCTATTACCCGACTAACGATAAGCGTGACGGCACTTACCGCCGGATCAAGGTCGAGGTAAAAGGCCTCCCTGCCGGCACGGTCGTTCGAGCTCGCGAAGGATACACCGCACCCGCAAATTAGGTATCATTACCAGTATGGATCGACGGTTTGGACGTATTTGTTTGATGGTGCTCGACAGTGCCGGAATCGGTGAGATGCCTGACGCCGCGGAATGGGGCGATGCCGGAGCTGACACACTTGGGAATATTCTGAAAAGCAGGGAACTCGACCTGCCGAATCTAGAAAAGCTCGGTCTAGGGAATATCAGGCCGCTCCACGGTGTTCCGGCGAGCGATTCGCCGATCGGTTCGTACGGCAAATGCACGCTTGCCTCGAACGGTAAAGATACGACGACCGGCCACTGGGAAATGGCCGGGATCATTCTGCAAAAGGCATTTCCGACGTTTCCCGACGGATTTCCAGCACGGATAATCGACCGTTTCGTTGCCGAGGCGAACGTGCCGGGCATTCTTGGGAACGTTCCTGCGAGCGGCACCGAGATCATCAAGGAACTCGGTGAGGAACACGTCGCAACCGGCAAGCCGATCGTTTACACGTCGGCTGACTCGGTCTTTCAGATCGCTGCTCACGAAGAGGTCGTTCCGATCGATCGGCTCTACGAGATGTGCGAGATCGCGCGGAAGATTCTCGATGGAGAAGACAAGGTCGGCCGCGTGATCGCTCGACCGTTCCTCGGGGCCAATTCGGCGGATTTCAAACGTACCGAGAATCGACACGATTACGCCGTCGCCCCGCCGAACGAAAATCTACTGCCGATGCTGAAAGATGCCGGCCTCGACGTCGTCTGTATCGGCAAGATCGCATCGATCTATGACAGCGTTGGCGTTACGCAAGATCTAACGGCAAAGAACAATGACCAGACGATCGATCAGACGATAAATGCCTTGAATGCCGAGTCTACGGGCCTGATATTCAGCAATCTTGTCGATTTTGACATGCTCTACGGCCATCGCCGCGATACCGAGGGATATTCGAAGGCACTCGAGCACTTCGACGCACGGCTGCCCGAAATATTTGACGCGATGAGCGACGACGATCTGCTTGTGTTAACAGCCGACCATGGTAACGATCCGACGTTCCGCGGCTCCGACCACACCCGCGAATACGTTCCGTTGCTTGTTTACAGCAAGAATCCGAAACCGGGTGTTGATCTCGGCACGCGGGGTTCCTTGGCAGACATAGGAGCGACGGTTGCGGAGAATTTTGGGCTGAGCCTGCGAAATGGCGAAAGCTTCCTGGAAGCTATTTGATCTTCGCCTCTAATCGTTCGACGTTGCCCTTGGCCGTTGTAGCGAGCTGAGTTTCGCCGCGTGTTTCCGCGAGTTTGAAAGCCTTTTCGTAGTTTTCCTTAGCTTTTTTCAACTGGCCGTCTTTTTCCAAGGCCTCGGCGAAACTGTCGTAAACGTTGGCAGAATTGGGGTACAGCTCTGTGTTTTTCTTGAAGATAGCCAAGGCTTCGTCGATCTTGTTCGCATTTAGAAGCTGATAGCCGAATTGGTTCATCTGGGCTTCGGGAACGTGGATCGGGTAACCGTACCGTTCGGTCAGCCCTTTGTAGTGGCTCTCGATGTCGGCGAACGTGCCGCTGCGCGGCGGTTCCCAGCCCTCAAATACCTTCCGCAGGCCGGCATAGTACGCTGGTAGCACCACCGAGCCGTGATTCTCAGTCTTGTATTGCTCGAAGCCGTATTTCAAGCCTTTCGGCTCGTCGCGTTTTAGAAGAGCGCGAAATTTTTCATAACCGGCGACATAGTTCGGCTCATCGCCGAGGCCAACGAAAAGGGTCTTTTTCCAGTCGCCTCGCTGTTTGAACGCCTCGCCAGCCCTCTTGATCACAAAATCGTTATCCCAATGCAGCACCGGGCTAGCCGCGACGTAGCCCTCGAACATATCCGGTTTTGAGACCATCGCATGGACGACCATCAACCCGCCGAGACTGTGGCCCGCAAATATGCGATATGGGTGAGTTCGGTAATTTTTCTCGACGAGCGGCATTACCTCTTGGCGAATGTAATCGAGAAATTTATCCGCACCGCCGCCGAATCCGCGATCGCCTTTCGTCGGCGTCAGGTCGCGGCCGCGATTCGTGTTTTGCAGGCCGACGATGATCATCTCGGGCATCGTACCACCCCAGGCTTGTTGTTCGATCAAGCCCACCATCATGGCGTTCTGCGGCGGATGGGCATCGAGCATATATACTACCGGAAATCGCGTGTCGCCCTGACGATACGCGGCCGGAACCCGAACCAGTATCGTCCGCCGCTCGCCGAGTATCTGCGAGTCGATCGTATGAAGGTCGTGGACGGCACTCGCAACCTGGGTAGTTTGTCCAAACGAGACGGAGGCGGCAGCAAAGACAAAGAGCGACAATAGGATCGTTCGAATATGCATAAGTTTATCGGATGTATTGTCTCGATAGATTCGGTAACTCGTGTTTGAGTTGCAGGACGCGGCTTCGACAAAACGGACAAAAACGTTTAGATTCAAAAACGTCAAATCCTATGTTCAACAGAATTCGTTTCGCGGCTGCATCTGCGCTAGTCGTTTGTTCGTTGCTCATCCTGGGCCAGATCTCGGCGAAGGCTCAATACGTAGAGTCCCCGTCCAAGCTTCGCCTCGTGATCGAGCGTTTCGAGCAGGACCAAGGAGCATTCAACCGCTTCTACTCTGCGTTCACTTCTGAGAATCGTGCGGCGAGAATGCGAACGCTCTTTGCCGACTATCTCGCGGAGATCCGGCGGATGAATTTCGACTCGCTAAGCCATGATGAGCAGGTCGATTACGTACTTTTCCGTAACTATTTAGTTCACGAGCAGCAGGAACTCGCTCGCGGCCAGGCCCAGCTTGCCGAAATGGCGTCATTGATACCGTTCGCAAAGACGATCGCTGATCTTGAGGACCAGCGACGTTCACTCGAAGGCGTCGATCCCGCAAAAATGGCCGCGCTGCTCGATCAACTCGCACGAACGATCGCGGCAACTTCCAAATCGGTCGATGCGGGCTCCAAGCCGAAACGAACGGTCGCCGCACGAGCGTCGCGGACGGTGCTTGGGCTTAGGGCGACGCTGAGAAACTGGTACAACTTTCACGCCGGTTACGATCCAACTTTCTCTTGGTGGAACGAACAGCCGTACAAAAAAGCGGACGAAGCACTCGACAGCTATAACAAATACATTCTCGACAAACTCGTCGGCATTCGCCCCGACGACCGAACGACGATCATCGGCGATCCGATCGGCAGGGAAGCTCTGATCGAAGAGCTCAAGTTCGAGATGATCCCGTACACGCCGGAAGAACTTGTCCAGATCGCAAATAAAGAATTCGATTGGTGCATCGCCGAGTTAAAGAAGGCGTCGCGTGAAATGGGCTTCGGCGACGACTACATGAAAGCGATAGAGGCCGTAAAGCAAAAGTATGTCGAACCGGGCAAACAGCCCGCGCTGATCCGCGATCAGGCCCGTGAAGCCATCGAGTACATCAAGAAGAACGACCTCGTAACGGTGCCGAAGGTCGCCGAAGAGACTTGGCGAATGGAGATGATGTCGCCCGAGCGGCAATTAACGTCGCCCTTCTTCCTGGGCGGCGAGACGATCCTCGTTTCTTACCCGACGAACACGATGACGCACGAGCAAAAAATGATGTCGATGCGCGGCAATAATCCGCATTTTGCTCGGGCTGTTACGCATCATGAGCTAATTCCAGGACATCATTTGCAGCAGTTCATGAATCGCCGGTATCGGACGTATCGCGCTCCGTTTCGCACGCCGTTCTGGGGCGAAGGCTGGGCGTTGTACTGGGAGTTTATACTCTGGGATCGCGGTTTTGTGAAGACCCCGGAAGACAAGATCGGAGCGCTTTTCTGGCGTTCGCATCGTGCCGCTCGGATCATTTTTTCGCTCAATTTCCATCTCGGAAACTGGACGCCGGAGCAGTGCGTAGATCTGCTGGTCGACAAGGTCGGCCACGAACGCGACAATGCGTTGGCCGAAGTCCGACGCTCTTTTTCGGGCGATTACGGCCCGCTGTACCAGATGGCGTACATGATGGGCGGTCTGCAGTTCTATCAACTGCACAAGGACCTTGTCGGTTCGAAGAAGATGACAGACCGCGATTTTCACGATGCCATCTTGCGTGAAAATTCGATTCCGGTCGAAATGGTCCGGGCGATTCTGACTACGCAGAAGCTATCGCCAGATCATCAGCCGTCGTGGAAGTACTATCAGTTTTAGTCGTCAGAATGTCAGTCGCGATGAACCGTATCCTCTTAACCAACGTAATACGCCCAATGAAAATTACCCGACTCCTCACCTTTTCCGTTTTTGTCTTCCTTGCCGTAGGGACGGTTGCCGCGCAGAAGCCTGTCGAAGAAAGAAACGTACGTGCCGCGATGCAGTTCCTTGCGAGCGACGCGATGCAGGGCCGCGGCAGCGGAACTCCATTTGAGAGGATCACTGCCGAGTATATCGGCTCGCAGTTCATGCAATTTGGCCTCGAACCGGCGGGCGAAGCGGGTTGGGACGGAAAACCGACCTATGTACAATCGATCTCGACGGCACGCCGACCTTTTGAAGCTCCGCCGACGCTGCAATTCGGTTCGTCGACCGTCACGCACGGCAAGGAGATGCTTGTTCTGCGTGCAGGCGGCGATAAACTGGGCGGTCCGCTACAGAAGATCTCGCTCGGCGACAAGCCAAACGCGGATGCTGCTGTATTTGTAAAACTTCCTGCCCAGACGTCCGGGAATCTGCTCCAGGTTCTGGGTTCGGTCGCGAATGCGGGAGCGTCGCTCGTCATTGTCGAAGAAACCGCTCAACTGAGATCTGGCTGGATCGCGGCTGCCGGTCGTCAGTTGAACGCAGTTATTCCAGCTGCTCCGACAAAGCCAGCCGTGATCATCGTAGTCGATACGGCCACGGCTGCGGCCATCAACGGCATGGCAGACGGAACGAGGATCGATTTTGCCGGTACGCTCGGCGAAGGCCAGACGTGGAATGCGATCGGGAAGATCACCGGTACCGACGCGAAGCTGGCGTCTGAGGTGATCGTTCTGAGTGCCCATCTGGACCACGTTGGGGTTCAGCAGAACGTTGCTGGGGCAGACAAGATCTTTAACGGCGCGGATGACGATGCATCGGGTTCGGTCGCCGTCATGGAGATCGCTCGGGCGATGGCGGCAGGCAAAAAGCCGAAACGGACGGTCTATTTCGTCTGTTTTGGAAGTGAGGAAGCCGGCGGCTTCGGATCGCGGTACTTTCTCAACAACCTGCCGTTTCCGAAAGAGAATTTTATCGCAAATCTTCAGTTCGAGATGATCGGTCGGCCCGATACTAAAGTTAAACCTGAGGAGCTGTGGCTGACTGGATACGAGCGTTCAAATCTTGGCCCAGAACTCGCTCAGCGTGGGGCAAAACTGGTGATCGATCCGCGTCCAAGTCAAAACTTCTTTCAAAGGTCCGACAACATTACTTTCGCACGAGCGGGTATCGTCGCCCATACAGTTTCGAGCTTCGACGTTGAGGTGAATAAGGACTATCACCGCCCCACCGATGAGATCCGAACGATTGACTTCGTCCATATGACGCGGGCGATCAATTCAATGATCCGGCCGATCGAATGGCTCGCGAATTCTGACTTCGTTCCGGCGTGGAATCCAGGCAAGAAGCCATAGGTGGACCAGATCAATTGCCGGCAAATTTATACCCTAGCAGCGATACGGGAATGTACGTAAGCATGCTAAGAGCGATAAACCAGACCGGCTGGCCCGGCAGCATCACGAAGAAGTTCAGGATGCCGCCGACCATTAAGATCACTCCGACAAGAACGGCGAGGCCGATGCCCGGGCTTTCGCGGCGGCTCATGTTCCGGACGATAAAGCCGGCCGCCAGAGATCCGAGAAAATAGCCGACCAGAACGATGATATACGCAAGCGGCGGCAGTGTTTCCATGTACTGGCGCAGCCTTGCAGGATCGTTCATGACCTCTTCAGACGGGGGCATTACAAGAAACGAATTCATCATCTGCACGATCATGATCACCGCGGTTGCGGCGATCAGTGCTACGATCACGGCCAGCACTTTGCGTCCCATAGAAGTCCTCCCAAAAAGCTTCAGAGTTTGAAAATAGTTACACGAACCTTGTAAACCCGACCCGTGATCCAAGTCAAGTTGGCCTCGGGCCAGATGAGGGTTAGTATGAATCGCGCAAAAGGTCTAAAATCATCGCTTGTGACTCGGTGGCTATTGCCTGAATGAGACCCGAACGTTGGCAAAAGATAGAGGAGATCTTTAATGAGGCTCTGGAGCTTTCCGATGCCGAGCGTGATGATTTCATACGCGAGTCGACAGGCGATGACGAAAACCTTGCTGCCGACATTCGAAAGCTGATCGACCAGTTCGACGCTGCGAGCAGCTTTATCGAGGAGCCGGCGTATGAGAACGCCAGGACCGGATTTCTTTCCGCTCTTCTTGATGACGATGACGAAGACCCGATGGTCGGGAAAGTGCTAGGCAGTTATCGGATCGAGCGAGAGATTGGCCGCGGCGGCATGGGGGCCGTCTACGAAGCCTCACGCGCCGATGGTGAGTTTCGCCTCAAAGTAGCACTCAAGGTCGTCAAACGCGGCGTCGACACCGATTTTGTCCTGAAGCGCTTTCGCAACGAACGCCAGATCCTTGCGGCGTTGCATCACCCATATATCACGCGATTGATCGACGGCGGCTCGACCGAAGACGGCCGGCCATACTTCGTCATGGAGTATATCGATGGGTATCCGCTTTATCGATACTGCGATCGGAACCGCTTGGGCCTGAACGAGCGTTTGCGCCTTTTCTGTCGGGTTTGCGAAGCCGTCGAATACGCCCACCAAAAGCTTGTTATCCACCGCGACCTGAAGCCGTCAAATATTTTCATAACTAACGACGGAAGCCCGCGGCTGCTCGACTTTGGCATTGCCAAGCTTCTCGATCCGGGCCTTGCAGTTGACACTCTCCAGCCAACGGCGACCGCTCTGCGGATGATGACGGTCGACTATGCGAGTCCAGAGCAGATCCGCGGCGAAAAGGTCACGTTTGGAACGGATATTTATAGCCTGGGAGTCGTTCTCTTCGAACTCGCCACGGGATTTCGACCCTATCGAGTTAAGCATCGTGCGAGCCACGAGGTCGCCCGGGCGATCTGTGACGAAGAGCCGTTTCTGGTGAGCGAAGTGCTCCGAGATGCCGGAGCTGCATTTGCCGTGAACGTCAACGCCGCGGCGCCGACGCTCTCCAACAGCTTCACGCCCGATCGAGCCGGAGGGCCAGACCTGAGCCGCGAGGCCGAGCACGATCTGGACGCGATCATCGCCAAGGCGATGAAGAAATCGCCCGCCGATCGTTACGCGTCGGTCGCCGAACTCAGACAGGACATTGAGCGCCATCTGGACGGCGAGCCGGTATCGGTAGATGTGTCAGAGGTTCACTCGCGACACGAGGCCCGTCGTTCGGCGGTCCGCGGACCTCAGGTCGCGGTTTTGCCGCTAAGTTCGATGAGCCCGAATACGGGCGACACCGACACGAGCGAGAGCTATTTGATGATCGGCCTTGCGGACGCGATCATTACTCGGCTCACGAGCGTCGGACGCCTGACGGTCAGGCCTACGAGCTCGATCACCAGGTATCACGAGCATTACGTAAACCCGTTCCGGGCCGGCCGCGAGCTCGGTGTCGATTATGTGCTCGACGGACGCATCAGGCGCTTTGGCGATCGTCTGCGTATCTCACTTCAGTTGCTTGACGTCAACGCTTTCGCGGCGATCTGGGCCGGGCATTTTGACGAGCATCTAACTGACGTTCTCGAACTTGAAGATGCGATCTCGGAACAGGTCGCGACCGCGATGATCCCGCACCTGACCGGTGAGGATCGTGAACGTCTCGCAAAGCGTGGAACGAACAGCCCTGAAGCGTATGAGCACTTCCTGAAGGGAAGATTTTACTGGCAGCAGTTCACCAATGCCTCACTTGCCAAGGCGTTCGAGTCTTATCAAAAAGCGGTCGAGATCGACCCCGAGTACGCACTCGCACACGCTGCTGTTGCCGAATTCTACGTTTGGGGCTGCATTTACGGCATCATCGAGAACGAGATCGCTTTTGAGAACGCCGAGCGTTCGATACGCCGAGCTCTCCAGCTCGACAATGGGCTCGGTGAGGCTTACGCGACGATGGGCCTCGTGGTACTGAACCGATTCGAATATGAAAAATGTGAGGTGCTATATAGAAAAGCCATCGAGCTGAGTCCTAGCTATCCGCTCACATACGAATGGTACGCTGCGTTGCTGATCGGGACCGGCCGGCCTGAAGAAGGCTACATCCGGCTCGAGCAGGCGATGGAATTAGATCCGTTATCGCTCAGGTCAAAGATCCTGTTCATATGGTATTTGTATCAGGCCGGAAACTTCGAAAAGGCGCTGATGCTGGCCGAGGAAGTGATCGAACTCGATCCGAACTTCCCACAAGGCCATCTGCAGTACGGCTATAACCTGGCGGAATTCGGCCGTTATGAAGAGGCCGTGGTCGAGATGGAGCGGGCGAGCGAACTGATGCCTGGCTCGGACCTGGCTGACGCCCACCGAGCAATGGTGTATCGGTCTGCGGGACGGATCAGCGAAGCGGGGGAGATCGCGGACGCTCTGGAATCCGCCGCCCGTGAGCGCTACGTTAAGCCGATGTTCCTATTCTTTGCGTGCATTGCGGCTGAGCGACTCGAGAAAGCATTCGAATACCTTTCGATCGGGATCGATACGAAAGACCCGTGGCTTCTCTGGCTGGGAACGGATGCAAAGATGAAATGGCTTCACAACGATCCGCGATTTGCGGCGGCGATGAAACGCACACTTCGCACGATCAAGAATGGACGTGTCCACACCATCGAGGATACTTCGCTTAGCGACACTTCGATAAAGTTATCCGAAGCGGTCACGGAGCCGCTGTCGGAAGCTCCAACCGGTCCGCCGCCAAACCCTCGGCGTTTTGCGCGGACAGCGGTCGCGGCCGGAATTTTGGGCATCGCGTTGATCGTCGTGATCGGATTATTTTCCGCCGGGTATCTTTCCGTTACATTTCTCGACCTGCGAACTGATGCTCGGCAAGGAAATGTCCGCTCGCTCGCCGTACTACCGTTTGAGAATGCCACCGGCGACCCCGCAAACGATTACATCGCCGAGGGGATGAGCGACAGCCTGATCGCCAGGCTGAGTCGTTCACCTGACGTGCGGATAGTTCCGCGTTCAGCGTCGTATGCTTTCAAGAACAGGAATGTCGAAACTGCTGCCGTGGGGCGCGAACTCCTCAGCGACTATGTGATCAAGGGAAGGCTAGATTCTTCGACGGGGGCTTTTGTGCTAAACGTCGAGATGATACGTGTCTCGGACGGCCAGCGAACGCTTTCGCTCGGGATGAGCGACGATGCCGAACAGATCTACGCACTTCAGGATAAAGTCGTTGACAAGGTTGGCGAGGCTCTCGGACTCGGCTCGATCGCCCGGTCGAATGCTCCTCGGAGCTACACTGACAACAACGAAGCGTTTCAGCTCTACCTGAAGGGCGAATACAACCGTCAGAAAGCAACGCCAGCTGGGATCATGGAGAGCATCGGCGATTATGAGAGGGCGATCGCTCTCGATCCGGATTATGCTCTTGCGCATCAGGGACTTTCGCTGGCATACCGGTCGGCACCCGCGTATGGCGTTATGCCTCCCGCCGAGGCGATGCCAAAAGCGAAATCCGCGGCCGAGCGTGCCCTGTCAATCGATCCCGGTATGAGCGCTGCCTACATCTCGCTCGCAGCGATCAAGAACATCTACGAGTGGGATTTTGCGGGCGCCGAGCAGGAGTATAAACGTGCGATCCAGATCGCACCGCACAACGCGGAGGCTCAGTTCTCATACGGCAATTTTCTCGTATCGATGGGCCGTGCCGATGAGGGCCTCGATCATTTTCGCGCCGCCCAGCAGCTCGATCCGTTATCGCTCAACATTCAGACCAATATCGGCTGGGCGAATTACATTGCGGGGCGTTACGGCGAAGCCGAAACACAAATTCGGCAGGTGCTTGCCCGCGATCCGAATTTTGCCCGCGGCTATATGAACCTTGGCGAAATTCTGCAGGAACAGCGAAAGTTCGATGAATCGATCGCAGCGTTTCGAAAAGCTCGCGACCTCTCCAAAGATCCGATCGTGGATATGGCCCTCGGGCACGTTTACGCAGATGCAGGGCGTCGAAAAGAAGCCGAACAGATAGCTTCCGAACTCGAGGCTAAGGTAATGCGAAAGGAAGTCTCTCCGTTCTTGCCGGCGATCGTTTATTCGGGCCTTAACGAAAAAGACCGGGCATTCTATTGGCTCGAACGCGCGTTTCAGGACCGGTCCAACTGGCTAACTCTCTTAAAGGTTGGCCACCGAACGAAAAACCTTCGCTCGGACCCGCGATTTGACGATCTGCTGAAACGCATCGGATTCCCAAATTGATCAATTTCCGCTCATACGGCGATCGACACCGCCGGGTTCGCTCGTGACGGGCAGCGGATACGTGCCGCGCGGGCCGGTGACTACGTGTGGTTTAATAAACGATCCAAAATGCTTCTGATCGATGAGGTCGGGATGCACTGATTTTGTTATGGCGAAGTCCGAGATCCCGTGTTTGGCGGATTCCACCGAGACGAAACCATCATTCCATACGGGCGTGGCACAAAGTAGAGGCATCGAGTCACCGACGAGTGCCGAGAATCTCGTGCCCTTACGTTCTGTAACAAAGCGATTGAAACGTGCCATTTCTTCGGGCATCAGTTCATCTGCTGTCCTGGAACTTCCTTTGAATGCGTCGTTCAGCTTCATCGAATCGGCGCACGGCACACCTAGATTTGGAGTTCCGAGCAGCATTAGGTGCTTTACCACGGGATAGTTGTCCGGCAAGACCTCCATTTGTTTGTGAACAAAAAGCCTCGCGACGAGTCCACCGGTCGAGTGGGCCAGCATATCGATGTGCCATGCGTTGGTCGAGCGGCGAACGTTCTCGACGTACTTAGTCAGCGTGTCGGCTTTGTCGTAAACGGACGCTCCGTTGGTCGGCACAGGCGGCCGGCCTTCCGCTGTGATCGTACCGCTCGCCGGCGTCTCGCTGCCGAGGAAGATCTTCCAGCCGTAGCTGTGTGAGATAGTTAGCAGATTCTGAAAGATCGGATCCATCATCTTAGGATCGGTCCAGATTCCCGGTACGAAGACGAGCGGCTTCGGACTGACCTTAAGATTTTTCGTTTTTGAATCGCGCAGCTTAAAGCTTTCCCACGCTTCTGCCTTTATTCGCTGCACTAGCCGCGGGCGGCCATCGTCAAACCACGCATAGCCCTGTGAGTTCCAGAGGACCTCGACTTCGCGAAGTTCTCCGGCGTCGAGTCTCACCGAGACGGACTCGTGCAGCGGCAGATCGGGTCGTGCTCCATCCCATTTATCGCCCTTGTAAGTCTCCTTGAAATTTACCTCGACGAATTTTGTCTCAGACGATAGATTCAATACGTTTGCCTTTAGCCGTACGAGATTTCCGTCGATCGTGCCCGTCTGTTCGACGATCTCTTGCCAGTCGTTCCAAGTTGGGAACTTCATATCCTCGAACCGCAGATCGGTCACAAGGATGTCCTCGGGACATTTGGTGAAGGTCCACGAGAGCTTGTACACGAATGATCGAACGGCTCCTTTTCCATCGTCGCCCCAGATCTTTGTGCCGGTGAGCCTCGTCGGGTCATTCGGATCGAGTTTTTCACCGTATACGGAAAACCCTTCGCCGGCGATCTTGAATGGCTCCTTGTCGTTCTTTTGATACGGCTCGTTATTTTTCGCCTGGCAATGGCCGCTACGCTTAACGTCCTGATCGCGACGATATTGGCCCGCGGCATCAGGGAATTTGCCATTGAACATATAGGTTCCGTTAGCTTCGTCGACGGTCAGGTTGAACGAGCGTCCCGGCCCTTCCGCTTTTGCCTCGGTGAAGCGATCGTCGGTGCCCTCGATGATGAACCAATGGCCCTTCTCACGTGAATTGCACGTGTCAAAGACCCGTTCTTCGCCCCAACTCATAGCGACGTCTGAAAAGTCGACCGTTGTGCTGGTCACCGGACGGATCGTATCAGCGTTTTCGACGACCATTCGGCCTCTGTACTCGTAGTTTCGCGAGCTCCGATGTTTTATCCGATCGATCTCTTTCCGGATTCCTCGCTCGTCGGATTCATGCGAATCCTTCAGTGTTTTCGTCAGCGTGACGGCTCCACGCCATCCGCCGTCACACCTAGGTGCCTTGTTAGCTGTTGCAGCAGTCGGCGATGCCGATGTGTTCCTTCGCTTCTGGGCTGCACTGGGAATAGCAGTCGCAAATAGAGCCGAGAAGATAAGAACTGCGGTAATTGATCTGATCGAAGTACGTTTCATTGCCTATAGCTTCCTCCGATAAGAAACGCGAAAAAGCCGCCTGAAAAGTATCAGACGGCGAAGTCATTGTGGTTCGTATTGGATAAAAAGTGAGGTTGCTTTGGTAAGGCGAATGATGACTATTTGAGGTGATGACTTCGCCGTCTGTATCGAGAGCGGTTATTTTCGCCGTTCTCAATAGGTAATGCGGAACTCATCGGAAAAAAGTATCATCTCGCACCAAGTTTTCTAGGATTTCTCTCAGAAAAAACGGTCGGCCTACCTTAGCGGCCCGACCGATCTGCATGGGTACCTTACTTGGCGGCGGTCGTATCGAGGATCGCCTGAGCGGCCTGTTCCACGAGGGCCGAGATGATATCGTCGCCGTCGGACTTGGCTTTCGTCTTGAACTGCCGGGATAGAGCCGCAGTGTTGTTCGCGGTCGATAGCAGCTTCAGATCGAGGCTCAACTCGTCCTTTGATTTGACGTTGCCGGATACCGAAGTAGCCGTGATGATCGCGGTAGTTACGACCTGGCTTGCCACTGCACCGGCCATGCTGCCGCCCATCGGGAGCATCGGGGCCACGGAACCGAGCATCTTGCCAAAGCCGCCAAATCCACCTCCGGGGCCTTTCTTGTGGGCTGCTGAGACGTTCAGGACGAAATCGCACTGCTTTTCCACGGCTTCGCTTGTCTGGGCAGCGGCGAGCTTGGCTTCGAGCGGGACGATCTCGACGTTCGTGCCTTTGAGGAACTGGCCGAATGTGTTCTGAACTGCCGCCGATAGATCGTTAGCAGCAATGCCTTCGCCGACCGAAGTAGTCTTCACCGCGATCCCGATACGGACCGTGTTGGGCTTTTTGGCTTCAAGAGCTCCGGTCGGGCTCGGAGTGGGAGCAGTGTTTTGCAACCCAGAATTCATTCCGAGCGAAGCCGCGCCGTTCGTAGATGATCCAGAGATCCCGGCGATCGATGAAGTACTCGGACTTGCGCCATACGTCGAACCCGGGCTAGAGCTAGATGAGGTTGCTGCAGCCGCGTACATCGCACTTGGATCGCTCACCTCGCGAAAGTCGGACGGTACATCGAAAAGCGATGTGTCGAGAGTCGCTTTCGAGAGCTCAACGACCTCGCTGATCGTCGAAAAGCTCTCTTTCCCGCTTGCGTCGAACGACGTCATCTTCTGCCACAGCGGGTAACCGGATTTCGCCGAGCCGATGGTCTTTTGTTCGATGCGGTCCTGGCATCCGCCGTTCTTAGGGTTTTTGTAGGGACGATAGTAGCGTTCTTGTGCGCACGCAATGCCGAATTCGGCGTCGATCACCCACATCTCCATTTCCATCTTTGTCTTTGACGGAAGGCACGCGTCGGCCGAGGTCTCGGTCTCGATCGTCTGAAAGATGTGGCGAGCCGTGTAGCCAAACATCTGCTTGCGCTCGCCAGTATCCTTGATCGTTGTGGTAACGAACATCACGCCGCCTTTCGTGGTTGGGACGGATGACGTTTGTGTGGTTGTCGTCGGCTTTACGGGAGCCGCGTCGCCGTAGGAATTGACCGTATAGGTCTTCGTCGCCGGGTTAAGCTGCAGATCGCGGCTCAGGTCGCACTGAGTTATGGAAACCATGATGCCGCCCATCATTTCGGTGCGTTGACGCTTTCCTTTGATGTACGTCGTATTTTCAGTCGTCTGGCCCGACATCGTCTGCTTGGTCTTGATCTTGACGTCAGCAAATGCGTTGGCGGACATAGTAACGATCGCTGCGATGGTAAGTATAATTGCCTGCTTCATATCTTCTCTCCGTTATAAATCGAATCAGCGGGAGTCGTTCCGCTTCGAGATGTAAGGCGAGAATCTCTTGAGGCCGGTATCAGAGTTCTAACAAAAAATTGTGTTCAGCGAATTACGGTGACGCCAATGCATGCGGGATCGGATCTGAGGGCAATACAGAACGCTCGTGCGGCTGCCATCGAGGGGAAGTAGCGCGAGTGCTTTTCGCTGCTTCCAATTACGAAATATTCGACGACGACAACCATGCAAAGTCCCTCGCGTTGGATAAGAAAATGACCGTTTCCGATGAGGCAGGAAACGGTCAATTCCCGGGTTATTCCCGAAGTGCGGAGACTTTTTTAGTTGAGTACAGCCGTCGATGCGTTTGGCGCATACTTCGGCGGCAGCGGCATATCGAGAAAGTTTGCCCATTCGTCCGAATTTGCCATTGCGGCGTAGACTTTAGTCATCGCCGGCGTATTTACCTCGAGCATAAAGCGGTCTTCGACCCAAAACTCGATCAATTGAAAGAGCCCGCCGCCGCGGTTTGCGGTAAAGCAACGCCAGCCCTCGCGTTCGGCGATCGCTTTGATCTCGTCCTCCTCCAGCGGGGAATTGATATTGACGTGGACGGAGCCAAAAAGCGACCGCTCGTTGCCTGGGACAAAAGTCGCCTCGAACTCATCTGTCGGCGTTTGAGCCGTAAATCCTTCTTCGCTCGGCACGCCGATGCCCGGAACAAGCTGTACGTCCGAGGGAATTATTTCAATAAGCGTTCCCCGGCCGTCATTTGCAAAAACGACATAGCTGCCGGGACTCGGCGGGAACGGGAATGCCTTTCCACCCCAAAGCTCGGCAATAACGTCTGCGACCTTTTTCGGGTCGTTAACTCCAATAGATACGTGATTTATCATTGCGATTATCTCCTATGAATACATGTATGACCTCGGGCGTAAAAATGATGCCCGTTCAATTTGATAGGCGAGATATCGCAGGGAAAAGTATCAGTCGGCGATCGAGAGACTAGTTAGTTTTGGTCAATTGGCCGTAAAGCCAGGCTTTGGTGAGTTTCCAATGGCGTTTGATCGTGATAGGTGCGACGCCGAGCACTTCGGCGGTCTCGTCGGTCGAAAGCCCTCCGAAATAACGAAGTTCGACTATCTTGGCCTTCACGGGATCCATTTTTGCGAGTTCGTTTAATGCGTCGTCCAGAGCTATGAGATCGGCGGTCTGTTCATCCGCTTTGTCGATCTCTTCATTGAGGGTCATTATGTGAAACTCGCCGCCGCGTTTTTGTGCGTTATGATGACGTGCGTGATCGACAAGGATGCGACGCATCTGATTGGCCGCAACGCCTATGAAATGGGCCTTGTTCTGCCACGAGACCTGCGTGATATCGACCATTTTCATGTACGCCTCATTGACGAGGGCGGTCGGCTGCAGGGTGTGGTCGCTTCGCTCACGGCGGAGGTAAGACGCCGCAATGCGCTTTAATTCATCATAAATAAGCGGCAGGAGTTCGTCGACGACGTCACGCTTTCCGTCGGAAAGTCTGAGAAGAAGTTCTGTAACGCCCTGCGTACTCATCAGTTTACGAAGGCTATTGTATCTTTGACGCCACTGCAAAAACAATTCACCTTCGTCGACGAATTTTTGGGGAACAAAACCACTCCTTGCGGTGTCAAATCGCTTTAACTGCTGTAAAGTAAAAAACAACTAAGTATCAGGAGACTCAACGATGAAGAAAATATTCTCGGTGTTTTTCGGAATGATGGTGCTGCTCGGGCTAGCCGCGACAGATAGCTCGGCCCAGGAAGCACCGACGGCCGCCCGTGTAATTAACGGCGGGGTTGTTAACGGCAAGGCCACGAGCCTGCCCAAACCTGAGTATCCGGCGGGCCTTCGAGAGGCTGGGATCGGCGGAACGGTGGTCGTCGTTATCGTTATCGACGAAAACGGTACCGTTATATCCGCTGAAGCCCAGCTCAAGGATTCGCGCGTGACAACCAGCGTCGACGGTGAGGTCCGCGAGCCTGTCGAAGTAGATCCGCAGCTTAGAGTAGCGGCTGAAACGGCTGCGCTTGCGGCAAAGTTCTCGCCGACCCTGCTCAGCGGCATTCCGGTTCGCGTCAAAGGAACGCTAGTTTATAACTTCGTTCCCGGCGGTGACGCGTCGGCTACGCAATCTTTGATCAAGGCTCCAACGGGAGGAATTTTGAATGGCAAGGCGACTTCGATGCCACTGCCTGAATATCCGGCAGCTGCGAAGGCAGTTGCTGCTCAGGGTGCAGTGAGTGTTCAGATCCTTATTGATGAGGCAGGAAATGTGGCCGAGGCGAAGGCTGTTTCCGGCCACCCACTGCTTCGCTCAGCGGCAGAAGCAGCTGCCCGTCAGGCGACCTTTTCGCCGACAACAATGTCAGGTCAGCCTGTGAAGGTGAGCGGAATTCTCGTATTTAACTTCGTGATGTAGATCGGTGGTCTTAACATACGCGAAAAAGCCCCGGCGGACCGTCGGGGCCTTTTTGTTTTAGCGAATGCCGGCGGTTCTCTCCAGTTCGTAAAAGATCCTGACCATTGCCCACGTGTCGAGTTCGCAGTACTCGAGCAGATCAGCAAATATCTTCTTCCGCTCATCGTCTGACAGGCTCTCCCATTTTGCTGCACGGTACCACATGATCGTCGCTGTCATGCCTTCACCGATGCCCAGCTGTTTGTAATCGAGGTCGGGAGCGAGCACGGGCAACACTTTTTTGATCGAAGTACGGCCTTTAAACTCAGGATCGACATATAGCCCATCCGAAAATACCTTCATCAGATCGACCGTTTGGTCGTTTATCGAATTGAAGAACTCAGCGTATTCCGGATACATCTCCGCGATCTCTTCGTTGCGGCTTTTTTCGAAGCTCTCGTACCAGACGAGGACGGTCCCGAAGTCACTGCCCATGTCGCGATAGAGGTGTTCCGCGACCTCGCGGGCAGGCTCTTCGCCTCCGTGCGACAGATACTCGCTATGCCGCGGCTCGGCTCCCGGAGCGTCGATCGTGTGGAGCGAGTACTGGAAGACCATCTGCTGAAACGGCCGGACGCCATCGAATTGCGGGATCGCATACTGAAATGTCTCGTAGTCGAGAAAATGCAACGGATACTTGAGCGATTCGAGTCGTTTCGCGATGGCATCCCGATCGATCAGCGGCTGCCCCGACCGAGCGACTTGGACCTGTATCTTCTGTTTTTCAGATAAAGGAAATTGGTCCGGAATATCAACCACGTCGATCACGCCGCCACGGAGCAACTCGCGACGCTTCTCATGCTTGAGGTAAACCAAGTCGAAAACCGTATGCGGCGGAAGTTCCGCAAAATGAAGTTTAAGGAATCGGCAATCGAGCTTTCGGTCGGTGCAATAATCGGCAAGGGCCGCGACGGGAAAAGTCTTTAAATATTCGAACGCCAGCCAAACTTGATCTGCGGTACCCGGCATCCGAAGTTCGACCGCTTCCGTTAGATCGTGGATGATAAACAACTGCTCAGGGTCGATCTCGCCGCGACGAACATACTCGGAATTCATCGTAATGACAAAGACATTCCGTACCTTGAAGCCGGCCCGTTCAGCTGCGAGTCGCTGGAAAGCTACGTCGTCATAGTATTCGTCCTTTACACTAGAAGACGATTTGACCTCATAGATATCGATCTCGTTCGTGCGCCGATCGGTGACGACGATGTCGGAGCGAGCGATCAGGTCCGACGTCTGAAAAGTTCGCTGAAAATCGACGAATTTTTCATCGTCGGTTTGAAACTGTGCAAGCTGCTTTACGTATGATTCGACCGCATAGCCCTGCTGCCTAAAATGTTCGTGTTCGAGCGTGATCGGTTCGGCCGACAACAGCGGCTGGTGTGCCTCCAGCCAAAATTCCTGAGGACACTTCAGGAATTGCAGGAATGAGGACTTACTCAGGCGATAAGCCATTTTTGTCGTGGGTTTCATAGGCATGGCGACCGACGGTGCCATTTTACTTGAAGTGGGAAAGATTTCATACTTGGGCGAGACAATTATTAGTGGTTCAAGCCTTGGCAGGGAGATAATGATGGTGCTTTACGAGATAATGGCGGTGGTCGACGCAGCCTTCGCTGATGATTTTTACGAATATTTGGCGGCGAAGCACATTGGCGACCTGCTGGCGACGGGCCTGTTTGAACGTGCAACGCTGGGTAGGCGAGGCAATGAATTTCGGGTTATCTATTATGCCCGGTCGAGGGTGTCGTTGGACGAGTACTTTCGCGACCATGCTGAGCGGCTTCGGGCGGAGGTCACGCTTCACTTTCCGAGCGGCGTAAATGTCACGCGGGCCGAATGGGAAGACGTTCGAATCCTGACACCGCGAGCTTGAAGTGATACCTTTAAAGCATGCTTATTCTCGGTATCGAGAGTTCATGTGATGAGACTGCTGCCGCCGTTGTGTGCGACGGCCGTGAGATATTGTCGTCGATAATTTCGTCGCAGATCGAACTCCATAAGCCATGGGGCGGAGTGGTGCCCGAACTCGCATCTCGCGAACATCTCGAGAAGATCGGGCCGGTCGTCGACGAAGCTCTGAGTGAAGCCGGTATCTCTCTCTCCAAGATAGATGCGATCGCCGTCACGCAAGGGCCTGGATTGATCGGTTCGCTGCTGGTAGGCGTTTGCTACGCGAAGTCCCTGGCTTTCACGCTCGATATTCCGCTAGTTGCCGTCAACCATATCGAGGGACACGTCTATTCCGTTGCGTTCGAAAATCCTGAGGTCGAGTATCCCGCGCTCACACTGATCGTCTCGGGCGGACACACCAACATCTTCTTCGTTGAGCGAGAAGGTTCTTATCGTTTAGTTTCGCGGACCCGCGACGATGCGGCAGGCGAGGCGTTCGATAAAGTCGCGAAAATGCTCGGGCTCGGCTACCCCGGCGGACCTGTGATCGAAAAGCTATCGATCGAAGGCGATGCCACCGCGATCAGATTTCCAAAAGCGAAGATATCGGATGGCAAGCCCGATCTAAGCTTTAGCGGCCTAAAGACGGCCGTTGCGCGTGAACTTCGTGAGCGTTCGGTGGATCTATCGGACAGGCTTGCCGTCGCGAATATTGCCGCTTCGTTTCAGGCTTCGGTGGTCGGAGCACTCGTCGGTACGTTGGAGCGGCTTGCGAAAGAACTCGCGCCGAAGACGTTGATCGTGGCGGGCGGTGTGGCGTGTAATGGGCCTTTACGTGACGCAGCCGAAAAGGCGGCTGAAAGACTTGAAGTTCCTGTATATTTTCCCTCAAAACACCTGTCTACGGATAACGCGGCCATGATAGCTGCAGCCGGCTATTCTCACCTGAAGAATGGCGTCAGTTCAGACTTGCGAATGACCGCAGACGTGACTCTGCGGCTTCAGAATGTTGTTGAGCAAAGAGATCTGAATGTCCATCGAAAGGTCAAGTACCGGATCTGACACATTCGTCTCCTAACGAAGAACCGCCCGAGCGAGAGTAAGTACAAAGACACGGCCAACACCGGCTTTTTTTAATGTCGACGCGCAGGCAGAAGCTGTCGCTCCTGACGTTAGCACGTCGTCGACCAACAACACGTCGCGACCTGCAAGCAATTTTGGTCTAGTGGCTTCGAAGGCTTTAAGAACTGTAGATTCCCGAGCCCTCTGATCCATTCCCGTACGATGAACATGCGTATTCACGCTTCTTCGAAGACTATGTGCATCGCACGGGATGCCCATTATCCGCGAGACCTCGGTCGCGATCACCTCAGCCTGATTAAAGCCGCGTTCAAGTCGCCGCGCCTTGGCGAGCGGGACCGGAATAAGAATGTCGGGTGCTATTGATGAAAGCCTCTCAGAAAGAGAAGCGCTGAGCGTTTGCACGAGCTGCCGGGACAATCGCGGAACACGCTTTAGTTCAAGGATCTCCTCTCGCAGGGCCCCGTCGTAGACGCCGACCGCGAAAGCTCGATCGTATTCGTGTTCATCACATTTTCTACAGAAGACTGGGTGCGGTGCGGCAGCTTCGCCGAGCTTGGAACCACACCGACCGCAGAGCATCTCCTCGCCGGAGAGGATCGAGACATCTTTCCAGCATGCTTCGCAGGCCACGCGGCTCGATAGCCACTCGACCGGGCCCGTACAAACAAGGCAGTGTTGTGGGAATGCTAGTGAAACTACAGAAGCGGGAAGCGAGGCAAGTCCCACGCCCTCTTAATCCTCGTCTAGAAGTCCACGTTCCTGCAGAGCCTGGCACTCGATGCAGTAGCGTGCCGAAGGAAGCGCCATGAGCCGTTTGGGGTTGATGTCCTTTTCACAGTTCTGACACGGTCCGTACTCGTCATCTTCGATCCTTCGGAGTGCCTCGTCAATAAGCGTCAACTGCCGGCTTTCGTTCTCAGACACGGCGAGCATCACGTTCTTGGAATAGTTGCGAACTGCGAGGTCCACCGGATCAGGGGTTTCGGAATCGTCGATCGAAAGGTCATTACCTTTCAGCTTGGTGATGAGCAGTTCGCGCTCAGCAAGCAGTTTTTCTTTGATATCTTTAAGGTTAAGTTTGCTCATTTCTGGTACGGATAGCCTTTAATTATCGTGAAGGCTCTATAAAGTTGTTCCAGCAGTACGACACGAGCCATCTCGTGCGTAAAAGTGAGAAACGATAAGGATAGCCTATAGTCAGCCCTTGCCGCAACTGCATCGGACACTCCATTTGCCCCACCGATCACGAAAGTCACTTCTTTCATCCCACTGCCGAGCCATTTCTCTACCTTCCCGGCCAATTCGTGCGATGAGATCGTCTCGCCGCTTACATCCAGCAGGCAGACGAATGAGCTTTGATTCAATTTTTCGAGGATGCGGTTGCCCTCGGCCTCACGCGGGTCGTGGGCCGCGATATCACGGATTTCGACTGTTTCGCAGCGAACGAAATGAGACAGGCGCGCGAGGTATTCGTCCTGGAGTGTACGGAAGCTCGGATCTTTGGTCCGGCCTACCCAAACGAAGCGAAAGATCATTCGGTGCAGGATTCAAGCGATCACAGGTCGGACGGCAGTTCTACCTTCTTTGCATCGCGCCACAAGCGGGCGAGATCGTAGAATTCACGAGCATCGCCATTAAAGACGTGGAAGACAAAATCGCCATAATCGAGCAAGACCCACTCGGCCGTCGAATACCCTTCGACCCGAACAGGACGTGAGCCAAACTGTTTTTTTAGTTGGTCGCTGATCTCGTCAGCAACAGCTTGTACCTGACGTTGATTCGATCCGCTTGCGATCGCGAAAAACTCGGTAAAGCTTGCTATTTCGCGCAGGTCGAGGGCGACGATGTCGGTCGCCTTCTTGTCTGCAGCGCAGCGTATCGCAAGCTGAATATTTTCGTCGAGCTCGGCAAAGGGAGTCGTTCGGTTTGCTGCTTCAATACTGATGACCGCTCGTGCGAGCGACCGTTCCTGGGTTTCTTCCATTACTTATAAATCTGATATTTTTCTATGTATTTTGCAACTGCATCGGGCACATCGGGCTGCCATTTTGTGCCGCTGCGTATAGCAGAACGTATCGCGGTCGCTGAGATCGGCACATCGACTGCGTCTGAGAAATAGATGGCTTGGTCTGCCCGTTGCTCAAAGGTTTTGCCTCTTCGCATGTCCACGATCCGGTCTCGAACCGCCGGCGATACGTGTGCGTCGCTGATCCCGTGGCCTGGCCTTGTGATCACGACGTGATTGACGGCGAGAAGGAGTTCCTCCCAGCGTCGCCAGGTTAGAATGTCCATCCACGAATCAGCCCCCATGACGAAGTATATCTCTTCGTTGGGTTCGAGATCCTTCAGCCGACCGATCGTTTCGATAGAATATGGCTTTTCAGGAGCCTCGATCTCGATACGAGAGACCTGCATTTTTGGCTCGTCTTCAGTCGCGAGGCAAAGCATTGCATAACGGTCGTACGCTGACGTCGGTTTGAGCCGTGTCTTATGCGGGGCATGAAA
Organism: Acidobacteriota bacterium; assembly: GCA_041940165.1. Lineage (GTDB taxonomy): Bacteria > Acidobacteriota > Blastocatellia > Pyrinomonadales > Pyrinomonadaceae > OLB17. Next base: position 175,227 of record JBGTSR010000005.1, read on the forward strand.
AGCGGGGATGAAGACGAATCGGTCGATTGGGAACCGTTCTAGCACAGCCGACGCGATCGCCAGGTGGCCGCGATGCGGCGGGTCAAAGCTTCCACCGTAATAGGCGACCTTTCTTCCCGGGGTCATTGGTCTTCCTCAGGTGTCATTACTCTTCGCGTGACGGCTCGCATCAGATCATCAACACCGTCTCGCGTCGCTGAAGAGATAGCAAAGAAAGGCTTGTCATCTGCTTTTGCCGCCGCTCTAAGTGATTCAAGCCGTTCCGGCTCGTCTAGGGCATCGATCTTCGTTGCAACAACGATCTGAGGCCGTTGAGCGAGTTCAGCGTCATATTTGGCGAGTTCCTGGTTGATGATCTTGTAATCGTCGACCGCATCCCGGCCCGAGATCGATGAGACGTCGACTAAGTGGAGGATGAGTTTCGTTCGTTCGACATGACGGAGAAAGCGGTGCCCAAGTCCGGCACCGTCGGCAGCGCCTTCGATCAACCCCGGAATATCCGCGACGACAAAGGTCCGATAGTCACCGACATCGACGACGCCGAGATTCGGTTCTAGAGTCGTAAACGGATAGTCCGCGATCTTCGGCTTGGCTGCAGAAATTACGCTGATCAGCGTCGATTTTCCCGCATTCGGATAGCCGACGAGCCCGACGTCGGCAATTAGCTTTAGTTCTAGCTGAAGCTCTCGCTCTTCGCCCGGGCGGCCATTGTAATGAAACTTTGGTGCTCGACGGGTCGGAGTGGCGAAGTGAGCGTTTCCCCAACCGCCTTTCCCGCCCTTCGCGGCCATGTAACGCTGACCTGGCTCGGTGAAATCAAAGAGGAGGTCGTTCGTGTCCGGATCGAACACCTGCGTCCCGACGGGGACCATTACTACAGCATCTTCGCCGTCCTTGCCATATCGATTGGAGCCTTCACCATGTCGACCGCGTTCGGCCTTGTGCTCGGGGTTATATCGAAGGTGAAGAAGCGTGTTAAGGCCCTCGGTCGATTCGATCCAGACGCTGCCGCCAACCCCGCCGTCACCGCCGGACGGTCCGCCGCGGGGTACGAACTTCTCACGGCGAAATGCCGTGACGCCGTTACCGCCGTTGCCGGCTTTAACCCGTATCTTTACGCGATCGAGAAACATCTTGGTAGTTTAGGTTTTGGGGTCGGGCAAATGCAAAGCCATGAGCGGCCGCAAAAAATCAAAAGCGTTGCCTGTGACAAGTCACACGCAACGCTTTTGATGTTTTCTCTAAGTTGCCGAAGCAACCCTTTGAAAGGTTGGCAACCGTCGCATGTACACGTTCTGGTTGCCGTTCTTTTGTATTCCGAAGCCGCTCTGCGGGGAGCCTTCTCCGGTCAGTACCCAGATAGTTTTCACCATCTGATGGCGTTCTCACGCCGTGTACCATTAGGTTTTTGTTGTGGTGGCTTTTCCTCCACCGCCGGTTACGTTCCCGGCAACGAGGCCCTGCGTACTTCTCATTCCGAAAAACAAGTTTTCGCTGGGCGACTTCTGTGCACTTGATCGGCTGATCATTTCCGTCCAAGTGTTCAAGGTTTTTATCCCTCGAACCCGACTTGCCAAAGCAAGTCTCACGCACAAGCCTTTCGGCTTCGGCTCCGAGCGTACCAGGCAGCGGCTTTCCGCTCCTTCTGCCCTCGAACGGTCACGTCACCATGTCCGCTCCACCTCTCGGTGCCGGTCAAAACGCCCGTAAGCAGTTTCGACTGTATTGCGATATTACACCCGATATTTTTAGTGTCAAGTAGAAAGTACTTTAGGTTTTGGCCAATAAACACGGGCTTTTGTGCATTTCCTGTGGAAATCTCTGTGGGAAAGTGTTAATTAAAAATTAATGTGATCATGCAAAACATTTCAAATTAGTAACTTAGGGGTAACGCGACTTTTTTCGGACAGAAGTTAGATCGTTTCGGAAAAAATAAACAAAAAAGGTTTCGGCTACTGATCTCGGAAAGAGAACCGCACTCGGAAGTTTCGTAGAATGAGGATCTGTCGCCCGATCTTTGAGCCCCGGCCACAGGAAGAAACTCCGACGGATCTTGATGTATACTCTTACGACCTTAGGAGGTGTCGGATAAATAAATGAAACGCTTGATCATGGGGCTGGTTCTTTACCTCTTTCTCCAGACAGCAATTAATGGACAGGTTCGACAGGACGTGGTTGACGACGGATTCACGTGGTTCGAGGCGTTTGCCGTAAGCGAGAACACGGGGGTCAACCAGGCTCCGGTCGCTATGGGGTGGACGCTCAAGTACTGGGTCCGCGTGATCGGGAACTATCCGGACGGGAGCGGGCTCAAGTTTGTCGTTTCCAAGGGCGGGCGAAAGGTCTTTTCGACCGACTGTCAGACTTATATTTACCGCCGGAGCGGTAACGCTGTCGACGAGAGCGTCATGAGAACGGCGGAGTGCTGGCTCGGTAAAGCTGCGACCAAGGAAACCGGGGAGTTCGACGTACAGGTTTTTACGGTTCCAAGTGATACGAGGGCCGAGAAACTGGTGCGAACGTACAAGATAAATGTCCGGCCCATCGCACGGGTTCCGTCGGGGCAGCAGCCGGGAACGGAGCCGCCGATCTACATCATCGATCGTCACAACGAGGCGGCCGTCGCGTTTATCTTTCTGAGACCGACCGGATACATCCCGTACTTCGATGTGGCTGATCGTCCGGACCGAAGCGGTGAGAATCTGATCGAGTTGCACTATAGCCTTTCGCCGAGCGAGCAAGGGGTAGTTCCGCCGCATGGCGAGGTCGCCTGCTCAGTCGACGGTAGGCCGGTTCCGATGCCCGGGCCGTTGCCGTATGCAACCCAGGCTGTGTCGATGTACGAGAGGCGGCATCGGGCCATCCATCAAGACCGGCTCGCGCCGAAATACAAGGCCGGATTGCCGTACGAAGAGGAGATCAGCTTTCAAATGGTCAAAACAAGCCTTCCGATCACCTGGCGCAAGACGAGGGAGAATCGACCGGCGATCGAGAACTATAAGGGCTCTTGGGAATGCAAGATCTCGACCGCAGGCGTTGTTTGGCGCACGGTCCGATTTCGAGTGGGATCGAACGGGATGCCTGACCTTCATCCCGAACAGCGCGGCAATGTAAATCTTGGATACAATACGTACTTGATCGACATGGAAATACCCGAAGGTGGAAGCCTGTTGGACAAGCGGCTCGCCGGCCCTTCGAGCTCCTTTTTCTACGGCCAGCCGTGGACATCGCCGGAGGGCAAAGCGACGGCTGCACGTGTCCCACGAAAGGGAACACCCTTTCCCATACCCTCAAACGCCGCTCGCTAGAAAAAGCGAAAGGCGCACAAAATATCAAAAGCGTCGATGACCGTTGCCAGTTATCGACGCTTTTAATTTTCTTCATTGATCTGGCCGAGGCCATTTCTCAGAAGGAGTTGGCAACCGTCGCATGTACACGTTCTGGTTGCCGGTCTTTTGTATTCCGAAGCCGCTCTGCGGGGAGCCTTCTCCGGTCAGTACCCAGATAGTTTTCACCATCTGATGGCGTTCTCACGCCGTGTACCATTAGGTTTTTGTTGTGGTGGCTTTTCCTCCACCGCCGGTTACGTTCCCGGCAACGAGGCTCGCGTACTTCTAATTCCGAGGAACAAGTTTTCGCGAGCGACTTTCGTGCACCTCAGGGCTGATCATTTCCCTTGGGCGTTCAAGGTTTTTATCCCTCGAACCCAGCGGCCTTGCGGCCAGCTTCAGCACAAGCCTTTCGGCTTCGGCTCCGAGCGTACCAGGCAGCGGCTTTCCGCTCCTTCTGCCCTCGAACAGTCACGTCACCGTGTCCGCTCCACCTCTCGGTGCCGGTCAAAACGCCCGTAAGCAGTTTCGACTGTATTGCGATATTACACCCGATATTTTTTGTGTCAAGTAGAAAGTACTTTAGGTTTTGGCCAATAAACACGGGCTTTTGTGCATTTCCTGTGGAAAAGCTTGTGGGAAAAACGTAACAGGAAATTCACCCTATCTCGCAACTCTCTGTAGAACCGTAACTTACATGTAATATCCAGTAGGATGAAAAAAAGTGGAAATAGAATAGATCAAAAGTCGGAAAGGTGATTTTTTCCGAGCCGATGCCGTCAAAAGCTTTCGCGTGTGATCAGAGTGTGTCGAATTTTGCGAAACGATCTGGTCTGGGAATTTACGGGCTAGGCCGTTTTGGCCCAGAGTAGACAAAAAAGCCTCGGCAACAGCCGAGGCTTTTACCTTCGAGGCGAAATAAGAACTAACCAGCGTTCGTTGCAAGTTCAGGAGCACCTTCGGCGTACACGCTGATAAACTTGCCCTTGCGGCCCTTGTCCTCAAACTTAACAAAGCCCTCGATCAACGAGAACAACGTGTCGTCCTTACCGCGACCGACGTTCGAGCCGGGCTTCCACTTGGTGCCGCGCTGACGTGCAAGGATATTGCCGCCGAGTACGTGCTCGCCGCCAAACTTCTTAATGCCAAGCCGTTGTGCCGCTGAATCGCGGCCGTTTCGTGATGAACCTACGCCTTTCTTATGTGCCATAAAGCCTTGATGGTCGATAGTCGATCAAGGATCATTGCCAAAACAACGATCAAAGAGCGATGACCAACGATTCTCCTAATCTATCGTAATTTCCGTGAAACCTTGCCTGTGGCCCTGCTTACGCTTGTACTGCTTGCGGCGCTTCTTCTTGAAGACGATGACCTTATCGCCCTTGCCGTGGCCGACGACCGTGGCCTTCACCGAGCCGGCAGCCGCCTTTCCATCCGCAAAAAGCGTATCGATGTCGACCTTATCTCCGGCCTCTGCAGTCAGCGACGGCACACGAAGCGTCTGTCCGCTTTCCACCGCGAACTGCTTTCCACCAGTCTTAATTATCGAGTAGCTCATTCTAGTTAGCTCCTAATGACAAGCGCGGTTAGGCACAAGTCGAAAAACTTGAATTATACGGAAAGGTCCCGGCGGGGTCAAGTCCAATTCCGGAAATATGCCTCAAGTATTTTACGCTACAGAAGGGTCGATAACGACCCCGATAAATGGGAGATTGCGGTATCGGCCAGCGGCATCGAGGCCATAGCCGACGACGAACTTGTTCGGGATCTCAAAGCCTTTGTAGTCGACGACCAAAGCCTTGTTGATGCGAGGTTCCGGCTTATCGAGGAAGCTTGCGATCTTGATCGACGTAGCACCGCGAGTGCCAAGCATTTCGATGAGCCGGGTCAGCGTCAGGCCGGTGTCGACGATGTCTTCGACTATTAGCACGTGTTTATCGCGGATCGGGTTTGTCAGATCCTTTAGGATCTCGACGTCGCCCGACGAGACAGTGCCGTCTTTGTAACTCGACACGGCCATGAAGTCGATCATCAGCGGCAGGTCGATCTCGCGCATCAGATCGGCGAGAAATACGCACGAGCCTTTCAGTATTCCAACCAGGACGAGTTCCTTGCCGGCATACTCAGCGGTCAGTTGTGCTCCCAACTCTTTGATTCGCGAACTGATCTCGGCGGCCGAGTACATCACGTCGATGTTGTCGTTGCGAAATTCTGATACTTCCAGCTCGGGCGACTGTGCAGCCATAATATTCTCGTAAGTTTGAATGTGTCGGTTTTTAGAAATACTATTCAAAGAGCGGTAGAGATTCAAGCTTTCGAAGCGGCGCATGGCAGAAACGACAAATGAAACACGCGATCGGGTGAGGGCTTTGGTCCGCCAGGTCCTGGCGACGGTGCCGACAGAAGGCGGTGAGCCACCGGCCGCGCCTACGGAGCCTGAGCACGTCATCGTGAACTCGCTTCGCGAGAGGCACTATCGTGAATGGGATCGTGATGAGTCTGCCAAGTCGCTGTTGACCGAGGACGATCTGCGCGGGCTTGACGAAGGTGCCCGGCTCCGGATCGCTGCGAATGCAAAGTTCACTTCGCTTGCCGAGGATATCGTCAAAGATAAACGCATCGAGCTCATCCGAAAGGAGCCGCGACAAACGGCGTCGAAAGTGCGTTCGGTGGCGATCGGAGCCGATCACGGCGGCTTTGAGACAAAAGAAAGTATCAAAGAAATGCTGAGCGATCTCGGGCTGAACGTCCGTGATTTTGGCACCGATAGCGAAAAAGCGGTGGATTATCCTGACTTTGCTCACTCGGTGGCTCGATCGGTTGCCGCAAAGCAGGTCGACATTGGGATCATCGTTGACGGTGCAGGGATCGGCAGTGCGATGGCCGCCAACAAGGTTCCCGGCGTGCGTGCGGCGGCGTGCTATTCGCCGACTTTGGCAAGGAACTCTCGCGAGCATAATGGTGCAAACGTGCTGACGCTCGGGGCCGGCCAAAACACGATGGACGAGATGCGGGCCATTATTGAAGCATTCATAGGCACTGAGTTGTCGGAAGAAAGGCATCAGAAACGAGTCGGAAAGATCGATTCGATCGATCGCTCTTATCGAAAGTAAGGTATGCAGAACGGAAACTACGACAGGCTCGTTGATCAGATAACGGAGCTGGTTCTATCCAAGCTTGGCGGTGACGATTGTCCTTCATTTTGTCACGCCGACGTTCAGCGCATCGTAGATGCTGGGGCCGAGCGCATTGGCATCGTACTCGGCGAAACCGCGACTGCACGCGATTGGGCTGGCCTGATCGACCACACGCTGCTTAAGCCTGAAGCCTCGGAATCTGACATCAAAAAACTTTGTGACGAGGCCGCCAAATACGGTTTTGCATCGGTCTGCGTCAATCCGTCATGGGTAAAGACGGCTGCCGGATTTCTGAGATCGTCCGGCGTTCCGGTATGCACTGTGATCGGATTCCCGCTAGGAGCTACGTTGCCTGACGTCAAGGCCTATGAAACTCGTCGGGCGATCTTCAATGGTGCACGTGAGGTCGATATGGTCATCAACGTCGGAGCCCTGAAATCAGGCGACGACTGCCTCGTCGAAGACGATATAAGAGCAGTAGCCGAGGCTGCCCACGAGAACGGCATTCTGTGCAAGGTCATCATTGAGACCGCTCTGCTGACCGACGAAGAAAAGGTGAGAGCCTGCCTGGCAGCAAAGAATGCCGGTGCAGATTTTGTTAAGACCTCGACGGGATTTGCCAAGGGCGGTGCGACAGCAAATGACGTCGCCTTGATGCGTCAAACCGTTGGTTCGGCCCTTGGCGTAAAGGCTTCGGGCGGTGTGAAGGGAATTGACGACGCACGAGCGATGTTCGAGGCAGGTGCGACCCGAATCGGAGCCTCGGTCGGAGTCAAGATCGCTCAAGAGGCAAGCGGCGTCAAATCTACTGTGATCGCTGGTTCGTATTAACCTATGCTTCCAGAGTGATCGAACGAACGCCTGTAATCACGCCCGTCCATCGTTACTGTCTTACACATCTCGAATAGCCGCGAACGAAGCCGCGTGCCGATCCTGTCCTCAAGCGTTTCATCCCGTTCCGTCCGACGATCATCCAGATAATTTGTCGTAAAGATCGTCAGCTTTCGGTCGTTGTACCGGCTGTTGATGATATGAGCCATGGTGTCACGAACCCAATCGGTCGGCTTTGAAGCTCCGAGTTCGTCGAGCACGAGTATCTCAGTATTCAGAACAGGTGCGAGGACGCCGAGTTCCGACGCGTGTGTGTTCGGATTGTACGAATCCTGGATCTCCTTTAGCAGAGCACCAAATTCATAGAACAGGCAAGCAAATCCGCGTTCAGATAGGCCCTTCAGGATCGAGACCGCCAGGTGGGTCTTCCCGACGCCGACACTGCCCATCAGCAAAAGCCCGCGATCGACGGCCGGATACTCGTGGGTCAACCCTTGGGCGAATTTGAATGCTGCAGTCTGCGATGGTGTCTGTGGTTTATAGTTAGAGAAGTGATATCCATCGTAGCGCCGCGGCACGCGTACCTTTTCGAGAACGTCGTTTCGGGTCTTCAGACGGCGGCAATCACAGACGCGAGCTCCCTTGCCTTCGACGATCTCCATCCCTGTGCCAAAGCACTTAGGGCACTCTTGCGGTATCTCGTTCATCGTATCCGCGAAACCGGAAACTGCACGCAGCTCTGGTCCTTTTCTTTCAGTTTTTGCTGTCATCCAAACCTGCCGATGTCGGATTATAGCACCGCATTTGAGGCGGTGAAAAATCCGGCCGGCCACGTCCACTTTACCTTAGCCGCGGACCGCCGCTATGCTATAGTAACCGCTTGGTTTGTTGGCGATATGGGCCTTTTGAAGAGCATTATGATCAGACTGGGCCTGGCCGACCTCGGGGCCGAGCGTGCGCCTATCAGCGTAATGCTTCTTGACGATGACGAACGCAGGCATCGCTGGTTCAAGAAGCGTTTTGACGGAGACGAACTCGCCATTGCAGCAAACGTCGATGAAGCGAGGGATCTACTTAGGGACGATACTTACGATGCAATCTTTCTAGATCACGACCTGCTCCCGCACCATTACGAATCAAACGATCACAATGATTTTGGCCGCACGGGCTATGCGATCGCCGAGTTTCTGCATGATAATCCCGAGCTACAGCGAGCAGCGACGATCGTCGTACACACGCGCAATGCCGACGCGGCGGTTCGAATGGTCGAAAAGCTTCGAGACGGAGGGAGAGCCGTTGAGTATTGTGCATTTCCTTATCTTGACTTGAAGATCAAGAATTACTGGAAAAGGTAAGAGCACCTGACCCGGGTTGCTGATCGTCCCGGGAATAGGTGCTCTTCATAATCGGTCTACAGTTTATTTGCCCGCGATCAGCTGATCCAGTTCTTTCTGAGTCTCGTCGATCAACTGCTTTACGCCATTTTTCGCACCCTCGTCTTTGATGTTCGCCAATGACTTTTTTAGGGCTGAAATGTAGGCGACCTTCAGGGCCTGTTCCTTCGGCACTTTGATGTCCGGTTCGACGCCAGTGCCTTCCCAATTCGTCTTCGTGATCGGGTTGATCGCTCGGCCGGTCGGAACGAATACGCCAAAATGATCGTGCAGACGCTGCACGCCGCCGGGATGGGCTCCACCGCCAGTCGTTTCGCCGACGATCGTGGCTCGTTTCAGGTTCTTGAGGTTATATGTAAATTCCTCGGCGGCTGAGAATGTTCGATTGGCGGTCAGGATGTAGACGTCTTTGTTTGGAAACTTGACCTTAGCGGTCTCAGGTTTGGTCCAGAAATCATCGGTGCGGTCCGCCGGACGAAAGTAAAGGCTGTTAAGGTGAACCGGTTTGTCGCCGAAGAGGTAAGAACTGATCAACGCGACCATGAACGGGCTGCCGCCGCCATTCTGCCTTAGGTCAAAGATGATCGATTCCGTATTCTCAAGGAACTTCATCGCAGCAGCGACTGTTTCTGCACCCGCCTCGTGGTCGCTGAATCCGCGCAGATCGACATATCCGATGTTGCCGTTCAGTCGTTCGACTCGCTCGAAGCCAAAATTCATGCGTCGCGACATCCAGCGCATCTGTTCGCGCTCGGCCTCCGTCGGTTCGCCACGTTCGGTCCGAAGTGGAATGCGTTCCGCCGAGAATCTTACTCGCAGGTGCTTGTCCTTGCTGATCGCCTGAAGGTCCTCAGTAAGCTTTTTGACGAAGGCCTGGGCTGATGTGATCGAATCGAACTCCTTAGCGGCCTGGCGTTTCCGTAGGTCGGCGTCGAGTTTCTTGGCGACGTCGGGAAAGACATAGCCGCGGTCCAACTCCTTGATCAGATTTTCGAGCACCGTGGCGCGTGTCGCGGCGTCGATAGCCATGTCGGGCTGCTGCTGTGCGATGGTTGAAAGCGAAAAAATAGCAATGATCGCGAAAAGTGTTAATGATCTAGGCATGAAAATCTCTCCAGTCTATTAAGTGTTAAGGAAGTGCGGAAACCTGAAAGGCCTTTCGAGACCTTGCCGTGAGCCCTACTGAAATGCCCCGCCAGACAGCGGTTTCTTCGTCGCCCGAGTAGAAGTCTGAAATGGTCTTTCCGGTCGTCGAAACGTTTTCGAGGTAGAAAAGAATGAGTTCATTCTTCCGTTCAGCATCGGGAACGGTTAGGAATCGGGACATCATTAGTTCGTCTTCGAGCTTGAATCCTCGCTCGCGAAGAAACTTCGAGGTCAGTGCTGCCTCAGCATCAGGATTCGACCGTGCTGCCTCCGCGTTGCTGTAGGCATATGTGTTTTGGCGGAATTTGTAGCCGGCCATCAGCTCGGCGTTAGCGAAACTATAGTTATAGGTATGAGGCTGGTCCGGAAGAAATCCTTCGAACTGAGCAATAAAAAGACGATTGACGGTCTTGCCCCGGCCGGCATCGACAAAGATGAAGCGTTCGCCCTTTGCAATTCCTTTAAGAATGAAATCGAAGCGACCGACATACGTAAACGCCTTATCTACCGTTACGGTGATCCGGGGCAGTTCGGATGAGCTTAAGGTGCCTTTTTCGACTCTTCGAACTTGGCCCACGGCAGCGACCGGAACCAGGATCGCGAGAAGAACGGGGAAAACAAATATATTCGAACGAGATCTCATCCTACTTCTTTAACAATCCGTTGAGCACGAGGTCGGCAACATTGTTCGTTTTTTTCTCGATGGTGTCTCGTTCGCCCAACTCATATGCGCTGAGTCCGTAGGGAAGCAGAGCGTTCGATGCATCGAGCAGAGTTCGGCCAGTTTCGACCGGATCCTTGAGCCCAAATATTCCTGCTGCTTTTCCCTCGGCGAGCACGCTGGCAAAGATCCGAGCCTCTTCCTCAAAATACTGCCGGCGCCGCTCCAGTAAGCGAGGCCGGAGGTGAGCAAGCAGTTCGTTTAGACTCTGCGAGTAATGCTGTACGCTATCGAACCGCATCATCACACGGTCGATAAGCATCTTTCTGAGTTTCTTCTCCGGCGAAAGCTTTGACCGCGATGTCTCGTCAAGAGACGACTTAAGCCGATCGATGATCCGGTCGATGTGCGACAACGCGATCTCTTCTTTGCTCGTAAAGTGTAAATAGATGCTGCCTTTGCCGATGCCGACCTCGTCAGCGAGGTCCTGGATCGACATCTTCTTGTAGCCGTACCGCGCGAGCAATCGGTCGGTGGCGTCGAGTATCGCTTCGCGGGTGCTTTTTGACTGTGTGGCGTCCTTCATATTGAGTGACTGCTGACCAAAAACGTCTTTCGGTCATATTAGATGACGTATAATGGGTGTGTAAAGTTTCGTTTTTCTTTGCTACAGCCCAGCCAGATCCCATTTTTTGACCGTATCGATGACGAGACCGGCTATTTTATCGGTGACCTTCTTAAAGTAAAGATCGGCCTTTGCCTGATCAAACTTTGGAAAGCCCTGGCCTTTCTGATAAAGCCCGATCGAAGAAGGGAATGGCACAGCCGACCACGTTCCGGCCGCAGGATACGCTGTGGTCATTTCGGATCCGGTGTATTTTTCGGGGTGAACGAGCGTCTTATCGATCGCTTGGATAAAAGCCGTTTCATTCCATCCCGCGTGGCCGCCGTCCTCGCCGAACACCTCTTTCGTCTCGTCCGCCGCGAACGACCACCAGTTTACGACCAGCGTGCGAACGCGCTTCTCGACGGCAACTTCCGCAGCCACTGATTGCAGAACTGCTGTTTGCCCGCCGCCGTGGCCATTAATGATGATTATATTCTTGAAACCGTTCTTCGCGAGGCCCTCGAGAATCTGCTTTACGAAAGGCCTGTAGGCTGCCTCGCTGATCTGAAAAGCTCCCGGGTAGGCTTCCATCGATCCCGTAATGCCATACGGAAGCGTCGGAGCGATCATCGCATTCGCTCGCTGGGCTATCGCTTTCGCAATTGCGGTCGGTGCCGTGTTATCCGCTCCGTTATTGGCTACGCCGTGAGGCTCGAGCGTTCCGGTCGGAAGGAGTACCGTGTTGACCTTTGACGGTACGACCGCTCTGAAATCCATCCAGTTTATTCGATCCATTTCGCGAGTGGGAACGAGGTCCGTCTCAGCTTGGGCGTTAACGGAAACTAGAAGTAAAAAGAACAGGGCGATGCGGATCATGATATGCATATGGGTATCATCCTAGCTTTTAAGCGACTACCGGCAAGTCGCCAAGATCGAGGGCGTTTGGTATTTTCCTCGAGATCGTCGAACCAAGGGTATCCAAGCGATGGCCTACTCGAAATACCGTCGCCCTCTCAGTTTCGCGGGCATCAGATCGCCTTCGGGGTCGGTACCTTCGTCCTTCCCATAGCCTAGGTTCTTCATAAGTTTGGTCGGAGCATTACGGATCTTCATTGGCACCGGCAGGTTCCCGAATTTCTTGACGTCATCTATCGCCGCACCGATCGCATCCGTTGCCGAACGGTCTTTGGCGGCATTCGCAAGGTAGGCGACGCCGTGGGCTAAATTTAGCGTGCATTCGGGATAGCCGATAGTTTCGACGGCGCGGAAAACTGAATTTGCGACGACAAGAGCTGTCGGCTGGGCAAGGCCAATGTCTTCTGACGCAAAGATGACCATTCGCCGAGCAATGAATTTCGGGTCTTCGCCGGCGTCGACCATACGGGCGAGGTAATACATCGCGGCGTCCGGTTTGCCGGCCCGCATTGATTTTATGAACGCGCTGATGACGTTATAGTGCTCCTCGCCCTTCTTGTCGTAACGCAGGAACTTCGCCTGGAGGGCTTCTTTGAGAGTTTCGAGCGTGATCTCTTCGTAAAGCTGCGAGGTATTCTCGATCATCGTGATCGCCTGGCGTGCGTCGCCGTTTGCCATCGCGATCAGCCAGGCCTTGGCTTCGTCGTCGAGATCATAGCCTGTACGATCTACGATCGTCGACATATCCTCCTCGGTGAGTTCATTTAAGACGAAAACCCTGAGACGAGACAATAGCGCAGGAATAACTTCGAAACTCGGATTCTCCGTCGTCGCTCCGATCAGAACGAGCTGGCCATTCTCGACAAACGGAAGCAGAAAATCCTGCTGAGCCTTGTTGAAACGGTGGATCTCGTCTAAAAAGAGAACTTTCGGTCTTGTGTCTTCGGTCTTCGGGCTTTGCGGAGCGAGTTCAGGTTGCCTCACATCAGCCCTGCCAGAAACGATCTTTCTGATATCGTCCTTACCAGCAGAAACAGCCGAAAGCTCGTAAAACTCAGCATTTATCGCGTTCGCATATATTCGGGCGAGCGTCGTCTTGCCTGTTCCCGGCGTTCCCCATAAAACGAATGAGAAAATGTGCTTCTGCTCGATCGCAAGCCGAAGTGGCTTGCCTTCACCGACAAGATGAAGTTGCCCGACGTAATCATCTAAGGTTAAAGGTCTTATGCGATTTGCAAGCGGCTCCATATTGACGAGTTCAATAACATTATAGAACAGAAAAGGCAGACCGCATGCGATCTGCCTTTTCGTGCTCTCTGATCCTGCGGCTTACGGCTATTGAGGCCGTTCGATCTGCAGTTTCAGCTTAAAGTCTACTGCCTTGACCTTTTCCTTGGTCGATATGTTCAGCCGAACGCCACGTTCTTCGCGTTCGCCCTTGTCGACCGAGCCGGGACGCCCAGGAGCAGTCAGGATATTAACCTCGGGTTTTGCGTCAAGCGTTTCGGGCTTGAGCAGTTCGACGCTAAGCTGCGTTCCTCCGGGCTCAAATAAGAACCTGCGGTCCGATACTGCTTTGATCTCGTTATCGGAATGCACAAATGACGTGACTATTCGAGGCTGCTCAAGTTCGATCGTATCGTCGACCCAGAAAGTGCCCGGAGCAGAGAATTTGAACGTACGCCTGAACTTTTTGACGCCGACCTCAGGTTCGTAGGCTGGTGCGATGTTCGCGACGATCTCCACATCCTTGTCGTTCATCGCGACCTTTTCGATCTTTATCTGGTTCATTCGGTCGTACGAAACGCCAACGAAAACATCGTGGCCTTTTCCTTCCTTGTGCTGTCCGAGGCCATCGAATACCAAGGTATTGTGATGCTCTGTCATCGGCACGCCAGCGTAGCCCGAATCGCCGGTCAGGTATTTGCCATCCGCCCAGACGATATAGCTGCCCGAGTCGGGATGTGCGTGCCCGCTGGAAAGACGCCATTCGGGAAACGCTTTGACTTTTGCAGTGGCCGCATGTCCCTCAGGCGGACCGGCTTTGAATGCGAACGCGGTCGCGTCATCCTTCCACGATGATCGCCAAAAAACGACGCCATGGTCTTCGAAATAGTGTCTCGTAGGCTGACGTTCGATCGGCACAGCCTTGATCGTCCGGTTGTACCATATGAAGCTCCAGACCTCTTCGGCGTTTACCTGTCCCTTGGACCGTAGCCACTCGGCAACGCCCTGCGCTTCGCCGCTGGAATACCTCGAAGCAAGATTAAACAATATGTTGTAATTCGTTCTAAACTTTCCGTTTATCCGTTCACGTTCGTAGTCGTTTCCTTTGCGAGCCCGGGTGATCGGGCCCGCATAGATATCACCAAAATCGAAGTTGAATTCAGCTCCGGGAAGTGTGATATGTGCAACGTATGTGTGAGCGTTTTTGAATCCCGGCGTGGTCGCGTAGAGATCTTCGCCTGTTGCATGGTGATGCGCGTCCATATAATGGACCAGCCACGGCGTTGAGAAGATCCAGTACTCCATGCTCTCGTAAAAGTAGCCGTCCTCGGTATAAGTCGCGAGTACGCGGTCAAAGATCGCACGCGAGAGAGCGGCCCATTCCTTGGCCTCAGGCGTTTCGTCCATCAATGCATAAGCTGTAATGGCGAGCCCCGAGATCGGGATGAACGTGTGATTCTGGCTGTATGCGTAGGTCTTTCCTCGTGACTTAGGGAGGAAGAAATCGTAGAGAAGACGGGCCTGCTTGACGAGTTTTTCACGTATCCGTGTCCGCTCGGCAGGCGTCAGATCGTGATAAAGCAGGTCGTAGCCCCAGCCCATTCCGTAAAGAAGATGTCCGGCCGCAAGGTCGACGTTTGGCTTGTTATAGATATAGCCCCATACATCGTAACTGATCCCTGCGTCTACGTATTTCTTTGCGGCGTCGAGGTATTTCTTGTCGCCCGTGATCTTGTAGACGAAAGCGGCCTCCGCTATTCCAAGCCCAACCTCGTTCTGGACGCGACGCTCCTGCGCTGGGGCCGGAGCCGGCTCCGTCGTGAGAGCTCGCACGCGGGAGAGAGCCGTTTGCCAGAGTTCCGGATGCGTCTTCGCCTTTTTCTTAAGCGATTCGAGGTCGGCTTGTGTTAGGTAGACTCTCGGGTGAACGCCATGCAGATCTCTCTTCAACGCGGAAGGTTTGGTCCGCGAAAGGACGGTCAAGGGATGTTCGCCCCTCAGATCGCGTGCCGCAACCTTTTCGGCCTCGAGTTCCTGCTTGTCCTGAGCCGGGATCGACCCGACGAGAATGGGCACCAAGAGAGATAAAACGAGCAAAGTATAGGATCGATTCATAATTGCTGTACTACTTTAGATATTTCAGGATAAATGCTGTCACATCATCATTTATCGCCTTACCATCATCTTTGTGTCTGAGCTTGCATTCAACCCTGAGCTTATCCATTTCCTCTTTGAGGACCTTGCCAAAATACGGGTGGTGGATCGCGTCGCTGGTCGTTGTATCAGCCGTCTGCGGCTTATTTGCGACGCTGTAATGTGCCCAAACGGGCGGGTCGTCTTTGGTCAGGTGCGTGAGCGGCGAGGCTTCTTTGGTTAGGGCTTTGGCTCTTTCTCCGGACATCTCGGCCGCTTTCATGCCGAAGAATCGTCCGGTGTAGAAACTGTGTTTCAACGTCGCTTCGCCCACACGCGGGCCGACGATCTCGGGAACGAGTGTCGTTTGTGCAGACCAGACCGCGAGAACCCGCAGCCGCGTGGACTCACGAAGGACTGGATCGGACGCCTTCGGATCGGCGAGATCATCGTGAAAGCCCAGCCAGAGCGACGTCAAACCGCCTGCCGAACTGCCCATAGCTCCGATCCTTGCCTTATCTATATTCCATTTGCTCGAGTTTGATCGCGCGAATTGGATAGCGCGGGCCGCGTCACGGTACGCCTGCGGATAGATGTACTGTGGCATTAGGCTGTAATTGATCGCCATCACGGCGATCTTATTGTCGAGAAGCCTCTTCAGGAGGTTTGGCGACAGGGAATTTTTGTCACCGTTCACAAAACCACCTCCGTGGATATGGACCATAAGACCCACCGGCTTTTTCGATTCCGGTACCCAGAGGTCGAAGACATTTCTCTCGAGGGGGCCGTACTTTCCGCCAGCGATCGTCGCCCTTGGCTTAGGTGGCTGAGCTGGCGATTCGTCCTGCGCCGCGAGATCGATCGCTGCAATGAAAAGGAGAGCTAGCAGAAAGGCGAGCCTCATGCGTCGGACTGATCCTCCTAGTTTTTCAGCGATCGTTCGATCCATTCATTCATCCTTGCGGTTTGTTCGGCGGAATTCGCGTGGCCCATCTCGAGGCCCAACAGCAGCGTTCTAGGGGCCGAGATCGAGTTGTAGGCCGCATAGATCGACGTCGGCGGGCAGACCTCGTCGTTAAATCCCCAAGAGTAAATTCCCGGGATCCTAAGCCGCTTGGCAAAATTCACCGCGTCGTAATATGCGGCCGTTTCGACCTTTTCTTTCGTGCGGTTCTTTGGATCGCGAAACTGATGCGGCCACCCGCCGGCCCTTTCGCTGCCGTAGCCGATCATATCGGACATTGCGGGGTACGATGCGGCAATAGTTTTTACTCGCGGATCCAATGCTGCCGTTACGATCGCGAGGACCCCACCTTGGCTACCGCCGATAACGCCCAGATTCCTTCCGTCATACTGTGGAAGCGCGACGAGGAAGTCGTTCGCTCGCACTACCGAAAGGAAAACGCGGCGGTAGTAATACGCCTCGCGGTCGTCCATGTTGTAGAGCATGTAGCGGTTCAGGGCCGAGTTTCTGAGATCGTCGTAGAACCATTGCGGCTGCGTGACCGGAATTCCGTGGATGCCGATCTCGAGCGAGACAATGCCGGATTCAGCCAGCGGGATGTTCCCGTTGTATTGCCTGACGCCGGCTCCCGGAACGCGGAGAAGCGCGGGATATTTCTGGCCTGCAGGGCCTTTGGGCACGGCGAGAATGCCGTAAATGCGGCTTGTCGGGCTGAGCCCGGTGCCAACTGTTTGAAAGCTCACGTGATAGACATCAGCTTTCGCTGTCGACGAGGCAGGGAGATGCTCGAGTCGAGGTTCGATCGCGATCTTGCCGAGCCGGTCGAGCCCGTCTTTCCAAAACTTATCGAAGTCGGCAGGCTCCGTAACCGTGGGCTTAATTAAATCAGGCCTGAAAGCTGCTGTGGCGAGTCCTCGGTAGATGCGGCCATTTTTCTCGACCGTTACCACACACCGTAGAAAGCCAGGCGAGTTCATCGTACCCGCATTGATCTCAGTCGCTGAGGTGGCGGTAGTAGCCGTTCGCTCGATCCTCGGAGGCATCATTTCCGGCCCGCATGAATACTTAAGCGGCAAGCCCGGGACAGGCGAATTATTTAGTGTTACTGATGCAGAAAACTTCGGCGTTTCCCCGATCTCATATGTCCAGTTGGGGCGGTCGAGTGACACGCGGACCTGGTATGTGCCAAGCAGTTCCTGCGAATTCGCGAACCCTGCCGCTAAGGCAAGGGCGAGAAAGCAGCTAATTTTCACTAGCAAGTTTGGTCGACTCATTGCTAATCCATCAGTAGGCCGCCGTTGATCTCGATCGTCTCGCCGCAGAGGTAGCTGGCTGCGTCGGAGGCGAGAAAGGCGATAACACTGGCGACTTCCGATGAGCGGCCTTCGCGGCCCATCGGGATCGCTTTCCGCAGGTTTTCCATCACTTCGGCGGTGGTGAAGGTCTCGTGGTATGGCGTGTCTATCACGCCTGGCGAGACGGCGTTGATGCGGATGTTCTGAGCTGCAAATTCCTTTGCAAGGCCTTTTGTCATCGTCAGAACCGCCGATTTTGCGGACGAATAATGGATCGAGCCGAGTGCTCCTCCGTTGCGGCCGGCGATCGAGGTAACGTTGATGATCAAGCCGGCGCCTTTCTCGAGCATTCCCGGGATCACGGCCTGAGCAGCGAAAAATGCGCTCCGCGTGTTGAGATTCATCACTTCATCCCAACGCTCCTCCGTCAAGTCCAAGGTCTTCAGGCGCTCGACGAGCGAACCCGCGTTATTGACGAGAATGTCGACCTTGCCGAGGCTTTCTTCGACATCGCGGACCATTTTTGTGATCTGAGTGTTGTCACGAACGTCGACCTCGAGGGCGATCGCCCTTGCCACGGCCGTACCGACGGCGGTGCCGGCAGTTCCGCCCTGTGCGTCTGTTGTCGAATAGCTGGATATGGCCTCGACCGCGGCTTCAGCCCCCGATCTGTTCTTGTTGTATGTGAGAGCGACCGAAGCTCCAAGGCGGCCGAACAGCTCAGCGGTCGCACGGCCAATACCGCTCGAGGCACCGGTCACGAGCACCACCTTGCCCGTAAAATCAAAAAAGTTATCCATGATGAATTAGAGTTCTCCTTTAAGTTCTTTCGAGATCGACCTTTTCGATCCGCCCGGCGAGCAGGACCAGCGCCAGCGTGCCTACCGGCGCAAGGATGCCGGCCGTAACCAAGATCGGTGTGTACGAAAAATTGTCCACGACCCAACCGGTCGTAAAGATAAATATCATCGAGCCGATGCCGGCTCCCATTCCGCCGAGGCCGGCGACCGAGCCAACAGCGGTTGACGGAAAGAAATCGCTCGGCAGAGTCTGAACGTTGTTGATCCAGACCTGAAATCCGAAAAGAACGACCGCGATCATACCGAGTGCCGTCATCGCATCGCTAGTGAATGCCGCTAGAATGCCTGCGGGCATCAGGGCCGCGGCGAAAATGATAACCGCTTTTCTCGCCGCGTTGACCGACCACCCGCGACCGATCAGGAATCCCGAGAGCCATCCACCGAAAAGGCTCCCCGCATCAGCGGCAACGTACGGAACCCACGCAAAGAGGCCGATCTGCTTTAGGTCAAATCCATGTACCTTGCTCAGATAAAGTGGAAGCCACGTGATGTAAAGCCACCAGACCGGATCAACAAGAAAACGGGCGACAATGACCGACCAAGTCTGTCGAAATTGAAGGAGCCGGAACCAGCCGACCGGTTTCGCCGCAGCAGTGTTTTCCGCGCCGTCTTCGTTCTCGCGGATCACCGCAAGCTCCTCTTTTGTCAGCCACTTATGCGACTCGGGTTTATCGTATACAAGCCACCACAGGATCAGCCAGACAAATCCGAGAAGTCCGGTGACGATAAAGACCTGATGCCAGTCGCCGTAATAGGCGAACAGGCCGTAGATCATAGGCGGGGCGACGATCGAACCGATCGCGGCTCCGCTGTTGAAGATCGCCATGCCGAGGGCACGCTGACGGGCCGGGAACCATTCCGCAACGGTCTTCGCCGCTCCGGGCCAGTTGCCGGCTTCACCAAGCCCGAGGATAAACCGGCAAAGCGATAACGATCTCAATCCCGTAGCAAACGCTGTTGCGATACCGGCAAGCGACCAAATGACGATCGATATCGAAAAGCCCTTCTTGATCCCGATCTTGTCATACAGCTTGCCCGAGAGGGCCTGACTGAGCGTGTACGCAAAGAGAAACCACGTCGCGATGCTGCCAAACTCGGTATTGGTCAGCTGCAGCCGTTCAACTATCACCGGCCCGAGAACCGAGATGGTCAGCCGGTCGATGTAGTTGATCAGCGTCGCGAAAAATATCAGCGAAATGATCACCCATCGGACGCCGCGAAACTGGAATCGGCCGGTCGGTTGAGCGTTTGAGATCTCTTGCATATTATCGCGTCAGAAAATTCGCGGTCCCAGCCGCCCAATCGTTTGTGATAACGTTATCAGAACAGCGTAACGAGTTTGCGGGCTGATCGTTTTTCGTTCCTTCTAGCCGACCGTCGAGCCGCGAACGATCAGTTCGCAGCCGAGAATTCGCTCTTCGCGGCGGACCTCGTCCGCTGAGTCCAGACGCCTCAAAAGCATCTCGGCGGCGATCTGCCCCTGCTCTCGCATGGGCTGGCGGACGGTGGTCAACGCCGGCATCATGTGCGCGGCGAGCGGTATATCGTCGAATCCGACGATGCCGATGTCACCGGGGATCGATAAGCCCGCCTCTTTGATCGCCGAGATCGCCCCGACCGCCGTAAAGTCGTTGCGAGCGAAGACGGCTGTTGGTTTCTTTGGTAGAGCGAGTATCCGTTTCATTCCCTCGTAGCCGACTTTCTCTGTTGAATATCCTGGAACGTCGCCGATCGCTCCGCTGCGACCTGTGATCAGCCTTTCATCAACCACGATGCAATGTTTTTCAAGGGCGTCGAGATAGCCCGCGAGCCGCTTCAGGCTCTTACGGTCTTCGTAGGCGGCTCCTAGAAATGCAATTCGTTTGTGGCCTAGATCGATGAGGTGCTGGGTGGCCTCAAATCCGCCCCGATAGTTGTCGGCCGAAACATTGTCGACGTTTTCGTGACGAAAATCCCGGCCCACGGCGACGATCGGAAGCGATGTGTCGGCGAACGACGCAAGATGTTTGTCGCCCTCTTTATTCGATCTGGTAGCGACGATCAACCCGTCAACGTTATGATCGACGAGCGAGTCGAACGCCGAAATATCCTCTTTCGCACTGTGTTCGCTGATGCAGATGAATACGTTGTAGCCCTTCGCCGAAAGGCTCTCGCGGACGGCGTTTGCGAGCTCGGTCGAGTATGGATTTGAGATGTCGCCGAGTACGAGGCCGACGGTTTCGGTCCGCTGCCGTTTGAGGCTCCGGGCGAGGCCGTTGCGGCGGTAATTCATTTCTTCGACCGCGGCTTGAACCCGCCTTCGTGTTTCCTCGCTAACATACCCGCTGCGGTTTATCACGCGGGAAACCGTCATCGCGGCGACGCCGCTGCGTGCCGCTATATCGTTTAGTGTTACCGATTTCTTCTTGATCATCCGAACCGAAAAGAGATGCAAATAAGTTAACGTTAACTTAATATCACACATTGGGACACTGTGCAAGCCATTTGGGACCTATATCAGCGGACCATCAGCGGATCCGCCGTACCCTGAGACCACTAAGTATGACCTCGCCGGCGGCCGGCGAAAATGTGACCGTGATGCCGCCCGAGGTACGAAAACGCGCCGACTTTGTGTACATTCGGCTCCGGCCGACGTCGTCGGCCAGGTCGAGGCCCTTTATAAACAGCTCATCATTGACCAACACGTCAAAACGCCGCTTTCCCGCATCGTCGTGCCGCATTTCCGCAAAGAGCAATTCGACCTCGTATGTTCCAGACGGTACATCAACACGATACTCGCTCAGGCCTTCCTGCATTGTTTGGAAGAGCGGGTCGTCGAGCGTGCCTCGGACGTTGCGGTCCGGCGGCTGCGAGTAGATGAACTTTGCTTTTTCGCCGATAAATCCCCAACTGCCCGCCTGGTAAGGCTGATCGGGCAGCCAAACTCGACCGGTCGGATCTGTGAAGTATGCGTTCGAGCCGACGTTGATCGCGATCTCGGGCGAGTTAACAGTTATCGTTTTGAAGTTGACCCGGGCAATATCGAGGATCGGCTTTCCCTTCGAAGTTCCGCGGGCCGTCACGACATTTACACCGTCGCGAAAATCGATACCGCTCCAAGTAATCCGTCGCGGAGCTTCTGGCTTCTTCTTTCCATACGAACGGCCGTTGACGATCAGCTCGGCCTCTTCAAGATTCGTGTAAACGTCTATTGTCTGCTCGACGCCGGGCTGGTCGGCGAAGTGTTTTCTATCGTTCAGAGCGACGTGCAGCACAGGGTCATCCGAGAAGCTGGCCTTATAAAAGAAGTGGATGTCCTTTGGCTTGCGGTCGTAGGTATACATCCCTTTTTGATTGAGGTGCGGGATGGTCTCGCCGCGCTGTTCGGCTCCGAAATCGAACTGGTTCCAGATCGCGCTGCCGGCGATGTACGGCCGTTCGTTGATCTGTTTCAGGTGCGATTCGTGGAACATACGCTGCCATTCGGTGGTCGAGTCGAAACGCCGCGGGTTTGACGAGTGCAGCCGCTGATCGCCGTTCGCACCGTATTCGCTGATGAAATGAACGCGGTTAGGGTAACGCCTGTGCTGGTCGTCCATGAACTTGCCAAAATCGTCGAAAACGCCCGAATACCAACCGTTGTAGAGATTCCAACCCGTTATCTGGGCGATGTCGCCGATGCCTTCTTTGTTATAAACCTCGTTGCCGTGAAAGGCGGTGGCGGTGACGCGGGTCGGGTCTTCGGCACGGATTATTTCTTCGAGTTCGTTCGCGAGCTTTACGCTCGGTTTGTAGATCTCGGGCCCGACGTGACGCGGCAGCAGAAAGATCTCGTTCATGTAGCCCCACATGATCACCGACGGGTGATTGCGGTGCTGACGGATCATCTCGCGGAGCATCGTCGACGAATTCGCCGTAAACCCGGGCGAATCAGTGATGTAGTTGACGAGCGGCGTCTCTTCCCACAGCATCAGTCCGAGACGGTCAGCGGCGTGAAGGACGGCGGGATCTTGCGGATAGTGAGCTAAGCGGACGAAGTTGAAACCAGCGTCCTTGATCAACTCCATATCGCGAACGTGCAGTGCGTTTGGCAACGCGTTCCCGAGGCCTTTGAAATCCTGATGGCGATTAGTTCCGCGGATCTTTAGATACTTTCCGTTGAGGAAAAATCCTTCCTTGGGATCGAACTTGAACCAGCGAAAGCCCAGCAGCTGGTTTGTCAGGTCGATGACCTTGCCATTCTGACTGATGACATTCTCGACCGAATAAAGGTAAGGATCGTCGGGTGACCAGAGCCGCGGCGATGCGATCGCGGGAGTCGTGTAGTCAAAGTCAGCCTCGGCGCCGCTTGCCACGTCGAGCGTTGTCGAGGCGAGTGTTATTGTGCGGCTCTGGGCGTTTCGGATCGTGCTGGAGACTGTTATTTTCTGCGATTTTCGACCGCGGTTGACGACGGTGCCGCGGACCCGGACCTTGCCTGACGCGGCAGTAAGTTCGGGCGTCGTGATCTGAACACCGGGCGATGCGTGATCGTCGATCTGAAAGTGAACGTCGTTCGCCGCGACCAGCCAGACGTCACGATAGATGCCGCCGTACATATTGAAATCGCCCAAAAGCGGCGGGATATCGACGTTGTGGCTGTTATCGACGCGAACGGCGAGCGCCTGCGACGCTCCGGGTACCAATAGTTCGGTGATATCAAAGACAAATGCCGAGTAGCCGCCGATGTGCTTGCCCGCCGGACGGCCGTTGACGAATACCTCGGCAACCTGATTCGCACCTTCAAAATATAGGTAGAGGCGTTTGCTCCGCAGCTGCGGCTCGATCTGAAATGACTTGCGATACCAACTCGGTGCACGGCGGTAACCGGGCTCGTCATCACGAGTGTCTTCGATATTCCAGGTGTGAGGCACAGTGACCCGCTGCCATTTCAAGTCGTTGAATTTCGGTTCTTTGAACGCCGGGTCATCCGCGGCAGCGAACCGCCATCCGGCATTTAGCGAGCGAACAATGCGGGGATCTTGTGCCTGAAGGGCGGCTGCGAAGGAAAAAACTAAAAGGCAGAGAGTTATCGGCAGCCGCAAATTCATAAGAACTCCTAGAGCTTGAGTTTGACTACTTCGGAACCTGCGAGCATATAAGCTCCGGCTCCGTACACCTCCCAGCTTTCGGCGCTAAAATTCCGCCGCGGGTCGGCGCCGATGGGCTGGGTCCAGCCGACCATTCCATTCGGATGGACGAGCGTATTCAGCCCGATCCAGGCTTTTTTCACCGACGGTAGATATTTGCTGCGGTCGAGGATCTTGTTGTTGATGCCCCACGCCATCGCGTAAGTGTAAAAGCCGGTTCCGCTTGCCTCGCCGCCCGGATATGCGGCCGGGTCGAGCAGGCTCGAACGCCAAAGCCCATCGGGCTGCTGGATCGAATGTATTCGCTCCATCATATCCTTGTATTGCTTGAGATAAAAAGGCCTTGTCGGGTGGTCCTTTGGAAGTTCTTTGAGCAGGCGAAGCAGTCCACCGACTACCCAGCCGTTGCCGCGGCTCCAGAAGATCTTCTGGCCGTTGGCTTCACGTTTTCCTTCGCCTTTGTCGTTGATCAGGAACGAGGCATCGCGGGCGTAAAGCCTTTCCTGCTCGTCATAGAGCCGGTCGTGCGTCTCGCGATAAAGGCGGTCGTTGAGGGCGAGATAGCTCTTGTCACCGGTGATCTTGGCGAGTTTGGCGAGAGTCGGCGGTGCCATGAAGATCGCATCGCACCACCACCAGGTGATCCCGTGCCGCGCAACCTCATTACCGGTTTCTTTTTTCAGGCGTTCGGCGACGTCGATAGTCGGCTGGAGCATTTTGCGGTCCTTCTTGATCCGATAAATGTCGAGATAGGTCTGGTTTATGACGATGTCATCGGCGTGGTCGAATCGCGGGCCCGGTTTCCACTCGTTCTTTTCGCCCATTTCGATCAGGGCGTTCCAGATGTCAGGCGATTTGGTCGTTTCCCAAGCCGCGAAAACGCCGGCGTAGAATGCGCCGTTGGTCCAGTCGTAAAGCTTGTGTTTAGGATTCGCGAGCTGCCATTTGGCAACAGAGAGCATTCGCGTTTCGATCGTCTTGCGTTTGAAAAGGTCGGCCTGTCCAAAAGAAACTGATACCGAGCTTAGGATCAGAAGAAGCGACGCGGCAAGCCTGGAAAGAGATCTCATGACTATTTCAATTGGCAGATATCTAAAACGTTCATGTCGGTATAGTCGAGGTTTTCGCCGCCCATCGCCCAGATGAAAGCGTAGTTGCTCGTCCCGACACCCATGTGGATCGACCACGGCGGTGAGACGACAGCTCGTCCGTCGTCGATCACGATGTGCCGCATCGATTCAGGCTCGCCCATGAAGTGCATCACTCGCTGCTTTTCTTTCAGGTCGAAGTAGTAATACACCTCCGAACGCCGGTCGTGGAGATGCGGCGGGCAAGTGTTCCAGACGCTGCCCGGCTTGAGCACGGTCAGTCCGAGCAAAAGCTGAGAAGACTTACATACCGCGGGAACTACATACTGGTAAACTGTGCGTTCATTCGCGGTTTCGGTCGAACCGAGTTCGAGAGGCACGGCCTGTTCGATCGAAATGTGCTTGACCTCGAACCGCGCATGGGCGGGCGTCGAAGCGAGATAGAATCTCGCCGCCGAGCCGACTTTCGAAGCAAAACTAACGCTCTCGCTTCCCCTCGGAACATAGAGTCCGTCTTTTGGAGCAAGAAGGTATTCGTCGCCGTCGACAGTCACGACTCCGTCGGAATCGCCCACATTCACGATGCCAAGTTCGCGTCTTTCGAGGAAAGGCTTGCCCGCGGCCGATGCAGGTTCGGTCTGTTGAGGCAGCGAGATCGCGGATGTCGTCTCGACGCCGCCGATAACGAACCGCTCGTAATGCAGATAGTTCAGACGGACCTCGCCGTCGGCAAACAGGCCGTCGATCAGGTATCGGTCGATGAGGTCTTCGTTCGTCGATCCGGCCATCGAGCGCGGATCGGTCGCATAGATCGTCTTCTGAAACATAAGTGCTATCGTGCGCGTCCGTTCGTTTCCGGAGCGGGCAGAAAGTCTTCGCGGATCGGCGAGAAAATGTCGATCAGCACGACCTCTTCGTCCATCATCGTCGCTCCGTGGCGATTGTGAGGAGGGAAGTGGAGCACATCGCCCGGTCCAACGATCGTTTCGACGCCGTCGATGAAGAACCTAACCTTTCCCTTAACCACGAGCGTCATCTGCTCGTGCGGATGGGTGTGTTCCGGGGTCACCAAAAACGGCTCGAACGTGAAACGGCAGATCATAACATTCTTCCCAACGACCATCTGGCGCTTGATGCCGGGCGATGGTTCGGTCGTCTCGATCTTGTCCCAATCTGTGACGAGTGCACTCAGCTGAACGTCATTTTCGATCATAAATTCGTTATTCTCCCCTTGCTCATTTCGGTTCGACGGTCATCTCCCATTTGAGGGTCGAACCCGCGGGGAGTTTGATATTTTTTGCTTCGGCGATCAGGTGGATCGGGATCGCTCCGAGAACGCCTTTTCCTAGTTTACTGTCACCGGTCGCAAGAATACGAGTCGTCGTTCCCGACGCTAAATTCAACGTAACAATAATGTTACCGTCACGGCCTTTGAGTTCGAAGGCGCGAGAACCTCCGTTCGTTCGCTCTGCGACGCTGGTCGCGGTCGATGGAAATGCGAAAGTCCATTCGGCTATCTCGACATCCTTG
This sequence comes from Acidobacteriota bacterium, assembly GCA_041940165.1. Classification (GTDB taxonomy): domain Bacteria; phylum Acidobacteriota; class Blastocatellia; order Pyrinomonadales; family Pyrinomonadaceae; genus OLB17. The sequence goes on from JBGTSR010000005.1 coordinate 201,452, forward strand.
ATCGCGGTCACGGTTTCGCGGCGAGTAAGCTTTCCGCTGCCGTATGCAAAGTCGACCTCGCTCTTAAGGCCGTTCCCAAAACGCTGACCCGATGGGCTTCCTAAGCGAGCCCAGTTTGTCGTGCGTATTTTCAGCGAACGCCCGTCGGCGGCGGGAATTATCTCATCCGCACCGTCCGCGGCCGCGTAAGTCTTTCCATCGGCGAGCTTTAGAAACGGAACGAACGAAGGATAGACCTCTTCGACCGGGGCCGAAAAGCCTTTCAACCCAAAAGGAGCCGGAAGATAATCGGCGATCGCCGGCTTGGTTCCGACCGTGATCGGGAGGGCGAACTGCGTCGATCCCTCGCGAACGAGCCAGACGCCTTCCATTTTGCCCGGGCCTTTTGCAAAAAACTCGAATCGGCTGACATTTTTCAGGTCGGGCTTGGCCGGAAAACTCTCGAGGCCTTCCTTCTGCAAAACGGAGGTCAACTCGTGATGCGCGAGAATTATCTTTCCCAAAGCTGTACCCGTTTGCTGCCATTCACGGGATGCGTTTATGTACGAGTAGTTTCCGCGGCCGTAATCGAGGACACGGAACAGGTGCGTCTGATCGTTGTAATCCGCACGTATCCAGAGCCAGGCCTGATGATAGAGGGCGACAAGTTCGGGCAGCGGCGCCGGGCGAAATTCCGGGTGTTTGGCTAGAAATGCAACGATCTCGAGCGTGTCGAGATAGCTGACCAGGCCCTGACTGCGGCCCCAGTTGTAGCCGTAACCTTCGGGCGAGACGATATCCCACCAGAGCTTCATTTGTACTCGAAGACTCGGCTTCAGCTTTTCCAGAATATCGCTACGGCCTGCGATCTCCGCCGCGTCCCAGCAGAATCGAGCGTATTCATTGGAATATCGGTCGTATCTGCCCGTCGGCGGATTGTCGTCGGCGTAGATCGCTCCATCAGTGAACTGCTTGGCCGCGGATTCGACGACGGAATCGAGGAACGCTCGGTCTGTGAGCACGCCCATTCGATAGCTCATCGCCGCAACGCGTGCGGCAACGCCGAGATAATTCTCGGGCAGATTGATGACCTTACGGGTCGAAGCGTCGTAAAAACGCGTCGGGTCGAGCAGCGATCGCCATTCGCGGCGTTCGTCGTCGTTCATGCTCAGCCAAACGGCGTTCTTCGAAAGGTCTGTGCCGTAGTGCTGCAGAGCGAGAGTCGAGTAAAGCTGTGAGAACGACTTGCCGCCTTGTCGCGATTCGATCAGACCGATCTCGGCGATGGCACGAGCAGTGTCCTTGCCGGCGATCTGCCGTTTTCCGCTAACATCGGCTTCTGCGGCCAACGCACGGGCAAAGCTGCCCCAGGAAAAATCGCCGACGGTCAATGCTCCGAAGACTCTCTGCGGCGGAGGAGAGAGCGTTTTTATCTCACCGAAATGAGCTTCGATCTCTCGGGCCAAAAAATCGCGACCTGACGAGCGAAGGTCAGCGACTTTGATCATCGGCCGTGAGTCAGGCCCGATGCCGAAAATGCTTGCGCCGACGATCGCATAGATCGCGCTTATGGAAAAGGCTTTCTGAATAAGACTCCGACGCATTTCGAAAATTATGTATCTATTTTACTACGTGATCGATAAGGGGCGAGTGGGCTCGCCCCTGATCGTTTAGAACGTGAATCTCGCACCGAACTGCAGTCGCCGCATATCTCCGGCTCCTGATATCGTTCCGAAAGTCGTCGACGTCGCGACATTGGCCGGCGTCGACGCATTCGGGAGGTCGTAATTCACGATGTTGAACACGTTCGTGCCCTCGACCCGAACGCGAAGCCGATACCGCTCGGTAAACCTGAAATCACGTGAAAGCGCCATGTCGACGACTTTGAACCCGGGACCTGTCAGCAGGTTTCTCGGAGCGGTGCCGTCCACGGGATTGCCCGTGACGATCGGATTTTGAGCAAAAGCATCAACGTTGAACCACCGAGCCGGGGTCGGATTGCTGATAAACGGATTGCCGATCAGCCGGGCACGGTCGGTGGCGACACCGTCAAGGTTTGCGTCGACGTTGCCATTGGTGACGGTGAATGGGCGTCCGCTGCGAGCCTTGATTATCGGTGACAGGCTCCAGCCATTAAGGATCGCTTTAGCAGCGCGGTTTCCTCCGCGATAGAAATCGGGCCGGAAGTTCATGCTCAGGCTGAAAACGTGACGTTGGTCCGTGTCGGCCCGACCCTTGTCGAGCTCCAGCTTGCTGTAGTTCTGGGCGAGGCCCTGGGTCGTATTGTTATGTAGCTGAACGCTGCTGAGGGTCTTGCTAAAAGTGTAAAACCCGTTGAAGCTCAGAATTCTCGATAGCCGGCCCGCCATCGTGACCTGCATACCGTCGTACGATGCGTCCTGGTCCGAATCCAGCAGTAGCACCGCTCCAAATGCTGTATTGGGCCGTCGAGCGTTGATGTTGCCTGTGGTCGCGGTCGCTGTCGCGACCGGGTAGTTTATGTCTCGTCCGAAAGGCAGACTGCTGGCTCTCGTACCAACATATGCGATACCGACCGTAATGTCCTTGATGATCTGCCGCTGGATCGAAACGTTCGTCTGGAAGGTCTTTGGCCAGCTAAAGTCCTCAGCTACCGCAAAGAGTCCGCCGCCAGTACCGAAAGCACCGTTGTACGGGAACGGATTGCCGCCCGGAAAGTTGTTGTACGGATTTCGGAGAAGAGCTCCGTTCCAGCCGCTGCCTGCGGTCGCGATGTTAATACCGCTGAAATTAAGGCGCGTCGAGAACGGCTGGAAGTTCGTCATCGTGTTCCACTCGTTGCCCGAGATCGATCCATAGAACATGCCCGCTCCCATTCGGATGGATGTTTTGCCGTCGCCCCAGGGATCCCATGCCACGCCGAATCGCGGCGAGAAATGGTCGTAGGCCACGGGAATTCCACCTCGCTCGACCCCGGGATCGCCAAAGAACAGTGCACCGACCGGAGCGTCGGGACGCACGGTCGAGCGTTGCCCTGGAACATAATTGACTACTCGATTCTCGGGGTCTGTCGGAGGTGTTTGCACATCCCAGCGCAGGCCGAGATTCATCGTCACGCGGGGATGGATACGGAAATCGTCCTGAATGAACAATGCCGTGTACCAGGTGTTCGTATAGGCCGTGACAGGTGCGTCTTGCGTTAACCCGGTCGGGATTCCGATCAGAAAGTTCGCGAGTGCGTTATTCGTGGCACCGGATCCGCTGAACGTAAAAACACCATAGTTGTTGAGCAGGGTTTCCTGGATATCCTTGTTGAGCGAAAGCTCGCCCCCGACCTTTAGCGCGTGTCGGCCGCGATTCCAGCTAAGCACGTCGCGGATCGAGTAGAGATTGGTACCTGCACGCGGGCCGCCGATGGCGTTTGAGAGCGTGAAATATCCGGTCACTGTGATCTGCGGCAGCGAAGGCGCTCCCTGAGCCGTGAAGGTCGAGCCGAGATCGCCGAGCGACGTGTCCGGAAGGTTTAGCCGGCCGCCGAGCATTCGCGTGAAGGTGATCCAGACCTGGTTTACCTTGTTTGCGTCCATCACCCAGACGTCGCTTATATTAACGTTCTGCTGCCGCCAGTTGAAGTTTTGCGTTGCCCACGGAAGGTTTCCGCTGCCAGGAAAGACCGTGGTACTGCCCGCAGTGTTGAAGTAAGAAAAGGTTAGTCGATGTGCATCATTGAGCTGATGGTCGACTTTTCCGAGGTATTCGTTAGTGTTGTACGGGGTCGGAACATTCCCCTGCCATCCGGGGAGTCCGTTGGGTAGCGTTACGTTTGATGCAGGAATGAAGTCGGTCATGATCCGCGCCGCGACGGGGTCGATCCGATTTGGACAGATCACACGCTGAACGCCGTTACAGACAAAAGTCTGGTTCGTCACGGGATCCCTGGGCCCACTTCCCGGGGAAGCTGAAAAGTCGCCTATCCGCTCGAGAGCTGTTGGCACACGTGCACCGTTGAGGAACCGATTCGTTCGCTGCCGAAGTCCGGCGTACGAGAAGAAGAAGTGTGTTTTGTCGCGAACGATCGGGCCGCCAATGGTGCCGCCGAACTGATTCCTGCGATAAGGAGCTTTCTCAACCGCGGCTCCCCACTCGTTGGCGTTAAAAGCCTCGTTCCGAATAAATTCGTAGAGGGAGCCGTGAAATTCGTTAGTGCCAGATTTCGTTATCACGTTTACGACACCGTTAGCGAAGCGTCCGAATTCGGCGTTATAGCCGTTCGTTTGTACACGAAATTCCTGAATCGCGTCCGGGCTGGGTAGAATATTGCCCGTGTTGCGGAGGTTCGTCATGTTTGTTCCGCCGTCAAGGAAATAGTTGACCGAGCCCGTTCCTCCGTCAGTTCCACCATTGATCAGAGTCCTTTGCTCAGGAAACCCGAGGCTTAGATTGCTGGTCGTCGGAGATGCGGTCGCGACGCCCGTATTGTTTGATTGCACGCCCGGTGTTAGATCAAGAAGTGCGTACACGTTTCGTTCCACGAGCGGGAGGTTCTCGATCTCGCGCCCGTCCACGGTGCGGCCGAGTTCCGCCGTGCTCGTATTTACTTCGGCGGTCGCTCCCGTGATCGTGACTTGTTCGGAGACGGAGCCCACTTCGAGAGCAACGTCGATCTTGGCCGTGTCATTCACCTGCAGGACAATGCCTCCACGAAACGCCTTTTTGAATCCTGAACTCGCCGTAACCTCGACCGAATAGTTGCCGACGGGCAAGAACTCGATCCGATAGCTGCCATCAGTGCCTGTCACCACGGTGCGTGTCAGCCCGGTGTCGAGGTTACGGGCCAAAACAGTCGCTGCGGGAACCGCGTCACCGCTCGGGTCCGTGACGATACCGACCAGTGTTGCGGTCGTGATCTGGCCGAAAGACACGGACGTCATCAGCAGGATAATTCCAAAAAGGGCGGCCAGAAGGCTTGTCGCCGCCGGCCGAGGTGTGATCGATCTTTTCATTTTCTTGCTACTCCTTTGTGGACTCTTTTTTAGAGGTCTTGGATCAAAATGCCTGCTCCGGAAGCCCGATCCGGGCGTCCGAAAACCAAATTAAGCGACTTTTGGTGCGGCAAACGCCGGAGCCGTAACTAGTGCGGCAGCACCGCGAAGACGCGGATATTCATCAACCGGTACAATGCCGATCGAGACCTTGCCAGGGTCGGATGTAAGCGTCCGCTCGCGAATTGCTTCACGGACGTTGTGTTCGATCAGATCCCAGGCGGCGGTTATTTCACCGCCGATGTAGATACGCGACGGGTCGACGGCGTTGATGATCGAACCGAGGCCGATGCCGAGATATCGAGCGGTCGAATTGATCGCCGCAAGTGCTTTGCTGTCGTTGCCTCGGGCTCGAATGATCAGGTCCTCGACAGTGAATTCGGTAACGTCGACCGGCCGAGGTTCGCGGATATTCGGACTGTGGCCGAAATAGCGGGCAAGCGTTGCCGGATTTGAGATATAGGCTTCCCAACACCCATTCGCACCGCACGAACATCGCGGTCCATCGACGCTGATCGGAACGTGGCCGAATTCTCCGGCGGTATTGTTGCGACCGCGTATCAACTCGCCATTAACGACGACACCGACACCGACGCCGTCCGAAACGCTGACGAAAACGATGTCATTGTGAGCGATGCCGCCTTCGTGCGTTCGCCAGATCTGCGACAGCGCACAGGCCCGTCCAGAGTTTTCGAGGTGTATCTCGATCTCCGGGAACTCGCGTTCGAGCGGCGAGAGAAGATCGACATTTCGCCATCCAAGCGGCGGGGCGTGGACGACTGTGCCGCGCTCGCGGTCGAGAATACCCGGAACAACAACGCCGATGCCGTCGATCGACAGACCGAGGGCGCATTCATCGACGTACCGCCTGACATTTTCGCCGACCGAACGCACGAAGCGTTCGGGATCGAGCAGGGTCGGGAACGCGGCAACTCCGCTGATCTGCTTACCGATCGAATCGGTGAGCATCATGTAGGTCTTCGTAGCACGTATGTCGAGTGCGACTGCGATACCGCGATGAGAATTCAGGTAGAGATGCGTCGGCTTTCTTCCGCGCGTCTTTCGCTCGCCGAGATCGCCCTCGCGGACGAGTTTCTCTTCGAGAAGTTCGTTTACGAGAAACGTTATGTTCGCCCGATTCGTGTCCATGAGTCGGGACAATTCCGCACGCGATACGGGCTGGTGCGTGCCGATGAGCGTCAACGCGATCTGCTTGTTGATGTCGCGCGATGTTCCTCGGGTAGCGAGCTTAAAGTCTTTCGGATTGATCTTTCGCACAGTTTGTAAAGCCTTTTAACAAAATGACGACAACTTTCGCGACGATCTTGCCTGGATACAAGAAACAAGGGTCAAAGCGACACCTTTTGCCAGCTATCTGAAACGTGTTCCTGTCTGCTGAGACGAGATTGTTAAGACATTTGACATAATACACCCGAACAAACCTTAGTCAAGCGGAAAATATAAAAAATCTACAAATAATGCCGAAAACTTAGCAAAAAGCGGTGTACGTTGGGCGATCATCGAGAAGAAACTCGACGATCCAGTGATTTGGACCGACTGAGCAGCAAGGTGAGTTGCGTAGAGTTCGTTGGTCTTCCGAAGAAAGGAAATAAATTGGTCTTACCAATATTGGGGCAAGGCAGATCCAGTGGAACGGAGTGGATGGCAGGAATAAAAAAGACCGCCCGCATGTGAGTCGGGCGGCCGGGCCGAATTAATGACCAAGGAATATAAATTGATCAACTACACCCTGCGTCCCTGGACCAACTGCAGCACCAGAACGATGACAGCAACTATTAGCAGAATATGCACTAAACTGCCCAAGGCCTGACCTGCCACTCCGAACCCCAACGCCCAGAGGACGAGCAAAATTATGAAAATTGTCCAAAGCATAATAGCGTCTCCTTCAAGTCTCCTGTAGGGAGGTCTGGCGGGCTCACCGTGCGAACATTGCGTTTGGTGTGGATGTTCATGGTGTGAAACGGCTTGCCCGCCTATCATGTCGGGCCTATCCATACCCGACTGAAAGTGCCATCGCTAGGTGCGACAGCCCAACTAAATATTTATGTGCAACACAGCTCCTCGTAGCAGCTGCAGGCAGAATTCATTACGTCGTCTCTGCTCGTTATCGATACGCCACCACGCCGGTAGTCGATCATGTGCTGATCTCGCAATTCCTGAGCGATGCAAGTCACACTCGGTCTGAAAACTCCCAAACTGCGAGCGATCTGCTCGTGCGTTAGCCTCAGATTGTCCTTGCCTGACCGGTCCTGCAGCATCAGGAGCCACGTACAGAACCGCTCTCTGACAGAGTGATACATATTGCAGATCGCTTTCTGCGAGATCTGCTTAATGTACTGCCCGATAAAGGTGCTGAGCCCGGCCCGTAATTGCGGATCGGTAGCGATAAGCTTCTTGAACGTTCTCTCGTCTATCTTTAGGGCCGTTCCGGCCTGCGACACCTGCGTAAAATGCACGACCGTATCACCCGAGAAGAGCGAAGAGAGGCCGATCGCACCTTCGTTACCGGTGACTGCGATCTCGACCATACGTCCGTCGTCGAGCATCTTAAATTCCGATACGACCGCAGTAAGCGGGAAGTAAAGGCATTCCAACCGATCGCCTTCCTGAAAAATGATCTGTTCCGCCTTGAGCGAGCACGGACGCAGGACGTTGCTTAACATTCTCCGCGTCTCTGCCGGAAAAGAATCAAGGATCGCGTTCTCGAACGAGGATTCTCGGAGCTCGCGTGCTTTCGGCTTAACTGCCCGGCGATAATAATTCGGTGTGCTGCCCCAATCCTGGCTGTCGTAGGTTTGTGAGATTGATTCCCTAAAATCCATAGTTTCTCTCCCTCTGTAAAACTTCGAACTCTGCCGGAGTACTTTGGAAGGCGTGAGGCAGAAAAGCTTTAAGGTTCGTCTGCCGTTTTCAGCAGGGAGCCTTAGAGCTCCCTGCCTCACCCCTTGTAATATCGGACAGGCGACCCCTTTTTCGTATGCCGCTCCATCAATGCGACTACAAAGCCTGTCCGATGTTCCAATTATGTTTCATCGCACAGGCTGTGAATATTAGGAATGGAGACAAATGCTCTAGGGGAATTCCCTAATGAGTTAGGAGGAAAAAGATCATGTATCGTGGAGCCAATTTTGAAGGATCGCGTACTTCACTATGTCTATGCGGCTCTTGATACCGAGCTTTCGCATCGCATTGGCCTTATGAGCCTCGACGGTCTTGACACTTACATCCAGCTGGAATGCGATCTCTTTGTTGCTGTAACCGAGTGCGATCAACCTGAGCACTTCGGATTCCCGTTCGCTTAATTCGCCCTTGCCCTCGCCGCGGAGTGAACTGGTCCGGCCTGCGTAGCCGGTCATTACCTTTTGTGCCAGGCTCGGATCGATATAGGCATTCCCCGACGCGACGCTGCGTACCGCCGAGATGAGTTCGGTCGGAGCACTCTGTTTGAGCACGTAACCGTTTGCCCCGGCGCCGATCAGTTGCTGTAGATAGCCGTCGTCAGTGTGCCTGGTCAGGATAAGTATCTTCATCGCCGGCACCGCATGTCGAATGCGTTTAGTGGCCCTCAAGCCATTCATGTGCGGCATAGAAATATCCATCAACAGCAGGTCAGGCTTTAACTCGACGGCCTTATTTAAGGCCTCTTCGCCATCGCCGGCCTCTCCGATAACCTCCATGTCATCCTGGGCATTCACGAGGAGCTTGACACCCTCGCGGACGGTCTGGTGATCTTCAGCTAACAGGACCTTTAGTTTAGTTTCCATCGGTTGCTTGGTCTCTTATGGGCGCACGAACATAGATGGTCGTTCCGCGTTTTGGGGCCGATTCTACCTCGAGGTCGCCGCCGATGAGGGTCGCCCGCTCACCGATCCCGATCAGGCCGAGGCCGGCATCTGGATCGGACATGTCCCGTTCGACCGAGGTATCAAAGCCTTTTCCATTGTCTTCTACGATCAGGATCACGTCGTCGCCTCGCTTTTCGAGCAGAACCGTAGCAAACGTCGCCTCAGCGTGCTTTACGATATTGTTCAGGGCTTCCTGAACGATCCTGTATAGGTGAGTTTCGACATCGCGATTGAGCCGAACGTTAGAAAGTCCCGTCGAGTGAAACTCAGCTGGTATCTCGTAATGTCGCGACCATTGATTCACCACGGTCCTCACCGCTTGGGTTAGGCCAAGATCGTCGAGAACACTCGGCCTGAGCTGCCAGGCAAGATGACTTACCTCTGCATCGATCGCCTCGCCGATATCATGAAGACGGGCGACCCGCATTGCTATCTGTGGATGTTCTGCAGCAAGTTCCTTGAGTGACGCGATCTTGAGCCGTAGGGCCGTGAGCCGCTGGCCTAGATGATCGTGCAGGTCACGCGCGATCCTGCGGCGCTCCGATTCCTGGCTTGTTACAAGGCGGCCAAGCAGTTCGATCCGCTGCTTCTCGGCGACCTCGCGAACCTGCATCTCCTGTACAAGCGCAAGATTGGCCTGTGCGAGTTCTCTCGTCCGGTCGCGAACGCGTACTTCCAGTTCATCGTGGGCACGCTGCAGTTCCTCGGCCTGCCGCTGCTTTTCGGTCAGGTCACTTGCGATCATCGCGTAGCCTTTCAACTGGTTGCCGACATTCAACGGGAAAAGCACGCCGCTTGCAAAGAATCGTGCCCCGCCCTTGCGCTGAAGCCAACGATCGTCTGCGAATCTGCCCTTTTGACGAGCGATCCTCATTTCGCGGATGGGAACCTTCTTCTCGATATCTTCGGCAGTGAAAAGCACCTCGGCCGATCGTCCGATCATCTCTTCGGCAGTGTACCCGAAGATCAGTTCGGCTCCGGTGTTCCAGCGGTCAATGACGCCCTTGCGATCCGTCGAAAAGATGGCGTAATCGGGCACGTTCTCGACGAGCTTCGCCATCTGTTCCTCGGTCGATCTGAGCAGATCTTGCGAACGTTTTAGCGCCGTCAGATCGTTGGTCAATCCGTAAAAGCCGTACACAGTACCGTCGAGCCCGATATCGGGCATTAGCGATAGGTGTACGTAGCGTGTACCGAAACGCTTGTGAGTGAGCGGAGTTTCGAACGTGACCTGCTTGCCGGCGAGAGCTTCATCGAGTTTAGGCTTGAGCAGCTTATAGGCAGAACTACCCAAGACTTCGCGGATCTTCTGCCCGACGATTTCGTCCGCTCCAAGGCCGAATAGATCGTTGAACTGCTGATTCACGAACCGGAATCGCTCGCTGCTGTCCACGTACGAGATCAGGGCAGGTATCGCATTGGTCACGAGTCGCAGCTGGTTCTCGCTGAGCCGGATCCTTTCCTCCGTGTCCTTCCTGTCGGTCACGTCGAGATTGACGCCGTACATTCGAAGGGCTTTGCCATCCTGGCCCCGCACGATCCTCGCCGAGCTTTCGAGCCAGCGAACCGAGCCGTCGCTGCGAACCACTCTGAATTCATCACGAAATGATGAAGCTTCAGACTCGAGAGCTTCGGTCACGTGTACGTCAAGCCGTTCCCGATCGCTCGGATGCAATAGTTCGAGCCAACGGTCGTGGGTCGGAGCCGGCTCGCTGGCGGAGCCGCCGTAGAACGAATACATCGTCTCCGACCAATACGTTTGCTGCGTTTCGGCATCCCAATCCCAGATGCCGACCTGGCCCGCCTCTTCGGCAAGTTTTCTGCGTTCTTCCGATTCGCGAAGAGCCTCTTCGCTCTGCTTCATCGCACTAATATCGCGGACGATCGCGAGAACGATCCTGGAATCTTTAAAATTCACGCCGATCGCACTTACGTCGACCGGGAAGACGGTCCCGTCTTTTTTAACATGCAGCGTTTCGAATCTCGTGCCCTCGCTCTTGGCCAGATCGAACTGTTTTTCGAGATCCTTCAAGGTCGATCTTTGCCGTAAATCATGAAGGCGCATCTCAGCAAACTCTTCTCGTGAGTAGCCGTAAAGGTCTACGGCAGATTGATTTACTTCGACGAACCGATAGTCCTCGGACAAGAACCAGATCGCGTCTCCCGATCTTTCGAAAAGAAGACGGTAACGCTCGAGGAGGCCGCCGGTCTCTTCCTCACGTGCCGCGACTCGCTGTGTCTCGCTTCTCGTCTGAAAACTCACTTCATTAAATTTATGCCGAATCCGCTCTACGGCTCAATCAAAAAAAGATGCTTTCTCACGAAAGCATCCCAAATCGCACCTGTTGGGTGCCAGTTAGAAAGGAAACTATGAGTCATCTCGATGAAAACGCAGATCGCACGCGATTTCTGTCGGCTCGCATACTTTTCGCGAATTTTTGTGTGCGACCTCACACAACCTCGAGTAAACCGTTGATACCATGCATCATGCCCCAAAATGCACCCGACAAATGTGATTGGTTCGACTGCGCCCGGGAAGCGCGAAAAGAAGTCACGTTCGGTTTACGAATAATCGAGGTCGCCGGGCTGTCGCAAGTCAGCATGATCCAGTACGAGCCGCAGCGAAATAGCGTCTGCGACACGCACTTTTCCCTGATACGGGACACCTACGTCCATTGTAAAGCGATCGATATCGAACGGGTTTGACGCTCTCAACGTCGGCAGCTAGGACAACCGCCTACCTCGAAGATACGCACGTCCATATACTGTTCCTGGACGTTCTCGACGTGCTCGTCGCAGAAATTGCGGTGCATCACTGTGTAATTCTGGTCGGGAGCCGGCATGATGTCATGGACCCCGAAGGTCCGGTTGCCGAACCTCACATGCTTGGTCGCGGGAGCCTCGCACTTACCCCAGCTGCACGATATTTTCGGATGGTTATGCATTGTCGCGATAGCGCAAAAGTAACATTTTGCGTTGCCGTCCGCAATTTTCTTTTTGCTAATGGGATGAGTGCCGGAACAAATGGTTTGGCGGGGCCGCGGGGGGCTAAAGTAAACGTGGTGGCCAGGGACGGGGTCGAACCGCCGACACGCGGATTTTCAGTCCGCTGCTCTACCAACTGAGCTACCTGGCCGCCGTTAGCATCTAGCCTGCTGGCAGACGCGAATTTGTAAGTTTAGTTAACGGCCTGTTCGTTGTCAAACTCCCAAGAAAAGCCGCCGCAACTGCCGATCACAAGCGTCGCGGCGGCCAGGTCTCTTGAGTCTCGACTATGCGTTAGCGGCCTCGGTCTTATCGCCAAATCCGAGTTCGGCTTTGACCTCGTCCTCGATCCGCTGCAGTATGTCGTCGTTATCCTTCAGTAGATTCTTGACGTTGTCGCGTCCCTGGCCGAGCCGTTCACCTCTGTACGAGAACCAAGCGCCGCTCTTTTCGACGATGTTGTGATTGACCGCGAGATCGAGCAGATCGCCCGTACGCGAGATGCCTTCGCCGTACATGATGTCGAACTCAGCCTCGCGGAACGGCGGAGCACATTTATTCTTAACGATCTTGACACGTGTGCGGTTGCCGACGACCTTGTCGCCGTCTTTGATAGCGCCGATGCGGCGGATGTCGAGCCGGAGACTCGCGTAAAACTTCAACGCTTTACCGCCGGTCGTCGTCTCAGGCGAACCAAAGAACACACCGATCTTCTCGCGAAGCTGATTGATAAAGATAAAGCAAGTGTTCGAATTCGAAACGATCGCCGTTATCTTTCTCAGTGCCTGAGACATCAGTCTCGCCTGCAGGCCGGGAAGGGAATCGCCCATTTCGCCGTCGAGTTCCGCACGGGGAACGAGAGCCGCGACCGAATCGATGACGATCACGTCGATGCTGTTAGACCGAACGAGAGTTTCGGCGATCTCGAGTGCCTGCTCCCCGGAATCCGGCTGCGAGATGAGCATGTCGTCGATATTCACACCGAGCTTTCCGGCGTATTCGGGATCCATCGCGTGTTCGGCGTCGATGTATGCACAAATTCCGCCCGAACGCTGAGCAGAAGCAACGACCGTCAGCGCGAGGGTCGTCTTACCCGAACTTTCCGGCCCGTAAACCTCGACGATGCGGCCGCGGGGAAAACCGCCGACGCCGATCGCGGCATCGAGACTGAGGCACGTAGTCGATATCGCCCCAAAATCCTGATGCGGACGCTCGCCGAGCCGCATGATCGACCCTTTGCCAAACTTTTTCTCGATCTGCAGCAGTGCAGACTCGATCGCTTTTCCTTTATCCATGCTCATTTTTCACGTTTCTCCCATCCAATGATCTCGATCGCTCCTACGAACATCGACAGAATAACATATGTGCCACTACGTTGCACGTATAAAACACACTTCTTTTGTAGCTCTTTTCTTGCTCAGGAAGTTTGTAAGTTTGCTCGAAAGAATAATCTTAGCTTGCTGTAAAGCGCAAGTTGGCAACAAGGGTATACTCAAACGCATAAATTGTTGAAGGGAAACAAGACTGTCTGATTATCTAAACTTAAGCCCGTACGGGTTCGTAACTACTTGCACAGGGTGTACGAAAACCGCTAGATTTGCACTATCGGAATGGATATTTTAGATTTCGCAGGCCAGACGCTTGATGGGAAGTACCATATCGAACGCGAGTTGGGACGCGGCGGTATGGGAACGGTCTATCTCGCCAACCATCTCGGTACCGAACGCCCCGTTGCGGTCAAGATCATTTCGCCGCAATTCATGGAGCGCGCCGAGTTTGTCGAGCGGTTTCGGCGCGAAGCTCGGGCTGCGGGCCGTCTGCGCCATCCGAACGTCGTTGACGTGACCGATTTTGGCTTCGCATCGACCGAACATGGCCAGGTTGCGTACCTCGTCATGGAATATCTCGACGGCTGTACGCTCGGCGAAATTCTCGATGAGGAGAAGAATCTTCCGATCGGCTGGACGCTCGACATCCTCGATCAGGTATCTTCAGCGGTTCACGAAGCTCATCAGCAAGGGATCATTCACCGCGATCTGAAACCCGACAATATCTGGCTCGAACCCAACCAGCGCGGCGGATACACCGTCAAGGTGCTCGATTTTGGTATCGCAAAGCTCGAAGAACACGACGAGGAGCAGTCGGAACTCCGAGACGGCGATAGCTACCAGGCAGCTGCTACGTACGTTTCGGGCAGAGCGACGCACTCCGGTCTCGACGCGGGCGGAACTCGCGCTGACGGAGCCTATGACACCCGTGTATCGGAGGCATCCACGGTAGCGCGAACCTCGGTCAACGCTACGCGCGTGCCCGAATCGGCGACGCTGCAACTCGATCCGCTGGACTCCGAAAAGAAAACTGCGATCTTTGTACCGGCCGAGGTCGATGGCGACGAACAGGACTCGGTCAAGACCCGCGTGGCCGATCCAGCTGACGCCGAGATCCCTGAAACGATCGCGAACTCGACCGGCGGCTCGACCGGCGGACGCTCGCTTTACGATCCGAGATCTTCTTCGGAATTGACTCGCGTCGGCGCCGTGCTCGGAACGCCGCTGTACATGTCGCCTGAGCAGTGCCGCGGCGAAAAGCTCGATGCTCGATCGGACATATACAGTTTGAGCGTCATTGCGTATCAGATGCTTTCGGGCTCGACGCCCTTTACCGGCAACTTTACGCAGGTGATGGACGCTCACAAGGAGCTGCCGCCACCGCCGCTAAAAACGCGAAAGGTCAGGAAAAAGCTTCGGCGCGTAATAATGAGCGCTCTCGAAAAGGATCCCGCCCAGCGACCGCAGACCGCGGAAGGCTTCGCCAGCGAACTTCGGTCTCGCTCAGTCGGTATATGGGATCTGGTACGCAGGGCGGTGATGATCTATACGGAGCATCTGCCCAAATTCCTCGCGATCACGATCCTTATTTACCTTCCTTTCATTCTGACTTCGCTCGTCACGGCGTCGCTTGGAATTGTCTATGTGGTTCAGGGCATTGCTCAGGACGCACCAATGCGGGGCGTCGCGTTCGCTTTAACGACCGCCCTTTCGACATTTCTTGCGGTACTGTGCGGTTATCTGGCGGTAGGTACTATCACTTGGATCGTCAATCAGGTTCTTGCTGTACCGCTTCGGCCCGTCCGGATCCGGCCCGCTGTCCGCGCAACGATGCGAAACTGGAAACGGATCGTTGGAACGGGCTTGATGCAGACCGTAACGGTCGTCGTTGGATTGGCATTGTGCGTGCTTCCGGGGTTGGCGGCGACGGTTCTGCTCGCTCTGGTCGCGCCAGTGGTTATGATGGAAGGGGCTAAGGGCTTTGCAGCATTCAAGCGTTCGAAGACGCTCGTAATGCGTTCGCTGGCCACGACGACGGCCGCCGTTGCGCTGTTATTCTTCGTTCCTTTGGTGATCGGCGGAGCGACTGGACTCGTCGTTGCACTCGTCGTGGACAAGGGGATCCAGGTCTACGAGCGGGTGAATGAACCGCAAAACGGTACAACGGCGAGTACCGAAGCACCATCGAAAAGTGAGGCGAACGACAGCGATGTTAACTTTGAGGTCGGGACGCGAAGTACCTCGGTAGACGTCGGCAAGACGAATAACCCGGCACTTCGGCCGATCGCTCAGATGGCCCGCGAGACACTTCAGTCGCTCGTGATGCTGCCCGTACAGATCGTGCTGACGTCGCTTTCGGCGATCATATTCGCACTCCTATACCTTAAGACGAGGCAGGCGGGCGGTGAGAATCTCGGCGATCTGTTCAGACAGTTCGAGGAATCCGATCAGCCCCGAAAAAAATGGCAAGAACGCGTTCAGCAAAGGCTTCAGCAGTCGGGCCGCATCTCAAGCAACCCGAGCAGATGACCGTCTTTGCGACGAAGTTCAAGGTCACGATCGCTTTGGCATTGTGCCTGATCTTTGCTCACTCGACCTCTTCGCAGGAGCTAAAACGCGACCTCCAGCTTAGCTCTGATAAAACCATAACTGTGCTGAATCGATCCGGCAGGATCGCGGTCCGAACCGCGGTCGGCCCTGCTCGAATTACGGCATCCTCGCCAAAAGGTGTTTCGGAACGCGACATCAAGATCGACGGCTCACGTATCGAAGTAAAGGCCGACAGTTCGCGGCGGATCGATCTCATTCTCGATGTTCCTGACCGTTCCACAGTGAAGATCGAAACGGTGGCCGGGGCGATCGATATCTCAGGCGATCTGGCTGCGGTCGCTGCAAAGACCGAGACCGGCACGATCGCTGTCGATGTTCCCGTCGACGATCTGAGATACAAATTCGAGTGGACCGAATCGCGTCCGCGATTTCTCGCAGATTTTGAACTCGAAAAGGTGCGCGAACGATCCGCCGGAAGGTCTGAGATCAAAGGCCGCTATTCAAAGCCGGCCGACTCAGCCAAGCCGGAAGCAGAAGGGAACGGGCCTGAGACGCCCAAAGATAGGTCGGTGAGCCTCGAACTCACGACCTCACGCGGGATCATCCTTGTGAACGTTCCGCCCAATGAGGTGACGAGTGATCTGCGTGAACGTCCGCTGACGAACGCGGCCAAGGCGATCATTCGCAGCGGAGATTCACTTCTGATGGAAGCGATCCGCCGAGCGGCTCCACGCTATTTCGGCGACTACGCTCGCACTCTGCCGCCGATCCGCACTGAGCCGACTTTCTCGACACCCGCGACCCGGCCGGCTTCGACAAATGCCCTCGTAAAGACCGCGCTTGTTCGGGCGACCGATATTAAAAACCGGGCGATTCCGGGCCTTAGGGCCGAGGATTTCGAGGTAACGGAGAACGGCGTCGAACGGCAAATAATCTCTGTCGAACGCTCCGAGGCTCCGTTCAATCTTGTTCTGCTGCTGGATGTCTCGGGAAGCGTCGAAAATTACGTCAATTTTATTCGAAAGGCCGCGCGCAATTTTGTCGACACCGTCGAGGCCGACGATAAGGTCGCGATCGTTATATTCAGCGAAGACGTCAAGCTTCTTTCGACCTTTACGACCGACAAGGCGAAGCTATCGGCGAGTCTCGATACATTTGACGCTGGCGGAGCGACCGCGTACTATGACGCTCTGGCGTACGCCGTCGCCGATACGCTAAGACCGCTCAAGGGCGAGCGAACGGCGATCGTTATCCTGACAGACGGCGACGACAACCGGTCGTTCCTGGCGTTCGATTCGCTAACTGGTTCGATCCAGGAAAGCGGAGCGTTGATCTATCCGCTATACGTACCGTCCGGTCTGATCGCGATGGGCGAACAGAGTATGTCTGCCGATATAGATCCGCTTCGGAAAAAATACATGTCGCTGACGGCCAAAAGCGAGGGCGAGGGCGAGAAACTCGCTGCGATCTCGGGCGGCGTCTATTACTCGATCACGCAGCTCGGACAGATCCAGAACGCCTACGAGGACATCGTCTTGCAGATGCGGTCGGCCTACAACGTCACTTTTCGATCTTCGGTCGGGGAAACGGCAACGGGAGGCTCGCCGCGCTTGAAGGTGAGAGTAAAACGGGAGAACGTTTACGCGACGGTTACCGCGGTGAACGCCTCCCGTTAGAGATCTACTACGGTTTGCGGGTCGTAGTGCGCGGCGGCGGTTTCGGATAGACGATGTCTTTCCGATCGACCGTGGGACTCGGCCTCGGCGCCTCGGCGCCATTTGGTACTACCCACAGTTCATACGCCGGCTGTTCGCGAAATCCTCCATCTATAGCTACGACACGATTCGCTACCGTTGGTTCCTTCGCAAGGTAGGTCTTCATTCTTCGAAGTACATCGGCCGCATAACCGCGAACATTGTTACGGCCTGCATATCCGATTATGTACATTCGGTCCGGTGCCTGCTGCAGGTAGTTGATTATGCTGTCGAGCTTTCCACGCTCGTGAACCTCGGCGAGATCGCCAAATTCATCGACCTTGCTTGCCGGAGCCGCGACAGGTACGCTCGCTGAGGCCCGCACGTCGCATTCGTACGAATATCCGCCGATCAGCAAGTCTGCGATGATCTGGCGTTCCGCGCCCGCTCCCATCGAGTCAACGACAATGTTCTTGGTGCCCTGCCCGCCGATGATCGCGCCTGAACTTATCGACCAGTTGAAGATCGGCTGGACCTTCGGATCACCGCCCGCGAGAGCCGCGGCAAATCCGACCTGTTCGCCCTCGCGCATCGTGCGATTTGGCTTCTGGATCTGCAGTTGCGGACAGGGAGCAACCGTAGGCTGCTGCGGCTGACCCGGCTGCTGCTGTCCCGGCTGCGGCTGCGGCCTGGTTTCCGCCGGCTTAGGCGGCGGCGGTGTTTGAGCGAAAACTCCGACCACGGAAAGAAAGATCAGGATCGGTAACGACCCTAAAACGAACTTCTTCATCCCGAAAAAACCTCCGTCTATCTGATATCACCGAGTATAACACGCTTTTTGCGAGCAAAAAGTTTACATTTCGATCGCATTCAAGGCGTTTTCAGCCGTCGAGAGCTGTGCCAGTGAGAAGCTCATAAGCCTCGACGTAACGCCGGGTGGTAGCTGCGGCGATGTCGTCCGGCAAGGGCGGTGCAGGCGGTGTCTTATCCCAATCGAGCGTTTCGAGGTACTCGCGAACGAACTGCTTATCGAACGAAGGCTGAGCTTTTCCGGGTGAGTATGCGTCCGCCGGCCAGAAGCGCGACGAATCAGGCGTGAGAACTTCGTCGATAAGCAAAATATTGCCGTCCCGATCACGGCCGAACTCGAATTTCGTGTCGGCGATGATTATCCCGCGGGTCGCGGCATATTCGGCCGCCGCAGAATAGATCGCCAGGCTGGTCGCTCGCAGATATTCGGCCGTTTCCTCGCCAACGATCTCGGAAAATCTTGCAAAATCGATATTCTCGTCGTGTCCCGACGCAGCTTTTGTCGCCGGCGTGAAGAGCGGTTCATCAAGCTTGTCGCACTGCCTGAGTGCCGGCGGCAGCTTGTGTCCGCAAACTTCGCCTGTTGCCTGGTACTCTTTCCAACCCGAGCCTTCGAGATAACCGCGAACTACGCATTCGACCGGAAAGACCTCAGTTCGTTTTACCAGCGACGAACGCCCAGCAAGCGTTCGATCGGAACGCACTGCCGCAGGCATCTCGTCGATATCGATACTGACCAGGTGGTTCGCGGTGATCCCGGCTAGCCGTTCGAACCAAAAGGCTGAGATACGCGTCAGGATCTCGCCTTTACGATCGATCAAGGTCGGAAGGATACAGTCGAATGCCGAGAGGCGATCCGACGCGACTAGCACCAAATGCTCGTCATCGACAGCATAAACGTCGCGAACCTTGCCGCGATGCAGAAGTTCAAATTCTGATATTTGCGATTCCGAGACCTGCGAAGCCGACATCATGAAGTAATTATTGCGAATCGGACGAACGATGCAACTATGCCTCAAAAGATATCGAAGAATGATTCTGGAATTGTTCTATTGTTCGTCGTTTTGCAACAGTGTTGAAAAATGTTGATGACAAGTGAAGAAGAAAGATGCATAATTAAAAAGGTCTCTCGGTGGTGTCCGGGCGGCAAACGATCCCTGTTCCTTCGATCTCTCGCCGCTTCCAGTGTCGCACGGAGGTTAGACCTCTCTCGCATGAAGTTTGATTTTCAAAAAGTTTATTTTGCCTCGCTACTCGGGGCGACCGTCTTTGCCGGATCGGTCTTCGGCCAAAACGACGTCGGCACATCGGCCGAGATCGGCTGGGGATTTCCTTTGCTCTTGATCGTAGTCGTGGTCGTGATCGGCGGCGGCTTTCTATTCTGGCGCCGGACCAAGTCGCAGGTCTTCGCTGATGTCGATAGCCGGTCCTACAACTATGTCCCCGGGAACGGTACGTATGACATGGACGCCGACATGGAACTGGAGCTTCTCAGAAAGCTTCGTCGTCCGAAAGCGTCTCAGAAGCAAGAAACTCCCGCTCGGCCGGCGATCCTGCCACCCTCAAAAGCCACCGGAGTCGTCGACCTCGACACGCGGGCGTTTCAAGAGAGAATGCGAAAGATCCAATATTCACAGCTGCCGATCAATTCTTTCGTTAGCCTTCGGGGCCCTCGCGTCTACGAGCCGCTGCCAGTCTCCGACGACCCATCGCTGCTAAGTGCGATCGAGCAGGCGAACGAAGAGTTCGAAGAGGACGAGGCAGTACGCGAACTCGCGGTGAAGGTCCTCGCCGCATTTCGCACGCGAAACTCAGTCGAAGCTCTTTCGCAGATCGCGCTCTACGATCTCGCGTCGAATCTACGTTCTAAAGCCGTTTCGACTCTCACGGATTTTGATCATCCTTCCGTTTTCGAGGGCCTTCTGCTCGCCTGTGCCGATCCGACCCGTGAGGTCAGGGCGGCCGCTGCTCGCGGTCTGTTCCGCCTGAGTTTTGACCGTGCCGATGCCTGGAAGCGCCTTGCTGCGACGGGTGACGAGTATCGAATGCGTCACGCCGCCCGAGCCGCCGTCGAATCCGGCATTGTCGTAAAATCATTTGACCGGCTGGTCCACGAAGACCTAAAAGTCGCTCAAGAAGCTTTCTCGCTGGTCGCGTTCCTTATCGTCGCGGACGAAACGGACGAGATCTTCAGGGCCCTTCGCTCGCACAAGGACGAACGGGTGAAGTTTGCCCTGCTTCACGTTCTAAAGGTGATGAGCGAAGAGCGATCGCTCGGAAAACTCGCTACTTTCAAACGCAATACACCGCAACTCTCGCCCGAAGTCGCCGAACGCGTCGATCAGGCACTTGCAGGGATGTCGCGAGTTCCCGCTTAGAGATTCGAAACCGAGACAAGGAGGGTTGGCCGTCTGGCGGCCGAGAAACGAACGATGCCCGCACTTTTCGTCGATGAAATGCGTAGCAACGCTATGGTCGGCGACACCGCGCCTGATTTCCAACTGCTGACGGACCGGTCGAGGTCGTGGCGGCTGTCGGAAAGCCGCGGGCGTGTGACGGTACTGCTTTTCTATCCGCAGAACGAGACACTCGTTTGCACGAAACAGCTTTGCTCGGTCCGTGATAACTGGTCCGACTATCTCGAAACCAAGGCTGAGATCGTAGGCATTTCGCCGGGAACGCCCGAGGCCCATCGCGAGTTCTCAAATAGCCGCCGGCTTCCGATACCGCTCCTGGCAGATCCGGAACGCGAAGTTACACGAATGTTTGGCAAGCATTGGCTATGGCCGATCAACTTCACGCGCGCCGTGGTCGTCATCGACGCGCAAGGCGTTATCCGCAACCGCGACATCATGCTCCGAGCGTTTCGACCGCTGGACGAAAAGCTGATTACCGACATCTACGCCGCTCGCGGCGACGCCTTGAACGAGACATACTCGCGTTTGAAAAGGCGAGCTCTGCGAAACATCAGCTGATCTGAAACGAATTTCCAGTAACGCCGCCCGTTTTAAACCCGCGGGCGTTTTTTCATTTTGAACCACCGACGAAATTCGCTATGCTCAATGTGTGCAATTTCGTCTCATAAGTGACAATACGCCCAAAGGCGATCAGCCGGAGGCCATTAAGCAACTTGTCGGCGGGCTGAACGCCGGGGAACACGATCAGGTCTTGCTCGGCATCACCGGTTCGGGCAAGACCTTTACGATCGCTAACGTCATCCAGGAAACCCAGCGGCCGACGCTCGTTCTGGCCCACAACAAGACGCTCGCGGCCCAGCTTTATCAGGAGTTCAAGACGTTCTTTCCGGAGAACGCGGTCGAGTATTTCGTTTCGTATTACGACTATTACCAGCCTGAGGCTTACGTTCCGGCTTCCGATCTTTACATAGAAAAAGAAGCGACGATCAATGAGGAGATCGACCGTTTGCGCCTCTCGGCTACGCGTGCTTTGTTCGAACGGCCTGACGTGATCGTGGTCGCGAGCGTTTCGTGTATCTACGGTCTTGGCGATCCGGATGCGTATTTTGGGATGCTCATTTTCCTCGAACCGGGAATGCAGCTCAAGCGCGAAGATCTGCTCAAAAAGCTCGTCGAACTCCAATACGAACGCGTCAATATCGACTTCGATCGAGGTTCATTCCGCGTTCGCGGTGATGTCGTCGAGCTTTATCCGAGCTATCAGGACCAGGCGTATCGGATCGAATTCTGGGGCGACGAGATCGATGCGATCTACACGATCGATCCTCTGCTCGGCGAGGTCGTCAGCAAGCACGAAACGCGAATTCCGATCTATCCAAAAACGCACTACGTGATGTCGCGTTCGACCATAAAGCGTGCTGTCGAGACGATCCGTGCGGAGCTCGACGAACACGAAAAAGTGCTCGTCGAAGAAGGCAAGATCGTCGAGGCACAGCGTCTGCATCAGCGGACAATGTACGACCTCGAGATGATCAAGGAGATGGGTTTTTGCCGCGGCATCGAGAATTATTCGCGCCACCTGACGGGAAAAGCTCCTGGGGAGCCGCCGCCGACGCTGCTCGATTATCTGCCGTCCAACGCCCTCATGGTCATCGACGAATCGCATCAGACGATCCCGCAGCTCGGGGCGATGTACAAAGGCGACCAGAGCCGCAAAGGCACGCTCGTCGAGTACGGATTTCGCCTACCATCGGCCAAAGATAACCGTCCGCTTAATTTCGCCGAATTTGAAGAACGCCGCGGCCAGACGATCTACGTCTCAGCGACGCCAGGGCCCTTCGAATTGACGAAAACCGGCGGGGAAGTTATCGAACAGATCATTCGGCCGACGGGATTGCTCGATCCGGTCGTTGAGGTTCGTCCGGTCAAGGGCCAGATCGACGATCTGCTCGAAGAATGCCGGGTTCGAGCCGAACGCAACGAACGTGTGCTCGTCACCACGCTGACCAAGCGAATGGCCGAGAATCTGAGCGAATATTTCGCCGAGGTCGGCGTCAAGGTCGCCTATCTGCACAGCGATATTCACACGCTCGAACGCATTAAGATCCTACGTGACCTGCGCCGCGGCGAGTACGACGTGCTCGTCGGCATCAACCTGCTTCGCGAAGGCCTCGACCTGCCTGAGGTCTCGCTCGTCGCGATCCTCGATGCGGATAAGGAAGGTTTCTTGCGTTCCCAGAGTTCACTGATCCAGACGATGGGCCGCGCGGCTCGAAATGCGGACGGAAAGACGATCCTGTACGCCGACAAGATCACCGGTTCGATGGAATACGCCATCAGCGAGACGCGTCGCCGCCGCGAGATCCAGGAAGAATACAATACCGAGCACGGCATCACTCCGACGACCATCGTAAAAGCAATAGATGCAACACTTGTAACGGCTTATGAGGCAGATTACTTTAAGGTCCCGCTTGAGCTCGAAGCCATCGAACAATACTCGCCAAAACAGCTAAAAGAGACCATCGCCCAGCTCGAACACGACATGCGAGCCGCCGCGAAAGACATGAAATTCGAACGCGCCGCCGAACTTCGGGATAGACTTAAATACCTGAAAGAACGGGATCTGGAGTATAGATAGCTGCAAGCAGGCATCCCCAACAACCTGCGCAACGTACGCAATCTGATGAAATTTACGCAATCTGTGCATTCTGTGCGCTTTTGAGAGATCTGGCATTTCTTTTTGCGTTCTGACGAATTACGATGCGGGTCGGGAGGGACGTCCGCGGGTTTTAGGGCGTTCGACATCTGATACGATAGATGTTTAGCCGTAGAAGCGTATGTTCAGCAAACTGCTCAGTTTGTGGATAGATCTGAAAGGATCGCTGTGGTTCGTGCCGGGATTGATGATCGCTGCGAGCATTTTGCTGGCGATCGTTCTGGTCGAGTTCGACGCGAGTTTTGGCGGCGGCTGGGAAGAGGAATACAAATTTCTCTTCGGCGTCGGTGCCGACGGTTCGCGCGGAATGCTCACGGCGATCGGCGGTTCGATGCTGACGGTGGCGGCTCTGGCGTTTTCGCTCACCCTGAACGCCATCACGCAGGCGTCGGCCCAGTTTACGCCCCGCATTTACCGAAATTTCCTTCGCGATCGTGTCAATCAGTTCATACTCGGCTATTTCGTGTCGGTCTTCGCGTACTGCCTCGTTGTCCTCCGTTCGATACGCGGCGGGGATGAGAACCGCTTCGTACCGTCGTTCTCGGTGTTCATCGGGCTTTTGCTCGCCTTGGGTGGCATTTTGGTTCTGATCTATTTCATCCATCACATCGCGGCCTCGCTTCAGATATCCAACATCATCAGCGACATCGTCGACGAGACGAAAGAGAGCATCGAAGACGTTTTTCCCAAGAAGATGGGCGAGCCGGCCGAGGATGATCCCGAACCGCTCGACGCCATTGACGAGAACGACCTCGAATGGGCGGCCGTTCCGGCGACTAGTTCCGGATACATGCAAGTCGTTGATTCCGAAGGCCTTCTCGAATTTGCTGAAGAGAACGAACTGCTGATCAGGATGGAAAAGACCGTCGGCGATTTCGTC
The DNA here is from genome assembly GCA_041940165.1 of Acidobacteriota bacterium. Classification (GTDB taxonomy): domain Bacteria; phylum Acidobacteriota; class Blastocatellia; order Pyrinomonadales; family Pyrinomonadaceae; genus OLB17. The sequence goes on from JBGTSR010000005.1 coordinate 225,698, forward strand.
GGAACGGGATCGGACCTCGTTTCGATCGCGAAAGCGAAAAACGATCGGGAGATCGACGATGACACGGTCGAGGCGATCAACGATCTTTTCGGCTTATCGCGTTATCGCACCATCGAGCAGGATGTCGGATTCGGCATCCGCCAGCTCGTCGATATCGCGCTCAAAGCGCTTTCGCCGGGCGTCAACGACACGACGACCGCGATCAACTGCATCGATAATCTCGGCGAATTGATTGGCGAACTCGCCTCGCGGCAGATGCCGGCACGCGAACGCGGCAGGGACGGCCGCGTTTATGTCATCGCAAAGGCTCCCGGATTTGTCGAGCATCTCGAGACCGCGTTTGACCAGATCCGCATCAGCGGCCGTGCGAACCAAGCCGTTTTCGAACGCCTGACTTCCGCGATCGATCTGATCGGGCGTCGCACCGATGACGATGCTAGGCTCGCCGCGCTCGAACGGCAGTTGAATTTGATCGGCGAATATGCGGAAATTACTTTAGAGACCAATGGTGAAAAAATGGCCGTTTTCGGCCGTATCGACGCCGTGAGAGAACGGCTCGCCGGTGAGAACCCACGTTCAGACACCGATGGCTCGGCCACCGATCGCAAGGCGAGATCGGCCTAATATTTGCTTGATCCAAATGCAAACCAAGACCCAACTCGAAGACCTGCAAAACTACCTGATCGACGCCAGCAATATGCCTGGCGGGCACGCCGAACGCGTCGTGATACCGGCGAATACCGATGAGGTCGCGGCGGCGATCCGCGAGGCAAGTGAGAACAAAACTCCCGTCACGATCTCGGGTGCTCGCACCGGCACCGTCGGCGGTGCGATCCCGTTCGGCGGTCTCGTCATCTCGCTTGAGAAACTCAACAATTTCACGATCGACCGTGAGAAACGTGTTGCGACAGTCGGTGCCGGGGTGATACTTGCCGATCTGCAAAAAGCGGTCGAGGCCGAAGGGCTTTTCTACCCGCCCGATCCAACCGAATGGAGCTGCCAGATCGGCGGAACGGTCGCAACGAACGCCTCGGGTGCGCGTTCCTTTAAATATGGTGCGACGCGGGGATACGTCCGGAAACTGACGGTAGTGCTGCCTGATGGTGAGAAACTCGAGCTCGAACGCGATTGCGGAGGCCCGCGCATCAGCAAGGGCGGAACCTCCAACGATCGAATATCGCCCTTGCTCACGCGCGGGCTTCCGCACCAGCTTCCGCAACTCACCTACGAACGCCCCAATGTGAGAAAGAACGTCAGCGGCTATTTCAACGAACAGCCGCTCGATGCGATCGATCTTTTCATCGGCAGCGAAGGCACGCTCGGTGTGATCACGGAGGTCGAACTCGACCTGCTTCCAAAGCCCGAAGGCTTTTTCAGCGGCATCGTTTTCTTCCCGGTCGAAGCCGATCTGCTCGCATTCGTCGACGATGTGAGAAACCGATCGTTCGAAGTGAGAAACTCGGCGGGAGGCTCCGGCGGTATCGACGCGACGCTCATCGAATATTTTGACGATCGGGCCTTGGCTTTCATAAGTGAGAAATTCCCTGAAACGCCGTCGGGCATGGCCGGTGCGATCTTTTTCGAACAGGAAACGACTCCCGAAAACGAAGACGCGCTGTTCGAGGCATGGAACGAATTGCTCGAACGCCACAACGCCGACGTCGACGGATCGTGGTTCACAACCACTGACGCCGACCGTGAGAAACTTCGTGCGTTTCGCCACGCTCTGCCAGTTTCTGTGAACGAACGCGTCGTGAGAAACCGGCAAAAAAAGATCGGCACGGACATGGCCGTTCCCGATGATAAATTCGCCGGATTTCTGAAGTATCAGAAGCAAATGCTCGATGCGAGCGGCCTGGAATACGTGATCTTTGGCCACATCGGCGACTGCCATCTGCACGCCAATATGCTGCCCCGCGACGCGGCCGAGACTGAGAACGCCCGTCACCTGTACGGCCGCTTCATCGCTCAGTCGATCATGCTCGGCGGCTGCGTCTCCGCCGAACACGGCATCGGCAAGCTCAAGCGAAAATACCTCGCCGCGATGATGGGCGAGCGATACCTCAACGAAATGGCCGAGGTCAAAAAGGCATTCGACCCGAACTGCATACTAGGCCGCGGGAACGTTTTTGATGAGCAGTTTTTGAACTAATAACTAACAACTATTGACTAGTAACTGACGAAGACGTCTTTCTTCAGTTACCAGTCAATAGTTACAAGTGGATAGTCGATTTATGATCAAAGCACTTCTTTTCGATTTCAACGGTGTCATCATCGACGATGAGCCGATCCAGATGCGGGCGTATCAGGAATTGCTCGCGGCCGAGGGCGTTGAGCTGACCGAGGAAGATTACGCGGCTTCGCACGGGATGGACGACAAGACGTTCGTTTTGGCGGCGTACGAGAGGCGTGAGAAACAACCCGCCGAAGGCAAGGTCGATGAGATCATCGACGCCAAATTTGCCAAATGGCGCGAGATCGTCGGTGAGAAACTTCCGCTGTTTCCGGGCATCGAGCATTTCGTCGAGAAGATGTCGCACGAGTTCACGCTCGGCGTCGTCAGCATGGAGCGCGGTTCGCAGATCGAGTACGTACTGGAACGAGCGGGTATGCGTGAGCACTTCGACGTGATCGTCAGTGCAAATGACGTAACTCGCTGCAAGCCCGATCCGCAATGTTATCGACAGGGCTTTCGCAAGATCGATCTCGCCCGCATCAGCCGAGGCAATCTGCCGATGCGCCACGACGAATGCCTCGTCATCGAAGACACCGTCCCAGGGATAAAGTCAGCCATCGCCGCAGACCTGCCCGCACTCGGCGTGGCAAATACCGTCTCGGCCGAAGCCCTGCGTGCCGCCGGCGCCGGTGCCGTCGCCAAAGACCTCCGCGAATGGATGCCCGAGACGATCATGCGGGTGTTTTAGTCGATCGGGATTAGCCACTGAGAGCACAGAGAACCCAGAGACAAGGCTAGATCTCGATGACGCTGTAGACTCCGTATCCCGAGAGATCTGATCTCAGAGTCCTCTGTGCTCTATGTGGCGATCAATATTTTATGAGCGATCATTTTATTTCACGTGACCGGGCCGAGGGCGATCTGCTTGATTGTGCGGCTTTTCTGGCCGAGCGGATCAAGAGCGTCGAGGGCCATGCTGAGGCGATGAATGTCGTCATCCCGCTGTACCTCGCCAAGAACGAGGTCGATATTTCGGCCGAGCTTGCGAATGCGATCGACGATCCGTATTCGCGCGACCGTTTGCTGATGAACGTTGCGGTCCGCTGCGCAGAGATCGACGATGACGAATATGCCATGCAGCTCGCCGAAGCGATCGAGGACCGCGGGCTTCAGTCGCAGGCTTTCGAGCGGATCGGCCTGATCGTCGCGTCCAAAGGCATGCACGACCGTGCGGCCGAGGTCGCGGACATGATGGACCATCCCGACCTCGTTTATGCCGGCGTCGCGGCCGATGTTGCAAACCGCATCAGTGCGAACGCGGCTGAGGAAGCCATCGCTCAGATCGATTTTCCGACGGCCCGCGTGACGGCTTTGCAACAGATCGGGACCGACCAGATCGGGCGCGGCGATACGGCGAAAGGCATCGAGACCATCGCTGAAGCGGTCGCCGCCGCGGGCGAGATCGAGCACGACGAGGAACGCATTCGAACGCTGTGCGAACTCGCCAGCCTGCTGATCGACGCCAAGGCGAACGACAAAGCGATCGAGACGTTTGAGATCGCCCGTGCCGAGGCCGAAAAGCTCGACAATCAGCATCGCGATCCGCTGCTCGTCAATTGTGCCCTCGGATTTCTCGCCGCCGGCAGCACGGAACTCGCCGAACGCACGCTCGATCTGATCACCGAAAAAACCGCGATGGCGTCGGCCCTGCTTGGCCTTGCTCGGCATCAGTGGGCCAAAAACGAACGCGAAGACGCTGTCGACTCGCTCGACGAGGCACACGAGATACTGCGTTCGCAGCGTGAGAACGAGATCCGCGACAGCCGCGCCCGCAACGCTCTGCTGACGACGGTCGCGGTGCAGTTCGCGGCTTACGGTAAATGGGAACGGGCGACCGAGATCGCCCAAGACATTCCCAACCCCGAGCAGACGATGAACGCCCTCGCCCAGATCGCCCAGATACTGACGATCAACAAACAGGACGACCTCGCCCGCGAGACGCTCAACCAGATCGACGAGGACTCAAACCGGCTCTTCGCGCTAGTCGGGCTCGCCGATGCTAAACGCAAGAACGAGGATAACGCCGCCGCGATCGCCCTGCTCGAAGAGGCCGCAAGCCTCGCCGATTCCGTGCCGCAGATGTCTTCGCGGTCCGAGGTCCTGAACGAGATCGCTACTCGCCTGATCGATCTCGGAGAGACGGAAAAAGCCCGCGGCGTTGCCCGTCACAACTTCGAGGTCATCACCGAGATCCGCGACGAAGCCAGCCGCGCCGCCGCCCTTGCTCAGCTTGGGACCATCTACGAACAGGGAAGCCTGGAATTAGGAGAGCCCGAAAAAACGGCCCTCGCGAGCCTCGCCGCGAAGGCTTATTTTGAATGACCGATGCGAAGTCCCGGTTATTGGATCTTTGAAAATGTGTTTGGGCCGAGCGAGTGTGATGAAATTTTGGAACATCTCGCGGGGCTTGATGGTCGGCAGGGAATTCGGGCGGGAAGGCGACACCTGATGTCGGATGCGGTGGTTCGTAGAATGGCCGAGGACAGCCGATTGTTGGATATTTGCCGTTCGATCGCCGGCAAATCGATGCTGCCGTATAAAGCGACGCTCTTCGAAAAGACCGGGAAGGCGAATTGGCTTGTAGCATTTCATCAAGACACGGCGTTGCCGGTAGAGAGAAGTCCGGGCACAGGCGGCTGGGGGCCGAGTTCGATCAAGGAAGGAGTTACGTTTTCACACGCTCCGACTTCCGCGCTTCGGCAGATCGTCGCACTTCGGATACACCTCGACGATTCGACCGAACACAATGGTCCGCTGCGGGTGATTCCGGATACTCATCATACTCGGATCACCGACGACGATGAGTTCACACGGATGAGCCAAGGCAATTCAGTGGCGTGTCTGGTCGGCAAGGGCGGAGTCATCGCAATGAGTCCGCTGATATTCCACGCCTCTTCGAAGTCAGTGGTCGATCTGCCCCGACGGGTTCTGCATGTCGAATACGCTCCTGCGTTCGAGATCGAAGGTGTACGATTGGCGATCTCGTGATCAGTAAATATCGCTGTTCACCAGATCGACAAAGTTGTCTCGTTTGCGGATCAGGTCGGCACGGCCGCTTTCGCGGATCAGGACGACGGGCGGCAAGAAGCGGCCGTTGTATTGCGAGGCTTGGGCGAGCGAATAGGCCCCGCAGTTGAGCAGGGCGAGTACTTCGCCCGGTTTGACGCCGGACGGCAGCAGGCGGTGATCGGGCAGGCGGCCTTCGCCCTCGATGTCAAAATAGACGTCGCCGCCGTCGCACAACGGGCCCGCGACCTTGTACGGAAAATCGTGTTCGGCCGCCGGACGCTCGGCCGAGATCAGATGGTAGTACCATTTGTACGTTTCCATCGAGAGCAGGATGTTGAAGCCAGCGTCGGTTAGGAGCCAATGCTCCATTTCGGATTTGGGATTTGGGATTTCGGATTCCTCGAGAGGCCTGGATTTGTGGTTTCGGACCGAGGTAAGGCAGATGCCGGCGTCGGCTATGATCGAGCGGCCGGGTTCGATCAGCAGCGTCACGGCCGAGACGGCGATCTTTGACTGATAGGCGTCTTCGCGGATGGCTTGCCATGCGGCGAATAGAGCTTCGGCCGGTTCGAAATCCGCCTCGAACATCTCGCCGCGGCCGTCCGGAAAATCGATATCGCGGCCTGAGTTCGTCAAATAATTCACCGGGAATCCACCGCCGATGTTGATGTGCTCGACGGTAATTCCAGTCTCGGCAAAGATGCGTTTCAGGCCTTCGTAGAGCACCTGCAACGCACTCGTGTAAACCGACGGATCCGGATTTTGCGACCCGACGTGCAGATGAATGCCGCAGATCGAGACGTCGGGACCGTCTTTGTACTCGCGGAATGCGGCGAAGGCTTCGTCGGGCATCATCCCGAATTTCGACGTCACGAGTGCCGTCTGCAGGCCCGAATGCGTGCCGCTTTCGATCTCGGGCACGAGCCGCAGGCTGACGTTGGCCTTTTTGCCGAGCCGGCGTGCGGTCTCGGCGATCAGCGACAGTTCGTAGAGCGAATCGACCTGGATCGCGTAAATTCCCGCGTTGATGGCATTTTCGATCTCCCAGACCTCTTTGCTTGTGCCGTTAAAGATGATCTGTTCGCCGGTAAATCCGGCTTCGAGGGCCTTCCAGAGTTCGCCGCCGGAGTTGACCTCGATGTCGCAACCAGCGTTGCGGATCGCCCGCAGAATGCCGATCGTCGACATCGCTTTTGCGGCGTAGCAAAGCTTTAGCTTGCACCCGACCACGTCCTGTATCCGCCGCAGGCGTTCGATATTATGCCGTATACGCTTTTCGCTAAAAACAAACAGCGGCGTGCCGTATTCACGGGCAAGCTCAACGGCATCGTGGCCGTCGATGTAGAGGTGGTCGTTTTGGATATCGAGGAAGTTCTCGATCTGCCATGAGCCTGTCATAAAAAGTAAGATTTAACCACAGATAAACACAGATGGACACGGATCAGACTCAAAGAAAAGCTGGCAAAATACAATTCCAGCGCTTTTTCTTATCCGTGTCTATCCGTGTCCATCTGTGGCTAATTTCTTGTAGCCGCGAGGCCCGTGCCCCTCGGGTGCAGGCCCGGAAGGGATATCGGCAGTTTGCCGTTGAACTGCTGCATTCCGAGTATCGCTCTTGCCGAGGCACGCTGAAGCGACGGCATATCGCCGTAGGCAACGATGTAATTCTTCATCTCCGGAAAGCTGCTCAGGATGTACGGATTGCCAAAGCTGATGCCGATCACGGTCTTGTTTGCCGCTAGGGCTTCCCGAAGTATCGCGGCTCCGTTATCCGGCATGCCGACGCTGTTCTTCGCTCCGGAACGCACGCGGCCGTACAGCCCGACTATCACGGTGTCGGCCTCGCGGACAGCTTTAGTCGCTGCTTCGACCTGAGCCGGAAGCGAGGTTTCCTGCAGGTAAGCCTGGCTGAATTTGAGTCCGTTTGCTCGAAGTGTTCCCGCGAGCGGATTCATTACGAGGCCACCGTCAAAGCCGTTCGAAATGCCTAGAACGGCGATCTTTTTTGAGCGATCGAGCGGCAGATCACCGGCGTTCTGACGCACGAGCGTTACAGCCGCAGCACCGATCTCATCCGTCAATTGCGACACGTCGGTGCTCGAGACGATCCGGTCGATCTGGTCGAGCGGCGTCATTCGATCTTTGAAAAGTCCAAGCTCATATTTCCACGCGAGCTGGCGTTTGACCGATTCGTCGAGCCGTTCCATCGGGATGCGGCCGCTTTTGACCGCAGCTACCAGCCCGCGGATCATCGCGTCGACGTCATGCGGTTTTTCGAGAATGTCGGTGCCGGCCAGGAATGCCCTGACGCCAGCCTCTTCCTGCGTAAAATAGATTGTCAGCCCGCTCATCGACATCGCGTCGGAGACGATCAGGCCTTTGAAGCCCATCTCTTTTCGCAGAATGTCGGTCTGTACTTTCGCCGACAGCGTCGCCGGAATGGTAGCCGCACCGGTTATGATCTCGGCACCTTGTTCGGCATCGCCTCCGCCGTAAGTCGGCAACGGTTTGACCTGTTCGTTATCGATCTGCGGCAGGGCGATGTGGGCGATCATGATCGAACCAATGCCCGCGTCGATCGCGCGTTTGAAAGGTAAAAGCTCGAGCGAATCGAGCCTCGCTTTGGGCAGATCGATGATCGGCAGTCCACGATGCGAATCGACGTTCGTATCGCCATGGCCGGGGAAGTGCTTTGCCGTCGCGATGACCTGCTGGCTCTGAATTCCCTCGGCAAAAGCAACGCCGTATTTGGCGACGTCCTCCGGATCTTCGCCAAAGCTGCGGACGTTGATCACCGGATTTGCGGCGTTGTTATTGACGTCCAGCACCGGAGCGTAAACGTGCCTGATGCCGATCGCCTTAGCTTCGCGGCCCGTGACGACGCCCATTCGACGGGCGAATTCAGGATTTCCGGTCGCCGCGACGGCCATCGCCCACGGGAAGTTCGTAGCGTCTTCAAAACGCATTCCGATACCAGTTTCGGCGTCGAGCGACATCAGCAGCGGTATCTTCGCCACTTCCTGCATTCGATTGGCCAGGTGCGTCGTTTCGTAGATCGGGGCTCCGAAAAAGATGATGCCGCCGAGTTTGTTTTCGGTGATGTGGCGTTTCAGATCGCGATAGAACGCGCTCTGCTGATTGGCAAAACGGGCATTAATGCCAATGTGGACGAGTTGCCCGACCTTCTCCTCGATCGTCATCCTGCGCACAAGTTTTTCCGCATTGTCCCAGGAGGACTTGGAGGGTTCGAGCCGAGTCGAGGCCTTTTGAACGGCCGACGCCGGTACCGAAAAAACTGCCGCGGCAAGCGTAGCCGCAAGAGCAAAACTAGCTAGAGATCTCTTCATTATTCCTTGTAAAAAGCGATGCTACAAAAGTAACCACAACCGTTATCGAACTTCCGATCAGTGCATACCAAGGCCAAGCGATCACCGGGCCGGGAACGATCCTATTTGCGGCAAGCAAGACGTACGTCATCACGCAGATACTGACCGCCATCCCGATCAAAGCTTGCGGCTCGCGGGCCCTCTTGATAAAGGCTCCGACCAGGAATACGCCGAGGATCGGCCCGTTGATCAGCGAGGCGACGGCCAGTGCCAGGCTCAGGGCCGAGCTATTCGCGTTACGCAGGCCTATCGCTATCGCGATCTGTATGAGGCCGACCACGACCGTCAGGATGCCCGCGACACGCATCAATTGCTTGTCCGTCACGTTCTTAGCGAACGGTTTATAGATGTCGTTAACGGCCGTAGCCGCGATCGAATTGAGCGATGACGACAGCGCAGCGGCAAAGATCGCCGCTACCACGAGGCCCGACAGCCCGCTCGGCATGTGCTTAGTTATGAAATCCGGAAAAACTTTGTCTCCGCCCGTGAACGGGAATGGTCCTGTTGCAGTCGCGTAGCCTTCCATTCCGTACGGAGCGTAGAAGGCAAAGAGCAGCACGCCGATAAATAGAAATCCAATAAACTGCACCAGCACCGCGAGGCCCGATGTCATCAGAGCCGTCACGGCCGCCCGCGGGCTGTCAGTACACAGATATCGCTGCACCAGGAACTGGTCCGTGCCATGCGTCGACATCGTCAAGAAGCAGCCGCCGAGCACGCCGCCCCAGAACGTATAGGTTTTAGCAAAATCGAGGTTGAAGTCGAATAGCTGGAATTTCTCGTATTGGCGTCCGATATCGATCGCTCCGGCAACGCCGCCGTCGATGTTCTGGATCAGCACGACCGCCGCGGCGATCGCTCCGCCAATGTAGATCACGAGCTGAACGACCTCGATCCAAATCACCGCTTCCATTCCGCCGTAGAATGTAAACACGATCATCACCAGCCCGAGTATCAGGATCGAGCCGATTATCACGGCTTCGGCACTCGTGGTCGGGTCGAATGCCGTGTAAACAGCCGCCAGAACGATCGCCGTCAGCAGCAGACGGATGCCGTCCGCAATGTTTCGCATCACGACAAAAAGGCTCGATGCAAGCACCTTGACCTTACCGCCGAAGCGTTCGCCGAGCAGTTGATATACGGTCTGTAGTCGGCCTTGGAAATAGAGCGGAATAAAGACCAGCGAGATAACTATGCGCCCGAGCAAATAGCCGAAGACAAGCTGAAGGAACTCAAAATTTCCGCCCTTGGCAAACGCAACGCCCGGCACCGAAATAAACGTGATCGTGCTCGTTTCGGTCGCGACGATCGACATCGCGATCGCCCACCACGGCACGTTTCGGTCGCCGACAAAGTAGTCTTCCGTCGTCTCCTGCTTGCCGGCGTACCAAATGCCGAACGCCGTGATGCCGATCAAGTAGCCGAAGATGATTATGAGGTCGAGTGTCTGCATTTTGCCTTAGCGTCGGGCGTAGTACATTCCGATGTTCTTTAACCGTCCGAGATGGCGGTCTTCCATCCAGGGGAATTCCTCAGCCGCGATGCGAGAGATATCAGTTTCCGATATTTCACCACGCTCTTCCATTTCGGCGATCTTATAAACGCGATATTCGGCCTTTTGGACGACGGTCTCGAGCTCAGAGATCTCGTCGTCGCTGAGTTCGGGGCAACTCGATCTCATCCGTTCGAGGATCGGCTTTCGAAAATTCTCGCCCCATTCGGTCGCGAATCCCAAGGCGATATTCAGAACTCGATCTGAGAATTCTCTCATCGATCGCTGGCGGCCGCGAGCGCCGATTCGATCACAAAATCATTTGCCCGCAGAAGATCCTCAGCCGCGGCACGATCGAGCGAGGCTTTGTACATTACCAGGGCGATCCGCAGATCGCCGCCCGAGCGTTCGAAAAGAGTGCTCGCGGTCGGCTCATCCGTTCCTGTCTCGGACATCAGAATACGCAGGCTCCGTTCCCTGAGTTTTTCGTTAGACGGCTTAACGTTGGTCATTCGATTGCCCTTCACGTAGCCGAGGCGGATCATCGAGACGGTCGAGATCATGTTGAGCACAAGCTTTTGTGCCGTACCGGATTTCATTCGCGTCGAACCGGTAAGAGCCTCAGGGCCGACGACTGGAACGATGGCGATCTCGGCCGATTTTGTGATGGCCGAATCGGGCACGCAGGCGATGGATGCCGTAAAGCAGCCGAGCGATCGGGCATATTCCACCGCACCGATCGTGTACGGAGTTCGGCCCGAAGCGGCGAGGCCTATCACAGCATCTTTTCCGGTCGCGCCACGTTCTTTCAGGTCGTTCGCACCGGCGTCGCGATCGTCTTCGCTCGCCTCGCTTGCCTTATAGAGTGCGTCATAGCCGCCGGCGATCACGCCCTGGATCAGTTGGTACGACACGCCAAATGTCGGCGGTATTTCGCTCGCATCCAGCACGCCGAGGCGTCCGCTCGTGCCCGTTCCAACGTAAAAAAGCCGCCCGCCGTTTTGCAGCCGCTCAACTACTTTGTCGACGACAGCGGCGATCTCAGGCAGGACTTTCTCGACCGCCTCGGCGACCTTTGTGTCCTCGGCATTTATCAGCCGAACAGCGTCCAGCGTCGAGACGCGATCGATCTCGGCGGTGAGCGGATTTTCTTGTTCGGTTAAAGGCAACATTAAAAGATCGCGAACGAGTATTCAATTTGTTTACTGATCGTCACAGGCGAACCATTAACGTAGGCCGGCTCGAACGTGATCCTTCTAGCCGCGTCGATTGCTCTCTCGGTAAGTCCAAACGGAGCCTGGGTGATCGGTGTGACCGATCCAATGTCACCTGATCCTTTGAACAACACGCGGACAATAACCGTCCCTGATATCTCGTAGACTCGCGCCATCTCCGTATATGAGGGCCGAGGCTTTGTGAGTATCCGCAGTCCTGAGGTTTTACCCAATGCCGAATCCGAAGTGGTGCTCATTCCTCCACTACCGGAACCGACTCCAGAGCCCGCACCGGAACCGGAACCCGAACCCGATCCGCGTCCGGAGCCTTGTCCTTTACTCAGATTGCTGCCGTCCGGATTCTTGGTTTCCGTCGCGGTTTCGGCGGACCGAACTAGCGGTGGCCTCGACCCTAGCGCGAATGACCTAATGAAACGTGTAGCTAGATCGCTCTTTTCATCGAGTGTTACAGTTTGGGCGATGTAAATGCGGCTTTCCGTCCGAAGGGTCGTCAGGTTGTGCCAATAGCCAAACGAATCCTTAAATGTAACCGTGTTCGAGCCATTAGTTTCTTTTGAAAAAATATTGGGTTGCCCGAGCGTGATTAGAATGTCGCGGACTGTCACAAGATAGGTTGGGGTTTTCACCGGGTCAGAGAATACATAAATATACGTGCCATTGATCGACGCATAATACTTTCTGGATGAGTTAGCTCCGTCATCGCCTCTCTGCTCCAAAAAAACTGGTGTTTCGACGGAAAATTCGTCTGAAACCGGCGAGAACGTTTGCCAATCTTCAGCCTTCTTTGGCAACTGCGCGTTGAGTGTCGAGATAAGAAGAAACAGGGCACAAATAGAAAGTAAGTAACGCATCATTTTCCTCCGTTATTTCCGTTTCTCATTGCCATCAACGCCGCGGCGTGGGCGGGCGGCATCTGCGGATCGGTTAGATAGGCCTTGGGCGCCGTCTGACGGATGATCTTTTTCATCGGGCCGGTCAACAGCTCTCCCGCGTTGAATACGCTCCCGACGCAGCCGATCGGAACCTTTTGGCCATTTAGATCGAGTTTCCGTAATACCGCTGCAGCCGCCGTTCCGAGTTCGCTGCCTGCGTCTGCAAGAATGTCGACCGCGATCTTATCGCCTTCTTGCGCAGTTTCGACCACAAATTTAGCAAACCCGGCGATACGGCTATTATCCATCTGCGGGGCATAGATCGCGACGATCAGATTCTCGACATTGGATGCACGAAAGTACTCGGCGGCACGCTCGCTGAGCTTCGTCACAGGACCTCGTCCATCCGACGCTTTTGCAACCGCATGTAGAGCTTCGCCGGCGATGCCGCGGCCGCCGCCTTCGTCACCGGCGAGCGGGCCCCAGCCGCCGGCGATGAATTTCTCGCCTTCGTCATTCATGCCGATACATACAGAACCTGTTCCCGCGATCACGACCAGGCCCGCGCTGCCGAGCGTCGTTCCATAAAGGGCGATATCAGCGTCGGTCGTTACGTAAGTCTTTCGAATTCGGAACCGGTCGACAAAACTCTCGCGGACACGCTCACGTATGTCCTGCCGCCTCACCCCGGCCAAACCTAGAGTCGCGGCAATGATATCGCCACGCGACACTCCGGCCTGATCGCACGCTGAGTCGATGGCTTTGGTGATGTTTGCGACCGCGGTCTCGACACCGACTCGGAGCGGATTCGACGGGCCGCCCGAGCCTTCCGCGACGATCTCGCGCGCGGCGTTCATTATGGCGATGTTGGTTTTTGTGCCGCCGCCATCAACGCCGAGGTAGAGCTGGTAAAGCTCGCTCTTGGCCCGGTTTTTCACGCTCGCTCGCGGCATTTATTGGTAGCTCAGGTGCGAAAAAAATGTCGACTATATTGTTCGCGAAACTTGACATATAATCAATCTTAAATGATTTTATGTAGTCAATAAGGTTTTCTAATCGGAGATCTCCCAACGACAGACAATGGAAATACGACAGCTCAAAGCATTTTTGGCCATCGCCGAGGCTAAGACCTTCACGGCCGGAGCTCGGCGCGTCAACGTGACACAGGCCGCGATCTCGATGCAGATACGGCAGCTCGAGGAAGAGGTCGGATTGCAGCTTTTCACTAGAACTCCTCGCCGCGTGATCCTGACCGAGGCCGGCGAATATCTGCTCGAGCGTGCCCGAAAGATACTCCGCGAACACGACAGTGCGATCGCCGAGATCGCCGAACTCGGTGGCGTCGAGCACGGACGGCTAAGGATCGGTTCGGCGTCGGCCGAGTTCGCCACGCAGCAGTTGCCAAAGATACTCCAGGGGATCCGAGTCAAATTTCCGAATTCGGACCTGAGCGTTCGTGCCGGAACGAGTCAGACGCTCGTCGACAAGATAATGCACGGCGAGATCGATATCGCGTTCGTTTCGCTGCCGGTCGATAATTCGTCGATCACGACGGACCTGCTTTTTAGCGATGAGATAGTCGCCATCGCGCATCCAAGTCATCCGAGGGCTAACGAAAAGTACATCAGCGCCGCGGCTCTCGCCGGCGAAAAGCTCATCCTCGGCGAACGCGGCGGCAACACCCGGCGAATGATCGACGACTTTTTCAATGCGGCAAATGTGCGTCCACACGTCGTGATGGAGCTTTCGCGACAGGAAGCCGTCAATCAGATGGTCGAAAACAACCTCGGCGTAGGCACAGCCGGAGCCAAGACCATCGCCGACGAGATCCGCGAAGGCCGCCTCGTTTCGTGGATGATCGAGGGTGCGGAGATCAACTGGGAATTAGGCCTGGCTCGTTTGCGGGGCGGTTATTTCTCGCCGATCGCGAAAGAGTTCGTGCGGTTGTGCAAAGAGAGTTTTGTCGAAAGAGAAAAGAGGCTGAAGGCGGGGAAATGACGTTAACCGCGGAGACGCGGAGACGCGGAGAAGAGAGAGCTAAGAAATGAAGTCGAAGTTTTTGTTTGGTGCTATCCGTGAAGAGTCGCGGGCTGGTGTGGTTTTCCTGCTTTTCTTCTCTCTGTGTCTCTGCGTCTCCGCGGTTATAAATTCATCTGCCCAAGGCCTACCCGTCGCGAGGCCAGAGACGGTCGGGATGAACTCGGCTAAGCTCGCTCAGATCGACGCGTTGGTCGAGGCCGATATCGCGGCAAAAAAGCTGCCCGGAGCGGTCGTGCTGGTCGGGCACAAAGGGAAGATCGTTTACAGAAAGGCGTTTGGCAACCGTTCGCTCGTGCCAACGGTCGAGAAGATGACGGTCGATACGATCTTTGACGTCGCCTCGCTGACCAAGCCGATCGCGACCGCGACATCGATCATGATCCTCGTCGAGCAGGGCAAGCTCCGGCTCAACGACACGATCGGGATGTACATCCCCGATATCGATGACCCCGCCGCCAAACGCGTCACCATCCAGCAGCTGCTGACCCACACATCCGGTTACCGCCCCGATTTTGACCTCGGCGAAAAATGGACCGGCCGCGAAGGCATGCTCGCCGCCCTCAAAAAAGAAAAACTGCGGGCGGCTCCGGGGACGAGGTTCGTTTATTCGGATATTGGGTTCATTGTCCTGGGGGAGATTGTTGAGCGGCTGGGCAGAGTTTCGAGTTGTGAACCGTCACTCGCACCAAACCCTTTTCCGAATCTTTGTGAGGAGCAGTTTCCGAAGCAGAGACTCTTTCAGCCGCTGGGTATGCCGAAGTCGAGGTTCTTTCGATTTGCGGGAGTTTCAATCGAGTCAGTCGTAGGAGACGAGTCACAAATAGAAACGAGCGTCGCTCCGACTGAGAACCTTCGCGGCCAGAATAGTTATCTCGGGGCGACTTTCGATGGACCGGCCGAGGTAGGGGCGATGATTTTGCGCGGTCAGGTCCACGATCCGACTTCGTTTCGAATGGGCGGGGTTGCCGGACATGCGGGCCTCTTTTCGACTGCTGACGATCTTGCGCGCTACGCGCAGATGATGCTGAATGGCGGTTCGCTTAACGGTAGTCGAGTCCTCTCTGAGCAGACCGTTGCCCGGATGACCGCTCCGTACGTCGTTTCCGAATCCGGCGATACTCGCGGGCTTGGTTGGGATATCAACACATCGTTCTCATCGAATCGCGGAGATCTGTTTCCGCTTGGGTCGTTCGGGCACACGGGCTTTACCGGCACTTCGATCTGGATGGATCGCGTGTCGCAGACGTTTTATGTTTTTCTCTCGAACCGCGTTCACCCTGATGGCAAAGGCGATGTCGGCCCGCTCAGGGCAAAGGTCGCTACGGTCGTTGCTTCGGCAATAGAAGACACGCCGCGAGAGAAGTACGAAGAAGCCGAGGCTGAATACAATGCGGCGGTCGCGGCTCAACTACCGAGGTTCAAGGCCAACGTCGAGGCGGCGAGATCGACTGGACCGCGAGCGTCCTCGCTTGCCCCGTCGCCTGCAAGCGGGACGCTTGCGGTCCAGTCAGTTCTCAACGGCATCGACATTCTCGAACGCGACAACTTTAAACCGCTCGAAAATCTCAAGATCGGTCTCGTCACCAACCACACCGGCCGAAACCTTGCCGGCAAGTCGACGATCGACATCCTTCACGAAGCGAAGAACGTAAACCTAGTCGCTATCTTTGCCCCCGAACACGGCATTCGCGGCGAGCTTGATACAGAGAAGATCGACGACACGAAAGATGAGAAAACGGGTCTGCCGGTTTACTCGCTCTACAAGGACGGAATGCGTCGGCCGAAGCCGGAGCAGACGGCGACGATCGATGCTTTTGTTTACGACATTCAGGACATCGGAGCGAGATTCTATACGTACACGGCGACGCTTAAGAACGTGATGGAAGAGGCGGCGAAAGCCGGGAAGCCTGTCTTCGTGCTCGACCGTCCAAATCCCATCAATGGCGTTTCCATTGAAGGCCCGCTCGCCGATGAGGACAAACTCTCGTTCATCGCCGCTCACACCACGCCGGTCCGCTACGGTCTGACGATCGGCGAACTCGGCCAGATGATGAACGCCGAGCGAAAGATCGGAGCCGATCTGCGGATCGTCAAGATGGAAGGCTGGTCGCGCGCGACGTGGTTCGACGCGACGGGCCAGACTTGGGTAAATCCGAGTCCGAATATGCGTTCACTTACGCAAGCAACGCTGTATCCGGGCATCGGCCTCCTCGAAACAACAAATCTCAGTGTCGGCCGCGGTACGGACACGCCGTTCGAGGTGATCGGTGCTCCGTGGCTCGACGGGCAGAAGCTTGCGTCATATCTCAACGGTCGGGCGATCGTCGGTGTTCGTTTCATACCGATCCGGTTCAAGCCGAACGCTTCCGTCTTCAAGGACGAGCAGCTCGGCGGCGTGAACATCCTTATCACGGACCGCAATGCGCTGAATTCGACCAAAATGGGCATCGAGATCGCGTGTGCTCTGCGTAAGCTTTACCCGAATGACTGGCAGGTCGACCGCTACGGTCGATTGCTGGTGAACGGTCAGATCCTCGACGCCGTCAAGCGGGGCGAAACGCCTGAAAATATCGAAAAAGCGGTTAACCAGGCGACGACAGAATTCACCGCGCGTCGGGCATCATATTTGCTATATAAATAGTGAAATACAGAGTTCTAGAGACTCGGAAGTTCAAGTTTTCGTAACAAGCTGTTTTATATCAAGGGTTTCGGACAAACCCCGGTTTTTGGTGGGCTCATACCAATAACGAAAATTTGAATAAATCTCCATAAACGTAAATGATTTTTATGGATTGCAATGATCTTCAGACAAATTCGACAAGAGGAAGAAAACTGAATATGCGAATGAGAGATTTGATGTCGGGCGTGATGTGCATGGCGATGATCGCCTGCTTTTCAGTGTTCGCGGCGGCCCAGGAAGTGACGGGCAGCATCGTCGGAACCGTCCGCGATGCCAACGGTGCCGGTATCGCCGGGGCGACTGTCACGGTTACGCAGTCTGCCCAGAATGTCAGGATCCGAACCGTCACCACGAATGACGACGGAGAATTTAACGTGCCCAATCTTTCGCCGAACGAATACACGGTGACGATCGAGGCTGCGAACTTCAAAAAGACCGTGAAAACCGGCGTCAAGGTCGATGTCGGCCAGCGTCGCGACGTGCCTGTAGAAATGCAGGCAGGAAACATCGCCGAGGTCGTTACGGTCGAAGCGGATCGGGTCACGATCGACTCGACGTCGGCTACCGGCGGCACGATCATCAACGGCGATCAGGCCCGCGAGATCCCGGTCAATAACCGAAACTGGGTACAGCTGATCACGCTCGCCCCCGGCGTTTCGAACGATCTTTCGGATCAGGTTTACGTCGGTACGACCAATCCTGACGGGCAGGCTAATACCGTCAATATCTCGGTCAACGGTGCACGTTCGAGCCAGAACACCTTCACCGTTGACGGTGCAGACGTTACCGACCGCGGGTCGAACATCACGATCCAGGCTTATCCGAGTCTCGATTCGATCGGCGAATTCAAAGTTCTTCGCTCGCTCTTCCCGGCAGAGTCGGGACGTTCCGGCGGCGGCCAGATCAACGTCGTCACCCGTTCGGGCGGACGCAAATTCAACGGAAGCGCATTTCTCTTCTGGCGTAACGAGCAGTACAACGCGAATAGCTACATTGTGAATTCGGGAACGGGAACGCCGTCGTTCGGCCGCAATTGCTCTCCGCTTGAAGGGCTTCCGAATTCGGACGAGCGCTGCCAGGCCCGTCGAGCACCATTCTCGTACTACAACTATGGCGGCACCTTCGGCGGCCCGATCTACTTCCTCGATTTTGGGGAACGTGGACCAGGCGAGCCTTATTTCCGCCGCTACGAGCGCACATTCTTCTTCTATTCGACCGAGCATCGCCGTGACCGACGCTTCACGTCACCGATCACGACGACTGTTCCGGATGCATTTCTCAAAGACGGCCGTTTTCCGATCCCGGTCTGCATCAACCGTACGTACCTCGGTGAGACGTGCACGGGCTCGAACATCCTGGCTCCCGGCACGCCGATCCCGGCAGCAATGATCAATCCGGCCGCATTGGCATATCTGAACGGTGTTTATCGGAACATCAAGAACCCGAACAACGCTCGTGTTGGCAATCCATTCGAGTTGATCGACCAGATCGCCAACGAAGCCGATTTTCATCAGCATCTTTTCAAGCTAGACCATAGCTTTAACGATCAGTGGTCGATGTACTATCGCTATCAGCGCGACAAGATCCCGACGCTCGATGGCAACTCTCTGTTCTCGAGCGGCACTGGCCTGAATGGCGTGTCGACGACCTCGACCGACTCGCCGGGCCGGACGCACACGTTCCAATCGACCTACGCGGCAAGCCCTAAACTCGTTTTTGAAGGACGTTATAACTACGGTTATGGCGCGATCCTGAGTGAGAACGTCGGCCTGCTGTCGCTTGCAAGAACGCAGGTGCCGATCACGCTGCCGTTCGCAAATCAGCGTGACCGCATCCCGTCGATCAGCGGCAACGGTTTCACGGGACTCGGCAGTTTTGGCCCGTACGACAACTTCTCGTACAAGCACAATTTCACGGGCACTACGACGTGGCTGACCGGCAATCACGCCGTTAAGTTCGGCGGCGTCTATTCGCAGTACCGAAAGAACGAGAATGCTCTCGCCGGCGTTAACGAGGGAAGCTTCACGGCATTCCCGGCCACGCGGCCTGCCGGCACGACCCTTCCGGTCAACTACACCACGCCAGGCGGTCAGGTACTGACCAATGCGATCACAACGGCGATCGCCGATAACCTTCAGCGTTGGGCAAGCTTCCTGGTCGGAAACGTATCGACGTTCACACAGGCTAGCTTTGATTACACCGCCGACCTTCGTCAGAAGACGATCGAGGCTTTTGTTCAGGACGAGTGGAGAGCCAGAAGCAATTTGACGCTCTCGATCGGACTGCGTTACTCGTACTTCGGTGCTCCGTGGGACAAGAACGGACGGCTTTCCAATTTCGTTCCTGAACTCTTTAATCGTGCAAATTCGCCGAGCGTTACCGGAGCTGGAAACCGCATCGTAGATCCGGCCCGTAACTTCTGCGGCGGTATCATCGTCAATGAGCAGAACTTCCAAACGGGTGTTAACAATTGCACTCCGACAGTTTCGCCGTACGGCAAGTACGTGATCGATATCTCGAAGACCGATTTCGCCCCGCGTATCGGCATCGCATGGGATCCGTTCAAGAAGGGCAAAACTTCGGTTCGCACCGGCTATGGCATCTACCACGAACAGGTGTTGAACGGAACGTTTCTTCAGAACATCGGCGTCAATCCGCCGTACCAGGTCACGGCGACAGCTTCGACCACGAGCCTTAACAATCCGGCCGCGAACGCAGCAGTTGCGGCTGGTGTGACATCGCAGAGTCTGCGTGCGGTCCAGGCTGACTGGCACACGCCATACATGCAGCACTGGACGCTCGATATCCAGCAGCAGCTAACGGGCAGCACGGTGCTAACCGTCGGCTATGCGGGATCAAAGGGAACCAATCTACAGGGACTAACCGAATTGAACAGCTTGCCTGCGGGCCTTGCACTTGCTTCGCAGTGCGCTCCGGGTAACAACTATGTCGGTCAGGCAACGGCGTTTACGCTCGTTCCTTGTCAGAATGTCGGTTATGCGTTCCGTAACTCAGCAACTACAGCTGCACAGGGCAACACCAACGTAGTTGGCACGACGGCCTTCAACGATAACCTGATACTTGATCAACTCCGCCCGTATCGCGGCTATCGCTCGATCGCGATCGTACAACCGCGTTACGATTCGAATTACCACAGCCTGCAGATGAGTGCTACGCACCGCTTCTCGCCGGGCAATCAGATCGTTGCCAACTACACGTGGTCCAAGAACCTGACGACGAGCATCAACGACCGTTCGACGTCGCCTCAGAATGCTTACGATATCGCCAGCGAGTATCAGCTCGCAGCATTCGACCGTCGTCACATCTTGTCGGTCAACTACGTGTACGAACTGCCGTTCTTTAAGTCGCAGCAGGGCTTTACGGGTAAGATGTTCGGTGGCTGGCAGTTCAACGGTATCGCGGTTTACAACTCGGGCCTGCCGTTCACGGTGACGACCTCGTCGTATGATCCTGCCGGTCTCGGCATCCTGAACGTCAATCCGGCAGGCCGGCCTAACGTGACCTGCGATCCGAATCAGGGCGGTGCTCAGACGCTGCAGCAGTACTTTAATACGACCTGCTTCACGCCAAATCCGGCACTCGTCGCTGGCGTATTCACGCCTGTTCCGAATACGGTTGGCAATGCCGGTCGCGGTATCATCACGGGCCCGCCGACTGTGCGATTCGACTTAACGGCGGTCAAGAACCTCAGGTTTGGTGAGCGCTTTCGTATCCAGCTTCGTGCCGAAGGATTCAACATCTTCAACAATGTGAACTTCCGCGGCTTAAGTACGAACGTCACCGCGGCTAACTTCGGCGCCGTTACGACCGCTCGCGATTCGCGAACGATGCAGTTTGGTATCAAGACCTTCTTCTAAATTTAGAGGGTTTTGAAAGTTTACGGCCCGCGTCCTTGTTCGACGCGGGCCTTTTTTTGCTAGATTCAACAATATGAAGTCGATCACGTTATACAACGTTGGCGAGCGCGCCGAGAAAGTAACTATTGATAGCTTGGCGTCGGCACGATCGAGTATCGAACTCGAAGATGCGGTCGATTGTGCTGAGCTTACGGTCTTTCCTGGATTTATCGACGTTCATTGCCACGGAGCTGTCGGCATCGATGTAAACGAAGCCGACGCAGATGGCCTGATCGAGGTCGGCCGTTTTCTTGCTGAACAAGGTGTGACGGCGTGGCTCCCGACGCTCGTTCCGGATAGTGACGAACGATACGCCGCCGTCGTCGACGCCGTCGATCAAGCGATTGGTCTTCAGGCTGGCCTGCCCGTCGCCCAAATAGTGGGAGTTCATTACGAAGGCGTTTTCGCGAACGAGAAGATGTGCGGGGCATTGCGCCCTGAGTTCTTCAAAGTCGGGAGTCGGGAGTCGGGAGTGGGGAGTCGGGAGTTGGCAGCTTCGCTTCCAAAGTTAAAGAAGGGCGTTCATATGACTACGATGGCTCCGGAGATCGAGGGAGGGAGTGCGATCATCGAGGCGTTGGTCGCGGATGGCTGGATCGTTTCGATCGGCCACACTCGGGCCGATATCGAGACGCTCGATCGTGCGTTTGCTGCGGGAGCGAGGCACGTGACACATTTTTTTAACGCAATGACCGGCATTCACCATCGGGAAGTCGGCGTCGCTGGATGGGGCTTGGCAAACGACGGCGTTACCTTTGATATGATCGCCGACGGCATCCATGTGCACCCTTCCATGATAAAGATGGCCTGCCGTGCGAAAACGACTGAGAAAGTGGCTTTGATCAGTGATTCGGTCGCTCCAACAGGGCTCGGGGATGGAGAATTCCAGCTCTGGGGCGAGACGGTCACCGTCAAAAACGGCCGTACTCAGAATGAGCGCGGCAGTATCGCCGGCTCGGTCTGCTCGATGCTGGATTGTGTGAAGACGATGCGTGCCTTGGGTTTCAGCGATCTCGAAGTCGCGTCGATGGCCGCGACCGTTCCTGCACGGCTGCTTGGGCTGGAGGACAGAGGAGCAATAGAGGTCGGCAAGCGGGGCGACATTGTTGGGATCGATCGAAACGGGGATTTCGCGTTCACGCTCATAGGTGGAACGATCACCGAGGTCCTATTCAAATAGTATCTCGTCAAAGGCCGAGCGGATCGCGAGACGGTGCAGCGTCAGCTGCTCAAGCATTTCAGCTTCTGACCCGAGGCCGAGCCGTTTCGCGATAGTAGCGAGAGCCGTGTGATTTGAGAGCGGAACTCTCGTCGTGCGGCCGACCGTGAGGCGGAGATTGTGGTCAAGATCTGATAGAAATTCGTATCCCGCGATCATTGGTTCGTATAGATCAGGCGAAATGTATCCCGCGTCCGCGAGTTTACGAAGCATGAATGGGGTTGATCGGTCGTGTTCTTCATCGGGCACGTTGTGCTTCAACTGCAGATATCGCATCGCGAAATAGATATCCAACATTCCGCCCGCACCGTACTTGATATTCACGTCCGTACCGCGCCTGAGCTGTGAGCGTTCATTCTGAAGTGCCAGCCGCACGCGTCGGGCCTCCATCCTGAGCATGTCCGGGTCGAACTCGCCCGCACGCGCATGGATCATTCGTCGGGTTTCCTGTTCAACGGTAATGCCCAAACTCGGGTCGCCGCCCACCGCACGTAGCTTAACAAATGCGAGCAGTTCCCAGATCGCTGCTGTTTCTTCCATATAGGAAAGAAACGAGTCGATAGACATCGCACTCATCCCTTTTGAGCCGAAGGGCCGTAGACGAAGATCGACACGATACAAATTACCGTCGCGAGTCATCGAGGAAAGCGCCGTCGTAAACAACTCGACCGCTCGGCTGTAGAATTCGCTCGCAGCGATCTCGCCCGGAAGCTCGCGATTGCTTTCGCGCGCGGGGCGGTCGGCCATCGGGTCGAAATAGACGACGACCAGGTCGAGGTCCGAATCGTAGTCAAGGCCGCGGCCTCCGAGCTTACCTAAGGCAAGGGTAGCGAGATCGAGACGCAGGTCCTGCGAACGGTATCTGAAGGCGAGCTCTCCGCGGACGGTTTCCAACGCTGCCGCGATGCTCGCCTCGGCCAATTTCGTCTGAAGAGTCTTGCTCTCGCGGATCGTGATCTTGCCAAAAACGTCGTAAACGACGATCCGCAGCAGCTCCTTTGCCCAGGTCTTTCTCATCGCCGCGAGCCGCGCACCAAACTCTCTTTCGTTCTCGACAGCGTCGAGCATTGCGGCTGAGTAATCCCGCTCGGCGAGCGCCTCGTCCGGGTTAGGAAACTCGGCGGCGAGATCGGGGTTTGCCGCGAGCATTGCGGAAAAATGCGGCGAAACGCGCGTTAGTTCCTCGAGCACGCGATCGTTCTCCAGATCAGGGCGAAGAGCGACGTCCGACTTTTGGATCGAGGCCATTACGTGCGAAAGCGTCCGTTCCTGAACGTCTGGAACCTCGGTCAGTTCGAGGTCGTCTACTGATTCTTCGACAAATTCGCCGAAAACCCGCGTAAAAACTCGGCTCACATTCGCCGTATGTCGTTTTAGGTCGAGCTCGAAATCGCCGCCGTTCGCAAAGGTAACCCGTCGGGCAAGAACGGCACGTTTTTCGGGATCGTCGGGGACGGTATGCGTTTGGACACCGTTCTTCATCTGAAGAACGTGTTCGGTCTGTCGAAGAAATTCGTAGGCGGCGGAAAGTTCGCTGAGCTCTGCGTCGGTCAGGTGTTTTCGGTCCGCGAGCCGAGAGAGACTGATCAGCGTATGCGAACTGCGAAGCCACTTATCACGGCCGCCAAAAGCCAGTTGAAGAGCCTGGGCCAGGAATTCGATCTCGCGAATACCGCCGCGGCCGAGTTTCACATCATATCCGCGTTTGAGAACGTTTTCGAGGTCAATGCGTTCCTTGGACCGCCGTACGTTGGCCAGCGCGGTCTCGACCGTTTCACTTCTTGAGAAGACGAGGTCCTCGACCTCGGAAAAGAACTGCTTGAACAGCTCGATCTCGCCGGCGCAGCCGCGTGAACGTATCAACACCTGTCTTTCCCAAGGCCTTGCTTCGGTACGGCAATAGCGAACAACGTCGTCGACAGAAACAGTGATCGGCCCGAGACGTCCGTGTGGACGCAGACGCAGGTCGACGCGATAGGCCGCTCCCTCGCCCGTCTGTTGGCCGACGAGCTTAACTATGTACTCGGAAAGCTTTATGAAGTACTCGCGATTCGTAACCGAACCTCGAGAGCCACCTGCGGAAGTCTCGCCATCGCCCGAATAGATGAAGAGCAGGTCGATGTCCGACGAGTAGTTGAGCTCCTTAGAGCCAAGCTTACCAAGGGCGGCGATGCAGAACCGTGAACTTACGAGCCGGCCTTTCTCATCCGTCTCCTGCGGATGTCCGAATCGATTGTCCATCTCACGCCTTGCTTCTTTCAGAGCGGCTTCGAGGATGGCGTCGGCGAGATTCGATATCTCTTCGGTGATCTCGGCGATAGTGGCCAGATTGCGAATGTCGCGAAGGTATATGCGGATCAACTCGCGGCGGCGAAATCGCGAATAGAGGACCTGAGGTTCGATCTGACTGTGAGTAAGCGAGAACCGGGCGAGCGATTCGAGCAATTCGTCCTTGCTTCGCACGCGGGAATCGAGCCTTTCGCGATTCAGCCACCAGAAATATTCCGGATTCTGAAGAAGTGTCGTTGCCAGCAGCGGACTAAAAGAAACTACCGTGAGGATATCCGAAAGAAGGCCTTCGCTCTTGAGAAGCTTGGTGTGGGCCGATGCGTGATCCTCTTCCAACTGCCCGAGGAAACGGCGTGCAGCCTCCGGATCTGGCAGGTCGCGGATCAATTGCTCGATTCGGGGCATAGGGTCTTAGAAAAAGAGCGCCCCGCTTCGCTACCTGCGAAAGCGTTTCGGGTCGATCTTGTATTTCCTTATTTTATAGCCAAGAATTCGTTCGGTCGAATCGAGCATCGTAGCGGCCTTGGCGATGTTCCCGCGAGTAGATTTTAAAGAGTCCTGGATCAGATCGCTTTCGAGAGCTTCGACGGCCGAAGCAAGAGTTAGTCGAGTTTCGGTGCCGCTGATCTCGGCAGTTTGAAGCGTCGGGGGAAGGTGATGGCCGTGTACCACGTTGGAATCACATACGATCACCGCGCGTTCGATCGCGTTCTCGAGCTCCCGAACATTCCCCGGAAAGTGATATGCGGTAAGCATATCGATCGCAGGCGTGGATATCCGTTTTACGGCCTTTTTGTGCTCGCGTTCGTATTTTTCCAGAAAGTGCTCTGCGAGAAGCAGAATATCCGATTTCCGCTCGCGGAGCGGCGGTAGAAATATCGTGAATACGTTTATGCGATAGAAAAGATCTTCCCGAAACGTGCCGGCGGCGATCGCATCTTCGAGGTCCTTATTCGTCGCGGTTATCAGTCGAACGTTGACCTTGATAGTCTCGGTCCCACCCAGCCGCTCGAATTCGCGTTCCTGTATGACACGGAGCAATTTTACCTGCGTCTGGATCGGAAGATCGCCGATCTCGTCCAGAAACAGCGTCCCGCCGTCAGCAAGTTCGAAACGGCCCTTTTTCCGTTTCGAAGCACCGGTAAAGGCTCCGGCCTCATAGCCGAAAAGCTCGCTTTCGATGAGAGTTTCAGGGAGAGCCGCACAGTTAACCTTGATCAGCGGCCGTTTTGAACGAAGGCTATTGTAATGGATGGCGTTCGCGATGAGTTCCTTTCCGGTGCCGCTCTCGCCGCGAAGCAGCACCGTCGCGTTGGATCGAGCGACCTGCGTGACCTGATCGTAAACCTGCCTCATCGGGCTCGAGTTTCCGATGAGTTGGCTGAAATCGTATTTCTCACGCAGTTCCTGCTTCAGGAACGTGTTCTCTTCGATCAGTTTCTGGCCCTCTTCGGTGGCGACGCGGTCGCTACGGATCGATTGTGCGAAAAGAGCCGCCATTGCCCGCAGGAGCTTGATCACCGCGTCTTCGGCGACCGACGCTCCGGGTGGAAATCCGATCGCGAGGATCCCGACCGTTTCTCCTTGCAGGCTGATCGGAACCGCGACGAGCATTCTCGTGCCCGAGCCGAATGCGAGGAAATTCAGGACCGGCTCTTCCGCGAGATCGTCGATGACCATCGGCGATGCCATATCGAGCATTCGCCACAGGCTTGCCTTGATCAACCGCTCTTCAAGGCGGCGAAAATCAGCTGCCCCGAGACCTCTAGAAGACACTATATCCACGCTGTCAGCGTCACGGCCTTTCAACGCCGCAAAGCCGCTCTGTGCGGAAAGTGCCCGAGCTACGTGTTCGAGAACGATCGCCGAGCCAGTTCGAAACCCATCCGACTCGGCTAGCGTCGAGGCCGCTTTTGCGACGAAATCTAATTGGTCGATCCTCATTTCTACAAAAACGTAGGGAATCTGGCTCCCTGATCTTCTCTCCAACGGCATTGTAGGAAGCAATGCGAGCGAACTTCAAGTAAAGCGGTTTACCGGGCACAAAAATGTAGAAAACCGCTCTCAATCATACAAAAATGTCTGGAATCTGGTCACGCCGATGAGCAAGATTCGATTGTGAGTAAGGCTAATCTCTGCATCTATGAGACTTACAGCTAATCCTACAAAAAGGCACGCCTATTGCACTAACTAGGAGATGAAACAACCAAAATTATGTATCTTCTAAGATCAAGATATCCAAAGTTTCTCTCGTTTTTAACTTCGGCTGTTGTTGCAATAGCCTTGATGCCGCTTGCCGCTTTGGCGGACGAAGTGAGCGATCGGCTCGAAAAACTCGAAGCGGCAGCGACCGCGTCGCAGGGAGCTGCCGATAACGCATGGGTGCTTCTTTGCAGTGCTCTCGTGCTGCTGATGACGATTCCCGGGCTCGCTCTTTTCTACGGCGGCCTGGTTCGCCAAAAGAACGTGCTTTCGACCATGCTGAAGAGCCTGATCTCGGTCGGTATCGTGACGCTGATTTGGGCCTTTTTCGGCTACAGCCTCGTGTTTTCCGAGGGCAACGCCTTTATCGGCGGGCTTGATATGGCGTTTCTGCGGGGAGTCGGGGCGGATCCGAATCCGGATTATTCGGCGACGATACCTCAGCAGACGTTCATGATCTTTCAGCTGATGTTCGCGATCATCACGCCCGCACTGATCACCGGAGCCTTTGCCGAACGCATCCGGTTTCCGGCCAAGATCGCCTTCACAACGCTTTGGACGATCATCGTCTATCTGCCGCTCGCTCACATGGTTTGGGGCAAAGGCGGTTTCCTGAACGCGGTGCTCGGCGGTGTAGTTCCCGCACTCGATTTTGCGGGCGGAACGGTCGTGCATATATCGTCAGGCGTATCGGCGTTGGTATGCGCGATCTATCTTGGCAAGCGCGTGGACTACAAAAATGTACCCACGACGCCGCACAATTCCGTACTAAGCCTGATCGGAGCGGGGCTGCTGTGGTTCGGGTGGTTCGGATTTAATGCGGGCAGTGCTCTATCGGCGAGCTCGTTGGCAACAAATGCTTTCGTCACGACGCACTTCGCCGCGGCAACGGCGATGCTCGCCTGGATCATCATCGATTGGTTCAAGAGCGGGAAACCGACTGCTATCGGAGCGATCTCCGGCGCGGTAGCCGGGCTCGTCGGCATAACCCCCGCGGCGGGCTTCGTTACGCCGATGTCCGCGTTGCTGATCGGCCTCGCGGCGGGTTCTATCTGCTATGTGATGGTGGCAAAGGTCAAGCACATCTTTGGTTACGACGATACGCTCGACGCCTTCGGCATTCACGGTGTCGGCGGAACGGTCGGAGCGGTGCTGACCGGTGTTCTGGCGACGAGTGCGATCAACCCGATATTCAAGGACGCCGCAGGCGGGGTTTTGCCGGTTGGCGGCATCGACGGAAACTGGATGCAGGTCGTCAATCAGCTGGCCGGTGTCGGTATCGGGATCGTGTTGGCAACGGTTGGAACGCTCGTGATCCTAACGGTCGTAGACGTAGTGATCGGCCTGAGAGTATCGCAGGACGAAGAGCTCAGCGGGCTCGACGTTACGCAGCATGGCGAGACTGCTTACTCATTCGAAACTGATTCTTTTCCGCCAAATCCCGTCGTGACCGCCAGCGAAGATCCGATCGATTTGGATAAGTCGCTCGTTGCAACGCCGGGCTAATTCCTATTCCCTGAGAAGCTGACCATGTCAGCGGAAGCCGTTGGCAATTGCCGCGGCTTCCTTTTATTGCGTTAAGATTTACAGGTGATCGAGAGAATAGAGATCGTCGCCGACCAAACTCACTCGCGAATGCGTCTCGAGGACTTCTTGCTTCGCCAGTTTGGCTCATTTAGCAAGATGTACTTGCGGGAACTGGTGAAAACAGCCGCCTGCGAAGTAAACGGCCGCCACGAGAACATCGGCTATCGCATCCGTCCGAACGATCTGATCGAGATAACGGTCGACCGCACACGGGGCACTGCCATGCGACCTGAGGCGATCGACGTGCCGATCTTGTTCGAGGACGACTACATAATCGTCGTGAACAAGCCCGCGGGGATGCTCGCTCACCCTTCGCATCGTGAGAATTCCGGAACGCTTCTGAACGCACTCGTACATCACCTAAACAAGGTAGACGATCGAGACGTTGTGCGGCCCGGATTGATCCATCGGCTCGACAAACAAACCTCGGGAATAATGGTGATCGCGAAAGACGCACGTTCGCATCGTCGGCTTTCGGCCTCATTCATGAAGAAGCAGGTCGAGAAGCGCTATTTAGCTCTCGTTGAGGGAATCGTCGCCGATGACGAGGGCACGGTCGATGCTCCGATCGGCCGATTTGCAGAGATCAAGCACTGGGGCGTAAAGGAGGACGGCAAGCACTCTGAAACCAGGTTCAGTGTGAGGAAGCGAAGCGACGATACTACGCTGATAGAACTTGAGCCGGTGACAGGCAGGACCAACCAGCTTCGGATCCATTGCGAGTTGATCGGCCATCCGATCGTCGGTGACGTAAAACGCGGCGGCAGGGAATTTGAGCGACTGTGCTTACACGCCTACAGGCTCGGGTTTCCGCATCCGCAGACGAACGAGCGACTTACATTTTCAGACGATCATTTCGTTTTTCCCGGACCATAGATCGCCTGGCCTGGCATCGCACCGGTCATTTGCTGTCCATCGAATACGACCGAGCCGTTCACTATCACGCTCGAAAAACCGACCGCATACTGATGGGGCTGTTCGAATGTCGCCTTGTCGCCGACGGTATTCTCATCAAAGATCACAAGATCGGCGATAGCTCCCGGCCGGATTAATCCGCGGTCGCTGAACCGGAATGTCTGAGCCGGAAGCGAGGTCATCTTTCGGATCGCGTCTTCGAGTGAGATCGTTTTCAACTCGCGAACGTAGCGGCCCAGTACGCGGGCGTTATTTCCATAGCCGCGCGGATGCGGCACTCCTGCCCCAAAGGTCCGCACGCCGCTATCCGACGCGATCATAGTAAAGGGCTGCTTCATGATCGCCTGCACATCGGTCTCATCCATCGCCTGATAGACCATCTGCGCGCCGCCTTTTTCGTACATTTGAAGAAACTGTTCGATCTGATCGTCGAGGCCGTCCTTGCCGCGTTCGAGCTTGGCGATCTCGCGAATATTCTTGCCATTGTATTTCGGCTCAACGCGATATGCGGCGACGTACGCGTAGCTCAGGTCTTTGAACTTCTTTTCCTTAAGGTCTTTCTTTATATCTTCGGCAGCTTTCTTGCGATTGGCCGGATCGGTAAGGCGCTTCTTGCCTTCTTCGCGGCCGCCCTCGACCAGCCAATTCGGCAAACGCGAGTCTAACGATGTCGACGACGCAGGATAGGCGTATTGGTCGACTGTCACGCTAACGCCGCGTCTACGTGCTGCCTCTACGAGGCCGATCGTCTTTGCCGTCTGGCCCCAAAGAGCACGGCTCGCGATCTTAAAGTGCGAGATCTCGACCGGCATTTTGGCTTTCTCACCAATGTTTATGGCTTCCTCGATCGCCTCGACGACCTGATTCGCCTCGTTACGAATGTGGCTTGCATAGATCCCACCGTGTTTCGATGCGACGGTGGCTAGCTCAACGACCTCTTCGGTCTTTGCAAACGTGCCTGGAAGGTAGATCAGTCCTGTTGCAAAGCCGACGGCGCCGTCCTTCATCGCTTTATCGACGAGGTCGTTCATCCTTTGCTGTTCGGCTTGCGAGGGAGCTCGATCGGCGAGGCCGAGTACGTTCTGCCGAACCGTATTGTGGCCTATAAGCGACGAGATATTTACCGCGAGCGGCGTTTCGTTGATCTTCCCGAGGAATGCTCCGATATCGAGGCTCGAACCGCCGCAATTGCCGGTGACGACTGTCGTAACGCCCATTCGGATAAAGTTCTCAGCCTTAGGATTGTTGTAAATATCCTCAGTGTGTCCGTGAACATCGATAAAACCGGGAGCGACGATCTGGTTCTGAGCGTCGATGACCCGGTTTGCCTTCGGGGCGTCGATGCGGCCGATCTTTACGATACGGCCATCTTTGATCCCTACCGAGCCGTAAAACCAAGGGTTGCCGGTGCCGTCTACGATCCTCGCGTTTACGACCACTAGGTCGAAAACGTCGGCTTGCGCCACGGCCCGACTCGCAGTTCCGGAAAAGACAAGACTGACGAGAGCAAGAATGCAACTGAACCTTAACATATAAGCTACTAAACCGACTGCGGAGCCTCGGACTCGTGGTACGGATCCTTCAGCTCGACTGGGTCCTTGGATTTGGTACGGAGTTTCATGTTTAGGAACTCCACAACTATCGAGAATGCCATGGCAAAATAGATATAGCCCTTGGGGATCTTTTGATGGAATCCTTCGGCGACGAGCATAACGCCGATAAGTAACAGGAACGCGAGTGCAAGCATCTTGACCGTCGGATGTCTGTGCACGAAATTGCCGATCGGCCCCGCGAAGCCCATCATCGCGCCGATCGAGATCAGCACGGCCGCGATCATTATCCAGATTCCATTCGGACCATATTGGTCGCTGATCATTCCCACGGCAGTTATTACTGAATCGAGCGAAAACACAATATCCAGGAGCACGATCTGAATGATCACGCCGCCAAAGCTTGAGTATGCTTTCTTGACCGCCGTTCCTTCTTCGCCCTCGAGTGAGTTGTGTATCTCATGCGTCGATTTGGCTATAAGGAATAGTCCGCCAACGAGCAGCACGAGGTCTTTGCCGGAGATCGATTGTCCCCACACCGTAAAGAGCGGTTGAACAAGCCCGATCACCCAACTAAGTGAGAAGAGCAGGATGACACGCATCACGAATGCCAAGGCAAGGCCGACATACCTTGCACGGGCACGCATCTCAGGCGGGAGCCGCTCGGCTAGGATCGAAATGAATATTACATTGTCGATACCGAGAACAAGCTCAAGCAGGGTGAGTGTTGCAAACGCTATCCAGACATTAGGGTCAGCAAGTAGTTCCATTCTTATTCAATTTCGGGCTAGTCTTCCTTTTTGCAGGGTTTGCCACCGGCGACATCGGCGAGGCGACGTGCCTCCTCATTCTGCTTCTGCCCCGGTGACACGACATCGGTCACGCAGGCGGCGGTTCGGCCGATCTTCGAGACCATCAGGTACGAGGTGCTCGGTTTTACGCCTTCAGGGTCTGCGACATTATAACGTGCGATGAGGGCGACAGGCACACCTTTGCGAAGCCGCCATTCGATCTTTTCACCGATAGACGAAAAGCTCGAGAAAATGCTCCAGAAATTAAGTTCGAACTTCTTTCTATCAGGTGCGACGATGTCGAGTGTCTGGCGAATGTCTCCCTCGATCAGGCGCACCTTGTATCCCGCAACACCACGACATTCTCCGATGTATGAGCCTGTACCCTCCGACGACGAAAGGACGGTTCTGCACGCCGAGGTTTTCGTGCTCGTATAAACGCTTGTGTTCTGAGATAACGCCGATGACGACGAAACGAGTACGGTCAGTAATAAAAGCGAAAGCTGTGCGTAATTGAACATATCGCGGTTATTCCATCTTCGACTTCAGGCACGGACGGCCACCAGACGAATCCGCAAGTTCTCGAGCCTTTACATTCTGATCCTTCTCAGAAGGCTTAACGAGATCGGTGATACAGATCGTGCCTGAGGCTATCTTTACCACGGCGAGATTGGAGTCGTGCTTGTCGTAGTTGCCCGGTTCCTTTTGGACGTTAACGCGGACGATCAAAGCGGTCGGCTTCGCAGTTTTGTCCTTTCCGCTCATCCGCCATTCTATCTTGTCGCCAAGAAATACGTCGGCGACCGTTCCGAGCTGCCCGCGAAAGTCGATCTTATGAGCCTTGCCCGCAGGATCAGTGATCGTCAATCCCTGCGTATGGTCGGTCGCGAGGTTTGTGACCTTATAGCCTGCGACACCGGGGCATTCGCCTTTGTAGATGATGCCATCGTCGTCGGGGCCGGGCTTGAGTTCTTTGCAGTCCTTTTCGCCGAGAGACGTGTATCGGCTGTCGGCCGGCATCGCGGTTGGAAGCCCGGGAACAGGCGATTCACTTTGCGTCGGAGCCGTAGCCGCAGTCTGAGTTGCGACGGGCGGAACGGCATTATTCGCCGGCGGGTTTGCGGAACAAGCAAGCGAAACCTGGAAAGCAGCGATAGTTGCGAATAGAAGCAGATATCTCATATGACCCACCTCCGAGCCTGATCATTCAGCTCTGTAAACGATTCGGCCGCCGACGATCGTTGCGACCGGGCCGCCTTGGAACTTCCACCCGTCGAACGGTGAGTTCCGTGATCTGGAACGGGAATTCGAGTTAGTGTAGGTCCAAACCTTTTCCGGGTCAATGATCGTGACGTCGGCGTGCGAGCCCGGAACGAGAGTTCCGCGGCCCTTGAGTCCGAAGATCCGAGCCGGATTGGTCGAACACATCTCGACAAGGCGTTCGAGGCCGATGACACCTTTGTGCACTAGCTCATTCATTGCGAGGCCGACCCCTGTTTCGAGCCCCGTAATACCGAATGGAGCTCGGTCGTATTCGAGAGCCTTCTCGTCGGCGTGGTGCGGGGCGTGATCAGTCGCGATGGCGTCGATCGTGCCGTCCTTGATGCCTTCGATCACTGCCTCGAGATGTTCTTCACTTCGAAGCGGCGGGGCCATTTTCGTGTTTGTATCATAGCCTTCGACTGCGGCGTCTGTCAGTGCGAAATGATGCGGCGTGACCTCGCACGAGACTCTGATACCTTCGTTTTTCGCGCGTCTAACGGCCTCGATCGCTCCCTTTGTCGAAACGTGCGCGATATGGATGTGGACGCCGGTTTCTTTCGCCAGAACGATATCTCGTACGGCGTCGAGTTCTTCGGCAAGCGCCGGCATGCCCTTCAGGCCAAGCAGAAGCGAGATCTTGCCTTCGTGCATCACACCGCCGCGGCTCAAGGATTTGTCCTCGCAGTGATCGATCACAGGCAGATCAAAATCGCGAGCATACTGCATCGCCCGACGCATAATGCCCGCGTTTGGGACCGGCCGGCCATCGTCCGAAACGGCGACGGCTCCTGCGGCTTTCATCTCGCCCATTTCCGCGAGTTCGGTGCCGTCGGACGATTTTGTGATCGCTCCGATTGGGAAGACATTCGCCAACGCGGCACGTTCGGCCTGTTCGATCATGTAACGCGTGATCGCCGCGTTGTCGTTGACCGGCGTCGTGTTCGGCATCGGACAAACGCTCGTCCAGCCACCGGCGACCGCCGCCGCACAGCCCGTCGCGATCGTCTCCTTGTGCTCCTGACCGGGCTCTCGAAGATGCACGTGCATGTCGATAAATCCCGGAGCGACGAGAAGTCCGCTCGCGTCGAATACCTCGCAGCCTTCTGGAGTGCCCTCGCCGGGCCGTATCCACGCCGTGACCCTACCGTCCTCGATCAGGACGGACATTCCGGTATTTTCAGGAGCGGCCGGATCGATCAGATGGCCGTTTGCGATTAGAAGTTTCATCAAGTATCTAAAGGTTAGCTAACCGACAGTCGACCAATTCCCGTCACTAAAAAAATGAGAGACATGATCGAGTCGTTCTGGCAATCGTTCCTTGTAGGTGATTCCGAGAAAAGCCCGTGCTCGTGTCAGCCCGACATAAAGATACTTGTCAACTAACTCTTGGTCCGGAAATTGATCGACGTTTACAAAGAATACAACATCAAACTCAAGCCCCTTAATATATTGCGAGCTAAAAATGCGGATTCTCGAATCCTCCCCACTGGACTGACCCGCTACGCATGCCTCGATTCCGATGTAGTGTTTCTCGAAATTAGGGCGCAGCAACGCATGCAAATGTTGAACGTCCGTTTCGTTCGGGGTAATGATTGCGGTTGTTGGTAGGCGGCCTTTGTTCCTCTTGTAGATTTCCAAGACACGCTTCTCAAGCCAGATGCCGAGCCCCTCACCGGACGTCGACTTATACACTAGTGGATCAGGGGAGCGGTCGTAGGGCAGATCAATGGAGTCAGCCTCAGAGGGCGAAATTCTGTTTGACAATACCGATGCGATTCTAGAAAGCTTCCGGGTCAGTCGATAATCAACTTCAAATTCGCGAAGATCGAAAGAATTTGAAATCCGAGACAACGAGGCCCAGTCAGAAATGCCCTTTCGCGTCATCCGTTGCATCAAATCCCCAACTATCATTATTGACCTTGTATTGGGTTCCGCCAGCTGGAACATGCAGCCGATCTCGACGGTCGAGAAATCCGCTGCTTCATCTATAGCAACTTGACGGCGATGTAGCGACTTGATGTTTTCGAGAAGCTCATTGTTTGTGCTTGAGTAGTATGCCGTCTTATTGTCTAAAAAGTAGAGGTTTGCTGTTTCAAGAATTGATAAGATCAAAACGTCGACCTCATGGTCACAGATCGTTTTATCAAAAACATCGGCCGAATGTTCCGGAAACAGCAGATTTTCGCTACTTTCCTCCGCAAACTTCCGGCGAAATATTCGATACACAGATGCGATACTGGCGAGTCTTCTTGCTCTGTTTTTCAAGTCCCCGTCTCTTTCGGCAAGAAATTTCCGGAAATCGCTGAAGTAGCTCCACATCACGTCATCGGTCCACGCTCCCGGATTCAGAGTCGGGATCGGCGAAAACGTTGCTTCGGATTCTAGATTTACTATCCTTAGGTAATCTCGCGCCAGCACCCTTCGTTCATCTTCCCATGTCCGAAGCTTTGAGCTTGGGGCAAGAAGGCCCTCTCTGGTCATTGCTTCTTTGAGGTAGGAGCGCAGAGTGTCGTTCGGAGTAAATGTAACCCAGCTGTCTAAGTCCGATCCACCGTTGGGGTCGTAATCGTCAACGTGTATTGGGTTCGATTTGAAGGCCAGTCTCCGGATCATCGTCGTCGTTTTTCCGGTTCCTGGGAACCCGCTGAAAATCAATTGCGAATTCAAAGGTAACCGACTGACGCGACCTTGCCATTTGTCAAGATTTGGCCGATCGCGAAGCCCAAATGCGTCCGAAAGCAGTTCCCAAGGTTCAACTGCAAGAATTTCCTCGTTGCTTAGCTGGTCTCGAAGTGAGGGTACAAGGTAGGATTGCCCCGGAAACTCGAACTCATTAGAGGTCGCGTCATAGCTTTTCGAGTCGAAAACGAATCGATCCTTTTCGAGAATTTCAATCTCCAGGTACCAGGAAGCGTCACTTGGTCCGAATTTCCGGTCGACCGGGCCAAGATCCTCTTCTGCAAGTTCCCCCAAATAAGTTCCATTTGGGATAAATCGAGCGTTGGGAGTTTCCGGTTCGATACCGGCCGTTCCGTGTCGGTTAAACAAGTATATAACCTGTTCGGAGGAGATGATTGTGTCATCGACTTTTCTCTTCTTGGTTTCGGTAGCTCGGACATACGCGACAAATGGCTCCTTAGCGAGGAGTTTCTGGCGGTTATTGAGCGTCGCCGTTACGTCCGATCCGGGTGTGGGGCCGACTAACTTTGAGAAATTGAACGCGGGAATGGCCAGAGATTCGAAAACCTGGGGTACGAATCGTCTCTTAAATGAGTCGAGTTCAGAGACAATCGTCCTAGAAACCCGGTTGACGCCATCGCCTTGCATTTTATTCATTTGATCGGATACTTCGCGTCGGCCTTCACTTCTCGGAGTTGCGCCAGATGGCGGTCTGCATGCCCCGAGATGAAAAGTATGCCTTGCATACTATCGATCATTCCGATCGGGAACTGTATGAACGTGCTTCGCAGGTCGGCCTTGTTGTTCTTGATATAGTCCATGGTCGTGCCGCGTGCCTTTTCAAAGCTAGCGAGCAACTCAGGACGCGTTTTCCAGCGGCCATTCGGTCGGACCTGTTCCGGTGCGGTGAATTTCTGCGAGCGGTTTGTGATCGATAGGATCAACCCTGTGTCGGAAAAACGCGGTACGTCTTCGCACTTGAGGGTTTTTGTCGCCCCCGGCGCCGTCAGCATCCCGAAAAGGGCTTCCTCAACGACAGTTATATGCTCGGCGATCTCGGCGATCGTCCATCGGCCTTCTCCGGCACGGAAGTTAAGCTGAGCGTCTGACAGACCTGTGAGCTGCTTGATGTATTCGGCCTTGGTCTCGCCGAGATATTTCAAAGCGAACTCGCGATCTTTTTCAGTAAAGACGACTGGGCCAGCAGGTGCTTGTGCGAGGCCGACGAACGATGCGGTCAGAAGAATGAAAACGGAAATGATGGACTTTTTCATAATTACCTTTTAAGTTTCGGTCTGGGCGGGGCTGCCGCCCGTTGCTAAGTAAAGCACCGCCATGCGAACGGCGACGCCGTATTTCACCTGGTCGAGGATCAGCGACCGGGAACCATCCGCGACGTCCGAGGCTATCTCGATCCCGCGGTTCATCGGGCCGGGATGCAGGACGATCGCATCTTTTTTTGCGAGTTCGAGACGTTCCGTGGTCAATCCGTAGTGGATCGAGTACTCACGAAGCGTCGGAAAATACGCCGAATCCTGCCTCTCCCGCTGGATGCGAAGGATCATCACGACATCGGCATCACGAATTGCATCTTCGACGTTCTCGGCGACCATAAAGTGGCCCTGCGATCTGCCGGCGTTGTCTTCGTCTCCGTCGGGTTCTTGAACGAAGTGCTTGAACTCAGACGGAACGAGCGTTCGCGGCCCGGCGACGCGGACATTCGCCCCGAGCTTGGTCAACAGGTGAACGTTCGACCGGGCGACGCGGCTGTGTAGTATGTCGCCGACGATCGCGACCTCGAGGCCTTCGATGTGTTTTTTGTGCTCGCGGATCGTCATCGCGTCGAGCAGAGCCTGCGTCGGATGTTCGTTCGCACCGTCGCCCGCATTGACGATCGCCGCACGGCTCACCTTTGCGAGTTGGTATGGAACACCGGCCGAAGAGTGACGCACGACAATACAGTCCGGTGCCATCGCGTCGAGATTTAATGCGGTGTCGAGAAGAGTCTCGCCCTTGGTGAGGCTAGATGAAGAGACACTTATGTTGACCGCATCGGCCGAAAGCCGCTTGGCGGCGAGCTCAAACGAAGTGCGGGTACGGGTTGATGCTTCAAAGAAAAGGTTGATGACGGTCTTTCCGCGAAGGGCCGGAACCTTCTTGACCTCGCGATTGCCGATCTCGCTAAAATTTTCGGCCGTGTCGAGAATGCCGATGATCTCCGCAGGCGACAGGTCGCGGATTCCAAGTAGATCTCTGCGGCGAAAGGGTTTTTCCATCGTTAGGTCACGAGTCGTGAGCCTGCGTTTTGCTCAAAAACAAAAAACGCAGGCCAGAAGCCTGCGTTCCGACGTCACGGCTTTTCAAAAATGCCGACGGCCTCGAGGTCGTCGTATTCCTGCAGCATCACCTTGATTATCTCGGTCTGTTTTGTCGGTACTTTCTTACCGACGAAATCCGCCTGGATCGGCAGTTCTCGGTGCTCGGTCCCGCGGTCGACAAGAACCGCGAGTTTCACCTTCTTCGGCCTGCCGAAATCCATCAACTGGTCCATTGCGGCCCGTATCGTGCGGCCGGTATAAAGAACGTCGTCGACGAGAATGATGATCTTGCCGTCGACGTCGTGTTCTAACTCTGTGCGATTGACGATCGGATTTGCACCGACGGTAGAGAGGTCATCGCGGTAAAGCGTAATGTCGAGGATGCCGTAGAGCGGGCGTTCGCCCTCGATCTCCTGGATCTTCTCGACGATGCGTTCTGCCAGCGGCACTCCTCGGCGTCGGATGCCGACAATATAAAGGTCTTTGGTTCCGTGGTTGGATTCGACTATCTCGGTGGCGAGCCGCGTGAGGGCACGCTGTATGTGCGACGCATCCATGATGCGCGACTTTTCTGTCAGGTTTATATCGTCGGCCATTTGAAGGGCAATCGTAGCAAACGGTGCACTAAAACTCAAAAGATAGAGCGACTTGGGTTTGGATAATGTCCACCCTTATTTAGAATCGGAACTCGATGCCCTCACTTTGGAAAGATCTCGGCCGTCGGGCCCTGTTTGCACTCGATGCCGAACGCGCCCACGAGATCGGTATGAAAGTACTTACGTCAGGGCTGCTGCCTGCTCAGGAAACCGTCGATCTTCCCGTTGAAAGGTTCGGTCTTCGCTTTTTAAATCCATTGGGAGTCGCCGCGGGCTTTGATAAAAATGGTGTTGCGGTAAACGCATTTGCCGGTCTTGGATTCGGTTTTGTCGAGGTCGGAACGGTCACCGCGAGGCCGCAATCGGGTAATCCAAAACCTCGGATGTTCCGATTGCCCGACGACAAGGCGTTGCTCAATCGGCTGGGCTTTAACAATGAAGGAGCTCAGGTCGTCGCCTTTCGACTGCGCAAAATAGATCGCAAATGCGTCGTTGGTGTGAATATCGGGCGCAACCGAGACGTTTCGAACGAGGATGCGACGGAAAACTATCTGGAAGCGTTCGATGCGATATTCGACGTGGCTGACTATATCGCCGTCAACGTCTCGTCGCCGAACACGTCGGGGCTACGAGAGCTTCAGGCAGCGAATGCCCTTGAGACGTTATTACAAGCAATCGCGAGCAGAAATGCGGAACTGTCACAGAAGGTCGATGCCGCCCCGAAACCACTTCTCGTTAAGATCGCGCCGGATCTCGATGTGGAAGGCGTTGAAATTATCGCAGAGGTCGCGTTGAAAGCAGGTCTCTCAGGGATCATTGCAACAAACACGACAATTTCGCGTCAGGGGCTTCGCTCTCCGAACGTGTCGTCGTTGGGTGACGGTGGCATTAGCGGACGTCCGCTTACTGTACGCTCGACGGAGGTTATTTCGCAGCTTTATCGGGCGACGCAAGGAAAACTTCCGATCGTCGGCGTCGGCGGTATTTTCACGGCCCAGGACGCCTTTGAGAAGATCAAAGCCGGGGCGAGTTTGGTTCAGGCCTATACTGGATTCGTTTACGAAGGGCCGTCTTTCGCGCACGCCGTTGTCGATGGACTGCGAAAGCTTCTTGACGAAGGGGGATTTGTTTCCGTCGATGATGCCGTTGGCAGTTCGAATTTGATTTGACAGCGGGC
Organism: Acidobacteriota bacterium; assembly: GCA_041940165.1. Lineage (GTDB taxonomy): Bacteria > Acidobacteriota > Blastocatellia > Pyrinomonadales > Pyrinomonadaceae > OLB17. Next base: position 265,151 of record JBGTSR010000005.1, read on the forward strand.
AAGCCATCGATATAATTAGAGTTTTGCCTTTGCAGCCTATACGGCGGTTAGCTTGGGCCTTTGATAATGAACATCGATCTCGAAACCATCGGCACGAGACCGGTAGCGGTTAGTGAGAAATTCTCAGCCGAACAGATCGATCTCGACGGCGAGCCGATCGAGGTAAAGGACGGCTTGAGTCTTGCGGGCGAGGTTGCTCGCATCGGCAGCGATTTTGAGATAAGCGGTCGATTGTCCGGAACTGCTTCGCTGGAATGCACGCGTTGTTTAAGCGAGTTTGAGAGCCCGGTCGATATTGAGTTTAGGGTGGTTTTTGAAACGAGCCCCGGCGATACCGCGGCCGATCTGGAAGTAGCCGCTGCCGACCTCGATGCCGCACCGATCGATGGAGCGTCGATCGATCTGACCGAATTGGTTCGCGAGCAGCTGCTGCTGAATTTGCCGGCCAAACGGCTTTGCAGTGAGGACTGTTGCGGACTTTGTGAGATCTGTGGCAAGGACCTTAATAAGGGTTCTTGCGATTGTGCCGGCGAAGATATCGATCCTCGCTGGTCGGCACTAAAGAATTTGAGGTAAGGAATATGCCAAATCCAAAACGTAGACATTCACACGCTCGCACGCGCACGCGCCGTGCGCACGATGCCCTGAACGTTCCCCAGTATTACGTCGACAAAGAGACCGGCGAGGCAAAACAGCCGCACCGTATCGATCCGAAGACCGGAATGTATAAGGGCCGCCAGATCATCGACGTAAAAGAAACTGAATAGTTTTAAGAGTTGCGGTGTTGCGAAGTTGCCGAGTGTTTGAAACTCTGTAACCCGAGACTCTGCTGCTTTTGCAACTCTATATGGTCAACGCCGGAATTATCGGGATGGGACAGTCGTACCCCGCGGGTGTCCTGACAAATGCCGACCTCGAGAAGATCGTCGATACCAACGACGAGTGGATCACGACCCGGACGGGCATCAAGCAACGGCACAAGGCCTCCGAAGACGAATATACATCTCAGTTCGGCACCGCTGCCGCTCGGCAGGCGATCGAGCGTGCCGGGCTAAAACCCGAAGATATCGACATCATCGTCTGTGCGACCACGACGCCTGATCAGATCATGCCCTCAACAGGTGCGCTGATCCAGGCGCAGTTGGGCGCCGTCAATGCTGCGGGTATGGATGTATTCGCAGCGTGTTCAGGTTTTATATACGGCATCACGATGGTCGAATCGATGATCCGCACGGGCCAGATAAGATACGCACTCGTGATCGGGGCCGAGATCTTGACGAAATACGTCGATTACACTGACCGTACGACCTGCGTCATTTTTGGCGATGGAGCCGGAGCCGCTGTGCTTGGGCCCGTCGGCGAAGGAAAGGGAATTCTCGCGACAAAGATAAAGTCCGACGGCCGTTTCGAAGAGCAATTGTACTGCCCAGGTGGTGGCACAAAGCTCGGTACGACACACGCGACGATCGAAAATCGCGATCATTTCTTCAAGATGCGCGGCAATGAGCTTTTTAAGGTTGCTGTGCGTTCGATGGCCGATATTTCTGCGGAAATGATCGGACAAGCGGGCTATTCCGTCGATGACATCGACATCGTGATCCCGCATCAGGCGAATCAGCGGATCACCGATGCCGTTGCATCGCGGCTCGGCGTACCCGAGGAAAAGGTCTATTCGAATATTGCCGAGATGGGCAACACTTCGTCGGCTTCCATCCCGATCGCGATGGACGAATGTATACAGTCGGGACGCATTAAGGAAGGCTCATTGGTACTGCTGACCGCATTCGGCGGCGGCGTTACATGGGGCGGAACGGTAATTCGATTTTAGTTTTGCGATCCATTTGAATGTCTAAGACTGCGTTCATTTTCCCCGGTCAGGGAAGCCAATCCGTTGGGATGGGCAAAGACCTCTTTGACAATTTTGCTGTCGCTCGAGAGGTTTTCAACGAAGCTGACGACGCATTGGGCTTCAAGCTTTCGGAAATGTGTTTTTCGGGCGACGAAGCCGACCTGCAGCTGACCGCGAATACTCAGCCGGCGATCCTGACCGTTTCCGTTGCGGCCTATCGATCAGCGGTAGCCGAGGGTTTTGCAGGGCCCAGTTTTGTCGCGGGCCACAGCCTGGGCGAATATTCTGCGCTGGTTGCGGCAGGCGTCCTGGATTTTTCGGACGCTGTGAAGACCGTTCGAAACCGCGGAACGTACATGCAGGAAGCTGTACCGGTCGGCGTTGGTGCAATGGCCGCAATACTTGGGCTCGATGTCGAAACTGTAGAGGCCGGCTGCGCGGAAGTTGCCGACGGGCAAGTCTGCAGCCCGGCGAATATCAATTCGCCGTCGCAGATCGTTATCGCGGGAGATAGCGCGGCGGTCGATCGGGCTTGTGAGATATTGAAAGAAAAGGGAGCGAAGCGAGCGATCAAGCTAAACGTTTCGGCACCTTTTCACTGTGCATTGATGATGCCGGCGCAGGAACGCCTGGCGACGGACCTGGCGGAGATAGGTTACGGCGAATTCGAGTTTCCGATATTTCATAACGTTGACGCGTCTCTGAACAGCGATCCGGCGACGGTTGAGTCAAAATTGACGCAGCAGGTTTCGTCACCGGTTCGTTGGCTTGAGACAATTGGGAATATGTCGGCGGCTGGCGTTACAAAGTTTATCGAGATCGGGCCCGCCAAGGTGCTGACCGGCCTCGTCAGGCAGATAAATAAGGAGGCGGAATACGCCAACGTTGAAAATACTGAAAGTTTGAGAAATACTTTAGATACGCAATAAAAACTAGGAGACCTTTATGAGCGAAATTCAAGATAAGATCAAGCAGATCATTGTAGACGAACTCGGCGTGGATGAGGCCGAAGTAACTGAGAACGCACGGTTTATCGAAGACCTGGGAGCCGATTCACTCGACCTCGTCGAACTCGTGATGCGTTTTGAAGAGGAATTTGATATCGAGATCCCGGACGAAGACGCCGAGAAGATCCAGGCAGTTCGTGACGCATATGCGTACGTAGAGCAGCACAAAGGTTAGTTGTTAATGGTGAGTGGTGAATGGTAAACAACGGATCATCTCCGTTAGCCATTCACCATTTACCATTTACCCTTATATATGAAACGTCGAGTAGTAGTTACAGGATTGGGACTCGTTACCGCCTGCGGCAACGACGTTCCGACCACCTGGAACGCCCTCATGAGCGGTGCCAACGGCGCCGACTATATCAAGAAGTTCGATGCCGAGAATTTCTCGGTAAAGTTTGCTTGCGAGGTAAAGAGCTTTGACCCGCTGGACTTCCTCGATAAGAAGGAAGCGAGGCGCATGGGAGCCTTTACACATTTCGCCCTGGCGGCCTCGGACGAGGCAGTGAAGAGCAGCGGACTCGTGATCGACGAATCGAACGCCGATATGGTCGGAACATACATCAGTTCCGGCATCGGCGACTTTTGGGCGATCGAGCGCGAACACGAAAAACTTTTGAACTCGGGTCCTGACCGCGTTTCGCCTTTCTTTATCGTTTCGGCGATCGTTAATCTCGCTGCCGGGAACGTTTCGATCCGTCACGGTGCGAAAGGGCCAAATTCGGCTACAGCGACCGCGTGTTCGGCCGGAGCACACGCCATCGGAGACAGTTTCAGGCTGATAGAACGTGGTGATGCCGACGCGATGATCTGCGGCGGTGCTGAAAGCGCCATCACGCCTATGTCGGTCGCTGGTTTTGCGTCGATGCGGGCGCTTTCAACGCGAAATGACGACCCGAAGCACGCGTCCCGTCCGTTTGACCTTGAGCGCGACGGTTTCGTGATCGGCGAAGGTGCTGGGCTGCTGATCCTAGAGGAACTCGAGTTCGCCAAAGCTCGCGGGGCCAATATTCTCGCCGAGATAGTCGGATACGGAATGAGCGGTGACGCGTTTCACGTGACGATGCCCGATGAGACCGGTTCAGGAGCGATCCGCGTGATGCAAAGAGCGATCAAAGATGCCGGTATTTCGCCTGAACAGATCGGATACATCAATGCTCATGGCACATCGACTCCGTATAACGACAAGTTCGAGACGCTTGCCATTAAGAAGGTCCTCGGCGATCACGCGTACAAGACGCCGGTCAGCTCGACAAAGTCTATGACGGGTCACGCTCTAGGTGCGGCCGGCGGTCTTGAAGCCGTTTTTTCGGTCCTTGCGATCAAAGAGAAAATGCTTCCGCCGACGATCAACTATGAGTTTCCCGATCCGGACTGTGACCTTGACTACGTGCCCAATCAAGCTCGAGCGGCTGACGTCGAATACGTACTGTCTAACAACTTCGGTTTTGGCGGCACGAATGCCTGCCTGATCTTTAAGCGGTATTCGGAATAGTTCATTAGAAAGCGTCGAACGATTTTGTGCGTTTGGCGCTTTTTTACTATTCTATGAATGAATGCTCATTCATTTCTTGATATGAAGATAATCGTTCTAATGAAACAGGTCGCCAACAAGGACGCGGTGCTGCGCATCGCAGGCGACGAAAAATGGATAAACGAGGCGGATGTTGCTCAGCAGACCAATGAGTCTGACGGCTACGCCCTCGAGGAAGCGCTAAGGACCGCCGAAGCCAAAGGCGAAGGTGAAGTGGTCGTCTGCTCGCTCGGGCCGCAATCGGCGAAGACCGTGATCAAGGATGCTCTTGCACGCGGAGCCGACCGCGCGATCCACGTAGTGGTCGAGGACAGCAAATCTCTCTCGCCGTATCAGATCGCGTCTGCGATAGCCGATGCGATCCGCGATGAGAATGCAGATCTCGTGTTCACCGGTCTGCAATCGGATGACGCAAGCTACGGCCAAACGGGCGTGATCCTCGCAGAACTGCTCGGAATTCCGCATGCGACGATCGTGATCGAAGTCGACCGCGCGAGCCTAGGCGAAACGCTTCGCGTAAAACGCGAGCTCGAAAGCGGCTGGTATCAATGGTTTACATACAAATTGCCGTCGCTCCTGACCATCCAGTCCGGTATCTCGCAGATCCGGTACGCCTCGCTCAAAGGCATCATGGCCGCGAAGAAAAAAGAGATCCGCGACGTCACACCGACGATCGGTGAATTCGCTTCGGCAGCAAAGATCGAAAAAGTTTACATGCCTCTAAAGACAAAGCAGACACAGATGCTCGGCAACGGTGACGCGAAGGCCGGAGCCGTAGAACTGGTCGAAAAGCTGAAGACGGAGGTGCGGGCGATATGATCCTCGTTTTTATCGAACACAAAGATTGCGTACTAAATAAGACCTCGCTCGAGGCGATCACGGCCGCTCAGTCGATCGGCAGAGATCTCGGGCTCGGGGTAACGGCCGTTATTCCGTGCGACAAGGACTGTTCGCTCGCCCAGGAGATCGCGGGCTATGCGATCGACAAGGTCATCGTTGCCAAGAATGAAAAGCTCGGTACGTACACACCGGACGGATATGCCGACGCGTGGGAGCAAGTGATCAAAGCGACGAACCCGCAATATGTTGTGATGTCGCACACGTATCAGGTCCGTGATTTTGCACCGAAAGTGGCGGCGCGGCTTGGTCGCGAAGTCGTTGGAGATTGCATCCGCTATCGGGTCGAAGGCGCCAAACTCGTGCTGACCCGCCGCATATTTCTCGGGAAACTCGATGCTGACGTTACGATCGGCGGCGACGCACCGTACTTTGTTACGTTCCAGTCCGGCGCGTTTCGCGGTGACAATGCCGAAAAAGGAAATGCCTCGGTCGAATCAATGGATGTGACCGTCGGCGACCTGCGGATGACGCCGGAAGCTCCGTTCCAGGAAGCGAAGGCGTCAGTCGACCTGACCAAGAGCGAGATCATCGTCGCGGTCGGTCGCGGCATTAAATCTGAAGAGAACATCGCCGTTGCTCAGCAACTCGCGGACGTTCTCGGTGCGGATCTTGCGGCTTCGAGGCCGATCTGCGACAGCGAATGGCTGCCGATCGACAGGCAGATCGGGTCGTCGGGACAGACCGTCGCTCCGAAGGTGTACATCGCTCTCGGCATCTCGGGTGCGATCCAGCACATCGTCGGCATGAAGAACGCGGGTACGATCGTCGCGATCAACAAAGACGCGGAAGCGCCCATCTTTGACATCGCAGATTACGGGATCGTGGGCGATCTTTTTGAAGCAGTGCCGGTTCTTGTCGAAGAGATCAAGAAAGCTAAGGGTTAGTCGAGCTTGTAGACGCGAGGCTGGCAGCCTTGTGTTCATCGGCGGTCGCGAGAGAGGTTTTGCCGGCTTTGCGATAAGCCACGGCTCGAAAACGATAGGCGTCGGCCAGACCGGCGTCAAGACGAATTGCGGCGGAGAGGTCATCGATCGCTCCGTCGTTGTTTTTTTGTTCGAGCTTCGCCCGGCCGCGATTCATGAACGCCCTCGCGTGACGCGGATTTATTGCTATCAAACGGCTTAGGTCGTCGACGGCCTTTCTGAGATCGCCGGATTCACGCAGTGCGGTCCCGCGATTGTACAGAGCGGCGGCATGTCTCGGCGCGATCTCGAGCGCCGCCGAGTAATCGGCGATGGCATCATTCAGCCTTCCTTTCAGTTTGTAGATTACACCCCGATTGATGTACGCCGAGGCATTCGCCCGATCGAGCCGGATAGCGTGGTTCAGATCTTTCAACGCTCCTTCCAGGTCGCCCAGCATCTTCTTCACCGAGGCCCTGTTGATATATGCCGAAGGCTCCTGCGGCTCCAGTTCTATCGCCTTGGTGTAATCGACGATCGCACCCTTCGGATCGCCGTCCTTCTGACGGTTAACACCGCGCTGAAAGAATTCGTTCGCCGTCGTCTGTCCGTGGCCTTCAAAGGAAAAAAAGACGATGCAAACAAAGGTTGCTCCGACAATTGCACGAATATTTTTCATAGCATTAGCCCGTCTCCAAATAAAAAGGCCGATTTCGAGTCGATCTTCAGAGAAACCTGAATCTCAGAGCAATGCCTTCGGGTGCCCGTACGAGCAGCAATTATGGAAGAATGCACTCTTTCGTCGTATTGCACCTTCACGGTTTTACAAACGCGTTCGTTGGTTCGGCTACGGCCGGCGTGATGAATCCTTGAGAAACGGGGGCGATTCCGCTGTCAGACTTTCCGCTTGACAATCCAACCAGTCAGGCGTAGCGTTGCAGAACTCGCTAGTTTTACGAAGTTTACACGACCTGAACTGCCCCTTCAGATGTGCGGTAATTCCGCCGCAACGGGTTGGTTCAGGTAGTGCCGTTTGGACTCGACATTAAATGAGATGTCGATTTATCGAAAGGAGTGAAGAATCAATGCACAAATTCAAAGTATTGGGTGTGCTGCTAGCTGTAGCAGTCGGTACGGTTGGACTTCTCACCGTCATCTCGTACGGTCCGTCCGCGAGTGCGGCTTCGCCTCCGCCACCGGTAACTCAGGTTTCATCGATCGCACCGTTCTCGGCGACACCGGCGGCCGGAGTCTGGTACGCGGCTAGCGTGCTTCCCGGTGGAGCCGCGAACGTCGTGAGTCTGGCTGGAGTGGGCGGGAACTTGGAAACGGCGCAGCCGTTACCGAACGGAGCAGCAAGAATTACTACTGACGGAACAGATGCGGCTAAGGCGGAGATTGCGGTACCGAACAATTTTGGAACCCTCAACGCAATTGCTGGCTCGCTTTCAGTTGGATACAACTGGCATAAGGCCTTCAATCTTGGGCAGAACCAGAATGCGGCACCTTCGATCAAACTGACGTTCTTTAATCCTGTTTGTGATGAAACACCCGGAGGAGATTGCTTTGCAACATTGGTTTATGAGCCTTATACAAACGGGTTCGGAAATTTTCCTGCCACTGACGTCTGGCAGCGATCTGACCTAGATCAAAATACAGGCACGTGGTGGAGTACGGGTGGATTTGGTCAGCCTAATGGGGCCGGAGGTTGTCCATGCCGAACCATCGCGGGTTGGCTCGCAGTATCGTCACCCGATTTCGGCCAAGCAACGCTAGTTGGCATTAGTGTGGGCGTTGGAAGCTTCAATCGTGGTCAGATCGGTTACTTCGACAATGTGACGATCAACGGCACGCTGGCAGACGCGGTTTATGATTTTGAGCTTCCTCCGCCCGACGCAGACGGAGATGGTGTTCCCGATGCATCCGATAATTGTCCTACCATCGCGAATGCCGACCAGGCCGATTCTGACAACGACGGACTCGGAAACGCGTGTGACCCCGACGACGATAATGACGGGATCGCGGACACTTGCGACGTCGATCAGAATCCGGGGTCTCCTGACTACGACGGAGACGGATTCGTGGACGGGTCAGGGTGCGATACGGTAATCGGCCCGCCGACGAACAAGGATCAGTGTAAGAACGGTGGCTGGCAGTTTTGGACTCGTGCGAACGGCACGAAGTTCAAGAACCAGGGCGACTGTATCCAGTTTGTTAATACGGGTAAATAGCCTCGTGACCGAATGAACAGGATCTGCCAGTCTCATTTTGAGGCTGGAACGATTTCTTTCGGTTGCATCTCGACCGAGTCTATAGCCTGAAACGCGTCAAGTTCGATAGACTTCGACGGCTTGGCGTGCCAGATGGTGGATTCTTGACACTTTGCCTTTGGATGGCTAAGAATTGCCTTAACCACTAGTCGAGGGTGCGGCGAGGCCTGAGTCTCGTTCGTACTGAAAAGCCGAGCGGCGGGTCTCACAGCCGGCGTTTTGGCTTGGACGACGTTTCGCAGCGTTGTCTTAACGAACGTCGGGGAGAGCCCGACGAATCAAGGAGTTACTATGAAATCACTGATAATCACGCTCGTTATGGCGAGCCTTTTCCTAGTTTCAACACCAGTGAGTGCGTTAGCTGCAGAGATTATGCCCGGCTATGCCACGTTACCGGCGGGTTGGGTCACAGACCGGTATGATCCGGCCGGATTCGCAAACGTTGGCAATTTCCAGGGCCACAGCAATGTGCTCGGTATCTCGATAGATGCATCGACGGGCTTTGGTGCGAGGCCCGGTGCGTTTGGCAACATCTTCTACAGTACTCAGGGACGCAAATATACGTTTGCACCACCGGCTGGCGCCGGCTCCACACTATCCGCAGATCTCTACATTCCCGCGTCTTGGGGAGATGCGGCAAACGGTAACGTACGCACCGATATGTGGGGAACGATGGTCGACGGTTCGTCTAGCGTCGTTGCGTATTCGATCGTCGGTTTTACAAACTACGGCGGAGCTCCAAGACTAAGGGTTTGGGATTCGGATACCGTGGCAGGCTGGGTCGATCTGGCAACTCCGGTTGCTTACGGCACCTGGCACAGGCTGTCGATCGAACTAATGCCGGACTCGACATTCCGCTATTACATAAATGGAACGCTTGTCTATACCGACCTTACGACCTATGCAGCGACCGGTTTCGCGGAAGTTATTATGCAGGCGTACAACTTTGAGCATCCTACTATCCCGGGAGCTGTTCTCGCTCCGTACACGGCCCATTGGAGTAATACCGTTGGTGTCCCTTCGAACAAGGACCAGTGCAAGAATGGCGGCTGGGCGAATCTTCGTCGCCCTGATGGGAGCTCATTCAAGAACCAAGGTGACTGCATCCAGTACGTGAACACTGGTAAGTAGCTTAAGGGTTTATCAATTAGGTGCGCCCGTGTCGAGCGATCGATGCGGGCGTTTCTTCGTGGTATCTGACGCAGCCAACAGTTTTGCGAGTTGCTCTGATGCGTTCGCACGGGTTTTGAAACATTTACGTAAGCGCTAGAGTATTATTCGTTCACAGTTTCATTGCCGGCTGAGCCGGTTCAAACCTAAATCGAGGAAGGATGATCGTGTGCGAGCTTAAGCCTCGCACCAAGTACGTTTATGAAGATACGCAGGACAATGCAGATCGTGGCGGCATTTTTGCTGCTGCAACCGTTCGTTTTACCGTCGGCGACGTTCGCTCAGTCCGACGTTTATGCGGCCATCCGGAAAGAGGGAATGGAGAATTCCAAAATAATGAACACGCTTCATTATTTGACCGACCTTTACGGGCCGCGGCTTACAGGTTCGCCTAATCACGTGGCGGCAGCCAAGTGGACGCTCCGCGAGATGCAGTCGTGGGGATTTGATAACGCTGCTCTCGAGCCGTTCGATTTTGGCCGTCCGGGTTGGGTAAATGAGCGTGCCGTGGGCCTAATGCACAAACCTGTGCAGGACAATCTGGTATTCGAGGTACTCGCATGGACGCCGTCGACGAAAGGTACGGTCATCGCTGACGCGTTCAACCTGATAACGCCGGAGCGTCCAACCCAGGAAGAATTGACCGCGTACTTCAACAGCGTCCGTGGTTCCGTCACTGGAAAGATCGTGCTTGTCGGCAAACCTGCTTCGGTCCCGGTCAACATCAATCCGCCTGCAAAACGAACGTCCGACGAGCTTCTTAAATGCCGTCTTGATCCGACAAAGACGCCTCAGGATTGTGCCGCACTCGGCGGCGGGCCGGGCGGACCACCGTTCGGCGGCGGTGGCGGCGGGCAGCAGCAGCAAAGGCCCGGAGCGCTTTCTAACGCTCAGGTGAACGCTCAGATCGCCCAGTTCCTGCTCGAGAGCGACATTGCTCTTCGCGTCAATGACGCTGGTCGTGAGCATGGCCAGATCCGTGCATTTGGAGCATTTGGCGGCAACGCGACGGCTTGGGATGTTACCAAAACGGTCCCGACCGTCGTCATGCGTAACGAAGATTTTGGCCGTATTTCGAGACTTCTCGGTAGCAAGATCCCTGTCAGGCTCGAGTTCGACATACGAAACCGAACGATCCCCGACGGCGTCACCAGCTACAACGCCATCGCCGAGATCACCGGAACGGATAAAAAAGACGAAGTGATCATGCTCGGCGGCCACCTTGATTCGTGGCATTCGGCAACCGGTGCGACCGACAATGCGATCGGCTGTGCCGTGATGATGGAAGCTGCAAGGATCCTGAAAGCGATCGGTGTAAAGCCGAAACGTACTATCCGCGTTGCCCTATGGGGTGGCGAAGAGCAGGGCTTGATCGGCTCGCAGGCCTACGTCAAGCAGCACTTCGGGACCTTTGACAGTCCGACCGGTAAGTACGAGAAATTTGGCGGATATTTCAACATCGACAGCGGAACCGGAAAGGCCAGGGCGATGTCGGTCTTCGGCCCGCCCGAGACGGCGGCTGTGCTTCGCGAGGCGTTGAAACCGTTCGAAGAATACGGCTTCTTCGGTGTAAGCAACACGCGAAGCCGCGGCCTCGGCGGCAGCGATCATACGTCGTTCAATCAGGCTGGATTGCCCGGTATCGGCGTCCAACAGGACCCGATCGAGTACAATTCGCACACGTGGCACACCAACCTCGACACTTACGAACGGATCATTGAGGACGATGTGAAAAAGTCGGCGATCGTCATTGCCGCAGGTGTCTATACGCTCGCAATGCGTGACGATCTGCTTCCGAGATTCAAGCGTGGCGAAATGCCCGCATTGCCCGGGCAGCCGACGCCATCGCCGAGCCCAACGCCCCGGCCTTAGGCTCGTTCTAATTGTTGTACCAAGCCCGGAAGGTGAAAAACTTCCGGGCTTTTTTCCGTCTGAACCGCTGAGGGCCGCGTCTAAATCGCATGCGACGCGCACCCTTCATTGTTCTGACGATCCTTATCCCGGTCATGATCGCTTCCCACGCGGAACACGCCGAAGCCCAGACGTTTACGGCATTTCGCGATATCGCCTATGTTTCGGGCGGTTCCACTGCTCAGCGACTCGATATCTATGTCCCCGATGGAGCCTCTGCTCCGGTCCCCTTGATCATTTGGATACATGGCGGCGGTTGGCAGAGCGGCGATAAAGCGCTCGGGCAGAACAGTTTCCAGCTAAGCTTTGCCCGAAGCGGGTACGCCGTCGCGAGTCTGAATTACCGACTATCGGGCGAGGCGATCTTTCCGGCGCAGATCCACGATTGCAAAGCGGCGATCCGTTGGCTGCGTGCCAACGCGGCCCAATACAACATCGATCCGCTGCGGTTCGCGGTTTGGGGAAGTTCGGCCGGCGGACACCTCGCAGCACTCGTCGGAACCTCTGCGAATGTCGCCGATATCGAAGGCACCGTCGGCGGGAACACGGAATATTCGTCGCGGGTTCAGGCCGTGGTTGACTGGTACGGGCCGACCGGCTTTCTGCAGATGGATACACAGGCCGTCGCCCAGGGCTGTGGGGCGAGCAATCACAACTCCGCCAATTCCCCCGAATCCTTACTGCTTGGATGCCAAATACAAGGCTGCCCGAACGCGGCCGCGCGGGCCAATCCGATGACGTACGTTTCTTCGGACGATCCGCCCTTCTTCATCCAGCACGGGACTTCCGATTGCACCGTACCGACCGGGCAGAGTGCGATCCTGAATAGTCTTTTAACTAACGCTGGCGAATCGCCGATGTACCTTCCGCTCACCGGCGCAGGGCATGGCGGAGCACAATTCTCGGCCCCGGCGAATATAGCTTTGGTCTCAGATTTTATCGCACAAAATGTCCGCGATCGCCCGCCCGATCCCGCTACGATCGCCGGGCGCGTACTCACGCCCGACGGACGCGGCGTTAGGAACGCTCGCATTTTACTGAACGGTCCCCAAGGCCTTACCGCCGAAGCAACGTCGAGTTCTTTCGGGGCTTTCGCATTCGCTGAGATGCCACCCGGCCACATCTATACGCTTACCGTGCTCTCAAAACGCTATCGTTACGTTCCGAAAGCGATACAGGCGGTAGGTTTCAACGATTCTGCACAATTTCTTGGTTTAGATTGACACGATCTCTCGTCGCCAGAGCCTCAACACTAAGTTGTGGTATAAAAGCGAAATTACGAGCATTTTTCTGAATTTACACAACGATTTGCAGGGCTGGGCGGTTGACATCCGCGTGTGGCTGGCGTAAATTTATCGGGACTCAGTTTTACAGTTTGTTAAGTAATTTTTCATATGCCGCGCCTATGGCATGGCTAGAATTTACAGGGGAGTACCGGATTATATGAAGACAGAAGCTTCTAGTTGGTTCCGATCACTTTACGCTTTCCGCATGGTTGCCGTATGTACGGCGGTGGCGGTGGCGCTTATTTTTTCTGCGGCCGTAAAAGGCCATGCCCAGGCGATCAGCGAAGGTTTTGAAAGTCTGGATACGCTCCTGGCGTCCGGTGGCTGGGTTCGAGAGAACCAGAGCGATCCGCTCGGAGCCTCGAACTGGGGTCAGGGCACACTTAACACCGCTTTTCCTGCGGGAGCCCACGAAGGGCCTCAGACGTCGTATGTACTGGTGAATTTCAATAGTACGACAGGTACCGGAACGATCAGCAATTGGCTTATTGGCCCGGTTCGCACGTTCAATAACGGCGACGTGATTTCTTTCTATACCCGTACCCCGAGTAATACTTTTCCTGATAGGCTTCAGCTTAGACTCTCGACCAACGGAGCGAGTGTTGACAACGGCACTGGCGCTCTGGGCGTTGGGGATTTCAACCGCCTTCTGCTCGATATTGATCCGACCTATTCCGGTTCGTACCCCACGACCTGGACGCAATTTTCGGTCACGATCTCCGGTCTTGCGGGCCCGACGAGCGGCCGCTTCGCGTTTCGCTATTTTGTTGAAGATGGTGGTCCGGACGGAGCGAACTCGAACATTATTGGTGTGGACACTCTCGTGTATACTCCGGCTGCTCCGGCTGTAACTCCGAGTCCGACGCCTACAGCTACGGTCGTTCCGTCACCAACGCCGACTGTTGCTCCGTCGCCTACGCCGACCGTGGCTCCGTCGCCTACGCCGACCGTGGCTCCGTCGCCTACGCCGACTGTAGCTCCGAGCCCAACGCCTACGGTGGCTCCGAGCCCAACGCCTACGGTAGTTCCGAGTCCGACGCCTTCACCGTCTCCAGGTGTATGCCAGCCGACTCTAAACGAAGACTTCGTAAGCCTTGATACACTTCTCGCGTCCGGGGGCTGGGCTCGACAGAATGCTAGTGTTCCCCTTGGAGCGTCGAACTGGTCTCAAGGTTCGGTTTCGACAGCGTTCCCGGCGGGCGCTCATGCCGGAGCTGCCACATCCTTTGTGCTGGTCAACTTTAACAGTACGACGGGTACTGGAACTATCAGCAACTGGCTCTTTAGCCCAGTCAGAACCTTCACGAATGGAGACACGATATCGTTCTTCACGAGAACACCTAGTAACGTCTTTCCGGATCGCCTGCAGTTGAGACTTTCTACCAACGGAGCGAGTACGAATATCGGAACCGGAGCGACCGGCGTGGGCGACTTTACCCGACTGCTAGTCGATATTGATCCAACATACGCGGGAACGTATCCGACTACGTGGACTCAATTCTCGGTCACTTTGTCAGGGTTGCCGGGTCCGGTAACCGGCAGGTTTGCCTTCCGTTACTTCGTCGAAAACGGTGGCCCGTCGGGAGACAATTCGAACATTATTGGTGTGGACACTGTCGTTCACCGACCGGCATGTGCTCCGACGCCAAGTCCGACACCAACGCCGACGCCATCACCGAGCCCGACGCCATCGCCTAGTCCGACACCGACGCCTGGAGCTGGAGTGACGGCGACGTTTACGGGGGTTGTTGCAATTCCTGACAACAATCCTGCTGGTGTAAACATTCCGGTCGTGGTCGGGACGGCATGTACTATCTCGGATCTGAACTTCCGGTTCAATGGTACGCCGAGCGGAACTGCTGGGGATACAAACGTGGGCGTGAACCACACATGGGTTGGCGACCTGATCTTCAGGCTGACATCACCGGCGGGTACGACCGTGACATTCTTTGACCGTCCGGGCGTGCCGGCAACGGCAGCAGGCTGCAACAACAACAACCTTTCTCAGTTAATACTTGACGACGAAGGAAGTGCTCCGGTCGAGAACCAGTGCGTGGCAGGTAATTCCAACGCTGCATTCCCGTCGGGTACTTTTACGCCGAACAATCCTTTGAGTGCGTTCGACGGTCAGAGTGCCGTTGGAACATGGCAGCTAAATGTCAGCGACAACGCTGGAGCGGATACGGGTTCGGTAAGATCCTTCTCGCTCGTTGCGAGTTGCGGCACGGGCCCGGCCCCGACGCCAACACCGACGCCAACTCCGACCCCAACGCCGACGCCGACGCCGACGCCAACTCCGACACCGACGCCGAGTCCGTCGCCAGTGACGTTCGTGGCATTCGGATCGACGACGTATCGTCAGGATGAGTCGCAGACGGCAACGGTTGTCGTTAACCGAAGTGGTGTGACGACCGGTGCGACGAACGCAACGCTGACGCTCACTGGAGCAGGCGGAGCGGCCGGAGGAGCGGCTTGTGCAACGGGCATCGACTTCGTCAACACGCCTCAGGTGATCGCGTTCGCCGCGGGCGAGACGTCTAAGACGGCCAATGTGGTGCTTTGCGGCGACGTAAGTGCCGACAACGAGTCGATCAACATGACGCTGACCAGCCTGAGTCCGCTGACGGCAGCCTCGAACAGTTCGGTGCTCACCATCAACGACACGGCGAATCAGTTCAAGAACCCGGCGTTGATCACGATCAACCAGGGAACGGCGGCAATTCCATATCCGTCGACGATCACGGTGGCCGGTGCGACGACCAATCCGTTCCGTATCAGGGTGACGCTGTATGACGTTTGGCACAATCGGCCGGACGACATCGACGTGCTGCTGGTCGGCCCGAATGGTGCGAAGTACGTGCTGATGGGCGATACGGGCGGAACGATCGCAGTTCCGGCTCCGAGCCCGGTGGCAACACCAGGAAGCCCGAACGGGGTGACGCTGACGCTGGCCGATTACCCGAACGCAGTCCTGCCAGACGCAGGTCCGCTCGTGACGGGTATCTTCAAGCCGACGTCGTGCGAGACGCCAGTGACGAACTTCCCGGCACCTGCACCTGCGGGACCATATGTGGAACCGGGCTGCACGGTGGCACGCAACAACAACCAGACGCTGTTCGGCAACTTCGGCGGATCGAACCCGAACGGAGTGTGGAGCCTGTACATCCGCGATGACAACGGCGTAGCCCGGTCTGACAGCCCGAACGCACCCGAAGTGCTCAACGGCGAAGTACAGGGCGGCTGGGGCATCGAACTGCTGCCATCTACGGCAGCCGGAGTCGAGGTCTCGGGCCGAGTGGTCACCCCGGACGGCCGCGGCCTCCGCAACGCAACGGTCGTGATCACCGATCAGATGGGCAACCGCCGCACCGCGACGACCAGCTCATTCGGCTACTTCACGTTCTACGATGTTGAGGTGGGCACGAGCCTTGTAATGGGCGTCGAGTCGAGGCGCTATCGCTTCAATTCACGTGTCGTACAGGTCTTTGACGCTGTCTCCGATGTCGAGTTCGTCGGCATTGAATGACGGATAGTTGTTAACTAAAACCACAGCAAAGGCGGCCTTCGGGCCGCCTTTCTTTTTCTCTACACAACAACCGCCAGAATTAACGCAGGGTTAACCTGTGTGTCACCTCGGGGTAACTTTCACTCAATAGACTGGGCTTTATTGCAAGTTAGTTTGACTCTGCTTGAGCGCCTTGGGTTCTCGCCCTGGCGTTTCTAAGAACACGTATTGATCCGAACTGCTCGGTTGCGTGCTGCACCGAACAGTTCTGTCATATTCGCATAACGCTCAGCCCGACTATTTTGTGTTACGACGAAACCTTGGAGGAACAATGAAACTTATCAGCAGGATATCTCTCTGCATTGCGATCTTGATCTCGCTGCAATCGTTCGCTCTCGGCCAGCTCGCCTATTCGATTACGGACAACAACCGTGACGTTACGAATCTTCAGCAGCAGTACTATCAGTTCGATCTGGCGACCGGACAGGGAACGCTTATTTCGGATCTGACCTTGAACGGACAGACGATCCGCCGCGAATACGAAGGCTTCGCTAGCATCGGCGGAGTGTTATATGGGGTTGCCGAGTTTGACGTTGAGCTATGTAATACGGGTTCCGACCCGATCACGGGACTCTCCGCCGACCTTCGTATTTTTCGCGGTCCAAATACCTATCCGCTCGCTAACGGCATTGCCGGACCGATCGGCCCGCAGGTCGGTGAGCTGTGCTTTCCCGCCGGCTTTACGGAATCTGCCGCGGCGTACAATCCGATCGACGGGTTCATCTACGCGATCGCTTCTGACGATCTACTGCCTGCGTCGGCACCGCGTAGCCGCATTTTTCGTGTGAGTCCGACAAACGGTCTCGCGACGCAAGTAGGAACCGGAACGGGAATTACTCTAACTGCAGGAAGCGGGGGTGATGAAAATCCGTATTTTGATGGCCTTGCCATCCTGCCGGACGGTCGTGCTTACGGCTCCGAAGCTCGATTCAACAACAATCCGACGCAGTCAACTGATCCGGCTGTCGCGGACAACGCGGGCCTCTACCGCATCTTCCTCACCGGGCCAAACGCAGGGCGAGCGACCTTTACGAAATATTTGCTCGCGACCGATGTGAACCGTGACACTGGCCTCGCTAATCTCGGATTCACCCTCTATTTGCTTCTTGAGGACGGTCGTGTTTACACGACAACTGCCGAGGCTCCCGTCAATGCTGTAGCGGTACCCGCAGTGTTCCCGTTGGGTAATCCGGCCGGGTCTAACACACTTTCGACGCCTGGCTGCCTGCGTCCGATCGCGTTTCCGGGCCAGTTCTGCGGTGATTTCGAAGCGTTCGACATCCCGAATAACGGAAACGGCCTTCGCTAGTCGCGTCCATTCTGATAGCGGTTCGGTGGCCGGAATGCCCGGCGGGCGCGGCCCCGAACCTTAACCCAGACATTTCTCATGCGTAAATCTCTTAGATCGCTAGCTTTACTGATCGCGCTCCTGAGCCTTTCGACCTTCGTATCTGCCCAGCAGAGCGACAACGGCGGCTTGAATGGCACGGTCTATGACCCGAACGGTGCTGTCGTGCCAAATGCTACCGTCACGATCACCAATCTCGGCACCAACGCCAAACGCACTTTCACGACCAACGCCGAAGGGCGGTGGAACGCACCTGTACTTCCACTTGGCAACTACGAGGTCGGGGCCGAGGCTGTGGGGTTTCAGCTCACCAAGCAGCCGGCTACGGTCGTAACGAGCCAGACGACGCAGGTCGACATCATTCTCGGCGTCGCCGGAACCGGTGCGATCGTCGACGTTGTCGCTGATCAGGGGACTATCGATTCGGTTAGGAATGACTCAGCGGTCACCGGCGTGAGCCTGACCGGTCGCTCGCTCGAAGACGCTCCCGTCGCGAACCGAAGCTCGTTCGGCCGACTAAATGTCGATACGGCGGCGAGCGGTGACATTGCCGATCCTCTGACGAACGGCAACGGAAATCCCGAGGTCTCGATCAACGGGTCTCGTACGACCAGCCAGGGCGTGCAGTTCAACGGCATCGACGCGACGAATTTCAGCGGCACTGGCAGCCTGACCGAGAGCATTTCGCCCGCGGTCGAGACCGTGCAGGAAGTAAAGCTTCTTTCGAGCCTGTACGACGCCTCGCTCGGCCGCAACGGCGGCGGCAGCGTGCAGCTCGTGACCCGAAGCGGCACGAACGCTTTCAACGGTTCTGCATATATTTTCGCCCAGAACGAGAAGTTCAATTCTAACGACTTCTTCTTCAATCGCGACGGCATCGACCGACAGATAGCTCGGAGGCTCGAGGGCGGATTCACTCTGGGCGGCCCGATCATTCGGGACAAGTTCTGGTTCTTTGGCGGTTACCAAAAGACCGATGCGAAAACAGCGTACGTTCCGACGGCTCAGAGCTTTGTTACTCTCCCCGAGGCGATCGCTCTGATCACCGACCGCTCAAATCCGGAGAACGTGCGGCAGGCATTTCTTCGAAGTACGATCAACGGCGGTGCGTTCAGTTCCTTTGGAAACCCGTTCACACTTTTGCCAGGGCCCGGTGCGGCAGGATATTGTGTCCGGACACTCGGAGCCAACGATTTTGCCGGCACGATCGTCGGTACTTGTATCGACCCGACGAGCCCCGGTTTCCGGCTTCTCAATCTTCGAAACCCCGCGACGGGCGATTACTTTATCCCGACGCTTACGGCCGGCCGATACGAACGACTTTTCTACGACACCGTCAATACGCGCGTGCTCGAGAATGGCACTACACGCGTGACGGACTTTTCGAGATTCGGCCTGCCCAACGGACTTCCGATCGTTGACGGAGCGAGCCAGGGTACGGTCCGCGGCGGATTCCCGCTCGTTCGTTTTCGAAATGTGTTTCCGGCGGAGTTCAAACAGGACCAGTTCACGACGCGTTTCGACTACAACCTGCTCAAGGGCGATGCTCAGGGCAACAACATAAATACGATCAACGCGACTTTCTTCTTCGCGAACTTTCCGGCGAACGATCCGTTCTCGGACGATACGCTTGTCTCGCCAACACCATTGATCAAAGACGATCGAAACAGGACGCTCGCGGTCACCGACACGCACTATTTCAGTGGAACGCTGATCAACGAGTTTCGTTTTGGCTATTTCAGCCTCGATAATTCGAGAAAACTCGACGATCGATTTCTGGCGTCGGGCCTGACGAACTCAGATCTAGGGATCATCAATCCCGCAACACTCTTCGCTCCCGGTGCGCCTTCTCAGCGAGCGGCGCGTTTTGCCGGGACGGGAAATCTTGCGGACTTTTCGCTCAATGCCCCGAACGACGTTTTTAATCGCCGAAAGCAGCTCACTCTGACCTTTGCCGATAACGTAACCGTAAATCGCGGGCCGCACACTTTGCGATTGGGAGCGGAGCACAAACGCAACTTTTTCGATACGAATTTACCGGAAGAGCAGGGCGTCGAGTTCGAAGGGCTTTCGAACTTCACCGAACTTCTGACGGGCTTCATTGCCGAGGCCGACGTTTCGCTCGGCGTAACGGATAAGCAGTTCCGCTTCAACGACCTAAGCTTTTATTTTTCGGATGACTGGCGTGTCAACGACCGGTTAACGGTAAATGTCGGGGTCAGATGGGATTGGTTTGGCTTGCCGATAGAAAAGAACGGGCGTTTCGCGAATTTTGACTTCACCAAGGTGACGGATCCGAACGATATTCGGCCGGGATTTCTCTTGCCGAAAAATGCTCAGCCGACCGGTTTCAGCGCCATCGATGGCAGCCTTGCCGGAATAGCCCGTGCTGAGAACGATCACACCCTAAACGGCAACGACCTCAATAACTTCGCTCCTCGCATCGGTTTTGCATATAAGCCGCTGAAAGACGGTTCGATGGTGATAAGGGCCGGTTACGGCATTTTCTATGACCGTCCGTCCGGAGCGTTCATCAATACGATATACAGCAACTTTCCGTACTTCCGCGAGGTCGAGATCAAGCGCGAGAATTCCCCCGGAACGGTACAGGGTACGACGGCTTTTGCGAGCCAACAGCCGAATCTTGCGTTTAGCAGCTATTTCCCATTCCGCGTAGCCGCACGCAATGTCGATCGCTATACGCCGTACGTACTTGTCGATAACACGCCGGGAGCCGATGCGATCGCCGGTGTCGAACCGCTCGAATTTCGTGCTATCGATCGCGATCTCAAGACCCCGACGATACAGCAGTGGAATCTCGGCATCCAGAAGGACTTCTTTCGCGACTGGACCGTCGAGGCACGTTACGTAGGAACTCGTGGGACGCAGTTGCTTCTCGCTGTAGGCTTTAACCAGCCATACGACCTCAACGACCCATCAACTCCGGATTACATTTATGCCCGGCTCAATCGGGCCAGAGGCATTGGTCCGGTGGCGGGCGTTAGTGAGAGAACGCTCGGGACCACGCTTTCGTCGGACGATCCGCGAGCATTCGGAGCTTGCTCAACAGTATTCGTCAACACCCCAGGCTACGCGCCGTGTAACAACGGTTTCGGTGCGGTCGATCTGAACATCTCGAGTTCTAACTTTGACCTCCCGAATGCCTTGATAGCCGGTGATGTACGCGTTCCGTATCTGGGATTCGACCCAACAGACGCGGTCATACTGAAATCGATCGGTTACTCGATCTATCACTCGGGCCAGTTCAGCCTGTCGCGTCGGTTTACCAAAGGCTTCGGCTTTAACGCCTCGTACACATTCTCTAAATCGATCGATATCGGTTCGACCGACCCCGGAAGCACTGCTGCCTCGGGCCGCCCGGACACGGCGAATCTGGGTCTTACGGTCCAGGGCGACCAGCGGAATATAAATAGTAACCGTGCCGTTTCTGATTTCGACCGTCCGCACCGCGTCTCGGTGACGGCCGCGTGGGAATTGCCGACATTCGGCTCGAAGTCGCGCTGGCTTACGGGCTGGCAACTAACCGGTTTCGGCCAGTGGCAATCGGGAACGCCGTTTACGATCTTCGCGTCGAATCCTAAATTCCTTGCATTCGGTACAAGCGGACTTATCGAAGCTCAGTACTTTGGAATATTCACGACGAGCGCCGAGCGCATCGGCCCGCTCGCCCCTATCAATACTAGGATCGACGTATTCAACGTCGGCGGTGCGAGCGGAACGATCTTCAACACAGCATTTGGCAGGCCCAATGTTCGTAATCTCGAGTTGCTCCGGCGTCAGGGTGCCGATCCGACACGTCAGTTCTTTAATACGTGCCAGGATCCGACGAATCAGGACTGTGCTCTGCTTTCGCCGCTTGGCGGTTTCGGCAATCTCGGACGCAATACACTTCGCGGCCCATCGTCAAAACGCGTCGACGTCAGCCTGATCAAGAATACGCGTCTGACCGAGCGTGTATCGCTCGAACTCAAGTGGGACGTGTTCAACATATTCAATATCGTAAATTTCGCCAATCCGAATTCAGACCTGACCGATGAGACCGATTTCGGGCAGATCACGCGGACCGTGGGTTCGCCTCGCGTGATGCAGTTCGGTGCAAAGGTTCGTTTCTAGCAGTTACGTAATGACGAGAAAGATCAAAATTGCGATCGCCCTGATCCTGGTAACGGCAACGGCCGGTGCCGCTATTTGGCTGATAAGCGAACGCCGGGCGGCCGGCCGCAGCTCGCTGACGACGCTGACGGCTGAGGAACTGCGTCTCGTTTTGGCAAGCCAGGCGGAAACAGCCGAGCCGGTTACGCCGGATCCTGAGACCCGTAGACGGCTAATTGCCGGGCTCCGCGAATACCTTGCGCTTGCCGCTGCCGCGAAAGATGAGGCACTCGACAGCGATAAGGAATTTCAGATCAATTTTGGTTACAAGCGGAACATTCTTCTCGCCGATCTCTACCGAGCAAAGCTTGCTCGCGAGGGTGACCCAAAATACACGGTCCCCGAGGAAGCGATGAAGGCCGTCTGGTCTGAGCCAGCGAATGAGGCCGCTTTTGAACGCGACATCGCCGCGATGCAGACGATACAGCAGGAGGTCGCGCGCGAACGCGGTGAGACCTACGCGGTCCAAAAGCTTCAGGCCGGAGCGCTCGACAAGGCCCGCGACAATTGGGCGAGGACAAAGGTGCTTTCCGATAAAGCTCTGGCTGATCGCGAATTCATGTCGCAGCCGGTCGTCGAACTGCGGACGAGGATCCTCGAAGCGGGAATTCTTTCGACCGATTACCTTCGCAAGCACTGGTCGTCGATACGGGCGACGGATGCCGAGAAGTTGGCATACCTACAGAAACATCCCGAATTTGACGTCGCTAAGAAACGGGCGAAAGCGGAAGAACTGCTTCGATCGATCAAGGCCGGTGCCAATTTCGAAGAGTTGGTCGCCAGGCACAGCGAGGATCGAGGCAGCAAACCTCGCGGCGGTGCCTTCGAGAAGATCACTCCGGGCACGATCTGGCCCGAAGTCGAACAGGCTGCGATGAACGTCGCTCCCGGCACTCTGGTCGATCGAATAGTGGAGAGCGAATTGGGCTTTCACATTGTAAAGCTCGAGGCGAAAAAGGAGACGAAGGGCGCTGACGGTCAAACGACGAGTGCGATGACGATCCGTCACATCCTCTTGCAGCGGCGATTCGAGGATCCACAGAACCTGGATCCGAACTTGCCGTCGCCGTTTCTTACGCCCGACGAAATAGCTCGATCAGCTGTTGAGAAGGAAAAGCGGGAAAGCTTTATCGCAGCTGTACTGAAGAAATACGAGATCGTCCTCCCTGAGGACTTTGCTTGAGTATTCGGCCGCGCTACGAGTCGGCCGTAACACAAGTTTTTAAAGATCAGATACGGGTAAGCGGCCGCGGCGGCGTTTACCGAACGAAACCTAAACGCACTTATTGGGAGAAGAACTTTGCAAGGAGAAAAGATGAAACCAAGAGCTTACACCGTTGCCATTTTCGCGTTCGCTGCCGCATTTGTTCTCGCGGCCGCGACGCATAGCTCTGCCCAGGTCATTAGCGAGATCGAGATCGATCCGCCATCGGCCATCAGCGAGGCCTGTCAATACGTCGAGATCCGCGGCGTTCCGGGAGCGACGATCCCGGTGAATACATATTTTCTTTCCGTAAACAGTGACGCCGGTAATTTTGGCTTTGCGAATCAGGCTGTCAATCTCGGCGGTCTTACCTACGGTGCCAACGGCACGATCACTCTTTTCAACACATCATTCGGCGAGTGTCCAAATCGGACATACGGAACCGGGACGAATCGGGTCAACTACTTCAGTGCCCTCCGCGTCGGCACGGGTTCCGAATCGTACCTTATCGCTCGAAGCACCGGAACGCTCTTCTCCGGACAGGATCTGGATGCTAATAACGACGGCATCTTCGATGCTCCGCTTGGGATCGTCGCGCTCGATGGATTCGCACTGATCGTGAATCCGGACGAGGAGTTCGTCTACGGAGCCGCGGCCGGCGTGGTCAATATCAGCAACACCACGTCGCTCGACCAGCCCGACGCTGTGACGCGGTTCGCCGCCGATCCGACGCCTTTCTCTGCGGCCGCCTTCTTCTTTGGCGAACTTGCTGCGACGCCCGATGAAACGGTCACCTATATCGCACCGCTGAGCCCGAATGCTCCGGCGGGTGCGGTCCTTACGCCCGGCGACGCGAATCTGCCGACACCGATCAATACGGCACAATTTAGTGCTGCCGCCTACGCTCAAGATGAATCGCAGGTGGTGACTATCACTGTAAATCGCACGGGCACGACGGCTGGCGTCCTGACAGTCACGGCTCGCACCGCGAACGGCACGGCTATCGGCGGAGCGACCTGCGGACTCGGCGTCGATTTCGTCAACGTTTCGCAAATACTGACATTCGCAGCTGGCGTAACGACCCAGACCTTCGACGTGACGGTGTGCGGCGATTCGATCCCCGAAGGCCAAGAGGCGATCGCACTTCAGCTGGTTAACCCGAACGGCGGCGGCGTTGGTGCTCAGTCAACAGCCGTCGTAAACATCAACGATACTGCCTCGCAGTTCCGGAATACGGCGGGTATCGTGATGACCAATCAAGCCCCGGCAAATCCCTATCCGTCGCAGATCGTCGTGGCGAACAGCAATGCGACGATCGCGTCGCTTCGAGTCACCCTCTACGACGTCTACCACGCGACGCCCGATAACATTGACGTACTTCTCGTTGGTCCGGGCGGCCAGAAGTTTGTTCTGCAGGGCGACGCCGGCGGTACGGTGCCGATCACCCAAAACTCAGCGGTAACGCTTACCTTCGCGGACACGGCCGGTCAGGTACTGCCAAACGCGACCAACTTCGTAACGGGCCTCTACGAGCCGACCAACTGGGAAACCGTGACAGCGTTCCCGGCCCCGGCACCGGGACTTCCGTACAACGAACCGGGAAGTGCGGTCGGCGGAACCGGCACGCAGACGCTCACCGGCACTTTCGGCGGGATCATTCCTAACGGCACGTGGAGCCTATACGTCCGTGACGATGGCGGACAGGCACGGCCGCTCGAGATCTCGGCCCCGAACGTCGTCACCGGCGAGATCATGGGCGGTTGGGGCATCGAGTTCTTTGCTCCGACATCTGCACGCGTTTCGGTCTCGGGCCGTGTGCTCAATGCCGAAGGCCTCGGCGTACGCAATGCCGATGTCGTCATCACCGACGTTAATGGCGTTTCGCGGACCGTCAGGACCGGTTCGTTCGGTTACTACAGCTTTGACGCGGTCGAAGCCGGCGAGACATACATCGTCAGCGTCCGTTCGCGACGATACCGCTATACATCGCGTGTTCTGCAAGTTGCCGATCAGGTCAGCGAATTCGATTTTTCGGCTGAGCAATAGCCTGGTCTTTTTTGACGGAGGGCGGCATAGTCTGTCGCCCTCTATTTTTTGGATCTCGTGAGAGATAAAATGACGAAATATATAAACACATTCTCTTTCTTCCTTTCCTTGTTGGTCGTACTCGCGGCATTTAGCACGGCACAGGCCCAGTTGCTCAATGAGATCGAGATCGACCCGCCGTCGGTAGGAAGCGATGCCTGCCAGTACGTCGAACTGCTCGGTCAGCCGGGCACGACGATCCAGGCGAATACTTACTTCCTGTCGGTCAACAGCGACGCAGGCAACTTTGGCTTTGCAAATCAGGCCGTGAATATCGGCGGGCTTGCGTACGGCACAAATGGCACGCTGACGCTTTTCAACACGTCATTCGGAAATTGCCCGAATCGAACGTATCCGACGGGCACGAATAAGTTCGATTACTTTAACCCGCTTCGCATCGGCACGGGTTCCGAGGCGTACCTGATCGTCCGCAGCACCGCGACTCTGATCTCGGGCCAGGATCTCGATGTAAATAATGACGGAGTTTTTGACGCCGCTTTCGGCATAACCGTGCTCGATGGCTTTGCACTCCTGGTCAATCCCGAAGAGGAATGGGTCTACGGAGCGTCCGTCGGCGTCGTGAATATCAGCAACGTCACAACACTCGATCAGCCCGATGCCGTGACCCGCTTTCCGGGGAACACGACGCCTTTCGTGAGTAACGCGTTCTATTTTGGCGAGTTGGCGGCAAGCCCGGACGAAACGACCGAATACATCGCTCCGCAAAGTGGGAATTTCCCGGCCGGCGGAGCTCTTACACCCGGCGCGGCAAATGTTCCTGCCTCGAACAACGTTACGATCTCGGGTCGCGTTACAAGTCCGACGGGGCTCAATCTCAGAAATGTGACCGTTATTCTGACCGATGGACAGGGAATGCAGCGGATCACGACGACGAGTTCGTTCGGCATCTACACGTTTACGGGGGTTGCCTCGGGCGGCAGCTATATTATCACTGCGAGCAACAAACGGTATCGTTTTTCGCCGCGGACCGTTACTCCGACGATGGATCTTACCGACGTTGATCTTGTAGGCCTCGAATAAGGATCATCGCCGAGTTTATTACTCCTTGGGGCGGGCCGTGTGTCCGCCCTTTTTGTATCTGTGAAACAAATGGCTTCTATCAGCGTGCAAACATTAGGCGGCGTTGGTCATCGAACCCCGGAAGCTAGTAAACTGACGGCGATGAACGAAAAGACGAAGGAGATCGGGAAAAAGATCGCGAGGGCCGGCAGCTGGCAGGTCGTGAAACGGGGCGCCAAAATGCTGCCTTTCGGCGGAACGGCGGTAGTGCTTTTCCTCGTTGGTTCGGACATTCGAAAAAAGGGTGTGGTCGCCGGACTCGCAAATTCGGGTATCGACGCGATACCTTTCGTCGGGCTTGCAAAGAATGCGATCGAGCTGTTTCGCGGCGATTTCATACCCGACAAAGAGAGAAAAAATGGTAAACGATAGATCGATCAAATTGGTTTCGGCAAGCGTGGCGGTAGTATTGTTCGCGGCGGCAGGCATTTCTGCTCAGGCGACGCGAGCGACCCCGAAACCTCTCGCGACGCCGCCCGTGGTCAGCTCTGCCGAGATCATCAGCCGTGCGTCCGATCTCGAAGCCGAACGCCGTATCCTGCCTCAGGACCAGGGTAAGCCGGCCGAGACGTCGACTCCGGAATCCGAACTGATCAAGCAGCTGAACGAGCGGATCAAGAAACTCGAGGCCGCTCAAAAGGTCGACAAGGACGAGAAGCAGAAACGGCTGTTGCTCAATCTGGACATTCTTACGCGTGCCGAACAGCGCTCTGAGGCCCTGCGAAAGCAGATGTTCGAGATGATCGAAAAAGAGAATACGGTCAAGGCACGTCTCGAGCAGATCGAGATCGAAATGCGGCCCGAATACATCGAGCGAGCTTTGATGCTTAACGGTTCGCTCCGTCCCGAGGCTGTCCGTGAAGCACGGGCCAAGAGCCTCGCGGCCGAACGCTCCAACCTCCAGGCCCTCTTGAACGAGATCCAAAGCACTCGAGCCAGTTTGTCGGTAAACCTGGAGAAGTCGGAATCCATCGTCACGAAGCTCCGCACCAAGCTTGAGAAAGATATCGACGATGCTCTGACCGACGAACCGGGCACGGTTTGATAGGTCTTGAATACTCAGGAATCTATTTGGGAACGGCCGCTCAAGTGGCCGTTTTTTCTTGTCAAAAATATGTATATTCTTTCTGTTAGCGTTGTGTTAATATCCGATTCGGATCGCGGCTAAACTGCCGTAGATCTAAAGGAACTACCCTCCGGATCCTACGATCCAGTTCCTAGCTATTCCACCGAAGCCGCGCCGACCCACAGAGGCCGCGCAAGGAGTACCCACATGGCTAGAAAGGGAAACCGATCCCGGCGCCAACGTTCCACAAACGCCGTCGGCGAGGACCCTACTCTCGAAACAAACGAAAATCTAAGTGAAATTTCTCCCGATGACGTCGCTCCCTCTGAGTCTGAACCCGTGTATGACCTCGGAGATGCCGACGAGGTCGTAGTCGAGGAAGCCCCTGATCATGAAGAAAGATCAGAACCCCGCGTAACCTATCAGGTACGTACGGTCGTCCAGGTTCGTGAGGACGATGGCGAGGTTTGGAAAGAGGTCGTCGAAATCGCGACAGTCTCAAAAAAGGGCGCCGGCCTGATGCTTTCCCGGCCATGCCAGGTCGGGCGAATTATCTCGCTCGTAATGGATATGCCCAAGGAGATGCGAGCATACGACCACTTTGCTCCGGCGTATCCGGTGCTTGGCCTCGTTCAAAATTGTACTGGCACTGTGGTAGATGGCGATTTCCGCTATCATGTCGGCGTAGCATTCTTTGGCAAGAAATGGCCTGATTCGCATCGCACCAATCCGAAACAGACCTATCGGATCTCGGGAACTTCTCCCGACGGACTATGGTCAATTGTCGAGGCCCCGTCCGATTTTCTACATAGGCGACACTCGCGATTTTGGCACGATCTCGAGGTCAGTATCGCACTACGCGACGAGGAACAGCGATCGGTTGATCGACTTAAACTGCGAACTCGCGATGTCAGCCAAGGCGGGATAGCGGTCTGGGGACCGTTGAGGGCCCGCGTCGGGGATCGGGCAAAGATCATATGTGCCGAACCATCGTTCTTCTCGATGGCGACGGTGAGAAATCGTACTGATCACCGCACGGACGAGGACCGATCGATAATACATTTCGAATTCGACAACGCCGAATTTCCGGTGGAGCTCATAGTTCCCGCTGCGATTCGAAATCCCAGGCCGTCCGAGCCGAACGTGGGTTCGGAGGAGTTTGCTGCTATTGCTGACGAATAGGTCCGTTATCTCAGTACGGTCGCAAATCCGCTACGCTTTATCTTGGCCAAACAAGCGGTATCGAGGCCTTTGACAGTGCCTTGTTCGATGAAGCGGTCCGTTAGGGTGTTGATGCAGTCGAGTCCGTCGAGCCCTCGAAAGCCGTGCCCGCCGCTTGGCACGACTATATGGAGTGAATTGGGAAGTCCTTTTGAAAGCCGTTCGCCGTAGTCGGGAGGCGTTACGGGATCCCACTGCCCGCTATAGATCAGTGCAGGAACGTTTGAACGCGTCAGCCTCGAATAGTCTTTTTCGATCGGCGAACGCGGCCATTCGGCACAGGCTTCGAGCTGCTCGCGAAGACGATAATTACCAAGAAACGTACTCCCACCGTCAGCCGTGGCAGCCTTGGCAAAAGGCAGGTCTTCGGCACAAGTGATACTCAGGTAAAGCCCCGTCGCACCGGTCGCGACGATCACGCGGCGATAGAATACGGCGGCCTCGGCTAGCGGGCGATAGTCGCCGTTAGCGGCAGCGTTGAGAACGAGCGGAATGCGGCCCGCGGATCCCGACTGATACAGCATGTAGCGTATCGCTTCGCCCGCGAGATCGCGCGAAAGCTTGATCTTGACCTGTTTCTCTCCGTCTTTCACCTCGACCTCAACAGGCCCCTTCTTCAGGGTCGCAAGTACGGCGGCGGCATCGTCCCTGATCCGCGGAAACGCCTTTGCGCACTCTGCGTTGGCCAAACATTCTGCCAGAACGCCATCAAGTGCCCGCTGAGTGTGAAAAGGGAACTCGCCCGGCATGAACTGATCGGCCGGCGAAACACCGTGCAGGAGTACCGCCCGAACCGTATTTCCGTGACGCCGCACGTATTCCATCACGGCTCGCGTACCGTACGACGTTCCCGAGAGATTGATCTTTTTGTATCCGAGTCCTGCTCGAACCTCATTCAGGTCGTCCATTGCGATCGAGGTCGTGTAAAGCGTCAGGTTGGCCTTTTTCTCAAGTTCTTTTCGACACTCGCGGACACGAGCGGGCGGATTCCAGTGTTCTAGAAACGAGAACACGTTCTTTTCGTCGAAAAGTTCGCAATAGAGAAGGTTCGAACCGCCGGTTCCGCGTTGATCGACAAAAACGAGGTCGCGGGTCTCATTGATCTTGCCGAGGTCCGCCGCAACATACGGCGCGTCTTCCGTAGCTGAGGAACCTGGGCCACCGGGAATGTAGAAAAGGGGATCGGGCTGCTTCTTTGGCCCTTTTGCGGGAAAGATGACGATCTTGATCGGAATTCGACGCCCTTTCTGAGCTTTTCGATCCTCGAAAACCTCGTATGTCGCACACAGCGCCGTGATCTTCTTGTTAGGCTCGGTCCCGTCAACCTCGCAGGCTGTCGGCTTAATGGCCTGAGCGCTGAGCGTGGCCGCCACGAAAATGATCGCGCCGGCCACGAGTGTAAGTCGAAAAAGGGTTAAGAACGCTATTCGTATCGCAGACATTCGATCGGGTCGAGCCGCGAAGCTTTCCTCGCGGGCAGCACGCCAAATGTTAGCCCGATACCGATCGATACGCCAAGCGATGTGATGATCATCCACGGCTGGATCTCGGCCGGCATCGACGGAATGATCAGCATCAATACGTTACTGATGAGGATAGATAGCCCGATGCCCACGAGTCCGCCGATCAGCGTTAGCGTCATCGCCTCGAGCAGAAACTGAAAGACGATCGCTCCCTTTGTCGCACCGATGGCTTTGCGAATTCCGATCTCCTTGGTGCGTTCGGTGACCGAGACGATCATGATGTTCATCACGCCAATGCCGCCGACGAGCAGACCGAGGCACGAGATCGCAATAGCGACCAGTCCGACGCCGCCGATAATGCCGTCAAACTGTGCAATGAATGCATCCGCTGTTTTTACGTCAAAGTTGTTCGGTTCGCCGTATTTGACCTCGCGGCGGAGACGGAGCACAGCTTCGATCTCGGCAACGGCATCGTTGAGCTGGCCCTGCTTTGCTTCGATGATCATCAGCAGGAATTCGCGGAGCGGAGCGACCTTTCGCGAGGTGCGATAAGGCATGAAGACCTTGCTGTCCTCTTCATTCTCGCCGAAAAAGCCCGATTTTCGCTTTTCGATCACGCCGATGATCTCCCACGTATCGCCGTTCATCCTGACGACCTTTCCGATCGGTGAATCGGCTTCGTTAGGGAAGAGCGCTTCGCGGGCGTTGACGCCGATGACGAGCACTTTGCGTCGCTGCAGGTCGTCCTGTTCGCTGAGCCAGCGGCCCTCGCGGATCGTGAGGTTCGAGATGCGGTCGTAATTTGCGGTAACGCCGTCGCAGCTGGCCCAACGGTAGTTGCGGCCCTCGTACGTCATATTGTCGTCAAACGCCGAACTCCAGCTGCCGATACCGGGATTTACGCGAGCGATATCCTCGATCGACATCGACTGTGCGAGGATCGCCGAAGCGTCGTCGTCAGTCAGCGGCTTTCGATTGCGTTCGTCGCGATTCTGGCCGCCCGGGCCCGTCGTGAGATGAAACGCATAAATGTTATTCGTGCCATAATCCTCGACGATCGAAACGATGCTCGCACGCATTCCCGTCAGGATCGAAGCCACGACGACCGCAGTCACGATACCGACGACGATCCCGAGAACGGTCAGGCCGCTGCGAAACTTATGCGACATGATCGAGTCGAGCGCCATTTTCAGGACTTCGATAGGTAATGAGGTTCGCAATCGCATAATTCTTTCCTCGCGTCGTCGGGTCGAAAAACTAGTTCTGCGTCAAGGCAACGATCGGGTCGAGCCGAGCGGCTTTCCAGGCCGGATAGAGCCCCGCGAGCACACCAATGATGCTCGACACCGCGACCGATAGGATCACGTATCCGATCGTGATCGTCATCGTCATTTCGAGCATGTAGCCAACAAGCTGAGTCGCCCCGATCGCGAGCAATAATCCAAGAAACCCTCCAACCACGCACAGCAACGCCGATTCGATCAGGAACTGAAGCAAGATCTGTTGCCGCGACGCACCGAGCGCTTTTCTGAGGCCGACCTCGAAGGTTCGCTCGGTGACGGACACGAGCATGATATTCATCACGACGATACCGCCGACGACGAGGATGATCATCGTGATCGGAATGACGACACCGGCTATCGCACCAGTGATCTGGTCCATCTGCGAACTGAATTCGTCGACATTAACCAGTCCGAACGTATCTTCTTCACTGCCGATCAACTTGCGGCGGTTGCGCAGCAGTTGGCGGGCTTCTTCGATAGAGTCTTTGAATGTCTCAGGCCCGGCGGCTTTGCCGTGCACCTGAATTCCGCCCGTTCTATTAAATAACTGTCCCGCGACGGCGATCGGAATATATAAATGCCGATCCTGCGAATCGCCAAAGAACGAACCGCGTTTGTCCTCGACGCCGATAACGGTCATCGGAATGCCGCGTACCTTGATATGCCGGCCGATCGGCGAGCCCTGCGGGAAGAATTTTTCTTTCACGTCCCAGCCGATGACGGCGACATTCGCGATACGAGTCGACTCTTCGTCGGTCATGAAGCGGCCCTCGATGATCGTTTTGTCCTCGATATCGGCCATATTCGCCGTCACGCCCATCACGCGCACCGAGGGCATTTCAATTCCGTCCTGCGTGATCGTAGTGCCGCCATTGATCTGTGCTCCGACCTCGCTGCAAAGCTGGCAATTGGCCTTGATGTACTCGTATTCGGTCCAATTGATGTCCTTGTTCCGGCGATTTCGACGTTCGAATTCCTCGTCCGACATTCGGCCCATCGACGCCATTCGCGTCATCATAAAGTGATTTGAACCGAGGATCTTTGACGCCTTGTCGACGACGTAGGTCTTGAGCCCGCTGATCGACGCACCGACGACGACGACCGCGGCGACGCCGATGATGATGCCGATGAGTGTCAAAAACGCACGAAGTTTGTGCTCAAGGATCGACCGAAGCGCGATCCAGAATGCGTCAAAGTAAAATGAGTAAAGCTGTCTCATTGCGAAATCCGAAAGATCGCACTAGCGACCGGTTTATCTGAAAAAACGCTGATCCTTGCGGATGGACAATGTCTGTAACGTATTAAAAAGACGATTTGTTCAGGAAAAATGTTAATTTTTGCGAACGAAATTTCTGCGGCATGTCCGTTTCCTCGAGTCCGGTGCGGCGTCTGCTCGAATCTTTTGCACTGCGTGGTATAATCCCCTTTTGCTAAAAAATAATCATCAGATAGCGAGGATCTAGATTTTGGCGGTTTTAGTCGATAAGAACACACGTCTCATCGTTCAGGGCATCACCGGAAAGGAAGGCACTTTCCACATGCTGCAAATGCGCGACTACGGCACTAACGTCGTTGGCGGCGTAACGCCGGGCAAAGGCGGCACGACGCACGAAGGCGTTCCCGTATTCAACACTGTCGCCGATGCAGTGAAAGAAACCGGTGCGAACGCGAGCGTTATATACGTTCCGCCGCCGTTCGCGGCCGACGCGATAATGGAAGCCGCCGATGCGGGCATCCCCCTTGTCGTCTGCATCACCGAAGGTATTCCCGTCGCCGACATGGTCGCCGCGAAAGCTTACCTCAGCTCGCGAAACACCCGCGTAATTGGCCCGAACTGCCCCGGCATCATCTCGCCCGGCAAGTGCAAGATCGGTATCATGCCCGGCCACATACACAAGGAAGGCCGCATCGGCGTTGTTTCGCGTTCTGGAACGTTGACGTACGAAGCCGTCGGCCAGCTGACCGCGCTTGGGCTCGGACAATCGACCGCGATCGGCATCGGCGGCGATCCGATCATCGGGACGACGCATACCGACGCACTCGCCCTTTTCCAGGCGGATGACGAGACCGACGCGATCGTGATGATCGGCGAGATCGGCGGCACTGCCGAAGAAGAAGCGGCCGAATTCGCCAAAGACAACGTCACCAAGCCGATCGTCTCGTTCATCGCGGGCCAAACCGCACCGCCGGGACGCCGCATGGGCCACGCCGGAGCGATCATCTCGGGCGGCAAAGGCACCGCCGACGAAAAGATGAAAGCCCTGTCAGCCGCCGGCATTCGTGTCGTCCAATCGCCCGCCGACATCGGCCAGGCGATCGTCGAAGTTCTCGGAGCCGGAGCATCCGCGTGACAAAAGGCAAAATGCTATGTCGAAGACTCGATTTCGCATAAAACCGATCGAAGAGGCTATGGGGAAAATAGTCGTTGATGTGGCCGTGTCAGACCTTTCGAAGGAGCCAAAGGCGATCGAATTCCAGGCGCTTGTCGATACCGGAGCGACGTTTTTGACCCTTCCGTCGGCATGGAAAGCGGATCTCGGTGAAATGGAAGTTCTCGAGCAGGTCGAACTTGAGCTTGCGTCCGGAGATGTCGTCGAGGGCGAGATATGCGGCCCGGTCCGGATCAAGATCGACAGTTTTCGTCCCATCGTCGGTGAAGCTCTATTCATTGAGATGAGGGCCGACACGGCTGGCGAATACGAAGCGTTGATCGGCTACATTCCGCTCGAAGCGATCCCGGTCGGCGTCGATATGCTGAATCATCGCCTCGTAAAGGTAAAGGCATTGTTGAAATAGTCTTGTGGCGATCCGAGTGACCACTAACCACTAACCACTTCCCAACGCTATGACCAACTCTCAACTCATCCGTCACTGGTTCGAAGAAGTCTGGAACAAGAAGAACGCGGGCGTGATCCGCGAAATGCTGAGTGCTGACTCGATCCATCACGGCCTCGGTGGGCCCGGAGCCCCGCCGGTCGTCGGTGTCGAGGCTTTCGAAGCGTTTCACACTGCGTTTCTCGCTGCGTTCCCCGATCTGCACGTCGAGGTCCTCGATGCATTCCACGAAGGCGACCGCGTCGCGGCCCGCTTCGTCGTCACCGGCACCCAAACTGGCGATCTGCCTGATATGCCCGCGACAGGCAAGAAGACGAAGTTCACGGGCGGCGGGATGTGCCGAATCGAAAACGGCGTATTCGTCGAGGTCTGGAACGAGATCGATTTCCCCAAAATGCAATACGACCTCGCCCCCGACACGCCGGACGTTGCGTAAGTCCATAGTCCCGAGTCCAAAGTCCAACGTCCGATAGCTCCCCTCCTTACGAAGGAGGGGTGGCCGCGTCTTCGCGGACGGGGTGGTTCTCTACGTCCTATACTACTGACCACTGACCACTGACCACTGGCTTTGACCCTGGTCGCGGACGTGTTAAGGTATAAGTTTTGGTTTTAGTAATGAACGATATCCATAAGCAATACACTATCGAATTCACCGAATATCCCGACTACCTCCACGCCCACCTAAAGGCCGAAACCGTCGATCCCGAGATCATCACCAGCTACATCGCCGATCTGGTCGAGCGATCCGAGAGTTCGGGGCTGCGGCGGATCCTTTTCGTCCGCGACGTGCCGGCGGCCCTTTCCGAAGGCCAGGTCTTTCACACCGTCAACGATTCGCTCGCCGCCCTCGCCGGAAAAAAGATCGCCCTCGTAAACCCATACCCTGAGATCACGGAAGCCCTCCAATTCGGAATGACCGTCGGCCGCAACCGCGGCGGCAACTACGGCTACTTCGAGACCGTCGACGCCGCCCGAGCCTGGTTAACTGATAACTAATAACTAAAAACTAGTAACTAAAAGTAAAGAGCGAAGAGCTAAGAGCTAAGAGCTAGGACGACCTGTCAGTACCACCTGCAGTAGCGGGTGGGTTCAACGAACAGCGAACAGCGAACAACGAACAACGAACAACGAACAACGAACAACCGCTTCACTATTCACTGTTCACTATTAGTTGTTCACTGATCCCTGTTCACTGCTCCCCGCTACTCTCTGTCTGTAGATCATCTGCATACAATGCGTATACATTTGAGCCTCGAATGGTAGATCACGAACTGCTCGTGCGCTTTGGCAAACGCATTCGCCAGCTCCGCACGGACCGCAGCCTCTCACAAGAAGAATTAGCAGAACTAGCGGGCTTTCACCGCACCTACATCGGCATGGTCGAACGCGGCGAACGCAACCTCTCGCTCTCCAACGCCGCCGAATTCGCCCGGGTGTTTGATATGTCGATCTCAGAGTTACTTGAAATTATGGGGGAAGAACTCCCACGAATCCCCACAGCTGGTAGTTGAACCAAACAAATTTATGGCGGTAGAAAAGATTCAGAGAGTCATTTCCTATGTCAAGGATGCGGCGGCGAGGTTCGGCGCGAAACCCGATTCGTACGTTTTCCGAAATAACGCAAACAATGGGCCGGATGACCAAAATCGGGCCTACTTTGGGTTTGTCCAACCGGACGAGGCAAAAAGCGGGGCATATCACGATTTTTCGCTAGTGCTCTTTCCGGGTGGAAATCATCAGAAGTGGATTGTTGAGGTTGGCGTCGGATCTAGCGGCTTTAAGAATGATTTTGACCTCGCTACCTTTCCCGGACTAAAGCGCCTATTCGCCACACTCATTGATCAAGAGAATGGATTCTGCAAATCCGACTTCTCCGATATCGAAACGAAATTGCCTAAGGCCTTCGCACGACGAGACGACTTAGCTCACCTCACTAATACAATTGATTATTACTCGAGGTACTTCTCTGCTTGTCAGATAATCGACGATCCTGAGAGTGAGGCTGGCCGTTCTTTTATTGACGCGTTCCTAGCTGCGTATGCGAAAACGCGGAACTGGCCTTCAAATGCAACACATCGAGCAGAGGTCGATAGAGCCCTGGCGGGATGCAAGCGAACCGCTCTGGAAAACCCACTGGAGGAAGTTAAGAGCTTGATCAGGTCTCGACGATTTGTCGTTCTCCAGGGGGCT
The DNA here is from genome assembly GCA_041940165.1 of Acidobacteriota bacterium. Classification (GTDB taxonomy): domain Bacteria; phylum Acidobacteriota; class Blastocatellia; order Pyrinomonadales; family Pyrinomonadaceae; genus OLB17. Next base: position 301,493 of record JBGTSR010000005.1, read on the forward strand.
CCGGGAACTGGGAAAACGAGGCTAGCGAAACTGGTAGCCGCTGATCTAGATGCAAGGGTTTTCTTTACGCAGTTCCACGCAGAGACGAGTTACCCGGACTTTGTTCACGGATTGCTCCCAGACATCCAAGCAGGAGCCTTAATCTACAAGCCGCTAGACGGAGTTCTTGCGTTAGCGATTCAATCGGCGATGGAGGACGAGGCGGTCAACACGGTTCTAATTATTGACGAGATAAACCGGGCAAACCTTTCAAACGTGCTTGGTCCAGTTTTTTATTTATTTGAACATCAGATGCAAGAGTCCGACATTCAAATTAACGTCACACCTACCTTGTCATTGAACCGTCTACCTGAGAATTTTTTTGTAGTTGCAACGATGAACACGGCGGACAGAAGCCTTGCAGTCGTCGATTTCGCCTTACGGCGAAGGTTCGCATGGTACACGATTAGACCGGAACCCATCACGCCAGACGGTAACCTTATGTTCTTTCACGATGATTTCGAGGTTTTTGACCGAATATTTAGTTGGTTTGCCACGTCCAGTGAACTCACCCTGCAACCTGGACAAGGATACTTTGTTGCGGCCGACCCCATTGAGATGACCAACCGAGTTAAGTATGAACTATACCCTTTGATATCTGAGTATCTTCAGGAAGGACTGCTTAGATCGGCTAAAGAGGATTTCAACTCGTACTTTCTCAAACGAATCGGCCGATCGGTATCCGAATAATATGCAGGATGTCTTCTGTGTACTCCCGTGCCTCACTGAACGATCCAGCTCGTTTGCCGCTGTAGAACTGCGAAAAAAGTTTTTTCCGGGAGCACACAAGAGCTTCCTCGCAGAATCGCTTCAAAAGTTTATCGACTACAATCGGACTTCTTTTGAATTCTTGGAAATCACCCCGATTCTCGTCGGGACGGACCAACACGCAGCCCTCAGATTTCGCACGTCGCGATACATAGGAGCAGTTCCGCTTCGCGCACCAGACACAGGCAAACAGATTGGCGACTTCGTCGTCTCACCACGTTTTGTCTCACGCGATCGGTTCGAAGACTACATCGAGATTCTAGATCTTCTTGGCAGTAACATAAGCCCGGAAGTGGTGCCAAGCATTCCGCTTGTCTCGGGAAGGAATTTTCGTCCACCTTTTTATCTTGAAGCGATCAAATTCGTTGCGTCTCTCGAGAACGTCGTTCGACAGCAATGGCGAAAGTTCGACTCGGTCGAAAGAGCTAAACGGGAACCGATGGGCCAGGTCAATTGGCGAAAATACCTAACTTATCAGAGTGATCCTGTACGCAACATGAGGTTTCCGGTTCGGGCTAACGTGTTGAGCGAGCTTCATCATGAGTACGCACAGCTACGATATGTGTTTGACGTCTGTGATCAAGAGCTAAGTTCGGCCGCGACTCCAACTAGGGTCAAGAATGCTTTTCACAATCGGCTTGCGCACCTACGGAACAAGCTTTACTTTCACAAGCCCAAACTCGCCGAGGTAATTCCTATTCGTGCATCGGATACGCCCGCGGTTAAAGAGTGCAAGGAACAGGCGAACCGTATTCTTCAGAAAACTCTAGATCAGGGCACTGCCTGGCGCGTTGACTTTAATGATGTATTTGAGAAGTTTGTCCAACACATTTTTCGAGAAATGTCTCGATTAGTCGGGGCGCGATTGTTTGTGAACCCCCGAATTCAAAGTCGATCCAAAAGATACTTTGCGTGGGAGTTGCGCGAACTCGAGCCCGACGCTATTTTCCAAACCGAAAGCTTTGGCGCCTTCATTGACGCGAAGTATAAATCGCACATGTTTAATAGGTTCGAATCTAGCGATCAGCTCAAAGAAGATTTTCGAAGGGATCTCCATCAAGTTTTGGCATACTCGTCGTTCGCTAACGATGGCTACAAACTAGGTGTTCTTTGTTATCCTTCGAATACCTTCGAAACCAAGCTGACTGAATTTCGGAATTTATATAACAGTTCTCAAAATCAACTTCTAATTGTCGGAATTCCATTAAACTGCGGCGTTGTCGATGAAGCCGTAGCGAGACTACGGGAGCGTTTCGAAGAGATTGGTGTCGACGCTACGAGTTTGCCTACGACCGATTAGCCAGGCCACAGTTCGATAGGTTCCCATTTGGACCATACGAAGACCGTATCGTCGTCCTCGAACACAACGTCGGCATCGAGGCCTTCCCAGTCGGAATCATCGCCGTAGCCTTGCGAGCGGATGTCGAGCAAGCCGGGGCCATCGCCGGCGTAGCCGTCCATGAAGAGCATCGCGACTTCGCCGCGGGTGAGCGGGATTCCGCCGCCGGGGCCGCGTTGTGTGCGTCGGAGGATCGTCTTGACGACGTCGGAGTGTTCTTTGATTTCGATCTTATCGGGAATCTTCTCGTATCCGCGAGTAAATAAGTAGCGAATATCGGGAATCGATTTTGCGATTGCACGCAGGGTGATCGAGTTCTCGTCCTTTGTGGTCACCTCGACATGGATTTGTTTACACCTCAAATTTCGAATCTCATTGCTTGCCCGAAAATCGGTTGGCACGGTTTTTTCGAATGTAATCGGTCGCATGCGAATGAGCGTAGAGATTCGCGGCGAATAGTCCAAATTGGAATATTTGGTCTCGTTTTTTTCATTCGTCGCTAACGCGAAGCGGGCTTGGCGTGCGATGTACCGTGGGCTAAAGCCCACGGCTACAATCAGGCGTCGCTACGCGACGAGAGCCTGGAGCAATGCCGCTACGAGGCGGATATCTTAGCTAGATGCGTTCAACGACCCCGCCGAGGTCGCTTTGGATATCGCATTCCCAGACGGTGAGGGTGTGCCAGCCGGCGGCTTGGAGGTCGGCGGTCTTGCGGGCGTCGCGTTCGATGTTGCGTTCGAACTTTGCTTGCCAGAACGGCGTGTTGTGTTTGGGCAGGGAAGTGCTGCATCGCGGGCAGCGGTGCCAGAAACAGCCGTGTACGAAGATCGCGAGGCGTTTGGAGACGAACGTGATGTCGGGACGGACGGAGGATAGGCGAGGGGCGAGGGAAGAGGGGCGAGGGATCTGGAGCTCAAGATCCCCGCCCGCTACCGCAGGCGGTACTGACTCGTCGCGGTGCGTTTGCAAGCGGGACGCTTGCGGTCCAGTCTTAGGGTCGAGCTTGATCGTGCGGTGGACGCGGCAGCCGCGGAGGCCGGCGGCCCAGAGTGCCCGCCGAAGAGCCATCTCGGGCCCGGTATTGCGTGCCCGGTTCGCACTCATCACCCGCGAGACGGTCTCGCTCTTGGGCTTTGGCGATCTTTTATCTCTGACGTACATCTGTTTCAACGAACAACGAACAACGAACAACGAACAACGGACAACGATCAACGATCAACGAACAACGAACAACTATCAACGAACAGCGATCAACGGATCACGGGTCAGAACCGGGAGCGATAGCGACTGGGTTCCGCACTCGTTCCGCACTTACCACCAGTCGAAGTTCGGCAGATCGTTGCCTTGCCAGTTGACCACATAATCGCACGCTTCAAAAACACTTCGTTCGTTCCAAAGATTACGCTTGCTGCCCTTATCGGCCCATGGCGTATGCTCCAACGTCCAGAGTTGGTCCTCGCGAAGCTGTCGCGTAGCATTCGCTTTCAACGCGATCAGCGCGTCTTTTGGCCGCTTAGCTCCGATGCAGACAACAAGGTGGATGTGGTTGGTCCTGACATTGATCGCAAGCAGAGTCCTGCCGCGTTTCTCGCATGTATCCCGAATGGATCGTTCGACCGATCTTCGCTGTGCCGCAGTCAAAACGACTGGCGGGTGGAGAAGCCGACCTTCGTTGTGCTTCTGCCAATTGCTGCTCGGCTGAATTCTCGGCGTACCGTAGCGGTTGTTGTTTCGGTCAACGGAACCGCGTTCGTCGCCGTGCAGCCAGGTTCCGTAGCATCGGAAGGTGAAGAAAACTGCGAGGGGGATTTCGGTATCGTTCCACATCGTATGCTTTGACAGAAAGAACCCAGTCGCTATCGCTCCCGGTTCTGACTCGGACGAGCCCAGTCGCGGTCGAAGACCTGGTCGCGGTCGAAGAGCCCAGTCGCTATCGCTCCCGGTTCTGACCCGGATGCGTCCGGTCCCCTCGACTTGGACGAGCCCGGACGGCGAGCAGGAACCCAGTCGCTATCGCTCCCGGTTCTAACCCTCCGGAATCTTAACAAACGCGGTCAGTTTTGTGTGCTCCAGGGTCAGGAAACGGGTCGTCGGGGTTCGGTTTCGATCTGTCACGGGTACGTCGGGCTCGGTTTTGGTTCGTCGAAAACTGCGTATTTTGGGCGTTTTTCGCGTTTTGGGGACGCGTTTGGGACTTTCGGACTTTTGGGACCTTTGTGTGGGACATGGAGTTTATATTTTGGCTCGAAATTTTTCCAAAAATGGCGCTCGCGCCTCGCTTTTCGGATTTTGGCGCGCCCTGTTAGAATATCCGTTTGCCGCAGACTAAAAATTTACATTCATGAGCAATTTAACTTTTGGAATTATCAAGCCCGATGCTGTTCGGGCCGGGAATCAGGGTAAGATCGTGGACCGCGTTCTGGCCGCGGGATTTAAGATCCGCGGGATGAAGCTGATCCACCAGACGCGCAAGCAGGCAGAGGGTTTTTATGCGGTTCACGCCGGTAAAGGCTTCTTTGACGAGCTTTGCGATTTTATGTCGTCGGGCCCGTGTGTAGTGCTCGCGCTCGAAAAGGACGGTGCCGTAAAGGCTTGGCGTGATCTGATGGGCGCTACAAATCCGGCTGAGGCGGCCGAAGGCACGCTGCGCAAGGAGTTTGCTTCGTCGATCGGCGAGAACGCGGTACACGGGTCGGATTCGGACGAAAATGCCGCCATCGAGATCGCGTATTTCTTTAGCAAACTTGAATTAGTTTAGGCGTTAAAGTATAAAGAGTGCAGAAAGTTACGGGAGTTTGACGATAGTGCGGAATGGCTTTTTTAGCTTCCGAACTGCGGTAATATACCGGTACTTTCTGCTTTTCCTATCTTTTTCGGCAAGGACTAACAGCTATGAAAAAATGCCCGACGTGTGAAAAGACATTCGAAGATTCGATGCGCTTCTGTCAGACGGATGGAACTCCGCTCGTCGATGATGCTCCCGCTTTCGATCCGTACGCGACCATAGTTGGTAAGTCCATACCGGTTCCACCGGTCGAGCCGGAACCGGCCACTGAGGCTCCGGAGCCCGTTAATACGGGCGATGGCGAGATGCACCAGACCGTTGGATCGATCCCGATATCCGAGCCGGAGGATGTGCTCGACCTGCCTTCCGACGACCCGCTCAAGACGATGTACGTCTCGGAAGCCGAGATGAAAGAGGCTCTCAGCGACGACGATGAGGGCGACGTTATGGAGATCCCGGCAGCCCAGCCGGAGCCACCTAGTTTCCTTTCACCGGAGCCGCCGGCGGCTGCTCCGCCGCCCTCTCCGTTTGCTGCTGAGCCCGAAATAGCTGAGCCTGAGCTGACGCCGGCACCAGAGCCCGAACCTGAGCCGGAGAGTGCTCCGCAGCCTTGGACGCCCGCTCCTGAGCCGCAGCCTGAGCCTGAGCCGCCAGCACCGACCTTTGAAGAGAGTCCGCGATTTGACGAGGCAGAGACGGTTATCCAGCCATCGTTCCAGTCGCCATTCGATCAGCCGGCACCTGCTCCCGTCGCCGAGTGGACGCCTCCGCCGCCGCCCGAACAAAGCTGGAAGGATCAGGAGATCGGTTCGAATACGCCGTTTCAACCGCCTCCGGCCGGTACCGAAGGGCAGAACAAGACGCTCGCGATCGTCTCGCTTGTGCTCGGCATTCTCGGCGTTACTATCTGCTGCGGCGGTTTGCTGCCAAGTATTGCGGCGATCGTCCTTGGCTTCATGGCTCGGGGCAAGATCAGCAGTGATCCGGCACAGTACGGCGGATCGGGCCTCGCAATGGGCGGGATCATCACGGGCGTCCTGGGCTTGGTCCTGGGCATCGTATTGATAATCCTGCAGTTAGCATTTGGAGTGCTTGGAGCTCTTCAATAATTTATGTCGATAGTTTCTGACGTATTACAGTCGACCGTGGCCGTGCTTAAGGGTATGAGGCGTACGCTTTCCGAGATTCCCCGGCAAAAGTGGACCGTACAGTACCCGGATGAACCGGTAACGGTCCAGCCGAGATATCGCGGCCAGCATTTACTTCACGTCGACGAGAATGGCAAGGAAAAATGCGTGGCGTGCTACCTTTGTGCTGCTGCTTGCCCGTCGGATTGTATCTATATCGAGGCCGTCGACGATCCCAGGCCCTATGAAGAGCGTGTCGGACGCGACGAGCGTTACGCTAAGGTCTACAACATAGATTACGGCCGGTGTATCTTCTGCGGCTACTGCGTCGAGGCGTGTCCGAAAGATGCGATCACACACGGTTACAATTTCGAGCTTTCTGTTTATAACAGGGCCGATCTGCTGAAAACAAAGGATGATCTACTGATCACCAAGCAGAAGCAATCTAAGAATTATCGGGTCGCGTTGTCGGGCGAGGACGTGGATTCTGAATTCAAAGAAGTTTGATCGTTACGCTTTTGATCAGTTTGTTAGCCCGCTTAAATGCGGGCTTTCATCATTATGGACTACCGCCTCGAAGATCTACCACCGACGCCGAAGGGCCGTCATCACGAGCTCCGCGGGAAAGCTCTGCGAGAATTTGCAGGACTCACCCGGGATGACGAGCCGCTCGATCCCTTCGCACTCGCCCGGTACGCCAGTTTGTTGGTCGCTCAGTTTGACGTGATCGAGCCGCTGTTATCCGATGAGACACGAAAACACTTGATCGGTGACGGAAAGGATTCATGGTCAGGCGGAGCTGCTTCGCACACGCTGCCGGACGGCTCGCGGCTGATAATTCTGAATCCGACTCACAGCCGAAATCGACAAAACGCGACGCTGATGGAGGAGATCTGCCACGTTTTCCTCGGCCACAAGCCAAGTCGGCTTGCTATCGAGAAAAAGGATGCCAGCGGCAAGATCATTGCTCGCGATTACAACCACGCGATTGAGGAAGAGGCGTATTCGACGGGAACGGCCGCCCTCGCCCCGTACACGGCACTTAAACGGATGATCGGGAAAGGAAAAACTGCGCGCGAGATAGCCCGACATTTTGGCGTCAGCGTGGCTCTGGTCGAGTTTCGGATAAAGGTCTCTAAGCTCTGGGAGGAGTACGGCCGAATGGTTTTTTCCGGCCGGGGCTGAACGCCGGTCGATTCTACTGTATAATCCACACTTTCGAACCCGCCAATGGATCAACGACCAGCCCAATTGAATCTCTCTACGGTCGATAAACTTCGGATGCTGCACGAGATCACGAAGACGATAAGCCGTTCGCTCGATCTCGACGAAGTACTCAACCTCGTGATGGACACGCTCGATTCGCTCATTCCATACGATGCGGCGGGCATTTACCTGATCGAATTCGGAACTGAGGAAGAGGATCCTTATGTCTTTAAGTCAAAAGCAATCCGCGGATACAAGATCAGTTTCGAACTGATCGAGCCGCGCTTGCGAATGGGCGAGGGCTTTCTCGGCGATGTCGCTCAAAGCGGGAGACCGATCATTTCGCCGGACGTGAGCAAAGACGATCGCTACTTTCCGGCACGTGAGCAAACTCGTTCTGAAATGGTCGCTCCTATCGTTTCAAACGATAAGGTCATCGGCGTTTTCGACCTCGAAAGCGACACCTTAGGAGCGTACAGCGAAGATGATCTGGCGGTACTGCAGATGCTGACTTCGCAGGTCGCGATCATCATCGAGAAGGTTCGACTGCACGAACAGGTCGTTGAGCAGAAGCGCATTCAGGCCCAACTCGAGATCGCTCGCGAGGTCCAACTCGAATTGTTGCCGTCTGCTGACCCGGACACCGAGAATTTTGATGTATCGGCCTATGTTTTCCCGACGGAACAGGTTTCGGGTGATTATTACGACTGGGTCCGCGTATTTGACGACCAGATCTGCGTCGTGGTCGCCGATGCTGTCGGTAAGGGCATTCCGGCAGCCTTGCTGATGGCGTTCCTACGCGCCTCGCTGCGTTCGTGTGCACAGATCGGGTATGCCCCGCACATTGCGCTCTCAAAGGTAAATTCGCTGCTTAGGGATTCGATCGAGGACAACAAGTTCATCACGGCGATCTACGGGATACTTGACTCTACAAATAAGACGTTCGTCTTTTCGAATGCGGGTCACAATCCACCGCTGTTGATCGGTGCCAATGGGAAATATCGCTACATCGAGTACGGTGACATGGCGCTCGGTATGTTTGATGACCTGCATTATCATCAGCACTTTATACGATTCGAGCCGGGACAGACGATGGTGATCTACACCGACGGGATCACTGAGGCTGCGAATCCAAATGGAGAAGAATACGGTCAGGAGCGGCTTGCCAAACAGGTGCTTGACGGCATCGCTTTGCCGGCAAAGCAATTGATCAAGCACATTAGAAAAGGTGTTGACGATTTTACAGAACGGCGGTTTCTCGACGATGACGGCACCATCTTCATAATCAAGGCAAAATAAAAAGCGGCTGAGGTTGTCGCCCCGGGCCGCTAATAAGCGTTTACTTCAGTTGTTTAGGATCAGTGTGTCGTATAAAGACTGTGAAGTGTATCACCACCCGGAACGACCGGCGACGAGTAGTCACCGTAGTTGATCTTGTCGTTTCGCGTCGAGAATGCGTAGATATCGAAGCCGTACGCATCCAAAAAGTCTGTTAGATGATGCGACCGGTCGAGATATAAACTCTGATTGAAACCTTGCTCATCCCTTATCTGCAACAGTCGCTCAACCACTTCGAGCGGTGCAAAGCAAAGGTCCGGATCCTTAAAAGTTGCCATTTGTATCTCCAAATTCAAGGCAAATCCTCGGCCTTAAACTGCATCGACTTAGATAACGAAATGCCGATAATGGTTGTTCGAGAAAAAACTGGTTAGATCGCGGACGACATTTAGGGGACTTATACCTGCATAAGCAATGATTTCGGTTGTATTTTTTATTTTTTCGATTTACCATTCAGGGGTAACTCTTCCCAAGGAGATTTTTAAGATGAAACGTCTGAGCCTTTTCGCGATACTCGCACTCGTGGCGGGCTTCGTTTTGTCTGCGCCGGTACTCGGTCAGACAGACGTTGCCGATAAATTCCTTATCTCGGCGAAGCCGGGTGTTGTAAATCATTTGGAAGGCAATGTTACGGTGATCCGGCAAGACGGGACCGGCGGGCAGCTGCTTCGGCGTGACCGCGTCGATGTTGGTGACCGTGTTACCACCGGCACGAACGGCCTCGCGGAAGTACTATTGAACCCTGGGTCATTTATTCGGCTAGCGCCCAGTTCCTCCTTCGAATTTGGTACGACCGACCTTGAAGATCTGCAGATAAGACTCGATTCGGGAAGTGCGATCTTTGAAGTGTTCGCTGATGACGAATTCCGCGTGACTGTGACGACACCAAAGGGCCGCCTTGCGTTGGTCGATACAGGTGTTTATCGGGTCGATATCGCGTCAGACGGAACTGCCTTGGTTTCCGTGACAAAAGGTAGGGCCGAGGTCGCGGGCTCGGGAGTGACGACGGTCAAAGAAGGGCGAACTGGCTCGATTGGTGGTTCATCGGTCACAGTCAAAAAGTTTGACAAGAAAAAGCTTGATACTTTTGCTAAGTGGAGCAAAGAACGTTCGAAGGTTAATGCCGAGGTGAGTTCCTCACTGCAGGCGAGGACCTATAATGGTGCGATCGCCAGTGGATTCAGGAACGGATTTTGGAGCGTATACAACTCGTTCGGGCTTTGGGTCTTCGATGCAAGCTTTGGTGGGTATTGCTTCCTGCCGTTTGGTCACGGATGGCGGTCTCCATATGGATATTGGTACTACAACGGGATCTACTGGCAGCACTATCCTAACTATCCGCCGATCAGAAACCCTGTAAACCCAAGCGATCCGCCTACCCCGCCGCGTACTCCGAGAAATCCAGCTGAGACGATCGGACGCGAGCCGAACCCGGGAACCATCGAGCGTTCGCCGCGGGTGAGGGCTGATACGATCGAGAGAACGCCGCCACCGTTCACCCGGGTAGACCGAGGCGGTGATCGGGGTGGAAATACAGGTTACTCGAATCCCCGGAACACCGACCCAATTGTGGATCGTTCAGGCAGCAGCTTCCCGACGTATTCGCCTCCTCCGGTCGTATCGGCACCTGCTCCAGTTTCGGTTCCGCCTTCGCATCGATCGAAAGATAACTAGCTTGTTCTTGAGGCCGTTACGAGGTCTAAAGGCACCGATTCGTCGGTGCCTTTTCCTTTCGTTGGCTAGCGTGCGATCGGTTGATCGAGCTGTGTCAAGTGTGGTTCAAGTATCAGTAAGATCGACTGGATCCCATTGAAAACCGTGTGTAGCACGACGCACGGCCAGATGTTATTTGACCAGATCCGCAGGGCGGTGAGCGTCACGCTGAGCAGAGTCAGCAAAAGGATCGTGCCGTAGCTAGGGAAGTATTGCGGAACGTGAACGAGGGCAAACAGGATCGTTACCAGAATGAACGCGGGGCTCACACCGAACGCCTTTTCAAAAGCCGAGTAGAGCACGCCGCGGTAGATCACTTCCTCAACAAACGGCGCCGAAAATGTCGCGATAAGGGCTACTGCGTACGTCGCTACTCTTGAACTGCGTAGCAACCGCAGAAGCTCATTATCCTGTTCCGGTATGGCGTAATTCACGATCCCTGCAATGACGAAGAATGCTACGAGGATCGCGACGTGATGCCACCACTTCACACCACCGTTTTCCCAGCCGAGTGACCGGAGAAACGCAAACTTCCTTCCTCGCGCTACGACAAAGTAGGCGACGACAACGGTAAGAATGTGCGCGGGCACGATCGCCGCAACCTGAAGAAAGATCGCCGTCTGGTCACTCTTCGCAAATTCGACGATCTTACCCGAATCAGTGATAGCGATCCCGACAGACGCCAGGTACGGAAGCAGAAAGAGTGCTGGAACGATCGCGATCATTGCCACGCTCGCGGCCCACACCATGAATGCCATTACGGCGATAACCAAGCGACGGCTAATTTCACGCCTGGGCTCGGCTAAAAGCGTCGAGGCAAAATCGGGATTTATCGGCTTTTCGGCCGCGTGGATCAGGTTTGCTGGATAGTCGGTATGCACGGATTCGAGTTTAGCTAATCGGTCCTGCAAGTTCCAAGTTGTATTCGCGCCGCAATCACGGTAATCTAAAACCCCGTGGAGGTCAGCTGCGGGGTTTCCGCTCAAAATACGGTCGCGATCATCCCGGCAAGGCTCGGTTCTACGAGATTGCCCGGGAAAATGCTGCGCCCGATCGCCGGAAAGCCGCTCATTATTCACACAATGGAACGTGCGCGGTCGGCCCAGACGATCTCTCGCGTGATCGTGGCGACGGACGATCAATCGATCGCCGAGACCGTGCGATATCATGGCGGCGAGGCGGTGATGACGTCGAGTGCTCATCAGTCCGGTAGCGACCGCATCGCTGAGGTTGCCGCGGCGCTCGCTGAGGGATCGATCGTCGTAAACGTTCAGGGCGACGAGCCTCTTATCGTGCCCGAGACGATCGATCGGGCGGTGACTGCGATGATCGATGGTGATGCGGACATCGTTACGGTGTGCGAGCCGCTAACGAGCCTATACGGCGAATTGCTCAACTTTAATGTTGTAAAGGCCGTTGTCGCCGAGGATGGTCGAGCACTTTATTTTTCACGTTCGCCGATGCCGTTTCCGCGTGACGCTTCCCTACGGCATGGCGGCGATCCAAATCTTGCCCTGACCGAAGAACCCGAACTTTTTGAGAACTTCCGCAAGCACACAGGCCTGTACGTCTATCGCCGCGAATTCCTGCTTGAATTCACAAAACTGCCGCAGACGCGGCTCGAAAAGCTCGAATCACTTGAGCAGCTTCGGGCACTGGAGAACGGAGCCGTTATCAAAGTCGTCGATGCTGTAGGGCGCTCGATCGGTGTGGACACGGAAGACGATTTCGAACGAGTTCGCGATCTCATCGAATGCGGCGTCGATATCCGGCCCGTGCGGAACGAAGATATTCCGGATGTCGCTCGCGTGCACGTCGAATCGTGGCAGCGGTCGTTTGAGGGCCTTGTGCCGCAGCAATTCCTTGATTTGATGAGCGTCGAGGAACGCACCGAGCGTTATCGCAACCGCGAATGCAATGGCCGTTACGCAATGCTCGTCGCCGAGCATCCGGTCGCAGGGATAGTCGGTTTTGCAGATTTTGGAACGCCGGTTTTGAATGTCGAGGCCGATTCACAGGTCTTTTCGTTCTATTTTCTTCCTGAATTTCAAGGGAAGGGCCTCGGCGAGAGGCTTTTCAGGCGGTGCTCAGCGATAATGGCTCGCGAAGGCTCGAGTTCGATTTGTCTCGATTCGCTTGAAGTGAGCCCGTACCGGCGATTTTACGAGAAAATGGGAGCGTCGATCGTCGGGCGTGATTCACACAGGCTCGGGGACGAGGATTTCGCCACGGTCATTTACGGCTGGAAGGACATTGGCGCATTATGAGCGACTGGTTGGGATTGGCGTTTCTCGTTTTGCTGATCGTCGGGGCGGTCGCCGGTTTAAGGACGCTGAGCAAGCCGCAGACGCGAACGGCCGAGGAATTCGAACGAAATGCGGCCGAGGGAACGACGATGATGGGCGCAAGCTTTAACGCCCTGCAGGAACTAATGGATCCGCAGGCGGCAAAGTCGAAAGAAGTGATCTCACAGTTGAAAGACGGGCGTTATCAAAAGAAAAAGCGGGAAGGGAAGGCCGACGGGTCAGAACCACCGGCGGTAGCGGGTGGTTAAACGCGGCGATGAAAGCCGCTATTCAGCGAAACGACATTATCTAAAGCCACGCAGGTGGTTCTGACAGGAGAATATGACCAAATACATTTTTGTAACGGGCGGCGTGGTTTCGAGTTTGGGGAAAGGGCTCGCTGCTTCGAGCTTGGGCTGTCTGCTTGAGGCGCGCGGGATGAAGGTCCAGATGATGAAGCTCGATCCGTACATCAACGTCGATCCGGGCACGATGTCGCCATTCCAGCACGGCGAGGTGTTCGTGACCGACGACGGAGCCGAAACAGACCTCGATCTCGGGCACTACGAACGCTTCACGAATGCCAAGCTTTCCCAGGCGAACAACTGGACGAGCGGACGTATCTATCTTTCGGTTATCGAGAAAGAACGCCGCGGGGACTATCTCGGCAAAACGATCCAGGTCATTCCTCATATTACCGATGAGATCAAGGCGGCCGTGCGAAAGGTCGCCGATATGCATCAGCCGGACGTTCTGATCGTCGAGATCGGCGGAACGGTCGGTGATATCGAGTCACTGCCTTTCATGGAGGCCATCCGGCAGATGGGTAACGAAGAGGGCCGCGGCAACGCGATCTTTGTCCACGTAACGCTGGTTCCTTACATTGCTGCGGCGGGCGAACTTAAGACAAAACCGACGCAGCACAGCGTTCGCGAGCTTCGCGAGATCGGTATCGCGCCCGATATCCTGCTTTGCAGGTCCGACCGACCGCTTCCCGTCGACCTGAGAAAAAAGATCGCGCTCTTTTGTAACGTTCAGGAAAGGGCTGTGATCTCGGCGCTCGATGTCGGCACGATCTACGAGGTGCCGCTCGCGTTTCGCGAACAAGGGCTCGACGACTTGATTGTCGAAGATCTGCAGCTCAACGAGAAGTTCCCGACCGCTGACCTGAAGAGCTGGCGAGAACTCGTTGATACCGTAAAGGACCCGACCGGCGGTTCTGTGAGCATCGCGATAGTCGGCAAGTATGTCGAGCTTGAGGATTCGTATAAATCGCTACGCGAAGCTCTAACGCACGCCGGCGTCGCTAATAATCTCCGGGTAAACGTCTCGTGGATAGAATCGGAAAACCTCGTAAAGGACGATCACGAGAACGAGCTGCAGGATTTTGACGCGATCCTCGTCCCGGGCGGTTTTGGCAAACGGGGCATTGCTGGAATGCTCAAAGCGATCAAGTACGCTCGCAGATCGGGCACTCCGTACTTCGGCATCTGTCTCGGGATGCAGACGGCGTGCATTGAGTTCTCACGCAGCGCGTGCGGGCTGCGAGATGCAGATTCGACGGAGTTCAACGAGGAGACACCATTTCCGGTGATATTCAAGCTACGCGATCTCGTCGATGTCGAGGAATACGGAGGCACGATGCGGCTCGGCAACTGGCCATGCACGCTGAAAGAGGGGTCGATCGCCAGCGAGATCTACCACGGTGCGAGCGAGATCGGCGAACGACATCGCCACCGTTACGAATTCAATCCGGAGTATCGGTCGGTGCTCGAGAAAGAAGGATTTGTATTCAGCGGCGTTTCTCCGGATGGAAAGTTCATTGAAATGATCGAACTGCCGCGCGAAGTTCATCCCTACTTTGTCGCTTGTCAGTTTCATCCGGAATACAAATCGAAACCGCTCGCGCCGCATCCGTTGTTCGTGGCGTTTGTACAGGCCGCTTGGCAGAATCGGCTGCGCAGCGAGAATCTCGAGCACGACGTCGCGAGCGACAAGCAGGTAGAAATGCCCGAGCACATTGAGATATCTGAGGACGTGTGATCGTGCGGTGAATTTGGAAGCCCGCGTCCGTTCGCCGTTTTTCTAGACCGGCGATGAAGGTCATCTTACTGACACACGGCGGTGCCGATCTCGTTATAGAAAAACTCTCCCAGAAGGCCGGGATAGAGCTTGTCGGCGTGTTTATCGAGACCAGCACTTCGCCGGAACGCTCGTTTACCGAGAAGCTGCGTCGATCGATACGATACGACGGCTACGCTGCGACTTTTGGCAAGCTCGTTCGACGCAACGGTTCGAATGGAAACGGTCACGCCGTTGCGTCCGAAAAGACGCTCGAGGTCGCTGCCGCGGCGAACATTCCTGTTATCAAAGTAGATAACTATCACAGCCAGTCCGCGATCGAGGCGATGCGTTCTCACGAACCCGACCTCGGTATCATCTTCGGAACCAACATTATTAAGGAAAGCGTATTTTCGATCCCGCGTCTCGGCTCGATCAATCTGCACCAGGGCCTCGCTCCGTACTATCGCGGCGGCCCGCCGGTATTTTGGGAACTTTTCAATCGTGAAAGTGAAGTCGGTCTGACCGTTCATTATGTGGCGCCGAAGGTGGACACAGGCGATATCATTCTTCAGAAAACGCGGCCGCTCACTTACGATCCGGCATTCGGCAGCGATTTCGAGTCGTTTATCGATCGATATAGAGGATCGCTAAGGGAAGAATGCGCGGAGCTTGTTGCGGAGGCAGCCGAATCGATCGCAAACGGAACCGCTGAGTCAACTCCCCAGGACATCTCGCTGGGCAAGCGATATCGCCTGCCGACGAAGGCTGAAAAAGACGAGATGCGACGCCGCCTTGTGTTGAGGATGTCCAATGGTTAAGCGTGCCGTCCTGAATGCCCTCGTAAACGTCGACGCCTTCCGAGCGTTTCGATTTATCAACCGAGGGAAGACCCCGATACTGATGTATCACCGCTTTTCGGCGGAACCGACCCCGTTTACCACTTCCCGTGGCGAGCTGATCGAGCACCTAACCTACATAAGAAAGCGATTTTCGATCTTGTCGCTAGCCGAGTATGCGTGCCGCGTTTGCAATGGAGACGAGATCCCGCCAAACGCTGCCGTGATCACGATCGACGACGGCTACTCGGATGCCTACGATATCGCGTTTCCTGTATTCGAAGAATTCTCGATCCCCGCGACTCTTTTTGTCGTAACCGACTTTCTCGACAGACGGGATTGGATCTGGACCGACAAGGCTCGGCATCTGTGTGTCGAAACTCCTGCGGACAAAATGGACGTTGAACTAGACGGCGAGAGCATCGCAGCGGATCTAAACGGTGAGTACTCGCGTACCATCGCCGCGAGCCGTATTAACGCGGTGCTCAAGAAACAAGACCCTTCTAAACGCGACGAATTACTCGACGCTATCGCAAATCAGCTTAAGGTCGATCTGCCAGACCGTCCTCCATCTCACTTCGGCCCGATTACCTGGGATCAGGCTAGAGAAATGGACCGTTCCTGTGTTTCGATCGGTTCGCACACGGTCAGTCATCCGATCCTGACCTATTGCTCTGATGAGCAGTTGGCAAGGGAGCTCGACCAGTCGAAGATCGTGCTCCAGAGAGAGCTTCAGCGTGACGACGTCGCATTTTGCTACCCGAACGGTGACTGTTCCCGACGTGAAGCCGAAGCGGCCCGCATCGCCGGGTATACTTGTGCGGTCTCGACCGAGAGCCGGCTCGCGGACGCAAACGACGATCTCTTCCTCTTACCGCGAATAGCCGCTGAATCCGATATCTCACGACTCGCCCAGGCCGTTAGCGGATTTGACGCCGCGAAACAGATCTTCTCGTAACACCGCTCTCACACTCTACAACGCTCGAAGCTGAACTTTTCGGCCGGCCCCCGCGTGTCCTGAAATGACCGTAATGTGATAAGGTGAAGTCTATAAATAAGAACACTTTTCGGATTATTTTATGAGATCTTTCAGCGTCGGTGATGTCGAATTCGGCAACGGCGATCTTGCATTCATTCTCGGCCCGTGCGTCGTCGAATCGTCGGAACACGCGCTTTTCATGGCGCAGGAGATAAATGACATCTGCACCGAGGTCGGCGTCAAATTCGTTTACAAATCTTCTTTTGATAAGGCCAATCGCAGTTCGATCGAGAGCTTTCGCGGCGGCGGGATGGATTTTGGCCTGGAGGTGCTCGCTCAGGTAAAACGTGAGATCGGCGTGCCGGTCATTACCGACGTACATGAGCCGTGGCAGGCCGAGAAGGCGGCCGAGGTCGTCGACATGCTTCAGATACCGGCTTTTCTTTGCCGGCAGACAGACCTGCTGGTTGCGTCCGCCAAAACCGGAAGGGCGGTGAACGTGAAAAAAGGCCAGTTTCTCGCTCCGTGGGATGCTAAGAACATCGTAGAGAAGCTCCATGATTCGGGCTGTGAAAAGGCTCTCTTGACCGAACGCGGAGCGAGCTTCGGATACAACAACCTTGTGGTCGATCTGCGTTCGTTTCCCGTAATGCGTTCGTTTGGCGTGCCGGTTGTATTCGACGTGACCCATTCTCTTCAGCTGCCTGGCGGGCTAGGAAAGGCAACTGACGGTCAAGGCGAATACATCGAAAACTTTGCACGTGCCGGCGTGGCGTGCGGCGTTGATGCCGTATTTTTGGAGGTCCACGACGATCCGAGCCGAGCACCGAGCGACGGGCCAAATCAGCTTCCGCTCTCGCGTTTGTGGAACTTGCTTGAAATGCTTAAGAAGATCCATCAACTCGTCGCAGCAAAACCGATAACACAATGAATAGATCAATACTCGTCGTCGCGATCCTGGCACTGCTTTCCGGGCTCGCTGCGGCTCAGGACACGACTGGCCGAACCGCCCTCGCCACCTGGCAGGTGCAGAGATATGACATCGATGTGACGCTGCCTGCCGATGCGGGCCGGACGATAACTGCGAAGGCCATCGTTACCGCGAAGAACGTCTCGGGCCGGCCAGCCACATCGTTGACCCTTCGTATTGCATCGTCGGCAGAAGTGACGGCTATCAAGATCAACGATGCCGTTGCGGACTTTTCTAAGGCAGAAGAGAAAATTAACGCAAATACGAGCCTTCAACGGCTATCGTCGCGGATCGCGTCGGTTCCCGCGAACGGGACGGTGACCGCTGTCGTCGATTACAAGCTCACCGTCGCTGAGAACACCGCACTGAACTCGCTTTCTCCGTCAGGCACGCAGTTTTTGCCGCTCTCGTATTGGTATCCGACTCCGAATAGTTGGTTCTTCGCACGTGGTGCGGATCAGGCTCCGTTCAGGATCAAAGTCTCCGGGGCCACGGGCCAATCGGTCGTATCGGCCGGGGTCGAGACGCCAAATGGGTTCGATCAAAAGTCGAATTGCCAACCTTTTTGGGCGGCAGGGAATTGGGACACGGTAACGGCATCGGGCGTCAGCGTTCAAGTACCAAAGGGCGGTGGTGCCGAGGTGCAGCAGCGAGCCGATGACCTGGCAACGCTATTTTCAGAAGCGAAAACCTTTATGGCAGGGCCGCTCGGCAAAGCTCCTGACGTGCCTCTTCGCCTTGTAGCGGTCCGTCGCGGTGCCGGATTCGCATGTGGCGGGACGGTTCTGGTGGACGAAGCGGTTTTCCGTCGGCCAAAGATCGATTCGCTCACGGCGATGAACCTTGCCGAAGCCGCCGCAAAGATGTGGCTCGGCGGGTCGATCGCGATCACGGGCGAAGGCCACGGGGCATTGACCGAAGGGCTGCCCCGATTTTTCGCCACCGAGTTTATACAGAACAAATACGGCAAGGACGTCGCCGACATCGAACGCTTGCGTCAGCGAAATGCTTACGCCGCCGTTTCCAAACGCGACGCTCCAATAACGATCGTCTCGCCGATCGACGACTATTATTATCCTGTCGTAGCTAACAAAGGTGCGATGGCCTGGCGACTCTTCTCGAAACGCATGGGCGGCAGCGAATTCGCCACGGCCCTCAGATCGCGGACCGAGGATTCGGCGTTAGATCTCCCGGAATTTCGTGCGGCACTCTCTTCGCAAAAAGCACTTCTCGATTTGCTGCTAGATCAGGTGACCGAAACGAATCTACTCATCGGTTTGCCTCAAGGGGGCAGCGGGGAGACGAAGGTCGCTTTAAGAAATACCGGTTCGACGGATGTGACCGTCGAGCTTTCCGCCACGACCGCCTCAGGCCAGAAGATAACCGCACCGGCTACAATTCCGGCTTCGAGCTACGGCGAGGGTGTCTTCAAGACGACGGAAAAGATCGTTCGCGTAGAGGTCGATGCGGAAAAGCTTTTTCCGCAATTGGATTATTCCGACGATGTCGCTCCCAAAGAATCCACCGACAGCGATCCTCTGCTTGCGGTAAAAAGGTCATTTGACCGGCAGGAGTTCGCGGCCGCCGAGGAGTTGGCCAAGAAACTTCTTCGGGAAATGCCCCGATTTGACGATCTTCGAGTTCTGCTCGGCCGCTCGCTGTTGGCTCAGAACAAGAACGGGGACGCTGAGAAAGAGTTTCGACTCGTCTTAGAGGAAAAGCTTCCGACCGCTCGCAGCCTTGCCTGGGCGAACGTGGGGCTCGCAGAGGTCGCGGCGAAATCGAACCAAAACGACGTTGCCACGCGGCTTGCACAGACGGCGATCGCCCTCGATGCGGACTACGGGGCGAGCTTTGCGGCCAGGACGCTGCGGGCTCGGCTTGGCGGTGGTTCGGCGGCAGATCCGACCGTAAAGGCCTTCTTCACCGATTTCGACAAAGCGGCATCTGCCAACCGAAAGGCCGATGTCGAGGCTCTCGCGATGCCCGGCGAGGTTCGCCGATTCATTAGCGGTCTTATCGGCTCGACCGAGCAGTGGCAGACCGACGTCCGCCAGATCGACCGCATCGACGCGAATACGGTCCTGGTCGAAGCGACGATGAGCATCAAGCTTCTAAACAAAGAGGTCGAAAGCGGCGTCGCGGTTTACCGGTTGATGCGTGCGGCAAATGGCTGGCGGCTCGGGGCGGTTGAGATGTTCGAGGTCCGCTAACTTTCAATAAAACAACTAACTCCTTCTATGAACGATCGCTTCGCAAAGATAAAGCTTCTTGTAATGGACTGTGACGGCGTCTTGACCGATGGCCGATTGTTCTTCAATGCCGGCGGCGAGGAACTAAAGGTCTTTCACGTCCGCGACGGACAGGGGCTCGTGGACTGGCATGCGCAGGGTTTCAAATCGGGGATCATTTCAGGACGAAGCTCGCCGATCGTGGAAATGCGGGCAAAGCAACTCGGGATCGAATTCGTCTATCAGGGCCGAAACGACAAGGTCTCGGCAATGAACGAACTGATCCTCGAAGCGGCCGCTCTTCGCGAAGAGGTCGCTTTCATCGGCGACGATACGCCCGATGCAGAAGTCTTTCCATTTGTCGGGCTCTCCGTCGCGGTCGCCGATGCTCATCAGTCGACAAAGAAGGCTGCTGATTTCGTTTGTGAGGCCCGGGGAGGCCACGGTGCCGTCCGCGAGGTCATCGACCTAATGCTCGCCGCAAAAAGCGATTGACTGCGACAAGAGTCGTGCTATCATCACCAAACAAGCGGGCGTAACTCAATGGTAGAGTGTCAGCTTCCCAAGCTGAAAGTTGCGAGTTCGAGCCTCGTCGCCCGCTCCACATCCCCGGAAAAACGAACGAATTATTTCGAGCAACCGCTTGTATATTGGCCTCATCTTACTCAGCTCGCGTCGATTGACGGGCAGGTTTTGAAAAAAGATCGTATCTCGGCTTTACATTTGTGAAACAGATGGTATGATTCATCTTTGCCCGCGAGACGGTGCAAGAGTTTTGGGAAGGACGACGTTCTCTTCAAGCGATTGAAGGGAACTTATTTTCGGCCAAAACTTCTTAGAAAGTTCTTTGAATTTTGATCGACTGACTTCGAGAGTCTTTAAGTAAGATCCGGATGTTTTGCCCCGCAGATGGCGGTTGATTGCTAAAACAACCAAGTCCGCTTGACAAGATATCGAGAAGTGTAGAGAATCATAAATTGCCTCTGAGTTCAGCCGGTCCGCCGGATTGATAAAAAGTTAAAAACTTTTACTTAAGGGCTTGACATACAGAATAAGTTCTGTATAATCGAAAATTTCGCCTCGACGGAGAAGGTTGGGGTTGTGAAGTTGATATTTGAAAACTAGATATGCGTGTCCATGTGTTAATTCGTATGAACAACAAAAGACCTATAGGCCTCAACCTATAGGCAGGTCATTAGAGTCTTCGGACTCGAATTGATCCCAATATGAGACAGTAATCAACGAGAGTTTGATCCTGGCTCAGAATCAACGCTGGCGGCGTGCCTCAGACATGCAAGTCGAACGATTAAAGCTCTCTTCGGAGAGTGCATAGAGTGGCGCACGGGTGAGTAACACGTAAGTAATCTACCTTCGAGTGGGGAATAACGTCCGGAAACGGACGCTAATACCGCATAATGCAGCGGCATCGCAAGATGACAGTTGTTAAAGATTTATCGCTTGAAGAGGAGCTTGCGGCAGATTAGCTAGTTGGTAAG
>JBGTSR010000006.1:0-230898 GCA_041940165.1 Acidobacteriota bacterium
CGGGAGACGAGACTCGAACTCGCGACATTCAGCTTGGAAGGCTGACGCTCTACCAACTGAGCTACTCCCGCAAAACTAACTTTTCAAACCCCCAGACCCAAGATCTGAGTGGTGCATGGGGCAGGATTCGAACCTGCGTAGGAAGTTAATCCGACGGGTTTACAGCCCGTTGCCTTTGACCGCTCGACCACCCATGCTCATGCCTTTTCAAGCCGCTATCTGGCGCTTTTAGAGCTAAATAGCAAATTTCCAATGATAACGAAGGGTCTGAAATAGCGCAAGCGCAGAATTTACAAAATCGTCATCTCCGTTTCAGACGAGTTTGTCTGGGGTCAATGGCAGTTCACGGAGCCTCTTTCCGGTGGCATGAAACACAGCATTTGCGATAGCCGCGGGCACACCGACCATGCCGAGTTCGCCGAGACCTTTTGCACCGAGGGGGTTGACGACAGTGTCGACCTCAGGCACAAATATCGTCTCGATATCCGGCACGTCGGCGTTGACGGGCACGTGATAGCCCGCGAGATTCGGGTTCATAATTCGAGCGTAACGGTCGTCAACCTCGGTAACTTCGGTAAGCGCCATACCAATGCCCCAAACGACACCTCCGATCTCCTGACTATGAGCTCCTTTTGGGTTAATGATCTTGCCAGCCGCGGTTGCCTGAACGACCCGCCTGACCCGGATGCGGCCGATCTCTTCGTCAACAGCGACCTCGACAAGCTGAACACCGTGCGATGCTATCGCGTACTTCGAACGCTCGCCCTGGTTCGGCGTTGAGCGATGGAGAACGGCCAGTAACGGCAGGTTCGCACGTTTGAGAATGTCGGTGAAAGCTGTTTTCGTTTCCGGCCGGCCCTTGATCATGATCGCGGCGTTTTCAACCGCGACCGATCCTGCCACTGCGTCTTTGAAAGGCGAGCCCTCGGCCTTTCCGGCCAGCATCGCAAATTCTAACGCGAGCTTTTCACACGCTTCCTTGATCGCCGTTCCGACGCTCGATGTCAGCGTCGAACCGCCCTGGCTTGGGCTCGGCGGCAGTTCGCTGTCGCCGAGCGCAAAAGTCACCCGTTCGATCGGCACGCCAAGACCTTGAGCAGCGATCGTCGAGCCCATCGTGTAAGTGCCTGGGCCAATATCGGTGGCCGCACTCTCAACGAGCACGGTCCCGTCGGCTCGAAATGTCACGCGGGCAGATGCCGCCGACTGGCCCGCCGACCACGTTCCCGTCGCCACTCCGTAGCCGATCAGCCAACGGCCATCCCGCATCGAACGCGGTTCGATCTTGCGTTTTGACCAGCCGAACTTTTCCGCGGCCTGCTTGTAGCACTCGCGGAGTTCCTTGCTCGAAAATGGCCTTCCGCTTTCGGGGTCCTTCTCGGCGTAGTTGATGAGCCGAAGCTCGATCGGATCGATCTTGAGCTTATAGGCGAGTTCATCGAGCGCGGATTCGAGCGCAAACGCGCCTGAGACCATGCCCGGTGCGCGCATCCACAACGGCGTCTGCATATCGAGCCGAGCGACACGCTGCGATGTCTTCACGTTCGGGCATGCGTACAGCGAACGCGAAATACCCACAAGGCCTTCGTTAAAGATCTCGTGCGAAGACGTATTGTGAACGGCTTCATGGATGATCGCCGTGAGTTTTCCCTGTTTATCCGCCGCCAGTTTGACCCGCTGGATCGACGCAGGACGATAGCCGTGAGCCGTCGCAAGCTGACGCCGAGCATAGACGACCTTGACCGGTTTTCCGGCGACTTTTGCCGCCATCGAAGCGATGATCACCTGCGGCCCCGGACGCAATGCGGCGCCAAATGCCCCGCCAACAAACGGAGCGATCACGCGGACATTTGCGCGATCGACGCCAAACGCTCCGGCGAGATAGCCAGCAGTTCCTTGGGTGCCCTGAGTCTTGTCGTAAACCGTCAGCTTGTCGCCTTCCCACATCGCGACGGTCGCGTGCGGTTCCATCGCGTTGTGATGCTCGAAGGGAATGGTGTACTCAGCCTCGATCTTTACTTCGGCCGCGGCGTACGCTTCGTCTGGAGTGCCGCGCGGCGGTGTCTCGCGAGGCGGCGGCAAGGCCTTTTCGAACATATTTCCCGTATCGCTATCGGGTTTTTGCTCGGCGTACTTCACTTTGACCTGAAACGCGGCATAGCGAGCCTTTTCAAAGGAGTCAGCGACCACGACAGCTATCGGCTGGGCGTTGAAAAAGATCTCCGGCGAGGTAAATGGATAGAACGGACGCGAACCCGCGGGACGCTCGGGCATGGTCAATTTCGGCGCGTTCTTGTGCGAAACAATAGCCTTTACGCCGGGCTGTTTTTCAGCCTCGGAAGTGTCGATCTCGGTGATCTGTCCTTTGGAAATGGTCGATTGGACCAGATAGCCATACAGCATCCCCGAGGGCCGGTGTTCAGCGATATATTTCGCTTTGCCCATCACCTTTGCCCGGCCGTCGACGCGGTCAGGAGCGTCTTTTAGATCGTCGTCAAAAAAACTCATTTAGCTCCTCCGCGTGCCGTCGCATCTGTAAGTGCCCGTTTTATAGCCATTTTTGCAAGATCTATCTTGTATCCATTCTCGCTAAGCGGCTTTGCATCCTTGAGCGCTATCTCAGCCGCCTGGGCGAAATTCGCTGCCTCCGCCTTTTTACCTTTTAGAAAGTTCTCGGCCTCGGCCGCGCGCCATGGCTTGTGTGCGACGCCACCGAGAGCGAGACGCGCTTCGACAATATTGCCACCGCGAAGTTCTAACGCTGCCGCCGCTGAGGCTAGTGCAAAAGCATAACTCGCCCGGTCACGGAGCTTTATATATGCGTAATTTGAGGCAAACCGCGGCTTTGGCAGCTCGATCGCCACGATCAGATCGCCGGCGGCGAGCGTCGTATCGACCTCAGGTTTGTCTGGTGAGCGGTAGAGAGCATCGAGTTTGATCGAACGCTCGCGTCCGTCGGCACCGCGAACTTTGACCACGGCCTCGAGCGCGGCGAGGGCCACACACATGTCCGAGGGGTGAACGGCAACGCATGAATCGCTCCAACCGAGCACGGCACTGTATTTGTTGAGGCCGCCCTTCGCATCGCAGCCGCTGCCGGGCGAGCGTTTATTGCACGCGGTCGCAACGTCGTAGAAATAGAGACAACGTGTCCGTTGAAGCAAATTTCCCCCGTTCGTCGCCATGTTGCGTATTTGCGGCGAAGCTCCGGCGAGTATCGCCTGCGTGAGCAGCGGATAATTCGCCCGGATCAACGGATGATTCGCAGTGTCAGTGTTTCTGGCAAGGGCGCCGATCAGAACGGTCCCATTGGCGGCTTGCTTGATCTCGGTAAGGGAAAGGCGTGCAATGTCGACTACCGTCGAGGGCTCGGCAATACCTTCCTTCATCAGATCGACGAGGTTCGTACCGCCCGCGATATAGCTAGTGCTGGCCGCTGAACCGAGTTTGACCGCGTCGGCAGTATCGGCTGCTCGTTTGTAGGCAAAAGGCTTCATCGCACACCTCCGTTGCCGGCGTGGACGTTTTCGATCGCCTCGACGATGCCCGGGTAAGCTCCGCACCGACAGATGTTGCCGCTCATTCGCTCGCGGATCTCATCACGAGTCAACTTTGGAGTCGATCCTTTTACATCGGACGTCGCGTGGCTCACATGACCACGTTTTACTTCCTCGAGCATCGCGACCGCGGAACAGATCTGGCCGGGTGTGCAATAGCCGCACTGCAAAGCGTCGTATTCGACAAACGCCGCCTGCATCGGGTGAAGCTTGTCCCCAGCGGCGAGGCCTTCGATCGTCGTAACGCTCTTGCCGTCGCACATCACGGCGAGCGTCAGACAGCCGAGCTGGCGTTTGCCGTCAACGATCACCGTACACGCTCCGCACTGGCCGTGATCGCAGCCTTTCTTAGACCCAGTTAGGTCGAGGCCTTCTCGTAGCGTATCAAGCAGCGAAGCCCGAGTGTCGGCCGAAACGGCGTATTCCTTCCCATTGATGTTGAGTTTCAAGTCGGCCGTCTCGATCGCAACGCCCTCAAAAACCTCCGGCTTGCTGGCTTTGAGTTCACCGGCGGCGACACCGCAGGCCACGAGAGCACCCAGAGTCGTCGCCGAAACCTTGATAAAATCGCGGCGCGACGGAGACTCGTCCGGCTCGAAACACGAAAATTCACGCGCATCTTCCATAGTTTTTTGTGGAACCGTCAGTTTAACACATGCGCGGCCTTGGATTTCACTTCGAACGGGGATGAAAACGGTCGTAGTTCTTACGAAGCTGCTTGTCGGTAATGTGGGTATAGATCTGCGTGGTCGAGATATCTGCGTGGCCAAGCATCTGCTGAACGCTCCGGATATCGGCGTCGTTTTGGACGAGATGGGTCGCGAAAGAATGCCTTAGCGTGTGCGGCGTAACGCCTTCGAGGCCGCATGCTTCGGCATATTTCTTTACGAAAGCGTGAATCACCTGCCGATCGATGGGCCGGCCTAGCGGCGTTACGAAAAGGTTCTCGGTCGGAATATTTTTCTTTTTTCGAAGGACTAGATAGCTTTTTATCCACTCTACGGCACTCGACCCGACGGGCACGCGGCGGGTCTTACTTCCCTTTCCGATCGTTGTAAGGATACCTGCGTCGAGATCGACGTCGCCGATCTGAACATTTGCTGCCTCAGAAACTCGAAGTCCTGACGCGTACATCAGTTCGAGTATCGCGCGGTCACGAAGTCCGGTTTCCATCTCGACGTCCGGAGTCGCGAGAAGCCGCTCGACCTCGTCGCGGCTGAGAAAGCGAGGTAGATATTTAGACTTCGTCGGAGCGATAAGGTCTTCTGCCGGATTCGACGCAATATGGCCATCAAACGTGAGGAATTTATAGAATCCGCGTATTGAGCTCAACAAACGTCGCTTCGAACTCTCGGACAGATTCTGGGCCGAAAGGTCCATGAGCCATTCGCGAAGTTCAAGTCGGGTAAGTGTAAGTAGATCCAACGAGTTTCTTCCGGTCCACTCGCGCAGCTTTTCCAGATCGGCTCGATAGCCCTCGATCGAGTTCGCTGCTAAGCCACGTTCAACGCGGCAATAAGTCAGATATTCGCGGATGAGATCCCGTTTTGCCACTTGAACTGCCACGTATCAGATACTAGTCAGCAGCCGGGGCGAACGCAAGTTTTTTCCTCGTCAGCTAGTCGTGGTCGCCTCGCCACGTTCTCGGGTTGATCGACGGTGACTCACACCCGCCGAGTTGCTCCACGAATGCGCTGTTCTGCTCCAAGAGCGACGAAGCTCTCCAACGAGGTAGACTCCAGCCTCGCACGTCTTTCTGCTCAAGCTTTTCGCAGTGGCGCCGAGCGATGCGATAAACGACACGGCGGGCACCATCCTCATGGAGCTCCGGCAGTGCCATGAAAATGGATGGCAGAGAATCGTCGCTTAGGCTCGCATTGTATTCGGCGTCAAACTCGCGGCCTTCGCGCATCAGGGCGATGTTGTGTTCGACGATGAATTTGTCGGGATTCATAAGGTTGGTAAAGCCCAGAATAGCGAACGCTGCCCACAATGCCCCCCACGCGAAATGCTGTCTCGCGCCTCGGAGCACCGTCGCCGAAAACCAAACGAACACCACCGCGAGCCACGCCATAAAGATCAGCGGATAAAGCCGCACGGTCGTCATTCCGTAGCCGAGATTCCCGGTCAAAAGAGCAAGACGCTGCACTGCCGAAGCCATGATCACAAACAACAACGCGATCTGGATGCCCGCGAGTATCTTGAACAGATTGCCCGTAATAGCTTTGTCCTTTCGCACGAGCCAGTGGCCGACGAGCATGATCGGCAAAAGCAATGCAGAAACGGCGACCAACTCACCGAATCCACGCCGTGCGTACTCGGCAAGTTTGAAATCAGGAGTGTTTTGCACCAGTTCCAGGCCGCCGAAAAGGTACGGCAGCTGAGCAACGACGAACGCTCCGAACAGTGCGATAAGTGATCCGAAAATGATGCTGATCTCGACTGTTCCGAGCGTGAAGACCGGCGGCAGCTTCGAGCTATCGATATTCTGCCAGTCGGTTTTCGCTGGCTCAGCGATCGGCACTGCGTCGGCGTCGGCAGCCTTTTCGAACGGGACGTCGTCAGGCGCGTTGATGTGTTCAAGGATGGTCGCGTTATTCGGCAGCGAGCCGTCGGCGGAGACTGGCTCTTCGGCAACCCTCTTGACGTACGAGCTTTGGGGCGAGGCTTTTTCAGACGAAGTCGCATTCCCCTCGCTTCCGGTGACCGCGCCAAAAAACGAATGGCCGACCATCGATCTGAAGTATCCTGCGGTCAGCCACGCAAATACCGATGTAAGCAGTACGTGGCTCACTACCGTGTCGATCTCAAAATTGAACGCTCGATTGACCCAGCCTTCGAATGCCGCGTCGGCCGCCATGAACAGGGCCCCAAAGATAAGCATCAGCGGCAAAGCGATCGCTACGCCACGGAGTACGGCAAAGATGCTGCGGCTCAACCCGTTGCCGGGCATCGTCCGCCAGTCGATATCCGCCCCGAGCAGGACGAATCCGCCAAAAAAACTGCTGAATGCCGCGGTCAAGACACCCGCGATGTAATGAAACGCCCCGCCGATCCGTGCCTTGACGTCAAAGGCACTCAGCATCAGAACGCCCATCGCGACGATGATCGCGATCGTGTCCGCAACCCGCATCTCGATCGAATCGCGGATCAGGAACATCGACCCAAAGAACAGCATTACACCTGCGAGCGAGATATTAGTAAGAGTCAGAAGCTCCGGGCGATGCCGCTTCATCAAGGTCACTAGCCCGGCAACGAAAAGCGTTACGAAGAGAGAAGCGTTTAGCCCCCAGGGCGTCTGCCTGAGCAGAATGTTGCCGAGGACACCGAGAATAGCGGCGACCTGCAGTATTTCGAGTCCGGTCTTTGTACGAGAATTCATAACATTTGTGCCGCAGATGCCCGCGGCCGGCAGTTTTTTCCGCTATGGCAAATAAAAGAGCCGATCCGCAAGCGGATTCAGATTCTGATTGATGATCCACGGCACTACAATACTTGCGAGTGCCGAAATAAACGCGATATAGCTCGCGGTGCGGACTTCGATCTGACGTTTCGCTGTATCCAATGCCTGACGAGCACTTTTGAATAGCAAAACTGACATCGCGATCGGGGTAAAACCGAGAAACCCGACGACCATGACCGTTCCGATCAGGCTGAACGGGAAAAGAAATATCCCGATCAGCAGCGAGATCGCGCTGGCTCCGTAAAAAAGCCCTGCGATCGCCGCATTCCCGTTCCCGCCGAGCCGATCGCCCCAAAAGTGCCAGGCCACGAACGACAGGATCGTCGTCGCACTAAGTCCGTAGGCAAACAGCGTGAAAGCCCCGAGAACGCCGGGACCATTGCCCCACGTTTTAAAGACGAACGGATCAAAATATATACAAATGAGCGGCAGTAAGAAGCCGAAAACTACACGGTGTCGAGTCGATACCACCTTAGCCGAGGTAATGTAATCATCTACTGCGGATATCGAGATCTCCCGCTTCGCCCGAACCTCGGGTTCGCGTTCGATCGGCATTGGCCCAACGAAATCAGGCTCTTCGAATGCGTAAAATGTCCGACCGCCAACTTCCAGATTCTTCGCTTCCATACTGCTCTGCCCCTCGTGAAGATCGTTCTCTATCTCAATGATAGATTTGACGCTAAGCCGTGTAGTTTGTTCCCGAATCTCAAACGTTTTTCATCGCCTTGATCAGCGCTTCCATGTGATCGAGATAGCGGTCGAGGGCCTTGCGGCCGTCCTTGGTTATTCGATACTCGGTGAGCGGCGAGCGGCCCTTGAACGACTTTTCGCAAACCACATATCCGGCGTCCTCGAGTTTTCGAGCGTGCACGCTCACATTGCCATCGGTCGTGTTGAGCAGATCGCGAAGCTCCGTAAAGCTGAGCTTTTCGTTCGCCGCGAGTGCACTGACGATGCCGAGTCGCATTCGCTCGTGAATAACCTTGTCGAGATCGTTCGAAACGGTCTCGGCCGCAAGTGCGACGCTCGGCCCGCCATTCTCGATGTCCTTCTTGTAAGCAGAGTTCTTTGCCATCTCAATTCCCTGCGATCGGCGATCCAAAGATGCCGACAGCCAGTTCGACCCAAAGCAGAGCAAGCCCGCCGAACACAACGCCGCATGCGATAAGTCGGTGCTCGAGTTTGGGCAGTGTCCGAAGTACGAACTCACATCCCAGCCCCGCGCCAAAAAGCAAAGCAGCCGCGAGGACGAAATCGAGCGGCCCCCATTTGACCTCGTCAGCAAACTGCATCGCCAAGAATGGGATCGACAGTAGCAGGCTCGCTGTTATCAGGATCGCGACCAATCGTGTGTTTCCGTTTCTCATGTTCTTATTTCTCTTTCGTAAATACCTTTTGGCCCTGGCCGCGTCTCCACGTCACCTCGCCTTTACCGGGGTCGAACTCAAAAAAGATCCCCGGCGGATCGATCTGGAATTTATTCTCGGCCGTTGCTTCGAGCCGGATCGGAGCTCCCGTGCCCACCTGAACAAGGAGCGTCGTGCCTTCCCTCGTGAACTTGTATGAGATCGGCACGCCAACGGCCGAGTAAGTTCCGACGTAGCGGTCGAGCACGGCAGAGCTGACCTCGAACATCTTAAATTCCGGTATCTCAAACGGCCTGTTCCAGTAAATATCTAAAACGCCGCTGACGATGTTGCCGACCGGATAGGGCTTTGCGTTTGTTGCGTATGCGAGCGCGAGCTTTTGCTCGGGAAGATACGAGAGCAAGGCACCGAAACTCTGAGCTCCTCCGGTGTGCCCGTAATAGACCTGACCTCCTATCCTGTCGATCGCGATCCCAAGGCCATAGTCGTCCTTCATCGTGGTCATCGCGGCAAGGCTTTGCTTCGAGACGACCTTGCCGCCATAGAGGGCTGAAATGAATTTCGTCAGATCGCTAGGCGTCGAGATGATCGAACCCGCGCCAAAGAACAGGCTCCAATGGATCTCGGTCTCTTGTTCCCAGTCGCGGCCCATTCGGTACGAAAATGTCTCGTTCCTCTGCGGATCGACCGGGCCGCTCGCGGCGTATGTGTCCTTGAGACCGATCTTCTTCGTTATACGATCCGCTAGGTTTTGCTGATACGGTTTGCCAGTGACTTTTTCGATCAAGAGCCCTAGAAGCAGGTAGTTCTCATTCAAGTAAGAGAACTTTGAACCTGGTTCGAATTCGGACGGACCGGCCTTTTCCAGCATGGCCAGCAACTCACCCGGCGTCGCGCCCTTTTCACGAAGAGGCCGATATTCCGGCATTTCGCTGATACCCCGAATACCGCTCCGATGACCTAGAAGATGAGCGATCGTAATCTTTGGCGCGTTTGGAACACCGGGAAAATACTTGTCGATAGTATCGGCGAGTTTGAGCTTTCTCTCATCGACGAGCTGCAGCACCATCGCCGCCGTAAACGTCTTGCTTATAGAGCCGATCCGGAACCGCGTTTCCGGCGTGATCGGCTTTTTTGCAGTTCCGTTGATCGCGCTAAAGCCGATCGAGCGGGAATAAACGGCGTTCCCGTCCTTTGCGATTATCAGGCTCCCCATCGCCTTATTCTTCTCGGCGAGCCGGTCAAAGAACTGATCGAGCTTCGCCTTGTCGAACGTCTGAGCAGGAGCCGCGATGACGACTCCGACAACGAAAATGACTGCAAAAAGAAACTTGCTGGACATACCTTCTTCGAGATGCTCGATCAACCCCCGTATTTCCACGCGATGATCGCTCCGAAAACGACGTGAAGGACGCCGAAGCTTGCGGCCATCATCAGATTTCCGTAGCTTACGGGCAGAATGAAGGCCGCCGCTCCCATTGCAATAAACAGCCAGCCGAGAACGGGAACCGCTCTGACAGAAAATGCTCCGCCGCAGACGACAGCGGCACCATACGTAAGCATGCAGATCGGCGGCAGCAGGTAGAACTCGCCGTGACGAGCGAGGCCGAGTACGGCGATCACGCCGACGATCATCGGCGGAGCAAAGCCAAGCGCGAACTTCTTGGCCGGGGCTGACGCGAGTGACTGGCCCGCGATCTTCGATTTTTGCCACATCGCGAGCAGTCCGATGGCAAATGCGAGTGCGGCCTCGATCAGCCACGTGATCAGCGAATCGCGAAGCAGCGGCTGAACGCTCGCGATGTACGCCGCGACGCAAGCTGTGACGCCCATAAGCATCCCGCCGTAGCCGGGCACTGCGGTAAAGCTCGTCGAGCGCTCCATCGTCTCGCGAATGAACGCCAGGTTATCAGCCGCTCGGTCGCCAATATTCACCGTCCTACCTCGCTCTTCTTCCTGCCGAACCTGCTTCAGTTTCGCCATAGTGACTTCAATCTAAGCCAAGTAGTCGCCATTGTCAAGTACTTTGTAGTATAAAGTGCGAATATTTTTGATACCCGGTTTGCCAATGTTTCGCCTTGTTCTGGTTTGGAGGAGGAAAAATGGCAACTAACGAACTCACCATCACCAACCGACGCACAGCCGACAAATGGCTCTTCATCTTCTTCGGGACAGCTTTCCCGCTTCTGATCTTGGTCGCTTATGCCAAAAGCTATTACTTGAAGGAATTTTTCGATTCGGCGCCGATCGCGACGTCGATCGTGCATTTTCACGCGTTGACGATGTCGGCGTGGGTGCTGTACTTCACCGTACAGATCGTCTTGATCCGAACGCGGAATGTGAAGCTCCACATGACATTCGGAATGGTCGGCGTTGGCCTCGCCGCGCTGGTCGTTTTGATCGGAATGGCCGCAGCGGTCGACTCGCATCTGATCCGCAAAACAGGTCCGCCGGGGATCGACCCTTATGGATTCTTCCTCGTGCCGATATTCGACATGGTGATATTTGTGGTGCTTCTTTCGGCAGCGATCTGGTATCGCAAACGGCCTGCCGAACACAAGACCCTAATGTTGCTGACTGCGATCAACTTCCTGCCCGCGGCGTTCGTCCGGCTGCCGATACTGCCTTCGGAGTTCATGATCCTACAGGCTTATGCGTTCCCCGACATCATCGCCCTCAGCTTTCTCGCCTGGCATTCGATCAAGAACCGCAGATTTAACAAAGTGTTTGCTCTCGGGATCGCTGTGATGATCGTGTCACAGCCGCTTCGAGTCGTTCTCGCCGGCACAGAGACGTGGCGCGAGACCGCCGCGTGGATCGCGTCGACCGCCGGGGCGAACTAAGCGGACGGCACAAAGCCGCCCGTTGTGCTAGTGCTGGCTTTCCTCGATCGAGACCTTGCCCTTAAACGTCCTAAACAGGAATACGAAGTAGCCGATCGCAATAACGATCCCTATGGTCCACCAGATGAGCCCGACGCTGAGGCCGTATTCACCGGCCTTGGCGTTATAGATCGTGAGGCTGTTCGCCGGATCGAGGGCCGGCAGAACGTTTGGGTAAACGCCGAATACGGCGCCGCCGAGCATCATAGCCAGGTAACCGCAGGAGCCGAGAAAAGCTGCCTTATCGTTACCTTTAGCGTTGGAGTATTTGATCGCGGCGAGCGAGGCGGCAACCGCCGCCGGTATCAGCCAGCCGACCGGCATCGAATAATAGTTGTCGAGGATCGTCGGCCGTACATAGAGCACTGCAACGAGACTTGCGATCGTGGCCAACACTTGAACGAACCACACGTTGCCAACGACGCGGCGGGCACGCACGTTCATCTCGCCCTCCGTTTTTACGGCAAGATACGCTGCTCCGTGAACGGCAAGGGCAACAAATGCTACGACGCCTGAGAGCACGGTAAACCAGTCGAGAATGCCCGTTTCGCCGGTCGTTCCCCAATGAGTAAAGAGCGGCTCAAAGAAGTAGCCTTCTGAATTGAGCGGGACACCGCGGATAACGTTCCCAAGTGCGGCTCCGAAAAAGATAGCGAGCAGGATGCTGCCTAAGGAGAAAACGAAATCCCAGAATTTCTCCCACATCTCGTTGTGCAGCTGGTGTCTGAGTTCGATACCGGCGGCACGCATTATCAGGAGCCAAAGGACCATGATCAGCGGCAGATAAAATCCGCTGAACGCAGCGGAGTAAAGTACAGGAAAAGCAAAATAGAGCGTACCGCCCGCGGCCAGCAGCCAGACCTCATTGCCATCCCAGACAGGGCCTATCGACCGGATCACGGCTTCTCGTTCCGCTGAATTTCGACCCACAAAGTGATGAACGATGCCCGCCCCGATATCAAACCCATCAAGGATGACATAACAGACGATCATAAATGCGACGATCATGAACCATATAGTTTCCATTGCGTCATTCCTCCTTAATATGCGGGTTGCGGCCCATCGCCTTCATCCGACACCGAGATCTCGGCAGATGCCGCGTTCAATTCATCCGCCCCATGCTCGATCCGCCTGAGCATCAGGAAGATGTAGAGCAGCGAAAGTATCGTGTACATCCCGAGAAATCCGAGCAGCGTGAACATCACGTTCCCCTCTGAGACCATTGGAGAGTGGCCGTGATCGGTCCTGAGCAGACCGTAGACGAGCCATGGCTGACGGCCGAGCTCGGCGGTCATCCAGCCGACCGTATTGGCAATGAACGGAAAAGGAAACAGCAGCATTAGTATCCAGAGCAGCCAGTTCGACGTGTATAGCTTTCCGCGCCACAGCCAGACGCACGCGACGATCATGATCGCGATAAACAGAGTGCCCAGGCCGACCATGATGTGAAAGCTGTAGTAAAGCAGCGGGATATTGGTCGGATGCTGGTCCTCAGGAAATTTGTCGAGCCCCTGTACCTCGGCATCCCACCGCTGATAGGTGATAAAACTTAGGGCATTAGGAATGTGTATCGCGTTGTCGAGCCGCTTTTTCTGCATATCGGGCTGGCCGATCAGTGCGATGGGTGCGCCTTCCTGCGTCTCGAACAATCCTTCCATCGCCGCGAGCGTCACCGGTTGATGCTTTGCAACCATCTGTCCCTGCAGATCGCCCGAGGGGAACAACATCCAAATACTTGCCGCACAGCCGGCTATCACGCCCGCCTTTAAGAACAGCCTTCCGTACTCGACCTGCTTTTTGGAAAGGATATAGAACGCCCCGAGTGACGCTACCGCAAATGAGCCAACGACCACGGCCCCGCCCATATTGTGCATGTACTGATAGACGGCCCATTTGTTAAGCACGAGTGCCCAAAAACTTGTCAGGTGCACGCTTCCGTCAGCGGCCATATCGTATCCGACGGGATGCTGCATCCACGCGTTCGTCGCAATGATGAACCAGCCCGACAGCCACGTGCCGATAAAAAGCAGTAGCGCGACCAGCCAGTGCAGCTTTTGCCCGAGCCGTTTTTCTCCGAACAGAAAGAGGCCAATAAACGCCGACTCGAGAAAGAAGGCGAACGTGCCCTCCATCGCGAGTGTCTGGCCTATAACGCCGCCGGCGAAACGCGAGAACTTCGCCCAGTTCGTCCCAAACTGAAATTCCAGCGGGATGCCTGTGACTACGCCGAACAGGAACGTGATGCCAAAGATCTTGCCCCAAAACCGGGCTGCTTCGTTCCACCGTTCGTCCTTCTTCCAGATCGCGAGCGATTTGAATATGACGATAAGCGGCGCTAGGCCCATCGTCAGCATAGGAAACAGATAGTGGTATGTGACCGTGAACGCGAACTGAATTCGCGCAAGGGTATTCGCTTCCATTCAGACCTCCGCATTGCCTTTCTGCAATGAGTGTTCCAAATAGGTCACCCACTTAAACACACGAAAAGTGCGGAATAAACAGAGAAATTATCGAATCGTACGGCTGCAAATTTCCGCGGAGAAATTGGCCGGACGCGAAAAAGCTCGCACCCTTTATTTCTTAGAGCGAGCGGGATTGTTGACGACATCGCCGTGATTTTCGAGAGGCGGCGTCGACGGGTCGGCAACCGAGTAGGTGAGGCGTTTGCCCTGCATGACAAATGCCGAGCCGTTCCATTTGTAGCGGGTTCGAGTGAAGTAAATCGGGCAGCAAAGCTGTTCCTCGTCGCCGGTTATCTTGCCGGTCTCGACGCTGCCGAGGATGAAGCGGTCCTGGCCATAAAGCTCGAGCACGAGCATACCGTCTTCTGAACGAATGTCTTTCAACCCGCCATCAGCACGGTCGCCAGTACGAAATGACCAGAGTTTCTCGGGCTCGCCTTCTTTCCAGCCGAATACGTAGACGATCTGCGGAATAGCTGCACCGCCCGTCTCGATCTTTAGCACCACGATCGCCTCATCCTGACCGTCGCCGGTCGCGTCAAAATATCTCGCGGCGACGAATGAGGCTCCAATGCGGCGTGCCTGCTTGGCCTCGGCCTTTGCAGCATCGTCCATCTTTTCATTCACATTGGATTCGACGGGAGCGATCCTGCCATTGCTGAGCGTGATCTCGTCAGTGCCATCGGGATTCTGCCATCCACGCGGCAGTTCGTACGTGAAATTGCGGAAATCGAACGCAGCGATCGGCGACGAAGACGTGCTAAAACGGCTATCGGTGAGTTCCTTCTGGAGATCCGGTATTTCGGCGACCGGCGGCGGCGCAGGGGGCATCTCCGGCACCGGCGTATTAGAGATCGACGCCTCGGCAGTGGGTTGCTGAGTCGTTTCGACATTGCCCGAGCATGCCGAGACGATTAGGACGCAAAAAAAGATAGAGATAAAGGAATATTTGCGATTAGACAATAGCAGTACGCTCTCTTTTCAAACTACGAAACCCGCGCCCAATATGCGCGACCGTGTACTTATCTTATTTGGCCAACGTTCTGAGTTAAGCCCTGGTCAAACTTCTGTATTTTATACGATGCGGCTGGTCAGCGTCGTGTCCAAGTCGACGTTTTCGGTCAGCCTCATACTCGGTGTAGTTGCCGTCGAAGTATTCAACGTGGCTATCGCCTTCGAACGCAAGGATATGCGTCGCGATACGATCGAGGAACCAGCGGTCGTGACTGATGACCACGGCGCAGCCTGCAAAGTTCTCAAGGGCTTCTTCCAAGGCTCTCATCGTATTGACGTCGAGGTCGTTGGTAGGTTCGTCGAGAAGGATAACGTTCGCACCCGATTTGAGCATCTTGGCCAGATGAACGCGGTTGCGTTCGCCGCCAGAAAGCTGGCCGACGCGCTTCTGCTGATCGCTGCCCGAGAAGTTGAAACGCGAGACGTATGCGCGCGAGTTCACCTCGCGTTTACCGAGTTGGATCACGTCGAGGCCATCGCTTATCTCATCCCAAACCGTTTTGTCATCCGACAACGAATCTCGCGATTGATCGACATAGCCGAGTTTCACGGTCGGCCCAACCTTGAATTCGCCCGAATCAGCATTCTCTTGCTCCGTAATGAGTCGAAATAGGGTAGTTTTGCCGGCGCCGTTTGGCCCGATCACCCCGACGATGCCGCCCGGCGGAAGGGAGAAATTCATGTCTTCGAAAAGCAGCTTTTCGCCGTAAGCTTTCGAAACGCCTTTCGCTTCGATCACGTTATCGCCGAGCCGTTCGCCCGGCGGAATGAAGATCTCGAGGTCTTCCGAGCGTTTTTCGGACTCGGTCGCGACGAGTTTCTCGTAGTCGTTGATGCGGGCTTTCGATTTAGCATGACGGCCTTTTGGAGACATTCGGATCCATTCCAACTCGCGTTCCAGCGTTTTGGCTCGCTTGTCCTCGGCCTTCTGCTCGTTTGCAAGTCTCGCCTGTTTTTGCTCAAGCCACGACGAGTAATTTCCCTGATACGGAATTCCTTCGCCGCGGTCGAGTTCGAGTATCCAACCTGCGATATTGTCGAGGAAATACCGATCGTGCGTGACGGCGATGATCGTGCCCTCGTACCGCTGCAGATGCTGTTCGAGCCACGCCACGGTCTCTGCGTCGAGATGGTTGGTCGGCTCATCGAGGAGCAAAATGTCGGGCTTTTGGAGCAGCAATCTGCACAAAGCAACGCGACGTTTTTCTCCGCCGCTTAGATTCTTGATGGGTGTTTCCGGCGGCGGACAGCGCAGGGCGTCCATCGCCATCTCGAGCCGCGAATCCAGATCCCAGGCGTCAGCCGCGTCAAGCTTTTCCTGAACCGCTCCCTGGCGTTCGATGAGAGCGCTCATCTCGTCATCGTCCATCGGCTCGGCGAATTTGGCATTGATCTCTTCGTATTCTTTTAGCAGATCGACAGTCTCCTGAGCGCCTTCCTGGACGATCTCAATGACCGTCTTTGTTTCGTCGAGTTTTGGTTCCTGTTCGAGATAGCCGACCGAGTAGCCTTTTGAGAACACGACCTCGCCGTTGAACTCTTTGTCCGTGCCTGCGATGATCCGAAGCAAGCTCGACTTACCCGCGCCATTGAGCCCGAGAACGCCGATCTTCGCACCGTAGAAAAAGGAAAGATAAATGTCCTTCAGAACGGGTTTCTTATCGTAATACTTTGATACTTTGACCATCGAAAAGATGATCTTGTTTGGTTCTGTCATAAAAATTTCGCCACAGAGAACACGCAGAGCTTCTTATCGATCTCCCGGATCTCGATCGCTGATCACTACAAAATGCTCGCCCGCCGCGTGGTAACTTTTTCTATCCGATCCCTTCGGACCTCAAACCCGATCCCAGGGATTTCTGGCGCAATGATCGTTCCCTCAGCCGAGACTTCGACTGCAGGTTCGATGATGTCTTCGTGCCAATAGCGTTTGCTGGCCGAGACGTCGCCCGGCATCGTGTAGCCGGCGAGCGTCGAGATAGCAATGTTGTGGGCGCGGCCGATGCCGCTCTCAAGCATTCCGCCGCACCAGACGGGCATGCCGGCTTCGCGGCAGATTTGCTCGACGAGTTTTGATTGGGTGTGGCCGCCGACGCGGCCGTTCTTCAGGTTGATGATCTTGCCTGATCTGAGTTCGATGGCCTTTCGGGCGTCTTCGGGCGACCTGATCGGTTCATCGAGGCAGACGGCCGTTTTGATCTGGGCCTGAAGTTTGGCGTGGTCGATGATGTCGTCGTGCGGGAGCGGCTGTTCGAGCATCATCAGGTCGAATTCGTCGAGCGACTTTAGCTTGTCGATATCTGCGAGCGTGTACGCCGAATTCGCATCGCCCATTAGCAAAATATCACCAAATTCCGCCCGAACGGCCTTGATCACATCGTAATCCCAGGTCGGCGAGATCTTGATCTTGATGCGCTTGTAACCCGCTTCAACCTCGACGCGGATCTTTTCCAAAAGCTGCGCGATCGAATCCTGAATTCCGATCGAAACCCCACATTCGATCGTTTGATTGACACCGCCGAGGTGCCGCCACAATGGAACACCGAGTTTCTTCGCCTCTAGGTCCCAGCAAGCCGTTTCTATACCGCTCTTGGCCATTCGATGGCCGCGGACCCATTTCATCAGTCCCCAGATCTCGGAAGCGGACTCGACATCTTTGTCCACGACCATCGGCGCCAGGATCTTCTCAGCCGTGACCCATGCCGAATCGGTCCATTCGTCGGAATATCCTGGTGATTCGCCGCAAGTGATCTCACCCCAGCCTTCGGCTCCGTCGATGTCCTCGACGCGAACAAGGATTATCCGGCGTTCGTAGGTCCGGCCAAAACTGGTCTCAAAAAAGTGAACGAGCGGGAGCGATATTTCGCTTAATTCGATAGATCTGATCTTCATGGAGTGAACGAAAGGAATAGGTTATTTCGCCCCGCAAATAATTGCAAAAGCGGACGATATACTTCTTTCGTTACCGGGCAACCACCTCAAACTGCACAAATTCGGACGCGATCTGCTTCCCTTTCTCAGCAAGCCGATCAAGGACGACGATCTGAAGGATATAATCGCCGGGCGAGATCGACGTACCCAACGCGATCGCTCCCGACGCCTTTATCCGAGCTAGATCGGTCTGGCCCGATAGCTGCAGAGGCATTTCTTTGCCGTCGAGTATCGGCTTGCCGTCACGATAGATCCGGACTCGGGTCGTCAGCTGAGGCTGTTTAGTCTTGTCGAGGCGGGCGTTATAGATCTCGTATCCATACCGCAGAACCGAATTTTGCATTACCCGACGCAGCGCAGTATCGCCAAGTGGATCAGACGCCACCGTGCTTCCTTGCGGCCCTAGAGCTTGCCGCCATTCATCCGAAGTGAGGCTTTCGAGCACGATGCTCGATGTCGCAAGCCGCTTTTTCTTCAGGTCCGGAATATCGACGAACTGGCTCGCTGAGCCGATCTTGCCATTGCTCGGATCTCTCACCGCAACGCGATACTGGTACGGCCCGGCTTTCTTGACCGGAAAGATGAAGTGATAAACAAAACCGTCCTTTCGCAACCGGGCAAGGGCCGGCTCTGTAACAGTCAGCGTATACGATTTCGCCAGTTGGTCGACTGGCACACCATTGTCGCCAAATGACATAGCCAACACCTCAAAAGTCGCCTTTTTCTGGCCACCTTCCGCCTCGGTGAACTGCAGGTCATTGGCATCTATATGCAGCAGCGACCGCACGTACGAGGCCGACTTAGGATCGTTGCCAAAAAGTGCGTTGAGCCGGACGCTGATCCCGCTCGCGCCGATCGGCGAAACAAGTGCGCGGTCTATGCGATCTGCAGCCGGGGCATTTGGCTCTGTCGGTCTATCGGCGACATTGAAAAACCCGCTTCGGTATCTAACGCTCGCACCGGGCCGCGAAACCTTGACCTCGATCTTGTTGAACTTTCGTTTTACAGGGTCGAAT
This sequence comes from Acidobacteriota bacterium, assembly GCA_041940165.1. GTDB lineage: Bacteria > Acidobacteriota > Blastocatellia > Pyrinomonadales > Pyrinomonadaceae > OLB17. The sequence continues at coordinate 18,693 of JBGTSR010000006.1, forward strand.
GTGTCTTCGTCCGGCTCGTACGAAACGAGATAATAAGATTGATCCTCGAGTACCCGGCGAACTCCCCCGGGGAGGTCGTTATTATTAACTAGAGCAAAGCCGCCCGTTTCCTTCGCGATGTAACGAAGTGAATCCTGTGTATCAGCGAGCCTTTCTCGGCGCACGGCAAGGTCTGAATCTATCCGCTCACGCGAACGCGTGCCGGTGTTATCAGCGGCCGTCAGCCCTGTATATACGAGTCCGCGTGGATCCATCGTATAAATAACCACCGACGCGCGGTTTGCCGCTTCGATCAGCCGGCGGATGGGTTCAACGACGCCGGAATTTACCGTGAATCCCTCGGCGTCAACGTTGGTCAGTCGAAAGCCGTCAGAAAACAGGATCACCGATTTCCTTCCCGGCAATTCGCCCATGCCATTGATTACGAAGTTGATAGCCCCGAGCGAGCCCGTCGAAAAATACGATTCACGCCGATCGTCAAATTCCCGCCGGATACCTTCTATCGTCCGCTCGCCGGCGGCCTCTTCGGCTTCCTCTTCTGCAGCATCAAGCGCGTCGAGCGGAGCAAAGGCACTGATGCCGCCCGTGCCGACCGGATTCCAACGTACCTTCTCGATCGCCGCATACAGTACGCGTTTGTCCGTCGTAAATTGTTGCAGTGCTCCGACGCCAGCGCCCGTGCGTATGATCGCGACAAGGTCACCATCCTCCATCTGCTCATCGACAAATTTCTTCAGAGCACGGCGAGTTTGATAAACGCTCTCGAACGAAAGCGTCAGGTCGTCAACAACGAGTGCGACGGCGCGACGCACCTGTTCGGCCCGCAATATCGGCGGCGGTGTCGGAGCAACGGTCGGCGTATCGCGCCGTTCAGACTGAATCACTCTTTCACGCGAAGCACTGACGAAGTTCAGTCCCGTGATCTTCTGCTTCTTCCCGTTCTCAAATATCTCGATCTCTTCCGGGCGAATGTCCGCGATAGGTTTGCCGTTCTTATCCGAGACCGTTACGTCGAGCCGGATGAGATTCGTAGAGATGCGAACAACATCGTTATCCGGTGTCGGCGAGGGGGTCTGACCAGAAACCTCCAAACCAAGTGCGAGAAACGCGAAGACGAGCGTCGTCGTGGATGCGAACATCGACCGTTTTAATAGATATTGAAAGTGCGGACCCATACACAAAGCTGCGAGCGGCAAGAAGAACTTTGCTATCATAGTATCAATTCACCCGGTTGGGAAGTTGTATTTCAAGCTGGAAAGACAGCGTTCCCGGCCGCCTTTCGCATCAAATCACTGCAGTACTTATGTTCCTTACCATCGTGAGATCTCAATTCGCATTTATTCTTCTTTCTGCCGCTTTTATCCTCAGTTGTGCCGCACAGCAGACCGAGGAACAGGCTCTTGCGAGCCTCAGACAAATGACGAGTTCGGGCAAACTGCCACCCGAAGTATTCGTCGCTGACCTGGACAAACGGTTCGCGGGCAAACGCACGGGAGCTCTCGCGCGGCTGCTCCTCGCACGCATCAGGCTCGATCAAGGCGATGCCGCCGGAGCGGCTAAGCTTCTCGATTCCGATATTTTCGCGAAACAGACAAAACTTGCCGATCACGCCCTGTGGCTGCGCGGCAAAGCTCTCGTCGCCGCAGGCGATCACACCGGTGCTATGGCTACCCTCGACCGGCTGATCCGTGAGCACGGCGATTCTATTCGAGCTCGTGATGCAAAGTTGATGTGGGCAGAATCGGCGATCGCTTCGGGGCGGGCGGTCGAAGTGCCTCCACGTTTGATCGAACTCACGGAAAAGGACGACGGTGATGCTCTGATCGCCACAGCCAAAGCTTACGAGGCCCAGTCGTCACGGGCGGAAGCGATAAAGTATCTGCGTCGGGCGTACTTCTTTGCGGCCGGAACGAGTGCGGCCAAGGAAGCCGAGACCAAGTTAACTTCACTTGGCGAGGCTCTCACGCCGCAGAATGCCGACGAGCAGTTGGCTCGTGCCGACCGCCTGCTCGAAGTCAAAAGTTATTCCGACGCCGCGAGTGCGTATTCGGCGCTATCGTCAGCCTATCCTGCCGCAATGACATCGCTCGTCAAGGTGCGGCACCTAACAGCTTTTACATCTCAGGGGAAAATGCCCGAGGCGCAGGCCATTTTCGGCGCCATTCCTGTCGCATCAAAGGAGCGTGAGCAAGCTTACCACCTGATGACTCAGGGATATGCCAAAGCGCGTCAGTGGCCGGCTGTTCGCTCGACGATCACTGGAATGCGGACCGAATTCCCTTCGAGTACTCTGGCCGTAAAAGCCATGACGGACGCGGGACTTGCTGCCCGCGACGCAAAGATGCGGCTTGAGGAGACGTTTCATCTGAATTCCGCATTCGCCGCTTTCCCGGACGCCCTTGATATCGCCCAAGTACAATTCGAAGCAGCCTGGACGCAGCACGAGCAGGGCAATTTCGCCGTATCGTCGCAGATGTTCATCGACCACCTCGCCAAATACGCCGACAAGGACAATACGAATCGCGGCAAGGCAGGCTACTGGGCTGCGCGCGACAGCGAGCGGGCCGGAAAAACGGCTGAGGCGTGTTCTCTGTACGACGCGACGGCTTATCGATACGGCTCAAATTGGTACGGATATCTTGCGAATGGGCGACTTTCGACACTGAAAAACAACGGGAGCTGCCGAACCACGGCTCCGCCGAACGATACGGTCGCCAAAGCCGCGGCCAATCTCAAGAAAGTGACCGTCGCCGCCGAAACCGCGGGCGAGAAGGAACTGCAACGAGCGGCAAAGAGCGACGAGCTTTCGATCATAGGCCTTTTCGACTGGGCGATGGACGAACTCAACGAAGCCAAGAAAACGGCGGGCAACAGTCCGAAGATCAATCTTGCCCTCGCCCGTCATCACCGCTGGAAAGGCGACAACGTAAACGCTCTGATCGTGATGATGAAGAGCTATCCTGACTACGCGCAGATGTTCCCTGAGGAGATGGACCGCGAAACATGGGGTTTCTTTTATCCGCTGGTCAACTGGAACGAGATCAAGTATTGGGCGGGCCAGCGTCGTTTGGATCCTTATCAGGTTGCCGGCTTGATCAGGCAGGAATCGGTGTTTAACCCGTCGGCACGTTCTCCGGCCAACGCGCACGGACTAATGCAGCTCCTGGTGCCGACCGCTCAGTCGATGGCTCGCAAATATGTCGCAAAGACCGCCTCGGTCAATGCGACCGCACTCTACCAGCCGCCTCTGAATATAGAGCTCGGAACAGCTTATATGCGTGAACAGCTCGATAAATTCGGCCGCATCGAGTACATGGCCGTGGCCTACAACGCCGGGCCCGGACGCGTTCCACAGTGGCGCGCAAAGCTTCCAGCCGAGATGGACGATTTTGTTGAGAATATCCCGTTCAAAGAGACAAAGGGCTACGTCCAGGGCGTAATTCGAAACACCGCCCAATATCGCAGGCTCTACGACGAGAACGGCAATTTCAAACCGAACGTCGGAACGCGGCCGCTTCGCGGTGAGATCGACTCAAAGCCGAGAGAACAGGTGACCGCAGAGAATCCGGAACTGGTTATCGAAGACAAGGTCGGAGAGTAGGGATCTCTCACGCCTTCGGGTGTGCCCGGTCATAGACCTCGATCATCTTTTCCATCGAGACCTGTGTGTAGATCTGCGTCGTTGAGAGCCGCGCGTGGCCGAGCAGTTCCTGGATGTCACGAAGGTCGGCTCCTTGATCCAGAAGATGTGTCGCGAACGTATGCCGCAGGCTGTGCGGCGAGATGTCGTGGATGTCGGCGCAGTGTTTGATGTATTTATCGATCATTCGGCCGACTGAACGCGTCGTGATGCGCGTTCCTTGATAATTAAGGAACAACGCGTTGAGGTCGCGTTCCGCTTCGGGGCAGTTTTCGAGAAACTTGGGCCGCGTCATTTCGAGATAGTGCATCAACGCTTGCAACGCCGGCTCACCAAACGGCACGATCCGCTGCTTCTTCCGTTTGCCGGTGACCCAGACGAGCCGCTCCTTCATATCGACGTCGGAGAGGTTGATCCCGACGAGTTCGCCGACGCGAATGCCGGTCGCATATAAAAATTCAATTATCGCTCGGTCGCGACGGCCGAGGTCTGTGTTGACGTCGGGAGTTTCGATAAATCGGATCGCGTCCTCGATCGAGAGATGTTTGGGCAGTTTTCGCTCGATCCGCGGTGTTGCCACCTGTTTTGCAGGATTCGCCTCGACCTTGCCTTCGCGAACGAGAAATTGAAAAAAGGTACGCAGCGACGCGAGCTTTCGAGCGATCGACGTCTTCTTGTGATCGTCGTGAAGTTCGGCCAGCCATTCGCGGATCGTCAGCCGGTCGATCTCGCTAACGGCAATGTCTTCGCGCCGCTCGGCCTTGAGCAGATACGCCCGAAACTGTTCGAGATCACTCGCATAATTGCGCAGCGTGTGCTCGCTCAGGCTTCGTTCGTATTTTAGGTGCTGGAAAAACTGTTCGAGGCTCTCGTTAAGCATTCGCCGCTACTTCCTGCCCGGAAAATATCCTTTCCGCGCCCTCGTCGTCAGGTCGGGCCGGCCCTTTACCGCGACCGAGATCGTGCGAAATTCGCTGCCCTTTTCTTCTTCCGGATAGTAACTCAGAACGTACTGCTGCGAAAGTTCGGCCGAGATGCGGTCAAATGCGTCGGTCATCTCGCGTTCGTCGATCGGCGAATAGACTGAGCCGCCCGTCTGTTCGGCAAGTTCGAGCATTCGTCGCTCAGCGATCAAAGAACGCGTGTTGGCATTGCCGCCGCGAACGCCCGTTCGTTTGAAATTCTCAAACTCCTTCGTTTTCACGACATAGACCTGGCAATCATTGATCTGCAACGCACGGATCACGCCTTCTAGCGTCGTTTTGAGATCGCTGTAGGTGTCTTCACCATCCGAGACGATCACAACCACACGGCGGCCATTCGCGGCGCGCAGATACTCGGCCACTTCGATGATCCCGTCGAGCAATGCCGTAGCTCCTTTCGGCGGCGGAAACATCGCGATCGACTGCGTCAGCATTCCGACGTCGTTCGTCAGCGGCTGTTCGAGTCGCGTCAGATCGGCCACGGAGAACAGCGCCGCCTTGTCGCGATCTGGCCTCACAACACGGCGAAAGAAACGTATCGCGGCCTCTTTCTCAAATTCCCTCGCGATCGTCACGCTCGAGGAATTATCAAACAGCATCGCGAGCCGCAGCGGCGTGTCGCTACGTGCGATCTCGCCGATCTCGACCGGCTTGCCGTCGATCTTGAGTTCGAAATCCGTGAGATTCAGTGAGGAGATCGTGCGGCCGCTTCGATCAACGACTGAAGCCGGGATCGGCACGAGGACAGATTCGACGCGTATGACCTCGTCGTCGGGTGTAGGTTTTGGCGTTGGCGTAGCTTTCTTATCTGCTGCGGGAGCAATTATCATCGGCGACGTCATGACCGACGGCCCGGGGATCGAGTTGGGAGTAGGCGTGGGCGTGCTTTTAACGCGGGCCGACTGGGCCGAAGCCGCAGCCACCGCAAAAAGCAGCAAAAGGAAAGTCGCGAGAAACCTGGTCATCTATCGTTTCGGACGCTCGTTTTGATTAACCGAGCCGCACCGCAGTTGCCTATACCGTAAACAGTTTGACCGCCGCGAACAAGAGCACCACGGCCAGCACACGCCGCATCGTCATCGAATCGAACTTGCGCGCGCCGAGCGCCGAACCGATAAAACCACCGACCACCGCAGCCGCGATCCAGAACCAGACCTCGGACGGCAACCCAACCAGTGCTCCGCGCGAATACTGGCCGACAAGTCCCGACGCCGAGTTCACAAAAATGAACAGCACCGAAACGCCGGCCGCCACGCGAGTCTCTGCCCAACGCATCAGCAGCAGCACCGGCGTCAGAAAAATGCCTCCTCCGACACCTACCAGGCCCGAAAGCAGCCCAATGATCGCTCCGACCACCAAGGCCGCAGCGATCGGCGGCTCGCTGACAACGTCATCGTTCTTGACCTTGACCGAAAGCCGTATTGCAGCGAGCGCAAGAACTACTCCGAGTACGATTTTATGCGCTGTCGTCGGCAACTGTGTCAGCCCGCCGACAAACGCCATTGGTATCGACGATGCCGCGAACGGCAGAAATATGCGCCACGAAAAATGTCCCGCACCGTAAAACTGCACTGTACCGATCGAGGCAACGAAAAGATTTAATATCAACGCCGTTGGCCGGGTTACCTCAGGTGCAACCGCCAAAAACGCCATCACCGCCAAATACCCCGACGCCCCGCCATGCCCGACCGAAGAATACAGGATCGCGACGGCGAAGATTGCAAGGATTATGAGGATAGCGGTCGATTCCATGCGTCGGAACCGCCTGCGTGAGCGGGCGGCCAGTTTCCTAAAACCAAGCTGGTCGAGACCGAGTGCTTGGAAGCGTTCGCTCAACTACTCAATGATCGATTCGACCCTCTCAGCCGCAATCTTTTGTCTGCGCATTTCAACAAAAACAGGAAGAAATCCGCCCAAAAGGAAGAAGGCCAGGCTCGCATACTGAAACAACCGCTGTCCAAGCATTCTTTGAGTCGTCGCACAATTCAATCCGTCGGTCGCCCCAACCGTGTGGAACATCGAGCAGTCGTCATATCCGCTCATTATCTGCTCGGAACATACTAAACAGACAATTGAGGCAACCAGGAAACCCCCGACAATTATCGACAATTTGAATGCACGACTGTGATCAAATGACACGAATTGCAAGCTCCTTTAGCTGTGCCTCATCCACATCACCTGGCGAGTCCATCATCAAGTCCTGCGCCGAAGCTGTTTTCGGAAAGGCCATCACATCACGGATGTTCTCGGTCCCGCACAGGATCATGCACGTGCGTTCGATGCCGGCGGCGAAGCCTCCGTGCGGCGGCGTGCCGTATTCGAGTGCGTCTAGGAAGAATCCGAACCGCACACGTGCCGTCTCACGGTCCATCCCGAGCGCCTTGAAGTTTAGGGCCTGAATCTCTTTCTGATGGATACGGATCGAGCCGCCCGCGCATTCATAGCCGTTAATAACTGCGTCATAAGCCTTGGCCCGGACCTCGCCGAGCAGGTGATGCTGCGAAGGGTCGTTCACCGCGGTCTTGAATTTCTCTAGGTCCTCGTCCATCGGTGATGTGAACGGATGATGCGCCGCAAAATACTGATCTGTCTCGTCGTCGTGCTCGAACATCGGGAATTCCGTAACGATCAAGCAAGCGTATTTGCTCAGATCGATCAGGTTTTCGCGGCGAGCGACCTCGACCCGCAACGCACCGAGCGACGCTGCAACGACCGATTTACGGCCAGCGACGATCAGAACGGCATCGCCTTTTTCGGCCCCCGAGGTTGTGACCATCTTGGCGATAGTTTCTTCACCTAAGACCTTCATCAGGGACGAAGTAAGAGCCCAGTCGCTATCGCTCCCGGTTCCGACCTCTGGCTCGCCGATCTTGATCCAAGCCATCGCACCGGCGCCATAGCGTTTGACGAATTCCTGCAGTTCGTCGGTCTGCTTTCGCGAATAATCGGCACGGCCTTTGACGACGATACCTTTGACCTGGCCGCCTTTCGCAAGAGTTTCGGCGAATGGTGCAAACTCTGTTCCGGCGACGTCGTCACTCAGATCGACAAGCTCCATTTCGAACCGCAGATCGGGCTTGTCCGAGCCGTATCGGCGCATCGCTTCGGCATATGTCATTCGCGGCCATTCGGCTGGCAGATCGATGTTCCCAACCTTTTTCATGACGTGATTGAACATACCCTGCATCTCGCGATACGCCATTTCCTGGTGCGCAAACGTCATTTCCATGTCGAGCTGGGTGAACTCAGGCTGACGATCCGCGCGGAGGTCTTCGTCGCGAAAGCAGCGTGCGATCTGGTAATACTTGTCGAATCCCGCGATCATTGTCAGCTGCTTAAGGATCTGCGGCGACTGCGGCAGGGCGAAGAACTTGCCCGTATGAATTCGCGAAGGCACGATAAAGTCCCGAGCGCCTTCGGGCGTCGATTTGAGCAGTATCGGCGTCTCGATCTCGATAAATCCGCGGTTGTCGAAATACTCGCGGATCGCCGCAACGGCTTTCGCACGCGTACGAATATTGTGCTGCAGCTGCGGACGGCGCAGGTCGAGATAGCGGTACTTTAGCCGCGTGTCTTCGGCGGCAAGGTTCTCGCTCCCAGCTACCTCGAGCTGAAACGGAAGCACATTAGCGTCATTCAGCAGCAGAAGTTCGCTAACACGAACCTCGATCTCGCCGGTCGGGAGCTTCGCATTACGCGCACCTTCGTCGCGAGCAACGACCACGCCTTTGACGGCGATGACGAACTCACCGCGCAGGCCCTTTGCTTTTGCATGAGCTTCCTTGGCGGTCTCCTCGCTGACAACGACCTGCGTCACGCCCTCGCGATCGCGAAGGTCGATAAACGTAAAAACGCCAAAATCGCGCTTCTTCGCGACCCAGCCCATCAAAACGACGGCCTCGCCGACGCTGCCGCCCCGCAGTTCACCGCAGGTATGTGTTCTTTCCAGAGATCCAAGTGTGTCCAACATAAAAGTCAATCTCGGTCAGTAGCCCGCACGTTAGTAAGGGCAACTCGCAGCTGGCCCTTACTTACGTGCGGGCTACTGACACGAACTCCAAAAAAACAAAAACGCCTTTCGGTTTGTGACAAACGAAAGGCGGAGCGTCATCCAAATTAACACTCGCGCCTACGTATTATTATTGTCGTCAAACCGAACGGCGTTCATAAAAACAAACGTGATGATACTAAACGCTTAAAGCCCGCGCAAACTTTCTGCGGTAAAATGACCGCGTGAACATTCTCGTCCTAAACTGCGGCAGCTCGTCGCTCAAGTTTCAGATACTCTCGACGAGCCTCGAACAGATCGAGCAGCGGGCCGATCGCATGCTGGCCCGAGGCAATATCGAACGCATCGGCGGTGCCGCGGTACTCACGTTAGAAGCCGCGGATCACGAACCGGTCCGCTCGGCGAGGCCGATCCGCGATATTCGTGCGGCGCTCGATGCCGTGATGCAGTGGATAGGCTCGGACGAAGCGAATATCGACGGCGTTTCGAGTCTCAGCGATATTCACGCCGTCGGGCATCGGGTCGTTCACGGCGGCGAACGTTTTTCTCAGTCGGTGCTGATCGACGACGACGTGCTCCGCGGGATCTCGGACTGCATCGAGCTTGCCCCGCTCCACAATCCTTCGAACATTCAGGGCATTCAGGCGGCCCGTGCGACATTTGGCCGCGGCTTGCCACAGGCGGCAGTGTTTGACACGGCATTTCACTCGACGATGCCCGAGACGTCGTACCTGTATGCGATTCCGTATCAGTTCTATCGTCGGCACAAGATCCGCCGATACGGTTTCCACGGAACGTCGCATCGCTACATCGCCTATCAATACCGCACGATCAGCGGCATTCCGCGTGAGAACGTCAATGTAATCACGCTCCACCTCGGCAACGGATCTTCGGCCGCGGCGATCAAGGCCGGGAATTCGTTCGACACATCTATGGGCTTCACGCCGCTCGAAGGCCTCGTAATGGGCACCCGTTCGGGCGACATCGACCCCGCAATGATCGAATTCATCTGCGAGAAGGAAGGAATGACCGTGCACGAGGCCGACCTGATGCTCAATAAGGCCTCGGGCCTGCTCGGCATCTCTGGCCTGACCCACGATATGCGCGAACTCATCGCCGAGTCGGACGACAGCGGCGACCGGCGAGCACGCCTCGCCATCGAGATCTTTTGCTATCGCATCCGCAAATACGTCGGCTCTTACCTGGCCGCGATGGGCGGTGCGGATGCTGTGATATTCTCAGGCGGGATCGGCGAGAATTCGTCCGTCATCCGCGCAAAAGCGTGCGAGAACCTCGCTTGGGCGGGCATCGCGATCGACGAGGCTCGAAACGCAGAACACATAAACGGCCGCGAAGGCATCATCAGCACCGACGATTCCCGCGTCAAGGTTTGGACAATACCCACGAACGAAGAACTCCTTATCGCTCGTGATACGGTGAGGCTGATCGCGGGTGTCATCTAGCCGAGATTCATTGATCTACAACCGAACTACTCAACTTTCTTCTTCGGACTACGATAAGTCCGAACGATCCTCAAAAACTCTGACACTTTTTCGGCTGAGTCCGTCTCGGCAAAAAAATTCGCACAGGATCCTGGAAATGAGGCGATGATCTTGCCATCTTTCAGCAAAACCGTCATTACCTTTTCACCGCCAACATCTTCTTCTTTACGCCACTCAACGGCGCGGTCCAAGCGGCGAATATGGGATTCGATGACCTCTTGGTTGAGGCGAGGTTGTCTTCGCCGTGCTTCGAAATAGGCAGGAAAATACTGCTCCGCGTAAATGCCCGCCATCCCGCCTAAATCATACCGAATCGTAAATCCATCATCTCTTTTGATGATACCGCCCCTAGAGTCTATCCCATTACGTCGCTCGTGAACGAAGCCCGCCGGCAACTCAATTCCTTCCGGAAAATTCAGCTTCACAGGCCCGCGTTGTTCGGACACGGGCGGTTTCTTAACCAACGGGGCTTGTGAGGCGACGACGACAGATAAACATGTTGTAAGCAAGAGAGCCAAAATAGCCCGATTAGTTTCCATATCTATCCTCCGAAATAAAACCTTGCGAAGAAATATAGTATCGGTGCTCCGAATACCAGACTATCGAGCCGATCTAGAAATCCGCCGTGTCCGGGAATGATCGAGCCGGCGTCTTTGGCTCCTGCGCCGCGTTTCATCGCGGATTCGGTCAGGTCGCCGAGCACACCGACGGCGGCGAGGACGACCGCGAGCCCGATCGAATAGACGTAGGGCAATTCGGGAAAGAACCACCACGTCGCGAGTGCGGCGAAAGCCGCGGCCGAGGCGAGCCCACCGATGAGGCCTTCGACAGTCTTGCCCGGCGAAACGCCCGGCGCTAGTTTGTGTTTGCCGAATGCCCTTCCCGCGAAATAAGCTCCCGCATCAGAACCGAAAATGACAAGGAAAAAGAACCCGAGCAGCTTTGTCGAAAGCCCGGGCGTTGTCTCAAACCCAACCCGCATCGACACCAGAAAACCGCCGAGAAACGCAACGTAGAATATCCCCAACAGCGTAACGCCGACTCCGGTCAGCATTTTCGAGAAATCTTTCTGAAAACGGAACGTCTGGGTGATCAACACGGCGATCAAGATCGCAGCGATCGTCGCGACCATCAGTTCCGGAGCCTTTGCCGGAGCGTCGAACAGAAACCCGACGAAAAGGGCCGCTGCCGAAAGATATCCGACCGCTGCGTCAGCCTTCAGTTCGAGCTTTTTTGTTAGTGAATAGAATTCGAAGAGCCCTGCGCCCAAAGCAAGCGCCGCGATCGCAACAAACAGCCACACGGCGTCGGGAAACCATGCCGGCAAGATGATCGACGCGATAACGATCGGAAGCGCCGTGATGGCTGTAAGGATGCGAGTCTTCATATTCTCCACCGCTGAGACGCGGAGACGCAGAGGGAACAGATATGACCAGGAGTCATCCTTTCTTATCTCAGCGTCTCTGCGACTCTGCGGTTAAGTCATTTAATTGAACCAAATCTCCGGTCCCGTTTCTGATATTCAATGATCGCCTCAAATATCTGCGGCCGGCGAAAGTCGGGAAACAGCGTCGGCGTTACGTAGATCTCGCTGTACGCGATCTGCCAGAGCAGGAAGTTCGAGATGCGAAACTCGCCGCTTGTGCGGATCATCAGGTCGACATCGGGCAGGTCATGAGTATAGAGATTTCGCTCTATGTCAGCCTCGGTCAGATGATCAGCAACGTCGTTGCGACGCGCGATATCGGCAAAAGCAAGCCGCGCCGCACGAACGATCTCGGCCCGGGCGCCGTAATTCAACGCGACGTTCATCACCATTCCGGTGTTGTCGAATGTAAGCTTCTCAGCCCGTGCGATCTCTTTCTGAACGTTCTCGAAAAGCCCCACGATATCGCCGATAGCCCTAAAACGAATATTGTTCTCGTGGACTTCCTTGAGATCGGTTCTGATATAGCGAATTAGCATCCGCATCAGGCCTTTGATCTCATCCTCGGGGCGTTTCCAATTCTCGGTCGAAAATGCGTAAAGCGTGACGGCCGGGATCTCAAGCCGCCGGCACGTGTCGATGATCGCCCTGACAGAACGGGCACCTTCGCGGTGGCCGAACAGCCGCGGACGGCCTTTCGCTTTCGCCCAGCGGCCATTGCCATCCATGATCACTGCGATGTGTCGCGGCAAGCGCTCGACATCGATCGCGGCGAGCAGTTTCGCCTCGTCCGAATCAGGCTTGATAATGCCTTCGAAGGTCTCGATCATGGACAGGTAGCCATCCACTGATGGACACGAAATAAAAAACACAGATCTGTCTCCGGGTTTATCTGTGTCTATTTGTGTTCATCTGTGGTTATATTTCTCTTTCTTCGACCGAAACGATCGCGTCACGATTTATCGGCCCGTAGATGTGGGGATAGATCTCGCTCGCGGTCGAGGGCTCCTTCACAACACGCGACATCAGCAGGTCCGGGTCGATCTCAAGTACGACGACGCTTTCATATTCCGAGTAGTATCGCTCGATCACGCCGTCGAGTTGTTCCTCAAAACTGCAATGGATAAAACCCTCGGTCTCGAGACTCGGGTGCCGATAAATGCCGGTTTCAAAAGCTTCCCACGCTTCCGGCGTCACAATGTGAAAGATTCGCACTTACTCTACTTCCCCTTGCCCATCGATCGCCTAGTCATACTCGACCCTCAACAGCGATAGACCGTGTGCTGCCGCGGTCTTGCCGGCCAGGCTGCGATCGCCCGTAACTATTGCATTTTGAATTGTATCACTATCTTTTTCGCCGCGGCCGACCTCGAGCAGTGTGCCGACGATCGAGCGGACCATGTAACGCAAAAAGCCCGTCGCCGTTATGCGAAACTCGATCATCGAGCCCTGAGCCATCGAGTCCCACCGCGAATCCACCGCAAAATCGAGCACATTTCGCACACGGCTTTCGCCGTCAGAACGTGCTGAGGCGAACGCAGTCCAATCGTGCTCGCCGAGGAAAAGCCGCGCAGCTTCGCTCATCCGGGCAACGTCGAGCGGCTTATGTTCGTGATGTGCAAATCGCCGCCAGAACGGCGACATCACAGGTGCATTTACGACGCGATAGATGTAAGTCTTTCGCTTTGCTGAGAAACGCGCGTGAAAATCATCCGGCGCCTTTTCGGCCTTCATGATGCGGATATCGCGCCACAGATTGCCGTTGATCGCGTTCTTGAGCCGATCTGGGGTGAACTTACTGTGCAGTTGGACGTTGGCGACCTGGCCCTCGGCATGAACGCCCGCGTCGGTACGGCCCGAGCCGACGACAGCGACATCGCGGTCGGCGATCATCCCGATCACGCGTTCGAGTTCGCCCTGGATCGTACGGTCATTCTCCTGCACCTGCCAGCCATGAAAATCGGTGCCGTCATATTGGATAAGAAGTCTATAATTCATCGTGGGTACAATAGCTCAAACCGCTCGCAGCAGATGATCGATCCTTCGCCAAACGTGATTCCCAACTCAGCCGCCTCACGCCGAAAATAATCGAGATGGACGCGGCGCCAATATTCGTATGAGAGGTCGCCCTCACCTTCGTCGGCCGCAAACTGCTCATCGACCTTGGCGAATGGCAAGCGCCGCATCTCAGTCGTTCGGATAACGCAACGTGGTTCGCCGTCGAAGTCAGTGACAACGCTGTAGCCGCCCAACACCGGCGCGTCGTCCGGGCGAAGGTCATTGGCCTCGGCCAGGCTAGCGGTCGCCGTCTTCTTTCCTGCGACTACCAGTTCAGCAAGTTCAGCCGCCATTTCGCGGCTATTCCCAAAATACCAGACCTGATACGGTACGTCGCTCGTCACCTCGGCGGCGGCGCAAAACTCTGCCCAGAATTCACCTACGGTCATACCTATTGAAATAATGAGTCGATCGCCGCTGCAAATCGCTCGGGCGCACCGTTGTTCATCCGCAAGTAGAGTGCGGGCTCGATGAGTTCCAGTTCCATAAGGGCGAGTTCGCCGCGAAAAGGCACCAGATCGACGCGGATGTACAACGGACACACATCGAGGATATCGACCCACCGCTGCGCCGCGTTCAAAACCTCTGGCGCCGCCTCGACCTCGGTAATGATCCCGCCGTGCTCCTCCTGAACGCGAAAATCGCCGGTCTTCGGTCGTTTCAGTATCGTGTGGCTCAGCTCACCGTTAAAGAAAAATAGCGAATACTCGCCGTGGCTCGCGATCTCCTCGACGAAGGGCTGCACCATAAAGTCACGCTCGGCAAAGATCGGCTCGATCGACGGGTCAAACGCAGTGAGCCGGAACGTATTCTGCGCCGTCGCGCTGATCGTCGGTTTGATGACGACTTCCGAAGCACCAAGTTCTTCGAGCCACGCATCAAAATACCCCTCTTCATACTTCGCGTCCCAGATCGTCGGCACTATCGGCAATCCACGGCTTTCGACTTCGCGAAGATATCGTTTGTCCAGGTTCCAACGGACGATCTCAAGCGGATTCTCTAAGCGAGCTGAAGAGGATTCGATGGTTGCAAGAGTTTCAAGGAATGCTTCGGGATATTTTTGATAATCCCACGTCGTCCGGATCACGACGAGGTCGTAAGAATTCCAGTCCGCCTGGGCGTCTCGCCACGAAACCGTATCTACGCTCCAACCTAGAGAATTCAGCGGCGCGATCGCGAGGTCGTCGTCCGCGACGTACCCAGCCATGTCGTCCATCGACAGAAAGCAGCAGCGTTTCGTCATCGGGCGGCGGTGCGGCTGCCGGGCTTGACGGCTTCGACGCCTTGGGAGCAGAGCGGACACTCGTCCGGAGTGAAGCTTTCGACATTCATAGCCACCAGAGCGATCCTTGGAACGCCGACGTCCGCCGCACCGTTCGAACGATCGATGATCGACGCAGCAGCCACGACTTTCGCTCCGTTCTGCTCGAGAGCCGCGATGCATTCGCGCGTCGAACCGCCCGTCGTTATGACGTCCTCCACGACCAGAACGCGCTCGCCCGGCTGCAGCGAAAAACCTCGGCGGACGGTCATCACGCCTTCCTGCCGCTCGGTCCAGATGAACGGCTTGCCCAGAGCCTGAGCGACCGCAAATCCGATGATCAGCCCGCCGATAGCCGGCGAAGCGACCGTGTCGATGTCGGCGGCATCATACTTTTCGGCGATCAATTTCCCGAGTTCCAAAGCGTCGCTTGGCTGCTTCAATGCGAGAGCGCATTGCAAATACGACCCGCTATGGCGGCCGCTCGATAGGACAAAATGCCCGTTGAGCAAGGCGTTCGTTTCGCGAAATCTGTCTAGGATCTGGTCTTGTGTCACGGGTTGGTTATTCGGCTCGCAATCGCTAAAATCGAGGTCAGATGACACCATATCCTAACCTGATATCCGAGTCATTGCTAATCTCCGAAACGGTGACGCTGCTGCGTTCGTTCGGCGGCACGGCATCGGCTGTCAGTGTTGTGGATTTCGTGATGAAGATCCGCCGGCCCGACCGCGAGATCGCTCGCATGCTCGTCGCTGACCTGATCCGCGACGACCCGCGACTAACGCTCAACGGCGACATGCTCGAACTCGTCGAATCGGATCACGAAAGCCGTGAGCTGATGCATACAGATTTCGTCGTATTTGACCTCGAAACGACCGGCTCGAAAGCCCCTCCGTGTCGCGTCACCGAAATAGGTGCGTGGCGTGTAAAAGAGGGCAAGGTCCTCGACACCTTCCAGACGCTCGTCGACCCCGGCATCCCGATACCGCCTTTTATTACGGCGTTGACGGGTATCAGCGACGAGATGGTCGCTCTCGCTCCGAGATTCAGCGAGGTTGCGGCCGAGTTTCTCGAATTCATTGGCGATTCGGTGCTAGTGGCTCACAATTCGGGCTTTGACATGCGATTTCTTAATCACGAGATCGCTCTCGCATTTGGTAAATATCGTCTGCGCAATCCGTGCCTTTGCACGGTCCAGCTTTCGCGGCGACTGCTTCCCAATATCTTGAATCACAAGCTCAAGACCGTCGCCGCTCACTACGACATCGACCTGGTGAACCATCACCGGGCTGGGGCCGACGCATTCGCGACCGCTCACATTTTTGTCAATTTGCTAGAAATTCTGAGAGAGAACGGCGTAAACGATCTGGCGACTCTTCGCAGGATCGGGTCGCGAAGAAATAGATATGTTAGATGAAAGGATGCCCGAGGGCATTAACCAACAGGGCCTCGACATACGCCCGACCCCGCGCGACGAGATGAACCTCTTCCCGCTCGACGCGTTCCCGTACGAATTCGTGGGCCGCGAGATATGGATCGAGTTCGAGGTGCCCGAGTTTACGGCGATCTGCCCGTTCTCAGACTTTCCGGATTTTGGCGTTATCCGGCTAAAATATGTGCCGAACAGGCTCTGCGTCGAGCTCAAAAGCCTCAAGCTCTACATCAATTCGTTCCGCAACGTAAAGGTATTTCACGAACACGTTGTGAACGTGATCCTGGAAGATTTTATAGCCGCCTGTGATCCCCTAAAAGTGGAGATCGAGGGCGACTATAATGTACGTGGAAATATTAAGACGGTTGTTCGGGCCAGCTACGTGCGTCCGGCGGATCAGTGACCCGCAGACGCTCCGTTGGCCGATGACTCTAACTTGGTACAGGCGGCTTCGACCAATTGCGTGATCTCACTCTCGCCGGGGACTTTGCGTTTGATGTCCGCATAGGCGAGTTCTGTGACGATCAGGAATTTTGACCGCTCGAGTAATGTTTGTTCGCGAAATGAAAGCTTCTTGCCGTGGCTGAGGTAAGTGAGCATTTTCAATACTTCCGCCGTTTCGAAGATATCACCCGACCTGAGCTTATCGGTGAATAGCTTTGAGCGTGCCTTCCAATCCCCGCTGAACGGTTCAAAATCGGATTTCAGCTCTTTGAGCAATTTGCTGCATTGCGTTTTGTTGATAAGCGGCCTGATACCGACCGTGTCGGCATTCTCCTCCGGCACAAATATGGTCGAACCGTCGTGCATCACGCGCAGGGTGTATCCGGTGATCTTCGACTTCCCAAACTTGTGCTCCGTATATTCTTCAACCTCGCAAACGCCTTGATTGGGGTAGGCGACTTTCTGGCCTACCGTTAACTTTTTCATGTCCTTCTCCTTTTACGAGAACTGGACTGAGCGCCGAAATGACGCCGGTTCAGATATGTCGCTTTAAGTCATCATAGCAGAAAAACAAGGCTTTTTGAAGGGTAAAGATTTCTGTCACAAACCCATGGGCACCGGTGTTTCACTCTTGTACAGCACAAAAGCTGAATTAGAAATTCATCAAAAAGACCGGAGGCCTTTAATGCGAAACAGACTCTACGCATCGACCCTTAATCTTCTCTCGATCGCTTTTATAATTATCGTCATTGGCAAGCTCGTCATTATCGCCCAATCCTCGATCACCGGCGAATGGAAGGCCGACGCCAGGCCCGACAAGGCCGGCCGCGAAGGCAAGATCCATCTCAACCTGAGTCGGACTACCAACGGCGAACACAAGAATCAGCACGGTTCGAGTTTTGAATATTCGGAGCTTCAGGGATTGACCCGCGAACAGGCCCTGAACGGGCGCGTGTCGTTCCGGCTGGTTCGCGAAGCGGGCACGATCACTTTCGACGGCTCATTCACGGATGGAAAGGGAAGCGGAACGTTTCGCTTCGATCCGGACAGCGGATATGTGAACGCGATGCGTTCGCGAGGTTTCGACTTCGAAAAATCCAGGAATGATCACGGTGAAGGCGTCGAGAGCCGCCTACTTTCCGCAGCTTTGATCAACGTTACGACGGCGCTCGCCGATGATCTGAGATCTTCAGGATTTGAAAACCTCGACGTTGACGATCTTTTCAAAGCAGCTATCTTCAAGGTCGATTCGAAATTCATGGCCGAGATGAAGGCGACCGGCTATCCGAATCTGAAAATGGAAGAGTTGGTAAAGGCCCGTATCTTCAAGATCGACGCCGATTTTGTAAGGAAGCTTGCCGAGATGGGCCTCGCGACCAATGATTTTGAGCAAGTCGTCAAATTCAGCATCTTCAAAGTAACGCCCGAGTACCTCGCCGAAATGCGTGCGGCAGGCTTTGACAAGCTCTCGCCCGAGGAGATCGTCAAGTTCCGCATCTTTAAGGTAACCCCAGAGTTGCTCACAGATCTTAAAGCTGAGGGCTTCGGAAATCTATCTTCGGAAGAGGTCGTCAAATTCCGCATCTTCAATATCGACAAGGAAACCATCCGCCGTGCCAAGGCCGAGAATCCTAACGTTACGGTACAGGAACTTGTCGAAATGAAGATCGGCGTCAAGAAATTCAAGAATACCTACTGATCTCCTGTCACACTCCTCCTTATCCTCGACCCCTTTTTCGGCTGTCCGGCGATCCGGACAGCCTTTTTTCATAGCCTTGAACTATGGTTTTCGCGTACCCCAAGTTGGCGGCGGCGGTTCCTTGGTCATGCGGTTGATGGGTTTCTCGCGGAGCATCCGCAACGCCTCCTGAACGGCCCGTTCGAGCTGCGGATCGCGACCGGCGATGACGTCTTTGGGCCAATTCTCGACGTCGATGTCCGGCGCGGTGCCTTCGTTCTCGACGGCCCACTTTCCTTCGCGTGTGAAGAATCCGCCTCGCGGAGCGATCATCGTTCCACCGTCGACGAGCGGCGGCGAATCGGCTGTGTGCACAAGCCCGCCCCAGGTTTTCTTGCCCACCAGCGGTCCTATCTTTCGATGCCTGAACATCCATGGCATCAGGTCGCCGCCCGAGCCGGCCATCTCGTTGATGATCATCACTTTGGGCCCCCAGATGCCTGCCGCCGGTGATGTGAACGGATAGCGATCACCCGCAACGTTATTAAAATAACCGTCAAAATCTCGCTGCAGAACGTCGATTATGTAATCGGCCGCGGAGCCGCCGCCGTTGTAGCGTTCGTCGATGATCGCTCCCTTTTTGTCCTGCTGGGCGAAATAGTAGCGGTTAAAGCTGGAATAGCCTCCCTGGCCCGTGTTCGGAACGTGAACGTACGCGAGTTGGCCATCCGAAAGCCTGTCGACCAAACGGCGATTCGACTCGACCCAAGCCCGCGTGCGAAGCGCCGCTTCGCTCGCGACCGGAACGATCGTGATCTGGCGTGCGCCGTCGAGCGACGGTTTGTCATTGACCGTCAGCGAGGTCTGGCGGTTCGCCGTTCCGTCGAGCAAGCGGTAAATATTGTCGGGTGCTCGGAGTTCAGTGCCGTTGATCGCTACGACATAATCGCCGACATTCACGTTGATCCCTGGAACCGCGAGCGGCGAACGCAGATCGGGATTCCAACTCTCGTTGTCGTAAATGCGCGTGATGCGATAGCGTCCATTCTCGACCGCAAAGTCTGCTCCGAGCAGTCCGCCGGGCGAATTCGGCACATCAGGCAGATCGCCGCCGCGAACGTACGAGTGCCCGACCGCGATCTCGGCGCCCATCATATCCATCAGGTACAGAAGATCGGCACGGTGATTCACGTACGGCAGCAACGCTCCGTACATCTCACGCATTTTCGGCCAATCGGTCCCGTGCAGATTCGGCACGTACAGATAGTCGCGTTGATTGCGCCATCCCTCGTTGAACATCTGGCGATACTCAGCCTTGGGGTCGAGCTGCATCCTGAGCGAATAGCTGAGCCGTCCGCTATTAGGCTGCGGAGCCGTCGGCCGATCGGCATCGACAAGGAACAGAGCCGGTGCCGGCGGATTTCCGCCCGGACCGCCGCCCTGTCCACCACCGCCTCCGCCCGCACGATAAACGAGCTTTTTGCCATCCGCGCTTACGGTAAATGCCGCCACGCTGCTCGCAAAGGGTATCGCCTTACGATCGCTGATGCGGTATCGATGAAGCTGCGTAGCTCCGCCCGGACCGGGCGAGGCCTCGACGTAGAATACCGTTCCGTCCGCTCCCGAAGTGAGTTGCGAATACTGCCGCTCAGGCACACCGGGCACTGAAATGATCCGTTTAGCGATCCCGTCAAAGTCGATCTGCACATTCGCCGGCCCGCGTGGACGTCGAGCGGCATCGCCGGAGCCAGGTTCAGCCGGTGCGTCGCCCGAAGGTGGAGCCGTCGGCCGTGCCGCCGGAACCGCAGCGATCCCGCGGTCTTCGTCACTCTCGAGCGTCAGCGGCGTCGACTCGTTCTTGTTCAGTACCGCCAGGTAAAGCCCGTAATTCGTCTCGCGGTCGTACGACGTCATATCGAGCCACTGCGAACGCAACCCGAAATCTGTCGACGCGAGGAACCAGAGATACTTGCCATTCGCATCCCAGACCGGCCACACCGCGTCCGAGAGTCCGTCCGTCACCTGTTTCGATTCGCCAGTTTCGGCATTGCTGACAAAGATCGCGTGAAACATCGACTTCAGACGGCTCGAATACGCGACCCATTTCGAGTCCGGACTCCACGTTGGATTCAGCGTCCGCTGCGGCACCGCCCAAGGCTCCTGGCCGACGATCATCGCCTTGCCAGTCGTCACGTCGAGGACCCAGACCTTCAGATTCGTATCCGTGTAGAGCAGCTTTTTCGAATCGGGCGACCACGACGCTGTGTAGTAACGCGTCGGCTTATCGATCGCGATCTCGCGCGGCGGCTTCAGCCCGTCCTGCTCCTGAACGTAAAGGCGATACTCGCCCGATCGGTCGCTGAAGTACGAGATAAATTTGCCGTCCGGCGACCACGCGGGATCGCGTTCGGCCGTACCGCTGGTGTTCGTCAGATTGCGAACGTCGCCTTTTTCCGCCGGGATCGTAAAGACCTCGCCGCGGGCTTCGACAAGCACGCGTTTTCCGGTCGGCGAAAGCTCGATGTTGGTGATGCGGTTCGAAACGTCCTCCCAACGCGGCATCATCCACGGAAAATCACCGGTCGCGCTTATATTCAGCCGCGTCGTCCTTCCCGACCGCGGATCGAGTTCATGAATGTAACCCGCCTGTTCAAAAACAACCGCTCCCGCGCCCGAGCCAAGCGTCTTGACGTCGAAATCGGTGAACTTAGTTAGCTGAGCCAGCCGTTTAGAACGCGGTTCGAACGACCAGATGTTCTGCACGCCGTCACGGTCCGAGATGAAATAGACCGTCTCGCCCACCCAAACGGGATCGATGTCTTTGGAATCGGTCCACGGCGGCGAAACAAGGTCATAGGTCTTGAGATCGACGATCCAGATCGGGCGATTCTGGCCGCCGCGATAGTTGCGGCGCTCGTCATCCCACGAAGTGTTCATTCGATAGGCGATGTGAGCACCGTCAGGCGAGATCTTTCCCTGAAATCCGCGAGGTAGGGCCATCGGCTCTTCGACGCCGCCTTCGGCCGGAACGGTCCAGAAACGCAGCGTTCCGCCCGGAGCCCACGTCGCACGCCCCGAGGCGAACATTATCGACTTGCCGTCCGCGGTCCATCCCTGGACGATGTCGCCGCCCGAATGCCACGTCAGCCGCTTCGGTTCGCCGCCGTCAGCCGCGACAACGTAAACATCGAGATTTCCTGCGTATTCGCCGCTGAATGCGATCCATTTGCCGTCAGGCGAGAATTGCGGATTCATCGTCTGGCCCTGAAAGCTCGTCACTCGCCGCGCCGTGCCGCCGGCCCGCGGAACGACCCAGATATTCTGAGCGTACGCGAACGCGATCTGCGTCGAACTCACCGCCGGCATGCGAAGCAGCCGCGTCCCTTGTGCCTGCACGAACGAACTCGCGCCCAAAACCATCGCTGCGAACGCAATAACGCGGCACGCAACAGCCGCGGAAACGAACCGAAACATCAGTGATCTCCTCCGAATGGAAACTGTATTTATTTGCTCGGCGATTCTAGCACGGTCAGAACCGGGAGCGGTAGCGACTGGGCCACGCCGGTCGAACATATTGCCGTTGCCTTCAGACAACGGTCTGCGCTCAATCTCGCCTCTTCGCGCATTTCCTATTTACACTCCTTATCCGCAATTGCTAGAATAAAACTGTTGAACCCGTTTTAACGCCCATCTTTCCGCGGAGTCTCCCCGACCTCTCTAACGATGAAAAGGCTGTCATTTTTACTTGCCATATCCCTTGTTGTAACGCTGCAGAGCTATGCGGCCGTGTATGAGGTGGGGCCGGGAGCACCGCTTTCGTCGATCGCGCAGGTGCCGTGGGCGACGCTGCAGCCGGGCGACACGGTGCTGATCCGCTGGCGTGCGACCCCGTACAAGGAGAAATGGGTGATCGGGCGGCAGGGTACGGTGAACGCTCCGATAACGGTCAGCGGCGTGCCGGGACCGAACGGCGAGTTGCCCATTATCGACGGCAACGGTGCGGTGACGCCTCTGAATCTCAATTTCGCCAGCGAACAGCGCGGCGTGATCAAGATCGGCTCGTCGAACGTCCCTGCGGACACGATGCCGCGCTACATCATCATCGAGAATCTTGAGATCCGCAGCGCTCATCCTAACTATCAGTTCACCGACGACAGCGGCAATACGCAGACGTATTCGAGCGCGGCCTCGTCGATCTACGTCGAAAAAGGCGAAAACATAACGATCCGCAACTGCACGATGCACGACAGTGCGAACGGCTTTTTCTCGGCATCGTCCGATTCGACCGTTTCGCGCGATATCCTCGTCGAGGGCAATTACATCTACGGCAACGGCATAGTCGGAAGTGCTTTTCAGCACAACAATTACACGGCCTCGATCGGCATTACGTTCCAGTACAATCGATTCGGCCCGCCGCGTTCGGGTGCGATCGGCGTCGGGCTCAAAGACCGCTCGGCCGGGCTCGTGGTCCGCTACAACTGGATCGAGGGCGGCAACCGCAATCTTGACCTCGTCGATGGCGAAGACAGTATCCAGATCCGCAACGACCCGAGCTATCGCGAAACGTTTGTCTACGGCAACGTGCTGATCAAGACCGAGGGCGGCAACAATCAGTCGACTCACTACGGCGGCGACAGCGGCAACGTCGCAAACTACAGAAAAGGAAAGCTTTATTTCTACAACAACACGATCGTCTCGACCCGGCCGGGCACGTCCGTTATGTTTCGGCTATCGACCAACGAAGACCTCGCCGACGCCCGCAATAACGTTTTCTACAACACCGCTGCGGGAACGAGCCTCGCGATGCTGGCGGAATCGGGCGTGCTAACCCTCGCGAACAATTGGGCAAAAACGGGCTGGAAAAATTCACACGAAGGAGCCTTCAACGGCCTGATAACCGGCGGCCCGACGATGGTCACCGGCACAGCTCCCGGCTTCACTAACGAAGGCGGTCAGGACTTTCGTCCAGTAAACGGCTCTCCGCTGGTCAACGCAGGCACGATCTTAAATACCGATGTCCTCCCCGACCACGACGTAGTTCGCCATTACCTGAAACATCAGGCGAACGAATCCCGACCGTTGAACGGTTTGCTCGACATCGGCGCGTACGAGCTGCCCGTCGGCGTTTCGCCCACACCGACGCCGACCCCGACGACACCGACGCCTACGCCAACTCCGACCCCAACGCCAACGCCGACACCAACCGCGACCCCGACCCCGACTCCAACTCCGACTCCAACGCCGACGCCGACACCGACTCCGATACCAACGCCAACGCCTACGCCACCTCCGACCCCAACTCCGACCCCAACGCCGACCCCGACACCTACGCCAACTCCGACTCCGACTCCGACTCCGACTCCAACGCCGACGTCGACTCCGACTCCAACGCCAAGCCCAACCCCCACACCCGTGTCATTCGAGGGGGATATCGTGGACGGGGCGGGCGGCTCTAACGGCGACGGGCAAGTCCTGGCGAACGATGTCAGCGCTATTCGGCAGTTCCTGCTGGGCATCCTGGCCCCGGCAACCCCGGCGCAGTTTCAACGCTCAGACGTAAATCTGCCATGCGGCAACGGCCAGATCGACGCCGGCGACGTGACGATCATCCGCCAGATGGTCCTTGGCATGGTCGCCAGCAATACCCAACCCTGCGGCCCGACGGGCAGCCAATAACCGTTCGTTAAGGCGAACGCAATTCTAAATGCGCGGCTTGCCGAACGAACCTCGCCGTTGGCTCCCGCAGGTCGTCTCGCGAAACCAGCGCACGTGTCGGTAGCCCGCACGTCAGTAAGGGCAACTCGACCGATCCTCGCCGTGCACCAGAATCATAACCCGGCCCTCACTGACGTGCGGGCTACTGACACTTAGGACTACCGCGGCTTTTCGACGCGCAAAAAACTTTGCCAACTATGTCGTCTTCCTGATACACTGTTGCGGGCATAGGATATTTGACAACTTAGATCAATATTGGGGATCCTTGGGGCAAACTCGTCTCACGCACCGTACTCCACAGTTGTGGCGCATTCACTCTTAAAATTTCGGGGGATATCGCGACATCGTGCCTAAACGGTTGTAGTACAACGGCTTGTGCGTTTTCGGGGTGAGAAAAACTTAGAACGAAAATTTTTTTCGATCTTTCGCGGGACAGCGAGAAAAAACGGCGTAACCTGTTTATATACAGCGAGTTCTCTGTCCCATGAACTAGCGGGACAGCCTGGGACAAATGTGGAACAGCGGGACAGGATGCGGGCGAAGAAGCTACTCGAACTGCTTGCGAAACTCTTCGAAAGTGGCTTTTAGGGCGTCGATCTCGCTACGGAGTTCGGTGACCTCTTCCTCAAGCTTTTGCAGGCGTTCGGCGTCGAGAGAGCCGTGGGCCCGCACGGCGGTGACGGCGGCAGCGAAGGCTTCGACGTCGATCTCGCCGCACAAAAGATGGCCGAAACGGGCTTCCTTTTGTCCGGCCAGGACCGGCAGTTTCATCACTAGCGGATCGTCGCGACGCATCAGCGAATCTAGCGTAGCCTGTACTTCGCCCAGATCTTTGAAGTCGTGGAGGCGTTCGGTGCGGCCGCGAAGTTCACCGAGCGTTTGCGGGCCGCGAAGCATCAGTATGTCCATGATCGCCGTCTCGGCCGGATCGAGTTCGTAATAGCTCGGCAGCATGTGCTTGTATTTCGGCACACGGCTGGTGCTGCCGTAGAAAACGTACACGAGATTGCGGTCGCGAAGGCCTTCGAGAGCATCACTCACGGTGGTCTCGGAGTACGAAACGACCGGGTCGCGGCTGCTCTTCTGATTACAGGCATTGACCAGGGCGTTGAGCGTCATCGGATAATACTCGGGAGTTGTCAGTTGTTTTTCGACCAATGAACCGAGGATACGGGCTTCGATCTCGTTGAGTTTTTCAGGCATTATGAGGGCGTTTTCCTTGCTTGTTTCTAGTAATTTACAATCTATGGCGTGGATATTCTAGTCGCACGGACCGAGGCCGAGATCGACGGCGCCCATGAAAAGCTCAGAACCTGCAAGGCTATCGGCTGTGACACGGAGACCTCAGGCCTTGGAGCTAGGACGTCGCGCCTCTTCTCGGTACAGTTCTCTGACGGCGTGACGAACGTGCTCGTGCCGATCAGCGAGGGCGTCAAACTCGGTCGATTGGCCGAAATACTCGCCGACGCGTCGATCGTCAAGATCTTTCACAATGCCCGGTTCGATCTTGATTTTCTGGGCGAGAATGGGATCGCTGTCGAGAACGTCTTCGACACGATGATCGCAGAAAAGGTACTTACCCGCGGTGCAAAACAGTCTTCGTCACTAGCCGAGACACTGTATCGATACTTCGCCGTTGACCTCGACAAATCTCAGCGGGCGAAGTTCAACCGCAAGTGGAACGGCATCTGGACCGACGAACTTGTGCATTACGCACTTACCGACGTCGTTCATCTGCCAAGGTTGATGGACGAACAGGCCGCGTGGATGCAGAAGCTAGGGATGACAAACGAATACCGTGAACAGCTCGCAGCCGCACTCAAGCCGCGGCCGTTAGATTCCGGCGAACATGGCCCAGATGATGCTCGGCGTGATAGATCGTGAAATAGAGCATTTCGCGAAGCGTAAGTTTGCCGAGAAGCGGATGCGGAAGCTGGATCTCGTCGAGCTTCTCCTCGCTAAATCCGTCGACGAGGCCGCAAAGCTTGTCGGTGAGATAGCGGAGCTTCGAGAGGAGTTCCGGCTTCTGTTCGGCCGTAAATTCCGGCGGCCGAAAATTCGACGGGGCCGTACCGCCTTTCGCTAATCCGTCCTGATAAAAGGCGACGAGCTCGTCGTAGCTTCGCGAAGGCCGATCGGCTTTGCCAAACATCGCCTTTAGGGCAAATGCCGGAGCGGCGAGGCCTTTGTTCAGCGGTGCTACCGAAAGGCAAAGATGATCGGTCTGCTGTGCGGCGTTCCACTTCTCGCCATTCAGCGAAAACAGAAGGTCGGCGTCCGAAAGGCCTTCGACGTGATCTGCGAAAGCCGCGTAGCCGATCTTCAATTGAGCAATGATCTCGGTCTTGTTCATATTTACCAACGATGATATGCAGGATGGCCCTCTTTCACAGCGACGAACGTGCCACGGCATGTATCACAGACCTTACCGTTGGCGATCAGCTCGGCCTCGACCGTCGCACGGTCTTCGGTCGATTCGACGACCCACGCCCGCAGCGTGATCTCGGCATCACTCGGCGTCGGACGCAGCAGTTTGACATGAAAATCGGCGGTCACGGTGCATGGGGTTTTGGTTTCCCCACGTTTCTGCATCAGGTGATACGCGGCCGCCCAATTGGAATGACAATCGAGCAACGCACCGATAATGCCGCCGTTCAGAATGCCGGGAAACGCGTCGTGATGCCGCTGCGCCCGCCAGGTCGCCGTAAGAACATCGCCGTCAATGAAGCTCCGGATCCGCAGGCCTTTTTCATTGGCCGGCCCGCACCCGAAGCAGATGCTCGCGGGGGCGTATCGTTCCTGAACCGAAATGTTTTCACTCATAATTTCCGAATCGGTTTGTTTCGCGGTCTGAACTGTCGTAAATTGTTCTGGCTTCCCGCTCGACGACCGTTTAACAACAACCTATGCTGACGATCCTCGCCCTTGCATTCGTATTCTGGCTCGTGTTCGGCTATTTCGCCTATGGCCGCTGGGTGTCGAAACAATTCCAGTTGACCGATAGCCGCGAAACTCCGGCTAATACCGTAAACGACGGCGAAGACTTTGTCCCGACACAGCCATTCTACCTTTTTGGGCAGCATTTTTCCGCTATCGCCGCCGCGGGGCCGATCGCCGGGCCGATCATAGCATGCGTTGCTTTTGGCTGGCTGCCTTGTCTCCTGTGGATAGCACTCGGCGTCGTGCTGATCGGCGCCGTGCATGATTTCAGTGCTCTCGCCTCATCCGTAAGGCATGGAGCACAGTCGATCGCTGAGATCACGAGAGAGAAGCTCGGCATCGGCGCCGGACGAGCGATGATGGGCTTTATTTGGATCGCTCTCGTCTATGTGATCGTCGCGTTTACCGACATAACGGCCGGCACGTTCGTGTCGGGCGATGATGCTCTCGTCGGCGAAACGAGCTTTAACCCGGGTGGTGCGGTTGCGATCGCCAGCGTAATGTACCTCGGCCTCTCGATAGTTCTCGGCCTCGTCGAACGCTACCTGAAGCCCCCGCTGTGGCTCGCGACGATCATATTCGTCCCCGCGACGTTTGCACTCTCGTACTTGGGAACGAACCTCTCGTACGTGCTCAATTTCGGCCACCTGACGTGGTCGATCATCATCCTCCTATACTGTATCGCGGCTTCGCTCGTGCCGGTGTGGCTCCTGCTCCAGCCGCGGGGATACTTAGGCGGCTTCGTGCTCTACACCGCGATCGCGGTCGGTGTGATCGGCGTCTTCTTCGGCGGATACACCATTCAGCAGCCGGCTTTTAAGGGCTTTGATGTCGGTGGTATGACCGGAATGCTCTTCCCGTTTCTATTCGTTACGATCGCCTGTGGAGCGTGCTCCGGATTCCACGGACTGGTGTGTTCGGGCACGACGTCGAAGCAGATCGACAAAGAGACTCATGCGCGTCCGATAGGCTATGGTGCGATGCTCGCCGAAGGTTTCGTCGCTTTCATCGCCCTCGTTACCGTAATGATCGCAACGAGCGATATGCTCGTCGGCCCGGACGGCAAGGCCCTTTCAGCAGGCAAGATCTACGGCAACGGCATCGGCAATTTCCTCACCCTCCTGATCGGTAAAGAGAATCTGCAGTTTGCGATCACGTTCGGAGCGATGGCGTTTTCGACGTTCGTCTTTGATACCTTGGACGTCTGCATGCGGCTCGGGCGTTATATCGTCCAGGAGCTTTTCGGCATTCCCGGCAAGATTGGAGCGCTCATCGGAACGATCACGACCGTTGCACTGCCGTTTGTACTCATCTTCTTTGCGAGGTCAGGTTCGTATCTGGACTTTTGGACGCTGTTTGGAGCATCGAATCAGATGCTCGCTTCGCTCACGCTGCTCTCGATCACCGTCTGGCTCTATCAGGCTCGCAAACGCATTGCCTTTACGTTGCTGCCGATGATCTTTGTCTTAACGATCACATTCTGTGCTCTGGGCATGATGGTCTATGGCAACTTCTCTGCAACGACCGGGCTTGACGCTAAACTTGTGAACGGAATTGCATCGCTCGTACTTATCCTGCTGGCGATCTATTTGGCCGTAACGGCGTTGGTCAAACTGCGGACCGAAAAGCGTGATCTGATCGAAGCCGAAGGTTTTTGAAAACTATCGATTCTCGACCAGTGTCCGGGTCGTTCGTTCGGTAACGCTCGCGGTCGGCTCGCGAAACTCCTCAAGCTGGGCGGTGTTTCGCTGTGCATAGTCAGGAAGGGCTTCGAATTCCTGTTGCTGGTTCAACCCTTTCAATCTTGCGTCGATCAGCTTCGTAACCTGCCTAACGAGTGATACACAGATCCCGAAAACCGCTGCGAGATACGCGACGACGATCACGGTCACGACCTGCACCGGAACGTTGTTCGCAAGCAAGACCGCAACGAGCCCGACGAGTATTCCAAGGCCGAACATGACCACCAGGAACAGGGTCGTTAATACGTTATCCAGCATCTTGCCGGGCGAACTGTCCTTATCTTCCTGCTCGTGAACGAACCGGTAACCGCAGGATTTGCAGAACTTAAACCCGTTAGACGATTCCTTTCCGCATTTTGAACAGAACATAGGGCCTACCTCCCTACGGGCGTCTTATCGAGTGTCCGTGTGGTGTTCTCAACGACACTTGCCGGCACCTCGCGAGCCTCGTCGAGTTGAGCCGTGTTTCGACCGCTCAGGCGATGTTGCGAGTCGTTCCTTTCGTCTGCCCAAGGCTTTACCGGGCGAGCCGACATCTTCCAGCTGTAATGCAGCATCAACCAGGAAATGCCAAATAGAGCCGCCAGGTACACGACGACGAGCGGGCCGAAAGTCTCGATCGCGACGCCGCGCCGGACCATGTAGATGCAAAGGAATATGGCACCAGCCAGCCCAAAGCCTCCCACATACACGACAGACTGCCCGAGGTGTTCAGAAACGCTCGTGCTTTGCTTTTGGACAGGCAGCCCGCAACGTTTGCAGAAGTTGATCGACGAATCGACCGTCGAACCGCAGCCATGACAATACATCTGTTCCATCCTAGGTTTGCGTCTGTGACGGGGCTATCTTCTCCTCGAGCCAATTCGTCAGGTCATCGATCGATTCGATATGGACCGGCTGGCCACGCCACGCCTTTACCGCAAATACTACGAGCAGTATCGTCGTAACGATCTGGAAAATAAAGCTTCCGAGGTCGGCGATGTCCGTGATGTTGCCCAAGAACCCGAGTATCGCCGAAACGATCAGAATAGCTACGTGGGCTGCCAACCCCTGCGCGGCGTGAAACCGCACCTTAGCCTCGCTCTTTGGCACGAGAAACAGGATGAGCAGCCCGGCGATCATCCCTACAAACCACGGAATGTAAGGCAGTGCTGTCATCACGTTCTCGGGCAAGCCGACCTTTTCGACCTTTCGCGAGAGCGATTGGTTCATATTAGCGAGGCCGACGGTCTGATACTGACTCGGATGCTGACTCGTGTAGCCAGCGGCCGCGTTATTCAGGACGCGCGTGCGTTCCTCACCTCGCTCGTCGACGTCGGCGAAGTTCCGCGTCTCGCCCGACAGATCGCGAGTCTCGGACGTGGCCGCAGCTGCACGAGCTTTCTCGGGAAACTCGGGATCGAGAGGATTTGTGTCGTATTTTGTGGCCATCTCTTGTTCTAATTTACGACATCGTAACTAATTAAGTTCGCATTTTCCCATTTTCAAGCCGCGGCCGAAACTCCCGTGCCGCTTATCCATTCATCCCAGTCTTTCAGCGTTCTCTCGACCTGGATCATATGCCGCTCGCGCTTGTTGCGGTGCTTCTTCCTGAGTTCGACGGGTAACGGTTCCAGAAGCCCGAAAGTGATATTCACTGGCTGAAAGTTTTTGGTCTCGACATTCGAGACATATCTACATAACGCCCCAATCGCGGACGTAAGCGGCGCGGTCAACATCGGTTGATCACGCATCACGCGAACGGCATTGATACCGGCGAGCCATCCGGTCGCGACCGATTCTACATAGCCTTCAACACCGGTGATCTGGCCCGCGAAGAACAGATGCGGATCGGTCTTCGTCGAGAGCGTCTCGTCTAAGATCTTTGGCGAGTTGATAAACGTGTTGCGGTGGATCTGGCCAAATTGCAGGAATTCAGCGTTCTCAAGTCCGGGAATTAGTTTGAGCACACGTTCTTGCTCGCCATAACGCAGGTGATTCTGAAAACCGACCATGCCATAAGCGTCAGCCATCAGATTCTCCTGACGCAACTGTACCGCTGCGTAGGGCTCTTCGCCGGTACGCGGATCGGGCAGGCCTTTGGGCTTCATCGGGCCGAAACGGAGTGTGTCTACGCCGCGGCGGGCGATCTCTTCGATCGGCAGACAGCTCTCGAACCAGTGCGTTTCCTCGAAACGTTTGAGCGGTACGGACTTAGCTTCAACTAACGCGTCGAAAAACACTTGGTATTCTTCGCGTGACATCGGGCAATTGATGTAATCGTCGCCGCCTTTCCCATAACGCGCGGCCTTGAACGCGATCGACATATCGATCGAATCCGCCGCAATGATCGGCGCGATCGCATCGTAAAAATAGAGCTGATCGTCACCTGTAAATCGCATGATGTCGGCGGTCAAGGCATCGCTGGTAAGCGGCCCTGTGGCAATAATGACTGGACCGCAGGCATTCCGCTCGCGCTCTTTAAGCTCTTTGACCTCTTCCCTGACAATCTCGATCCGAGGGTGCCGCTCGATCTTTTCGGTGATGTACTCGGCGAATTTGCCGCGGTCGACCGAAAGGGCCGCACCCGCGGGCACACGTGTCGCTGCCGCGGCCTCCATCACCAGCGAACCGCCGCGACGAAGCTCTTCCTTTAGCAGATAGGGCGCACTTCCCGGCTCGTCACTTTTCAGCGAGTTCGAACACACGATCTCGGCAAGCTGATCAGTCCGGTGCGCCGGCGTCTGTGTCAGCGGCCGCATCTCGTACAGAAGCACGTTCGCGCCAAGCTCCGCCGCCTGCCACGCAGCCTCGACACCAGCAAGGCCGCCGCCAATTACTTTCACAACTTCGGTCATTCAGTAGATTCTATCTCTTCTTCGAGCAGTTGACGCTCATAGAGGTCCGCGTATTCGCCATCGAGTTGGAGGAGTTCGGCGTGGGTGCCGCGTTCAATGATACGTCCTTCGTGCATTA
Organism: Acidobacteriota bacterium; assembly: GCA_041940165.1. GTDB lineage: Bacteria > Acidobacteriota > Blastocatellia > Pyrinomonadales > Pyrinomonadaceae > OLB17. Next base: position 50,481 of record JBGTSR010000006.1, read on the forward strand.
CGCAGATCAGGTCGGCGTCTTTGATGGTCGACACGCGGTGCGAGACGATCAGCGTCGTTCGGCCCGAGCGGACGCCGCGAAGGTTTCCGAGGATCTTCTCCTCGGTATAAGTATCGACCGCGCTTAGTGAATCGTCGAGGATCAGTATCCGCGGATCACGCATCACCGCACGGGCGATCGCCGTTCGCTGCTTTTGCCCGCCCGAAAGGGTGATGCCGCGTTCGCCGACGAGCTGCTCGTATTTGTTCGGGAAATCCTCGATGTCGTCTGCGAGACCAGCGATCTCAGCGGCGGACTCGACCGTCATCCTCCCCTCCTTACGAAGGAGGGGTGCGGCTTTAGCCGCGGGGTGGTTCTCTACTGAACGACTCGCCAACGACGGGTTCGATGAACTACGTTGATCCGCAGCACCTGCGGAGAGAACCACCCCGTCAGCCGAAGCGGCTGCCACCCCTCCTTCGTAAGGAGGGGACCCGTAAGGGACGCCGAACGCAATATTATTCGCCAGCGTGTCGCTGAATAGAAACGTCTCTTGCGGGACGAATCCGATCGCCGAACGCAACTGGGCGAGCGGGTAATCGCGGACCGGCTTGCCGTCGATCAACACACGGCCATCGGGTGCGTCCATCAAACGCGGTACGAGGCTGACGAGCGTCGATTTGCCGCTGCCGGTCTTGCCTACGAATGCTACGGTCTGGCCGGCGGGGATCTTTAGATCGATGTCTTTGAGTACTGTTGTGGAGTCGCGACGAGACGAGAGAACCACCCCGTCAGCCGAAGCGGCTGCCACCCCTCCTTCGTAAGGAGGGGAGCCGTTGCTTCCATTCTCAGAGGTCTCTGTGTTCTCGGTGGCAGTCACAGCGGATCCATATGAGAACGAAAGATCCCGAAACTCTATCGCCCCTTTGATCGCAGGCTGCGGTTCGACTCCGGGTTCGTCTTTGATCGCGGGTATCGCTTCGAGCACCTTGTTAAATCGCTTGAGCGAAGCAGTTCCCCGCTGCCATAGGTTAACGACAAAACCGAGGGCGATCAGATACCAGATCATCCGCTGCAAATATAGGATGAATGCCGTAAAGTCGCCCGCCGTTATCTCGCCGCGGACCGCCATCGGCACGCCTACGGCAACGATGATCACAAATCCGAGCCCTATAAAGAAAAACAGCATTGGCCGCATCGCCGCGGCGAATTTGACGAGCCTGAGATTCTGATCGGCGTATTCTCGATTGAGCACTTGGAACTGCTCGATCTCGGCGTCTTCCTGCGCGTATGCCCGAACGACGCGTACGCCAGTCAGATTTTCCTGGGCCCGTGCCGAAATATCCGAAAAGTATTCCTGTATCTTCTCGAACCGCTTGTGGATCTGAGCTCCGAGAAATTTTACGGTCAGCGAAACAAGCGGCAGCGGGATGAGCATCAGCAGCGTGAGCTTGACCGAGATGCCGAGCATGATCGGCAGCGCGATGCACAAGGCGAAGATCGCCTGAAAGCTGTACAGGATCATCGGCCCGACGATCTGGCGGATCGCACCGAGGTCGTTGGTCGCACGCGCCATCAGATCGCCGACGCGGTTCTCGTGAAAATAGCTGAGCGGCTGGTTGACGAGCGAAGCATAGAAATCCTCGCGCATGTCGAATTCGATATGCCGCGATGTGTTGATCAGCAGACGCCTCTGTAGAAAGAGAAAAATGCCGCTCATCAGGCTGATGCCGAGGATGACTAGCGGATAATAGATGATCTTTTCGCGTGTCACCGCGACCGCGAGGTCGTCGACCGCCTGCCCAACCATGTACGGGATCAGCAGTCCGAAACACATCGAGACGAGTATGCAGGCGATGCCAATCGCGACCGTCCAGCGATACGGCCGGATGTATTTGATAAATTTACGGATCTGTTCCATCAGTTGACCGCAAATGACGATACCTTCCTACTCGTTTGGCGTCGAGCGCTCGACCCGCCGATAGTCGGCCGGCAGCTGAAACACAGAGTCATCGACCTCAAGACTCAGCCCGCGCATTTCGTAAACTACGGCCGGTGACTCGCTTCCCGGCACAGGCGTGAACTCCTGACGGACCATCAGTCCGACATTCTCGTCGATCGTCACAATGACCGATGCGGAGCCGTTGGCATCACTAGCGCTGTACCGCGCCTGGCTGTTCTCGCGGCCGAGTAATTCGAATTTCTTAAAGTCGCGTCCGCGAAAGAACCTTCCCGAAAACTCGGCGACCGATCCGCGGCTCGGAGCGTCGACCGAGTAAGTCTTTTTCACATGATCGATCGAATACACGCCGTCGGTTCTCAACTGCGTGCGGACCATCTGGCCCGCGTCGTAAAAGTCTATTCGCGAGAGCTCACCCTTTCGAGCGACGTCCCATTTCGATTCCGTGCCGCCCGCAGAAATGACGATCTCGGCCCTGTAAACCTCGGGTTCTTTTGTCGAAAATGGAAACTGCTCGCTCGGTGTAGCAGTCGCGACGGGCTGAATAGGGTTCGTCACCGGGCCGCTGCAGCCCAATGAAAATAGGGTGACAAAGCACCCTAACAGCAAGTATTTACGGGCATTTGACAAAAACATCCGGGTTATCGAATTTTATCATATCGACAATTTATGGCTAGCGAGTCGAACGAGCTTAAAAAATTGCAAAGACGGTTCTACGCTGGAGCGGCGCTCGTTGCGCCGATCGCGCCATTCGTGTATCTGCAAAGCCGGATCGTGCGTTGGAAGGTCGGCGTTCTTCCGGACGCGGCGGGGGCAAAAACGGGGCGCGTCGGCGACGCTGACGATGCCGCTAAGCTGCTCGTGATCGGCGAATCGACCGTCGCCGGGCTCGGCGCTCGTGACCATGAGAAGGCTCTCGCCGGTCAGTTCGCCCGTTTTCTTAGCGAGGAGATCGGCCGCGGCGTCGAATGGTCGGTCGTCGGCAAGTCTGGCGTGACCGCCCGAAGAACTATCAACGAACTCGTACCACTGATACCCAACGAAACGTTCGACTACGTTCTCGTCGGCCTCGGCGGCAACGACGTGATGACGCTTTCAAGCCCCGCGAAATGGCGTAGTGACATGCTCGAATTGCTCGGAATTCTGCGCGAACGAAACCCAAACGCGGCGATCTTCATGTCCAATTGCCCGATGATCATCTACTCGCCGGTGCTGCCCACGCCGATCAAGCAGATACTCTGGCAGCTTTCGCAGATGCACAATCGAAATTCGATCGAATTTTCGCGCCAGCTCGAACGGGTTTTCTACTTCCCGCAGCCGGTCGAGGTCGAGGTCGACGGCTTTTTCGCCGACGGGCTTCACCCATCCGAACAGGGCTATCGCGACTGGGCGCGCGCGATGGTCAGGTACTTCGCGGACAATCACGAATGGTAGGCGACGAGTTGAATGAGCTGATCGCGACTCGCGAAGAATGGCTGCTGATCGACGAAAACGGCCGCTCGTTCTCGGTACTCCGTACGGAGCTCGAAGTCTACGAGCAGGACAAAAAAACGCATTTCGGCTTTATTGATGAAACAGGGTTCAAATCGTTGCGACTCAACGGTTTTACGTCCGACGGCGAGTCGATAAAACTCACTCTTTCGTCCGCATTCCGAACGAATACATTCGTCATCTCACTCGTTCCACGGACCGAGCCGGCCGATCTCGCCGCAGACATCGCTACCGCCCGGGAAAAGATCGCGGAAGAGATCGCCTCGATGATCGAGCACTCATTCGCGGGCTTCCGCATCGTCCGCACCGCACTGAACGAACCCGGCGGACGGCTCGCCGTGATCGAATTCGATACGGCGGAGAAGAAGAGATTTGCCGCGATCGCCGATGTCACGGCTAAGATGAATGTTGAATCCGTCTTTACCGCCGCTATCAAACTTTGCGAAAAACTCGGCGAGCGAAAGAAAAAACCGGTGCTCGACCTCTGGGTCATCGGTGAGAAGCGTCATGCCCGGGCGATGCAGCGGCTTCATGCGTTGTTCACCGAGAAATGGAAGTCGAAGCTGACGATCCTTGAGATCGACCGCCGCAGCGAGCCGATCGCCCTCAAGACACTTGCGATGATGCCGGTCTCATCGCTCTGGCGTGCAAAACCCCCGAAACTGAGCATGATCCGCGACCTGCCGCAGAGCCTTGTCGGCGAAGCGATCGTCGCTCTAGCTCCGGACGACATCGACATCGTGTATTCCCGGCACGGTGAATCGCTCAGATTCCGCGGGCTGCCGTTTGCGAGGGTTCGTACGCTGCTCGGCATCGAAAAGGCGTGGTTCGGCGTGGGCCGCGAACGTCGTCCGCTGACGAACGATTCGTGGATAGAACTCGAAACCTTGATCGACGACCTGAAAGACGGCCGTGCGACGAGGCCCGAGAACAAGAAGCACAGCAATTACCGGCAGTTGAGCGAAGCGTGGCTCGGTTCTCTGGTTCGTCGCGACATTTCGCAGCTCGACGGCAATCTCATCCTATCGCCTGTCTACGATCAGTTCCGAGCGGCGACGGACAAGATCGATCTGCTTGCCCTGCGACGAGATGGACGGCTCGTGATCGTCGAGATCAAGACGCAGCCCGATCGCGAGGCGATCTTCCAGGTTGCGGATTACTGGCGAAAGATCGAGCATCACCGGCGTCGCGGGATACTCGCCGCTGCGGACCTTTTCGAAGGCCGCGAGATATCGGACGAGCCGGCGATCGTTTATCTTGTCTCGCCGGCGTGGAGCATTCACCGCGATCTGGACCTATTTGCGGCCTGTCTTACTAGAGAAATTGAGATCTGGGGATTTGAACTGCACGAGGATTGGCGTTCGGGGATAAAGGTCATCGAACGCCGTCGATATGGTCATGCGGAACGCTCGGACTTTGCCGGATCGACATATCGGTAACCGACGCCGCGCACCGTCTGAACGATCTTCGGATCGTTCGGCTGATCTTCCAGGTAGCGCCGCAGCCGGACGATGAAATTATCGATGGCCCGCGTGTCCGTATCTTCCTGAAGCTGCCAGACATCCTCGAGGATCTCTTTGCGCGAAACGGCGCGGCCTTCGTTCTCGAAGAGGTACTGCAGCAGCCGCGTTTCCATGAGCGTCAGCGGCGAAACGTCGTCGCCGTTTCGCATTTCGAGATTATCGAGATCGACGACGCGGCCGTTGACCTCGACAGTTCCGACCGTCTGCTTTTTCTCTTTTTCCGCCCAGCGACGGCGGCGAAGCAGGCCATTGAGCCGGGCAAGAAAGATATCAAGATCGAATGGTTTGGGCAGATAGTCGTCCGCTCCCGCGGCGAAACCACGCAGAACGTCCTCAGGCCGCCCGCGGGCCGTGAGCATCAAGATCGGCGTGTAGTCGGCACGTTCACGTAGAGTACTAGCAGTCTCAAAACCATCGATGCCGGGAAGCATCACGTCGAGCACGATCGCATCGAACGTCTTGGTCGAGAGGCGTTCGAGAGCTTCGTCGCCTGTCTCGACCGATTCGACGAAGTAGCCTTCGGCCTCGAGATTGTAGGTCAGTCCCTCGGCTATGTGAGTCTCGTCTTCGACGATAAGTATCTTCATTGCTCGACCGGCAGCCTGACAAAAAAGGTCGTGCCTTTCCCGGGTCCTTTGCTTTCCGCACGCACGCGGCCGCCGTGTTTTTCGATGACGTCCTTGACGATAGCGAGGCCGAGGCCGGTGCCTTTTGCCGTATGACCGTTCTCGGGCTTAACTCGATAGAACCGTTTGAATATTTGCTTCAATTCCTGCTTTGCGATGCCGATCCCCCGGTCGCGCACATAAACGTCGGTCGTCCGAGCTACACGCGAAGACCTCACCCTTACCGAGATCTTGGGGACGCCAGCAGAATACTTGACCGCGTTGTCGATAAGGTTTGCGAACGCCGTCTGCAGCTCCGAGCGGTCGCCCCGAACAACGACGTCATGGGTCGCCGGGCGAAACTTGATCGACGATTCGTCAAGACGGCGCCTCGAACGAACCATCGACACGGTCTCGCTGACGAGGTCGTTGATGTGGACCGTTGCGAGATCCGTTTCCCGCTTCTTTTCACGCGTGCGGCTCGCCTGCAGCACCTGTTCGACCGTGTCCAGGAGCCGCGCATTATCCTCGAGCATAATTTCGTAGAACTCCCGTCGCTTGGCGTCCGAGACATCGCGGTTCTTGAGCGTTTCGAGGTAAAGCTTTATCGAAGCGATCGGCGTTTTCAGCTCGTGCGTTACTGCGTTGAGGAATGCGTTGTGCTGCTCGTTCTTTCGGATCTCGCGTACGAGAAAGATCGTATTGAGGATAAGCCCCGTGATGATCAGCGAGAAAAATATCACGCCGAAGACCAGCAGGGCCACCTCGCGCAGATTCAGGAGGATCCAGCCAACGTTGAGTGCGATGGCGAGCGCCGACAGACTGATCCCGAGGATCAGGAAAAAGATCGCAGTGCCGCGGCGACGCATCCCTGAATGATATGTAATTTTGTGCCGCTAGTGAACCTTAGGCCGCATTGCGAAGCTGCATCTCCTCGATATCCTCAGCTTCCAGATCGTAGGCGTAAACGTCGCGGATCAGGCCGAGTTTCTCTAGAATTCGAAGCTGTATCCAGTTGACATCGATCTCTTTCCACGTCAATCCGTGGCGTGCCGAACGCGGATACGCATGATGGTTGTTGTGCCAGCCTTCGCCAAAGGTAAGAGCCGCGACGAGCGCGTTGTTTCGCGAATCGTCTCGCGTCTCGAACCGGCGGCTCCCCCACAGGTGCGTCGCCGAGTTGACCAACCAGGTCGTGTGCCAGCCGAAAACGACGCGTGCGAACACGGCCCAACAGACCATCTGCCAACCGCCGATCGCGAACAGCCCAACACCAACGATGATCGATGTGACGTAGTAATAATTGTCGAGCCAAACGAGATACGGGTCGCGGATCAGGTCGGGTGAATATTTCTTGCGAACCGGCTCAGGATAGACCTGTGCAACGCCCTCGAATATCCAGCCGATGTGCGACCACCAGACGCCTTTTCGCGGCGTGTGCGGGTCGCGGTCGGTATCGGTGAATGCGTGATGAATGCGGTGAGTCGTCACCCAGGTGATCGGCCCTGACTGCAGAGCGAGCGTACCGAATGTCGCCAGAACGCGCGTCATCCAACGCGACGTCGTAAAGCCTCGGTGCGTAAGGAGCCGGTGAAAGCCGAGGCCGATGCCCCAACTGTTCGCTGCCAACCAAAGCACGAGCGTCGGGATCAGATTCTGCCAGCTGAACGTGAAAAAGACGGGGATCGCAAGTACGTGAAAAAGTACGACGAAGAACAGAGTGTTCCAATTCAGGCCGCGTTTCGCACCGCGTTCGAACTCGACTACATTTTGCATTCAATAAACCTCAGATATTTCGATTCGCAGCCTTGGGGTCGAGCAAGAAGAAGGCCACTGTTCTAAGGCTAGCAGGTTTCAGCAAACACAAATGTAAGAGTTATGTAAGAGTTATCGGAAGGGCGTATTCGCTTTGAAAAAGTGGGCTCTATCTCTAAAGTAAGATGCGGAAATGGCCGTAAAAAGCACACCGCAGATCTGGGCCGAGTATATGCTCGCCCGTTCGATACTTGTCATTCTCGGCGTGCTGCCGCGACGGGTTTCGGTGGGTATTGGTTTTGCCGTGGCGTGGGTCGGCTACCGGATCTTTGGAAAGCTTCGCCGGGTTGGCCTCAGAAGCATCGAGATCGCGTTTCCCGAAATGCCCGAAGCGGAACGCGTCCATCTGCTAAAACGATCGTTCAAAAGTCTCGGCCGCACGCTCGGGATGGTCGCGTCATTCAATTCGCTTACACGCGAAAACCTGCACAAGCTGATCGACGTCGAATTAGATCCGGAGTTTGAAGCCGAGTTCAAGAAACTTCGCGACGAAAAACGTGGATTCATCGTTCTCACCGCCCATTTGGGGAATTGGGAGCTTTTCGCGATCACGTATTCGATGCTTTTCGGCCCGTCGAATCTGCTTTCGCGCAAGATGGACAACCCGAAGCTCGATGCCATGATCGAGGGGATGCGTTCGCGTTTTGGCAATCGCCAGATCGACAAATCGGGCTCGGCTTCGCGAATACTCAGGATCTTGAGGAACGGTGAGAATGTCGGCATCCTGGCTGATGCAAACACTCACCCGAAAGAGGGAGTTTTTGTTCCGTTCTTCGGCGTCGACGCGTGTACGACGGCTGGCCCGGCTCTTCTTGCTCAGCGGGCGAACGGCGCGATCGTGCCTCTCTTTGCCGTCTGGAATGAGGCCAGCGCCCGATACTCGCTGATCAACGGCCCCATAATCGAACCGGTCGACACCGGCGACCGCGAAGCGGATATCGCGGCGACCACGGCCAAGTTTACCGCCGTGATCGAAGATGTGATCCGCCGCTATCCCGATCAATGGGTCTGGATTCACAGGCGTTGGAAGTCGCGGCCCGCCGGGCAGCCTGAGCTGTACTAAACTAATATGACCGCAATATTTGCTATTCGCAGAATCTGTATTTTCGCGATCCTAACTATCGTCCTCACCGTCTCCGCGCTCGGACAACAGCGGCTTCTCGTCGTTGGCGGCGGAACGCGTCCGCCCGAAGCGGTGAAGAAGTTCGTCGAATGGGCCGGCGGCTCAAAAGCCAATATCCTGGCGATCACATGGGCGACGGCCACGCCTGACGCAAGCTTTGAGGCTCTTCGAAAGAACTTTGCCGAAGCCGGGGCAGGCACCGTTACTCATGCCGCGACGCGGCCGCTCGATGCTGAAAAACGCACAGCATTGCTCGAACAGATGAAGACTGCGACCGCCGTATTCTTTTCCGGCGGCGATCAGAATCGCATAATGGACGTTCTAGCGGACGAAGAGTTACTTCAAATATTCCGTGAACGGTACAGAAAGGGACTGCCGTTCGGCGGAACGAGTGCGGGAGCGGCGGTGATGTCGGACCCTATGATGACGGGCGACGCCGACCTCAAGATCATCGACGGCAAAAAGGTCGGCGTTCGGAAAGGGCTCGGCCTACTGCCGAACGTTATGTTTGACCAGCATTTTCTAGTTCGTCAGCGGCACAATCGGTTGTTCGGGTTCATTTTTGAGAATCCCGCATTTCTCGGGATCGGCATCGATGAGGACAACGCCGTACTGATCGAGAACGACCGTCACCTGACCGCCGTCGGAACGACCTGGGTGATGATGGTCTCGCCCGCGAAACGAAAACGGGAATTTAGTGTCACGTTTCTGGCACCGGGCGAACGCTACGACCTGAAACGCCGGACTTCCATCACGCGCTAAGTCGGAGTACGATGGTCGCATTATGACCAACAAGCTCTCGACCCTGCTTGCGTGCGTATGCGCGGCGATCATACTTTCCGCGTGCAATTCGAATGATCAGAATGCAGCTCTTTCGGGCGAATGGATAGATCTGACGCATCCATTCGGCGAAGACACGATCTATTGGGTCACAGCTGAACCCTTTAAGCGGACAACGGTCGCTGAGGGTCGGACGGAAGGCGGTTTCTATTATTCGGCTTACAACTTCTCAGGCGCTGAACACGGCGGCACTCACCTCGACGCTCCCGTTCACTTTGCCGAAGGCCGCAAGACCGCCGGCGCTATCGACATCCAGAATCTGGTCGGCGAAGCGGTCAAGATCGACGTATCGGCAAAGGCTCAGGCAGATCGCGACTACCAAATAGCTGCGGACGACATCAAGGCTTGGGAGACTACGAACGGCAAGATCCCCGAGTGGGCGATCATCATGTTTCAGACCGGCTTTGCATCACGTTGGCCGGACAAGAAGTCGTATCTCGGCACCGATCAGAAAGGCGCCGATGCGGTCAAAGATCTTCACTTCCCCGGCCTGCACCCCGACGCCGCAAAATGGCTCGTTGAGAATCGTAAGTTCAAAGCGGTTGGTATCGACACTGCAAGCATCGACTATGGCCAATCAACAAAATTCGAATCGCACGTCACGCTGATGACCCGCGACATTCCGGCATTTGAGAACGTCGGCGATATGAGCAAACTCCCCGCGAAAGGCTTTCAGGTCGTTGCATTTCCGATGAAGATCAAAGGTGGCAGCGGCGGCCCGCTGCGTATCGCCGCTTTGGTCGCGAAATGATCTGCCGTTATGCAGGCTGCGTTATCGAGATCTCATCCAGTTCTATCGAATGGTGGAGCCACCAGCCTCGAGGATAGGCCTCGATCCGGATCGCATTGCTATCACCCAGAGGAAGCTTTCCGATCTGCATTTCTTCGCGCGGGCCGTCGTTCACTGTTAGCGAAAGGATCTGCGTATTCGGATCGTAGCCGATCTCCTGCGTGAACCATTCGTCCCAGACCGGCTCGACCCGCGGACCGATACGTCCATCGACGTGGTGAGCGTTTCTCCTGACGTCGCCATCCTTCTGCGTCAGATAAAATCCATCGATCTTAACGATATTGCCGGGATAACAGAACTCGCCGTCTGCATTGGCATATTTGATCGCGACAAGTTCATCGCTGTCGCCGGGAAACCGAATTCCGAACGTCGCAACGAAATCCACGTTCATGTCTACACCTTGGTTGTAGGCGACGCGCATTCTCGTGCGGATCGATAACGGCTTCGCAGGGTCGATCTTTATCTCTCGCGAGAGTAGTGTTCCTCCCGCATCGACCTTATCCACCGTGATCTTTACAGTGCCGTCGACAATACGGACGTTTGAGCCATCGAAACGCCAATTGGTATCACTTCCCTCAGGATTCGAAAAATCGTCCGCAAAAACCCGTGTTGTGGACAGTGATCCGTAGGCGTCGCCACCAAACCAAAGCGCGGTGACGAAAAACACTATCAGGATCGTTCCTGCCGCCGCCGTGCGAAAAGACAGTCGCCGCCGACCCTTCGAAACTGCCGAGTCCGTCCTTGAAAATTCTATGTCGGCCTGCGGCTTGATCCGCGCATCGCCGACGAAGAGATAACCTCGTGACCGGATCGTCTTGATGAACCTCGGGCTGTTTGCCTCGTCTTTAAGAGCTTTGCGAATGGCGTGGACAGTTCGCTCGACGCAGTTGTCCTCGACGGCGAGGCCTTCCCAGACGGTGTCGATCAGCTCCGACTTTGAGACGACATTCGGTGCGGCCTTGATCAGCTCGGCGAGAACGTCAAAAGCCCGGCCCGCGAGTTCTATTTCACGGCCGCCGCGTGCGAGCGTTCGCCGGTCGGTGTCGAGCAACAGGTCTGAAAATTCATAGATCGGCATGGTGATCAGGTGATTTCCGCCATTATAACGCTGTATTTCATGGGTCGAAAAGGAAGAATCAGCCGCCGACAAGGTTTCTCGCTGGTCGGACGTGTTCTCATTTGACTGGAGAAATACTATGAAAAACCCGATCTACTACCTCGCCAACTGTTTGTGTTTTGTTTCGATCGCAGTTCTCACAGCCTCTGCCCAGTCCAAGCCTGAAACGGCTGACGCAACGACGCTCCGCTATATGAAAGAGGTCGAGTGGCCCAAGGCCTATCGCGAACAGGATACGCGGCTGCTCGACCGCATACTGGCGGACGAATTCCAGATGATCGACGGTTCGGGCGAATGGTCAAACAAGAAGAAAGAATTGGAGTACATAGCCGCGAACAAGCCGACGTACGCCTCATTCCGATTTGAGATCAAGAGGCTCGATATCTTTGAGAATGGTACCGCGGTCGTAGCCGGCACCGGCCACATCGTATCGCGAGATAAAGACGGAACGTTTCGGATGGAGTACCAATCCAGCAACGTGCTTATCAAGCGTAATGGCGTCTGGAAAGCGATCTTGTCGCACGTCTCGGGCATCAAGCGAATTACTGATCCAGGCCAAAAGGTGAAAGAATGACGGGAATTATGAAAAGATCCGGGATTTTCGCGATGCTACTGTTGGTCGCGACGCTGACTCTGTCTACAGATGCGCAGCTGCCCAAGCCGAGCGATATCACCGATCATCACGTGCACATTATGAGCCCGCGAATGATCAAGCTCTTTAAGGACGTGGGGATCCCGTTCTCGAAGCCCGACGCCGATTACTCTGACACGGATGCGATCGTTCGCAGGCTCGGCACGAAGCGAATGAGCCTCATCTCGATGGCGTATCTCTTCGGTCATCCCGAATTTGGCAAGGTCGAGAACGAGCTGGCCCTCGTGCAAGCAGAGAACTACTATTTGATGGCCGCACGGAAAAAGATCGGCAGTACGGTGAAAGTGTTTTGCGGGATCAACCCACTAAAGGACTATGCGATCGATGAAGTGCGCCGTTGCAAGCAGCAGCTCCGGGCCGACGGCCTAAAGCTCCATGGCAACGCGTCGCAGCTTTACCTGACCGTGCCCGCTCAACTGGAAAAGATCCGCGCCGTCTTTGCATTTGCGGCCGAGAACAAGATGCCGATCGTCTTTCACTTCGACAACTCGCATCGACGATTTGGTCAGCCCGACGTGAAACTCTTTGTCGATGAGATCCTCGCTAGGATCAAGCCGGTTAAGGTCCAGATCGCGCATCTGGGCTCATCGGGCGGATTTAACGACCGCACCAAGGCGTTTCTAGACGCATTTGTAACCGCATTTGCGACAAACCCGGCTTTAAAGAAGCACACGATACGGTTTGACCTCTCGGCCGCTGCTCTCGACAAAGACAGCGACGGCGTCCGGAAACTCACCGACGCCGAGTTTGCCGATCTGGCGTCCTACATTAGGAAACTCGGCGTGAAACGGGTCGTTTTCGGCACAGATTATCCGCTCTATTCCGTACGCGAATACGTCGAGATCCTGCGATCGCGGGTCAAACTTACCGAACGAGAGATCAAACAGATCCTAAGCAACTGATCGGGGAGGCACGAGAACGTTCCCTTGGCGTTAAAACTTGTTGTTTTTCCGTAAGGTCCTTGGTATTCTTTAGGTTGGCGGACTCTGACCCCACGCCTCCAGTTTCTTGCGCCCCCTTGCTTACAACCTCCGGTCCTTGAATGAACTCTGTTCTGCAAACTTCTTCCGTAGAGCGAACCGTTAGATGGTGCGCGGCCATTACTTGTTTTGTCGGTCTGGTCTCTCTCGCCGGCTGGCTTGCTGACTTACGAATACTTCGATCGCTGATACCGGGCTCACCGACGATGAAGCCTCTTACTGGGATCACGTTCATTCTTTGCGGCCTATCGCTTCTTCTTCTCCTGTGGGCTAAACGTCGCCGCTCATGGAGTGCCGCGGTCGTGGGCAGTTCGGTCTCTGTGGCCGGTATCCTGACCCTGCTTGAGTACACCGGGATTTTCGAATTCGGCCTTGGGGGCGGTACGATGTCGCCCCAGTCGGCCGTGAGCTTCGTTTTGGTAGGAGCGTCAGTTACCTTACTCTCGCTGCGAGTTGGACGCAGATCTGCCGATGTCTTGGTGTCGATCACGCGGGTGATCGTTGTAATTTCCGCTCTCGGAATTCTCTATGGTGCCGAGCCGCTTTACGGACTTGCATCAGAGAACTCGATCGCGATACCGGCGGCTCTCGCATTTATCATCCTGACGACCGGCATCGGCCTGATCGACGAACGTTCAAGCCTCTCCAGGGTCCTCGCCAGCAAGGGTGCGGGCGGTCGAATGGCCCGTCGAATTATCCCGGTCGTACTCGTGATACCGCCCGCGATCGGGCTCGTGCTGCATGCAGGATCACAAGCCGGCCTTTACGATCCGAGCTTCCGCCTGTCTTTAACGATCGGACTTTCGATGGCCGTAATGGCGGCGATCCTTTTCTACTACTCGTTGTCGACTGACGAGATCGACGCTTTGCGGTCGCGTGTCGAAGAGGAGCTGAAAGAGAAGGAAGAGCAATATCGGGATCTTTTCAACTACAGTCAGGGCCTCATCTGCATTCACACTGTTGACGGAATACTCCTCAGCGTAAATCCGGCGGTTCTCTCTGCCTCGGGGTATTCCCTCAGCGAGATCGAGGGCAAAAACCTGAGTACGTTCGTACCCGAAGAGCGGCTTGTCGGGATCGATCTGTATCTGCGAGCAATAGAGCATGAAGGCCTCTCGACCGGACTGCTCGAGATAGTAGCCAAGGACGGAAGCCATCTCCTGTGGCAATTTCAGAGCATCTTGGTCAACGAAACCGACAAAGATCCATACGTCATCGGCCATGCCTTGGACGTTACAGAACTGATGCGGGCGCAAAAGGAACTTAAGGCACTCTCGCTGACTGACGAACTCACAGGCCTTTACAACCGACGTGGGTTTCTCACTCTCGCAGAACAGCAACTGCGGCTCGAACGCCACAGCGGAACTGCACGCGGCCTCGCACTGCTATTCGCCGACATGGACGGCCTAAAGAAGATAAATGACACGCTCGGCCATGAGGCGGGTTCTGATGCGATAAAAGCTCTGGCTCAGGTAGTCCGGTCGGCCGTTCGCGGTGGCGATCTCGTCGCTCGCTGGGGCGGAGACGAGTTCGTGATCCTGACGATCGGTGCCGGTGACAATACAGAGTCCGTGATCGATCGCATCTACACCGGACTCGAGGCATATAACCGAACCTCCGGCAAGCCGTACTCCGTTGCCTGCAGTATCGGGAAAGCCGATGTCGACATGACTGACGATCGAAGCTTTGATTCGATCATCGACGAAGCGGACCACGCAATGTACGAAGAGAAAAAACGCAGAAAAGCTGAGCGTTCCGAAACGATTCCGCCGCCGGTCGGCGAGGTTGCGCATAGGACGCACACGCACTAGATCAGCTTGCTTTTCGTGCTTGCGATTGAACCGCCGTGATGGCGACCGCGTCGACGATATCCTCGGCCTTGCAGCCGCGAGAGAGGTCGTTGCAGGGGCGGTCCAGACCCTGAAGTATCGGCCCGATGGCAGTGCCGCCGGTGAGTCTTTCAGTAAGTTTGTAAGCGATGTTTCCCGCATTGAGGTCGGGAAATATAAGCACGTTGGCCTTGCCCGCGACTGGCGAACCGGGAGATTTTGAGCTAGCCACGGACGGCACGAGCGCGGCATCGGCCTGCAGTTCGCCATCGATCGCTAATTCGGGCATTCGGACACGCACCGTCTTCGTCGCCTCGACGACTTTATCGATCAATTTGTGTTTCGCACTTCCCTTGGTCGAGAACGAAAGCATCGCGACGCGAGGTTCGGCTTCGAGCAGGGCTCGGCACGAATCGGCTGACGCGATCGCGATCTCAGAAAGTTCGGCTACATCAGGATCGATGACCACACCGCAATCGGCATAGATCATTGCCCCTTTTTCGCCAAACGCCTTGTCTGGCACGACCATCAGAAAAAAGCTCGAAACGGTTCGCAGTCCCGCACGCACACCGATGCATCGCAGGGCCGCGGCGACCGTGTGTGCCGTGGTATTCGTTGCGCCCGCGACGGAGCCGTCAGCCTTTCCTTCGCGAACGAGCAGATTTCCGAAATAAAGCGGATCCCGGACGGCCTGCTCCGCTTCCTCAAGCGTTGTCCCTTTTGAACGGCGGAGCTGGTGATAGAGGTTCGCGAGTTTAGCCAGGTCTGCCGAACGACGATGGTCGATCAGCGAAACCCCGTTCAAATTAAAGCCAGACGCCGCAGCCTGTTCACGGATCTTTTCCTCGCTGCCGAGCAGCGTTATTTTCGCGATGCCCTCTGCCGAACAGATCGCTGCGGCCTCGATCGTACGAACGTCTTCGCCTTCGGGTAGGATGATGTGCTGAAGGTCGGCCGATGCTCTTTGGCGAATACGTTGAAGGATCATAAGAGAAAACGGCGGAAGCTCTGCCTGCCTGAAGTTTCTGAATTTACCATACAACGGAAACGCGCCAAACTTGCTCAAACACTCGCCTTTTTCTTAAACTGCGTGAAACGAGGACACGATGGACAGACCGGAACAAAAACTAAAGCGTCGCGAAAGATCGGAACTCAAGGGCCGGATGCACAACTTCCTGATGTTCCTGCCAAACCTTTTGCTGCTGCTAGGCCGTCTGCTGAAGGACGCCAGAGTTCCGACCGCTGAAAAGGCCCTGTTTGCCGCCGCCGTCGTCTACGTCATATCTCCGATCGACCTCATCCCCGATGTATTTCCGTTCATCGGCCAGGTCGATGATCTTTACGTGGTCGCTTTAACGCTATTGAGGCTTGTCAACCGTACCGATGACGTCGTCGTTCGCGAGCATTGGGGCGGCGGCGGCGATATCGTCTCGCTTGCCGATTCGATAGCGAACGTCGCGCCAAAATTCCTCCCGCGACGCATCTCGCGCGTAATAACTTCGCGTGTTGAATTGGCTCCCGCGGGTAAAGTTCTACGCGGCGTTTCTAAACGCGAAGGCCAACTCGTCCGTGAGATCGCAGCCGACGAGATACCGGGCGTCGATCAGCGTTCGAGGATGCCGAACTAGCCGGCGCAAACTTTGTCTGAAAAACTCATCTTTTCCTTGGATTTAACAGGGCGTTACAACTATATTCCTTCAAAGCCCGTACTAACACTTCTTTGAAATAAGTGTCGCTGTAACCGGATCTTCGCTATAATCGCTACATACTGGGCGACGATCCGGAAGAAGAATTCTATGTTTGAACGTTACACGGAGAGGTCCCGCAGGGTGATCTTTTTCGCCCGCTACGAAGCCCTCCAATACGGTTCGCAGGTGATCGCCCCTGAGCACATCCTGCTTGGGTTGATGCGTGAAGACAAGACGCTTTCGGCCCGTTTCTTCCCGTTCCGGCACGTACTGACAGTCGACACGATCCG
The DNA here is from genome assembly GCA_041940165.1 of Acidobacteriota bacterium. Classification (GTDB taxonomy): domain Bacteria; phylum Acidobacteriota; class Blastocatellia; order Pyrinomonadales; family Pyrinomonadaceae; genus OLB17. The sequence continues at coordinate 67,163 of JBGTSR010000006.1, forward strand.
CAAGGATATCGAGGACCGCATCGTCCTAAAAGAGCGCATCCCGCAATCTTCCGAACTCCATCTCTCCGCAGCGACAAAGCAGATTCTTTTCTATGCGAACGACGAGAGCCGTCAGCTTCGCAACCGGCATATCGGGCCTGAGCACTTGCTTCTCGGCATGGTCCGCGAAGAAAAAAGTATCGCCGCTGAGATCCTGTTTGGCTACGGCATTCGGCTGAAAGACATCCGCGACGAAATGACTCGACAGAGCGGGATTCCCGGCGTTCTTTCGAGCCCAAAAGACAATTCCAAAACGCCGAGCCTGGCTGAATTCACCCGCGATCTGACCGCTGACGCAGGCGAAGGCCGCCTCGACCCGCTCGTCGGCCGCGAACCTGAACTCGAACGCATCATCGAGATACTTTGCCGTCGAACGAAGAACAATCCCGTCCTGATCGGCGAAAGCGGCGTTGGCAAAACAGCGATCGTCGAAGGGCTCGCCCAACGCATTGTCGACCGTAACGTTCCGACGTTCCTGGAGAACAAACGCATTCTCTCGCTCGACCTCTCGTTGATCGTCGCGGGCACGAAATACCGCGGCCAGTTCGAGGAACGTCTGAAAAAGATGATGGCCGAGCTGAAAGAGAGCGAAGAGAACATCGTTTTCATCGACGAACTTCATACGCTCGTCGGAGCAGGCTCGGCCGAGGGTACTCTTGACGCGGCAAATATTCTCAAACCGGCGCTTTCGCGTGGCGACATTCAGTGCATCGGAGCGACCACGCCCGGCGAATATCGCAAAACCATCGAGCGCGACCGTGCACTCGAACGCCGTTTTCAATCCGTCAAGATCGAACCGCCGAACGAGGCCGATGCTATCAAGATCATCTCCGGTGTAGTCGAACGCTACGAAGCATTTCACCAGCTTCGGTATTCTAAAGACGCTCTCGTCGCGGCCGTGACCCAGTCGAATCGCTACATTCCGGATCGATTCCTTCCCGATAAGGCTATCGACGTGTTGGACGAGGCCGGTGCACGGGCGAAGCTTCGATATCAGAACGAGAACCGCAGCGAGCCGTCGTGGAAGGAGACGGTCGAAAACTGGAAGCGTGCAGCAGCGAACGAGGATCAGTTGATCTCGCTCGAACTCCGCTCGCTCGAAGATTCGTTTTTCGCGGTCGAGGTAACGAAGGACGACGTAGACGAAGTGATCGCGCGTTGGACCGGCGTTCCGGTTACCTCGGTCAAACAAAAGGAAGCCGAAAAACTACTCTCGATCGAGACAGCTCTACACGCACGCATCATTTCGCAACGGCCGGCGATCTCGGCTTTGGCGCGAGCGATCCGCCGTTCGCGTGCCGGGCTCAAGAATCCAGCGAGGCCCGTCGGTTCGTTCCTGTTCCTCGGCCCGACCGGTGTCGGCAAAACGGAAGTTGCCCGATCGCTTGCCGAGTTTCTCTTTGGCTCCGAACGTTCGCTCATCCGCTTTGACATGAGCGAGTTCATGGAAAAGCATTCGGTGTCCAAATTCATCGGCTCGCCTCCGGGCTATGTCGGCCACGAAGAAGGCGGCCAGCTGACCGAAAAGCTCCGTCGTTCGCCGTACTCGGTCGTGCTTTTTGACGAGGTCGAAAAGGCTCATCCAGATCTCTTTAATATCCTGCTGCAGGTTTTCGAAGACGGTGCGCTGACCGACGCCATGGGCCACACAGTCGACTGTAAACAAGCGATATTCATCCTCACGTCGAATATCGGAGCGCGGATCATCCAGAAACGTTCGTCGATGGGCTTTCAGGCATCCGCTGACGCGTCTCGCACCCAGATCGAAGAACAGGTGATGTCGCAGGTCAAGCAGACCTTTGCACCTGAATTCATCAACCGCCTCGACGAGATAATCATCTTTGACGAGCTTAGTGACGAAGACCTTTTTGAGATCCTCGACCTGCAAACGTCAAAACTGAATCAGATGGTGGCCGAACGAAGTCTCCGCGTCGTACTCGCTCCGTCGGCGCGCAAATGGCTGATCGATAAAACGTGTTCCGACCGCAGCTACGGCGCCCGTCCGCTCAAACGAGCTTTGCAGCGTTATGTCGAGGACGAACTGTCCGAAGCATTGATCCAGGGAAACATTTCCGAAGAAAGTACGGTCGAGGTCTACCCGAGCGGCGAACGCCTCGCATTTCGTGAGGTCAGGACGAAGAAGACTGAAAAGGAACTGACGCAAAAGGCGTAACTGCCGTACCGTAAATACTTGCAGTAAAAAGCGGGGCTATTCGGCTCCGCTTTTCAATTTTTCAGATTTACCCTGTATAATTCGGAAGTTTGAGACAAGCCGCTGTGGGGCAACCTGCTTATGGTTGGGCGAATCCAATTACGCGAACTTTATCCGACTGATAGCCGCCGTGATTGTATTTATAACCCCTTTTTTTACAAAGATTTATACGGCGAAAGCGGGCTCGCTGGCGGGCTTTTGACTTTGCGGTAATAGGAAGTTTCGCATTTATGAATATTCTCCGCGCACTGGGATCGTCGGTCCTCGTGTCGGTCATTTTTACGATCGGCGTGTTGGCCGGCACCGATGAAGGTGCGAAGAAAGAGGCTATTCCCTCGAAAAAGGCTCAGCAGCAGATAGTCGAGAGTGTCGACGTTCAGGGCAACCGTCGTCTGCGCGACGAGGACCTGCTGTATTTCACCAAGACCAGGGCTGGCGACGTCTACGATCCGGCGGCGCTCGAACGCGACCTGCAGGAATTGCTCGCGCTCAATTTCTTTGACAAAACGAAGACCCGCGTACTTACCGAGGACGGTATTCGCGGCGGCGTTAACGTCATATTCGAGGTTTCCGAACTTCCGCTCATCCGCGATCTGCAGTTCAAAGGCACAAGCACGATCACAGAGGCCGATATTCTGAAAGAGTTTCGTGAGAAACGCGTCGGCATCTCTAAGGAAGCGATCTACGACCCGGTGAAGGCCCGTGGCGCGATCCGTGTCCTGCGAGAAATGCTCGCGGCAAAGGGTTATCCGAATGCCAAGGTAGAGATCGACGAAGAAGCCGTTTCAGCTACGACCATCGCTCTGACGTTCAATATCGAACCAGGCTATCGCTCGCGAATCGTCGAAATTGAGTTCGAGGGAAATGAAAAGTTCAGCGATGGTGAACTCCGCGATGCTCTCGAACTGGTAAAAGAGACCGGCATCGTGTCGCGCGTCAAAGGCCAGGACATTCTCGACCTCAGAAAGCTTGACTACGACCTGCAGAAGAACGTCAGGGCTCACATGTGGTCGAAAGGATATTTTCAGGCCCGGATCGGCGAGCCCGAGGTAGAAGGTCTCGGCTACAAACGCACCGGCTTCCCGATCCTGAAGGCTTTCCCGCTGCCGCTTATCACGTCCAAGGACGATACGCTCCGCATCAAGATCCCAGTTACCGAGGGCAAGGTATATCGCGTCGGCGAACTCAAGGTCGAGGGTAATTCGATCTTCTCTGAACAGCTCATCCTCGCTTACGTCGGGCTCAAAAAAGGGGAGGTTGCCGACGGCAAACGGCTGCAGGAGGCTGTTTACGAAAACCTGAAGAAAGAATACGGCCAGCAGGGATTTGTCCAGTACACGGCCGAATTCGATCCGCAGTTTCGCGACAACCCGAATAATCCGGATGAAGGCATCGTCGATATCACGATCACGATCGACGAAGGAAAACAGTATTCGCTGCGCAGGCTCGAATTTACGGGAAACACGTTCACCCGCGACAAGGTAATGCGTCGCGAGTTCCTAATCAACGAAGGCGATATCTACAACCAGCGATTTCTTGAGATCTCAGTCGCCCGCTTGAATCAAACCCAGTATTTCGACCCGATCGATAAGGATCAGGACATCGAGATCCGAACTGACGAAGAAAAAGGCGACGTCGACCTGATCGTCAAGGTCAAGGAAAAAGGCCGTCAGCAGATCTCGTTCAACGGCGGCGTTTCGGGTATCGGCGGTTCGTTCTTCGGGCTAGAATACTCGACCAACAACCTTGCCGGAACGGGCGAAATTCTTTCGTTTAACGTCGGTGCCGGTAACCGTCAGCAGAGTCTGCAGTTTACGTATCAGCAGCCGTATTTCCGCGACAGGCCGATCTCGGTCGGATTCTCGGTGTTTGCTAGCCGCTACAGGTTCTTTGGCGAGGGCACGTTCCTTACGCAGAATCAGGATATTCTCAGCGACCTTTTCGATCCGTTCGGCACCGTTACGACCGACGAGAGCAATCTGTTCACTCAGACGACCTACGGGGCCAACGTCTTTGCTACGGCTCCGCTTTCTGAGCTGTTTTTCAAGAAAAGGCAGTTCACTCAGTTCTCGCGTGTGGGTTTGACGTACCAGTTCTCGGCGACGAGCATTGCCGATCCTGAGGTCAACGACCTCGCCGATCCGGCGGCGCGGATCCCGGTCATCTATCGCCAGCCGAACATTATTACGAGCCGCGTTACGGGAACCTTCGTTTACGACACGCGACAGCCTGCGGCGAACGGCATCGATACCGTCGGCGGTAAGTCGCTCGCGTTCTCAGTTGCGTTCGCGGGCCTCGGCGGAGATGTTCGTACTTATCAGCCGAACATCACTTATTCGCAGTTTATTCCGGTCCGCAACAAACGCAGCAAAAATCCGCATGTCTTCGCATTTCGGGTACAGGCAGGTACGATCGGCACGTGGTCGATCACCGATAACATTCGCAATGCCAACTCGATCTCCTTCGTAGGCGGCGTTCCCGCATATGAACGCTATTATCTCGGCAGCGAAAATGACATTCGCGGCTACAATTCGCGTTCGATCGGCCCTGTCGCTCCGTTCGATACGTATGTGACCAGCCGAAACGTTGTGCTTACTACCAACGCCTTCGGCGATCCCGAAACGAATACCGGCCTGCCGCAGCGTGATGCTGACGAGATCGCTACCATCGGTCAGGTAACGGGTATCGGCGGTGCCAATCCGGCTCTGTTTACCAGGAACTTCCGTTTCATCGGCGGTGACACGCAGCTGCTGGCCAACGTCGAGTATCGAATTCCGATATTCGGGCCGGCGACAATGGCGATCTTTGCTGACGTCGGTTCGGTATTCAACCTTCGCACGACGGGCAATCAGGTCATCAACAGCGAATTTCTCGATGACGACGATTTTCTCGGCGGCGGCCGTTTGACGGCTTTGGGACTGATTAATACGCCGGTGCTTGAGAGCAGCTTTGGCAGCATTCTCTATTATCGCGGCCGCGTGATGACCAAGACCGACTACATCAACGAATTCTGCCGTGGCAACCGATTTGGCTGTCCGACGAGCCTCTCGCCGCAGGTGCAGCAGCTCTATGTTCGCGGTGAAGTTCAGCAGAATTCGCTGCTCGATGTCGATGGGGCCAAGTTCAACAAGCTGAAGGATTACAAGGCCAGCGTCGGTCTCGAATTCCGTGTTCAGGTGCCGATCGTCAACGTTCCGTTCCGTCTGATCTATTACTACAACCCGAACGCGAAGATAGGATTTACAGAGGAACTGCCGGGCATCTTCCTGCCGGGTAAGCGAAACGGCTTCCGATTCACCGTCGGCCGTACGTTCTAAGGGCTTTGCCGGAATTACGTTGACAAGGCCGGGCGATTTAATTACTATTTCGTTTCCTTTTTTTAGAAACGACAAGCAACAGTTTTTGCCCGAAATGTTTCAAAGGGAATATAAAGATTAGAGGGGCGATTAGGTCTTTCTGTCAATTAAGGAGTTTCAAAGGATAATGAAAAGATTGTTTACGTTTGCCCTCACGTTCGTTCTCACAGCGTTGTTGGCTGTTTCAACATTTGGCCAGGCTGCACCGCTGACCAAGATCGGCTGGATCGACACCGGGGCTTTCGGTGGAACGGATGATAAAGGCACCGGCGGCGTCACGAAATACGTAGTCGCCATGAAGACGCTCGATACCGAGTTCCAGCCCCGAATCACCGAACTGCAGAATATCGACAAGCGCATCAAGGACATCGCAGCAGAATTGCAAAAGATGCAGCAGGCGAACCCGGCTGTTCCTGTCAATCAGGCCACGATCCTGGCGAAACAGGAAGAGGGACAGAAACTGGCGCGTGAACTCGAATTCAAACAAAAGGATGCTGAAGCACTTTTCCAGACGCGCAGAAACACGGTCCTTGGGCCTATTCAGAACGACATCGGAAAGGCTATCCAGGAATTTGCCAAGACAAAGGGCTTTGCAGCCGTTTTTGATATAGCCGCACTCGCGAACGCGAACGCTATCCTTGCTCTCGATCCTGCTTCGGACATCACTAAGGAATTCATTACGTTCTACAACGCCCGTCCAGCTGCTGCCGCAACTGCAGCGACACCTAAATAGGGCGACCTAAGTAAACGCGGATATGAGGCCAGATGAGACCGGTGTGTCTCGTCTGGCCTTTCCGGTTTATTCCGGTCAAATTGCCTTTTCGCGGCATTTTTGGTTTCATTTCGTTTTGTAACTATGACGACCATTCTAGATATGGCAGGCATTCAGGAGATCTTGCCGCACAGGTATCCTTTCCTACTTGTCGACAAGATCATCGAACTCGAGCCTCGCGTTCGTATCGTCGGGATCAAACAGGTGACCGTGAACGAAAACTACTTTCAGGGCCACTTCCCCGGGGCTCCGGTAATGCCCGGAGTGCTGCAGATCGAGGCTCTGGCTCAGGTAGGAGCGATCCTCGGACTCAGAGAGTTTGAGAACCGCGAAGATAAAGTACCTTTTTTTGGCGGCCTCGACAACTGCCGTTTTCGTCATCCCGTCGTGCCCGGCGACACACTGCGGCTCGAGGTAACGACCATTCGAACCGGGAGCCGTGTGCAAAAGATGCACGGCGTCGCCTCGGTCGACGGCCAGGTCACGGCTGAGGCCGATATTCTCTCGATCTTCGCAGATCGCACCAAATAGGAGACAACTATGGATCAAGCTCAAATGCAGCAGATGTACCAGCAGTACTTCTATTATCTCCTTGCGGCCGGTGTGATCATCGGTCTGATCCTCGGTGCGATCCCGCTGATCTTCGCGATCCGCCGCGGAAAGAAACGTCTCGGCTGGATCGCCTTTCTCGTCTGCGGTATTGTTGGTGCGTTTTCACCAATAGGTTCGCTCGTTGCCGCGGTCGTATTCCTCGTCTTTGTTTTTCGCGGACCTAAAGCTCCCATTGATCATGACAACGCCTGATCTGATGGGTACTTTTATTCATCCAACGGCAGTCGTCTCTGAGTCGGCCAGGTTCGGCGAGCGCTGCCACATCGGCCCGTTCTGCACCGTCGGCGCGGACGTCGAGTTGGGCGCGGGCGTGCGGCTGGATTCGCATGTTGTTGTTGATGGCGACACGGTCATTGGTGACGAAACGCATGTATTTCCCTTCGTCTCGATCGGCCTCGGGCCGCAGGACCTGAAGTACGCCGGCGAACCGACCAAGACCCGCATCGGTAAGCGAAATCAGATCCGCGAGTTTGTCACCATCCATCGCGGCACTTCGGGCGGCGGCGGCGTCACGCGGATCGGCGACGACAACCTGCTGATGGCTCAGGCCCACGTTGCTCATGATTGCCAGGTCGGCAGCGAGGTCATTATGGCCAACGCCGCGACACTAGCCGGGCACGTAGAAATAGCCGACCGGGCGAGCGTCGGCGCTTACTCGGGCGTGCATCAATTCTGCCGCGTCGGCCGCGAAGCTTTTATCGGCGGATATTCCGTCGTCGTTAAAGATGCTATGCCGTTTGCGACGATCCAGGGAAACCACGCGAAATGCTACGGCCTCAACCGTGTCGGTGCGAAACGCCGCGGCTATTCCGCCGAAACGATCGAACGGCTTAACCATGCATTTCATCTCCTTCTCTCAGCAAAACTCAACACAACGCAGGCAGTAGATCGCATCCGCGAAGAGATCGTCGGATGCGAAGAGGTCGATCTTTTGGTTGAATTTATAGAGAGTTCGAAACGCGGCGTCGTGAAGTGATCAATGCCGCTTCCGCGTGGCAAGTTCGTCCAGCACATCGTCTAAACTCACGCCTTTTGCCCGAAGCAGGACGAGATAGTGAAACAACAGATCGGCCGCCTCGCCGCGAAACTCCGCTTCATCGTCGTCCTTAGCCTCGATGATAAGTTCGACGGCCTCTTCCCCGACCTTTTGAGCGATCTTGTTCAGGCCCTTTGAGAATAGCTTTGCGACGTACGAATCGTCGGGCGACTGAGTCCGACGCGCGTCAATGATCGCTTCGAGATCAGCTATCCGGTCGATCGCCGGCCGTTTATCCTCGCCGAAACACGTTCTCGAACCCGTATGGCAAACGGGGCCGCGCGGCCTTGCTTTGATGAGCACGGTGTCGGCGTCACAGTCCTCTTTCATCGAAACAAATTCCAGGAAATTCCCGCTCTTCTCACCTTTCGTCCAGAGCTCTTGCCGCGACCTGGAAAAAAAGGTGACGAGTCCGGTTTCGCGGGTTTTCTCGATCGCCGCCGCATTGACGAATCCGAGCATCAGCACTTCGCCCGAAGCATCGTCCTGAACTATCGCCGGCACGAGTCCGTCAGCATATTTTTCGTAATTTAGCCTCATATTCTGACCTCGATACCGCGCATCGCGAGGAACGATTTCAACTCCGGAATGCCGATCGTTCCGAAATGAAAAACGCTCGCCGCAAGTGCCGCATCCGCTTTTCCTCGCACAAAAACCTCCGCAAAATCATCCATCGTACCGGCACCGCCAGAGGCTATCACCGGCACCGGAACAGCCGCGGCGACTTCCCTCGTCAGTCCGATCTCAAAACCGGCCTTAGTTCCATCGGCGTTCATCGACGTTAGCAGTATCTCACCGGCGCCAAGATCAACGCCGCGACGTATCCATTCGAGAGCGTCTAGGCCGGTCGGGACACGGCCGCCGGACAGGTAAACTTCCCAACCCGCAGACGTCCGCTTCGCATCGACCGCGAGGACGACGCACTGAGAACCGAAATTCGCTGCTGCTTCACGGATTAACTCGGGATTCCGAACCGCGGCAGAATTTATCGAGACCTTATCCGCCCCGGCGGCGAGCAGAGCCTCGATATCCGAGACCTCGGAAATCCCGCCGCCGACCGTGAACGGGATGTTTACCTGCTCGGCGACTCGCTTGACGGTATCGACAAGGGTAGCACGGCCTTCGTGCGTAGCTGAGATATCGAGAAACACGAGTTCGTCAGCACCCTCGGATGAGTAACGTGCGGCCAGCTCGACCGGATCACCCGCGTCGCGAAGCCCGACAAAATTCGTGCCCTTGACGGTTCTACCGTCTCTCACGTCCAGACACGGAACGATGCGTTTAGCGAGCATATTTCTCTAGCTCCTCAAGTGCGATCGCTCCTTCATAGATCGCCTTTCCTACGATCACGCCGCCGCAGCCGATCGCATCCAGTCGGTCGACGTCCTCGACCGAACTCACACCACCGCTGGCTATGATCGAAATATCAGGGAACGCAGGCACGAGCCGTCGATAAAGGTCGATCGCCGGTCCGAGCATCTCGCCGTCGCTCCCGATGTCGGTAACCATCGCGGACTGGAGACCTGCGGGAACAAAGCTCTTTATATGATCTTCGACCCGAATGTCAGTTCCCTCTTGCCAGCCGCTGATCGCGATCGAACCGTCGCGGCAGTCGGCTCCGAGGATCACGTTGTCAGCCCCGAACGATTCGATCCACTCGTTTACAAGCTCAGGTTCTTTCACGGCGAGACTGCCGATCGTAACGAGCGACGCACCGGCGTCGAATGTTGCACGCACGTCGCCGGCTTTCCGCAGTCCGCCGCTGAAATCGATCGCAAGCGAAGTCGCGTCAGCCACTTTCTCAAGGACGTTGAGGTTTGCAGGCGTTCCCGCTCGCGCTCCGTCGAGATCGACCATGTGAAGACGCTTGAGCCCGGCAGCTTCAAATCGCATCGCGGTCTCGATCGGATCGGCCTGATACTCGGTCGCTCGTGCGTAGTCGCCTTGCCGCAGCCGTACACAGCGGCCGCCTATCAGGTCCATTGCCGGAATTATCTCGATCATATGTTCAGAAAGTTCTTCAATATCCGCTCGCCGACGGGGCCCGAGCGTTCAGGATGAAACTGCACGGCGTAAAAATTGTCGCGTTCTAGTGCTGCACTGAATTCAGTGCCGTATTCAGTTAGAGCGGTCGAAAACTCATCGATCTCCGCGTAGTAGCTGTGCACGAAATAGACGTGCGAACCTGTGTCCACTCCCTCGAACAGAACAGAATCGAGCTTTTTTATCCGGTTCCAGCCGATGTGCGGCACCTTGAGATCACTTGGCGGAAATCGCTTGACGAACGTGGGGACGATACCGAGGCATTCGGTGTCGTTCTCTTCGGAGCTCGCACAAAACAGCTGCATTCCAAGACAGATACCGAGAACCGGACAAGTGAGCGAGCGGATCACATCATCGAGACCGCGTTCCCGCAGAAACGCCATCGCCGTCGAGGCCTCGCCAACGCCGGGGAATATTACCTTCTCGGCCCGTGTTAATTCGCCAGGGTCGCTCGTCAGCACCGGCTCGACGCCCAGCCGGCCGAGGGCGTATGTGACCGACGCAGTATTGCCTGCGTTGTAATCGATGATCGAGATCATAAGACGCCTTTGGTACTGGGCAGATCCGTTCCCTCACGGCGAACCGCCATCTTCAGGGCTCGCGCAAAGGCCTTGAATATCGCTTCGATCTTATGATGTTCGATCGCCCCCTCGGCCTTGATGTTGAGATTACACAACGCCTTGTCACTGAATGATTTGAAGAAATGAAAGAACATCTCGGTAGGCATCTTCCCGATCAATTCCCGCTTAAAATCAGCTTCCCAGACGATCCAGTTCCTGCCGCCGAGGTCGACCGCGACCTGAGCAAGACAATCGTCCATCGGCAGACAAAATCCGTAGCGGCCGATGCCGCGTTTATCGCCCAACGCGAGGGTAAACGCCTCGCCGAGCGTGATAGCGACATCCTCGATCGTGTGATGTTCGTCGACCTCGAGGTCGCCTTTCGCGGTAATCTTCAGATCGAATCCGCCGTGCCGAGCGATCTGCTCGAGCATGTGATCGAAAAATGCTATCCCGGTTGAGATCTCCGCGTTTCCGCCCCCGTCTAGGTCAAGCTCGACCGAGATCGAGGTCTCGGAGGTCTTTCGTGTGTGTTGGACCACCCGACGATCCGGAGCGGTCAGGATCGCGTAGATCTCTTCCCAGCCATCGACCGTATGCACACCGTCGCCCGCGAGCTCGCCCAATGGGAACGACGCATTCTCGATGTAGATCGCCTTGCTTCCGAGATTCCTGGCGAGCTGAACGTCGGTCGGACGATCGCCGATCACATAGGAATTCGCCAGATCGTAGCCGTAGAGATACTTTGTTAGCATCGCGGTTCCCGGCTTTCGCGTTGGCGCATTTTCATGCGGCATCGTACTATCCACGAAGACATCGGCAAATACGATGCCCTCGCTTGCGAGCGTGTCCAGTACGAAATTCTGAGCCGGGTAGAATGCCGACTCCGGAAAGCCGTCCGTTCCCATCCCGTCCTGATTGGTGACCATTACCAGCACAAAGTCGGTCTCGCGAGCGATCCTGCCAAGCTGAGTGATCACGCCCGGGATGAACCTCAGTTTCTCTAGCGCGTCGACCTGAAAATCATCGGGTTCTCGGATCAGTGTTCCGTCTCTATCGATAAAAAGTACTCGTTTCATTGTCTTACGTAGTTGTTCAGTTCGGCGATCAATCGATCATTTTCCTGTGGCGTGCCGACGGTGATCCGCAGGCAGTTCTGGCAGAGAGGCACATCGCTGCGGTCACGAACGACGACGCCTCTGCTGAGCAAGAATCGGTAGATCGACTTCGCGTCAATAACGCGCGTCAACAAAAAATTTGCGTCCGACGGAAACACTGTTTCAACTACCTGCGTTTCGGTTAACATCGCCCGCAGGCGTTCCCGTTCGGACTTGATCATCTCGATCGTTTCCGAGGTGGCGGTCTCGCCGGACCGGCAGGCCTCGCTCACGGCCATCTGGGCGAGCGAACTCACGTTGTACGGCGGCTTGATACGATCCATCAGCGCAATGATCGAGGCGTTCGCGAACGCCATGCCGACACGCGCACCGGCCATTCCCCAAGCCTTGGAGAACGTCTGGAGCACCACGAGAGTCGGAATAGAGCCGATCTCTGAAATGAACGGGGCAGAATCGGCGAAATCGATATACGCCTCGTCGACCACGATAATGCCGTGAAAAGCTGCAGCGATCTCACGGATCGTCGCCGCGTCCATCAAATTTCCGGTCGGGTTGTTTGGCGAGCAAAAGAAGATGAGTTTTGTCACCGGCCGAACCGCAGCCAGCACTGCATCGGCGTCGATCGCAAAGTCTGCGGTGAGCGAAACCTCGCGGATCTGAACGTCATTGATCCCTGCGGCGACGGAGTACATTCCGTAGGTTGGGGGTAGGATGATAGCTTCGTCGCGGCCGGGCTCGCAAAATATCCTGAATAACAGGTCTATAGCCTCATCGCTGCCGTTCCCGACAAAGATCTGGTCGTGGCGAACGCTCTTTTGCCGCGAGATCAGTTCTTTAAGCTCCGCTTGACCTGGATCTGGATAACGCTCGAGCCCGACGCCAGCGGGCGAACCGAATGCGTTCTCGTTCGCGTCGAGAAATACTTCAGCTGCACCATGAAATTCGCTTCTTGCCGACGAGTATGGCTTGACGCGAACAATGTTCGACCTGACGAGGCTTCCGAGATCAAACATCGCGGCCTCCAAGACTCTCCAGTCGGATCGAGACCGCCCGAGCGTGTGCGCCGAGCCCTTCGGCTTCGGCCATTCTCTCAATGACCGGTCCGAGTGCGGCGATGCCATCAGCAGAGAGCCGCTGATAGGTAATGTTTTTCATAAAGCTGCGTGTCGAAACGCCGCTGAATGCCCGGGCCGCACCGCCCGTCGGCAATGTGTGGTTAGTCCCCGAAGCGTAGTCGCCAGCACTCTCGCACGAATAGTTTCCGAGGAAGATCGAGCCTGCGTTCGTTATGCGTTCGGCGACTTGATCCGCGTTTTCGCAAGCGAGTATAAGGTGCTCGGGGGCATATTCGTTGATCAACTCGGTTGCTTCGTCGAGGGAACCGAGGAGCACGATCCTGGAATTCGCCAGGGCCGCGGCGGCGAGGCCACGGCGCTCGAGCAAAGCGAGCTGTTCTTCGACGGCCGTGGTGACCCGAGCAATGACGGTCTCAGAGTTCGTTACCATCAGCACCTGACTGTCAGCGCCGTGCTCAGCCTGCGAGAGCAGATCGGCCGCAACGAAATCCGGCACGCAGCTGTCATCTGCGACGACCGCGACCTCGGATGGCCCGGCCGGCATGTCGATCGCAACGCCGTACCGCATCGCCTGCAGCTTTGCCTCGGTCACGTACTGATTGCCAGGGCCGAAGATCTTGTAAACACTCGGAATGCTCTCGGTGCCGAATGTCAGAGCCGCGATAGCCTGCGCTCCGCCGGCCTTGAAGAAACGCGTAACTCCGCAGAGCCCTGCGGCATATAGCGTCGTCGCGTCGATCGAGCCGTCGGGCCGGGGCGGCGAAACCGCCACGATCTCGGTGCATCCGGCGAGCTTTGCCGGAATCGCAAGCATCAGCACGGTCGAAAATAGAGGGGCGCTTCCCGCCGGAATGTAAAGACCGACCCTTTCGATCGGCAAGCTGCGGCTCCAACACGATACGCCGGGCATCGTCTCGACGAACCGTCGCGGCTCATCGGGCAGCCGATGAAAAGCCTCGATATTTCGCTTGGCGATGGCGAGAGCCTCTTTGAGCTCAGCGGGAACCGCCGCTTCGGCATTCGCAAACTCCTCTTCGCTTACCTCAAGTTGATCGAGATCGGCCTTGTCCAAGCTCTTCGCATATTCACGCAAAGCGGCGTCGCCGCTCTCTCGCACATTTTCGAGGATCTCCGCGACGGTTCCCTGCAATTCCACAGAGTCGATCGCCGGGCGTTTTGTGATCTCGTTCCACGTCTCGCGTGGTGGATATCTGAATACCTGCATCGTTTTACCTGATCATCTGGTCGATCGAAAGCACGAGAATGCCTTCGGCTCCAGCCGCTTTAAGTTCGTCGACAACATCCCAAAACCCTCCATCGCTCACGACAGAATGAACTGAGACCCAACCGCTGTCCGCCAGCGGCACGACCGAAGGGCTTCGCATTCCGGGCAAGATCGCCTTGATCGCATCGAGGTTGTCAGCCGGAGCGTTTAGCAGAATGTATCTGTTCTGCGACGCGGCAAGAACGCTCCGAATGCGGAAAAGCAACTTGTCGAGTATCGCGGTTTGCTCGACCGAAAGTCCTGGCCTCGCGATCAGCACAGCTTCGGATCGCATAACGGTCTCGACCTCACGCAGGCCATTCGAAAACAGCGTGCTTCCCGAACTGACGAGGTCGCACACTGCGTCTGCGAGTCCGATCGACGGGGCGATCTCCACCGACCCGCTGATCTCGTGGATATCGGCCTCAACACCGCGTTCGGCAAAAAACTCGTTTAAGATGCGCGGATAGCTGGTGGCGACGCGTTTGCCGGCGAACTGGTTCACGCCCGAGTATTCGAGATTCTTCGGAACGGCAATCGAGAGCCGGCATTTGCCAAAGCCAAGCCTTTCGAGTATCTCGACGTTCTGCGGCCGTTCGGCCAGAACGTTCTCGCCGATGATCCCCGCGTCGGCAACGCCGTCGGCGACGTAGTCGGGAATGTCATCATCTCGGAGAAAAAACAGCTCGAGCGGGAGATCGGACGCTTCGGCCCGAAGCTTTCCCGAACCGTTCGAGAAGCGAATATCGCATCGCCGAAGCAGATCTGTCGATCCGTCGGCTAGCCTGCCCTGTCTTTGAAGAGCGATCCTTAATTTCATAAAAACGACAAAAAACACCGGTACAAAACTCGTTTCGAGTTTCGCGGCGTCAACGTAAATATCCTGGGTTTTAGTTAGAAAACAGGTTTACATCACGCGCGAATGCTTCGCGTGATGATGGTGGAGGTGATGGACGTGAAGAAGGTCTACGAACATCTCGACTACTATTCTTGTCACAACGACCGGACAATTGCAAGCCCCAGTTGAGCGCTCCGCTAGCTCATTCGTTATGATGTAGATATGAGCGTAGCTGCGACCGATGAGGCGATCCGCGATTTTGGCAAACGCATTCAGCGTTGCTACGGATGCTTCATCGCCTATCATCTAAAGGACATGTATCTCGGCGAGGACGTCACGTTCTTTTGCGAACACTGCCGCGACGAGACCATGTTCCATTTCGACGATTTCTCAAAACTGATGGACTTTTCCAAGCTGAATGCCGGCGATGACGACCATCACCATCACTGATCTTTCCAAGTGCCCGAAAAGACCCCCGCGCAAAAACCGACGATCACGAGCCTTGCACGACGGCTGGGCGAGCTTCCTTCTGACAAAAAACGTGCGGCGCTCGAAGTGAGCGCGGCGCTCGCCGGCGTTTCGCTGCGCGTTTCGCGTGAGTTCGTCGAAGCGGTGCCGGTCGCCGGTAAGACACTGAGCGCGGACGACCTTCGCCGCTGGGGCGAACTCGGCAGACGGCTCGCGATGGGCAATGCGGAGACGGGAACTCGATTCTTCGCCGCGGGCGTCAAGGATATAAAGCGTCTGCCTGAGAAGGCTCGACCGCTGCTCTTTGACATCTGCACGCGGCAGCTTGTGCTCTCAAGCTCGATCGCACTTGGCACGTTCAAGCTTATTCCCGAGATCGCAAAGAGCATAGATGACGACGATCTCCTGCTTGGGATCCTGGACCTTGCGAACGAGATCGCCACGCGTTCGGCACGGCACAGCTCTGAATTTCTTGAGAATACTCCTGCGGTCGCCGGCTCGCTCGCCCGCTTCGGAGACGAGCGAAAGGCAGTCGCCGAAAGCATCTTCGCCCTCGCAGCTCAATTCGCCAACCGAACGGGCGGGATGACTGCCGATCTGTGGACAAATCTTCCCGCCGCGCTCGAGAAACTCGATGCCCCACAGGCTATCGAACTCATGCGCCGAGGCGAAGAGTTTCTCGAATTTGGCGGCAGCGTGACGCTGCATTTTGTCGCTTCGGGCAGCGAGGTTCTGAGCGGCGCGGCCCAGGCTTTTGACGAATGGCGCACGCTCGCCCGCACCATCGCAAAGCACGGCAACGCAGTTCTGATCTCGTTCCTGCGAGCGACGCCGCATTTCTTTCTCTCGCTCTCAAAGAGAAAAAGTGCGAGCGTGCTGGACCTTCGCCGCGTGCTCGAACTCACGACCGAGATCGCCGAGAGCGACGCCGAGAGTGCTCTCGCCGCCTTTCGTTCGAGCTCGGCCGCGCTCAGCCGCGTATCGATCAAACAATTCGAAGAGTGGGTGGCCCAAGGGCTTGCCGCACACGCTGACGACACGCCGCGTTCGCGTCGCAGCTATTTCGCGCTCGAGACGCGCGCCTCGAATGAGCGTCTGCAGCAGACGCGGATCGGACTGCCGCTCGAACGGATCCAGACCGTTCTGCGAATGTACGTCGAGGCTCTAACGGGCAAAGAGATCGAGATCGCACCGCTCTCCGCCATGCCGCAGGAATCGCGGATCGGCGACGGCAAAGTGATCTATCTGCCCGCGTCTGTTGCCGAGTTTGACGACGATGATTCGGACTTTCGCCTGTACAAGGTCCTCGCCGCCCACGGTGCCGGCCAGATCGAGTTCGGCACGTTCGACCGTGACACGCTAGAACTAAAGGCCGCATTCAAGGAGATCACCGACCTATTTTCAGCCACCGCCGATCAACGCGATGCTTTCTCACTCGCGGGGTATATCGAGGATGTACATAAAGGCGAGTCGGCCCGGGATGGAGTCGAAGACCAAAGACCAAAGGCCCAAGACCTTCCTCCCGATTCCGATTACCGCTCCGTCCTCAAAGCATTTCCCGAACCCGGCCTCGCCCGCCGTATTTTCGGCACGATGGAGAACGCCCGTATCGACGCGTGCCTGCGTTCTACATACCGCGGCCTCGTCAAAGACCTCGACCTCATGCAGGGCATCCTACGTGCGAACCGGCCCTATATCTTCGATCTCCCGATGTATCAGGTGCCGTTCGAGCTGCTGTTTCAGATCACGCTCTGCGGCGGAGCGACCGATGATGCGAGACAGTTCTACGGGCAGGTTGTTTCGGAGATCGAGACGGTCCTAGAGAGATTCTTTTACCGCAGAGCAGGATCGAGGTCAGTACCACCTGCGTCAGCGGGTGGCAAAAACGTTCCAGATGGTTGGACGTTGAAGAATTCCACGTCCTCGCCGCCCGCTTACGCAGGCGGTACTGACTTGCCTACGGTCGCTGACTCTCTGATGGCCACGAGCCGCGTTTACGCCCTGTTTCAGAACATCAGCAACGAACAAACTCAGTCAGAGGAGAGTGAGAACCTCGAGGAAAAAACCGATCACGTCTACGACGACAAAGAGTCGGCCGAGGCCGTCACCGAGGACAACATAAAACGCGAGCCCAAGGCGATGCAGGACATCCGCGACCTGTTCAACGCATGGAACGAGACCAGTGACGAGGACGAACCTGACGACCTGAGCGGTGCCGAGTCTTGGTCGCAGAACGACATGCCAGAACAGGCGCTCGAACCCGACGACATCGCCTTCGCCTACGATGAATGGGACCGTGAATTGAACGATTATCGCGTGGGCTGGAGCCGCGTGATCGAAAAGAAGGTGAAGCAGGGCGACCGGACGTTCGTAGAGCTGGCACGTTCGCGGTATCGAGGCGTGATCTCTTCGATCAGGCATCAGTTCCAGTTGATGAAGCCCGAGAATCTCACTCGCATCAACCGCGAACTCGACGGCGAGGACTATGACCTCAACGCCCTCGTCGATTTCGTCATCGACCGCAAGGCCGACGGCCTGCAGGCCGAAAATATCTACACGAAACGCCTGCGAAAACAGCGCGACGTCGCAGTTTCGCTGCTTCTTGATCAGTCGAGCTCTA
The DNA here is from genome assembly GCA_041940165.1 of Acidobacteriota bacterium. Taxonomy (GTDB): domain Bacteria; phylum Acidobacteriota; class Blastocatellia; order Pyrinomonadales; family Pyrinomonadaceae; genus OLB17. The sequence goes on from JBGTSR010000006.1 coordinate 85,177, forward strand.
CGGCGCGAACGATCACTCGAAATCCGCTTCAGCCGTACACTCATCCCGGACGACGCATCATCGAGATCGAAAAGGAAGGCCTCGTTCTAATGAGCGAAGCCCTCGAAGCAGTTGGCGACGTCTATTCGATCTACGGCTTCACGAGCGAGGGTCGTCGGAATGTTAAGTTCTATGTGGTCAAGGATTTCGACGAAAAATATTCCGACGAGACCGAACGCCGCATTGGCGGGATCACGTTCCAGAACAACACGCGTCTCGGCGCCGCGATCCGTCACGCCGCGCACAAACTGCTCCGTCAGGAATCCCGCACAAAGCTCCTGATCATCCTCACCGACGGCCGCCCGTATGACCACGACTATGGCGACGCCCGCTACGCCCGCGAAGACGTCCGCGAAGCCCTGACTGAAGCCAAAACGACCGGCATCACGCCATTCTGCATCACCATCGACCGCGAATCCGAAGCCGAGCTAAAAGACCTCTACGGCAACGTCGGCTACACGATCATCGACGACGTCCTATCGCTGCCCGAGCGCATGCCGAATATTTATCGGCGGTTGACGAGCTAGAGTTAAATAGCTTGACCAATAACTTGACTTATGCTTGACTTATAGCATGAGTTTTGTGCCGATCTACACGATAACGCCGAAGCTGCTTTCGATATCGGAGCAGATCGCAGCTTTGCGTGAGCGGATACAGGCGGCGACGGTGGAACTGGCCTGGATACCGGCTTTGCAGAAGGACACGCGATCGCGGAACGTGCATGCTTCTACGGCGATCGAGGGAAATCCGCTTACGCTCGAACAGGTTCGGTTGCTGGAGGAAGGCAGGACGATCGCCGCGACCGATGACCGGTCGAAGCGCGAAGTGCTGAACTATTTCGCCGGACTTCGTTATATCGAGAAGAATGCCAACAAGAAACGCATCCATCACGAGCACGTATTTACCCTTCATCGCATCCTCGCCGAGAATGTCATGGATCAAGGCGAATCGGGGCGCTATCGCAGCATTTACGTCCGCGTCGGCAAACATATTCCGCCAGCACCGGAAGAGGTTTCGGGGCTGATGATGGAATTGCTGGATTGGTGGAACAAAGAGGCTCAGGACGTTTCGCCTATCATCAGTTCCGCGATCGTGCATCATCGTTTCGAGACCATACACCCGTTTGCGGATGGAAATGGCCGAACGGGGCGTGCTCTGGCATTGTGGGAACTCTACCGGCGAGGCTTTGATACGCACCACATCTTTTCGGTCGACGAATACTACTGGGAAGATCGTCCGGCCTATTACGCCGCTTTAGAGGCGGTCCATCGGCAGGGCAACGATCTCACGGAGTGGCTCGAATATACCGCTGAGGGTCTAAGCAAAACCTTGGAGCGAGTATGGACGCGGGTACAGGCGTACCAGCCTTCGACAAAACAGAAGCTGGTGCTTCGACCTCGACAGGAGCAGCTTTTGCGCCTTCTGGCAGACCACGGCAGCATGGCACCCGCGGAGATCTGGGCCGCTCTTGATATCTCAAGACAAGGTGCGATGGACTTACTTAATCCTTTGATCGATGCGGGGTTGGTCGAGCGGATCGGCGGCAAGAAAACCGGCCGTTACAGCCTGATAACGAAAGACTGACTAATCCCACTTGACCAATCGCTTGACTTACACTTGACTTGCTGATTCCCCAATATTTCGTTTGATCCTGAGATACTTTTTTCCCACGCGTTTCGCCTTCTTGATTTGGAGGCGAAACGATGGATCGCAATACATACCAAAATCACTTTCAGACGCTCTTTTTTGCGGCAATTTTCAGCTTTCTGTTAGCGGCGGTGGCGTTCGGGCAGGACGAGACGACGGCAGTTGGGCGGTCACAGCTTGCCGGCGTTCGAGTGCCCGCCGGAGCGGCTCGCGTTAATGACGGGCAGGTACCGGCCGAGATCGCGGACGCACTCGATAAATTCATCGCCGAAGGCGGCGGCAAGGTCCGCAAAGGCGAGACCGAGGTCCTCGTCTGGACCGGCAGTGACTTAAAACGGACGGGCAGCAAAGCGATCGTAAGCGGCGTTGCTGATTCGCTGAAGTCGGACGGCTGGCTCTACGAGATCGGCGGCTCAGCGGACGGCATCACGGTGTTTTCCGCGCTCAAAGACGGCTCAACGCGTCGTGCGCTGATCGGTTTCTACGGCGAGATGGACGGAACGCTCGTCTTCGCCTGGGCCGAGATGCACCGGGGCGATGCTCCGCATAAAACCGTCGATGTGCCGATCACGAGTACCGGGGGCAACGTCGATGATTACAGTTTTACCGCACCGTCAGGCTGGTCACGCAGCGATGCCTCGGGAAAGATCGTCCTGACTCGCGGCGAGAGCACGATCACATTCCTGCCGCCAGTCGCATCGAGCGGCGATCTCGAGCGCGACGCCGAACGCATCATCTGGCAAGTCTTCAAAGGCTGCGACGCGTGGTACGCAAACGGTTTTACGGCCGACTACGGCGTTTTTGAGAAAGGCCGTACCGCACAGGGACTCGAGTATTTCAGCGTTTACCGCTACGCCAAAAAGGCGGGCGACGAGAACAACGGCCTCGCACAGTCGAAATTCGACGCTGTCCTGCTTCTCGTCAATGTTGGAGACAAGGTGGCCGTCGCGGCCGGCCGTTCGCCGTTTCAGTCGCAGTACTATGACGAGTCGGCAGCAAAGGCGCTCGATCTGATCCTATACGACTTGAAGTTCAAGGGCGTCACTGCCTCTTACGACGTCAAGAAAGATCTGCTCGGCTCGTGGGCGACTGCCAGTACGACGGTCGGGCTTGCGTACACCTTTAACGCCAACGGCTCATTCAACAAAGGGGCGGTGGCCGAGTTTCGCACCTCGCGCGACCGGTACACCGATAACGTGACGACGACGAGCTACGGCCTAACCGAAACCTACTCGCTCGCTGGCAACGTGATGACGCAAAACTACAAACGCAACGGCCAGACGACCAAACACAAGGTCCGCGTCTACCACACGAAGTACGACAAGGACGCCTGGCAGCACAAGCTCGGATTCCTGCCGGTCGAGAATCCGGAGGGCGGCACGATCGTTTTCAAGCGAAGCTGATCCGTTAGTCCTAAATAGAAAAAGCCGTCGCCACTTTGGCGACGGCTTTTCGAAAGGTTGGAATTCCTATTCCGGATCCTCATCCGGCTCATCCACGGGCGGCGGCAGTATCTGGCCGCCGTGGTGGGCGATTATCAGCCATTTCCCTCCGCGTTTCTGCCAAACGTGCGTCGAGCGAAACTGGATATTTCGAACGCCCTCGACTGTGGCTCGGTGGGTCATGATCGCCGTATTGCCAAATACTCGCACCTTGTAATCGTCAGCGCGGACCATGTCCGCGTTCGGGGCTAACTGAGACAAATATTGCTGCTTGTTCTCGATCTGGCCGCGAAGCGTCGTACCTACATAATCATCGGCGACCATCGCAGCCGCAGCTTTCTTGTCACCCTTTAGCTCAGCGTGCGTCCAGGCGCGGTCGAGCTGGATCAGCTTGTCTTCGAGAGTTCCCTTTTTGTACTGTGCGGAAACATCTGACCCGATCCCGAATACCAAAAGAAATGCACAGACGATAATACTTCTCATAGTTCTCTTGTCTCCTAAGGCGATCAGATCGGGGCAGTAACAAAGATCGTGGTCCCTTCGCCGGGAGTCGAATCGATCTTTAACTCGCCGTGGATCAGTTCGACGCGCTCTTTCATTCCGACCAGACCCATACCGCCGCTCGACCGTTCGGGGTCGGGCCGGCGGGCTGTCGGATCAAATCCAACGCCATCGTCCTCGACGATGAGACGGACGAGACTATCGCGAATCTCAAGCAGTACGCCCACGCTGTCAGCCTTGGCATGTTTCGTAGCATTGTTAAGTGCTTCCTGAGCGATACGGTAAATATTGATCTCGATCTCACCCGGCAACGAGATCGACGTCATCGAATTTATCAGCTGAAAATCAGCGTGAATTCCGTAGTTTTGCGACCATTCCGCGACGAAATCCTTGAGCGCTTCTGCCAGGCTGCGGTCTTTTAAACTGTTCGAGCGGATCTCAAATGCGAGCGAACTAACGTCTTTGTCGAGTCTCAGAGCACTCGCCTGCAGCCGGCGGACCTTTTCTCCGATCGGGTCGTCACCGACGCTCGCGACCAGATCTGCGATAGACAGCCGTAAACCGGTCAGCTGCTGGCCGAGATGATCATGCAGATCGCGGGCTATCCTCAGACGCTCCGCCTCTTGAAACTTCATCGCGGCAAGAGCCAGCTGTTCTCGTCGGCGCTGGGTGACATCGAGCGTTACGCCGTCAAACCGAGTCGGATGACCCGCGTCATCGTAAAATCCACGCCCAAGGGCCCTGATCCATTTTACTTCGCCCTCGGGCGATACCGTCCGGTAATCTATATCGTAGTAAGTCTTATTCTCGATCGACTTTTCTATGGTCTGTCGAGTCCGTTCGCGGTCCTCGGGATGCAGCCTATCGTAAAATGTATCGATCGTAACTCTCGCATCGGGCGGCAGCCAGAAATGCTCTTTGACGCGGTTGTCCCATTCGAGTTCGTCGAACGGCAGATCACAAAACCAAAAACCGATCTCGGCTCCGTCCTTTACGATATCGAATCGCTCCTGCGATTTTCTGAGCGCGGTCTCGGCAAGTCTTCGTTCGGTAATATTCGTGTGCGACACGACCGCACCGCCTCTCTCACCTAGCGGAGAGACCGAGAGCAGGAACCAACGCTGCTGAGTCGGCGAATGGCACGGATACTCAAATGTGAAAAGCTCTTTTGCTCCATCGAGAACATCTTTGATCCCCGTGTAGATCTGGTTCGCATCCGATAAACTGTCACCATCTACTGAACGACATACGTTGAGGTAGTTGACGCCGACACCGACCTCTTTCATCGTCCAGTCCGCCCCATTCTCGCGGGCGAAGCGCCGCCAGGCCTCATTGACGGCCGTGATCACGCCATCCTTATCTAAAACAGCAATGTGTGATGCGAGCGAATCGATCACGCGCTGGTTAAACGCGATCCCTTCGGTCAGCCTTCGTTCGATCTCCTTGTGATCAGTGATGTCGATCGTAATGCCGGCGATGGTCGCTGTATCGCCAGACGGTCCGGGATAGCATCTGCCGCGATCCGAGATCCAGTGGATCGAGCCATCAGGCCAAATCGCGCGGTACTCGACCTCAAAAGCTCCGCCGTTCTCAATGGCCTCGTCAAACGATCGCCGCCAATGCTCGCGATCGTCCACATGGATCGAATTTGTCCGATCTTCGAATGTAAACCCTTCCGCCGCCGAGCGGCCAAAGTTTGCCTTGCAGCTATCGGAAGCCTCTAGCAGACTATCGGCAAGGTGCAGCCGCCAAGAGCCCATTCTTCCGGCCTCAAGGGCGGTTTCGAGCTGGGACCGGTAATGCTGAAGCTCTTCCTCGAACCGGGCGCGGTCGTCTACGGCCGATGCTTCAAGAGTGTCGTGCGGGCGAATGGCTATGTGAGCCGGCGAAGATTCCATGCAGGCGAATATAGTGTCTGGTTACGAGATGGCTTACTTCGTATGATATTGCGGCGGGGTGGCCGATGGCAAGCGATTTTGCTCTCGATGAAGAAATCTCCGCAGTGACTCGCGAGAAATCGTGGTGGCGGGGGGGAGACTTGAACTCCCGACCTCGGGGTTATGAATCCCGCGCTCTAACCAGCTGAGCTACCCAGCCACGAACTAATGATTATAGATTTACGGGCGGAAAAAGCAAGAGCAATGACATGCCCGGCAACTCACATCGTTCGCCGTCTGGCTAGTATCTGATCTCCGGAAATAACTATTGACTGGTGACTTTTAGCTGAAAATTGAAGAGAAACGCCGGGCCGGCACGGTTCGTTCGCGAACAACCATCGTTTGATTCTGCCCGTCGAAGTACTACAGTAAACAAAAGGCTTATGTTTGTCCGTCTATCGCAATTCTTGCTCGTATCGTCGTTTGCACTTGTATTTCCCGCTCTCGTTTTTACGCAGGCCCAGCGGCCGGTGAACTACCGTTCGATCACTATCGTGACCGAGCCTCGGGCTCAGGTTTGGATCGACGGAGTTGGCTGGGGAAGGGCCGACGCGGAAGGAAAACGTGTGATCAAGACGATCTCGCCGGGTGCTCACACGATAAAAGTTCGTGCCGACGGCTTTAAGGAAAAAAGCGTCCCGCTTCCTGCGACCAAGAAAGGCGAGGTGCCAGTATCCCTCGTCAAAACGACCGACGAGGCAGATCTCGCATTCCAGGAAGCCGAACGCCAGCTCTCGCGAGATCGCGAAAAAGCGGTAACAGCTTACGAAAAAGCGATCGAGCTCAGGCCGACCCATTTTGATGCTTACATCGGTCTTGCTCGCGTGCTGACCGAGATGGTCGACCCCGACGGAGCTCTCGAAGCGATCCGTGCCGCAAAGAAACTAAAGCCCGGAAACGCTGAGGCTTCTGCCGTCGAGGCACGTATTTATAAAGAGAACGGCGAGCCTGAAAAGGCTGTCGCGACATTCAAACGCGCGATCATTGAGGGAAAAGGCTTTCAGCCTGAGGCACACGCCGGGCTCGGCATTTATTATCGTGAAAAGGCGGAAGCCGCAGGAGCGGCAGGCGATTATGAGGCGGAGGACACGCTGTTTGCCGAGGCCGCGACGAATCTTCGCTTGTCGCTAAAGCAGCTTTCTGGTGCTCCCGACACGAGCGTGATCTATCAACTTCTCGGCCTCACCTATGAACGCCAGAAGAAGTACAAAGAAGCGATAGCCGTCTACGAGGAATTTCTACAGCTCTTCCCCGAGAGCAACGATGCGACAGCGGTCCAGTCGTTCATCGTCCAACTCAAGAAACAACTGACGCAAAAGCCTTAGAAAGCCTGCGAGAATCTGAAATGCAGATGGCCCTGCCGCAGGCGGTATTCGGCCGGCGGGCCCATCGGCTGCGGTATCAGGAACCGCGGCGGCGAGATCAGATGGCCGTAATCAACGCCGAATTCACCGCCGATCGGCGTCTTGATACGGATCCCGAGACCGACCGTGTTTTGCCACACGGCCGTCTGATTTCGCCCGATCACATCGCCGGGAGCAATGTCCGGACGTCGAAACACATCCCTCGCCTTTCGAAAAACATTACCGCCATCGTAAAACGGCACGAGCCTCACGCTATTTGAGACCGGGATCCTGCCTTCGATATTGACGACCGCCAGAGCGTTTCCACCGAACGGTATGGTGAATGGATCTATCTGGACGATCTCGCCCTGGTTGTTGCGAAACGTGCCTTGCGGCACCACGACGACACGCGGTCCGGCTTCTTCGTAATCGAAACCACGCAGGTTATTCGAACCGCCCGCAAAAAATCTCTCGCTGATCGGCAGCAGACCGTCGAGCGACTCAAATCCCGGCCCGGCACTGATCCGATCGTCTGAAAAAACGGTTCCGACACCGAGTATCGCGCGAGCGGCGAGCGTCGTGTTCTTAAGCCGCGGAAACGTGTAGTAATAGTTAAAGGTCGCCTGAAATTTGTGAAAACCCGTACTCGCACCGAGCGTCGGCACCGAAACGCTGTAGTCGGCCGTCAGGTAATTGCCGTGCGTCGGGTCGCTCGCGTTGTAGCGGCACGGCTCTTCGGGATCGCCCTTGGCGATGATCTCGAGCAGCGAATATTTGATGACGCAGTTACGCCGTGTATCGCGCACGAACGTCACCGTCGGCCCCGAGATGCGCGTCCTGAGATCGGGCCGCAGCAGGTCCTTTACCAAAAGGCTTTCGGTGTTATAAAGCCTGACGTCCTCAAACCGATATCGCAAAAAGAGAATGCTGCGATCATTGCGGCTGATCGTGCGGTTCGTCTCGGCCGAAAAGCTCAGACGGTTGATCGTGGGACTGCCGACACGGTCGCCGAACTGATCGATCGGATTTCCCTCGTCGTCGATCCGCTGAACGATGCCGAAAGCGCCCTCGTCCAATGCCGAACGGAAAAATCGCGTCACCGTCGTATCCCGTTGGTAACCGGCGGAAAAGGTCAGCGGTGCCCAACGCTTCGCGCCGTCGCGTAGGAAACGCGGGTTGATGTAGTCGAGCTGGACCAGTTGCTGCCGCTGCGAGACCTTGACGCGTGCGCCGCCCTGCCAAAGCCGGCCAAAAAGATTCAGGTAGCGAAGATCGAAAAAGCCGCTAAGTCCCAGGTCGGTCGAATAACCGCCGCCGTACGAGATCAGCCGCGACGGCTGTTCATCGACATTAACGAGCACATCCGAGAGCCGAGTATCGGCCGATTTGTCGCCTGCTGGTTCGGGCTTGATCTCGACGCGTGAAAATACGTCCGAGGCGTACAGGTTCTGCTCGCTTAGATAGATGTCCTCGGCCTTGAGCAGCTGGCCGGGCTTCAGCGTGATAGCCTTCTGCACGGCGCTTTCCTTTGTATTTTCATTCCCGCCGATCAACACGCGGTTGATCTCGACCTGCTTGCCTTCGCCCTCGACTTGAAACTCGATCGAAACGCGGTCCTTTTCGGCCTCGGCTGGGTCGTCCGGATCGATCAGCTTTGACGAGACACGGGCATCAAAATATCCGCGGTCGGCGTAGTATTTCTGCAGCTTCCGGGCCGCGTTCCGGGTGCGCGCACGCGAATAATTACGGCCGGCGATCTCGGGCACTTCGGCGAGGAGTTGGGCATTCGGAATAGCCGAGTTACCGGTGATCGCGACGCCCTCGACAACGGTCGGCGGGCCTTCTTCGACGACGAACGTGATGATCAGATTCTCGCCATCGAGCGAAACACCCTGATTTACGCGAACGGTCGCCGCTCGATAGCCGAGTTCACGCATCAGCGACTCGATCGTATTTTTGTCTTCCTCGAGCAAAGTCTCGCTCGTATAGCCGCGGCCGTATCCGAGGATCGGAATGATGCCGAGTAGGTTCGCCTCTTGCGAAGCGAGTATCGTGCGAACGTCTTCGATCTTTATCTTATTCGTCCCACGGATGCGGATATCCGTGAGCTTGAGCTGACGATCGAGTTCGACGCGGTATTTGACCGTCACCTTGCGGCCCTGCAGTTCCTGACTGCCGAGCGAACCGCAAAGAAAAAGGGTATCGTTTGGCAGCAGATTATTCTCGGCATCGAGTAATTGGGGCTCGACCGAACAAAAGGCCGTCGCCGTCGCAAAGAAATAGCCCTGTTCCTGATAGTAATTCGCGAGCCGGCGTTCGCCCTCAACGATCGCCGAATAGTCGAGTGTCCCTTCACGTTTTATCGGTAGCAATTCCCGCTGCCTTCCGCTCCCGGGCCGTTCCTTTTCAGGTTCGATAACGACCTCGACGCTCGGGCCGACCTTGCCCATGAACGATACGTTTACCGAGTTCAGCTCGCTGTAATAGACGACGCGCGGCTCTTCCAGCTGTGGAGCGAGAAAGCCTTCGTCGGCCAAATGCTCTCGCACGCGATTGACGTCCGAAAGCAGCCTCTCGCGCGAGAAGAACCCACCTTTTTCAAGACGAAGCGACCCGATCGGAAAGGGCTTGGCGAGCCCGTCGATGTTTACACTGAGGTCCTGTACGGTCGTCTGATCGCCGGTCGAGACGTTGTACGTAACGCCGATCTGATTTTCGTTGGCCAGCTGACGCTTATCGTATCGAACTTCGGAGCGATAAAATCCGCGTTCGCGAAGGTATTCGAGTATCTCGGTCGCACCGTCATCGAGTGTCTGATCGGTAACTGGAGTCCCGGGCGTGAGGATGTTGAGCTGAAACAACAAGTCCTGCTCGCGAACTTCATCACCGACAAGCCCTTGAGTCACTTTGACCTCGACGCGTTCGACCTGAGTCTTTCGCTTGATCTCAAACCGAAGAATGACCTCGCCTTTCTCGTCCAACGAAGCCGAGACGACTATTGTGTCGATCGACCGCGTCGCGTAGAGGTCCGCGATCGCATCGCGTATTCTCGGCGCCGAGTAGACCGGCCCGACCGCCTGAGAAGCCGTCAGCCGAAATCGCTCGGCCTGCGGCGCATCTTCGCCGGTCGTAAAAGCAATGTCGACGCGGCTGATAGGACGTTTATCGAATTCCCCCTGGCCGTTGACGACACCCGACGCCGCGATGAGAATCGTGACGGCGAAGACGGCGCACGCAAGCCTCGACCGCATTATTGCGATCGGCCAGCTTTGCCGAATTTTCCAGCACATTCCCATCCTAAGCCGTCAGAATCGCTTCCTGAGCCTTATCTCAAAACTGAAATTGTCGCGATTGCGTGTAACGTTCGTCAGCGAACGCTGCTCGTACTGAGCAACGAAAGACAAGCGATTGGACACCCTGTACTCGAACGCCAGCACCTGATTCTGGTCCTGCGACAGATTGGTCGAGTAGGTCACGCGAAGATTATTGTTGATCTGGCGGCCGACCGTCAGACGAGCACCCGGATTAACAGTCTGTCCCGAGATGAGCGGATCGATCTCGAAAACATTGAGCCCAAACAGCTTATCTGTCGCCCGCCGCACCGGATTATTGATGATCGAATCGGTCAGGATCTCGGCCGCCGTGTTGATGCCGGTCGAGGCGAGCGTAGGTATGCCGCCCGAACTGTTGGTCAGCGTTCCTGTGGTGATCAGCGAAACGACGTCGGCCTGCGGCAGTGCCGGGCTCGAACGCACCGACGCGTTCAACTGCTCAGAATCATTTAGCGGCCCCGAGAGATTGATGTAGATCTGATAACCTCCGATCTCGGACTCGGCCTGCAGATTTATGATCGGTTCGATCGCGGTGTCGGGCGGAAACTCGAGCACGCCGCGTTGCACTTCATAGCGGTCCTTTCGGAAAAATATCGTTCCGCTATTCGCTGTGATACGGCCGGCGATACGCGGCTCGTTAGTGTCTCCGCCAAGCACCAGCGAGACCGACGCAGTCAGATCGGCGATGTTGTTCCTTACGACCAAGGCGTCGCGGCCCTCTATCACCAGGTCAAATCGCACCGGCAGAGTTCCGCTCGCACCGCCGCCCGATAACACCGCATCACGTCGTCCGCTGATCAGATTTGCGAGATCGATATCCTTGGAATATACACTTCGTCGCGCGTAAACTCGTCCGCCGATCGTCACCTGCAGTGGGCTCGTTGTCTGGTTTCGCAACGCCGTGATCTCAAGCTGCGCATCACCCGTCGTTACAAAATCCTTGGGTAGCGGAACCGTCACATTCGATCCGCTGAGAGCAAATCGAAACCGCTGAAGAGAGAAACCCTGAAGCGTTCCGCCGCCTTCGCCCGTGAAACGGCCGCCGCCTAGATAGCCCTCGGCCTGCTCGATCTCGACTTGATTCGATGTAAAGATCACGCGGGCCTTGATGCGATCGGCGGTAAATCTATCGGTGCCGAGAAATGCCGCGACGGACGCATTGACCATGTTCGCCGTGCCGGAGACGAGTGCAGTGCGGTTCGGCCCATAGAGCCTCACCGCCGTATCGGCAAATCCCGAAAAGAACGTGTCTTTGACAAAAGCGTTAAGGATATTCAGGTTAACGCGGCCGTCGATCGTCAGGTCGTTTAGCCCGGTATCGGTCAGGGCCTTGCGCCCGGCGATGGTCATGTTCGAACCGCCGCCGGCGAACCGTGCCCGTTCGAATACGATCTCGCTCGGATCGAACGTGATCAGAACGGGTTCGATGGCGTTTAGCGGAGTGTCCTCGAACACTAGCGAAAGCTGCGAGAATTCGGCTCGTCCTCTCAATCCGGCCGCAGAGAATTCACGCTCGCCGCTCGCGTTTAGCTGACGCAGATCGCCCCCGAATTCGACGCGGCCTGTAGCCGTACCACTTATCGCGTAGCCTTTGAGCTGCGGTACGAATGCCAAAAATGGAGCAAGCGGACTTTGATCGAACGTGGTCACCGCCGTAAACGGTACGTTGTCATTCCGCAGATCGACCGTCCCGTTGATCACTTGCGGGCGGCCGTCGAGCACCGCTGTCAGTTCGGCTGTGATGACCTGTCCTTCTGTTCGGCCCTTGAACGCAACCTGTCCGAGGGCATTCTCGCCAACGGTCAGGCTCGGCGCACCACCGCTGAACGTGACGTCGTATGAGGACGGCACGCCCGCGTCGCCTCGAGCAACAGCCGTGAAATCCAGATCGCCGCTGATCGCCGGAATGCTGTCATTCTTGGGAAACAAAGCAAGTACGAGACCTGCGGGAACCGTCTTGCCGGTCACGTTCAGGTCAAATTCCTCTGACGCTCGGTCAAACGTGCCGCGTGCGGTGATCTCGCCCGAACCGACCTTGATATCGGCTCGTTCGATGTTTATTTTCGTACCGGCAAACGTCGCCTTAGCCACCAGATCGTCAAACCGCTGCCCGGCGACCGATCCATTGCTAGCGACGAGGTCGATGCCGCCCGCGGCATTGTCCGGCAGGCCCGTGATGTTCACCTCGCCCGTCGTTTTGCCCGTCAGATCGCGTATCTGCTCGGGCAGACTGATCGGCAAAGCACCGAGCAGATTTCCGGCATTAATGTCTTTGAGGGTCGCCGTGACGGTGGCATTATTCGTGCCGATCGCGGGGATATTTACCGCAAAATCAGCGGTCCCGCCTGTTCGGTCGACGAGTCGGCCATTGCGAAACTCAGTACCCGTAGGCGAAATAAAAATATCCGAACTCAGGCTTCCGACCTCACGCCCTTTTAGCGCCAGCGAGGCGAGCGATGCCTTGCCGTTGACGATCGGATCGTTGAGATTTCCTGTGACCGTGCCGTCAAATGTGACATTGCCCGCGACCTGCACCTCGAGATCGTCGAGCTGCTTCGCGATCTCGGGCGAGAGGTCTAGCACGCGAAACAGCCGGTCGATCTCGCTCGCGTCTTCCGAACGCAAGGCCAGCGTCAGATCGGAATTCTCGTTTCGCATATCGAAACGCCCTGTCGCCGATAAATTGCTCTTTTCCGTACGAAGATCGGCCCTTTCGACCTCGAAGAGCCCGTTCGTCGCTGCGAGCCGGACCTCGCCATTGACCGGTATCATCCCGCGTTCGGCGGTTCCGGCGTTGGCGGTGACCGTTGCGTCAATAGTGCCGCTCGCATCGCGAAAATTTGTGCCCGAAAAACTCAGATCGATATTTCCCGTCGTCTTGCCCGAAACCGGCGTGAGCGTTCCGCCCTGAAGTGCCATCAGCCGTGATATCTCTAGGTCGCGAAAATCGCCCTTGAGCGTCGAACGCGTCCGGTTGTTCAGCGCGATCACGGCCGTACCGTTGACCGTTCCGTCCATCACCTGAGCTTCGAGTTCGTTGAGGGCCACGCGATCGTTGTCGGCGACGACCTTTGCTTTTGCGGCTCCGAGAGCAACGCTCCCGATCATTCCGCCGCCGAGTGTCATATCCGCCGTGGCCCGATATCGGCCCGAAGGTTCGAGGATGAAAACCGGCCTCGCGATCGTCACCGCCTGGATATTCCCGCCGTCGGGTAGCGTCGATGTTTTCTTCAACGCCACGTCGCCGGCGTTCACGTCGTCTGAACGAGCCTCAACGCGGCCTTGCCGTATCGTCACGCGGACACCGCCGATGTTCAAACTGCCGAGAACGGCGGCACCGGCGTCGAGCTTCGCCACGCGGTTCTTGTCGGAATAGACGATCGTTTCCCCCCGAGCATTTTCGATTCGCAGCAGCGGCGATTCGAAGCCATCGATCACGACGCCGTCGCGTTCGGCCCGCTGAGCACGGACGCCGCTAAGTTCCAGCTGCGTCGCTCCCGACGTGTCAGTCAGCCGAAATTCGTTCGCGTTCACCTGTCCGAGACGCGTTCCTGCGAGCACACCGCTGGCCGCATCGAGCCGGCCGATATCGACGTTGGTGCGACCGGCCGAGTTCTTGACGCTCAACCGCTGCCCCTTGATACCGCGAAATTCGATATCCTCGGTGCGAAAAGCGTCCGCGTTGACGGACGGCGAGGTCAGCACGACTCCGCCTTCCGGCCCGGTGAAATTCAGATCACGTGCCGTGAGCCCGTCGAGTTCGATATCGCCGACCTCGAATTTTTTCGCACGGCCTGTTCGTGCCTGCGCTCGCAGTTTATTGTCTTTGTACTCGGCCAGAGCATCGGAGAGGAAAAGCTGCCCGAGCGACAGATCGCCGGCCTTTGCGGCAGCCGCCTGCAGTTCGCCCCACCAGCGAAAGTCAGTTCCCGTACCGCGAACATTCCCCGCGAGCTTGAGCATGTCGACGCGAATATCGTCAAACGTCAATTGCTGTGCGATCGCGGTGCCGTCGGCCTCGTAATTCGAGTTCGTCCCCGAAACTGTCGCCGTCACGCTCGTACCTTTGAGCGAAACGCCGTCGGCACGCAGCGATTCTGTAAAGACCTCGCCCTCGACCTTGTAGCTCTCTCCCTCGCCAGTGACCTTGCCTTTAAAGTTGCCCACGCCGACCAGCGTCGTCCCAAGCGGAAAGATATCCGATGCCTGCGTCAGATCGACCGACGACGTGATGTCGAACGAATATTTCGGCGATGCCCAGTCGATCAGCGTTCCGGTCAGTGAAGAGTCGCCGATCGGCGTGCGAATATCGAACTGCTTGAATTCGGCACCGTTGCCGTGGGCGACGCCTTTTGCGGTGATATCGATATCCTCGACGCGGCGTTCGTCATAGGCAAAGAAGGAATCGGTCGAAGTGAGTTCGAAATTAAAGCTCGTCGGATCGGTCGGGTTAACAGCATCCGCGGGTGTCAGCTGGAAAACGACGTTCTTGGCATCCGCCGCGATCTTTCGCGAAACATCGCCGAAATGCACTGTGCCGTCCACCAGCCGAAAGTTGACCGAGTCGTACTTGAAATTCACCGCCGAGCCGGCCTGGTCCTCGACGAGTTTTAGATTTGAGAAATTCGAACGCCCATTCTCGTCGAATTTTACCCAGGCCTCGGCGCCGTTCAACTCCGTCTTGTCGATGCTGATATCGCGGCTCGTCTGCCACGAGAACAGGTCGATGACCGACATTTCGAGCTTTGCATTGCGGATAAAGAAAAGCTTGTCGCCGGTCACGCGGTCGTTGAAGGTCGCATTTTGCAGGTTTAGCTCGAGCGGATTTAGAGAAAGGCGAAAAACGTCCGCGGTGAACTCGATACCGATATCGGCGAGTTTCGCGGTGAACTGACGCTTTACGTAACCGTCGACCGCACCTGTGCGAAACAGGCCGAAAAGCACGAGCACGACGATCAGGCCTGCAAGCCCGATAGCCCCGAGCACAATTGGCCATTTTCGCCGACGCGGCCGCGCTTCGGATCCGTCGTTTTCCTCGATCGGATCTTGGTCGTTTTCCGGTTTCTCGGACATTTGCTACAAACTGACCGTTTCGACGATCTCGAGGTCAAAGGCGTCGAGGGCATTTATGCGGGGCGGATGGTTCGAGATCAGTTTGATCTTGCGCACCCCGAGGTCTTTCAATATCTGTGCACCTATTCCGTGATCGTGCACCTTTCCATATCCAGTTTCGGCCTTCGCCGCGTGCAGGTCGAGTCCGTTCTCCTGCATCAACGCGTAAGTACGAAGCTGATTGACGAGATCGAGATGGTTATCGTGCTGACGCAGATAAACGATCACGCCCGCTCCGGCGTCTGAGATCATTTGGAGAGAGGATTCGACGGCGTTCGAGGCTTCGCCCAGACCGACGCCAAACATCGCAAAGGTGACGTTCTCGGTTTGGACGCGGACGAGCACCGGGCCGGTTGCACCCGAAAGGTCGCCTTTCACCATGGCGAGGTGCGTCTCGCCGTTGATGGCGTTTTGGTAAAGGATCGTGCGAAACGTCCCAAATCGCGTCGGCAATTCCGTCTCGACCACGCGATGCACTAGCATCTCTTTTTGAACGCGATAGCGGACGAGATCGGCGACCGATACGATCTTGAGCCCGTGTTTTTCTGAGAACTTCTCGAGCTCTGGCATCCGCGCCATCGTGCCGTCGTCGTTCATTATCTCGCAGATAACGGCCGCGGGCTGCAGCCCGGCGATGCGTGCGATATCGACACTCGCCTCGGTCTGACCGACGCGAACGAGCACGCCACCATTTTTGGCCCGAAGCGGAAAAACATGCCCCGGCCGGGCGAGATCACGCGGTGTTGAAGCTGGATCGACCGCCGTCAGGATCGTTTTTGCACGATCCGCGGCTGAAATTCCGGTCGTAACGCCTTCGCGGGCCTCGATCGACGTAGTGAACGCCGTGCCCATACTCGACGTGTTCTCGGTCGTTTGGGGAAAGAGCTGGAGTTCGTTACAGCGCTGCTCGGTCAGCGGCAGGCAAATAAGGCCGCGGCCGTGCATCGCCATGAAATTGATGATCTCGGGCGTGACCTTTTCGGCGGCACAGACCAGGTCGCCCTCGTTCTCGCGGTCCTCATCATCGACGATGATGATCATTTTGCCCGCGGCTATGTCCGCCGCGGCCGCCTCGACGCTTGAAATTGGCTTGCTCAAAACACTCATGTTGCGCCCGATAGCGGGCGAAGCTTAATTTCTTTTGATTCTATCGAATAGGGGCGATTTTCGCGAATTAATGTTCTCGCCCCGCTCGTCTAAGCAAACTGTGCATTCTGTGCATTTTTACGCAATCTGTGCATTCTGATACAAACTACGCACTCTGCCATATACATCGCCTGACCGTCTGCGTTAAGGTCGTTTGTGGTTCGTGGTTCGTGGTTCGAGGTTTGAAGTTTGAAGTTCTGATGTTCTGGTTTCTGGTTTTGGTTCGTGTTGTGATTCGCGGTCTCTGGCCACTGCCCCTGACCACTATTCCGATTTTTAACTTTTAACTTTTAATTTTTAACTTTGACTTCCCTGCCTTCCGCAAAACTTCGCCTCCTCATCCTCCACGTCGTGTTCTTTCTTTCGGGCACGACGACGGTGCTGATCGGCCAGGTGCTGCCGATACTAGCCCGGCGATTCACGCTCGGCGATCTCGAGGTGAGTTGGTTCTTCCCGTCCCAGTTTGCCGGTTCGCTGATCGGGACGTTCCTGACCAGTTATTTTGCAAAACGCTCGAATTTCTTCGCGGCGACGCTGCTCGGTGGGCTGCTGATGGCCGCAGGCGTGGCGATGATGAATGCGGATTCGTTCACCGTGTGCATCATCGGTTTTGTGATCAACGGCCTCGGCATCGGGCTGACACTGCCCGCGATCAACATGCTCATTCTCGAGGCGAACCTGGGACGCGTCGGCTCGGCTCTGAGCATCTTGAATTTCTGCTGGGGATTCGGAGCGATCATCTGCAAGCCGTTCGTCGATGCGTTCTCGACGCGCGAAACTCTGGGACTCACGACCTGGCTGCTCGCTGTGCCCCTCGTGGCCGCATCGCTCGCACTCGCAGTTTTGGGACGCAGCCCGGAAGAAAAGGCCGCGAGAACCCAAACCGAGACGCCCGAACCGCAAACGCCGATCTGGACAACGCCGCTCGCCTGGACGATCGCCGTTTTCAACCTGATCCACGTCGGATTCGAGAGCGGAATGGGCGGCTGGCTCACGACCTACACGGAACGCGTTCCAGGTGCTCCGATCGCCAGTTGGGTATCGCCGACGCTGCTTTATTTCAGCTTTTTTGTTTTGGGACGCGCCGCAGCTCCGCTGCTTTTTCGCTTTTTAAATGAGAACCGAATGCTGATGCTCGGCCTCGTCATCGTGCTCGGCGGAATGATCATCACGCTCGCCGCGCCGACCGTGCTCATTCTCAGCCTCGGCGCCGTGATCGCAGGATTTGGGACGTCGTGGATATTCCCGACCAACGTCGCGCGGTTCTCACAGACATTTGGCCCGACGGCCACCCGCCGCGCGATGCCGCTCTTCATCTTTGGGACGCTCGGCGCCGCGGCCTCGACGTGGCTAATAGGCTTCGTCTCGGACCGCACGGGAAACCTGAACTCGGGAATGTACGTCCTGCTCATCAGTATCGTCCTGCTGATCGGCCTGCAAGCGTACCTTGGGACGAGGAAAGACGTTTTAGCCACGAATGACACGAATGAGCACGAATAAGAGATTTACTAGCTTTCGCGCCGTTTCGCGTATTTCGCGGGCAAACTTCCTGATCTTTGACAAGTGAGAAACAAAGTCAGTACCACCTGCGGTAGCGGGTGGGGATCTTTAGGTGAGAAACAAAGTCAGTACCACCTTCGGTAGCAGGCCGGAATCTTTAGGTGAGAAACAAAGTCAGCACCGCCTGCGGTAGCGCGTGGGGAATTAAGACTTTTTGCCACGAATAACACGAATGAGCACGAATAACAGCTTTTCTAGCTTCCACGCTCTTTCGCGTGTTTCGCGGCAGGCTTCCTGATCTTTGAAAAGTGAGAAACAAGACGAATTTCAGATATCAAATTTAAGATCTGAAATTATGCGGAGCGGGAGTCAGCCGAGTGAGAAACATCCTTATTCGTGCCATTCGTGTTCATTCGTGGCAAAGCTCATAACGCCAGCGACTTGAGATACTCGCGAAACTCATCGCCCAGGTCTTCGCGTTTCATCGCAAGTTCGACCGTGGCAATGAGAAACCCGAGCTTGTCACCTGCATCGTGGCGTTTGCCGTCAAGCTTAACGGCGTAGAACGGACGCTTTTTGAGCAGTAGCCGCATCGCGTCAGTGATCTGGATCTCGCCGCCCGAGCCTGGTTTCGTCTGCTCGATCGCCTCGTAAATATCAGGCGTAAAGATATACCGGCCGATGATCGCAAGGTCAGACGGAGCGTCCTCAAACTTAGGTTTTTCGACCATGTCGCGGATCTTGTACACGTTCGGTTCGACCTCTTCGGCATCGATCACGCCGAATCGGGAAATGTCTTCGCCCGCGACCTGCATCGTGGCGATCACCGGCGCATCGTACCGCTCGTACACCTCGACCATCTGCTGCAGTGCCGGTTTTTCGCTGTCGACGATGTCGTCGGCGAGCAGAGCGGCAAACGGTTCATTGCCGGTAAAATCCTTGCCCTGATAGATCGCATGCCCGAGCCCGAGTGCCTGCTTCTGACGCGTGTAGCTGATCTTGGCAATGTCTGTGATCGCTCGAACCTGATCAAAAAGGTCCGATTTATCACGCTCTTTCAGCAAATGCTCAAGCTCAAAGGAGATATCAAAGTGATTCTCGATCGCGCTCTTGTCGCGGCCGGTGATGATCAAAATGGATTCGATGCCGCTCGCGACCGACTCTTCGACCACGTACTGGATCAGCGGTTTGTCGACGAGCGGGAGCATTTCTTTGGGCGACGCCTTGGTCGCGGGAAGGAATCTCGTGCCCAATCCGGCGGCTGGGAAAACGGCCTTGCGAATTTTATTTACCATACCGACTTTGTTAAATTCGGAACACTTGGGGCTCCGGTGCTTGCGGCTTGTTTACAAACTCTGCGTCGATGCGTGAACCAGGTTTTCTCACGCAAAGCCGCCAAGACCGCAAAGAAAACGCGAAGTAAGATAATAGGTTATCGATGGCAGACAGACAAACTTTTTGAAGCGGTGCTCTTTGAGCATGGCTCGAATCACGCGACTGGCCCTGGCTATCCCTTTGCGTCTTCTTTGCCTTTGCGGCCTTTGCGTCTTTGCGTGAAAAAGAATTGATCTCACACAGAGCCCTAAGGATCGCAAAGAGAAGGCAAGACACTGAACGATGTTAGATCTGAATTACGTACGCGAAAATCTGGATGCGGTTCGCTCCGCGCTCGGAAACCGCAATTTTCCGGCCGCGGTGCTCGACCGGTTCGTCGAATTGGACGCCGAACGCCGCCGCGTGATCGGCGAGGCCGACGCGATAAACAGTCAGCGAAATGCCGCCAGCAAAGAGATCGGCGGCTTGATGCAGTCGGGCCAAAAGGATGAGGCCGAGGCAAAAAAAGCCGAGGTCGCCGGCCTGAAAGACAAGCAGTCCGAACTCGAAGCCGCCCGCGATGCCGCCGAGGCCGAGATGCGAGACCTGCTCGCCAACCTTCCGAACATCCCGGCCGAGGACGTTCCGGTCGGCACGGACGAATCGGCGAATGTCGAGATACGCCGCTGGGGAACGCCTCGCGAGTTCAATTTCGAACCAAAAGATCACGTCGATCTTGGCGAATCTCTCGGCATCCTCGACTTTGAACGCGCAACGAAGATCGCGGGTTCGCGTTTCGCGATCATGAACGGTGCGGGTTCGCGTTTGAGCCGTGCGCTCGTCAATTTCATGCTCGATCTGCACACCACCGAGCACGGATATTCCGAGACGACACCGCCCTTCCTCGTGAATCGGACGGCGCTCTTTGGCACAAATCAATTGCCGAAATTTGAGGAAGATCTGTTCCACATCAAGGATGACCGCGGCTTCGCCCTTATCCCGACGGCCGAGGTTCCGGTAACAAACTACCACGCCGGCGAGATGCTCGATGCAAGCCAATTGCCGATGCACTACACCGCATACACGCCTTGCTTTCGCAGCGAAGCGGGCTCGTACGGCCGAGACACCCGCGGGCTGATCCGACAGCATCAGTTCGAAAAGGTCGAGCTTGTAAAGCTCTGCCTGCCAGAAGAATCTGACGCCGAACACGAGGCTCTTACGGCCAATGCCGAACGCGTACTGCAGCTTCTCGGGCTTCCCTATCGCACCGTTGTTCTGTCGACCGGCGATATGGGCTTCGGCGCTCGCAAGACCTATGACATCGAGGTGTGGCTGCCTTCGCAGAAGACATATCGCGAGATATCGAGCTGTTCGAATTGTGGCGATTTTCAGGCACGGCGGATGAATACGCGGTTCAAACGTGGCGGCGGTGCCAAGCCCGAATTCGTCCACACACTCAACGGCAGCGGCCTCGCCATCGGCCGCACTTGGATCGCCATCATCGAGAATTATCAGCAGCCCGACGGTTCGATCGCGATCCCTGAGGTGCTGCAGCCGTATATGAATGGGCTTGAGGGAATTGTGAGATAATTTGACCTATGACGACCGTAAAGGAAATCGAAAAAGCGATCGAAAGCTTGCAGCGGAGCGAGATCGCAGAACTCTCTGCTTGGTTCGAAGAGTTTGAGAGCCAGCTATGGGATGAGCAGATCAAAGAGGATTCCCTGTCAGGGAAATTCGGTTCGCTCTACGCCGAGGCCGTCGCGGAATTTGAGGCTGGCGAGACAAAGCCTTTGTGAATCACCACACGACCAGGCAATTCTGGAAGCGTTACGACCGCCTGCCGGACCACGTGAAGAAGCTGGCCGATAAGAACTTCAAGCTCTTAAAGAGCGATCCGAAACATCCGTCGTTAGAGCTTAAGAAGATCGAGAATATGTGGTCTGTTCGGGTTGGGGCCCATTACCGGGCCCTTGGCTTTGACCACGCAGGCACTATTCTGTGGTTCTGGATCGGCTCGCACGCTGAATACGACAAGCTGATGCCTTGACGCGCTTGTGTTTTTTCCAAATGTAATTACGATGTAATTATGAAATGCCAGATCATACAGATCGGAAACTCGCAGGGCATACGCATCCCTAAGACGCTGCTCGAAGATAGCGGCATCTCGGGCGAGGTCGATCTCGAGATCCATCCCGACGGCATTCTCATTCGCAATATCTCGCGGCCGCGTGCCGGTTGGGAAGAGGCTCTCAAGGCGATAGCCGAAGACGAGATAGACGATCTCGATGACGGCGTCACGACAAATTTCGATAAGAGAGAATGGCAGTGGTAAAACGCTTCGAGATCTATCTCGTAAACCTGGACGAGCCGCCTGGCAAGGCTGCCAAAAATACGCGGCCGGCGGTCGTTATCTCGCCCGACGAGATGAACCGGCACCTCGGCTACGTGATCGTTGCTCCTGTTTCGGCACGCACTGTCGATTCGCCAACCCGCGTAACGATCTCGCTGCTAAACTCAGACCGGTCGATCGTTCTCGATCAGATCCGAACCGTCGACAAAGAACGCCTTGTCAAAGTGATCGGCCATGCCGACAAGAACACTCGCAAACGCCTGCTCGAACGCCTGCAGGAGATGTTTGCTGAATAAAACCGATCTAGGCTGCCGTTGATTTGGCCTTTTCCCAAAGGCCGTCCATTTCATCGAGGCTCGCATCTTCCAGCGTTCGGCCGTTGGCTTTTAACTCTTTTTCAATGAATCGAAACCTCTCACGAAATTTCCGGTTGGTACGCTTGAGCGCCGTTTCAGGCTCGACGTCGAGATGCCGCGCAAGATTGACCACGGCAAAAAGCAGATCGCCGATCTCTTCCTCAATGCCCTCGTTTTTGCCCTCGGCGATCGCCTCGCGAAGCTCACCGACCTCTTCGTCGATCTTTTCGAAAATGGGCGAAGTGTCGGGCCAGTCAAAGCCGACCTTGCCAGCCTTCTTCGTGACTTTAAGAGCTTCGAGCAGGCCCGGAAAATGTACCGGAACCTCATCGAGTATCGATTCTTTCGGTTTTTCAGGCTTGCCCGAGGCGGCTCGCTCGTCGGCCTTGAGCTTATCCCAGTTGTCGAGAACGTCTTCGGCCCGGGCGAGTTTTGCATCGCCAAAAACATGCGGATGCCGCAGGATCAGCTTTTGCGTAACGCCCGCCGACACATCGTCGATCGTAAAATCACCACGTTCGGCACCGATCGTCGAGTGGAAAACCACCTGCAGAAGCAGATCGCCGAGTTCCTCACGAAGATTCGTCGTATCGCCCGTTTCGCCGGCTTCCTGTATGGCATCAAACGTCTCGTACGCCTCTTCGAGCAGGTATTGCGACAGCGACTGATACGTTTGTTCGTGATCCCACGGGCAGCCGCCCGGAGCCCTGAGGCGGGCCATTACGGCAACGAGTTCGTCAAATGCTTTCGACATAGCTTGAATTTAGAACGTTGGGCGATCGGATGTCTAACTCACTCGCCCGCGTTCCCGCCAAGTGCTAAAATTGGTTCAAAGAAAATATTATGATCGGCCCGGAAGAAAATCAGGAAGACGTACAGTACAAGGTCGCCGACAGGCGAAAGTTCAACCCCGACGGCAGCCTCCGCGAGGGCGTCGTGATCGAGCCAAAGGTTGAGGAGCCCGAGCCTGCGCCGCCGGCCCAACCTGTAGCAAATGATGACTCGGAAGAGTTCCACGCGGATCAAGAGATCGCAGCGGATGACACGGACGATATCCCAGGAGCCGATGATCTGGCGAGCTTCGTAAACTTTCTCTCGACACTAGCCACAAACGCGGCAGCAGCACTCGGCGCCGTGCCGCACCCAGCGACCGGCAAGCGATCGCTCGATCTGGAATCGGGCAAATACTGGCTCGACGTCCTGACGATGCTCCGCGACAAGACCAAAGGCAATCTGCATCCTAAGGAAGCAAGATTGCTCGAAGGCCTTCTCGCCGACCTCAAAATGCAGTACGTCCAGATCGTGCGAGCGACCGAAGAAAAGCTGAAGGCCCAGGCCGCGGCAAAGTTCTCGGGCGACGACATCCTCGGAAGGAAATAACCAAAGGGTCCACTGAGATGTCGGAGGAGCTTTTTCAGTGATCTCTTGTGTTCTCGGCGGCTAAGCTCTATGAAGCTCACGTTTCTCGGCACAGGCACTTCGACCGGTGTACCCTCGATCGGGTGCAATTGTGAGACGTGCCTTTCGACCGATGAACGCGACAAGCGGCTTCGCGTTTCTGTCCTGATCGAACACCGTGACAAGAAGATACTCGTCGACACGTCGATCGATTTTCGCCAGCAGGCATTGCGTGCGGGCATATCGCAACTCGATGCCGTACTGCTAACGCACTGCCATGTCGATCACGTCTTCGGTCTCGACGATATCAGGCCTCTCAACTTTCGCCACGGAGCGATGGGCGTCTACGCCAATGACATTGCGTGGACCGACCTTCGGCGGATATTCAAATACATTTTCGAGCCGACGCATTTTGGGGGAGGCTTGCCGCAGTTGATCCCGCACATTGTCGTTCCAGGTTCAAGGTTTTGTATCGGCGAGGATATCGAGGTCACTCCGATCGAAGTGATCCATGGAAAATTACCGGTGATCGCTTACCGGTTCAATAATTTTGCATATGCGACAGATCTGAAAGTAATTCCGCCCGTGTCGATGGATCTGCTTCGTGAGCTCGACGTACTTGTGCTCGATTGCGTCCGAATAAAGCCGCATTCGACGCATCTTTGTTTAGAGGAAGCTCTCGAGATCATCGACGATCTCAAGCCAAAGCGCGCGTACCTGACGCACCTCAATCACGACATCATGCACGAGCGCGATTCGGTACTTCTACCGGAGAATGTACATTATGCGTACGACCAGCTTGTCGTCAGTGACGGGCTCTGACAAATTTCCTCAATTTTTCCGCACGATTTCCGCAGAAATTGTTGTCCGGACCCGTTTCAAACCCGTTTAAGTAGCTGCGCTTAAAGATGTTACCGCCAAGTTACGCAAAAATTGATGCGTTACGTGACACCTAAAACGCTAAGTCATTGAAGACAGTGGATTTACAGGCTATTTGAAAAACCACTATATTTTGTGTTGACAAAGCCTGAGCGACACCATATATTCTATATCCACGCAAGCGTTACTATTCCAAAACACGCCTGCGTGATCCAAGCTTAAACCTGAGTGGTAAGCAGTCACTCTGACTTCGACCGGAGCTAGTGGCGTAGACCTTTTTCGCTGTTTTTTGCTCGGAATCGAGGGTTCGCCGATCGAAAAGGGGATCGGCGCTGGATAACTGACGACATAAAAAGGAGAAAAGCGAAGCGATATGGACACATTTTCCGGACAGACAGGAGCGACTGCCACCCGCCAGGCCGATATCAAGGCCCAGACCTCGATGCAGGTCCGGAAGCGGAACGGTTCGCTCGAGCCGGTCGACATAAATAAGATCGTCAAGGCCGTATCGCGATGTACGCCGGGCCTGGCGAATGTCGACGTTATGCGGATCGCTACAAAAACGATCAGCGGCCTGTATGACGGAGCCTCCACACAAGAACTCGACAAGCTTTCGATCCAGACTGCGGCCAGCCTCATCTTCGAGGAACCGGAATACTCAAAGGCCGCCGCTCGCCTGCTCAATCAGTACATTGAAAAAGAGGTCAGGAATCAGGAGATCCATTCATTCTCCCAATCGATCGCCTTCGGCGTGAAGGAAGGCCTGATCGGCGAGCGTGTTGCTCAGTTCGTCATTGATAACAGCCGCAAGCTAAACGACGCGATCGACCCGACGCGCTGCGATCTTTTTGAGTTCTTCGGCCTGCGGACTCTCTACGATCGATACCTATTAAAGAATCCAGTTACGCGTGACGTCATCGAAACGCCGCAATTCTTCTGGATGCGCGTCGCCTGCGGCCTGTCTGAAAGCCCGCACGAGGCGATCAATCTTTATCACCTGTTTTCGTCGTTGGAATACGTTCCTTCGACACCCACTCTCTTCAACTCGGGCACCAAACATGAGCAGCTCAGCTCATGCTTCCTGCTCGATAGCCCGCAGGACAACCTCGAAAGCATCTACAGAAAATATTCCGATGTCGCCATGCTCTCAAAATTCTCTGGCGGCATCGGAATAGCCTATCACCGGGTGCGTTCGCAGGGTTCCCTGATCAGGGGCACAAACGGACATTCGAATGGTATTGTTCCGTGGCTCAAGACTTTGGACTCATCCGTCTCGGCGGTAAATCAGGGCGGAAAGCGGAAAGGAGCTTGCTGCGTCTATTTAGAAACGTGGCATGCCGACATCGATGACTTTCTCGAACTTCGTGATAACACGGGCGATGAGGCACGGCGTACGCACAACTTAAATCTCGCAAATTGGATACCCGACCTGTTTATGAAGCGGGTCCAGAGTGACGGCGTGTGGTCGCTCTTCGATCCGAAGGTCGTGCCGCATTTTCCGGATCTGTACGGAGAAGAATTTGAAGCCGCGTACGTAAAAGCTGAAGAAGAAGGCCTCTTCATGCGGCAAGTTCAGGCTCGCGACCTGTATGCCAAGATGATGCGCACGATGGCGCAGACCGGCAACGGCTGGATGACCTTTAAGGACGCGTCAAACCGCAAATCCAATCAGACCGGCCGTCCTGGAAATGTCGTCCACCTCTCGAACCTCTGTACTGAGATCATCGAGATCACGAGCGATAACGAGACGGCTGTGTGCAATCTAGGCTCGATAAACGTTGCCAGATATGTAAAAGACGGCGGCATCGATGTCGAGAAGCTTCATCGCAACGTGCGGCTTGCCGTCAGGCAGCTCGACCGCGTGATCGACCTTAACTATTACGCGATCCCGTCGACCTCGCAGTCCAACAATCGCTGGCGCAACATCGGCCTCGGCGTGATGGGCCTGCAGGACGTTTTCTTCCAGCTCAGGCTGCCGTTCGACAGCGAAGCTGCCCGCAAGATCTCGGCACAGATACAGGAAGAGATCTACTACGCCGCGCTCAATGCCTCGAGCGATCTGGCTGCCGAACTCGGCGCTCACCCGGCTTTTGTCGAAACGCGAGCTGCGCAGGGCGACTTGCAATTCGATTTCTGGGGCGTCACGCCCGACGACATGCAGCGTTGGGATGCCCTTCGCGAAAAGATCCGTCAGACGGGGCTTCGCAACTCGCTCATGATCGCCATCGCCCCGACGGCAACGATCGCTTCGATCGCAGGCTGCTACGAATGCATCGAGCCCCAGGTATCGAACCTATTTAAACGCGAAACGCTGAGCGGCGACTTCGTACAGGTAAACAAATACCTTGTTCTCGAACTCAAGGCCGCCGGCCTTTGGACCGAGGAGATCCGTCAGAAGATCAAGCTCGCCGAGGGCTCGGTGCAGGATATCGCCGAATTCTCAGACGATCTAAAAGCGATTTACCGCACCGCGTGGGAGATACCGATGCGTTCGCTGATCGACATGATGGCGGACCGAGGGGCGTTCATCGATCAGTCGGCTTCGCTGAACCTTTTCATGGAAAGCCCATCGATCGGAAAGCTCTCATCGATGTACATGTACGCGTGGCAGAAGGGCCTGAAGACGACGTATTACCTGCGTTCGCGTCCGGCGACTCGAATCGCACAGGTCAGCGCCGAATACAAGACGAACGACCTCGTGCCCGAGCCGAAGAAGGTTTACACCGATGAAGAGGCATTGGTCTGCAGCCTCGAAAATCCGGAAGCGTGCGAGGCTTGTCAATAGATGTCAGTAGCCCGCACGTGAGTGAGGGCCATTTTGAATTGTACTTGCCCTTACTTACGTGCGGGCTTCCGAGAAACTTATGTTGCTAGATCCAGGTTTCAACCTTACCCTTCGCCCGATGAAGTATCCGGACTTTTACGAGATGTACCGGAACGCCATCAAGAACACTTGGACCGTCGAAGAGGTCGATTTTTCGACCGACGTTACCGACCTGCGTAACAAGATGACGCCCGCCGAGCGGCATTTGATCAATCGGCTGGTGGCGTTTTTCGCTACAGGCGATTCGATCGTGGCGAACAACCTCGTGCTCAACCTCTACAAGCACATCAACGCGCCTGAGGCTCGAATGTACCTCTCGCGGCAGCTGTACGAAGAGGCCCTGCACGTGCAGTTCTATTTGACGCTGCTTGATACCTACATTCCCGAGCACGACGAACGTGCGGCAGCGTTCGCGGCGGTTGAGAATATCCCGTCGATCAAGAAAAAGGCCGATTTCTGTCTGAAATGGATCGACTCGGTCAACGAACTCGACAGCCTCAATTCGATCGATGATCGTCGCCGGTTCCTGCTCAATCTGATCTGCTTTGCGGCATGTATCGAAGGGCTATTCTTCTTTGCGGCGTTCGCGTATGTGTATTTCCTCAGGTCAAAAGGCCTGCTCCACGGCCTCGCCGCCGGAACGAACTGGGTGTTCCGCGACGAGTCGGCTCACATGAAGTTCGCGTTCGAGGTCGTCAAGAAGGTCCGTGAAGAAGAGCCGGCACTCTTCGATGTGAACATGGAGCGAGCCGTGGCTACGATGCTCGACGAAGCGGTCGAGTGCGAGATGCAGTTTGCTCAGGACATTCTCTCAGGCGGCGTGTCAGGCCTTTCGGTCGCGGATATGCGTCAGTATCTGGAATTCATCGCCGATCAGCGGCTGGTCTTGCTCGGAATGAATCGTATCTACGGAGCCAAGAATCCGTTCTCGTTCATGGACCTCCAAGACGTTCAGGAACTCGCAAACTTCTTCGAACGCCGCGTCTCGGCATATCAGGTCGCCGTCGCGGGCGAGGTTAGTTTCAGCGAAGCCTTTTAACTGATCCAAGGAAGACTATTTGATGGCCGCCTTTGCTTCAATGCGGAGGCGGCTTTGTTCGCCGGTCGCGATGTCTGCCCGGAAGCTTGGGGAACCGCGATTACCGTTTTGGGCTCAAGCCCGGCGATCCCCATTCGGTACCATTCGCGTATCGGACGGCCTTGATCAGGATCTGGCCGAGAAACATGTCCTTCTCTTTCTTGCCTGCTTCACGCACGGCTAGAGAACCCGTCGGCGGAGAAGCGGATCGCTCGACGACCGTTTTGCTTTTCCCCGGCTCGAGGTCCAGCACGCTCTCGAATCGCCGCCGCCCCAGTTCTTGCCCGGATGCAGGATCGATGAACACGTACTCCCACAGAACGCGAGTTACCTTGAACTTTGAGGGATTTGCGAACCTGACCTCATATTTGTACGAGATCGAGGGACTCGGGCGTTTCTCGTTTGAGATCGGCCGCGCAGGAACATCTTTCGTCGGCATGTCCAATTCGCGAAGCTTATCGTTTCGCGTCTCTTGAGCTCGACGCTGTCGTTCTTTTTCCAGATCCTCTTTCGCTTCCTTGCTCTGATCGAACTCGATCAACGGATTCCGAATTTCACTCCGCCATTTATAGCTTACGACTCGAAGACCAGGCGCGGTCTGGGTCATCGAGACCGTTGCCGACGCAAGGAAAACCAGAATAGCAGCGAGTGCTTTCATTGAATCGGCCTTACGCCGCTGCTGCCTGGGTTGCGGCGAGGTGATGCCTGTGCGTATCAACGCCATGCTTGAACTTGCTGACCTTTCCGTCGGCATCAAATCGGAAGACGTGTATCTCATCGATCTCCGTGACACGGGCTCCCGTGGCTTTGACCGTAAATTCCACATCCAGCAAGGCAACAACAACGTCAGGGCCTTCGAGCATCGTGTGCGGCACGAAGTTGTGAAATTCCAGCCCGGCAACGCTCTCGAAAAAACCTGCTACGCTGTCACGACCTTTTCGAGGCTGGAGCCAAGGTACAGCGGTGGCCGTCGCCGGATATTCCCATTCGACGTTATCGGCGAGCGTTGCGAGGATCGCGTCTATTCGCCCTTCGCCAAAAGCGGAATAGATCTCGCGTACGGTATCGATATTGCTCATTTATCCTCCATCTCTTCCTTTCTTAAGCCGCCGTTGCCGTCAGCCATTCGGTTCGCGCTCGACTAAGATATCATATGATCAAGCGATATTCTGGCGCTCGGACCTTTACTCAAAATGGAACAAAAACCGCTTCTTCAGACTTGGCGTTGGTTCGGGCCGGAAGACCCTGTCTCGCTGAGCGATGTAAAACAAACGGGTACACAGGGTGTAGTCACGGCGCTCCATCATATTCCGCACGGCAAAGTCTGGTCGATAGACGAGATCGAAAAGCGAAAAGCACAGCTCGCTGAATATGGATTGCCGTGGAGCGTTGTCGAAAGTCTATCGATCCATGAAGACATCAAGACCCGTTCGGGCAAGCCTGCTAAATGGGTAGAGAACTACAAGATCTCGCTTCGCAATCTTGCAGCGTGCGGGCTCGAGGTAGTGACGTATAACTTCATGCCTGTTAACGACTGGACGCGCACCGACATTGCCTTCGAGGTCGAAGACGGCTCGCTCGCGCTCAATTTCGATCTGGTCGATTTTGCGATGTTCGACATTCATCTGCTTGAGAGAAAAAACGCCCGCAACGATTTCCCGGACGACGTGGTTGATCAAGCCGCAGAACGATTTCGACGAGCGACGCAACAGCAGAAAGATACGCTCATTGACACGGTCCTCTTCGGCATTCCCGGCGAGGAACGGCGTAGTGTCGAAGGCATGCGAAAGGCCCTGGAACCATATGCCGACATCGACCGCCACTCATTGAAAGAGAACTACGCCCATTTTCTTCGCGAGGTCGCTCCGGTTGCGGAAGAGGTCGGCATCCGCCTCGCGGTTCATCCCGACGATCCTGCGTTCGACATTTTGGGCCTTCCGAGAATCGTCTCAACGGTCGAGGATCTTCGCGACGTCGCTTCGTTTGCTCCATCGCCCGCGAACGGCTTTTGTATATGCTGCGGTTCGCTTTGTTCGAATCCGGCCAACGATATTCCTGCGATCCTCAAAGAGATGGATACGAGGGTTCACTTCGTCCATTTCCGCAACATAAAGAAAGACGGTCGCGGTAACTTTCACGAGTCAGACCACCTCGACGGCGATGTGGATATGTACGCCGCGATGAAGACGGTCTTCGAGACGGCACAGAAGGTCGATCATTTCATACCGTTCCGGCCTGACCACGGCCACAAAATGATGGACGACATGGGTAAGGTTACCAATCCGGGTTACTCATGCATTGGGCGAATGCGAGGGCTCGCTGAGCTGCGAGGTCTTCATCTCGGCATCTCGCGTTGCGGCTCGTGACCGTGCCATCCTACTCTTCTTGCAGCATCTGCGGGCGAGCGTATTCGAACTGTGCGAATCTCTCCAAA
Organism: Acidobacteriota bacterium; assembly: GCA_041940165.1. Taxonomy (GTDB): domain Bacteria; phylum Acidobacteriota; class Blastocatellia; order Pyrinomonadales; family Pyrinomonadaceae; genus OLB17. The sequence continues at coordinate 115,812 of JBGTSR010000006.1, forward strand.
TGATAGTAGCCGTCGAGGCCCGAGATTCCCACGTTTCCAACCGATCCGAGATCCATCCGGCCGGACTCGTCGAGAGCTCCGTCGGGCACGATGATCAGTTGAACACTACCGATAACGAATATGGTGCGGTTCAACTTGATCGGCACTTCCTCCTCGAATTTTAGTCCGATCTTTACTGCACTTTCCGCGACGAACGGGGCCGGAAAGCCCTCGACAAACTCTTCCGTCAGTCCGCAGGCCTCAAATTCAGATACTTCTCGGTCGTATTTTGCCGATGTCTGATGGGCCCTCTGGGCGAAGGGTTTGTGCACGTGATTGATCGTATAGAAGCCATTCTCGCGAATGTTTTCGTACGTATGACGCGGCACGTCCCCTGCCGGCCGTACGACAAGCCCGATCAGCGGCGGATCGCTGCCAAGGTGAATTACAGACGAAAAGATCGCCACATTTGTCTCGCCGGCATCTGAGATCGTTCCGATCAAGTTCGCCGGCTTTATCCCCGTGATCGAATTTATGAGGTTCAGTCGAAAGATCCGTTCGAGGCCTTCGATATTTGCTGCTGTTAACTTCATTGATCTTTGCTCATCAAGCCGACTGATATTGCTTTGGCACATGCTTTTGACACGCTTTCCAATAGCCGAAGAATGACCTGTCGCCGGCTTCCTGATCGAATATCCATTCGCGCGGCTCTTCGATCCCACGGTAGCGGCGATTAAGAGGATGCTCTTTATAGATCACCTGGCTGCCGCCTACACTCTCTATTAGTTCATCAAATTCTCCCGAAAAGATCTGAACGCCTTCGATATTCGTCTTCGCCAGGTCTAACGCGAAGCCTAGACATCTTGTCGACACCGGGTACCTCTCGAAGACGCTTGGCTCGAGCAGCATCACGCGATTCGCTTCTTCACCCTTTCTCCAATTTGGGTCGAGGTTGTAGTAGTTGTAGATCAGCGTCGGCAAGAGCGGATCGATCCGAACTGGCTCAGTTCTCGGAAGCTCCGTCATTATGTTAACTTTGCACGTATCTGCCAAGGCACTCGGTACTGGCATGGATTCGAAATCTCCGTAGTCGACGTCGAGCATCGTTGCTTTCTGATCGGTGCCGCAATACTTGTTGATGTTCTCCTGATTGGCAAAGTATTTCTTGCCGCTGTTCGTTCCGGCGACCCATTGCCAACTCAGGGAGTTGCTCGCCCAATCGCCATCAAGCAGATGAAAATACATCCAGCGGGCGGGTAGGAGCCAATGACTTCGGCCGATATTGCACGCCAGCGAAGCAATGTACATTCGCACATGGTTGTGAACGTATCCTATCTCGTAGAGCGCATCGATCCCATCGTCGATCGCCGCGATGCCCGTCTCAGCACTAATGACCGCCTGAGGAATAGCGTGGTTCTCGACGCCCCACTGTTCCGTTCTAAGGTCGTGATCGATACGCGAACTCTTCTCTTGCCAGATACGCTGCCAGTATTCGCGCCATGCTAGCTCCTGCACCAGCTTTTCGATCTTGCTGAATTCAAACCCTCTCGAAACGAGGCTTTCGAATACTGTCTTTGTCGATATAACCCCTCGAGAGATATATGGCGAAAGCCTAGTGACTGCGCCATCCAGAAAATTCCGACTGCGAGCATATTCAACAGGATCGATCGCCGCAATGGCGGCAGTGATCTGGACGTTGTCGACCGGGAATATTTGCCTGGAAGCCTTTGCTGAGAACATTAAGAAATCAAGCGAGTAGAAAGCTCGCCAAGTTTAGGATTCGCCTTCCATGGCTTTTTGGATCTTTCCGTTCGCCTCTTCCTGCTGTTCGCCGTTCGCCTCGAGTTCTTCCTGGGTTTGCGCAGCGGAGGGCTCATAACTGAGCTTGATGAAGACCGGAAAGTGGTCCGAACCAAAGTATTCCAGACGCCGAAACTCGACCAGCCGAAAGTGATTCGAGTGAAAGAAGTGATCGAGCGGAAACCTCATGAATGGATACTCGGCATGAAACGTCGGATAAAAGCCGCGGCCGATCCGTGGATCGAGCAGCCCGCTTAAGTCCTGAAACAGATAGTTGGTGTACGACCACGCGACATCGTTTAAGTCGCCGAGAACGATGATCGGCTCATCGAGCTCTTTGACCTCACGACCGACGATCAGCAACTCGGCATCGCGTTCAGTCGACCGTTCTGCAAACGTCGGGATCGGCGGCGGCGGATGGAGGCACCTGAGCACAACCTTCTTACCCGAAGGCAATTTTACCCGAGCGTGAAAAGAAGGAACGTTCGGCTCGACGATGAATTTCACCTCTGGATCGATCAGTTCGAGACGTGAATGCATCAGCATCCCGTAGGTATCGTCTTGCGGCCGCTCTACGGTGTATGGGTGCGTCGACTCGAATTCCTTCAGCTGTTCTGCCCACCAGTCATCCGTTTCGACCGCTAGGATCACGTCCGGATTGGCCATCCGGATGATCTCCTTGAGCTTTGCGGAGTTGCGATTCTCCATAAGCACGTTGGCGAATATGAGGGAGATCTGCGATTCGTCTTCAGATCCGCGGCTTCGCTCGACCTGTTTGCGGGCCAGCCGAGTGTACGGAAACATCATCGTACATTGGTACGCGAGACAAGCTCCCAGCGCCGCGAGAAAAGCATATTCCGGTATACTCGCGTCAAATCCGAAAGCGATATAGGCAACTAGCACGACACCGCTCAGAACCGTTATTTGCAATCGCGGAAAATCGAATATCCTGACCCACCACGCATCGTGTTTCCACAACGGCAGTGCCGTTGCGGCGATCATCAACGTACCGATTGCGATCAAGGCGACCTTTATCATTTCCGATTCGGCAACAGTAGTTTACTCGAAGTCGAATGCATGGCATACCAACTCGATCATGCTCAAAGCGCTTTCTTTCCCGATTGACTATACTAAAGGTCGAGACCGACACTTTGGATATGAACGGACAGATCACGGAATTCATCAAGCACCACTATCGGCATTTTAATTCGGCAGCATTGATCGACGCGGCTGAGGGCTACGTCCAACATCTCGATTCGGGCGGCAAGATGATGATCACGCTCGCGGGAGCAATGTCGACGGCCGAACTCGGACTTTCGCTCGCCGAGATGATCCGTCAGGACAAGGTGCAGATAATCTCGTGTACGGGTGCGAACCTGGAGGAAGACCTTTTCAACCTCGTCGCCCACGACTTTTACGAACGCGTGCCTAACTACCGCGATCTGACGGCCGCCGATGAACAGGCCCTGCTAGAACGCCACATGAATCGCGTTACCGACACGTGCATCCCCGAAATGGAAGCGATGCGGCGTCTCGAAAAGGCCATGGTCGAGGTCTGGACGCGTGCCGACGTCGAAGGCAAACGCTACTTCCCGCACGAATTCATGTATCAGGTCCTGTCGAACGGCTCACTCGAGGAGTACTACCAGATAGATCTGAAGGACTCGTGGATGTATGCCGCGATGGAGAAAAACCTCCCGATGGTCGTGCCCGGTTGGGAAGATTCCACGATGGGTAACATGTTCGCCGGCCACGTTATCACCGGCGACGTCGAGAACGTGCACACGGTTCGCACCGGCATTGAATACATGACGATGCTCGCCGACTGGTACACGACGAACGCCCAGGACGATTCGACCGTCGGATTCTTCCAGATTGGCGGCGGCATCGCGGGCGACTTCCCGATCTGTGTCGTGCCGATGCTCCATCAGGATCTGCAGCGTGACAACGTGCCCGTATGGGGCTACTTCTGCCAGATCAGCGACTCGACGACCTCGTACGGCTCGTACTCAGGAGCCGTGCCCAACGAAAAGATCACTTGGGGCAAACTCGAAGCCTCAACGCCTAAATACATCGTCGAATCCGACGCCTCGATCGTCGCTCCGCTGATGTTCGCTTACATACTAGGCTGGTGATCCGGGAGCTGGTTTCTGCGTTCAGACCCGCCGCCGTCCCGTCCTGTCCCATTTTTGTCCCACGGCTGTCCCACTCGCTCGTGGGACAGGCAAATCATACATTCTAAACGCTTTATGGCGATATTTGGGCGTTGTCCCGCGAAAATTTGAAAAAAATTTTGTGCGCCACATTTTGTGTCGTCCTGAAAAAAGTTGACGCTTTTTAGGCCGCACCTGTCAGTAGCCCGCACGTGAGTAAGGGCAACGCGCCCGATACTCACCCGTCCACCGAAAAGGTAAGCTGGCCCTCACTGACGTGTGGGCTACCGACACAAGCATTTTGACTATCAAAGATCACTTCGCACGCCGTCCGATACGTGCAAAGACCTTGCAATGATAGCACACCCAGCAGGTCCAGACAATGAAATTCCTGGTCGCGGCACAGCCGCCAGCGCACGGCGGTAAGGATTGCCTCACCGGCAGCGATCGAACCGGGGAGGAGGCTATGCCTCCGTAGTAACCGGTAGAGGCACAACCTCTAGGTTCTTTGGGTATCCGGACGGCGAGGCAAAGCCTCGCCGCAGTGCGATATCGGCAAGCCGCACATAATGCATGCTTAGCGTTCGGAAGAGAAGGGCGTATCGCTGCGACCCGTGAAAGGCCCGGCTCAAAGGCGTAAAAGCCATCTCCGCCGTCCAAAATGACACCTACGCGGTCAAATCCGACGGCAGCGTCTGGATCTGGGGCTCGTCATTCCCAGGTGGATTCCCTTTGAAACACAGGCCAAGCTACCGGTGCGATTTACGGGTATGTGAGATGCAGACCCGAAAAACATCATAGCCACAAACGCGCTGAATCAGAGTTTCGTAAACGCCATGACACAAAAAAAGCCGCCCGTGATCGGACGGCTAAAACGAAGGCATAGTTTTTAGGAGGCTAGTTCAGTGCGGCATTAAATGCTTTTACATAATCCTCGCGTTTGGTGTTGTTCGAGGTTTTGAAGAGGACCTTCTCGCCTTTCAGGACGGCGACAGTTGACGTCTTTGCTTTATGGTCCTTGAAGAACTTGCTGAGACCGAGTTCTTCGGCCCGCATCATTGCTTCCTTCGCTGTCGAGTCGTTGGTGACGTCAAAAACGACGAACCTCATCTTCTCGCCATATTCCTTCATCAGCTTCATAATTACCGGTTCGACGTTCTTGCAGTATGGGCACCATTCCGCACTGATCACGGCGACCACCGGCTTCATCTTCTCCTTCGCCATCATATCTCCGTCAGTCATTTCCTGAGCGTTAGAGGCAAGTGCTAGGGTTAGGGCAAACATTCCCGTAAAAAGGAATTTAGCTATAGTTCGTTTCATCTTAATAACTCCCACAAATGAGTTTGTTTCTGTCGGGTTGACGTCAAAAATAAGTCAAAAACGACCGCTTTTATTCCGCAACCGGAACTTTTTTGTTCCGGGAATAAAATGGCGATACCCGGATATTCTTAGCCAGTTCCGATGGTCATACACGTTCGAAGATCACGATCGTGATCCTCAGCAGAATGATACGCCTGTGATTAATGGTCAGGCCGTAGGTGTGTCCCGGAACAAACTTAATAAGGGAGAAAAAGCAATGAAGAATCTAATGTTTAGACATCTGGTCGCTCTCGCGATCGTTACGACTTTAGCGGGCATCGCCGCGGCGCAGGAATCCAACTCGTTCGAAATCGGCTTCTCGGGGCACGGAAACCGTCAGGTCACGATTTCGCGTTCGGGCATCTACCGCCTCCGCGACGACCTGAGAGTTCGAGATGGAAACGCTATCGTTATCCGAGCCTCGAACGTTACGCTTGATCTTGGAGGCAATTCGGTCACGACACAGGCCGAGGGAACCGGGTCAGGTATTCTGGTAATGAATACGACCGGAGTTGAGGTCCGCAACGGCAAGGTCGGGGGTTTTAACATAAACCTGAATGCGACGAATGCGGAAAACGTTCGATTCCGCAACCTTCAGGTAGTTGGACTCGGGCTGGCACCCAACAACGGTCCATCCGAGATCGGAGTATTGCTGCTTCAAACCCGTGGAGCGTACGTCGAGAACAACGTGATAACTGCGGTCAATCTTGGCATCTTCGTTCGAGGCGGCTCGTCGACAGGAAATCGCATTTTTGAGAACGTAATAACGGGCGGCGCGACTCCTGCGAACAATCTCCTTGGCATTTGCTACAACCCAGCGTCGGGAGCCGGAACGGCCGGGCCGCGCGGCGACAATATTTACAATAATCACATCACGCGATACGGCTATGCTCTCGCGCTGAGTGCCGAGTCTATACACAACGTATTCAACGAAAACGTGTTGGCGTCCTTCCTGGGCGGCTTTCGTGAGCCGGGAGCCCTGACCTCAGGCGGCGGCACGAACGTTTCCGAGGGGAATATCATGGTCACGATCCCAATGACGCAACTTCAATAGGGGGACACAACGGCGGCGGGGTGTCGACTTCTCGCCGCCATCGACACTTTTTTCGGGAATATAAGGGGGCGAAACGGAGATAGTTATCGGAGATGTTCGGTTTTTCTAGGCAAAAGCACGAGGCAGCAGATAGTTTTGATCGAGAGGCCCTACCGCATCTCGAAGACGTGTACCGCGTCGCCCTGTGGTTGTCGCGAGATACCTCCGAGGCCGAAGACCTCACCCAGGAAACGTTCGTCACCGCGTACAAGTCGTTTCACCGCTACGAGGCCGGCACGAATTGCAAGGCATGGCTGATGACGATCTTGCATTACACCGACCTGAATCGCCGGAAACAAAACTCGAAGCTGCGGATCGTCGATGACCCGGACGAATTGATCGCATCGACTGTCGCTTTCGAGCCACCGATCCCCCAGACACTGACGGACGAGAGTATCATTGACGCCCTAAGACGGCTTCCCGAACAATTCAGACACGTGGTGATCATGGCAGATGTCGAGGAATTTGCCTACAAAGAGGTTTCCGCGATCCTGAACGTGCCGATCGGTACCGTTATGTCTCGTCTGCATCGCGGACGAAAACTGCTAAGAGCCGAGTTGGCATCACACGCAGCTGCGATCGGACTGAGAGCGGCCAAGGCCGCGGCTAAAGGATAAAGCTATGAACTGCAGAGAGTTTGACGAAATTGCCGACTCATATCTGAGCAATGAACTCTTGGTCGAGACGAACCATGATTTCATCAGCCATCTTCGAAACTGCGGGGACTGTCGGACCGCACTCGCGGAACTGCGCGAGTTTCGTTTGCGAGTCAGGTCGGCGGGACGATCGGCCTCGGCCATGGATCCTGCGTTGCGGGTGCGGATCCGTGAGCGGGTCTACGCGAACGCCGCGGCTCGTCCGGGCCGTATTCTCGTACCGTCGCTGGCCTTTGCCGCGCTGATCGGGGCAGTCGTTGCGGGTTTCGCGGTCTTCAGCCTACGATATTCTCCGATCGATAAGACCGCGGGGGACACCTACCTGACCCAAGGTGCCGATCTATTCGAAGCGCTACATAGCGCCGTAGGCAATCACAAAGACTGTGGGCTAAAATTCGGCAGCCAGCCCGCTAAAGAGATCAAGCCGGACTACGCGAAACTAAAGGCTGACTACGAAGAGCTGGAGTATGTCGAGGAACACGACTGCATCTTCAGCGGCAAGAAGTACTCGCATGTAATTTTTCGCAACGGCCCCAAGCTGATATCGGTACTAAAGTCCCCTGCCGATCACCGACGCGGTTCGGCAACGATCGTCTCGATCCCTCTGGACAGTTTTCAACTCGCGGAGTTCGAATCGGGAGATCAAACCGTATTTGTCATCAGCGATCTCAGCGAAAGCGAAAACCTACATTTTGCTCGCAGGGTATTCGAAAGGTCAAAAAGCTTGTAGGTCACGATTTTCAGGCCGAGTCTAAGGCGACAGCCAGGCCAAACCCGACTGTCGCCCTCAAAAATAGGTCGATCAAAAACATTTTCTTACCCCTTGTGTTTTCTCAGTTCGCTGACGCCATATCGATCGTGAAGCGGTACTTGATATCGCTCTTGAGCATGCGGTCGTAGGCTTCGTTGATCTTGTCAGGGCCGATCACTTCGACATCGGCGGTGATGTTGTGCTGGCCGCAAAAATCGAGCATTTCCTGAGTTTCCTTGATGCCGCCGATGGCTGAGCCGGAAAGGCTGCGGCGGCCGAAGAGCAGTGCGAACCCGGCGACTTCCATCGGCTCGGGCGGTGCGCCGACCATCGTCAGGTTGCCGTCGCGTTTGAGCAGATTGATGTATTCATTGACATCATGCTTGGCGGCGACGCAGTCGAGAATGAAGTCGAACGAACCCGCGTGAGCGGCCATTTCGTCGGCGTTCTTCGAGATCACTACTTCGTCGGCTCCGAGTTTCTTTGCATCCTCGACCTTGCTCGGTGAGGTCGTAAATACGACCGTGTGAGCACCGAGGGCGTGTGCGAATTTGACCGCCATGTGCCCGAGACCGCCGATACCGACGACGCCGACTTTTTTGCCCGGCCCGACGTTCCAGTGCTTCATCGGCGAATAGGTCGTGATGCCCGCACACAGCAACGGAGCGGCCGCGGCGAGGTCGAGATTCTCGGGAATATTGAGTACAAAATCCTGATCGACGACGATCTCTTGTGAATAACCGCCGAGATTGCCCGGTGCCGTTCCGTGCGGGTCGGGCGTTCCGTATGTGAGGCTGAACGCCGGACAGTATTGCTCGAGGCCTTCTGCACAGTTCGGACACGTGCGGTCGGAATCGACGAGACACCCGACGCCGACCGTGTCGCCGACCTTGAATTTGGTCACGTCAGCGCCGACCTCGGATACCTTGCCGATGATCTCGTGGCCGGGCACGCACGGATAAATGGTCGGCATCACGTCGCTCCACTCGTTGCGGGCGTAGTGAAGGTCAGAGTGGCAGATGCCGCAATAGAGAATGTCGATCTTGACGTCGCTCGCGAGCACGTCGCGACGCGGGATGGTCAATGGTTCGATGGATGAAGTTGCTGATTGGGCTCCGTAAGCTTTTACGTTGTGCATAGTAAAATAAGTTCCTCCGTTTGATTGCTATAAAGTTCCTTCTATTTTCCTAACCGTTCCCCTCGATCCTCTCAAAGAGAACTCGCCGATCGGTAGAACAAAAGTCGAGAATGATCGCCGTCAACCGATCCAAATGAGAGCGTTCTCGGTCTCAGTCACAAAATCGAATGTCTATGAAGTTAGCCTAGCATAGACACGGTCTGCCCGCTCAGATCGCAATTTATGACCCAAGTCATATTTCGTCCGATCATATTCGGATAGATTTGCCGCAGAACGTGCCTGTTAAAGCGTTATAGATCAAAACAGCTGCACAGGAGAAGAAAATGAAAAAACTTTGGATACTACTATTGTCCGTATTCGTGTTCTCCTTCGCGATCCTCGGATGGGTCGGTGCGGAGATCTTTCGTCAGGCGCCGCCGATACCCAAGTCGGTCGCGACGCTCGGCGGTGAGCAATTGATCGGCCCCGAGCAAATATCAACCGGCCAGAACGTTTGGCAGGCGATGGGCGGAATGCAGGTCGGCTCGATCTGGGGCCACGGATCGTATGTGGCGCCCGATTGGACGGCCGATTACCTTCATCGCGAGGCGTTGTTCATTCTAAATGAGTGGTCCGGCGGCAAGTTCGGAAAAGACGGCTCGACTCTCCAACCCGAGGAGCGTGCGTCTTTGCTCCAGCGGCTGCAGGTTCTCGTTCGGACCAACACCTACGACACAGCGACGGAAACGCTGATCATCGATCCGGTTCGGCAGCGAGCGTTCGAGGATAACCTGCGGCATTACTCGGAGATCTTTACTAACGGAAACACCGACTACGCGATCCAGAAGAACGCTCAATCGGACCCGGCGAAACTTCGGCAGCTGGTATCGTTCTTCTTCTGGACGGCCTGGGCGTCGGCTGCGAATCGTCCGGATAACACGATCTCTTACACGAGCAATTTTCCGTCGGAGCCGCTCGTCGCGAATTATCCGACTCCGAGTTCCATCGTCTGGACCGGCGTAAGCGTGATCCTCCTGATCGCGAGCATCGGCGGGATGGTCTGGTTCTATGCCGGCTGGCACAAGCCCGCTGACGAACGCGACACACCTGAATCCGATCCACTAATCGGAGCCGAGCTTACACCGTCGCAGAAGGCGACCGTTAAATATTTTCTGATCGTCTCGCTGCTTTTCCTTTTGCAGATAGTGATGGGGGTGATAACGGCGCATTATGGCGTCGAGGGCGGCGGGCTTTACGGCATCCCGCTTGATCAGTGGTTGCCGTATGTGGTCACGCGCACGTGGCACACGCAGCTTGGGATTTTCTGGATCGCAACTGCATGGCTCGCGGCGGGGCTTTACATCGCCCCGTACATCTGCGGCTTCGAGCCGAAATATCAGAAGCTTGGCGTCGACGTGCTCTTCGGGGCCTTGCTTGTTGTCGTGCTTGGATCGATGGCCGGCCAGTGGATGAGCGTGATGCACAAGCTCGGCAGCGGCGACCTTTGGTTCTGGTTTGGCCATCAGGGATACGAGTACGTCGATCTCGGCCGCGTATGGCAAGCCGCGCTTTTTGTTGGACTGCTGCTCTGGCTGTTCCTCATTGGGCGTTCGGGCCTCGCCGCGTTGAAACAGAAGACCAACAACCGCTCGCTCGTACTGCTTTATTTAGGCACAACCGCCGGCATCGCACTGTTCTATTCGCCCGGCCTTTTCTGGGGCATGCGTTCGCACCTGACCGTCGTCGAATATTGGCGATGGTGGGTCGTCCATCTCTGGGTCGAGGGCTTTTTTGAGGTTTTCGCCACGGTTGTTATAGCGTTTCTCTTTGCCCGGCTTCGCGTGATCCGCGCGGACCACGCAGCCTATGCCGCACTGCTCGCCGGAGCGATCTATCTTAGCGGCGGCATCATCGGCACGCTACACCACTTATACTTCGCTGGAACCCCGACAGTTGCGCTAGCCTTTGGCTCCGTCTTCAGCGCGCTTGAGATCGTCCCGCTCGTTTTCGTTGGATACGAGGCGATCGAGAATATCCGCCACTCCAAGGCAAAGCCGTGGCTTCAGCAATACAAGTGGGTGGTGTACTTCTTTGTCGCCGTTGCGTTCTGGAACCTGGTCGGAGCCGGTGTTTTCGGATTCATGATCAATCCGCCGATCGCCCTCTACTATATGCAAGGGCTGAACACGACCGCCGTGCACGCACACGGAGCCCTCTACGGCGTCTATGGAACTCTCGGGCTCGCTCTCACGCTTTTCTGCCTGCGGGCGATGCAGCCTGAGCGGAAATGGGATACGAAGCTGCTCGCGTTCGCGTTCTGGGCGATAAACATCGGCATGCTGATGGAGATCTTCTTCAGCCTGCTCCCGATCGGATTGTTGCAGACCTATCAGTCGATCTCGGCAGGCTATTGGTCCGCCCGCAGCCCTGAGTTTATGCAAACGAGCCTGATGCAGACTTTACGGTGGATGAGAATGCTGGGCGATACCGTGTTCGCTGTGGGAGCGGTGGCTTGGGTTTGGTTTGCGTTGAATTTGATGATCACTCGCAAGGGTGCAAGCCCGGCACCGATCACCGATCCGGTTGCGGCGGACGCAGCCTAATGTTTCAAAGGAGTTGTTGTATGAAAATCGATATTGAAAGAACTGTAGGAGAGTTTGCGGCCGAGTTTCCGGCATCGCGAAGGACGTTTGAGAAGGTCGGAATCGACTATTGCTGCGGCGGTAGGATCCCGATCGCTGACGCGGCAGCCAAGGCTGGAGTTTCGCTTCCAGAACTGGAATCCGATCTTATCAAAGCGGCGGCGGCAGCACCGGGCTCAACGACGCCGCCGAAGTTCCTCGAAATGTCGCTAGCAGCCCTGACCGACTATATTGTGCGGAAGCATCACGTCTTTACTCGCGACGAGGGTGTGAGGATCACAGCTCTGATTGAAAAGGTTTGTTCCGTGCATGGCGGGCGGCACGAGGAACTACTCGATGTCCAGCGGGTCTTCGGAACTATGAGGCTCGAACTCGAGAATCATATGGTCAAGGAGGAGCAAATGCTTTTTCCCTATCTAGCCCTGATGGAGAGCTCGATCGCGTTCGGTCAACCCGTCCCACCGGCCCCATTTGGGACGACGGCGAATCCTGTTCGGGTGATGCTCAGTGAACACGACACGGCGGCCGAGCAGCTACGCGAAATACGGCTGCTTACGTCTGATTTTACACCGCCGGATGACGCATGCGTGACCTTCAAGACTCTCTATCTGGCGCTCGAGGAGTTGGAGAGGGACCTGCACGAACATATTCATCTCGAGAACAACGTTCTATTTCCAAAAGCGGTTGCTATAGAAGATGAAGCATCGAACGCGGTTTGCGTGCCCGCTCCGCCGGAGTGCCTGCATTCGCCTCAGGGGCATGGCGGATAGCTTATGTCGTCAAATGCTTTATCAGGGAACGCATATCGTCAATGAATATCTTGCCGCGTTCGATTCGGAGCTCGCCTTTTTCGGCGAGCTTTCGAATTGTCCGGATCGCCGTCTCCGTCGTCACCCCCGCCATCTTCGCAATATCCTCACGCCGAAGCTTGATCTTGATCGGCCACTCCTGACCCTCATCACCCGCCAATCGTATCAGTACGCCCGAAATTCGCTGTTCGGCTGTCCCGCCCGCGAGCGTCTGGATGATCGACGTTTTCTGCCTGAGCATCTCGGCCATCCACTCAAGGACCGCGAACATAAATTCTTCCGATTCGCTCAGCAGCCGTCTGAACTCGGTCCGATGTAGAAGTAGTACTTCGCTGTCGGATACCGCATACGCACTCGCCGGATACAACTTTCCGTCGATGACCGGCGGAACGGCGAACATTTCGCCGTCACCAAACAGACCTATGATGACTTCTTTCCCGGCTTCCGGAAACTGCACCATCTTCGCTTTCCCCTTGAGAATGATCGGTAGATAATCCGCCCGCTCTCCTGCAGCGAATAACTCTTCGCCCGCTGAATATTTGTGAAGACGACCTTGTTCTCGGAGTATAGACCTGAGCTTGGGTGTTATCGATCTGAGAAGGGGCTTCATTCGATTAGATAGTATCCAAGCGATGCTATCTCACAATCGGCTCTTCTGCTAGTTGGGATAAATTCGGCTACAATCTGCGTCAATGGAGCATTTCGATGTTCTCATCATTGGTGCAGGCTTGTCCGGAATTGGGGCAGGTGCACACCTCCGGATGAATTGCCCGGACAAGACCTTTGCGATCCTCGAGGGACGCGAGGCGATGGGCGGGACGTGGGACCTTTTCCGCTATCCGGGTGTGAGGTCAGACTCGGATATGTTCACGCTCGGGTATCGATTCAGGCCGTGGCGGGAGCAAAAGGCCATAGCCGACGGGCCGTCGATCCTCAAATACATTCGCGAGACCGCGGCCGAATACGATCTCGATAAGGAGATCAGGTACGGTTGTCGCGTGACACGAGCGGAATGGTCGTCGGACGAGGCTCGGTGGACGATCAGTGTCAGTAGCCCGAACGTGAGTAAGGGCTTCTCGGATCCAGAGAACGTGCCGTCCCCCAACAGTGGCGGTTCTGACCAATACACCTGCAACTTTCTTTACCTCTGCACGGGATACTATCGCTACGAGCTTGGCTACACGCCCGAGTGGCCGGGCTTTGATCGCTATCAAGGCACGGTCGTACATCCGCAGAAGTGGCCGGAAGACCTTCAGTATGCTGGAAAACGCGTACTTATCATCGGCAGCGGAGCCACGGCGGTCACGCTCGTTCCGGCGATGGCCGTGACGGCTGAGCACGTGACGATGCTGCAGCGTTCGCCGACATACATCGTCTCGATGCCGTCGGAAGATCGCATCGCAAACGCATTCCGAGCCGTACTGCCCGACAAGGCCGCGTACGCGGCAACGCGTTGGAAGAACGTCCTGCGGCAGATGTTCTTTTACGGACTGTCGAAAAAGAGCCCAGCGGCGATGAAGCGGCTTATCGAAAAGGGCGTAAAAGCAGAGCTTGGCGAAGAATATCTCGAACATTTCCGGCCGAATTACGATCCATGGGATCAGCGGCTGTGCCTCGTGCCCGATTCTGACCTGTTCGCCTCGATCCGCAGCGGCAAAGCCTCGATCGTTACAGGTGAGATCGAAACGTTTACCGAAACCGGCGTGCGTCTTTCGAACGGCGAGACGATCGATGCCGACATCGTCATCACCGCGACGGGACTCGTGCTTAAGATAATGGACGGCATGACGCTTGTTGTTGACGGCGACAAGGTGAACCTGGCGGATAAGATCACATACAAAGGGATGATGTACGATAACGTGCCCAATCTGGCACAGGCCTTTGGCTACACAAACGCCTCTTGGACATTAAAATGCGATCTAACGAGCGAGTACGTCTGCCGGCTGATCAATTACATGGACACGAAGGGCTACACGAGCTGCACGCCGCGGCTGAATGAGGAAAACGTAGAACGTCAGCCGGCACTCGATTTCAATTCCGGTTACGTTCTCAGAGCTCTCGATGAGATCCCGAGCCAGGGCTCGAAGATACCCTGGCGGCTTCATCAGAACTACGCCAAGGACCTGAGGATGATACGTTACGGAAAACTCGAGGACGGCACGATGGAATTCACACGAGCAAATAAATGACACTCAGGAAAGAAAGCGTCGCGGTCATCACGGGTGCGGGTTCGGGCATCGGCAGGGCACTTGCAAAACGGCTCGCGGCCGAGGGCATCGCCGGCATTGCTCTCGCCGATCTGAACGAAGCGGGCCTGGCAGAAACCGTCGAGCAGATCCTCGGCGAGATAAAGGTCACGACATACACGATCAACGTCGCCGACCGCGAGGCGATGCGAATGTTTGCCGAGGATGTCGTTCGCGATCACGGCCGCGTGACTCACGTGATCAATAATGCCGGAGTCGCTCTCGGCGGCACCGTTAGCGAGGTCTCGTTCGACGAGATCGAATGGCTGATGGGCGTCAATTTCTGGGGTGTTGTCCACGGAACGAAGTTCTTCATGCCCTATCTCGAACGCGAAGTGTCGGCGCACATAGTCAATATCTCGAGTCTTTTCGGATTTATCGCGCCGCCGGGACAGGCTGCATACTGCGCGAGTAAATTTGCCGTTCGCGGCTTTACGGAATCGCTCCGGCACGAACTCGAAGGCAGCAATATTGCAGTTTCTGCGGTCCATCCGGGCGGAGTGAAGACAAATATCGCCAACAGTGCCCGCATCGCGGAATCAACAACGCTTCCACAGGAAGAGATCGACCGGCGTCTGAAAAAGATGAACCGAAACCTCTCGACGACCAAACCCGACCGTGCCGCCGAGATCATAGTCAGCGGTATCAAGGCACGAAGCCCGCGGATCATCGTCGGGCCCGACGCACGCATAATCAGCTGGATCCAGCGGGCTTTTCCCCGACGCTATTTCGCCATCGCCGACCGGCTTAGCGGCGGCAAACTCAGCGAGACATAGAGCCGCCGATATGCGCGCGCGTTTTTGCGGGTGTATCATTTAGCTCTATGCCTGACCCGAAGATCATCGTCACCGGCGGCGCCGGATTCATCGGCAGTGCCCTCGTTTGGAGGCTAAATGAACTTGGCCGCGACGATATTTTGATCGTCGACCGGCTCGGCGAGGACGAAAAGTGGCGAAACCTCGTGCCGCTGCGATTTGCCGACTTCGTCGATGCCGACGACTTTATCGAAGACCTCGGCGACTTCACTCAGGCCGAGGCCATTCTGCACCTCGGAGCATGCTCATCGACGACCGAGACCGACTCCGGCTACCTGATGAGCAACAATTTCGAATACACCCGAGACCTCGCCGAATTCGCCCTCGCTAACGACATCCGATTTATTTACGCCTCTTCTGCGGCAACGTACGGCGACGGTTCGGCTGGAATGGAAGACGGTTTCGAATCGCTAGAGCGGCTCAGGCCGCTAAATATGTACGGCTACTCGAAGCATCTTTTCGACAAGTACGCGGCGAGAAACGGAATGTTCGAAAAGATCGTCGGCCTCAAGTATTTCAACGTCTTCGGCCCGAACGAAGAGCACAAGGGAGACATGCGGTCGCTCGTGAGCAAGGCGTTTCGAGAGATCTCTTCGACCGGTTCGCTGAATCTATTTAAGAGCCACGATCCGCGTTATCGCGACGGCGAATTTGGCCGCGATTTTATCTATGTAAAAGACGCTGTCGATATGACACTGCATTTTCTGGAAAACGCTGCTTCCGGGCTTTTCAATATCGGCTCTGGTGCCGCTTACACGTGGAATTCGCTCGCCCACGCAATTTTTGATGCGATGGAGGTCACACCCGACATTCGGTACATCGATATGCCCGAGCAGCTTCGCGGCAAGTATCAGTACCACACCGAGGCCGATATAACGCGGCTTCGCGAGACTGGATTTGACGGTACCATCACGCCGCTAGGCGATGCCGTTCGCGATTACGTCAGGAATTATCTTGTCCCCGGAAAAAATTTGGGAGATCAATGATATGAGCAACGCATCGACGCTGGCACAGGAATTTCTCAGAGAGATCGACGCCGAGGCCGCCGCGACGCGCAAGTGCCTCGAGCGTGTCCCGATGAACTTGCGCGACTACAAGCCGCATGAAAAGTCGATGGAACTCGGATATCTCGCTCGGCTCGTCGCGGACATGCCGAAATGGCTGCACGTGATCATCGACGACGGCGAGATAGATTTTGCAACATACGAACAGCCTCAGGCTGCGACAGCGGATGACCTCGTCGCTCACTTCGATAAAACAATGGACCTCGCACGTGGTTCTCTGGGGCGGTTTACCGAATCGATGCATTCCGAGCCATTTCACCTGAAGAACAGCGGAAGTCTGCTCTATTCGACGACAAAACTCGAAAGCGTGAGCCAGTCGATCAATCACATGGTCCACCACCGCGGGCAGCTCACCGTCTATCTGCGGCTCAACGACATCGCCGTTCCATCGGTCTACGGACCGTCGGCGGACGACCGGGGATTCTGATCGTCAATCGCTGCTTCCTCACGGCCAACGACTGAACGCACGCTTCAGTGGATAGTAGAAATATGAGCCAGATCATCGACGATTTTCATCCTAATCCGCACGACTGGCGAGGCACTGTCCTCGTTTGGGATGAACAGGCGATCTTTCTGGGAAAGGCCGCCGATGCGAGTCTTCACGAATCGCCCGCGATCAAGATCTGTGTAGCTCTCGACGAAGGTGGATTTGGGCTGCGTGCCAGCGAGGGCGATACATTCACACACTACAGTGCGGCGATGATAGCGGCCGGGCAACCGCACGCGATCGACGGGCGGCAAAATCCGATGGTGATGCTGCTGCTCGCCCCGGAAACCCCGATGGCCCAGCCGCTCGTTCCGATCTATTCGCGAAATGGCATCGCTCGGTTATCGAGAGATGCCGCTGGATCGACCCGCGAGCTCTTTGTCGAGTTCGAGCCATCGCAGCAAACGACTCCCGAGATCTGCCGGCAAATTGTCGATGCGATCAGCCGCGACCAGACTTCGCAGCTCGATCCCCGAGTTGCACAGAGTATCGAATGGATACGTTCAAGCCGTGACCGCGGCGTTTCCGTCGCTGAGATCGCTGCGGGTGTCGAGCTATCGGAAAGCCGTTTCTCACACCTATTTACTGAGTTCGTACGCGTCCCCGTACGGCGATATTTGCTGTGGCTTCGGCTGCGTGACGCGATGCATCTGCTCGCCCAAGGAACATCGCTGACTGACATTGCCCACGAAGCGGGATTTTCTGATTCGGCTCACCTGACCCGCACATTCCGCTCGCAACTCGGCATCGCCCCGTCGGCGCTCACTCGCGAAAGCACGATATACTCATTCCTCACATAGCAGAAGCGTTCAAGCGAACCTATCGCGGCTGGCTCATAATCAACGCCACAGTGAACGTGCGCTCCTCTTTGCGTCCTTTGAGTCTTAGCGAGAGACAGCTTTTTCCGGATCGAAAATTTCACGCAAAGCCGCAAAGATCGCAAGAAACGCAGAGAGATGGATCTCTTAAATGACTAAGGATAGATTGATATACCCCGAACCGGTCAAGATCGGCCCCGACGAGGCCGAGAGCTGGGATAATTGGGGCTTTCGCGACACGAGTTTTACGATCAACGAACGCGGCGTCGTTCAGATCACGGGCGACCGCTACGAACTGAGCGGCCAGGAACTGCCGCGTCTTTTGCCTTGGATCCGTGAGACGCTCGCGATCGATCTCGACGCAAATGACCGCCACGCGACGTCCTACCCGACAGAGATCCCGGCATCGCGGCTGAGCGCGGAATTCCGCTCGGCACTCGGCGAAATCCTTACCGATGAACAGATCGACACTTCCGGCGAGAATCGCCTGCGGCACGGCCACGGCCATACGCAGGAAGAGATGTTCGCCATCAAGCGCAAGAGGCTCGGACGCATTCCGGATGTTGTCGTGCTGCCGCGTTCGGATGACGAAGTCGCGCAGCTGATCGCGGCTGCCAAGAAACACGATGCCGTGCTGATACCATTCGGCGGCGGAACGAACGTGACGGATGCGTTGAGGTGCCGAAAAGACGAAGAGCGGACGATCGTCACCGTCGATATGCGGCAGATGAACCGCATCCGCTGGATCGACAAAGAGAACATGACCGCCTGTATCGAGGCAGGTGCCGTCGGCCGCCACATACGCGAGCAGCTTGCAGAACACGGCGTAACAATGGGCCACGAGCCCGACAGCGTAGAATTCTCAACGCTCGGCGGCTGGATCGCGACCAACGCCAGCGGGATGAAAAAGAACAAGTACGGCAACATCGAAGACCTCGTCGTCGATGTGACCGTCGCAACCGCCGACGGTGAGATGAAACGGGCCGCGACCGCTCCGCGTGAATCGGTAGGCTTTGACCTTCGCCGACTCATTTTCGGAAGCGAAGGTACACTCGGGATCGTCACATCGGCCGTCGTCAAGCTTTTTCCGCTGCCCGATGTTCAGGCCTACGGCTCGGTACTTTTTCCGTCATACGAAGCCGGATTCGCTTTTATGCACGAGCTTGTGATGACGTCGAATCCGCCCGCAAGCTGCCGTCTGGTCGATAATCTGCAGTTCCAGTTCGGCCTCGCCCTCAAACCGGCTTCGAGCGGTTTGAAAATGTGGAAAAGCAGCGTCGAAAAGTTCTTTGTAACTAAGATCAAAGGCTTTGACCCGTACAAGATGGTTGCGTTGACGCTCGTGTTCGAGGGATCGAGGTCGGAGGTCGAACGTCACCAGGCCGAGGTTTATCGCATCGCAGCAAGACACGGCGGAATGAAAGCGGGAGCCGAAAACGGCCGCCGTGGATATCAATTGACCTATAGCATCGCCTACATTCGCGACTTTTTGATGAACTATTACATCATCGCCGAGTCGTTCGAAACATCGTGTGCTTGGAGCGACGCTTTGAACATCTGCGAGAACGTAAAGCGGGTGCTCCGCGAGGAATATGCAAAGCGCGGCCTGCCCGGAAAGCCCTTCGTTACCTCCCGCATAACCCAGCTTTATCGAACCGGCGTGGCGATCTATTTCTATTTCGGCTTTTACTACAAAGGCGTCGAGAATCCTTCCGAGATCTATCTCGAGCTCGAGAATATCGCCCGCGAAGAGATCTTGCGATCAGGCGGTTCGCTCTCACACCACCATGGGGTCGGCAAGATCCGCGAGCAGTTTTTGCCCGAGATCATGTCAGAGACGGCTCTGAAGTGGAAAAAAGAGATAAAGAAAAGTCTCGACCCGCAGAATATTTTCGGCGCCGGGAATCAGGGGCTGGGCTAGTAAAGTAGGATTTATGATCCGTGCAGAACGCTTAATTGAACTGCTCAAGACCGCTCGCCTTTCGGGGCGGCTCGACGATCCGCCGGCATGGCAGATCGAGAAGGCGCGCTTTCAGTCAAACCTCTGCTGGCTTCTGCTTCTTCCTTTTGCCGGGTTACTTGTTTTGGTAATGAAGCACGTCCGCGGCTATCGGATCGAGAATATGGCCGAGATCCGCAAGCAGTTTCGCGAGATCTGGGAAGCGAAAGAAAACAACGGCTTCCCGCTGATGATCTGTGCCAATCATCTGACGTTCATCGATTCTGCTCTTATCATCTGGGCACTGGCGTCGAATTTCTGGTATTTCCGAAACTACAAGGCCTTCTCATGGAATCTGCCCGCGGGCGACTTTTTCAAACAAAAGCTGCATTACCACGCGATCCTCTATCTTTCGAAGTGCATTTTTATCGACCGCAAGGGCTCCCCCGCACACAAGAACGCCGTGCTGAACCTCTGCCGATATCTGCTCGCAAAAGGCAACGTGGTACTTATTTTTCCGGAAGGCCAGAGAAGCCGTTCGGGCCGATTCGACGTCGATCGGCTGCGTTTCGGCCCCGGAAAGATCTTGGCTTCGCTCGAGAATGCGCGCGTCCTGTGTGTTTATCTGCGAAGCGAGAGCCAGGAAACATACTCGAATTATCCGCCCAAGGGTGCTAACTTCAAGATGAAGATGAAGCTGGTCGAGCCCGACCTTACGGGCCCGTCAAAACGTGCGGCCAGCATCCACGCCGTCAGGCATCTCGGCAGCGTGATCGCCGAAATGGAGACGGAATTCTTTGCCGGGAACGCCGGCACCCTCGCCGGCAAGCGTTCCGCTTCGGAAGGCTGAATCTTGTAACGCCGGAGGAACGGGCGTCTGCAGGCGAGGGTGCCTACGTTCCAGTTCATATGAGCCTCATTGCCTCAGTCCTGTTTCTAGCCTGTCTCCCGGGAGCGATGCTCGATTTTGCGATGCCTCGGTGGGAAAACACGAAAGGCATGCGGATCGACGACGCGTATAAATGGATCTTTCAGGCGACGCGCGGCGGCGAGCACGCCGCACCGAGTCGCGAAGCAGCGACCGCGTGGCTTGAGCGGGAGGTCACGTCGATGGGCGAAGCGTCCGTAATCGAACGCGAATGGATCCCGCTGTGTCCAGATTCCAGCATTGGCCGGCTTCACTTACGGCCGTTCAAGGCACGTGGTGGAAAGAACGACGATCTGATCAACGCCTTCCTCACGAGTGCTCGAGACTTTCGATCCGAACCGAAGGCATTTACTGACGCATGGGCCGAACTAGGCAAACGTCTGAAAAAGAAGGGTTTTGGCGCGGTTACGCACAAAGAGTGGCAGCGCCTAGACCGTGAAATGAAAAAGAAAGACTACCCCGCGGTGCACCACAGCGACGAATATAACCGCACAAACAAGCCCGCCTATCGCGTCATAACGCTCGAACAAGCTCAGCTTCTGATCCCGTCCTGAGTCGCACTTATCCCGAAAAGTGCGGTGGCGAGATATAATCTATCTAAGCTTACGCTGCACGAGATGAAGATCTTTCATGGAACTGAGAACGCGAGTATTGCACGGCCGACCGTGCTGACGCTCGGCGTATTTGATGGGCTGCACCTCGGCCATCAGGCGATAATGCGTCGTGTAGTTGAACGCGCAAAAGCAGTAAATGCGGTCGCGACGGCGATGACATTTGACCCGCATCCGCGTGCCGTACTGCACCCCGAAACCGCTCCACCGCTACTTCAGACGCTCGATCAGCGGCTCGCAAATCTCGACTTTTTGGGCATCGAACAGACGATCGTTGTGCCGTTCTCGACAGAATTTGCGTCGCAGCCGGCCGAGGCCTTTCTCGAAGAGGTCATCCACGACCGGCTGCAGGCGCAAGAGGTCTATCTCGGGAAGGGATTTGCATTCGGCCGAGAACGAGGCGGCAATATCGAGTTGCTGCGCGAGATGAGCCAGCGGCTTGGCTTTTTTGCCGACGAGGTCGATGAAGTAAGACTCCGAGGCAATCGCATCAGTTCCTCGGCGATCAGGCGTCTGCTCGCTGAGGGCCGCGTCAATCTTGCCCGCAAGATGCTCGGCCGGCCGTACGGCGTCGAAGGCGTCATTATCCGTGGCGATCGCCGCGGCCACACGATCGGCTTCCCAACCGCCAATCTCAAGCCTCGCAACCGCGTCATTCCGCGTTACGGCGTTTACGCGACCGGCACGCTGATCGACGGCCATTGGCACAAGAGCATAACGAATATCGGTGTGCGCCCGACATTCGGTGCGGATTCCGAACCGTCGATCGAGACTTACGTCTTCGATTTTGACGGCGATCTTTACGGCAATGTGCTCCGCGTCCGCTTTTTGCACCGTATCCGCGACGAACGTAAGTTCAGTGGAATAGACGAGTTAAAGGCCCAGATCGAAAAGGACACCCGCCGCGCGAGGAACTATTTTCGCCAGCAGGGCGTACGGAATATGCTCGCGGCGTTATGACGATCACCGCCCTACGACCGATGCTCTGGACCGACGACCTCGACGGCAGCATCGATTTCTACACAAATACTCTTGGATTCAAATGCTGTGAACGAAATGACGATTGGGGCTGGGCGAGTCTGACGGTCGACGACGTTTCGATAATGCTTGCGAAGCCCAACGAACACACGCCGTACGACAAGATCGGTTTTACCGGTTCTTTTTACTTTGGCACCGACGATGTCGAGGTTCTGTGGTCGAAACTAAAGGACAAAGCAAAAGTTTGTTGCGACATCGAATCCTTTCCGTGGGGGATGCGCGAATTCGCGATATATGACAACAACGGTTATATCCTCCAGTTCGGTCAGGAGACGGTTGAAGAATAGATGAACGATATCGCTGTAAAAGATCAACTTACCGGCCATCGCGTCGAAGGCCCGCTCGTACCTGTGGGCGAATTGGCCATCGCGAAACGGCCCAAAACTGCGCCCGTCGGCACTGCCGTGGAACGGCCTGAACCCAAGACTTCGGTCGGCGGTTTGCGTGGCTATCTCAGACTTTTTCAGGTCACGCGTGTCATCGCGATGCTGTCGATCTATCTCTATCTCGATCAGCTGGAGTTGCATCTCAAGATGCAGAACAAGCAGAAGAAGGAGCGTCTGAAGACCGCCATCCGTCTCACGCGAGCGGCGTATTTCGGCGAAAAGCTCTGGGGCATCAAGCTCTGGTTCTTTCAGTCGTTCTTAAAGTTCTCGCGCTGGTTCTTTCTCGGATCGGAAACGGATCGAGAGAAGATCCAGGAGCGACAGGCGCTTTGGCTTAAGAATAAGCTTATCGAACTCGGGCCGACCTTCATCAAGATCGGGCAGTCGATGGGTACGCGGGCAGACCTTTTGCCGCTACCGTTTGTCAAAGAACTCGGAACCCTGGTCGATCAGGTGCCCGCCTTCCCTAACGACATCGCCTTTGCCATCATCGAACGCGAACTCGGACGCAAAATCAGTGACGTTTACGCCGAATTCGAGGTCGAGCCGGTCGCCGCCGCATCGCTCGGACAGGTGTATCGTGCACGGCTAAAGACCGGCGAAGAGGTCGCCGTAAAAGTTCAGCGTCCAAACCTCGAATCGACCATCAGCGGCGACATCGTCATCCTGAAAAAGGTAGCGAAGTTTGCCGAAAGCTACCCGCAGCTCAACGAGAACGCCGACTGGGCCGGAATGCTTCGCGAATTTGACGTGACCGTCCACGAAGAGATGGATTACGGGGCTGAAGGCCGCAATGCCGAGCGTTTTCGTGAGAGTTTCAAGAACTGGTCGAATATTCACGTGCCGACGATCCATTGGCACGCCACGACGTCGAAAGTGCTCACCATGGAGTTCATCCACGGCACCAAGGTCACCGACCTCGAAGAACAGGCCCGACGAGGCGTCGACCCGGCAAAGGTCAACCGCCTGCTGATCAAAACCTATCTAAAACAGCTACTCGAAGACGGTTTTTTCCACGCCGATCCGCATCCCGGCAACCTGCTCGTGATGCCCGACGGACGCTTGGCGTTCTTCGATTTCGGCATGGTCGGCCGCATCACGCCTGAGCTGCAGGCGAAGATGATCGACGCGTTTTTCCACGTCGTTGGCAAAGATCCGTCGGGGATCGCTCAGGATCTGATCGACCTCGATTTTCTCAAGCCCGGGACGCCGCATTCGACGGTCAAACCAGTGGTGGAGAAGATGTTCGAGTTTCATTTCAACTTGAAACTCAAAGACGTCAATTTCAAAGAGCTGACCTACGACCTGGCCGACGTGATGTATGACTATCCGTTTCGCCTGCCGTCGAATTTCACGTACATCATGCGGGCCCTGATGACGCTCGAAGGCATCGGCATCATCACCGACCCCGAGTTCAACTTTTTCGAAACCGCAAAGCCATATGCAAAGGAGTTCATGCTCCGCCGCGAGGGCAAGGATTTTCGCAAGATCTTCGTCGACAAACTCATGGGCCGCGACGACGGCGGCAAGATCGACTGGGATCGCACCTGGAAACTCGCGAAAATGGCCGTGAAGACGGTATTGAACAGTTGAGCAATGGAACCTGGGAATATCCTGAACATTCAATCCTTGGACGAGGGCTGGACCGACAAAGATGTTGTCATGTTGCACGCCTGTTTCCAGTTACTAACCGACTACGTTGAAAAGGAAGAGAAAACGATACCCACGGACTGGGAGCAGTCGTCCGAGCACAAGTCTGTAAAGGCCGAGATCGATGTCCTTTACGAGTGGTGGTCGAATCGTCCAAAAGATACAAATGAGCTTGACCGACTACAATTTGAAACTGATTCAGAGATGCTAATCAGGTTGGTCAAAGTTCGCGGATACTTATGGACATGAAGTCGGGGCAGATTCCTTAACCCATCAGATCGTGGTCACCGCTACCTAACGTGCTCGACATGATAGAGCCGTGCTATTCTAAGCCTTTGTTATGTCAAAGAGCTTGAGAACCCTTATGTTGTTGTCGGTCTGCGTCCTGGGAACGCTGTCGTTCGCGTGCGGAGGTACGGAACAGCCGACCGCGAATAATTCCGCGAGGTCGAACACGGCCGCGAATACTCAGACCGTGCCGACGGGCGCGAACGACGCGCCTGCGTCGAACGCTTCGCAGCCGGCCAACGTTCAGGTAACCACGCCGCAAGCTAACACAGAAACGCCGGGCAAGCCCAAGCCGGTCGCGATCAAGGCAAAGGATGGATCAACCGCTGCCGGCCGCGAGTTTAAGCTAGAGATAGACGTAACAACCTCCGAAGAACTCGGCGCGATCATTTTTACGCTCGACTTCAATCCGTCGGTCTTCAAGTACGTGTCTTCGGCAAAGAGCAGCGCCGCTCCGGCGTCGGCCGTTTTGACGGTCAACGATCAGCAGACCTCGAATGGAAAGCTCGGCGTTCTCCTCGACACGACCACGGCGTTTGAAAAAGGCAAGCGAACGGTGATGACCGTTACATTTCAGGTCGCCGATGGTGCTGCGGCCGGCGAGTATCCGTTCACGTTCAGTTCGAAACCCGCGATCCAGAGCGTTTCGACGATCAAGGCCGACCTTGTCGAAGCGGCATATTTGCCCGGCGTCGTCCGCGTGACCGCCGGTCGGTAGCAGCTTCATCCCGTGCCGGTTGAGATCGCATTTACTTCCTATCGAGGCTCTGATGAGCTAGACGGGTCGCACTGGTCAGCGGCCCGTGTTGTCACTCTCTCAAAATATTGGTCCGGTGACGATGCCCCGGCGAAGCGGCATGCCGAAGCCAGAATTCTCTGGTCAGAACGCGCACTGCACGTTCGGTTCGATGCGAGCCAGCACGAACCGCTCATCGTCACTGATACGCCGGAGGTTTCTCACAAAACGCTTGGACTTTGGGATCGAGATGTTTGCGAGATCTTTGTGGCGCCTGACGCGACGATGCCCGAGCGATATTTTGAGTTCGAAGCTGCGCCGACCGGCGAATGGGTCGATCTGGCGATCGATCACGTCGACGGGAAACGCATCACCGACACCGAATATAGCTCAGGAATGACGTGCTCCACGCGAATAGGAGAGGGCCGCGTTATTATTGCGATGAGAATTCCGTGGGGAGCGTTCGGCCGAAAGCCAAGCGTGGGCGATGTGTGGCTCGGCAACCTCTTTCGCTGCGTCGGATCGGGCGATGATCGCGGTTATCTTGCGAGGTTTCCCACATTCACCGAGAGGCCGAATTTTCATGTTCCTGCGGCGTTTGGCGAGTTTCGCTTCGTCGGATAACGGCAAGGTCGAAAAAAAAAGGTTTCTCACCTAGGGAATTGTGTCCGAGTTTCTCACTAATTGATCCCGCGCTGGAATTCGCGTGGAAACGGCTTTCAGAAAAGTTTCTCACTCGAGTCGAGCGTCGAGATCCGAGATCCTCAAACGGTCATCCCGCCATCGACCACGATCGTCTGGCCAGTGATGTAGCTTGACGCGTCGGACGCGAGGAAGACAGCAACGCCTTTGAGTTCACCAGTGTTTCCCACGCGCGGAATAATGTTGTTCTCCTGGATCGAGCGTTCGTAGATGTCGATCACAGAATCGGCGAGACGTGAGTGAAAAAATCCCGGAGCGATCGCGTTGACGCGAATTCCCCGCCGGCCCCAGCTCGCCGCGAGTTCGCGTGTCAGGCCGATGAGCCCGGCTTTGCTCGCGACATATCCCGCATAAAAAGGCCCGTTTGCCGACGATGTGATCCCTGAGATCGAAGCGATGTTGATGATCGAACCGGCGCCGGAATCAAGCATTACTCGGCCTGCCGCCTGCGCCATCAGGAAACAGCCTGTGAGATTAACGTCGAGGACCTTTTGCCACTGGTCGAGCGTCATTTCCTCGGGCATCGCACCCCACGAAATACCCGCGTTATTGACCAAAATATCGACCGAACCAAAATGCTTGATCGTCGAATCCACAACGCCCTGGACCTCGCCAGCTTTCGAAACGTCGCAGACCTTGCCGCGGACTTTAAATCCGCGATCCGCAAATTCGGTCACCGTCTCGTCCAGCCATTCCCGACGCCGAGCGCACAGCATCAGATTTGCCCCAGCCTCGGCCAAACCTTCAGCCATTTCGCGCCCAATACCCCGCGAACCGCCCGTAACGATCGCAGTTCGCCCCGTCAGATCAAAGAGTTCGGTCACCGTTTTTGTCATATCTGCCTCCGCCCAAAGAGAGATAAGGATAGCACGCCGCACGCCATGATCCATCAGTCATTAGATTTCAAACATCCAGTACGCCCGGGAGAGCACTCCCGGAATGTTGCAACGATAGCATGACGTTGCATCTCTCGTCAAGCATTTTTTTCGTGATATTTCATTTTTCTAGGTCGGCGAGTGGCGAGATCGCTGCGTTTGTCCGCGGCGACACCGATGCGGTTTAATTGAAGTATGGCAAAGACCGAGCGTGAGCTGGCATTTTTACGCGATCTGTACATTTCGGACGAGTGGACCAAACGATTCACGGACCTCGTCGACAAGCACATGGACCTCAGAGATTCTGAGAACCTGCTCTACATTAACGCAGGCACGGGTGCTCACGCGATGGCCGTGTGTGAACGCTTTGGCGAGAAAACGGACATCTTTGCGACGTGCGAGAATGTCGATACGCTGGCGATCGCTCAGGAAAAGGCGGCGGCGGTGGGCTCACCGGTCGATTTTTCGACCATACGTTTTGAGGATGATGCGTTTGATGCCGTCCTCGCGGATGCGAGCTTTGTCCGGCCGGACGAGGTTGAGCACTTTATCGAAAATGCAGTTCGCGTCGCGCGTACTGGCGCAGATGTTGCGATCTTTCTGCCTTCGTCCGGAAGCTTTGGTGAAGTATTTTCGATGCTGTGGGAAACTCTCTTTAACGAAGGTTTCACGGGCCACGAAGAGACCGTCCAGCAGCTGATCGAATCGCTCCCGACGATATCCGGGCTAAAGACGGCCGCCGAACGAGCGGGGCTCGTGAACATCAACACGGAGACCGCGAACGAGCATTTCGAATACGACAACGGCAAGGCGTTTATCGAATCCCCGCTGATCGCCGATTTTCTAATGCCGGTTTGGCTCGAAGATCTCGACGAGGACGAGCGTGACGCCGTCAACGAACACCTCGAGCAGCTCATCGACGCCGAAGACGGCTCGATGACATTCAGGTTTTCAGTGAAAGTGACTCTGCTGAGCGGGGAGAAGGATTAAACCGTATCGAATCCTGTCGACTGGACCGCAAGCGTCTCGCTTGCCGCCGCGGCCAAGAGCTGGATTCACGTGGCAACCGAGACGGTTGCGGTCCAGTCGAAAACAGTTCAGCTCGTTTTTGCTTCAGCCCGGCGGCGCATTTCCTCGGCGAGAGCGTCGTCGCTCATCTGGTTGATCTGGGGGGCCTGGGCGTTTTGCAGCTTTTGCTGTTCGGCCTTTTCTTCCTCTTCGGCCTCACGCATGCCGTCCTTAAAGGCTTTTCGTGACTGGCCAAGCGATTTGGCGAGCTGCGGCAGACGCGTCGCTCCGAAGAGCAAGAAGAGCACCGCGACGATCAGAATAATTTCTGTAGTTCCAAAATTCATCAGGACATTCCTCGGCCGGCTCAAAATAGCTTTCGATCGGCCTTTTCCCTAATCATAACCCTATTTGGGCCAAGTTTCACGCGAAAAATCGCTAGTGCCGTGCCTTGAAACGCTCCATCGCGTCCACCAGAGCGGACGAGATCCCCTTCTCTGACACCGAATGTCCCGCATCAGGAATGACATTAAATTCTGCCTCAGGAAACGCACGATGGAGTTCCCATGCAGACGTCATCGGGCACACGACGTCGTAGCGGCCCTGAACGATCACGGTCGGTATCTTGCGAATGCGATCGATGTTCTCGATCAGGTAATTCTCGGTCGGGAAGAACGAGTTGTTCATAAAGTAATGACACTCGATGCGTGCGAGGCTTAAAGCTTCGTGCTCGCCTTCCCAGTGGTCCATCAGGTTCTTGTCCGGATATAGCTTTGAGGTCGAGCCTTCCCAGACGCTCCACGCGCGTGCTGCCGACAGACGGACATTCTCGTCATCGCTCGTAAGCCGTTTGTAGTAAGCGGTCATGTAATCAGCGCGTTCGTCTTCGGGGATCTCATCGCGATAACGCTCCCAAAAATCCGGGAATATCTCACTCGCACCGTATTGATAGAACCACTGCAATTCCTTGCGACGCGTTAGAAAGATACCGCGGAGTATCAGACCCAGGCACTGTTCCGGATGCGTCACGGCGTAGGCCAGACTCAGCGTCGAACCCCACGAACCGCCAAAGACGTACCACTTGTCGACGCCGAACTTTTTCCTGAGAGATTCGATATCGTTGATCAGATCCCACGTCGTATTCTCACGCAACTCGGCGTGCGGCGTGCTTTTGCCCGCTCCGCGCTGATCGAACAGGATCACCTGATAGAACTCCGGATCGAAAAACTGTCGATACAGCGAGATAAGCCCGCCGCCCGGCCCGCCGTGGAGGAAAACTACCGGCACGCCGTGCGGATTTCCCACGCGTTCGTAGTAGATCGTATGTATGTCAGAAACGACATGCATACCTGTATCGAAAGGTTCGATCTCTGGGTAAAGATTTGCCATACGTTGATAATAACAAACTAACCACTATCCACTACCCACTATTCACTGAAACAAGGCATTTCGCTTGAGTGGGTAGTGGCTAGTGGGCAGTGGTTAGTCACTAAGAAATTGATCGTACCAAAGCTGAAAGACCAGCAGCGTCCAGAGTTGTTTGTGGTGGCTGGCGGTGCCGTTCTCGTGCTCGGCGATCAGGGTTTGGACGTAATCGGGAGCGAAAAGGCCTTGATCTATTAGTCTCGCGGGGGCGAGAAGATCGTGCATCAGCGGGTTTAGCGAGCCTTTGAGCCATTCGGCGATCGGGATGCCGAAGCCTTTTTTCGGACGATGAAGTATCTCGTTCGGCAGCAGCGGCTCGACCGCTTTCTTGAGGATGTATTTGCCTTTACGCCCACGGAGTTTGGAGTCGAGCGGCAGCGACGCAGCAAACTGGCCCACGCGCGGATCAAGAAACGGTGCTCGCGTCTCGAGGCTTACCGACATCGCCGCTCGATCGACCTTGGTCAGGATGTCCTCGGCCATGTACGACTTGATATCGAGATACTGCATCTGCTCGATCTCGGTTTTCGCATCGCAGGGAGCAAGCAATTCACGAGCTCCGGCGTAGATATCGCCGTCGGAATTCTCAAGCACATCGCTCGCCAGCAAGGCTTGCTGTTCATCGAGCGTGAATGAACCGAACCACGAATGATGCCGTGTGATCGTGTCGAAATTCGACGATCGGACAAAGCGTTTGGCACGGTATTCGAACGATAGATTCTTTGTCGAAACGGGCAGCGAGCGAACTATCGGCTCGATAATGCCCGACCGCAAAAATCCCGGCACTTTTCGGTACATTTCGGCGACCTTGTGGCCGTAATACATCGGATAACCGGCGAAAAGCTCGTCGCCGCCGTCGCCGCCAAGGGCGACCGTCACGTGCTTGCGCACGAATCGCGAAAGCAGATATGTCGGGATAAGCGAACCGTCGGAGAGCGGTTCGTCGAGCCACGTGCCGATCTCTTCGATAAGCTCGGCGGCCTTTGCCACGCTGAGCGTTTCTTCGTGATGATCGGTGCCGAGGTGCGCAGCGACCTTGCGGGCGTAACGCGATTCGTCAAACGAATCCTCGGTAAAGCCGATAGAAAAGGTCTTGACCGTCTCCGTCGCATGCTGCACCGAGAACGCCGCGACCGTCGACGAATCGATCCCGCCCGAGAGCAGCACACCGAGCGGCACGTCTGCCACCAGACGCATCCGCACGGCATCTGAAAGCAGGTCGCGAAGCTCGGCGGCTTTCTCGCTCAATCCGTCTCCGCGTCTCTGCGTCTCTGCGGTGGAAGTCCATTTAAGATCCCAATACTGTCGCGTCCGGACCTCGCCATTTTCGACGACCATTACGTGCGCGGCGGGGAGTTTTGAGATGCCTTTGTAGATCGAACGCGGAGCAGGGACGTAGTCGTAGCTCAGATACTGGCGTAGAGCATCGAGGTCAAGCTCCGTCTTGACGGCGGGATGAGCAAGTATCGCCTTCGGCTCTGACGCCCACAGCAGTTTGCCGTCGAAAACACCGTAATACAGCGGCTTTTCGCCAAAGCGGTCGCGAGCGATGATAAGTTTTTTCTTTCGCGTATCCCACAGTGAGAACGCGTACATCCCATTGACGTGATCGAGGAGGTCTTCGCCATATTCTTCGTATAGAAACGGCAGGATCTCGGTGTCGGACTTGGTTTTGAACTTGTGGCCCTTTTTTTCGAGCTCTTCGCGGACCTCGCGATAGTTGTACAACTCGCCGTTCATCATCACGATGACCGACTTGTCCGCATTAAAGACCGGCTGATCGCCCGTGTGCAGATCGATGATCGACAGCCGCCGCATACCCAGAGCGACCGTGCCATCAAGCCACAACCCCTCCGAATTCGGTCCGCGATGCAGGATCGTCTCGCACATCGAATGCAGCACCGCCTCGGCGTCCTGATTCGAGTCAGATTGTTTGAGGTTTATCCAACCCGCAATACCGCACATTTAAGAAATAGCTATTAGCTAATAGCTGTCAGCTAACAGCTATCCTTCAAATCCGATCCGTTCTCTTACCGCATAGATCGCTTTGTCCTGCGATTCGTGGTATGTGCGCACAAGCAGTTCCGCGAGCAATCCCATGAGGAAAAATTGCACCGAGATCGCGAACATGACAATGCTAAGCACCGGCAGCGGCGTTTCGACGAGATCGGCTTGAAACTGCGGGAGGCCGATCACACCCGCAAACTTCATGAAAACCGCATAGACACCGGCCAGAAGCGACGCTACGAAAGCCAGCATCCCAAACGTGCCAAACACATAGATCGGCTTGGTCTGGTATGAGGCCATGAACTTGATAGTCATCAGGTCGAAAACGACCTTGATCGTTCGCGAGATGCCGTATTTCGATTTGCCCATGGTGCGGGCGTGGTGATCGACGGGGATCTCGGCTACGCGTGCACCCGCCCACGATGCATAGATCGGGATAAAGCGGTGCATCTCGCCGTAAAGCCGTACGTCCTGGATCACGTCGCGGCGATATGCCTTAAGCGAGCAGCCGTAATCGTGCAGGGGAACACCGCCGATCCACGAGATGATCCGATTGGCGATCTGCGAAGGGATCTTGCGTGAGATGAGCTTGTCTTGTCGGTTCTTTCGCCAGCCTGAAACGACGTCATAGCCTTCATCGAGTTTGTCGAGCAGTCGCTTGATATCGGCCGGGTCGTTCTGCAGATCAGCGTCCATCGGGATCAGGATGTCGCCTTTTGCGGCGTCGATACCCGCCGACATCGCAGCCGTTTGCCCGTAGTTTCTCCTTAAGGAGATTACGCGGACGCGATCGTCAGCGGCAGCGAGTTCTTTCAATATCTCGAGCGACTTGTCCGTCGAGCCATCGTCAACATAGATCACCTCGGCCGTTTTACCGAGCGCGTCGAGAGCCGACTGGATCTTGGCATGCATCGGCCGCAGATTCTCTTCCTCGTCGAGGACGGGAAGGAAAAGCGATAGCTCGGGCGATGTCTTTTCAGTAAGTTTCATCTGTGTACGCAATAAACTTACTAATCTACACTTTTCGTAAGGAAAACGCAGTTTCGAACTCAGACGACCTGCATTATCTCGTCGAGCGGTTTGCGGGAAATATCGGGAACGCGTGCGTCCTCGGCCGGATATCCGACGGGAATTAGGACGAACGGGATCTCGTTTTTTGGCCGGCCAAGTATCTCTTGCAGAAATCTCATCGGCGACGGCGTGTGAGTGAGCGTAGCAAGGCCGGCGTTGTGCAAAGCCGTGAGCAACATACCGACGGCGATGCCGACCGATTCCTGCGAGTAGTATGTCGGCTCGGTCTCGCCGTCTTCCTCGACCGAGTTGATGCGAAACACGACGATCAGATACGGAGCGATCTCGAGAAACGGCTTGTGCTCGTCGGTACCCAGGATGGCCAGCCGCTTTAGCCACTTCTCGCTCATTCGGCCGTGATAGCTTTCGTACTCCTCTTTCTCGGCGGCTTCGCGGATCTGCCGTTTGATCTCAGCATCGCGAACGACCACGAAACGCCAGGGCTGCATATTCGCACCCGAAGGCGCCGTTCCCGCCGTAGCGACAGCATTCTCAATGATCTCCAACGGAACATCGCGATCTGAGTACTCCCGCACCGTCCGGCGTCGCTGCATTAGATCCAGCAATTCGCGCGATGCTGCAAGCTGTTCGTCTTCCGAGAGTCGTTTGAAAGTCAGCGGAATGAAAGAGGTCATGATCGGTTACTTCAATGAATCGATAGTGGCACGGACCCGTTCCGACGCTGTTACGGCTCTCGAATATTCCGGCGGCCGCAGCGTTCCACCCATAAAAACGCGGTCGTTGCGGTAACGCATATCGCTTGAAACGTCAGTGAATGCCGTAAAGTGCACTTCGCTTACGCCTGTCGCCGCAACGACCTTTTGAATATTTCGCTCGTTCAGATTACCGCACGCCATTATCTTGATACGGCCTGACGCATGCCTGACGCATTCGGCGATCGTTTCGAGCCCCTCGACAGCGGTTGCTTCTTGGCCCGAGGTTAGAATTCGGTCGACACCGATCTCAGCGAGCTCGTCAATGGCTTTCAGAGGATCGCGGCAAACGTCGAACGCCCGGTGAAAAGTGACTGACATCGGCCGTACAAGGTCGGTCAGCTCTTTCGTCCGCGCAATGTCAACATTGCCATCTGCGTCGAGGATGCCCAGGACAATGCCGTCGGCGCCGAGGCTCTTCGCAGCCTCGACATCGCGTTTCATGATCTCGAACTCAGTTTCCGAATACAGAAAATCGCCGCCCCGAGGGCGAATGATCACGTGCAGCTTGATAGTCAAAAGCTCACGCGCGATTGCCATCGCCCCCAAACTCGGCGTCGTCCCGCCTTCCATCAGATTGTCGCAAAGTTCAACACGATCCGCCCCGCCAGCCTGAGCGGCAATAGCAGATTCGACAGAGTCGACGCAGATCTCGACAGAAATAGGGTTACTCATCAATTTCGTCGAAGCAAGGATGATACTCAATAAGTCCGGCCTTTCCGGTGAGCGAACCAGGGACCAACTCTAGCACCATGAATGCCTCCTCGGGTGCCGGATAGATCGTCGAGAATCCCTTCTCAGCAGCAATGCGAAATCCGAATTTGGGATAATAATCGCTATGGCCGAGCACAAAAATTGCCGTGAAGCCTGAAGCGGCGCACGACTCGATACCGGTTTTGATCAACTGTTTACCAACGCCCGTCCTCTGGAATTCCGGTAGTACGGCCATCGGAGCAAGACCCGCAAAGTTGCCCTTTTCGCCTTCCAAGGTGACCCGCGAAAACACTATGTGGCCGACGACCCTGCCTTCGATCTCGGCAACAAGCGAGATCGCTCCCTCGGTACGACGAAGCTTCTCAACAAGCCGTGCCTCTTCGTCACTTTCGAATGCGCGGCGGTTTAGCTCAAAGACCTGGAGAAAGTCTTTCTCATTTTCATCACGAATGAGCATTTAGGATTTTCGCGCAACCACAACGATCGAGACTCCAAATGGAAAATTGAAATTCTTCAGCCACAAGCTTTCTGACGAGAATATCTTGCCGAGGATACCGTTTAGGCCGCTGATCGTTAGGTTGTTCTCAGATTCCGGCTTGAGGCCGGTTAGCTTCATCAGAGTGCGGCCGGCTAGGATCGGCGGGAAAAATGTGATGTTGGCGTATGTCGCACGCTCAACGGCATACCCGGCTTTTTCGATGCGATCTACGATCTGCTTGCGAGTGTAGCGTATGCGGTGATGTGAAATATCGTCCTGAACACCCCACAGCCACATGAATGCCGGAACAAAAAACAGCGAGTAACCGCCGCTTTTCGTGACGCGAAACATTTCCTTGAGGCCCGCGACGTCATCATCAAGATGTTCGATCACATCGAGAGCGGTTGTCAGGTCAAACGATCCGTCGTCGTAAGGCAGCGTTTCAGCCAAGCCCTTTTGAACCGTCAGGCCTTTTCGCCGGCAAAAGTCGAGTGCATCATCCGAAACGTCGACGCCTTCGGCATTGCCAAATTGCGAGAGCATTTCGATATTTGCTCCCGTGCCGCAGCCGACATCGAGAATGCGTAGAGAACCACCCCGTC
This sequence comes from Acidobacteriota bacterium, assembly GCA_041940165.1. GTDB lineage: Bacteria > Acidobacteriota > Blastocatellia > Pyrinomonadales > Pyrinomonadaceae > OLB17. The sequence continues at coordinate 150,772 of JBGTSR010000006.1, forward strand.
CGCCCAAAGCGGCGTCCACCCCTCCTTCGTAAGGAGGGGAGCCGAGTTTCTCGACGATCGATCTAAGAAAGCCCTCGAGGATCGCCCGCCGGCCTACGAACCACCAATGCGAGCCTTCCACCTCGTCCATGATGGCGTAGGTGTGCTGCTGCATTTCTTGTGGTAGAGCGGTGCTCATCAACTGATTGTCCCAAGTCTAAAGTCCAAAGTCCAAAGTCTTTCTTGGACTTTAGACAATGGACATTGGACGCGGGACTAAACTCTGATCCCCATCATCTCGCTCGCGGTCGCCCCTTGGTTCGCATCGACGGCCAGCCCGTAGCTGTCACGGAGCCGCGAATAGATACCGTCTTCGCTGATGATGCACGGACCATCGCCTTCGCGGCAAAGGAGCCTCAGTTGCAGCCCTTCGTCCAGATACTCGTCCCGATTGACGCAGAGCATGTAGTCGCCCGAGGTCTTGTGGGCCGCGAGTTCCATTTCGTAGAGCGTCGGGTCAAACACTCCGAGCGGGTTCACATCGGCATTGGAAAGGCTCGAAATGGTCTGTGCAAAATCGTAAGCGTGGCGACCCTCGTGGACGAAAGTTCCCTCGCATCCGCGCTGGCCGCCGGTGTCGATCGTTTCTTCCGCGATCGCAATGTAGATCTCGCCGAGGGCTTCGAGCATGCCGATCCGTTCGGTCGCGAGCTTTAAGTTGGTCGCGATCGGATTGATCACGCCCGTTATGCCCGACGCGTTAAGCTCGCTGACCGGAGCGACGCGGATAAGAAGCTCAGAATCGAGTATCGCCCGCATCACGCGCCGATGCTCGTCATTGCCTTGAGCAATGATCGCGTCGAACGCAGCTTCGACGGATTCTCGATACCGTTTGTCTATACCCTTCTCAAAGATCATTCGGTTTCGTCGTTCGCAGTTCGCTTAGAGTAGCGACTTGAGCTTTTTCAGGACCTCATCGAGTACGGCGTCCGGCACCCTGCCGATGAGCTCCGCTTTTCGTGAATTCCAGTCAAGACTTTTCGCCTGATCCGACAATACGACTCCAGTCACGCCCAGATCCGCGGGGATCGAGACTTCGAACGGGTAGCCTTTCACTCTATTTGTGATCGGGCAGAGCAAACACAGACCAACCTTTCCATTGTAGCTTTGGGGCGAAAGAATAAGCGCCGGGCGTCGACCTGCTTGTTCGTGCCCTGCCTGCGGGTTGAAATCGATCCACACGGCATCCCCGCGTTCGGGAACGTATGCCATTACCACGACTCCTTACCGACGCTCGACCCGGTGTCGATCTCGCCGTGTAAGTTCTCCGGAGTTATCTTATCCAGAAGTTCGTCGAGCGAGAACTCGGTCTCTGCAACGGGAAAAACGACTATACGTCCGCTTTCGAGCGAAACTTCAACGGTCGAACCCTGTTCGATATTTGACTCAACGGCAAAGGACTTAGGGATTCGCAGAGCTAGGCTGTTGCCCCACTTCTGAATTTGAACTTTCATGACACGGCCTTACATGTATCTACAAAGAAGATACAGTACGTCGTATTTTTTATCAATCGTTTTCTGCGGCGCGCATCATTGGATCCCGAAAAGGGCGGAAAGAACTCCAAATATTATGAGTAGCACCCAAATGAACCGATACACCCAGATCAGTCGTGCCGCGCGATTGTCCTCCTTGAGCCCTATGGGCGCCAAAAAGAGCAATCGGTATTGAAAATGCTGAGTAGCGCGCCATCTTCGAATATCGAACCGCGACCAAAATCCATCCGGATTGAAAAACAGAACGCCGAACGGTTTTCCGATCTTGATCCATTCGCGATGAAAGCGCTCACGAAGTATTTTGAGAAGTACATCCTGAAGGTAGAGCAATGCCAGGAGGCAAAGCCCCGCTCCGAAAAAAGCGAGCAAGCCTACACGCATCTCCCAAACCCGCACCAGCTATTCCGGTTGTGCCACGTTATCTCGACATTCTCGGCTTTGATCTCGTCCCACCAGGCGGCGAAATCGTCTTTTGAAATGTAGTACGCGGTCGGGGCGACGAGGTGGTCAAAGACGATATTGTGCTGTTCCCGCCAGCCGAAGGTGCCGAGGTGATTGAGATAGTCGTTGTAAAAAAGCTTGCTCGCGACCGGTTTGGCTATCGAATTAAGTGGGCGATAGACGAGCTTTGTGCCGAGAAAAACGCCGAGCGTCGGCAGTTTGGAAAGCTGGTAAAGCATCGGCTGCGAGATCTGAGAAGTAAAACCGGTGCGTACCGGATCCACGTATCGCGTGATCCATTCGTTGTTTTCGGCACCATAGACCCAGGCCGAAATATTGCCGCCCTTTTTCACCTTGCCGGCGAGTGATAGAAATGCCTTTTTTGGATCGGGCGTGTGATGGAGCACGCCGACGCTGAACGCGTAATCGAATGCCCGCTTGAGCGGAAGCTTAAAGATGTCACACTGCACGACGTGTGCGTTGTGCAGATGCCGCGTAAGTGCAAAAGCCGATTCGACACCATCGCCGAGATCGATGCCGACGACGTCTTTTGCTCCCCATTCGGCGGCGAGCTTTGTGTGGCGGCCCTTGCCGCAGCCGCCTTCGACGACGGTTTTGCCCTCAAAGAATTCGGGCTTTACGGGCTGAAGCCAGCCTAGGAATTGTTCGTTGTATTTCGGATCTTCCTGCGTGAAATGCGTCCATTGCCAGCCAAAATTCTCGGCCGTCTCCGCCTTGTCCTCCTCGATCTTGTCCAGCTCTGCGAAGCGCGGTACGCCGCGAACGACCTTGAACTCACGCGTGCATTTCTTGCACGTCAAAACAGCGTCAATGATCTCAATGCCGTCGTACTTGGTCGCGACAGCGAGCAGTATATCGCCGCCGCAGGTCGGGCACGCTAACAGGTCTAAAAGTCTCTCTTTCATCTCAAAGAAGTAACCACGAAAAGACACGAAATATCACAAAATAAAGACATCATTCGTGTTCTTTCGTGTTTAATTCGTGGTTGCTGCTTTTCTAAATTCTTCGTACTCGCGATACGGAAACGGCTGGCGCCAGTTGAATTCGAATTCGTCGGTCTCACGGTCTTCATAAAGCCGAGCAAATGTCTCGCCGAAAGCTCGGCAGAAATCCGAGACATCGCCTTGATGATCGAATACTACGTTGCCTTCGCTTATCTCTCGACCGGTTGTCGGATATTCGACGATCTTGAATTGAACCGTTTGACCATCGCGAGAAATCCAAAAGTCGTACGCCTCGGGGTTCCGGCTCCATAGTATCGTGAACTCGTCCCGTTTCGACTCGCCATTCTTCAAGGAGGTCAATCCACGCAGCAAGTCTTGCAAAGCTTCGGGATATGGTGTGTAGGCTGTAGTCGTGTGAAATTCATTCACACCGTCGTCAAAACCGATCGACATCCATCCGCATTGGGGTGAGTTGAAACTAACCTCGAGCATCGTATGTAATGGTAAACGGTAAATGGGAAATGGTAAATATGTGGGCCCGGATCGTCCGCCGATTTACCATTAACAATTTACCGTTTACTATTGACTGGGTGAGGCAATATCACGATCTACTTCGGCACGTTTTGGACAACGGCTCGCGACACGAAGACCGCACCGGCGTTGGAACGATCTCGACGTTTGGCTATCAGACGCGGTTCGACCTGCGCGAAGGGTTTCCGATCGTGACGACCAAACGTGTGCCGTTTCGCTGGGTGGCCGAAGAATTGTTCTGGTTCCTGAGTGGTTCGACGGATGAAGCTGATCTGCGTGCCCGCGGCGTCGATATATGGCAGGAATGGGCGACCGCAGAACAAACCGCAAGGTTCGACCGTGCCGAAGGCGATCTCGGCCCGGTTTACGGCTATCTTTGGCGTTCATTCGGCGGTGAATATCCTCAAATGAACGGCGTCGATCAGCTCGCTAGGCTTATCCGTGAGATCGAGACGAATCCGAATTCACGCCGTCTGATCGTCACCGGCTGGAACCCGGAAACGTGTGACGAAGTCGCTCTGCCGCCGTGTCACACGCTGTTTCAGTTCAAGGTCGAAAGTGGCCGCACGCTTCATTGCCAGTTGTACCAACGCTCTGCCGACGCGTTTCTTGGTGTGCCATTTAACATCTCGAGCTATGCGCTGCTCACGCACCTGATCGCTCACGTCTGTGGTCTTGATGTCGGCGAATTTATCCACACCTTCGGCGACCTGCACATCTATTCCAACCACCTCGAACAGGTCGACCAACTGCTCTCGCGTGAGCCGATGGATCTTCCGACGCTGCACATCATAGACGCCGACCACCTGAAAGGGCTCGACGGACTGCTGAATTTCAAATTTGAGAATTTAGAATTTGAGAACTACCGGTCTTGGGGAAAGATCCCCGCGCCGGTAGCGGTGTGATCACTTCACCTTTAGCGTGGTTTTCGCAAAGTAATCCTTGTAATTACCTTTCTTGTAGAGCGTATCGCGTTTGTCCCACTGCAGGACATAGATCGTGTACGTCCCGGCCGGCAGATAAAAAGGTGCTTCGGTCGTGGCGTATTTTCGGTTGCCTTCACCCATGTTTTGCTGGAATTCGTACAGGTGATCGCCATCGGTGCCGTCGGGCAGCTGTTTGTGAAAGATGATGCCGATGAACGTCGTTTTCATCGGAGTCGGCTTTAGAAAGAGCACATTAAACCGCTGATTCGCACCCCACGTGTCAGATCCACCGACGCACTTCCAGTCATCATCGACCTCTTTGCAAACGCTTACGGTGCCGCGTTCATCGGGAGGCTTCACCTCCGCGGGATTCGCCGTCTGTGCGAACGAGACTGCACAAATCGCAAGCAAAGAAACGCTGAGGAGAACTGCCGAACTAAGCAAACTTAGGATCCGAGTCATATTTTTATCTTCCTGTTTGTCTCAATATATTACCGCCAATTGCCGATCAGAATGAACGGCGCCCAGAAATACGGATGGGCGAAGGACGTGTCACTCTTCTGCATCTTATTAGGCCCGTAACGACCGATCATCTTGAGCTGTACCTGACGCAGGGCCTCTGCTTTGGTTACGGCGGCCTGACGATAGTGCTGATAGAAATCGGCCATCGCATCGCGTGTACTCTCATCGTCAGCTCTCCACAGGGTCGCCAGTATCGAACGCGCTCCTTGCTTTTGCGCCAGCACGCCGAAACCTTCGATCTCACGGCCATCCTCGGTCTTGCCTCCGTATGCCGTATCGCAAGCAGAAAGCGTGAGCAGTTCGATACCGTCAAAAAGTTTGGTTGAGGCTCTTACCTTGTCCATTGTGAGTTTCTCACCGTTTCCGAGGAGCAGAAACGACTGCAAGCCCTCGGCCTTTGTTCCTGAAATGAACTTAAAATGGGTCGCTATGTGCGCCACCTGGTGATCTGGCACGGCCTCCGTGAACGTTGAAAGCGTGAATCTCTCGTTCAACATTCTAATGCCGGGAATTGCACCGACGCGGCCATCGCATTCTCCTGCTTCGCCACGGACCACCGCACAAAGTTCGGAGGGCACGTGCCGCAGTGCTTCAAGATCAGCCGTCGGCTTAGAAACGCCGGCCGCGACCGCGCGCCATCTCGCTTTACCCTTGGGTGTCACTGCAAGATCGTGCCTTCCCGCCTGAGCCAAGACGACCGTGGCAAATTCCTCGGCGACGTAGCCCGATCTCGCGTCTCGAAGAGCCGATATAGGCAGATATCGCAAAAACTTGTCGAGAGACCAAATGATCGTTCTCGCTTTGCTCGCCTTCAGGTCGGCTCTGATCGGCGAGATAATCAGATCATAGAGCTCCTGCGAAACAGGCCCGACCTCGCCTCTTTCCGTGATCGTCCGACGAAATTGTCCGATCCTCCTGGCAAGATCATCTTCCGTTACATTTACCTTCACGGCCCGTCGAGATCTTGCTGAGGTTACGATAAGAATTAGCGATCTCGGTGCGACAACTGTGGAGACCAGGACGGAACCCGGATCCTTCCAGTTGCGGACCGCTGTCATCGAGCCGCCTGAGAGATCGTCGATCCCAGATGCCGCTTTGTCGGGCAGCTCGAAAAGCCTTTGCCTGGTTTTGACGTCGGCTTGGATCGTGTCCCTATCCTTCTCGCCGGATCCGTAGTCGCGTGCCCCGATCGATTCGATCCGATCGGCGGCCTCTTTCTCGCGAGCCGTTAGCACCGCTCGCTGATCAAGACCGGGTATCGCGTTCCCGTCGCGGCCTATGAAGGAAAAGTACTCTTCGTCTTTCAACATTCTGACAACCTGTTCCGCCTCGCCGATACGATCCGCGTCTATTAGCAACTCGATCAGGATGCGATAAACGCCTTCGGCAGTTCCCAGGAACGACTGCTGCACATCGCCCTCGAACGACCGGATCGAAGATCTTAAAGACTGATATTGGTTGACCGAAAGCTTTCCGTAAAAGATCGCAAGATCCCGTTTCCCGAGCACACGCCAGATGTCCATCAGGTTGCCCAATGCCATCGCTTCTCCGTGTCTATCGCGGCGCGCGCTGTATGCGTAAAGCGCCGTCTCGAGAAGCTGAGCAGACTCATCGAATCGTCCCAGCGAGTACATTGCGACGGCTCGATTATTGAGCGCCGCCGGATATAGCGAACGATCACCCGTTCGATCCAACTCGGCGATCGCACGATCGGTAGTTTCGAGGACCTTCTGATATTCCTTAGCCCGGTGATGGAGCATTCCTATGTTGAGGTAAGTAGCGGCATTTCCTGCCGGGTCGGTCGATCTGAGCGCCGCGTCAAAGTATTCTCTGGCCCGGCCGACGTCGTCCAGGAACGCATACATCTGGCCGATATTGGTGAAAAGGACCTTCTCACCCTGTCGCTCGCCGAGATCGTAGCGAATCGCTTCGACGAGTTTGAGTTCTTCAAGGGCGAGTCGGTGCTCTCCGAGACTGCCGAGCAAAACGGCCATTTGATTTCGCGAAAGAGCTTCGTGCCGGCGGTTTTTCAATTCTTTGCTAAGAAGTATCGCTTCGGATATTGCTTTCTGCGCCGAGTCTCGTTCACCGATGGTCGCGAGGACCATGCCGAGGTTGTTTAGTGCGAGTACCTTGTTATCCTTTCTTTCCTGCTTATCAAATATTTCGCAGGCCTCCCGAAAATCCTTTATCGCTTCGTGGGGTTGTTTCGAAAGCATTCGCGCGTAACCGCGATTGTTGATAGCGAGCGCTCTTCTCGATTCGGATTCGAGCTTCTTTGCCAGATCATGGGACTCAGCAAACCTTTTGAACGCCTCGGGCAATCGGCCGGCGTTCATGAGGATGATCCCGACCTGATTATGCAGATCGACGAGATCGTTCTGTCGAAGGCTGCCAGCCATTGGCCTGAGCAGCTCTTCCGCCTGATCGAGCATTTGGATCGCCCGCTCGATGTCGCCGAAGGCGGCGTAGACCTCGCCAAATGCCCGCAGTGTATCGATCTTTACTTTCTTATATTCGATCGAATCAGAGAACCGAACCGCGAGTTCGAGCGAATCGACCGCTTTGTCCTTTTGGCCAAGGTCGACGTAAAGCTGTCCCTTCGCCAAATAGATAGTGTTCTGCACCCGGACGTCCTTGGTCAGCGCTAAGGCGGCCGAAAGCAAGGAAACGGCTTTTTCGTATTCACCAAGGCGCTTTTGCGCGAGCGCCGCCATCCCGAGGACAACGCTCTCGCCTTCGTGATCATTCAATTCCTGCATGAGTCGACGTGCTTCGGGCAATCTCGTGAGGACCTCTTGATTTGCAGCACGCGTTTCGAGTTTCAGAAGTTTGTCTACTTCGGTTGCGGTTGATTCGGCCCTTTTCGTCTTTTCCGGGTCGGTCTGAGCCAGTGCGCCGTGATAACTGAAAAGCGCTAAGAGGATCAAGCTCAAAACAAGTGAACAAATTGTGGAGAGAGACTTCATCGCGTCCTATTCTTCCGGTGCGCGGCCGGTGACGGTCTGATAGCCTTCCTTGATCTCGCGTTTATAGCGCCCTTTAAAATAGTCCTTCACCTCGTCAAATATCTGGGTCAGAGCAACAGCCAACATTACAGGTAGGAAAAACAGCCAGTACGAAAACGAGTAGTACGTCACGAAACTGCAGGCGAGCGAGAAAACGAGGATCAGGGGAATGCTGAGCAGCGCAGCCTTTCGCCACGAGAAGACCTGATACAGGCCGAGCAGCAGAAAACCGTCGAAGATCTGTAGGAGAATGATCGTTGCGAGGCCCGGCGGTTTTATCCCACCGCCGCGAAGCTCGGTCTCGATCACGTTGGCGTGTATCTCTGCCCCGGTCAGTACACCTATTGGCGTATCGTATCGGTCTTCGCCAAGGTACGAACCGCCGATCACAACGATCTTGTCGCGGATGAGTTCATTCGACGCCCATCCACTCGACGCCGCCATTGTAAGGATGTTTTTTGCCGGGATCTTTATCCGCCCGCGTCCCTCCGATCCTCGGGAAAATCCGATCACGAAGGAACCGGACTCCTGCTTGATCTGCGGAAAGGAAATGTTCGGACATTTTCGATCCCGGGCCTCTTCAAATACTCTCCAGCCAAGCGACGGCAAAGGCCCGAGCGTAGTCTCGATAGCACGGGCATAGTAGCGGGTAATTCGCTTGTCGTTATCGCCTAACGGCGGCAGCCCGGAATGCCCGTATAGAACGTCGTCGTCGCGGCCAAGCACACGAAGCGGCTGTGGTTTTTCAGAGCCGGAGCTTTCGATCGTGGAACGGGACCAGATAAAATTCGCCATCGTGTCAGACATGACGAACTCGCTGAACTGATCAAAACTCGTATCGATATCTACCGCAACGGCACATGGAGCACCCGCTGCGACCGCGTCGGTAAGCTGTTTAAGGCCAGCCGGATCAAGTGGCCGGGTTTTCCCGCCAAAGATCGTGTCGAAGTCTTCCTGGCCGATATCGACGATGACCACCGGGCTTTCTGTCTCCGGCATATCAAGCCGCATCTGTGTATCGAGGATCGTCGTTTCAAGTTCGGCGAATGCTCCGGTCCGGCTGAGAATGAACGTGAAAACGACCGCCAGAACTACGAGCGGAATGGCCCGAAGGATTCGTTGGACGAGCGTTTTCTTTTCTGCGGCCGGAACTGGCTTGGCCTTTGGGCGGGCACGAACTGCCTTTGATCGTTTTTGCTTTCGCCTGGCCATCACTGCTCTCGGTCGAGTTCGATCGCCCGCAAGGTCGCCTGAAGATAAGATCTTTTTGTTTCGGTCGAAACAGCGTCTCCCCAAGCGTCGATCACCCGCTTCATTTCGGCGAAGGCAGCGACATCGGCATCGAATGTCTCCTTATTCGATATCAGGACCCACGAGGACGCGACGGGTTCAAAATCTGAGCCGTTGCTGCGAACGAGTGTCAGTTCATAGACACCTTGCGAAAAGCCAGACAAGATCGGTGTCGTAAGCCGAACGGGATCATTTACAGCGCTTTCATCCGGTGCGATCCGACGCCACTTCAGAAACTGCCCGCCTTCGCGTTTCAGCACCGAAGAAATATCGACCTCGCCGCCGTCAAGCCGAAGCACGCCCTCCCTGAGAGAGCTATTACGTGCCTGCCGATTTCGCCAGCTAGGTAAGAGCGACTTGCCGGTTATCGCATCCAGGATGCGTCGTACGATGCCGATGTCCTCGGCAGCGCCGGCTTGCCTGCCGCCGAGCGAAACTATTCCCGAACAGCTTTTCGCACAGTTTTGGTCGGCGATCAGAGTTCCGGTCAGGCTTGCGATCTTGATGATGTCGTCAGACGCCCTTGATCTCCGTCGGATCGAGGCTCCCGCGGGAAGCTTCTGCGCCGCCCTGACCGATCCGCCTCCGTTAAGGGCCCAGTCGCCGCGCACCTCGACCACGTACCCCGCGGAGATCTGGGCGATCGACGCTACGGATCCGCACGCGAGAATAATTGCGAAAAACGAGACCGCTCTTATCATAAACGTCGGAACCTCAGCCAGAACGAATTGTCAGTGTTTCACTGCAATTGTAACCAGTAGAGTTTATTTTTCAAGCGAAATTTAGGAGGCGGGCGGGATCGAAACCCAAAGGAGAACCTATTTTACGTTAGGCGGCTGGCGGACCTTCATCCTGACGGAGATGCCTTCGTCAGCGACGAGGAAGAGGCGTTTCGCATCGTAGTTCGAAGTGTTACTTGGCTGATATGAAAGAAGATAGCGATTTTTGCGAAGCTCGTCGCAGATCGCTTTGGCAGCCGTCTGAGCGTCAGCGAAATCAAACAGCTTTCCACCTGTTTCCTCCGTGAGTTTGGTCATCACGGCACCTGCTTTTGGCTTATCGCGGCGATACGCACCGCCGGTACGGTCCGGGACCTGCAGGCCATAAACGGTCACGTTATGTATCTGCAGTTCGCCGATCATCTTCTCGAACGTTATCTTGCTGCCGCGATCGAGCCCGTCACCGACCACGACGACAGCTGTCTTTCGCGTTCCGGGCATCAGCGGCAAGAGAACCTCTTTGACAGAAACATCTAGTGCGTCGAAAAGATGCGGATTCCCTTTCTTGCGAAACGTCGCGAGCGAAGCGTCCATCTTTTTGGCGTCGTCGGTCCATTCCTGTATGATCTCGGCCGTCTCATCGTACGCTATGACAAAAAGCTGGTCGCCATCGAATATCTCGTAGGCGAATTCCATTACCGCCTCTTTCATTTTTTCAACCGAGACGGGCAGTGTCTGCGAATTATCAACGAGGATGACGATGCGCGAAGGGCTCGCGTCCGTAACAAAATTCTTGATCTTCTGCTCGACGCCGTTTTCGTACAGGAAGAGATTAGTGATGTTGACCGGCCCGGTCTTTCCCTCACGATGGGCCGTCACTGAAAGGACCGTACCGTCGCCGACATCACCTTTAGAACTGTGGCGCGACTGTGCGGCCGCCGCCGCCGAAAATGCGGCGACCGCGATCAGTATTTTGGGGATCGTGCGGCTCAGGTTCATTCGCTGCTGGTCTTTGCGGGTTCAGACGCAGCCTTTTTTGTCTCCTCTGCGGGCTTTGATGCGGTTTCCGCCGTAGGGGTTGATTCGCCACTCGACTTCTTGCTGTAGTCGGTCACGTACCAACCCGCTCCCTTGAACTGAAAACCCGACAGTGACCACTGTTTCTCAAGCCGGCCGTGACATTTCTCGCACGTAATCAACGGCTCGTCCGAGACGCTCTGGCGCTTCTCAAAATGTAAGCCACATTGCTGACATTTGTACTCATAAATAGGCATAAATCAAGTTGTGGGTTAATCGTCCGTAGAGCGATTATAGCAAATCCATTCGGGCACTTTGCGCGAAAGAAGTTAATAGGGACAAGTATGAGACTTTATAAATTGACCATACTCACAGTGATAGGGCTTGTCATCGGCGTCGGCGCCGTTCGGGCACAAAAGACCGAACTAAGGACGGTTCCCAGGGTCGATCTCAAACGCTATGAGGGCAAATGGTACGAGATAGCTAAGTATCCCAACAAGTTCCAGAAAAAGTGTGTCGCGAACACGACAGCGGAATATACCCTCAAGGATAACGGCCGCATAGAAGTAAAGAATCGGTGCGTTCGCAAAGACGGTTCGATCGACACTGCAACCGGCGAGGCCAAGATCGCTGATAAGGGGACCAATGCGAAACTCAAGGTGCGATTCGCACCCGGATTTCTGTCCTGGCTTCCGTTTGTCTGGGGCGACTACTGGATAATCGACCTTGATCCGGACTACCAGCACGTCGCCATCGGTGAGCCGGATCGTAAATATTTCTGGATCCTGGCACGCAAACCGGTCATCGACGACACGACCTACCGGGATATCCTCAAACGGGCCGAGGAGATGGGATTTGACCCGGCCAAGGTCGAAAAGAGCGTACAAAGATCAGCAGACCCGGGCGTTTGACCCAAGACCGGCACGAAAAGCGAGGACGTCTAGTTACCAGTTTGTAGCTGTCTGTCGCTCAACCTCCGACTCGTGCTCGGCAAGGAATCGCTCGGCATCTATAGCGGCCATACATCCCGTACCTGCCGCTGTGATCGCCTGGCGATAATAAGAATCCTGCGCGTCGCCCGAGGCAAACACACCCGGGATATTCGTCTTCATGGTATCACCTGCGGTCTTCAGATAGCCGACCTCGTCCATGTCGAGCACGCCCTTGAACAGCGACGTATTCGGCTGATGTCCGATCGCGATAAAAACTCCCTGCGTCGGGAATTGATACGTCTCGTTTCGCTCGCTGTTGAACAACGTGACGCTCTCAACGCCGGTCTCTTTCGATCCGTGTATCTCTTTGACCTCGGTGTTCCAGAGGATCTCGATCTTTTCGTGGTTCATCACGCGTTCGGCCATGATCTTGGAAGCACGAAATTCCGCGCGGCGGTGGATCACCGTTACCTTCGAAGCGAATTTGGTAAGGAAAAGAGCCTCTTCCATCGCAGTATCGCCGCCGCCGACGACGACGATCTCTCGCTCGCGGAAGAAAAACCCGTCACAAGTCGCGCACGCTGAAACGCCGTTGCCGCCGAGGCCCTCGGGCACTGGCTCTTCACCCGGAATACCAAGCCATTTGGCTGACGCCCCGGTCGAAATGATCAGCGTTTCGGCCTTTATTACCGTTGAGATATCGCTGCTGTCCTCGGTGTCCTTACCGTAAAGCGTAAAGGGCCGCTGGCTCAGATCGACGCGGTCGATCCACACGTTGATGATCTCGGTCCCGAAACGCTCCGCCTGTTTTCTAAATTCGTCCATCAAAACCGGGCCCATAATGCCGCCGGCAAATCCGGGATAATTCTCTACATCGGTCGTAATGGTCAACTGGCCGCCGGGCTGTGGCCCGTCGATGACAAGCGGCTCGAGTTGCGCACGGCTGGCATAGATCGCCGCGGTAAGTCCCGCAGGCCCCGAACCCAGGATCACGACCTTTCTGTGTATCTCTTTTTCGCTCATAGTCGGATCGGCACGCTCGAAATCCGTGCTCTATTCCTTTACATCAATTATATCCTATCGCTCCAAACGATTCGCATCGCGCCGCACTCGCCAGTAAGCTATTCCAAAAACAAGCGGTTCTTGTTATAATCGCGACGTACGCCGAGAAACGAGTAACGCCTTAAACACGTCTCATATAATGGCTTCGATCCAACCTCAGTTCGAGGAAAAAAGATTTGCCCTTCGGATGGCTTTGCGCCTTCCGATAGTCGTCTCCGGGCGTACCGAAGACGGCGCGACCTGGAGTGAACCGACCGAAACTGACGACATTTCGACCCTCGGAGCCCTTTTCCAGCTAAATCAGCCGATCGCAACGGGCGACAGCCTCTATATACGTTCGCATCGGCCAAATGGTGTTCCCGTCGAGGTAAAAGCTCAAGTTGTTCGAATCCTGCCGGCAAGCTACGGAACTTCCCGCGTCGGCGTTGCGATTGAAGAACCCAAAGAAAGCTGGCTCCGCCTTTTTGTCGCGTGGATCGCCGACGACAACATCGTCGAAGGCGTCAGCGAATGATCTAAAAGATTTAACCGCAGAGCCGCTAAGACGCGGAGAAATGGATCGGATCTAACGTCCCCTCTCGGCGTCTTCGCGTCTCTGCGGTAATATTCCCTTTATGTCCAACTACGAATCGATAACCCTCGATATCCGCGGCGCTGTGGCCGTGATGACCATCAACCGTCCGGAAAAGCTCAATGCGCTTAGCAGCAAAGTACATACAGAAGGCGTCGATGCTCTTAACCGTCTCCGCCGCGACGACTCTGTACGCGTACTCGTGATCACTGGCTCGGGCGAAAAGGCATTTATCGCCGGAGCCGATATCAGCGAATTCGAAGGGAAAACGCCGGTTACCCAACGCAATACGTTTCAGGAAGACTCGCTTTTTAATCAGATCGACCGGTTTCCTAAGCCGGTGATTGCGATGATAAATGGATTCTGCCTCGGCGGCGGTAACGAGCTTGCTCTTGCGTGTGACCTGCGTATCTGCAGCGAGAACGCGAGGTTTTCGCAGCCTGAGATCAATCTCGGTATCATCTGCGGCGGCGGCGGTTCGCAGCGTCTGACGCATCTGATCGGCGAAGGCCGTGCGATGGAAATGCTCTTGACCGGCGACATGATCGACGCCGCGACCGCTGAGCGGTTCGGTCTCGTCAACCACGTCTATCCGGCCGATCAACTTGAGGCGGAAACGATGAAACTCGCCGAAAAGATCGCCGAAAAAGCCCCGATCGCACTCCAGCTTTCGAAAGAAGCCGTAAAATTCGCCTCGCGCTCAAACCTGGACGAAGGCCTCCGCCGCGAGGTCGATCTCTTTGCCATCTGCTTCTCCACAGAAGACAAAAAGGAAGGCGTCGCCGCCTTCCTCGAAAAACGCAAGCCCGTCTTCAAAGGCCGCTAGACCTTCGCAAAAGCACTCATTCGAGTGCGATCATATCGACATCGCTGAGCGTGTCGAATACCTGTACCAGCCGCGGTGCAAAATGGAAGCGTTTTGACGCCACGGCGACGATGACGGGCGTTCCGGCCTCGATATCGGCGAACATATAGTAGCCGAACGAGCCGGTCGTCGCGGTTCTGACAGTGCCGTCGGGGAGCGTCAGCCTGACCTCGGCATTGCGAATGCCTCGCCCATCAGGCGTGAGCACGCGGCCCGATATATCGACGCCTCCGGCCGTCGCTCCGACCTGAATGTTGCCTGCCTGATACGTCGTCGGCAGCAATGCTCCGGTCACGCTCGATACGCTCTGGACCGTTGGCACCGATGAAAACGTAACCGGATACAGTCCGATCGGCGTTGTCGGCGACACGGCATATGTGACGAGCAGGATCTGGCGAACACCCGCCGTGTACGAGTTGGTCGAATCGATCAAAATGCCGAGCCGGCCCGCACCTGTCTGTGTGACATTGATCCCGAGATTCGACGCAGCGGGAACTCCGCTGCCGAGGCTCGACGAAACATACGTGAAGTACGTTGGATCTAGGTTGGCCGTAAAACTCAGACTTGCCTCATTCCCAAGCGAGACCAGTTCGAACGGGACCGTTACCTTTATCGGAGCGGCTTCCGGGTCCTCGGGTCGCGGTAAGTTCACCGCCGTATTGACCACGCGGATGATGCGTTGACCAGTCGGCGTTGGCGTTGGCGTCGCAGGCGGCGTTGGAGTCGGAGCTATCGTCGGCGTTGGGCTTGCTGCCGGCGTGGGCGTCGGAGTCGGCGTAGGGGTTGGCATCGGCGGTGGCGGACCCGGTAAAAAGCATGCTCCTACGAAAAGTCCTGCCGGCGTCGCGGGTACGCCCTCGGGCCGACCTACATACACCCCGAACGTAAGCAGCGTCTCACCGGTCAATCCGTCAAAGATCGTTACATTCGAACCGCCGTTCGGCCCCGGAGCCGTGATTATATCCGCGATCAGATCACTATTGATCCGGCCGGCGGCGACACGGACGCCCCCAGTGAAGTTAGGCGAATAGGCAAAGAAAGAGCGAAGTTCCGCTCCGGTACTGCCGTTAAACACCTTGACGTGCGATGCTCCGCCTGCGTCGGCTCCCGTGATGATGTCGGAGAAACCGTCACCGTTGACATCACCGGCTGCGACAAAAACGCCGCCCGTGAACCCGCTGTAGGCAAAGAAGCTTTGGATCATCATGCCGGTGACCCCGTCAAAGACCCTTACATGCGGGCCGCCCCCGGCACCTGCTCCGGTGATGATGTCGGCGCGGCCATCGCCGTTGACATCGCCGGAGGCGACACGGACACCACCCAAAAACGAAGTGTCGTACGCCATGAAGTCCCGAAGTAACTGACTCGAGTTGGCTCCGTTAAAGACCTTGACATGCGGGCCGCCGCCCGGCCCGGGTCCCGTAATAATATCCGCCCGGCCATCCCCGTTGACATCACCTGCGGCCACGAATACGCCCCCTGTGAATCCCGTATATGCCTGGAAATTGTGAAGCGAGGTGCCATTCTGACCGCTGAGTACGCTGACATTGCTTCCCTGCGACGCGACGCCCAGGACCATGTCCGGTCGCGAATCGTTATTGACATCACCCACAGCGACCGTGACGCCGCCGTTAAACTGGCCAAACGGATTCACGATCGTGGTCTGTAATCCACCGTTTGCATTAAAGCCATTGACCGGAAATGCTCCTCTGTCTGGGCCCGCGAGTACGCAAGGCGGCATCAGCTGAACAAGCGGCGAAGCGCTCGGAGAAGGAGATGGAGATGGCGACGGCGATGGCGATGGCGTAGGTGTCGGCGTTGGCGTCGCGGTCGGCGTCGGCGTCGGAGTCCGTGTCGGCGATGGCGACGGCGTTGGCGTAGGCACGCCCCCGCACTGTGTTGTAATCCTAAGGGTCCAACCGCCCGCGAGCTGGCCAACAAACGTGTTGAAGAAAAAATCCTTGAAGTAGAGTATCCAAAGTCCGTTCGGATCAATGATCCCATTTGGCCCCTCGGTCATCGGGCCAGGCCGGGCAAACACTCCGTTTAGCGTCGCTGTGCCGAAAAGGGGCGGACTCGAATAAGACTGCGGCGCGGGAGGAAAGAAATTGAACCCGTCCACATAGCTTTGCGGTCGATACGTTCCCGGAAGGAGCGGTCCGTTATCCGGCAACGGCGAAGTCCCAAGATCCGAGATCGTATACGTCAGGTTACTCACCGGCTGCGACCCGCCGGCACCTATCTGAAGAAGCATGGCGTTCCCGGTCGGATGTTCGAGAAGCAACGCAACGTCGTCTGGGTGTTGGTGCGAGAGGCCATTCAGTAAAACCTCTACATTCACCAACGGCCCCTGCATGCCCGTCACATTCACGCTCGTGAAGTAAGGTACTGCGGAGTTCTGGTCTCGGAATGTGATCGGTGTCGAGTTGGTAAAGGTCTGAGTGCAAGTATTGCCTCCAGGTTCGGCCGGGCCATCGACCGTTGCCTGTGGCGTTGATGAGCCGGCAATAACGCCAGTCAGGGGCGCAAAAACCCCAGTCCACGAAGTGGCAGCTACACCTACCGTAACGGCAATTATGGTCAAAAGTGCAATGCTGGCCGAAGGGCCGCGAGATAAACGCTGGCGTGATGGCATACTCCTTCCTCCTTCTCGTGTGGTGAAAAGAACGGCCTGGGCCCGCCTGAAAAAAGAGAATGCAAAATGGACTCAGATGAGCCCGGCGTTCGAAACGTTATTAGCGAATGCGCGGATTATATGTTCTATTTCGATGCAATGACAAGGAGTGAAACGCCTTTTCTTCGCAGGGTTCTCTCCGTTTATGTTTGACGCAAACGTGCAATTTCGATAGATTCTTAGTTCGCGTCCGCAACGAACGGCGGACAGCGCGGGGACGTAGCTCAGCTGGGAGAGCGCATGAATGGCATTCATGAGGTCAGGGGTTCGATCCCCCTCGTCTCCACCAAGTTTTAGTAAGGACAGGTCAGTGACCAAAAAGAAAAAGGCGTTGCTCGTGATGAGCAACGCCTTTTCTGCTGTTACTGACTAGATTACCTACTTCGCGCCGCCGGATAGTTTTCCGATGAGCGAGAAGAGCGGCAGGTACATCGAGATAACGATCGATCCGATCGTCACACCGAGGAATGCGATGAGCACCGGTTCCATTAAGCCGAGCAGGTCGGCGATGGCCGTATCCACTTCTTCTTCGTAAAAATCCGCGATCTTGCCGAGCATTGCGTCCATTGCACCGGTCTGTTCGCCGACGCCGACCATTTGGCTGACCATGTGCGGGAAAACATTGGTCGCCTTGAGCGGATCGACAAAATTTTCACCGCGTTCAACGCCTGCGCGGACCTTGAGAATGGCGTCTTCGATGACGACGTTACCCGCGGTCTTGGCAGTAATATCGAGCGACTGAAGGATCGGAACACCCGACGAAAGCAGCGTCGAAAGGATACGCGAGAAACGTGCGACGGCGATCTTCCTGAGCAGGCTGCCGAATATCGGCAGTTTTAGCAAGATCGTATCGATATTCCATCGGCCCTTTGGCGTCTTGTAATAGAAGTTTATTCCGACCCCGGTGCCGATCAGGATCACGGCGATCGTCAGACCGCCCCAACCTGCGATGAATCCGCTTATCGCCATGACGATACGCGTCGGCAGCGGAAGTACTTCTCCCGGCCCGAGCAAGCCTAGGAAGATCTGTTCGAACTGCGGGATCACGATGATCATGATCAAGGCGATAGCACCGATAGCAACCGTGACGACCGCTGCCGGATAGATCGATGCCGAAACGATCGAGCGTTTCAGTTTTACGACCTTTTCGATCAGTGTCGCCAAACGCTGCAGGATCAGATCGAGCACACCGCCCGTTTCGCCGGCCTCGACCATGTGCGTGTAGAGGCTGTCGAATACCTTGGGGTGCCTTTCCATCGCCTGATAGAGCGTCGCACCTTCTTCGACGTTCTGACGCACTTGACGCAGGACATCTTTGAAGAACGGGTTCTGCTGCTGCTCGGCTAGAATGTCGAGACACTGCACGAGTGGAAGACCCGCATCGATCATCACCGAAAACTGTCTGGTAAAGACGGCGAGTTCCTTCGACCCGACCTTTTTACGGCGGCCGAGCTTGGGGATCGCGATCTCGCGGCCCTTTTCCGAGGCTTGGGTGAGGACGATCTGCTCGCGTCGAAGCAACGCGCGCAGTTCATCCTGCGTTGCCGCCTCGCGCTCACCGGCGATCAGTTCGTTCAGGCGATTTCTTCCTTTGAAGACGTATGTTGGCATGGTCTCTCCTTTATAAGACTTATAGGGCGTATAGGACCTATAGGGCCTACAAAATTCGTGCTAAACTCGCGGCCTCTCGCCGATCGGGCGTCCCTGCGAATATGGGCTTCCGCCGCCGGGAGCAGGTCGTTGGCCCGGTCGCTGTGCCGACTTTCCCCCGTAGGCTTCGTTGAGGCCAGAACCGCGATCGATCAATTCCTTGAGTTCGTCTGGGTTCGACGAACGGCCCATCGCCGTCTCGAGCGAGATCTGACGCTTGTGGTAGAGCGTTGCGAGAGCCTGATTGAAGGTCTGCATACCAAACTTGTCTTGGCCGGTCTGCATCATCGAATAGATCTGGTGGATCTTGTCTTCGCGGATAAGGTTGCGAATGGCGGCGTTCGGTACGAGGATCTCGAGTGCCATGCATCGCCCGTCACCCGTAGCTTTCGGAAGCAGCGATTGGCAGAGAATTCCTTCGAGCACCAGCGAAAGCTGTGTGCGAACCTGGGCCTGCTGTTCGGCCGGGAAAACGTCGATGATACGGTTGATCGTCGAGTACGCCGAGTTAGTGTGCAGCGTCGCAAAGGTCAAGTGGCCTGTCTCAGCGATACGCAGGGCCATTTCAATCGTTTCGAGATCGCGCATTTCGCCGACGAGTACAACGTCGGGGTCCTGGCGAAGTGCAGTCCTGAGGGCGTTGCCGAACGAATGCGTATCGGCCGCGACCTCGCGCTGATTGACCACGCAATTCTTGTGATTATGGAGGAATTCGATCGGGTCTTCGATGGTCAGAATGTGGTCATGCCGATCGATGTTGATCTTGTCGATCATCGCCGCGAGTGTCGTCGATTTACCCGAACCGGTCGGCCCCGTCACGAGCACGAGTCCGCGGGGCTTTTTGCAGAGGTCAGAGACGACCGTCGGCAAACCCAACGCGTCGAACGTTCTGATCTCGTACGGAATTGCACGAAAAACTGCTCCGACCGCACCTTTCTGATTGAAAAGATTGGCACGAAAACGTGACATTCCCTTCAAACCGAACGAAAAATCGAGTTCGAGATTCTCTTCAAAACGATGCTTCTGTGCGTCGGTCAGCACCGAGTATGCGAGCCGCTTGGTGTCGGAAGGCGACAGCGTTGCGAAGCCGGGAAGGGCGGCGAGATGGCCGTGGACGCGCACCTGCGGGGACGAGTTGGTCGACAAATGGAGGTCGGACCCGCCCATTTCGGTCATTTTCCGAAGCAGGTCAGGCAGTGTGACTGTCGACTCGGGGGTTTGTTCGTAACTCATATTAGGTTTATGCCGTGAGGATCGGTGTGAGGCGACAGGCGGCGCGTTCGGCCGCCTGTCACGATCAGAGGTTTAGTTCGAGGCCCGAAGTGCCGGACGAACTCTGGAACGTAGAGAGTTGATGACCTTTTCGGATTCGGCCGCGAGCCTGTCGGCCTGTCCGGCAGGCGAGTTTGTGGCAACGCTGTAGATGCGGCCCTCTACCTCGGTGAAATAGAACATGCGCGACTGGACGCCGCCGCTGCGAGACTGCGATTGAGCCTCGACCACGTAAACCGACTGGCCTGCGATATTCTGCTGGTAGTCGTTCACGACCCAACCGTTCTCGCGGATCATTCTGTCGATAACATCGCGTCGGAGAGCGGTTGTAGCGACGCCGCCGATGCTTCGCGGTCCTGAGTAGCCCGAAGCTGCCGGGCCGACGACCGTGATCGATGCGGAACCGACCTGATCGCCCGACGAATTATCGACGCGAAACTGCAATTCGGCCGGAGAGGCCTGTGCCGGTTTCCAGCCGTCCGGAGCAGACTGGCCCGAAGGCAGCATCGGTTTCGGCGACGCCATCGGCTTGTCGCTGGTCACCGCCGCAACGGTCGGCTGTACTTCCTGAGCCTTTCTGGCTTCGGTCATTCGGAGATTCTTCAAGCGAATGGAGCGCTTTTTCGCTCTAAGCGCTTTCTTGCGTCGCTCCTGAGCCCGATAAAGCTGCCACCAACGCTTGGAATATTTCCTGACGCCACGCCAGTATCGTTTTTGCTTTTTCTTCTTGGCTCTCTTCGGACCGGCTTCGGTCGTCTCCGTCGCGAGCGGAACGATCGTCGCCATTCCGATAAAGAGTGCCAATGAGATAACTACTGCTCTAACCAACATACCTTCCTCCCAATTCCTTTACAGGACCGTTTCCTTGACCACTTCCTCGATCGTTGTGATGCCCTGCCGGATCTTGTACAGACCCGATTCGCGCAGGGTGATCATCCCGAGATCGATCGCTTTTCTCCTTAATTCCATTGCGCTGGCGCCAATAATGATCAGTTCGCGCAGTTCGTCGGTGACTTCCATCACCTCGTAAAGGCCTACGCGACCCTTGAAACCTGTGTTGTTGCAGACCGAGCATCCGCGTCCCTTGAAAACCTTCAATTCGCCGGCCTCGTCTTTCGGAATGCCGATCTCGACGAGGGCTTCGACCGGAACGTGCGTCTCTTCTTTACACTCCGAGCAGATGCGGCGGATGAGCCTTTGTGCCTGAATGATGTTGACCGACGTCGCGACCAGGAACGGCTCGATACCCATGTTGACGAGTCGCGAAACGGTCGACGGAGCGTCGTTCGTGTGAAGCGTCGAGAGCACGAGGTGGCCCGTCAGAGCGGCCTTGATGGCGATCTCGGCCGTTTCGAAGTCGCGGATCTCACCGACGAGGACGATGTTGGGATCCTGACGCAGGAAGGAACGGAGCGCGGCCGCGAAATTCAGTCCGATCTGCTCCTTCATCTGCACCTGGTTGATGCCCTGAAGATTGAATTCGACCGGATCCTCGGCCGTCATGATGTTGGTCTCAGATGTGTTCAAGGCTTGAAGGGCCGAATACAGCGTATTCGTTTTACCCGAACCGGTCGGACCCGTAACGAGGACCATTCCGTATGGATTCGAGATGTTTCGCTTGAACTTCTCGAGCGATTCTTCCTCGAATCCGAGCTTCGTCATGTCGAGCATCAGCTTGTCTTTATCGAGCAAGCGGAGCACGACCTTTTCTCCAAAAAGCGTCGGCAGAGTCGATACGCGGAAATCGAGTTCGCGCGAACGATTATCGACCTTTACCTTGATCTTGATGCGGCCGTCCTGCGGCAGACGCTTCTCAGAGATGTCGAGTTTCGACATGATCTTGAGACGCGAAATTAGCGGATCGCGAATCTTCATCGGCGGGTGCATCACGTCGTAGAGCACACCGTCGATACGGAACCGTATGCGGAAATCCTTTTCGTACGGCTCGACGTGGATATCAGACGCCCCGCGACGGAGCGAATCGACAAGCAGAACGTTTACAAGCCTGACGACCGGTGCGTCCTCACTGGCCCGCGCCAGAGCCGCGAGATCGATCTCATCCTGCTCTTCGACGACCTCGAGGTCCTCGCCATCCCCGGAATTGAACTCGAATCGGTCGAGCGACACGTCGAGATCGGCCGAAGTTATGCGTTCATCGGCGACCGCAACGCTCGAACCTTTCTTGGCGGATTTATGCCCGTTACCATTTCCGTTTCCGTTTCCGTTTCCGTTTGCCGAAACGCCGTTCCGCTCGACCTCGACGGCGAAAGCGGCGTCAAAGATATCGATCTCGCTCGAACCGGTGTAGTACTTCGCGACCGCAAGCTGGATCGAGGTCTCAGATGCAATGACCGGCTCGACGTTCAGCCCCGTCATGAACTTGATATCGTCCATGGCGAAAACATTCGTCGGGTCGGCCATCGCGAGAGTGAGCGTCGCTCCGACCTTTGAGATCGGAAGTACCGAGTACTTCATCGCGACGTCCTCAGAGATCAGCTTGATCACGTCATCGTCTATTTGAAAGAGGTCGAGATTGATCGACGGAACACCGTACTGGCGGGAAAGTACGGCCGTAACGACGTCATCCGAAACATAGCCGAGCCGCACGAGGTTGGACCCCAATCGACCACCGTTCGCACGTTGGTACTCAAGGGTCTCGCGCAGCTGATCAGAGGTGATCAGATTTTCGCGGACTAAGATTTCGCCAAGTTTTGCAGACATTAAATTTGAGGGCGGCTTCCCTTATCTACGCAGCGACCCCGAAGGAAACCGATGTAGAGATTTGCTAGGTCAAATTGACAGAATGTCAGTATGAGAAACGATGTTGAACATCGTTCAAATGAGATAATACATTGTTGTGCTCAGACGTGTCAATGATTCTTTTTCGCGGGATGGTCTGGTGAGGGATTTTCGGTCAGATTGACCAAACGGTTCCGAACGGCCAAATAGGCTGGAGAGATGCGACTAAGATCAGTTGACCGCCGTGCTCGACATTAGTACGTGCGTTTCGTCGAGCTCGACGATCAGGCTATCGCGCGAAGGAGATGCGGTGGTATGAATGTCGTCGTCGAGCAGACTGCGGTTGCGGCCGCGCTCGATGACGCCGCGGTCATTGGTCAGGGCAAATCGCTTGCGGGCCATTTTCCGTTCGTACATCACTTTGTCGGCGGCGACGATGACCTGGTCAAAGGTCTCGCCCATATCGGGATAGCTCGCTGACCCGAGGCTGACGCCTACCGACGTGGTCTTGCCTTCGCCGACAGGCAGGCGAAAGTCGCCCACTGCCTTTTCTATGCGGCGACACAGGTCCTCTACATCGCCTGCGTCTGTTTCGGGAACGATGGCAATGAACTCATCGCCGCCATAGCGTGCAAGAAAGTCATATTCGCGAAGCTGTTCGCTCATGACGCGGCTGATCGCACGCAACATCTCGTCGCCGGCCTTATGTCCGTAGGTATCGTTGACGGCCTTAAAGCCGTCGAGGTCGAGCATCAGCACCTGAAAGCGGCTTCCGGCGCGACTGGCTCGGGCGACTTCGCGATCGAACTGCCGCTGAAGGCTGCGCGCATTCGGCAGGTTAGTCATCGGATCCGTCATCGCATTGGTCGTCGCCTCGTCATGTTTGAGCGACTTGCCGATAGCGTCGGCTGCGATGCGTGAGATCGTTTCCAGCAGGCGGATATTCTCCTCGCCGTACTCCTCGAGTTCCTGTGAGTAGATCGTGACGGCTCCGATCAGTTCGTCGTCGGCAATGAGCGGCACCGACGCCATCGTGAGATAGATCTGCGTCATCTCGTTCTGCGAGTACTGGAAATCAAGATCCGGCTCGACGTTGTGAACGACGCGGCGTTCCCGAAGAGCGAATCCGGTCGCTCCCTGTCCGACGCGGATCTGCCGCAGCCGCAGCAGTTCGGCGTTATCGCCTGCGACGTGAGCGGCCGTTGCCGAACGCTTAGAGTGATCGAGCAGATACACGGCGCACGTCTCGAATGGCACGAACTCGCGTATCTTCCGCGTGAACATTTCCATCGTCTCGTCGAGATCGACCGACGAGCCGAACTCCCGGGCAAGTTCGTAGAGGCTGAAAACCTCTCGGTTGGCGAGCTTGATCTGCTCAACGTAATTTTGTGTCAGGCCCTTGGCCGAGGTTGCTGACTCGTTGTAATGAAGTCCCTGCTTTTCGATCTCGGCCTCAAGATTGTGAAGATTTCGCAAGAGCACGTCGACGACCTTGGGATCGTAGCGTACGCCGGCCTCGGCCTGAATGATCTGCCTTGCCTTTTCGCGCGGCATTGCCGGACGATAGGGCCGCGCCCCCCTGATCGTGTCAAACGCGTCGGCAACAGCCAGGATCCGGGCCGTTAGCGGGATCGCATCGCCCGCGAGACGTTCGGGATAACCGGTGCCATCCCAACGCTCGTGATGATATCTGATCGTTGGGATCACCGGAGTGTTGAATCCTACCTTCTCGAGAATAAGCGCACCCACCTCGGGATGGATCTTCGTCTTTTCCAACTCCGCTGGCGTAAGGCCGCCCGGTTTATTGAGAATATGATCGGGGATCGCAAGTTTTCCGATGTCATGGAGCAGAGCACCGGTTCGAAGCGCGTCGACCTCGTCGTCGTCCAGATCCATCAGACGGCCGAGTCCGACGGCATATATCTGTGTGCGCCTGACGTGTCCGACGCCGACCTGGTCGCGAGCGTCGATCGCTGTCGCGAGAGCTTCGACCGTGGCGAGATGAAGTCGGCTCGCCTCGCGGATCTCGCGCGTCTTCGCGGCGAGGCCGCTTACGTGCAGCCGGTAACCGATAAAAGCAGCCACGAGGAACGGCACGAATGCGATCGAAACCGCGAAGCCAAAGAAATAGACACTCATGCCGAGGAGAAGCGCGAAAAGCCCTCCTGCGGCCAGGGCCATCGGCCTCAGTGATCTGGGAACTATTCGCTTGCTTTGTTTCACTTTCGTTAACAAGAAACTCACACGCCGATGCACACCATCGGTATTCCTATCCGCGGAGCCATATAGCTCCTTTGTCATGAATCTTTTACAAGCAGCGTGCCACTCGCCTAAGGCTTGGGAAATCGGCGGTTTTGCTGGGATCGGTTGGTCTTTCGATTATCGGGAACGGTCATAGCGACCGAGTTTCTGTCGATCTGACCGGTCAATGAATGGCCGGGCTACCGATGAGAGGGGAACTATGCGGTCAATAGCGATCGTCGTCAAACTCGTAGCTGTCAAAATCGTCCCGGTCGGAATCGCCCTCAGCGTCTTCTTCCTGCAGGTCGAGCTCGATGGGATCGAGTCCGACGACGACCAGTCGCGAACCACATTCCTCGCAATCGGTCGTATCGCCTTGTTCGACTTCGGCGTCGACATAAACTTCTTCACTGCATTCGGGACAAATAGAGGTTGGCATTTTGAAAGGATCTCCGAAACCTATGACATTGGTTTGTCTTCACGCAAACGGCGCGTGAAAATAGGTCTGACTTTCAATCTAACTTGAACGCGAACCGTTTGGCAAGAATAAATTGCTAAAGTTGCGGTACGCGTCGTTTGTATGCAATTTCCCTTTGCCATCCGCCCTGAAGCCGAATACGACGTTGTAGGATTTGGCACCAACGCCGTCGATTATCTGATCCGCGTACCACAGTATCCGGCATTCAATTCGAAGGTCGAGCTGACCGAATATACGGTAGCGGCCGGTGGCGAGATCGCCTCGACCCTAACGGGGCTAGCTCGCTTGGGTATGAGCTGCCGCTACGTCGGGCGATTTGGTTCGGACGAGGCCGGAAGTATCGGGCTGAGTTCGCTGGCCGCCGATGATGTCGACCTGACGTATGCGGAAACGATAAGCGGAGCTCTTACTCAGGTCGCCTTCATAATCGTCGACGAACAAACGGGCGAACGCACCGTGATCTGGAAACGCGACGAGAAGCTCAGCTACCGCGCAGACGAGGTTCCGCTCGAAACAGCCACGCTCGCCCGTGTTCTTCATCTCACGCCGCACGACGGCGAAGCTGCGATCCGAATGGCCTCAGCCGCCAAAGCCGCAGGTGTCGTCGTCTCGGTCGATGTCGACAACATCTTCGGCGGACTAACGGAATTGCTTACGCACGTCGATATCTGTATAGCATCGGCCGATCTGCCGGGCAGATTGCTCGGTATCGCCGACCGCGAGAGTGCACTCCGGGCGATGTCTGAGAGATTCGGATGTTCGGTCACGGGAGTCACTCTTGGGAGGCTGGGGTCGATGGTGTACTGCGGCGGCGAGATCATCGCAAGTCCGGGTTTCGACGTGCCTGGCGGCTGTGTAGATACAACGGGTGCCGGCGATGCGTTTCGGGCGGGATTCCTGTTCGGCCTGCTTAGCGGGGCTACCGTAGAGCAGAGCGCCGAGTGCGGTAACGCCGTTGCGGCTCTTAAATGCCGTCGTGAGGGTGCCCGACCGGGACTGCCGGACCGATCCGAACTCGGAGCGATTCTCGGCCGAGCTGTA
Organism: Acidobacteriota bacterium; assembly: GCA_041940165.1. GTDB lineage: Bacteria > Acidobacteriota > Blastocatellia > Pyrinomonadales > Pyrinomonadaceae > OLB17. The sequence continues at coordinate 177,248 of JBGTSR010000006.1, forward strand.
TAAACTTTTTTCTGGACAAAACAGTGGCTAATCAATAAACTCATTGTTGAAGGCAGCTCGGCCTTCGCCCCGCTCCCAAGTTCATTTCCGAGAGAACGGCTCCCCGCAAAACTCGTTCAGACCCCCTCGATGGATTCTAAGATCGGCCTTCTCGTCCAGCTTGCTGGCGTATCGCTCATTACCCTTCTGACGCTCTTCCTGCGGCGCTCGATCAACGTGCCTGCCCTCAGGCTTTGGACGAACGCGTGGCTTTTTTTGTCGTTCGCTCTCTTCTGTCTCAGGCTGGCGTTCAGCTACGACCAGTACTCGCTGCAGCTCTTCAGCATCTACTTCCTGACCGAATATGCGTTCGGTTTCCTGATCGTCGCCGGGTGCCGCAGCCTCACGCCAGACGGCTCGCTCGGCGGCTGGCAAGAGGCCTTGATACTACCGTTCGTCGTCGTTGCATTCTCGCTGCCATTCCTTAGCGACGACTTCAATCTGATCTTTAACATTCACTCGCTTATCCTCTCAGGCTTCTTTCTTTCGGCGTTCATCGCCCTTTGGCGGACGAAGCTGAACACGTTTGGCTGGCGTGTAATGCTAGTTGCTCTCGGGCTGCTGACGATCGATTTTGTGCAATACTTCGTCGTGTTTTCGCTTCGGCAGTATTTCTCGTTGGAATTTGCCTACCTTGAGTTCAACTCGGTGATCGACCTGGTTCTCCAAATACTTCTTGGATTCGGAATGGTGATCGTACTGCTCGAACTCGTACTCGCAGACGCCCGGAACGCGAATGAAAAGCTGCGGAAAGCGCAGGAAAAGCTCGAACAGCTCGCCCACGTCGACCCTCTTACTACAGCCCTTAACCGACACGCTTTCCACGGCTATCTAAAACGTCGGGGTGAAACGGAAGGCCCTGTCTGGGGTTCGCTGGGCTTTTTTGACATCGACGACCTCAAGACCATCAATGACATTTATGGGCACGAGGCGGGAGACGTTGTTATCCGTTCGGTCGTCCGAGCGATCCGCGATCTGATCCGTGCCGAAGATCTTATATTTCGATGGGGCGGCGACGAATTCTTTGTTCTCATGATCAGTATGGATGCCGAGAGCGCAGATCGCCGAATGAGCGATCTGGACGAAATGTTGAGTGAGATCTGCTTGAACGGTTCGGTCGAACCACTGTCCGTTCGCGTATCGCATGCGTTCGAGGATTTCTCCGACATCGGCGAGATCGAAGAGGCGTTAAGGCGTGCGGACGCCGGAATGTACAAGCAAAAACAGCGTCGAAAGGCTATCAGGCACGAGCCCACCACATTTCTGCGCCCTGCATTCGCCGAACGAGGTTCGCTCGTACGCTAAGAGCGCGCGACAGGAATGGACTCGTGCCGGCGTGTCGATCCTCTGCTCCGATATCTACAACTTATCGTTAAAGAAGCCAACGGCGAGAGCCCAGGCGTCACTCGCGGCGGTCTCGTCATAGACCTCTGGCCGCGTGTCGTTGAAGAACGCGTGATCGGCCTCATACTTCACAGACTGGACCGGCAGCTCGTATCGCGCCGTCATGTCTTCGAGGTATTCGACCTTATCCGCGTTGATCCAGGCGTCCTTTGTTCCCGAGATGAAGATCGTCGGGGTACGGAGCTTCTTGAGGACATCTTCTTCGGGAATGTCACCGTAGAAAGGAACCGCAGCACTAAGACCTTCGAGTTCGCAGGCTGCTCGAAGAGCAAATGTTCCGCCCATGCAGTAGCCTGAGATACCGAAATGCGAGATGTCGTGTGCTGTCGCAGCTGCGTCGATCGTGTTCTTGATCGTATCGAGCCCGTCCTCGATCGCGAGAGCGGCCATCATTTCGCCGGCTTCTTTGGGGTCCTTCGCGAGCTTGCCTCGGTATAGGTCGGGTGCGATCGCAACAAAGCCTTCGTCGGCGTATCGACGAGCGATATCCTTGATATGGTCGTTAAGTCCCCACCATTCCTGGATAAGAATAACGGCCTTTCCCGAAGGATCGGCCGGTATAGCAACGTAAGCCGTCGTCGGCCCATTGGCAGTTTCGTATGAAAGCGTTTCTGTGTTCATCAAAGCCTCCGCGTATTTCTGAGTATCTTTAAAGTATAGATTAGCGAAGGCTTTTGACGCGAGCCTGTCTAAAAGAACCGCAGAGTGTAGCTGAATCTGACTCCGCGTCCAGGTTCGGGCGCAAGGTCTTTGATAAACGAAAGGTGATTGCGATACCGCCGGTCACCAAGATTGTTGGAGGCAAAGCTGAAAATATGCGCCGTGTGCTGATTCGAGATCGTGTACGACGCGTTCAAATTGAACAGCCCATATCCAGCGGTCGGCGTTTCCAGCGTGAAGATATCACCCCGATCACGTTTCCCGACAAAGACAGCTTCCGGCCGAACCGAAAGGCCCTTGTACCTGAAGTCAAGACCGAGCCGGGCCCTCGCAGGTGTGATCCTGGGAAGTGGTATGGACGTCGAACGAAGTTCTGCTTTGACCACATCGGCGATGGCGAAAAAGCCGAGCCAGTTCTTGATATCCGCATCGAGCGACACATCGGCACCGACGAACCGCGCGCCCTGCTGGCGATAGAGCCCGACCGGCAGATTGTCTTCGACATCGACGCTGCCGTCGTTATCTTCGTCTTCCGGAGAAATAAAGATGAAGTCGGAAATGTTGTAGTAAAAGAAGCTGCCGTTCAGACGAACTTTATCCAACCGTTGACGCAAGCTGAATTCGACGCCGTTCGAGCGTTCCCGCCTCAGGCCCTGATCTCCGACCTCGAACGTCACGGTTCCAATATGCGCCCCTTCGTTATACAGCTCCTCGAGAGCGGGCGAGCGATACGCACTCGTGAAATTTGCGATAAAAGCGGCTCCGTTCCAAAGACGAAAACGGGCGGCGGCGGAGCCTGAAAAGCCAGTGAAATCAAGCTCGTTATAGCGCGTTCTATTCATCGGATCGTACCGATTCGTTTCGACACGGCCGCCAAAGCTGAACGAGACCGGATCTAAGTCGATCTCCTGCAGTCCGAACACGGCAAAATTCTTCTGCCGCACCTCGCCATCGATGAGCTGCTCGGCACCGATGGTCTCGTAATTGCGGCTGAACCCCTCAAAGCCAAATCGCCCCGTCAAACGCTTGTACTTGGACTGCTCGAACATCGCTCGATACGAAACGGTGTCGTTAAAAAAGTTAGTTGCCACCTCGTCGATACCATCCGCCGTTTCGACCTCTTCGTGACGGTACTTCGTCCAGTCGAGCGTGAAGTTGCCGCGTTGGATCGGCCCGCTAACGTTGCGAAACCCACCGCGAACACGGTAATTGTTCCGTTTCATTCGCAGATCGATCTCTTCCTCGGGCACGTCAGGCAAAGAATTGGCAAATCGTGCCTGGATCGCATTGATATCGTACTGGCACTCGGCTTCACCCGCCCCGCGCTCTTCACCACACGGCTCGCCGTTCTCGTCGGTAAGCAGTGAGCCTTCCTCAAAAAGCGGCGCATAGGGCACGCCGTAACGCCGCCGGTCGAAGCTGAAGGAACCGATGAGAAAGCCCTTCTCACCAAAATAGCCGAGGCTCGTACCGCCGCCGTACGTCCGGGAAGCAGAATTCGGTATCGAGCCGAACGGCGTCTTGTAATTGCCTTCGCGAAGCACGTTCCCGTTGATCTTCGCGAGCGTTTTACCAAAGCCAAACTCAAGACCGCCCGAGAATCCACCCTGCTTCGGATTCGATCCGCCGAGCCCTGTCAGAACGCCCCTGACTCCTTCATGCGGATCGTCCTCGTCGGTCGTGACGGCGTTGATCACGCCACCGATCGCATTCGAACCGTATAGCAGCGTCGCCGGACCTTTGAGCACCTCGATCCGTTCGAGACTGAGCGCATCGATCGGCTCGCCGTGATCACCCGATTGCGAAGCGAGCGAACCGTTGCGGGCCCCGTCCTGCAGAACAAGTACGCGGTCGCCATCAAAGCCGCGGATCACCGGACGCGAGGTTCCCGGACCGAACGAACGCTTGCCCACGCCGGACTCACGTTCGAGCACCTCGCCGATGCCTGTGCTAGCCTGTTGGCGTATCTGCGTCGCGCCGACCGAGTTGACGGACTGAAATACCTCGAAGACTGATTCTTCGCCGCCGGTCGCCGTGACGGTGACCTCTTCCCGCAGAGCGACGAGCGCAAGAGCGAAATCCAGCGTTAGTGCTTCACCCGCATTCACGGTAACGGTCCGTGCCTGATCGGTGAATCCGTCACTATGGATCACGAGCGTATAGCGCCCCGGCGTGAGGCCCGTAAACTCGTAGCGGCCTTCGGCGTCAGTCTCAGTCGACTGCTGAGATTGAGTGATCTTCACAGATGCTCCGCCGAGAGCCAGTCCATTGATCTGACCCGTGACCGTGCCTTTTATCGAACCGGTCTGTGCCATCGCGACTGCCGACAGCATTAGCACGGCAACGTTAAGTAGAACGATCGTTTTCATTTCAGAGAATTTTCCCAGCATAAATGTAAAGGGAGATTTTCGCGCTCATTGCTGGGCGCCGAAACCTCTTTTCAATGAACGGTAGGGAGCGGCAAATGGATGGTAAAAACGGTGCGGTAGGGTTTTGCGAGGGTCTCTAAAGCTTTAGCAAACGAGAGCGGAGCAGTTTTGACTGCTGCCGGCTCGACTGTAGCTCGCTGCCGTCAGCAAACGAGATCAAATACGTTCCACCGGGCATCGGAGAGATGCTCCGAACGTGTGCGAGATTGGCGAGCGAACCGCGTGACAAACGGACGAACTGCCGCTCGTCGAGCCGCGTCTCAAGGTCCTTCAGCCGATGGTTGATCGTATAGCGCCGGCCCTTTGTCGCATTCAGATGCAGAAGTTCGCCATCCGCAACGACGCTGACGATCTCGTCGACAGGCAGGAGAAATATCTCATCGCGCACCTTCACAGGAATACGCAGCAGCGGCTCGGCCCTTTCGTACTGGATCGCCGCCGCCTTGACCCTTTCAGCTTCGCGATCACGCCAGTCGTCCTGCTCAAGACGTTCCGCGGCGCGGTTGAGTGTCTGTCCAAGACGTGATGACTCGACTGGCTTGAGCAGGTAATCGACTGCATTCAGCTCGAACGCCTCTACCGCGTACTCGTCGTGGGCCGTCGCGAAAGCGATCAGCGGCATTTGCGTCTTGCGGAGCATTCGAACCGCCTCGAGCCCAGAGACCTCGGGCATCTTAAGATCTAGTATCGCGAGGTCAGGCTTAAGTTCCTTGATCATCTCGACAGCGTCGGCGCCATTCTCGGCCTCGCCGATGATCTTGACCGATTCGAATTCCCGCAGTGCTGCTTTCAGCAGTTCTCTTGCGGGTCGTTCGTCGTCTGCAATGAGCACACGCAATGTATTCATTTCTTTTTCCCCGGCTTTTTCCCGACCGGTATAGATACCTCGGCGAGCGTTCCGTCGCTTTCGCTGCGGATCGTGAACGCCGCATCGCCGCCGTAATAGGACTGCAGTCGCCCGCGAATATTCCTCAGTCCGACGCCCTCGCCCCCGGAACGGGCCTTCGACCTCTTTCCCGCGCCCGAATCCCATACGGCAAGTTTCAGCGTCTCCCCTCCATTCGAACCCGCAAATCCGGCCGAGATCCTGATCGTGCCGCCGCTGCGATTCTCGGAGATGCCGTGTTTGATCGCATTCTCGACGAGCGGCTGAAGGATCAATGAAGGAACTTCGCTCGTCTCGGTGCTTTCGTCGACCTCGAACTCAACGGCGAGTTTCTCTTCGAAACGTGCCGATTCGATGTCGAGATAGCTCCTGATCAGCTCGATCTCGGCCGCCAGCGTCGTAAATTCACCGGTGCTTTTGAGCACGCCGCGAAGCAGCTGCGTCAGCCTGAGCAGTGTGTCGTAGGCTTTATCGGGCGAGGTTTTGATGAGATAGCCGAGCGTAGTGAGCGCATTGAAAAGGAAATGCGGATTGATCTGCGATCGCAACGCTGTCAATTGTGCCTCGGTCGCAAGCTTCTCAAACTCCTGTTCGCGAAAGCGTTGTTCGAATCGCTCGTGACTGACCCGTATCGCATCGATCCGACGCGCCGCCACCGTTGCGGAGGATGAGAGCAGCGAGATCTCCTCAGAGAGCAGCTTACGTCCGCCCGCGAACTGGCTAAGAACCAGATCGTATTGCGGGGCCTCGGCAGTAGGGATTCGTACACACGCTGTGCCTCGATCGATCTCGACCGACGCAAGCGGCGAGGTCGCATTCTCAGCTACCGATTCCGATCGCACCTCGGCAGCCGTGAGATTGACGGACAGGCGCGAGGTCAGCGTCGTGAGCACATCCGCCTCGTCATCATCAGCTTCGATCGCCGTGGCCATCAGCCGTTGGAGCTTTGCATAATCGGCCCGGTTCAGGATCACGCGATCGACCAGCCAGACGGCCAGACGATAGATGGATGGATACAGCATTGCCGTCGCGACCCAGAGACCGATGACCAGTGCGGCGGCCTGCACGTCGTCGCGATCGTGCGACTCGTGATATCGGAGAAGCGGCACGGCGACCGTCACGTAAAGCCCGAGAGCGATCGCCGTGATCAACAGCAGCGAGATCGCTCGTTTGAGAAACAGGTCCGCAAATGCAAATCGATAGTTCTGGTACAAGATCACCAATGCCAGCGGCAATGACGACTGGTGGGCGAGCAATTCGATATACCAGTAGATACCTTCGCGTTCGCCGCTCAGATGCAATGCGGATACGGCGAAGATCAGCAATGCGGCCGCAAATATCGCCTTCTTCTCGATAGTTTGCCGAAAATTGAAGATCAACAGGCCCGCCGCCAGCGCTAGCGAACCGAACGTCGAGAGCTGCAGTGCAAGAAAGGATGGAACTGGAGTACCCGCGAAGACCGACTGAACATGGATCGCAGCCGTTACAGTACTCAAGGTATACGCGGCATATGGGAGCCAAACGGTACCTTCACCATCCTGGCGAGCCGAGTGGACAACGACCGACGGCAGAAATCCGAGTGCAGAGAACGACAATGCCGTGATGATCGGCGGCACGGCCGCCAGCGCCAGGTCCTTTTGCGCGAATGCGTAAAGCTCACCGGCGTTCCACAACACCCCGAGCGCCGCGGTCATCAGCAGAAGAACGTCCGCGTTATCGGCCCGGCTGTCACGGCGGTGTCGCACTACCATGATCGCAAGCATCAGATAGAGAGCCACGCCGACGGCGAATCCGAGCAGATTTACCAGCAAGGCGGGATTCACTGTCTCCATTCCTCCAAAATGTTCGCTGGACTGCGTCGCATGCGACAAGTTTATCTCAACCGGTTGTCGTTTTATCACGACGGGCGGTAGAATCTGGTCAAGGAAGTGATTTTGGGCCCCGCTTCTGCTTCCACGTTTCGATCGGTTCCATGAAAACTCTTTTTCTACTGCGCCACGCTAAATCAAGCTGGGACGATGCGTCATTGTCCGATTTCGAACGACCTCTGAACGACCGCGGCCTTCGCGCTGCCCCGTTCATGGCCCAATTGATGAAACGCGAGAACATTCAACCGTACCTAATACTCTCGTCACCCGCCATACGTGCCAAACAGACGGCCGAGATCATCAAGAAGGCCGGGTACCTAGACGCCGAACTTCGTTTTGAGCATCGGATCTACGAGGCCAGCCCGCAGTCGCTCCGTCAGGTCGTCTCTGAGATCGACGACGCTTATCCTTCGGCGATGCTCGTCGGCCACAATCCGGGCCTCGAAGGGTTTAACCGCTTCCTCACCGGAAACCTCGAACCAATGCCGACCGCCGCTCTCGCTGTGATCGAACTCGATATCGACGCATGGCATTCGGCGAATGAGGGCAGCGGAAAGCTCGCTCGGATCTATCGGCCGCGTGAAGAGATGGCCGCATAGCAGGTCCTTTATCGCCCGACGACTACGCCTAACATTTAACATTTGTGTAAACTTCCGTTCATATGCTCTTAAGTATGGCGACATAGACTGTTCCTTACACCATCGGTCTATTCTTAGCAGGAAAGGGCATTAGATATGCAGCATACGATTCTGGTCATCGAGGATGACGCGGACATAGCTGAGGGATTGCACTATAACCTGAAGCGTGAGGGATTTAGGGTCGTCACCGCCGAATCGGGGGAAAAGGGACTTCGTCTCGCCCTTGACGAAAAGCAGCGGCCATCGCTGGTTCTGCTCGATCTAATGCTGCCCGGAATGAGCGGCATGGAACTGTGCCGCCGGCTCAGGCGCGAATCGCTCACCGAAAAAACGCCCGTCATAATGCTCACTGCAAAGGCAGCCGAGGGCGACAAGATACTCGGCCTCGATACCGGTGCAGATGACTATATAATCAAGCCGTTCTCGATCAAGGAGGTCATCGCCCGCGTCCGCGCGGTGCTTCGCCGCGTAGAAACGGAAAGTTCGCCCACCTACTCTGATCCGTTGATGACGGTCGATTTTGCTGATATGCGCGTCACGTGTCTGGACCGTCCGGTAAAGCTGACCCGAAAGGAATTTGCCCTGCTCGAACATCTGATCCAGAATTCCGGCCGTGTCGCGTCGCGACAGCAGCTGCTCGACAACGTTTGGGGCTATAGCTACTTTGGCGACACCCGCACCCTCGATGTCCACATCCGCCGTCTGCGACAAAAGCTGGATGACTGCGGCACATGTATTGAAACGGTCGTGGGTGTAGGTTATCGTTTCGTTGGATGCAAATAGAGACCGCAGATACGGCCACTCCAGTCATGACGGCCGAAAGGCCGCCCTCGACGGCTGTTCTCCAAAAAATACTGGATACAACACGTGAAGCTGTGCTCGTGGTCGATGCGAACATGCGTATCGCCCTGTGCAACGTTCCGGCGGCGGTCGCATTTGCTCGCGACAGTCTTGACCTCGAGAACAAACGTCTTAGCGAAGTGATCCGCGACCTCGACCTGCACGAGGCATTTCGAAAGGCGATCGTCTCGCAGACATCGGGCGACGTGCGGCTCGAACTTGCGACGATAGACCGGCGAAAGTTTGATGTTCACGTCGCGCCGATCCAGCTTACGGGCATCAATTATGGCATCGGGTTCTTTTATGAGACGACCCAGATCGATCGTCTCGAGATCGTCCGTCAGGAATTTCTTTCCAACATCTCACACGAACTCCGGACGCCGCTCACGTCGATACTTGCCTTTGTCGAAACCCTAGAAGAAGGCGCTATCGACGATCACGAGAACAAGATGCACTTCTTGAGCGTGATCCGCCGCAATGCCGAACGGATGCATAGCCTGATCGCCGACATTCTCGAATTGTCGATGATCGAATCCGGCAATGTATCGATCGACGTTCGCGAGGCGCGTCTCAGTCCTCACGTGCAGGACGTTTTCAACACGCTGGAAAACAAAGCTCGGGAACGTGAGGTGAGTCTGATCAATAGGGTCAGCGACGATGCCGTTGTGTTTGCAGATGCGATACGGCTCGAACAGATGCTGACCAATCTCGTCGATAACGGGATCAAGTTTAACCGTCGTGGCGGCTCGGTCACCGTGGAACTCGGCCAATCGCGCGGCCGTGATGTCATATCGGTCACCGATACCGGCGAGGGCCTTGCTCCCGAACAGGCCCGGCGCATCTTCGAACGCTTTTACCGGGTGGATCGTGCTCGCACACGCGAAGTCGGCGGCACCGGGCTCGGGCTGGCGATAGTCAAACACCTCACGCGGCTGCACGGCGGCGAGGTAGCGGTCGAGTCTCAACTGGGTTCCGGTACGACCTTCCGCATTGAGCTTCCGATCTAACGCAAATAAAAAGGGCCGCATCGCAGCAGCCCCGTCGAAGAATTCCTAATTCAGTTTCGGTTAGTTCCGTTTCCTCGCAGGAGTCGTAACCTTTTGCGGGGTTACATTTTGCTCACGCTTAAGAGTCTCGATCACAGCGACCGCGTCTGCCTTGAACTTGTTCGTATCCGGAGCGACGGTCGTAAACTTCTGAAGCAAATTAGCGCCTTCCTGCAGCTTCGTCTTGTCGTTGTTGATATAGCCAACGTTGACGAGGCTGAGACCCGCACCAACCAGCGCGTCAGGGTTGTCAGGATTGGATTCGAGCAGTGCCTTGTAGGCGTTAACAGCATTGTCAAAATCGCCGGAGACACGATAAAGATCTGCCATCGCGAGACTCGCTGCCGCTTTCTTCGCACCGTCGGGCTCGATCGCAATATATTCAGGGATAAGTATCTTCGTCGCCTCGATCACAGATGGATCGACCTGCTCCGTGCGAACAGCCATTTGAGCCGTATCGATCGTGCCGCGGAGCGTATTAAGTTTATTCGCGTCAAAGTTGGCCTTATCGACGATGTCAGCGGCGGGAGCATTTTTCATCAGGTTCCACGCCTTTAGATATCCGTCCAGAGCGTCGGCAAAATCCTTCCTGGCCTTGCCCTGATGTGCGACGCGTTCCGAAACATCAGTCGTCTTGATCGACGCGTTGTAGGAATCGACACCACGCATTCTCAGAACGATCCCGCGGTTGTTGTAAAAGATCGGCGCACTGCCTACGTAGTCGGGATCAGCGACGATGCCTTCGTCATATTTCGCAACGGCGAGGTCGTAGTTCTTAGCGGCAAAAGCGTCATTACCGGCCTTTAGAGCTTCGCTGACGATCTTGTTAGTAGCTTCTGCCTTCTTATTCTTTTCCTCGATCTCTTTTTTATTCTTCTCGTACTCGGCCTGGGCCTTCTTCGCGTCCTCGATCTCCTTGGCCGACGCGCCCGCAGCACCAGCAGGAGCAGCGGCCTGTTGACGGACCTCTTCTTCCGATAGCTTTCGTCCATCGCCCGGCGTCATTGTCACGAGCAATCGTTCCATACCTGCCTTAACGTTCGGCATGTAGGTCGGGCTCATTCCGGGAGCCGAAAAGGACAGGATGTAGGTCGAGCCGAGCGGAAATCCGGCGAAGTTGAATTCACCCTTTTTGTTCGTCTTCGCTGATGGGGCACCACCTTTGATGTCCGTGCGAAAGACCTCAACGAGCACGCCCTCAACGCCCACACGCGTACCGTCTTCCTTTACCGTCTCGACCGTGCCGTTGACCGGCGCATTCTGCGCAAAAACGGCTACGCTGCCGGCTGCCATGACTAGCGCGGCAACAATTGACGAGAAAAAAACTTTGCGAAACATATGATCCTCCGAAAAATTGAACGAGCCTTTGGGCTGCTCCAACTAGGATGCGGGCTGCCCTTTCTGCGTTTATCGCTGTTCTCCGATTCTAGACCAAACTCCTACAAAATCGAAGCAGAAATGGCCAAAATCAACCGCTTTTGATGCAGTTGATGGGAGAAATCGGTTGCCCCGATTCTTTGGCGTGTTTTCGGTGTGCTAATCTAACTGGTTGAACTGACGCCCGCAAGGGCATTTTTTGTTGATGACGAACCGAGTTTACAACTTCAGCGCAGGGCCCGCGGCCATTCCTTTACCGGTACTCGAACGTGCTCAGGCCGAGATGCTTTCCGTAAATGGCATCGGAATGAGCGTGATGGAGATCAGCCACCGCTCGAAACATTTTGAGGCGATCCTGGCCGGAGCGGAACAGGGCCTTCGCGACGTTCTCGCCGTGCCCGATAATTTCAAGATCCTCTTCATGCAGGGCGGTGCGTCGATGCAGTTTTCGATGGTGCCGCTGAATTTCCTTCGGCCCGGGCAGACCGCCGACTATGTGATCACGGGATTTTGGGGTAAAAAGGCACTTACCGAAGCACGGCGGTGCGGCAACATCAATGTCATCTACACGTCAGCCGACGGCGGCTATCGCACAACCCCCGAACAGGCCGAACTGAACTTCAGCCCCGACGCACGCTACGTACATTACGTCGCCAACGAGACCATCGAAGGCGTCGAGTTTCAATACGATATCGATGCCGGCGGCATCCCGATCGTTTGCGACATGTCGTCAAACATCCTATCGAAGCCGATCGATTGGGATAACTTCGCCCTCGTCTACAACGGTGCTCAGAAGAACATCGGCCCGAGCGGCATCGCGGTGGTCTTTATTCGTGAAGATCTCCTCGACCTGATCCCCGAGGGCATGCATTCCCTTCTCGACTATCGAAACATATACAAGAATGATTCGATGGCTAACACGCCAAACACGTGGGCGATCTACATGGTCGGCCTGGTGTGCGACTGGCTCAAGGAGCAAGGCGGCGTGAGCGCGATGCAGATGAAAAACAAAGAAAAAGCCGGTGTGCTCTACGACGCGATCGATAGTAGTGACGGCTATTTCACCGGACACGCCAACCGCTCAGTGCGTTCGATAATGAATGTCAGTTTTCATCTGCCGAACCCCGATCTCGACGAAAAATTCTGTTCCGAAGCCGAAAGCAACGGCCTCGACGGGCTTCGCGGCCATCGCTCGCTCGGCGGCGTACGTGCGTCGATCTATAACGCCTTCCCTCGCGAAGGCGTCACGGCGCTAGTCGATTTCATGCAGGATTTTGCTCAGCGAAACGGCTAAGTCAACAAGCCTCGGCGGCGAGCACGCCGACCAGATCTTCTTCATCATTCTGCGAGACTGTTCTTAGATCGAGCATCACGCGACCATCTACGATCCGCGCGATCACGGGAACGTCGGCGTTTCTGAGCGAATATTCGATGCGTTCGGCTGAAAGATCCGCGTGGCTGACGGCGATCAGAGTCGTCGCGAGGCTCGCATCAGGCGCCGCACCGCCGCCGACCGCGGAATTACCGTCCACGAGTTCGAATCGGTATTCAGTCTTGCTGCCGATCGTGTCAATAAGACGCTCTGCCCTCGCACTGATCTCATCCTTCGTCATTGAAAGCATTCGAGTGACCGGGATCTCGTGCGTCGCTCCGCGTCTATATGCTCCGAGCGTCGCTTCGAGCGTCGAGTAAACGATCTTGTCCACGCGTAGCGCCCGATAGAGAGGGTGTTTTCGCAGTTTCCCGATAAGTTCGGCGTTTCCAGCGACAATTCCAGCCTGCGGTCCGCCGAGCAGTTTATCGCCGCTAAAGGCCACGATATCAACACCTGCTTCGATCGAATTCCGAACGAGTGGCTCGTTCGTCAGGCCGAAGTCCGACACGTCGACGAGCGCTCCCGAACCGATATCCTCGAACGAAATTAAATCGTGCTTGTGGGCAAGTTCAGCCAGCTCCGAAAGTTCGGGCATCGTCGTAAAGCCGACGATTCGGTAGTTGGAAGGATGCACGCGAAGGATCATGCGCGTCGCATCTCCGACGGCCTTCTCGTAATCTGCGACCTTGGTTCGATTCGTCGTACCGATCTCGCGCAACACGGCGCCTGAGCGTTCGAGCACATCGGGCACGCGAAAATCACCGCCGATCTCGACGAGTTCTCCGCGTGAGACTATCACCTCGCCGCCCGCCGCGAGGGCCGAAAGCACGAAGTAAGCCGCCGCCGCGCAATTGTTCACGATCACCGCAGCCTCGGCACCCGTTAGTTCGCAGATCAGGTCTTCGGCATATCCGCCGCGTCGTCCGCGGGCCGCTGTGTCGAGATCGTATTCGAGATTGCAGTATCCGGCCGCGGCTAGCATCGCATCGCGGGCCGCATCAGATAACGGCGCGCGGCCAAGATTTGTGTGAATGACAACGCCCGTCGCGTTAATAACACGCCTGGAAGCCCGCCGTGATTCATGGATCCATGTGGCACGCAGTAGTTCCTCGGCCGCCTGGAAAAGCTCCTCGCGGGTGGCATCGATCCTTCTGCCGTCGGCGATTTCGGAACGCAGCTTGGCAACGACCGTCCGAGCAAGTTCCGCCGCATGCCGCTCGCCGGCGGCGGAAACGATCTCGGCGGCGGTCTTGGTCCGTAGAAGTTCATCTACTGACGGAAGTACCCTAAAACTCGAATTTGCACTCTCCACGAACTCGATTGTAACCCGAAGCGTCATCGCTCCGCGAAACAAAAGTATGGAGTTTTTACATTGTTTAGTGTATTTTAACAGTAGGTGCAGTTCGCGCTGAATCCTAGAAAAACAGGACCGACACGATGCCAATAGGTAACCGCCTTTACCAATCCAGCCCTAAGAAACAGGATTCTATCGAGACCGATCAGAAACTCGGCCGGCTCGAGGACGACATCCGCAAGCTCAAGATCGATTTCGACATCTACTTCAACGGAGCGACAAAACGCGCACCGCTTGAGGCACGGGCGCGTCTCGAGGCCAGCCTGAAACGCCTCACCGACAACCGCAACATGACGTTTGCTCAGCGTTATTACCTGAATACTCTCGTCGGCCGTTACACGTCGTACCGCGAACTCTGGCGACGTACACTCAGGGCCCGCGGCGAAGAGCTCATCTAAGGCCGGCCAAAGCCAAACTTACTTCTTTTTATCTTTTTCCGAAGTCTCTAAACGGGCGAGTATCTCCGTACCCGCGGACGCCAGCGCATCGATCACATCTTTCGACAGTTCGTATTCTGGCGACGTCGGGTCGGAGCTCGGCCGCTCGGCGATAGGGCCCGAGACCTTTGTGCGCCTGCGGGTCACTTTGATCCTTACTTTTCTCGTCATCGGCCAAAGGTTTTTTCTGCAAACTTTTCGAGATTTGGACTATGCTGTACGGTATCAGGACACTCGAGATCGAGTAACGAAAGATCGGCGAAATTTTGCCGAAATTTCGGATCGGGTAAATGTACAGGATCGACGACATCGAGATCGACGTTGAACGTCAATGCCTCGTAAGATCAGGCGAAGAGACGCATCTGCGCCGAAAGTCGTTCGAAGTGCTCGCCCACCTCGTCGCAAATCGCCACCGGCTCGTATCAAAACGCGAACTTTTTGATTCGGTGTGGTCGGGTTCGGCGGTTACCGACGATGTGCTCGTCCAGTGCATCAAAGACGTTCGCCGAGCCCTCGGCGACGATCCGCACCGGCCGCGCTTTATTAAGACCGTTCCCCGCTCCGGCTATCGTTTTATCGGCCCCGTTAGCGAACACCACGCCGAATTTACCGAAGAGATCACGCATATCGAGTTTGAGATCGAAGACGACGGCGTTGCCGCACCTTTGATCACGAGGCCGGCTTTGGCGGGCCGCCGTTCAGATCGTCGAGCTCTGTTCGCGGCCGCCGCGGTACTGTTGTGTGCTCTCGGTGGGATCGCGTACTTTGCTTTGCCCAGGGCCTCGTCGACCGCGGACGTCAGGCTCAGGCCGGTCGAAGGACGAAAGCCGCTGGCCGTGATGTTCTTCGACGCCCGAACGCCCGACAGCGACATCGACTGGCTTCGCGAAGGCCTCGCGGACATGTTGATCACTAACCTCTCTCGCTCCGAACGCCTCACAGTACTCAGCCGCCAACAGCTTTCGGCATTGCTCGACAACGCCGGACTCCGCCATTCTCAAGAAGCGTTCGATTTTGATTCCGCGGTCGAGATCGCAGCGAAAAGCGGGGCGGAGATCGTACTGACCGGCAGCTTTGTGCGTTCCGGTAACGTGATCCGCGTCGACGCGCAGCTTCACAACGTTGCGAGCCGCGAACTGATCGCCGCCGAAAGCCTGACTGTCGACGATGCGAGCCAGATCTTTGCGCAAGTAGATGTGTTGTCGCTCAAACTGGCTCAGCATCTCAACGCCGCGGCACCGCCGCCCGATCTCGCGACGGCGATGACGCGCGACCTCGAGGCGTACCGGCTATATTCTCTTAGTGTGACAAAGGCCCACGCCCTCGAAAACAAAGAAGCTGAACGGCTGCTCCGTGAAGCGATCTCTCGCGATCCTGAATTTGCGATGGCCCATGCGCGGCTCGGATACACCTATGCCGTGACTTGGGGGTTGCCCGACGAAGGCCGACCGCATTTGGAAAAGGCCTTTAGCCTCGCCTCGCGCCTGACCGAACGCGATAAACGCAATATCATCGCTTGGTACGCTATCGCAAATCGCGATTACCCGGCGGCCATCGATGCATACCGCGAGATCGTTCGGCTCTATCCGCTTGATTCCGAGGGATATTGGCGACTCGGCAAATTGCTTGCGGGCGAGGAACGCAGCGACGAGGCGATCAGCGTTTTGCGGCAAGGCCTCGCAGTCGATCGCGATTCGGGAAATCTTTACAACTCGCTTGGCGCCGTTCTGTCGGGACTCGGCAAGCATTCTGAGGCGATCGCCGCGCATCAGCGATACGTGGCTCTCGCTCCGAATTCGCCAAACGCCTACGACAGTCTCGGCCTGACATATCAATGGGCTGGCGAGCGTGAAAAAGCGATCGAGAATTTTCGCCGCGCGATCGAGATCGACCCTAGTTTCGAAGTGGCGATGATCCACCTCGCTTACAACCAGATACGCGAAGGGCAGTATCGAGCTGCGTTCGAGACGATCGACCGTTATTCTCAGCTCGCGGTACAGCCGGGCGAGAAAGCTCGCGCTCATGATTCGAAAGCCTACGTTCACTTGCAGCGTGGCGACCTCGACGCGGCCGAACGCGAATCGACACGCCACATCAGCCTGAATCCGAACGGCTCGCCGTGGACGGGCTACGTCGTAGCCGTGAGAAAGAAACAGTCCGAACGGGCCAGAAAACTCGAGCAGGATGTGATGTCGATATGGAACCTATCTGAACGCGGATCGCGCGGCAGCAGGCGGTTTCCGATCTATTTCAAGGGAATGATCGCCCTCAACGAAGGCCGCGGCGAGGAAGCTATCGCCTTGTTCCAACAGGCTCTAACGCATCGAGCACCGAGCTGGCATTTCGAGGATTTTGAGGATTGTTTGGGGATCGCCTATCTAAAACTCGGCCGGTATGACGAGGCGATCGCAGAATTCGAACGCGTGCTGCAGCTCTCGCCAAACTATCCGCGGGCACGCTTTCACATCGCCCGTGCGTATCGTGAAAAAGGAATGTCGGAGGAAGCAAAGGCGAATTATCAGCGTTTTCTCACCGAATGGAAAAATGCCGACGCCGACCTGCCCGAGATCGTCGAAGCCCGCTCGTTCTGATCTCTAGGGCTTCTCGCCGCCGACGGCAGCGTCCTTGACCTCGGTCTCGAAGCGGCGATAATCCCCGTATTTCACCAGATTATTGATATTGATGCCCGCGATCAGAAACAGCTTGATCGACAGGTTGATGTCAGCCTGCGACGGCAGCCAGATCTCGTTGTTGACGAGTTCGTTTTCGAGTGTGAACGAAGCTCCGCGGTTGGCTTTTGCGAGAAAATTCCCCGAGCTTTTTGTTAGCCGGGCCTCAAGCCGCACGATCTGTTTCGACTTTTCATCGACCCAGACCGCGCCGTTGCACAACGCGAAAAGCTGCTCCATTCGCGACTTCGGCTTAAACGCCGGATTCGGCTCGTAATCGAAAACGATCACTTCGCGGCCACGAAAACGCTCGCGACGCGGATTAACGAGCAGTGAACCCTTTAGCGCCTCGGAAATGGTGATGCGACGGCCTTCGTCTCGCGGCTGGCCGACCGAACCCGAAGCTGCTTTTTCCTCACGCTTCTCTTTCTCGGCGATCTTCTTCTCGATCTCGGCGACCTGTTTCTCGACGTCTTTGTCCTCTTTCGCCTGATCTGATGGCGAAAGCGGTTTACCCTTTTTCTCGAGCGTCCGCTTGATGCGATAGCCTTTGTAAAACGTGAGCAGCGTCTTTTCGCTGTCCTTAACGACAAGCTGGCCGTTGTCCTTTAGCTCACGTTCGATCCGGTCTTCCGTAAAGCTGTAGTTCTCGAGGATCGCTTCGATCTTGTCGGCGTTGGCACGTACCTCGTCGAGCAACGCGGGAATGTTGGGCAGCGGATCGCCGCTTCGCTGCGGAAAATCGAACGCCGTTTTTGCGATCTGCTGATTGAGCTTTATGTCGTCGAGCTTGATCTCAAATTTCTCGCCGTCCTCGGTCAGCGTCATTGCATGCGGCACCTGGATAGAACCGATCTTGCGATACTCGGCATAATCGAACGTCCGTGTCTCTTCGCCGATCGTCACTTCATCGCGAAGCAGCATATTCGACGCCGCATCGAAATAAAGCTTTATTTTGGAGCCTTTTGCGGTGTTTATGACGACGACATTCGCCGATCTTTCGCCGATCTTGGCCGTGCCGCCGGATGTTATCTTTGACTTCTCGTCTTTTGCACGGAGCCAACGGTTGATCCGATAACCTGCCTCAGCCTGAAAGTCGCGGCTCGCATCGCCGGTCACAGTACGCAGCCCGTCCCGCGAATCGCGAACCCAGCCGGATTTGCCGTTGTAGCCGAATCCGACCTCGAATCCCGCGATATCATACGCTCCGCCGTAAAGCCCCGGAGCCGCCGCATACGCCGAGTACTTCCCCGTCGCTCCGTCGGAAACTCGCGTGATCGTGCCCGACTGCTGCCACGACGAAACCGCCTTTAGAGCCTTCTCGCCGCCTAGCGCCTTATTCGCCTGGCTGATGATCTTTGATGGGGATTGGCCAAACGAAGTGCCCGCGAGCAATAACAGCAGAGCAAAATATCGGATTCTCATAAATTGACTCGTTTGATGCCATCCGACTGGATGGAGTCCGCCGCATCTTGAATTCATTTTCTCCTAAATTTTATAGAGAATACTATTCTATGAAGTACGACGACTACATCTCCCTCATCCAAAGGCTCGAAGAAACCGCTCGCACGCATCGCAAAGGCTATGAAACGAAAGTCCTTCTCTTAATTATCTTGGGATACGGGTATTTCGTAAGCCTAATCATCCTCCTCCTGCTGCCAATCCCATTTTTGATTGCCGGATTTTGGTTTGCACCTTCCCAGATGTTGGCTCTGGCCAAGATCTGGTGGCTGATTATCCCCGGTGCCGGGTTGTATTTCGGGTTTCTGGGATCTGCCGTCAGGTCGATCACCGCCACAGTCCCCGACCCGCCGGGAACCGAACTTTTACGCAACGATGCGCCGGAGCTGTTCGATTTTGTATCAAGTACGTGCCGCAGTCTAAAGGCCCAAAAGCCCTCGAAGATTCTTTTGGACGACAGTTTCAACGCTGGCGTGGTTACAATGCCGCGATTGGGCATATTCGGACGAAAGGTCTTTCTTTTACTTGGTTTACCTTTGCTTAAGGCTCTTTCGTCAGATCAGCTTCGCGCAGTTATTGCTCACGAAATAGGCCATATTTCAGGCAAACATGGTGTTTTTGCCAAATGGGCATATCAGATGCGGGAAGCCTGGGGCAGACTGATAGATTCTCAGGACGCTACCGATCACAAATTTTCGGCGCTTTACAGAAAATTCGTCGATTGGTTTTTTCCTTACTTCACCGCGTATTCGTTTGTGTTGATGCGAGAGCATGAAAAAGACGCGGATCTCGATGCGGCCAAACTTGTCGGAGCAGAACCTCTAGGCCAAGCCCTGATCCTGATCGAGATGAAATCCCGAAAGCTGAACGACGAGTTTTGGCGCGACGTTCACAAGGAAAATCTCACCAGCGATACCCCGACGAGCAAGATGTTCACACGAATGCTCGCAACTCTCGCTTTCGTTGATCCAGACCGAGCCGCACAAACACTAAAGGATGCGGTCGCGGTTCCGACGGACTTCAACGACTCACATCCGGCGCTTGCGGATCGACTTCGGCTGATCGGTTACTGGACGGATGGGGATCTGCCGCCCATGCCAGAGCAAGCATATGTTGATTCCGCGACGACCCACCTCGGATCAGAAACGGTGGTGCGTTTTTCCACCCAGTTCGACACCGACTGGGACGCTCAAACTGCACAAACCTGGAAGGACCGATACGAATATTTTCAAGAGTCCGACAGAAAAATTGCCGAGCTTCAAGCAAAGCAGGCTTCCGGCGAGGCCACTCGCGAGGAACTGATAGATCTGGCGCAGTTAATCACCAACCGCGACGGAATGGAAGCGTCGATTCCGATCATCGAGGAAAGCGTCAAGAGATTCCCGGACAATTCATCGTCTTGGTTCAATCTGGCATACATCAAGTTGGCCAGGAACGACGACACGGGCCTAGGAGATTTAGAAAAAGCTATCGAGATAGACCCGTCTGCAAGATACGATGCGGCGCAACTCGCCTTCGATTATCTGCGAAGCAAAGGCCGAATCGACGAAGCCAGGAGGTACGCGACTCTGCTCGACGAACAAGCCGACGAGATAGAAAAGGCCAATAAAGAACGCCGAGGGATCTCAGTTCACGATGAGTGGGAACCGCATGATCTGCCGCAAGAATTTATCGACTCGATTCCAAAGAAGATCGCGGGGTTCGATGAAGTAACCGCGATTTACGTCGCTCACAAGAAGGTCCGTTATCTACCCGAGCATCCATTTAGAGTTCTTTTCGTAGAGGTCCGAGGTATGCGAAAGGGTGATGCCGCCCCTACAGAGATCCTCAAGCTGGTAGCAAATCGGCTCGAAGACGATCGGCTTCACTATTACAGCTTGTTAGATTCGATGTCAGGGGACATCGGGAGCCATCTCGACGCCATCGAATACGCTCGAGTCTTTCACAGTCCGGATCGATAGCTTTAGCCAAAAATATTCCGAACCTTGTCCATTAACGACTCGTCGGCGAAATCTTTCGTCTCGACCTCGGCGAGTTGTTCGAGGAGCTTTCGCTGCTCTTTGGTCAGCGTTTTGGGAGTAACGAGCGTAACGGCGACAAAAAGATCGCCTTTGCCGCGTCCGCCGAGGTTGGGCATACCGTGGCCCTTGATGCGAAAGACGGTTCCGGTCTGCGTTCCGGCAGGGACTTTCAGCTGCTCTTCGCCGTCGAGCGTTTTCACCGAGAGTTCTGCCCCGAGTGCGGCCTGGGCAAACGTCACCGGCACTGCCGAATAAAGATCGGCTCCCTGACGTTCAAAATCCTTGTGTTCCTTGACGTGGAGCACGATAAAGAGGTCACCCGAGGGCCCGCCGTTTACTCCGGCCTCGCCTTCGCCCGTTACACGTAACCGGCTGCCGGTCTCGACGCCCGCTGGTATCTTGATCTCGATCGTCTTTTCCTTTTCGATGCGGCCTGCACCACGACATTCTTTGCACGGCGTCTTGATGACCTGGCCCTTGCCGCTGCAGTTGCTGCAGGTGCGCATCACGCTGAAAAAGCCCTGCTGATAACGCGTCTGCCCGCTGCCGTGACAGGCGACACAATTCTCAGGCGAAGTTCCCTTTTCGGCACCGCTGCCCGAGCACTCACCGCAAGTTTCGAGCCGCGGGATTCGAAGCTTTTCGTCGCGGCCTGTGGCGGCGTCTTCGAGCGAGATCTCCAGATCGTACCTGAGATCAGAACCGCGCTGAACGCTCGTCCGCCGCGAACCCCGCTGGCCAAACATGTCGCCGAAACCGAACATATCGAAAATGTCTTCGATATTCGTAAATCCCGGATCGAAACCGCCCGCGCCAGCTCCAACGCCCTGATGCCCAAAACGGTCATAAGCCGCACGCTTCTGGCTGTCGCTCAGCACGGCGTAAGCCTCGGCACACTCTTTGAACTTCTCTTCCGCGGCCGCATCGCCGGGATTCTTGTCAGGGTGATACTGCACCGCCAGCGTCCTGTACGCACGCTTGATCTCGACCTCGGTCGAGGTCTTCGTCACACCCAAAACTTCGTAATAATCTCTCTTAGCCATCGCGTCCTATCTCAAATTTGATATCTCAAATTTCAAAAACGCCAGCTCATTCGTAAATGAACTGGCGTCTCTTAATTATCTGACAATCCCGGAAAATTCTCAACCGAACTTCCGGTCCTTACGTCATCGCAAGCATCGCCGACGTAATGCGATTCGCGGCGGTTTCGACACGGTCGTATTGCAACTTTAGTTCGGCGACGGAGCCTGATTCCATCATTTCCTCGGCGATGTTGAGTATCTCATTGATCTCCTGCTGTTCCTGCAGCGGGAACGATTTGCCGATCTCGGACATCGCGCGACGCGAGTTGCGGAGCAGCGTGTCGAGCCGGTTGCGTTCGACGATCATCTCTTTTTCGTCGCGGTCGCGTTCGATCGAGGTCTCGGCTTCGATGATGAGGCGTTCGATCTCGTCCGGTGAGAGGCCTGAAGAAGGCGTGATCTGCACGGCCTGTTCGAGGCCGGTCATCTTGTCCTTGGCCGAAACGCTGACGATACCGTTTGCATCGATCTCGAACGAAACGTCGATCTGCGGAACGCCGCGCGGTGCCGGCGGAATGCCGACGAGTTCAAATTTTGCGAGCGAGCGGTTGGCCGACGCGATCTCGCGTTCGCCCTGCAGAATGTGGATCTCGACCGACTGCTGATTATCGACGACCGTTGTAAAGGTCATCGTGTTCTTGAGCGGAATGGTCGAGTTTCGCGAGATAAGCTTTACGTACAGACCGCCGCGGGTCTCGAGACCGAGCGACAGCGGCAGAACGTCGAGCAGAACGATGTCCTTGACGTCGCCGGTGAGCACGCCGCCCTGGATCGCTGCACCCATCGCGACGACCTCGTCCGGATTGATCTCCGCAGAAGGCTCTTTGCCGAAAACCTCGGTGACCGTCTTCGAAATGATCGGCGAACGCGTCTGGCCGCCGACGAGGATGACCTTGTCGATATCGTCGGGCTGCAGCTTGGCGTCCCAGAGGGCTTTCTGGCACGGCTCGACCGAAGATTCGACCAAGTCCTGCACGAGTTCTTCAAATTTCGTGCGCGAGAGAGTCGAGTTGATGTGCTTCGGCCCTGAAGCGTCAGCCGCGATGAACGGCAGGCTGATGTTCGTTTCCGTAACGCTCGAAAGTTCGCACTTCGCACGCTCCGCGGCTTCCTTGAGACGCTGCAACGCGAGGCGGTCGCCGTGCAGGTCGATACCGTATTCATTCTTGAATCCTTCGATCAACCAGTCGATGATGCGATGGTCAAAGTCCTCGCCGCCGAGAAACGTATTACCCGATGTCGAGAGCACTTCGAAAACGCCATCGTTGATCTCGAGTATCGAAATATCGAACGTACCGCCGCCGAGGTCATAAACGGCGACCTTTTCGGTCTTCGATTTTCCGAATCCATACGCGAGAGCAGCGGCCGTAGGCTCGTTGATGATCCTTTCGACCTCGAGGCCGGCGATCTTACCGGCGTCGCGCGTCGCCTGACGCTGCATATCGTCGAAGTATGCGGGAACGGTGACGATCGCTTCGGTGATCTTGTCGCCTAGGAACTCTTCGGCAGACTGCTTTAGCCGCTGCAGCACGATCGCCGAGATCTCGGGCGGGCTGTAAACGCGGTCGAGAACGCGAATGTGCGCGTCGCCGTTCGGAGCCTTGACGATCTCGAACGGCACCGTCGTCCGCATCTTCTCCACCTCGGGCGCGTCGTATTTTCGCCCGATCAGGCGTTTGACGGCGTAGAGGGTGTTGGCTGCGTTGGTGACAGCTTGACGCTTGGCGATCTGGCCGACGAGGCGTTCATCCTTGTCCGTAAAACCGACGACGGACGGCGTTGTGCGGCCGCCTTCTTTATTCGAGATGATCTGGACCGTGCCGCCTTCCAAAACGGAAACGCAGCAATTCGTCGTGCCGAGATCGATGCCGATTACTTTACCCATAGTGTTGAGTTCCTTGTGTGGGGATCAATTGGTTGGTTCTTGTGCTGGATCAGAGTCGACCTGATCATCTGAAGGATCAAGGTCGGGCAGGTTGTTTGCGGGAGAGTTCTCGCCGTTGTCAGGCGGGTCGAGATCGGGAAGTTCGTCCGCTGCGGACGATGCGGCGTCGGCCTTAACTGGCTGTGCGCCGAGGGTTACCTTTACCATCGAATGCCGAATGACACGGTTGCCGATGCGGTATCCGCGAAGCATCTCTTCGGTCACGGTATTGCCGGGCACGTCATCGCGTTCTTCGGTGGCGACGGCCTCATGAAAATTGGGGTCAAAGGTCTCGCCGACCGTTGCGATCGGCTGAACGCCCATTTCGGCAAATACTTCGCCAAGCTGCTGGTGAACCAGGGCGATGCCGTCGTAGAAATGCTTAAAATCGTCCGATCGCTCAGCATTTGACGACTCGACGGCTCCCATTGCACGGTCGAGATTGTCGAGCACGGGCAGCATCTGCTTGGCAAGATTGCTGATCTGATCGATGAATGCACCGCGGCGTTCACGATCCATTCGATATCGGTAATTCTCAAAATCCTTCAGCCGTCGGTCACTCTTTTCCTGAACGTCATTTCGCTCGTTCCTGAGTTCGGCAACGCGCCTGTTCAGCTGCTCGACCTCATTCTCCAATTCGTAGACGCGTGTCTTCAGCCCGGGGTCGCGGGGGCTGGCTTGCACAGACCTGACAGCGACCGGTTCTGCGATCTCTTCTGGCAGGAAGTCCGGTGCATTGCGCGGGTCGTACTCCGACTCAGAGATCTCGATCGTCATGTCCGCCGTGATATGAAGATCTTTCTCCTTTGCTTCAAGCTCACGGATAAAATCATCGACGGACGCCGAGGCATCCATGTCGAGTTCGAGAGACTCGTCGGGTAATGGAATTGGCTGCTTTGGATTCATTTAATATGGCAGTGGGACGGCCGGAGAGACGCAAAAAACGTCTTAGTTCTTGTTGATGTCGACCGACATCATTCTTTCGAGGGTGCGGGCTACGTAGCTGACTATCGAGATCATTCTTGCATATTCGATGCGGGTCGGGCCCAAAACGCTCAGGGTGCCGATCGCTGCTCCGCCGGCGACGCGATAAGGTGCCGAGATAAGCGAGCAATTCTGAAGCGATGGCGAACGGTTCTCAGTGCCGATCACGACCTGAACACCGCCTTTTGCCTCCGTTTCGAGCTGCGTGCACTCGTTGAGTATCTGCAGCAGCCGCGACCGTTCGCCGATCGTCGAGAGCAATTCGCGAAGCCTCTCGAGATCGGCAAAATCGCGTTTCGTCAGAATGTTTGACGTCCCGTCGATAAATACCTCGCCCGAGCGGTCGCTCTCGTCCTCGATGCTGCCCGTGCAGAGTATCACAGCCGTTTGGAGCAATTTGTCAAAAAGGGCTTTTTCCTCATGCATCAGATGCATGATCTCTGCCCTGATCTGAGCCAGACTCTTGCCGACGAATTCCTTGTTCAGATAATTCGCCGTCCGTTCAAGCTCTTCCTTTGAAAAGGAAACGCCGACCCTGATTATCTTGTTGTGCACGATATTCGGGGCCGAAACGAGCACGACCAGAATGCGGTTGTCGCTCAGATTGACAAACTCGATATGCTGCAGGCGATCATTCGCCAAACTCGGCGATACCACGATGCCCACATTATTTGAAAGAGCCGATAGCAGCTGGGACGTACGTTCCATCAATCGGTCAGGCGTCTCGCGAGCATCGCTGAGATTCAGACCATATTCCACTTCGATGCGGGAAAGGTCTTCGTTCGAGATGCTCAAAACACCCAACAGATTGTCAACGTAGAACCGATACCCCTTGTCGGTGGGAACGCGGCCGGCAGATGTGTGCGGCTGTTCAAGCAGGCCTTTATCCTCAAGTTCCCCCATTACGTTGCGTATCGTCGCGCTGCTCATTCCAGCAGTCTTTGCGAAACGCTCGGCGAGTACCTTTGAACCTACAGGCTCGCCCGTAACGAAATGCTCGTTGATAATGGCTGTCAGGATGACCTGTCCGCGAGAATCGAGGATATCGCTGCTGGTATCGCCGTCGCGGTCAGTTCCCGGGTTAACTTGAAGCATACTGCCTCGCGGCGTATGCTGTTCCCATATTTAGGGATACCACGCCGCGTTTATCACTGTCAATAAAAATGTTAGTTATAGTTAAACATTGCGAGTCACATACGATGCTGGTTAGTTGACTCATGAACACCGGATCTTGCACTTTTAACTTTTAGTTTTTCACTTTTAACTTGGAATCCACCGCCGAACTCGCTCAGATCCAGAGTCTTTACGCCGAGGCTTTCAGCTGGTACGACCCGAAACGGGCCGTTCCGACGATCCACGTCTCGTTTTACCCGTACGTCGGCATAAATCATACGATACGCATCCGCAACTCCCAAATTTACGTCCGCATCGGCACGGTCTGCAGCGACATGCCGCTTGTGAGCCACAAAGGCCTCGCATACATCCTCGTCGGCAAGCTCTTGCGAAAGCGAATCCCAAAAGGTGCCCGCGAGGTCTATTCGGCATACGCCAAGTCCGAACACGCCCGCGAAAAGGCCGTCGCCAGTAAACGGGCCCGCGGCCGCAAGGTCGTAACTTCGTCTCAAGGCACCGTTTACGATCTCGATGAGATGTTCGACGGCTTAAACCGCCGGTACTTTGACGACACGATCGAGAAGCCCGTTCTCACTTGGTCTGCACGCAAAACGTACCGTATTCTCGGCCATCACGACTCGACGCACGGCCATATCACGATCAGCCGTTCGCTCGATTCCCTGTCGGTGCCGCGGTTCGTGGTCGAATACATCGTCTATCATGAGATGCTCCACATCGCCCATCCGACGCAGCATAAGAACGGCCGCCGGTACAATCACACGCCCGCCTTCCGCCGCGACGAAGAGCGTTTCGAAAACTTCGACGAGGCCGAACTCTGGATCGAACGCAACGTCCGCAGACTAAAGCGCGACGCAAAGCGAGGCTGATCGGGTCAGTAGCTCGCACGTGTCAGTAGCCCGCACGTTAGTGAGGGCCAGTTGACCTACACTCACGATCCGCGTTCCGATGGCTACGTCGCCCTCACTGACGGGCGGGCTACAGACAAAATCTTACGCAATCTGTGCATTCTGTGCGTTTTTGGGAAATCTGGCATTCCGTTGAAGGCCAAGTCGGCGTAACCTCGCATTCGTGAGGACTTCGGCCCAACACATTCTCATACCAAACTTCGTCGTCGGGGTCGATCAGCGCTCACTCATTCGTGCCAGGAGCCATCCGATAAAACCGAGGTCGGATACGACGCGGCGTTCGGTGCCGCTGCGTGAGAAACGCGTCTCGGTGATCGAGATCGTGTTAGCGGCCTGGGCTTTTCTTTCCGAAAGCAGATCGGCGATCGCCGGAGCGAGGTCGCGCTCGCTGCTCAGCGTTACCGCCGAATTGTTGGGACGAAAATACGCAAGATGCGCAGGGCTCGCGATGCCTAGACTCGTGCCTTCGGCTTTCGCTTTGATACACGCCGCAACAGCATCGCTGTCGCCGACGACCACAAAACGCCCGGCGAATACCGCGGTCGTGTCTTCGCTTTTCAGGGTCTCAAAACCGCTCGCATCGCTCGCGGCCTTGTCGGGCTTTAGTTCCGGATCGAGCGAGGTTCGCAGCATCGCGGCGTCTTTGACGGTCGCGATCACAGCGGGCTGGTCGCCCTCGGCATCAGTTCGGATGGCGACGATATTGGGACCGACGGAAGTGAGAAACTTTTCGGCATCGGCGATGCCGTATGGCTCGGCGAACGCGTTCGAGAACTCGCCTATCACGCGCGAACCAAACTCATTCACCCGCGAACGCGCCGTGAGAACCATACCTCGCCAGGCGATATTCGGCTTCTCGAGGTTGTACAGCGTGATGCCCGGCGAATTGTTTGGGACGAACTGGAACAGCTCAGCGTCGACCGAGCCCGTGGGAACAAACGCCTCGGCCAAAACGGGCGCCGTCTCGGCATTCCCGCCGATCGTGAAACGGTCTTCGTATCCTTGCGAATTCTGGGACGCGGTCCACGCGACATCTGTCACGGTGCCGCGGATCAACTGCGGCAGCAAAGTGGCGATCGCCGATCGCACATCTTCGTCATCACTCGTTTGGGACGCGAGGCTCATGCCCGCCAGGGAGGCCGCTTGAGCAACGCCGTCAGCCGAGAGGTATCCCGAAGCCAAAGTATTTGGGACGCGCTGCGGCAGCTTTCCGGCCTTTGCGATACTCTCAGCCTCGCCGCGTCGAACGGCGAGGCTTTTCTCGATCGCCGATTCGTCGTTGCCAAACCAGATCAGGCCGTCGATGACAAGTGCGAAACTCTTTCTCCCGTCAGCCGCCGTCCATGTGAGAAACTTCCCGCCGTGCTTGTCCGTCTTCTCA
Source organism: Acidobacteriota bacterium (assembly GCA_041940165.1). Taxonomy (GTDB): domain Bacteria; phylum Acidobacteriota; class Blastocatellia; order Pyrinomonadales; family Pyrinomonadaceae; genus OLB17. The sequence goes on from JBGTSR010000006.1 coordinate 205,162, forward strand.
AGCTTTGCCTCGCTCTGAAAAAGACCCTCAACAAAACTGCCGAGTCCGTGTTCGGCAAAAGTGAGAACCTGGTAGTTCCACGCGTTGGTGTCGGCAATGGCAACAAACCGCGGCTGCACACGCCCAACGCTCTGGTCCTCGGTGATCTCGATCTCCGAAGTCTCGAAACCCGTCACCGCGACCGCGACCCTGACGCCTTTCAGGGCCGAAAGATCCGGCTTTTGGGACGCGGCCTCGGCAAACGCACTGCTCTCGACGAGCGGCGTGAGAAACACACCGAGATCGTCGGACTCGAGATAGACCAGAGTCTCAGCCGGAACGAGCGTGCGCAGATCGACCCTCTGGGACGAGCAAGAAGTGAGAAACAACAGATTAACGCAGATCAACGCGGATAGGAATACGAAAAGGATCGACCTGCGCGGCAATGGCTTACCGCCTTCAAATCCGTGTTCATCTGCGTAAATCCGTTGTTTCATTATCTATGCTAAAATCCCGACCAACTATGGGAAACACATTCAACGAGGATATTTTACAGGGCAAGGTTGCGTTCGTCACCGGCGGAGGCACGGGGATCACGGGCGGCGTGGCTCGGGCATTTGCCGAACACGGTGCGCATCTCGCGATCACGAGCCGCAAGCAGGAGAATCTCGACGAGATGAAAGCCACGGTCGAGGCATTCGGCGGGAAGTGCCTGACGGTCGCGGCCGACGTTCGCGATTACGAGGCCGTCGAACGCGCGATCGGCGCGACCATCGAGCATTACGGCAAGATCGACATCGTCGTAAACGGCGCCGCGGGAAACTTTCTTTGTGCCGCCGATCAACTCTCGGCGAACGGGTTTGGGACCGTCGTTGACATCGACACAAAGGGTACGTTCAACGTCTGCCGCGCGGCGTTCGAACAGCTCAAAGGCTCTCGCGGCCAGATCATCAACATCTCGGCGACGCTGCACTATCTCGCCACGCCGATGCAGATCCACGTCTCGGCCGCCAAAGCCGGCGTCGATGCGATCACGCGAAACCTCTCGGTCGAATGGGGCCGTCACGGCATCCGAGTCAACGGCATCGCCCCCGGCCCCATCGAGGATACCGAGGGGATGAAACGCTTGCTCATGCCCGAGTTGAAAGAAAAGATGATGCGAAAAATTCCCGTGGGACGCTTCGGCCGCATCGTCGATATCGAGAACGCCGCGCTCTTCCTCGCCTCCGACGCCGCCAGCTATGTAAACGGCGTCACCCTCGTCGTCGACGGCGGTTCGTGGCTGCTGGGGACGAGCTTAACGTAGCGGGGACCTAAGGTGGTGTGAAACACCGGGAGAACCAACTTATTGTCGCCAACGGCGACCAACATTAAAGCCTAGGGTTGAGCCGCTTCGGCGAAACCCTAGGAAACGCGAGAAACCAACACCGTCGCTGAAGGCGACGAACCAGAATGCCGCAATCACTCGTCAAGATCCTCGTTCACGTCGTGTTCTCGACAAAGCACCGTGCCAAGCTGATCACGCCGGATATTGAGGCGAAACTTTACGCGTATATCTCAGGCATCCTTGCAAATCACGGTGCGAAACTTATCGCGGCCAACGGAACGATGGACCACTGTCACTTCCTGATCTCTCTCGGCAGGATCGACGTCGGTGAACTGATCGGAAACATGAAGCGCAGCAGCTCGCTGTGGATAAAGCAGCAAGGTGTGGAATTTACAAACTTCTATTGGCAGAAAGGCTACGGTGCATTTTCGATCGGACAATCGCAAGTCGACGACGTATGCCGATACATCGCGAACCAAAAGAAGCATCACGCTAAACAAAGCTTTCAGGATGAGTTTCGTGAATTGTGTCGGAAATACGGAGTGGAATTTGATGAGAGCTATTGCTGGGATTAGTACGTCGCCTTCAGCGACGGGCTGGGTGGATACATGCGACTAGGGTTCGCCGAAACGGCTTCACCCTAGGCTTTAATATTCGTCGCCGTTGGCGACAGAACGTCGCCTGATCAATTGGCGTCGCAACGTTACTTAAATGTATTAAAGAGTTCCAGGACATCCGGCGTTTTCTCGCCTTCTTTTTCGCCGAGGACGGTGCGGATGATGAGCATTTTGGCGAGGATGCGGACCTCGGGCCGATCGAACGAATTGGTAACTGCTTTGGTCTTTGAAAAATCAGCTCGTGTGAGGCTTCGGAGCGTCGGTTCGGCGATCTTGAGTTCCTTGGTCAGGCTGCGGACCATCGAACCGCCAAAATTGCCGACCTGAACCTCGCCGTCGGCGATGATCTCTTCGCGAACATCGATGAATTCCGCTGCCTTAACAAATGCCTCGATGGTGCCGTTGAGCCGCAGGATCGTGTCGGTGACGAGCGGGAACGCCCTATCGGTATCGACCTGCGCATAGCCCGTTATCAGCATCCATTTGAGCATGTATTCCTGATAATTCTTGGGCTGGGCGGCGGTCAGGCCCTCGGCTTCCTTCATCAGTTCCGAGGCGAGTTCTTTGTCGCCCGCCTTGGCCACCTGCGCGGCCAACATGCTCAGGCCGATGATCTTTTTGTCGGCACCGCCCGAACGGGTGATCATTTTCCTCGCGTCGGTCGTGATACGCTCCCGTTCCTCTTTGGGCAGAGTTTTGGTGCCGAGCGTGCCGACCTCTTCCATCAGCTTGCGTTCCGCCTCGGCACGGGCTTCCGCGGCCTTAGCACGCGCCTCAAGGTCGGGGCCGGATGCTGCGGTGTTGGCTGCGTTGGCGATCGCATTGGCGGCGTTGGCCATTGCATATGCCGCAGAATTCGCAGCATTTGCGGCAGCAAAAGTGCTCTTGTGCTTCGCCTTGATCTGGGCCGCCCGAGCGGGCGTGTATTTCTCGAAAGTGGCCATGTACGAGTACAAATAGCCCTCCGACTCGCCGTCGAGCGCGGCACGCGCAAGGATCTCGGTCAGATCACGGAGTTCCTGCGGCGTGTAGAGCGGCTTCTTCTTGTCGCCGGGTTTCGCGTCTTTGCGCTCGGCCGTGCTGCCGCCGAAGTCGATCAGCGAATGCAGCAGCCAGTGATTCTCCTCGAGCTTGGTAGACTTGTACTTCGAAAGCACGGCCTGGCCAAATTCGATGCCCTTTTCGTTGTCTTTCGCGTAGATCTTTTTCAGGAGTTCCAGATGCTGATGCGAGAAGCCGTCGGAGAGAGATTTGAGCCCGAGTTGTGTAGCCTTGGCCGCGTTGGTCTCGGCGATCTGGGCCATCAGCTGGACCTCGAGGCTGTCGTTACGTTGATCGGCCATCGCGCGGAAATCCGCATTCGAGATCGCCGAAAAGCTGTCGTAAAAGAACGACAGGGCCAGATCGGCGTCGTGTTCCGCCAGGCTCATCGCGATCTGCTGCCGCATCTCCATCGCCGAACGCACCTTTCGTTCGACCGTGAGCTTTGAACTCACGCCGGAGAAAAAGCTAAAGCCGACCTCCTCTTCGCCGTCGGCGGCCGCGGCCTGATCGAGAGCGTTGAGTTGCTGATCGTAGTCGAAGATCAGGCGTTTGAAATCGGTGATCACGCCCTGAAACATCGCCCGGGCTTCCTTCTCGTCGTGATACCACATGAGCGAGGCGAGTTCCGAGCTAAAGCTCAGCCGATTCTCGAGCGAGCGCATCGCCCCGACCTCGGTCATCGTCTCGCGAAGGAATTCGACGGCCTGCTTACGGAGCTTTTCCTTAGCCTCGTCGGCCTTCGGATCTGGTGCTTTTTGAGCGAGCGTTACTGAAACGCACAAAATGAGCGAAATTAGCGAGAGAACAGAGCGTCGGAGCATTTAGGTTCGGCCTCCCGGGGTGTATCGATTATGATATCGGAAACGGCTCGTCATAGTAAACAAAAGAACGAGAGCCAAATGCTTTAGTTGCAATAAAAACCGGAATGTTGCTCGTCATCGATAATTACGATTCATTTACCTACAATCTTGTCCAGTATCTGGGCGAGCTTGGTGCCGAGATGCGTGTGGTTCGAAACGATGAGGTAACGGTCGATGAGATCGGGGACGATCTGAAGCCGGAACGGATCCTGATCTCGCCCGGGCCTGGAACGCCTGATTCGGCGGGCGTTTCGTTGGCGGCGATCGAGCGGTTCGAAGGCCGCGTTCCGATCCTAGGCGTGTGCCTCGGGCATCAGGCGATCGGGCAATTCTACGGCGGCACGGTCAAACGCGGGCCGGAACCGGTCCACGGCAAACCTGTCGAGATCCGTCACGATGGAAAGACGGTTTTCGCCAACATTCCGAACGGCTTTGCCGCGGGGCGTTATCATTCGCTTGTCGTCGAACGCGAGAGCGTGCCCGACGAATTGGAAGTCTCGGCCGAGTCGCCCGACGGCCTTGTCATGGGCCTCAGGCACCGTTCGAAAAAGGTCGAAGGCGTGCAGTTTCATCCCGAATCGATCCTGACCGAGCACGGCAAAAAGCTGCTGCAGAATTTTTTGGACCTGTGATTGCAGAAGCCCGCGCGTAAGCAAGGGCGCGGTACGTTGGAGTTTTTAACGCAAAGACGCTAAGACGCCAAGACGCAAAGGAAAAGAAGTAAATGAGAGATCGGTCGATCGAAAAATTTGATTTCCTGCCTTCGCGTCTTTGCGGCTTCGCGTCTTCGCGTTAAGAATTCACTAAAATATGTCCTCTACCCGAACAGATTGGCTTAGATCATCGCCCTCAAATGCCACGAGCGCCAAGGCCGAGACGCCGATCTTCGCATTCCTTTCGAAGCTGATGCGCGGCGAGGATCTGAGCTTTGCCGAGGCCGCAGCGTTCATGCGTTCGATGACCGACGGCACCTCGGGTTCGAACCAGATCGCTGCCGCACTCACCGCTTTGACGGCTAAGGGCGAGACGGCTGACGAACTCGCCGGGATGGCTTCGGTGATGCGTGAACTCGCCGTAAAGGTGCGTGCTCCAAAAGGAGCGATCGAGATAGCCGGAACCGGTTCTTCGCCCGCTAAAACGTTCAATGTTTCGACCGCCGCGGCCATCGTTGCCGCCGGTGCGGGAGCTACGATCGCTAAGCAGTGCAATCGCGGCGTTACCAGCCCGACCGGAAGCTCCGACGTGCTCGGCGAACTCGGCGTCAAGGTCGCGGTCGATGCCGCGCAGGCTCAAACCAGCCTCAACACGCAAGTGTGCTTTATGTCGGCACCGAAGTTCCATCCGGAACTTCGACGGCTGGCTGATATTCGCAGCCGGCTCGGGATACGAACGTGCCTCAACGTTCTCGGTTTGCTCGCAAGCCCGGCGAATGTCTCGCGGCAGCTCGTCGGCGTGTGGCACGGCTCGCTCGTGATGCCCGTAGCGGAAGCTTTGGCGAGGCTCAAAGCCACGGATGCTTGGGTCGTTCACGGCGAAGACGGCCTCGACGAGATCACGCTTTCCGGCAAGACCCGTATCGCCACGGTCAAAGACGGCGAAGCAAAGTCGTACGTCGTAACGCCAAAAGATTTCGGGCTGAAACCCGCGTCGATCGACGGCCTGAAGGTTCAGTCTGCGAAAGAGAGTGCGGCGATCATCCGCGAAATACTCGCAAGCCGTCGACGCGACGAGGCCCGCTCGCTGGTCGTGATCAACGCTGCCGCCGCGTTGCTGATCGCCGGCATCGCGAAGGAACCGCTGCAGGCCGCCCGGCTCGCCGAGCAATCGATCGACAGCGGCCAGGCCCAAAACAAGCTGGATAGGCTTGTGCAGATCACGAGCAAACGCTCCGTCGTCTAATGCTCGACCTTCTCGGATATCTTTACTCGGCGATCGCTGACATCCGAAACCGGCGTTACGAGAGTGGTTCATCGCAGAGCCACGATCTCGGTGCCCGCACGATCAGCGTCGGCAACATCACGACCGGCGGCACCGGCAAGACACCGCTTGTTGCTCATATCGCAAAGACCCTTTCGCATCGAGGCGAAAGGGTCTGCATCCTGACCCGCGGCTACGGGCGTAAAGACGTGTCGAAACGCGTACTTGTCTCGGACTTCGACAGGGTTGTCGCGACCGCAGAAGACGCCGGCGATGAGCCGATCGAACTTGCCGGAAAGCTCCTCGGAAAGGCGATCGTCGTAGCTGACCGCGATCGAGTCGCGGCTGCTAAATGGGCCATCTCGCAGTGTGGCATCACGGCGTTCATCCTCGACGACGGTTTCCAGCACCGCCGTGCAAAACGCGATGTCGACATCGTCTGCATCGACGCGACTGATCCTTTCGGCGGCGGAAAAGTGCTTCCGGCCGGCCGTCTTCGCGAGCCGGTATCGGGATTGAAAAGGGCCGACGCGATCGTTTTGACGCGTGTCGATCTGGTAGAAGATCTAGCCGGCACAGAAGACCAGATCCAAGCCGCTGCTCCGGATGTACCGGTATTTCGGGCGAGATCGATTCTCTCGGAATTCAAGCCACTCAACACAGCGGCCCGTGAATTCGACTCGGCATCGATCCATTCGCAAAACGCATTCGCATTCTGCGGCCTCGGCAATCCGAAGGCATTCTACTCGCTGCTCGAACGCGAAAACATGAAGTTGGCCGCGACACACTCCTTCCGCGACCACCACAAATATGCCGCAGAAGATCTGAAAACGATCGAGACAATGGCGAGAGGATCGGCCGCACGTCTTCTCCTGACGACCGGCAAAGACGCAGTAAAGATCGACGCCGAGCAATTCTCGCTTCCCTGTTTTTCGGTTGAGATCGAGGTCGAGATCGACGACGCGAACGCATTCGCCGCGTTACTCTAACCTCGTTTCGAAGGCGGTTCGTTCTTGTCGCCCCAGTAGAAGAACTTCACGACCAGCACGTAGACGAGAATGCTCAGAAAGAGCAAGACAAAGAAAAATACGATCAGCCAGGCAAGGGGTGACATTTACGACTGCTCCTCCTCGATGGCCTGAGCGTCGGCCTTCTCGATCCAGCCCGACACGAAACTCTTTCGGCCCTGGTGTTCGAGAATGTGCTTGTAGAAAACGGACGCTACCGCGACTACCGGGATCGAGAGAAAGACGCCGGGAATGCCCGCGACCTGTTCGCCCGCGAGTACCGCGAGGATTATCGCCAGCGGGTGCATGTGGATGCCGCCGCGTACGATCCGCGGATAGGTGAAATAGTCGTGTGTTATCCGGAGTACGATCAGAAAGATGCCGGCGTAAAGAGCGTTCCACGGGTCATCACCGCCAGCCGACGTCAACACAACGATAATGGCTATCGTGAGCGGGCCGAGCAGAGGCACAAACTCAAAAATGCCCGCGAGAATACCGAGCAGCAGCGCATACCTCAGTCCGATCAGGTAAAAGCCTGCCGTACAGATCAGCCCGACGATAATACACGAGATTATCTGAGCCCGCGTATACGCTGCTAGCGTGGTATTCACGTCGGCCATGACGCGTTCTGCGCGGTAGCGCCATCGGCCGGCAGGAAACATACGCAGCACGCCAAGCCGAAACAGATTTACGTCTTTCAAAAAGAAGAACGCTAGTATCGGCACGAGCAGAAACCACGGAATGTACGAGAAACTCATCAGCACCGAATTGCCGACCGAACTTGTGATCGACGCGCCGATGTCGGTGAGGTTTCGATTGATCTCTGTCTGCACCTCGTCGGGAATTCTAAGGCGGTCAAACCGACGGTTCATGTCATTGACACGCTGCCGGATAGATTGTGCGTACGTAGGGATATTCGTGCCGAATTCCTGTGCCTGTCGCCCGACCGCCGGGGCGATGTTTGCTATCGCCACGCCTGCGATCGTAAAAACAAAGAGATAAGCGATGACGATCGCCAACGAACGCGGCATTATGCGTTCGATATTCCTGTCCTTGAACGGCCGTCGGATGAATTTGACCAGCGGGTCGATCAGATATGCAAAAAAGACGGAGAGTATGAGCAGGAATCCGAGCGAAGCCAGCGAGGTTACGATCGTCTGCAGATAGCCCGCAAAGAAAACAATGATCAGCGCGACTATGACGACGCGAATGATCGAACGCAGAGATGGCGAACCGGCGTCAAGCTTTACGCTGAGCGGCGGTTCGCGCCGTGGCAGCGTTGGCTTGTCGTCGTGTAGCGGCACATTGGGCTGCTGCATAGCTATCTTTCTGGTTCAGGTGCGACGGAATTCGACGGGAGCGGCACAGCCGGCTGACCCGGGGCCGGCGAATAATTCTCGACCGCAAATCGCTGACTCATCACAGACATATTATGCGGAGCGATCTGAAAATTCGAGCCGATAATGATCGCTTTGCCATCGTCCGTCGATACACGCCGGTTGGCCTGCGTCGTCTGGGTGCGGATCACGCTTCTATCCTCGGCATCTATAGGGCCGCCGTCCTTTCGCCTGAGCACGTAGATAAAAGAGAACTGCGCGGTCCGCATCGCCTCGAGCTCAGACTCGAACGATGTCTTTGTCGGCTCGGTCTTGCGTTCGGCACTCGGAGCGTCGTTCGACCCCGACTTCAGGATACTCTCGTTCGGGCCGCAGCCGGTGAGGGCCGCGACGGAAAGAGCCATGGCGAGGCCGAATGTAAAGAGCCGACTAATTCTCATCCGGGTCAACATTGACGTTCAGATCGGGTTCGTTCTTTTCGAGCTCGTCTAGGATCTTTTTCTCCTCGGGAGTTTCAGGCTCGTCTTTTTCTTCCGGCGGAGCGCCTTTTTCCGTCCGAATGCGGAAAAGCCGTGCCTCATTGTCCTCGTATATTGTCTCGACCCAACCGCTTTCGAGAGCTTTGGCGATCATATCGACATTCTCGTTGGCGTCGGCAAAGATGTAATTCGCCCCAAATTTTTCCCGAATGACCGGCGCCGGATCGTCGATCTTGCCCTCGGTCAGATCTTTGAGCGTAGTGTAAAGCTCGGGATTCTCCGAGTAAAGATAGTTCGGGTCGAGCCCGTAAACATACCTGTGCTTGGTGTTGTAAAAGAACAGCTTTGGAAAATCATCCCACGTGCAGTTGAAGATGATCTCGCCCTTCGGAATATTCTCTGCCCCGGTCTCGTCGAGGCCCGTGGCGAACTCCATCGCCCGGCGATATTTATCGGCTTCTTCGTTGCTTTTAATGTTGTCGATGATGCCGTCCTGGTTTATCCCGAAGCGGTGCACACCCAGCATGCTGTAAAACCAGAATACGAAAAGCCCTATGCCCAGCACCCAGACGGAGGCAGACCTCGCCGCGTTCCACCATTCCTGACGTTCGGTGGTAGCCGGAGCGTCTAGATAAGGATCGATCTCTCGCTGGAAATCCTCGGGCAGTTCGTACGTTTTCGGCGCCGTAAACGCTTTGTAGGCGAACGCAGCAAAAAGGATCGCGAACGGTGGAAAGTACTCTGCAAAACGCTTCGACCGGAACTGAGCCGCAAGCAGGATCGTCGTAAACATCAGAAAGAACGCTGCTTTCTCCGGAAGTTTGCCGCCGCGCGGAACGAACAGAACGTAGCCGATCAGCATCGCCGCCAAAGCGACCGGGAACGTCATCAGCAATTCCATCCCGGTGTACGGATACCATTCGCCGCCAACCGCGACGGCAAAGTCCGAACCGACCTTGAGCTTTGTCCAAAAATGCTCGGAGAAAAGCCCGAAATTCTGCGGAAAGTACGGATTGATTATGTTGCCCGCAACCATTCCGCCGAAGGTGTAGGCAAAGGGCCGCCATTCGAGTCGCCGTTCGTTCCAGGCAATTATGATCGTCCAAATTATCGCCGCGAACAGCAGCAGCGGGAACAGGCTGTACGTCCAAACGAACGCAAACATCAGTGGCGCCAGCCAGATGTAATTCCGCTGGAACAGCAGGTGAATGCCAAAGATCGTGATGATGATCGTCAGCGGCGGCGCCTTCGCCATATTCATCCGATAGAAGAAGGCATTCGAGCAGACCATCAATGCCGCGAGCCAGATGAGCTGATATTTGATGCCGTAGCGATAGATTAGCCAGTACACCGAGAGAATGGCTGCTGAGGCGTAAAATATCGTCGAGACCTTGGCCGCCGTAACCGGCTCAAAGAACCACAAGAACGGTATCTGCAGCAGATGAAAAAGAAAGTGATGATCGGCGTAATCCTGCGGATTGAGCACCGTCAGCGGCAGCCATTCGAATGTCGGCAGCCACTTGAACTGGCTGAAATTCTCCCACAGCAGCAAAGACCATTTGATATGGTAATAGCCATCCCAATCGCCGCAGCAGATCGCCGAAGTCTTGTACTGCTGATACGCCATTACGGCCGGAACGGCGATTATCCCGAAGATCAAATACACGAGCCGAACGCCGGTTTCGCTTTCGAGGTACTGGCTCCAGCTTTGCTTTTCTGTGGCAGGCTTTTGCGCCCCGTTTTCGGGCGTTTCGCTGATTATTTCTTCCATGCAGAGAGGACGACGACCCGACGCTCAAAAATGCTCGATCAATCGTAAAAAATACCACGATTGCGAGGTGAATGGAATGTCGTGGCTGTCGGTTCGTCTGTGATGGCATCGAGCTTTTTTGCTAATCGCGACAGCGCGACCTAGAATCGAAGTTTCGCGATATGTACCCTAAAGGGAATCTGTTCATACCCGCTTCGCACGGACAACTCGAAGCGATCATCAAAGAGCCCTCGGGCGAAAGACGAGGTGTCGGGCTTGTTTGCCATCCGCATCCGCTCGGCGGAGGAACGATGCATAACAAGGTGGTGTTTAGAGCAGCTGCCGGCCTTGTTGATGCCGGACTGACTACCGTAAGGTTCAACTTTCGCGGCGTCGGCGCATCAACAGGCGAGCACAACGAGATCGAAGGCGGAGTCGAGGATGCGTTGGACGCTCTGAATTGGCTTGTCAGCGAATACCCCGGCGAAGATGTCACCGTGGCCGGCTTCTCGTTCGGCTCTCGAACCGGAATGCAGGTCGCGGTACACGACGATCGCGTCAAACGCCTGATATCGATCGGTACGCCGGTAGAAAAATATCAGGACTACGAATTTTTGACGTCGGTCACGAAGCCGATACTGTTTGTGCACGGTGATAAGGATGAGTTCTGCTCGGTCGAAAGCCTCCGAACGATAACCGACCAGATCCCGCACGCCGACGTCGTAGTATTCGAGAACTGCGGGCATTTTTTCGATGAGCATTTGAATGAGCTGCGGGAAACAATTGCAGGTTGGGTGAATACACACCTTTCGAGTGAACGCGAAAACTAGAAAGCGGACATTCATAGCTGTCGGAGCCGTGGTATTGTCACTCGGCATCGCACTAATTGTTTACGTTACCGGTGCTTTGGATTACATCCCGAAAGTCCGCGCCACCGCAACGAGCCCCGATGGTGAGTTGGTTGTAACGATCTATGAACGCCGAATCATGCCGCGACCGATCTTTCCAAGGATGGGGGCCTATGTCCGCGTGGAAGACCGAGAAGGAAAGCGGCTATTTCAGGAATGGGTATATCAAGATGATGACTGGGACGATACGGTCGGGTACTCATACAACAAGATCAACTTTGACGGCGATGAGATCCACATCGGCCCCGATCCTTATAACCCAAGAAAGAAGTTTGTAATACGGAGATCTGAACTGCCAGCGAATAAGTAACGGAACCGCCGATTCATATGATCAAACCACCCGAAGAAAAAGTTCGCGATGCAGCGATCCGGCTTACCATGATGCCGCGTGATACGAATGCGCACGGCACCGTTTTTGGCGGCATCATCCTCAGCTACATCGACGTAGCGGGCGGCGTCGAGGCTGTCAGGCATACCAAACATGACCGCTTCGTAACGGTCGCGATGAAAGAAGTCATCTTTCACGAGCCTGTTTTTATGGGCGACTTGGTGAGCTTTTATGCCGAAACTCTGAAAGTCGGCACGACTTCGATCACGGTCCATGTAGTGGTCGAGGCTGAGCGTTTTGGCAACACTGGCCAGAAAGTGAAAGTGACCGAAGCTGAAGTGATCTACGTGGCCATCAACCAGTTCCGCGAGAAAGTTAAGATCGGCGAAAAATAGTGCCTACCTGGAAGTTAGAGATCGAATACGAGGGCACGCGATATCGCGGCTGGCAGATCCAGCACAACGCAAAGTCGGTCCAGGGCGAGCTGATGCACGCCGGACGGCAGCTTTTTACCGAGAAGATCGACATTTTCGGTGCGGGCAGGACCGATGCGGGAGTTCATGCACTTGGCCAGATCGCCCATCTCAAAGTACCTCGCCTTAACGTCGATCTCACGCCGCGGATGATCCAGCACGGCTTCAACGATCTCCTTCCGCACGACATCAATATCATAAAAGTCACGAACGCCGACGATGATTTTCACGCCCGGCGATCGGCGGTCGCGAGATATTACCTCTATCAGATCTCGACGCGGCGAACGGCTTTCGGCAAGAGCCTTGTCTGGTGGATCAAGGACCGGCTCGACGCCGGAGCGATGCAGACCGCGGCAAAAATGCTGGTCGGAAGGCACGATTTCACTTCGTTTTGCGAGAAGGAAGAAGGTGTAAAGCTGTCACCGAAGGTCGAGGTAATTCATTCCGAGGTCTTCGTCCAAGGCGATCTTATCTGCTTCCGCATCGGGGCGAGCCATTTCTTGTGGAAGATGGTTCGGCGAATTACCGGAATGCTCGCCGAGGTCGGCCGCGGCAACCTCACGTTTGACGGACTTGAGCGGCTATTGAAATTCCACTCGGACGCACCCGCGAAGTTTACTGCGCCGCCGTCGGGGCTGTACCTCGAACGTGTTCTATACCCGGGCGACAAATTTCAACCGCAGCAACGAGCGATGATCGACATCCGTTAGAATGCGGTTTCTTGCTTTTCGGCTGGCCGATATGACAAAGTCTATCTATAGACAGTTATTTATTTTATCTTTTTGGAGACGGACCAAATGGCACATATCGTTGCTGAGACCGCTAACGGAAGAATAGCGTTTGAGGCGCAAAACGGACGAAAGCTCGTGCTCGAGCTCGAAGACAACGGAGTGGATATTCTGCACCGCTGCGGCGGTAACGCCCGGTGCACGACTTGTCGCGTCGAGGTGATCTCGGGCGATCCCGGCGAGATCGAAGAGGCAGAAGCAGCGATACTCGCGACAAAGCCCGACATGACCGAAAGAATGCGTTTGTCGTGTCAAATACGGTGCGATGACGATCTTCATATTAACGTTATTAATCAGGCGAGCGTTGCCGGGATCGATCCGGGAACCCGCCCAGAGGAATAAGGAAGGGAGAAAACGAGAATGGGAATCAAGACGAGCTACACGGCAAAAACATTCGATCTGAGCGATCTGACCGGCATCTCGAACGAGACGCTGGCGATGCACTTCAAGCTCTACGAAGGCTACGTTACTAACACCAATACCTACAACCAACGGATCGCCGACATGATCGGCGAGGGCGAGCTCGACGCGACGAAAGTTGCTGCTTTCAGCGAGATCAAACGGCGCTTCGGGTTTGAATACAACGGAATGGTGCTGCACGAGTACTATTTCGAAAATATGGAAAAGAACGGCACCGGAGACCCGGACAAAGCCTCGGCCTTTGTCAAAGCGGCTGAAGAGAGCTTTGGCAGCTACGACGTCTGGAAAGCCGATTTCGTAAACACCGGCAAGATGCGTGGTGTCGGCTGGGCGGCGACGTATCAGGACCCGTCGAACGGGGCGATATCGAACCACTGGATCAATCTGCACGAGACCGGCAACGTCGCGGGCTATAAACCGATCCTGATCATGGACGTCTGGGAGCACGCCTTTATCAAGGACTATGCTCCGGTCGATCGTCCGAAATATATCGAGGCGTTCTTTTCGAACATTGCCTGGGATGTAGTCAACGGCCGTTTAGGCTAGTCTAGGTCTTATCAAAGGGTAGCTATTAGCTGACGGCTATCAGCTGATAGCTATTTTTTATTTTGCAGAGTGTATTATTAACTTAATGATCGACGAAGGCGTTCTAGTCCAAAAATTCCTTAATCGTAAGCAGCGTGAGCGGCTCAAGAAGCCCGATTGGCTCAAGATCAAGCTCGGTGACCCGCGAAATCAGAATCAGGTAATGGACCTGATCTCTGGCCTCAATCTGCATACTGTTTGTCAGGAAGCCAAATGTCCGAACATCTTTGAATGCTGGACCGACAAGACCGCGACGTTCATGCTTGGCGGTGATACGTGCACGCGACACTGCGGATTTTGTGCGGTAAACAAAGGCAAGCCGATGGACCTCGACCCGATGGAACCGACGCACGTTGGCGAGGCCGTCAAGCATCTCGACCTCAAGCACGCGGTGATAACTTCGGTAAACCGTGACGATCTGCCCGACGGCGGTTCGATGCACTGGGCCGAGACGATCCGCAAGGTACGTGAGATGAACCCGGACTGCAAGATCGAGGTCCTGATCCCTGACTTCAACGGCGACGAAGCGGCCCTGAACAACGTTCTCGAAGCACGGCCCGAAGTCCTGAACCATAACACAGAAACGATCGCCCGACTCTATCGCCGGGTTCGGCCTGATGCAAAATACGATCAGACGCTCGAACTTCTTGATCGCGCCGCCCGATTCCGCGATACGCAATTCCCGCAGATGCTGACCAAAAGCGGCATCATGGCCGGCCTCGGCGAAAGCTTCGAAGAGGTTGTCGACCTGATGCGTGACCTGCGCAGCGTGTCGTGCGACATCATGACGATCGGTCAATACCTGCAGCCCTACGAAAAACGCCTGCCCGTCGAACGCTACGTCACGCCCGAAGAGTTCGCCGAATGGAAAAAGATCGGCGAAGCCATGGGCTTCAAGCATGTCGAATCATCGCCGCTGACACGAAGTTCTTACCACGCGAGACAGCAGACCGAGGCGGGCGAAAACTTACAACAATAATCGTGCTATTATCTCTGCCATGAGCGAACTTGATAAACCGAAAGTGATCGATGTCTTGAACAAGATCATGGAATTGGAACTGGCCGGAGTGGTGCGTTATACGCATTACGCGCTGATGGTCTTTGGCTACAACCGCATTCCGATCGTGTCCTGGCTCGACGGCAATGCGAATGAAAGCCTTGCACATGCTAAAAAAGCAGGTGAATTCGTAACGATGCTCGGCGGGCACCCGAGCCTGAAGATCGGCGCACTACTCGAAACGCACAAACACGACATCGGCGACATCTTGCGAGAGAGCCTGGAACAGGAGAGTACGACGCTGACGGCCTATTACGAATTGCTCAGCCTGACCGAGGGCAAATCGGTAGCTCTCGAAGAATATGCCCGCGAGATGATCCTGCTCGAAGAAATGCATCTCGACGAGGTCAATAAGATGCTTCGAAAGCCCGGCGAGATCGAGCCGTTTAGTGAGTAGCCCCAAAGTAATTGCCCAGACGGAGCGGCTGATCATTCGCGAGATAACCGCGGATGACTCCGCTTTTGTACTTCGGCTGATCAACACGCCGAAGTTCCATCGATATATAGCTGATCGAGGCGTGCGCGATGTCGATTCCGCTCGAAAGTACGTCGAGGAACGTTACCTAGAGCAATACGAGAAGCACGGCTACGGCCTCTTTTGCGTTTGTCTGCGCGACGGCACGCAGATAGGCAACTGCGGATTTGTCAGGCGAGATTCGCTCGACGCACCGGACATCGGCTTTGCGTTTCTGCCCGAGTTTGAACGGCAAGGCTACGGTATCGAAGCGGCGAGAGCCGTAATGGAATACGGCAAGAGCAAGCTCGGATTCGATCGCGTGCTCGCCATCACGAGCCTCGACAATGACGCGTCGGGAGCCCTGCTGCGCAAGCTTGGCTTCGAACTCGCCGGGCATACTGATATCGGCGATGGCGAGACGCTCAACCTCTACGAGTTTTTCTACGAGAAAGGCTCCCCGAGCAGCGATGCTCCGACCTAATTCCCAGCAAGCGCCTTGACCGCAGCATCGAGCTGCGAATCTTTGCCCGTCAAGCTCTCGCCGATCGGCCGCGTTGAGGCAATGTCGGGTGTACGCGGATTCAACTCCATATTCTTTCCGTCTGAGCCCAAAATCAGCTGCCTCGGAAGCCGGATGGTCGTGCCGTCAAAGAGCGATGCGTTCCACGTAAAGATGATCCAGCCCGACGTCGGTTCGCCGACGACTTTGCCGAGCTTGAGTGTCTTGTAGCCTTCGGTCAGGTCTTCGGCATCCGATAGCGAATGCTGGTTTATCAGCAGCACGGTCGGCTTTTCGAGCGCACGCTGACCGAGTTGCGTTCGACCGGGAACATTCCACATTCCCCGTTCGCGCATCGTAAGATAGCCGCGTCGGGCCAGAACGTCAACGACATACGGATTTACGAATCCGCCATTATTGTTTCGGATATCGACCACGACGGCATCTTTCGATTGATTCTCGGTATCCAGATCAACGTAAAGCTGATTGAGCGAACCCTGACCCATGTCTGGCAGATGTACATAGCCGATCTTGCCGCCGCTAATGCGAGCGACGTATTCGCGATTTGACTCTACCCACTGGCGATAGAGCAGGTTCTTTTCGGCACCCGTCGAGATCGGTTTGAGAATGACTTCCCGTTTATTCGCGCCGTCCGGCGAGGCCGATACCTCGATCTCGACGCGTTTTCCGACCTTGCCCTCGAGCACTTCGTCGAGGTTTACGCCGGGACTGATCTTCACATCGTCAACGGTGATCAGAAAATCGCCGACGTTTATCGAACGCGAGACCGCAGCCGGGCTCAGCGTTATAATTTCGGTGATCTTAAGCCGTCCATTATTTTCGAATTCGGCACGGTCGAAACGAAGCCCGAGCTTGCCGACCGTCGTCGCGTTAAAGCCCGATTGCCCGCTGACGCCGAGGTGCGAAGCGTTCAACTCGCCGACCATCATGCTCATAAGCCGCCGAACCTCATCCATTGTTCGAGCCGACGTGATCATCGGTTCGTACGTTGTTCGAACGGTGTTCCAGTCCGCACCGTGATACTTGTCATCGTAGAAATGGTCACGCATGTACCGCCAGCCCTGTTTGAAGACTTCCATCTTATCCTCAGCAAAATCGACGTTCAGATCGAGCCCGACATTTAGCGGGCGGACCTCGCGGCGATCCATACTGACGATGCTGATGCGGCCGTTCTCGACGTAGTAGACCTCTTTGCCGTCGGGCGAGAACTGCGCCTGCGATTTAAAGCCCGGCGTTGACGTCAGCTGCCGTGCAGACTGATCGTTGGCCAGTTCATCGAGCGTCATCGTGTATAGATTGAACTGCCCTTCGGCCGACGCCAGGATCAGCAACGTTTTGCCGTCGGGGCTGATGACCGCACCGTTGTTGTTGACGCCGGTGGTCAGAAAGCTGAGCCGTTTGCGAATGTCGTCGAAAACGATCTCGGTCGCGTTCGATTCTTTCTTTTCCGCGGGCGATGCAGCAGGCGAAGGCTGCGGCGTCGGCTGAGCCGGAGCCGGCGTGCTGCCGGGCCGCTGCTGCGGATTTTCTTGTTTGAAAAGATCGCGAAACTGGTCTTCGCGAAACTTCGGCGTACGGAGTTTTAGGTCGATGCGTGCGATCGAGCCGTCTTCGGTACGCTGGCTCGATGCGTAGAGAATATACGATCCGTCAGGACCCCAGACGAGCGATCCAGCGTTCGAATTTGCCAAAAAGCTGATCGCCCGAGCCGTGCCGCCAGCGGCTGGAATGACATGGACATTCGTATACGAACGCGTCTCGGGCGAAGGGCTCAGGAATGCGATCCACTTGCTGTCGGGTGACCATTTGAAGGCATCGCCGCCGAGCGGCGCCATATCGGTGTAGAGTTTGCACAGCTCGCGTTCGGCCTTGGTCGCGACATCGTAGATCACGATCGAGCGGGCATTTCGGATGAACGCGATCGACTTGCCGTCGGGCGAGTACGACGCTCCGATATCCATGTTGTCGCCGCGAGTCAGCTGCGTTTCGGCCTCGGTCGAGAAGTCGTATTGGTAGAGCGACATCGCCCCGCTGCGTTCGGAAGAGTATATCAGCTTGCGGCTGTCGGCTGACCACGAGACATCGGATTCCGGAGCCGCGGTTCGGGTTACTCGAACGGCCTCACCGCCGTCTTTTGACGAAGCCGCGAAGACCTCGCCGCGGGCGACGACCGCAACCTTTTTGCCATCTGGCGAAAGCGACATTTCGCGAACCTGAGTCGAGAGACTGACCCTTTCATTCGCCGGCGAGGCGGCTACACCGCGGAGTGTAACGGCGAGTTCTTGCGCTCGACCGCCGTCGGTACGCATCTTCCAGATACGGAAATTACGTTCGAAAACGATCTCCGAGCCATCGTATGCGAGGTTTGGCCATAGCACGCGCCCATCGGTGAATGCCGTCAACGGCCGCGGTTGTCCGCCACGCTGCAATGCCCAGATATTCTGCTGACCGCCGCGATCCGAAACGAAAAATATCCGCGAGCCATCAGCCGTCGCCATCGGCCAGAGCTGCTTTGCTCCGCGTTGGGTCAGTTGCGTGTACGATTCGCCCGATTTCTGCCAGATCTCGCTCTCGTCTAGATGGCTACGGCCACGGCGCCACCATTGATTTGCACCGATCCCGCGAGCGGCGAATATGAACGAGCCATCGGCCAACGGCGTCGAATGATATTCGGTCGTGTATCGATCCGAGCTAACCTGCATCGGCGTGCCCCCGGTCGCGGGCACACGATATATATCATTCATTCCGGCGATGTCGCGGCTGGTCGAAGAGAAATACAGCCATTTGCCGTCGCGCGACCAGCCGTCCAGAACATCGGCTGAATCGTCAAACGTCACCCGCCGCAGCGTTCCGGTGGCAAATTCCAGCACATAAATGTCGCCGTTGCCGGTTCGATTGGACATAAAGGCCAGGTGACGTCCATCGGGCGAAAAGAGTGGCTTATACTCGGACGCTGGGTGCGAGACGAGCAAACGGGCAACGCCGCCTTCGGCCGGAACCGACCAGATATCGCTTCCCGAGACGAATGCGATCTCTTTTTTGTCCGGCGAGAGCGACGGTTCGGTAAGGAGCGGCGTGCCTGCCTGAGCCAAGAGCGACAACGATGCCGCAGCAACGAATATTACGATAGCGATGATCCGCATAGCCAAGATCTGATACCTCAACAAAGTTTTTCTAGATTTGTTTCTAATAGAGCAGAACGCCGTTTGATACGCAAACGGGCACCTTTCGGTTTTTTGGCGGCATCGATCCTTGCTAATATAGCGGTTCGCCCTATGAGATACGGACTGATCGCCGGAAACGGACAATTTCCTTTTCTTGTTCTCGAAGGAGCCGAGAAGGCAGGTGCCGAAATTGCCGTTGTTGCGATCAAAGAAGAGACCGATCCGTTGATCGAGAGCCTTGCGCCGACTCTTGCTTGGGTCGGCATTGGTCAACTCGGCAAGATGATCGCGTTCTTTAAAAAGAACGGTGTTGAAAAGGCGATCATGGCCGGACAGGTGAAGCACGTGCAGCTGTTTTCCGGGGCGATCCCCGATCTGAGAATGGTCAAGATGCTCTGGCGTCTGCCCCGGAGAAATACCGACGCACTGATCGGCGGAATCGCCGACGAAATGGCGGCCGAAGGCATCGAGCTGATCGACTCGACTTTTTTTGTAGGCGATCATCTTGCGCCCGAAGGAGTTCTGACCAAGCGGCAGCCCACTGACCTCGAAGCGGAGAACATCGCCTACGGACTGCATATCGCCGGCGAGATCGCCCGGCTCGACCTCGGCCAGACGATCGTTGTGCGCGGAAAAGCCTGTGTCGCCATCGAAGCTATGGAAGGCACCGACGCGACGATCCGCCGTGCCGGTGAGCTTGCGAAAGGCAAACTGACGGTGGTCAAGGTCGCCAAGCCCGATCAGGATATGCGTTTTGACGTGCCTGTGATCGGCGTGCCGACCATCGAGACGATGGCCGCCGCGGGTGCCGAGTGCATTTCGGTAACCGCGGGAAAGACCTTGATATTTAACAAAGCCGAGACGTTCGCTCTCGCCGACCGTCACGGCATTGCGATAGTTGGTTCGAGGTGAAACAAAAGGAGCCGGATCGGCGTAAGAACAGCTTGCTATCATTTAGAAAAAATCACTCTCTCGGAGAAAGTATGAGAAATCGTTTACTAGTATTGTTTCTGGCGATCGGCCTTTTGCTGCCGTCGCTTGCGTTTGGCCAAAAGGTCCAGATATCGTCCGCCGAACGTAAGGCCGCTGATGAGATCACCGCGGCCCAGATCAGCAGCTATCTGCATTTTATTGCCTCTGACGCTATGGCCGGCCGCGACACGCCGTCGGTCGGGCTCGATATTACAGCCGAATTTATCCGAATGAACCTCGAACGCTGGGGACTGAAAGGTGCCGGCGACAACGGCAGCTTCTTTCAGAAAATGGCTCTCGTCCGTGACATTCCCGATCCCGAGAATACAAAACTCGAGATCGGCGGCCGCAACTTTGTTGTTGGCACCGATTTTGCCCGCACGGCCGGCAGCGGTTCGGTGAGCGGACCGCTCGTATTTGGCGGCAACGGCTGGTTTATCAAGTCGAAAGGTATCGATGCCCTTGCCGGTGTTGATGTAAAAGGCAAGATCGTCGTTATCGGAGCAAGTACAGGACGCGCCCCGACTGGTTTGCCTGCGGGAATTACGCCTCAAGAGCTGACCGGCCAACGCGGCGTCGATTGGGCAGATCCAGTGTCCAACGCAGAACGCCTCGGCGCCGTGGGCATCATCGTGCTCGGCGGACCTCAGACCAACTTTAACGCTGCACGGCCCGGCGGCCGCGGCCCCGGATATTCGGTCGAAAAGCTCCGCTCGGGCAGCACGATGCCGGTCGTGATCGTTACCCCGTCGGTTGCGGACATTATGTTTTCGGGCGAATCGGGTGACCGCAACGGCACGACGGCGTTTGCTCTGAGCAAGACCGCCACCGTAAACGCGGCCGTCAAACGCGAGACCGCCTGGACACAGAACGTTGTAGCGCTGTGGGAAGGCAGCGATCCGGTACTCAAGAACGAGATGGTCGCCGTTGGTGCGCACTATGACCACGTCGGCACCAACCCGAACGTTCAGGGCGACGACAAGATCTTTAACGGTGCCGACGATGACGGCTCGGGAACCGTCGCAGTGCTTTCGATAGCCGAAGCTCTGGCCCGTTCGAAGACGCGGCCTAAGCGTTCGATCCTTTTTGTATGGCACGCCGGTGAAGAGAAGGGCCTGTGGGGAGCTGATTACTTTAACAAATTCCCGACGGTCAATATCAAGAACGTGGTGGCCCAGCTCAACATCGACATGATCGGCCGCAGCAAAAAGCCGGGCGACACGAACCCGGCCAACAAGGACCTGACCGGCGAGCATGCGATCTACGTGATCGGCAAGGACATGATGAGCTCGACGCTCGGCTCGATCGTTGCCGAGACTAACAACGCATTCCAGAAACTCGAGTACGATCTGCGGTACGACGATCCGAAAGATACCAACCGCTTCTTTTTCCGTTCTGATCACTTCCACTACGCCCAGAACGGCATTCCGATCGCGTTTTGGTTTGACGGAGTTCATGAGGATTACCATCGGCCCGGCGACCACGCCGACAAGATCGACTATCAGAAGATGGAAAAGGTGACCCGCACCATCTTTTTGACGATGCTCGAACTGGCCGATCTGAAAGAGCGGCCCAAAGTCGATAAGCAGCTGCCGCCCGAACTGACGCAGCGATAGGACATCACAAGGAGCGGTCGGAAACGGCCGCTTCTTTTTATTTGACCTTGGTAAGTTTGTAGGCCTCGGCTTTGCTGAGGCCGAATTCTTTTGCGGCTTTCTTAAGGGCCTTCATCGGGCTATCGCCTGCGGCTTCGAGCTCTCTGACTCGGTCCTCGACCGACTGGGTCGAGGGCGGTTCCGTCGCGGCCTGCGATCGGTCGAAGCCCTCGATCACGAGAACGATCTCGCCTTTTGGAGGTGAATCCTTTGCTATAGCGGCGAGCTGATCGAGCGTTCCGCGGATGAACGCCTCGTGCAGTTTGGTCAATTCCCGGGCGATGCACGCCCGCCGCGGGCCAAGGACGTCAAAACAATCCGCGAGCGAAGCGGCCAGCCGGTGCGGAGCCTCGTAAAGCACCAAAGTGCCTTCGAGCGTGGCGAGCTTTTCGAGCCGTTTGCGGCGATCGCCTTTTTTTGACGGAAGAAATCCGGCGAAGATGAGAGTCGATGCGTCAATACCGGAAGCGATAGCCGCATTTACGAAAGCCACCGCTCCGGGGATCGGAACGACATCTATTCCGGTATGGATCGCGGCCGCGACGAGCGCCGACCCTGGATCGCTGATCGCAGGCGTGCCGGCGTCCGAAACTACGGCGATATTCTTGCCTTCGAGCATCATCGCGACGAGCTGTGCCGAGCGGTCGCGTTCATTATGCTCATGCAGGCTGATAGTTTTTGCCTGTATCTCAAAATGATTGAGCAGTTTACGGGAATGCCGAGTGTCCTCGCAGGCGACCAGATCTACGAAGCCCAAAACATCGATCGCCCGCAGGGTTATATCCTGCAGATTGCCGATCGGCGTTGCTACGAGGAAGAGTTTTCCGGCCGTCATTCCGTTATCTTAACGCAAAAAGGGCCGCCCTCGCGGACAGCCCTAATATCAATGGTCAGTGTCTGAAGCTTAGAAAGGCCACCAGCTAGGCAAGCCTGCTCGGTTTGTACGCCCGTTGCCCCAAATGCCGCCGCCATTCCTGCGGTTGCGGTTATTGCGGTCGTTGTAGACCGTATTGTATCCGCGGCTGATGACCTGCAGGTCGTTGCGGATGCTGTTCCACAGATTACGAGCCTGATAGCTGATCTGGATCCGCGAGATCGCACGTTCGACGTCTGCGGCCCGGTCAAATACGCGGCGCATCTCGTTATCATTGCGACCATAGCCTCGGCGATTATTGTAATAGTCGTTGTCGAGGTCATTAACGGCATCCTTGAATCTGTCTGCTACCTCATTGATCTGGTCCTCGCGACGCGTGCCGTTAATGCGGCTACGGTCGAGGTCACGATCGAGCTGGCTCGTGAAAGAACGTGCCTTTTGCTTGAGACTGCGGACCGACGTATTGGCGTTGCCGTAATACGGATCGTACTGCCCATTGCGGCCATACGGATCGTATTGTCCATTGCGGCCATAAGGATCGTATTGTCCGTTGCGGCCGTACGGATCGTACTGGCCGCCGCCCCACTGTGCGGAAGCAACCATCGGCACACCCATAAACAGGAGTGTAAATGCCCCTAACGCTAACCAATTCTTGATGTTTTTCATTGCTTTCTCCCTTTTCGAAAATCTCGGGCAATGGTTGCGACATTGCTCGATAAGGTTAAAAGCAAAGGGTGTGCCACTATACGGAAATCATTGAAAACAAGACAGTTAGCCCGACCAGCGTCTCGCAGGTTGTCCGAGCATGGTGCGCCGCGTGCACCATTTGGTTAGCAGAAAGATGCAAGCGGGACGCTTGCGGTCCAGTCGGGTCAGTGCGAGTGCTCTTTGACCACATTTCCAAGTGCATTCGCCGCGCAGAGGCGTCCGCCCGAGGCGACCTTGTCATTGAGATGGTCGAGTGGATCCACCGTACCGAGCAGACGCTGGCGAAGCTCTTTCATAGTGATCTGCGGGTCGCTGGCGATGATAAGTGCGGCAACGCCCGAAACGTACGGCGTGGCCATCGACGTTCCGGAAGCTTCGCGATACTGGCTACCGAGCCATGTCGAAACTATCTCCTTACCCGGAGCGGCGATGTGAACGGTCTTGACGCCGTAGTTCGAAAAGCTCGCGAGCTGATCGTTGCGGTCGAGGGCGGCGACGCTGATCACATTTGGCAGGTCGTAGTTCGACGGGAAATGCGGGCGGCTATCGTTGTCTGTGCTGCTGTTGCCCGCCGCGGCGATGAAAAGGATGCCCGCGTCACCGGCGGCCTTGATCGTGTCCTCGAGCGCCTTTGAACGCGACGTCGAACCCCAGCTCGCCGAGATGATACGAACGTTGACGCCATTCTTCTTGCGGTCGACGGCGTAGTTGATCGCCTCGATCGCGTCGTTGGTCGAGCCGAATCCGCCGCGTCCGAGAAACTTGAGCGGCATGATCTTGACGGTCTGATTTATGCCCGAAACGCCGATCGCGTTGTCGCCCTCGGCACCGATGATGCCCGCACAGTGCGTGCCGTGGCCGTTGTCGTCCATTGGATCTGAGATCTCGCCGGTGCCGTCGTAGCCGTGTTTGTCGTCGATGGTTCCCAGTTCGTCGTCGTAGTAGGCTGCAAGGTTCTCAGGGCGCGTCCACATGTTTCCCACGAGGTCTTCGTGACGATAATCGACACCGCTATCGAGAACGGCGACGACTACTTCCTCACTTCCTTTAGTGCTTGCCCATGCGTTCAAGGCGTCGAGATCGGCGCGGTTCGTACCGCCGTCCTGGCCGGTGTTATTGAGAGCCCACTGATCGCCAAAGAGCGGATCATTCGGCGCATCAGCCGCGGTCGAACGATAAAAAGCATCCTTGCTCGACGGTGCCAAGGCCGGATCGCTCAGCATGATCTGCTCGTTGACCTCGGCATAGAGCACCTTGTCGGTAAGCTTCGCGTATTCCTCGGCGACGGTCTTCGCATCGGCATCGTCGAGATCGTCGATGACGGTCAGGCCCTTGACCGATTCGATCTCGTCGGCGAGCTTGTCATTTTTCGAAGCGGCGAGGGCGCGGACCTCGGAAAGTTTCACACCGGGTTTGAATCGCACGAGGACTTCCGGATATGGATTGATCGCCGTCGTGGCCGGATTCGCGACCGTACTCGGTTTGGTCGCGACGGTCGGCGGCGTCTGTTTTAGAGCCGTTTTCCAGCGGCCGATCTGTCCTAAGATCCCTGCAAGGGTGATCAAAACCACCGCGATGCTGACGTGTATCCAGATGTTATTGCGATTCATGGTACTGCTCCAATTACTACTCCAAGTACTACTATGATGCCTAGAAACCCTATGTGATCAACTGATTTTTGCCGTCCTGGCCGACCCGGCGGATCTGATATTTGTCGGCACGGTACTCGTAAAGTTTCCCACTTGACTCGAGCTCGATGACCCAACCGTAAGCAATCATCTGCGCCGCCATCTCGCCGTCCTCAGCCGCACCGAGCGACATATCTGAAAACTCGCGGTCCGAGATGCTTTTCTCAACTATATCGCCGGCGTCAATATTTAAACGCGTGGCGAGATCGTTTCTTGCACGCTCGGCCGCAGTTTCTCGCGAAAAACCCATCTCTTAATCTTGCTCCTGTTTACGCTGCTGAGTCAATAAAAGTTCCTGGGAAACGGGGGTTGGTCATTGGTCATTGATTTTATAGCGAAGACGGTTCTCACATTCCGCCGACCTTGGACTTTGGACTAGAGACTCGAAACTGTCGTCCGGGTCAGAACCATCTGCGATAGCGGCAGAATAAGTTTTCAACGCAAAGCCGCAAAGTTCGCAAAGAGGACGCAAAGGAAAGTCATGTTCCCACCTGACTTTTTGAACTTTGAATTTTGAACTTTGCACTCGCTGCGTGTTCTCACATTTTTCAAAGATCAGGAGGCTTGCCACGCGAAAGGACGCGAAAGTACGCGAAAGAATATCAATTCTTATTCGTGCTCATTCGTGTCCATTCGTGGCAAAAACTTCTTCTCGCGTCTCCGACTTTTCAACACTGATATTTCAAATCTGAGATCTGAGATCTGAAATTCGTCCGTGTATCAGGTTGACGGTCCTCGAATTCGAGATTCGAAAGTTAAAATTCCAGGCAGGTCGTCGACAACCCGCATCTTCAACCACCCGCTATTGCAGGTGGTTCTGACT
>JBGTSR010000007.1:0-225435 GCA_041940165.1 Acidobacteriota bacterium
CTCGATCCTGATCGACGAAGCCCGAACGCCGCTCATCATCTCGGGTGCTTCGGATGAAGCGACGGACAAATACTTCACGGCGAACGAGATAATCCCGCACTTCGAACGCGGCCACAAGGATGAAGAGACCAAGGTCACGACCGGCGATTATCTGCTCGACGAGAAGAATCATTCGTCCGTGCTGACCGAGCAAGGCGTTACAAAAGCGGAAAAACTCCTCGGCGTTTCGAACCTTTACGATCCGTCGAACATGGACCTGCTTCACTGCGTCGAACAGGCACTGAAGGCTCACACGCTTTACAAAATCGATCATCACTACGTCGTTCAGGACGGAGAAGTGATCATCGTCGATGACTTTACCGGCCGCCTAATGCACGGGCGACGCTGGTCGGACGGGCTGCACCAGGCTGTCGAAGCCAAGGAAGGTGTCAAGATCGAGCGCGAGAACCAGACGCTCGCGACGATCACGCTGCAGAACTACTTCCGAATGTACGAAAAGCTCGGCGGCATGACCGGTACGGCCGAGACCGAGGCCGAAGAGTTCAATACGGTCTACGGTCTCGACGTGGTTCAGATCCCGACAAACATGCCGATGGTCCGCAAGGACACGCCGGATGTGATCTATCGCACCCTGCCTGAAAAATGGGACGCCGTAGCCGAAGAGATAAGAGAACTACACGCTGAGGGCCGTCCCGTACTCGTCGGTACGGTTTCGGTGGAGAATTCAGAGCTCGTCGCGGCGAAGCTCAAGGCGATCGGCATTCCGCACAAGGTGCTCAATGCAAAGTATCACGAGCAGGAAGCTGAGATCATCGCTCAGGCTGGCCGTAAAGGAGCTGTCACGATCGCTACGAACATGGCCGGACGCGGTACGGACATCCTGCTTGGCGGCAATCCGGATTCGCTCGCTAGAGACTATCTCAAGCGGATGGAGATTAATCCGGATGAGGCTACCGAAGAACAATTCGAAGAGCAATTGAGAAAAGCCAAGGCCGTAGTGGCGGAGGAGCACAAAGCCGTCATAGACGTTGGCGGTCTCCACATCCTGGGCACCGAGCGGCACGAATCACGGCGTATCGATAATCAGCTTCGCGGACGTGCGGGACGTCAGGGTGATCCGGGTTCGTCACGGTTCGTTCTTTCACTGGAAGACGATCTGATGCGTATCTTCGCGGGGGACAAGGTCCGCTCGATGATGGAATGGCTCGGAATGGAAAAAGGCGTCGCGATCGAGTCGCGTACTGTTTCCAAACAGATCGAACGTGCCCAACGCGCCGTCGAAGCTCGCAACTTCGAAACGCGTAAACACGTCCTCAAATACGACGACGTGATGAACAAACAGCGCGAGACGATCTACGGATTGCGTCGTCAGCTGATGTTCGAACCCGAGCACCGCGAATATCTGCTCGGCGACAGCGGCGTTGCTCACGACCTTCTTCGTGATATCACGGGGAGCATGCTCGCCGACAGCGATCCCGAGACTTGGGATGTGAACACCTATGCTGCTGAGATCGAGAGCATTTACGCTATCGATCCTGCGCGGGATGCGGGTGTCGATTTCAAGGTCGATAACGCGGACGAGATCGAGGCAAAGATCTGGAAGAAAGCCTCGGCCAATTACGCGGCCAAGGAAGAAAAGGCCGGCGGCGAAGCTCTGCGTGCCTATGAGCGATACATCATGCTCAACATCATCGATTCGCAGTGGAAAGATCACCTGCTCTCGATCGATCACGTTAAGCAGGGCATCGGACTGGTCGGTTACGGTCAGAAAGACCCGCTCGTTGAGTACAAGAAGCAGTCATTCGAAATGTTTCAGGACATGCTTGACCGTATTGATACGCACACGACCAAGGCCCTCTTTAATCTTGAGATCGTCGATCGCAGCGAGCAGGAAGAGATGGAACGCCTCGAACGCCTCGAACAGCAGCGGGCTCGCCGCCAGGCCGCCGGAATGGCCTTCACGGGAGCCATGTCAACCGCCGATGCCGCCGGGGCCGAAGCCGCGAGGCACACGCCGTTCGTCCGCGACCAACCCAAGGTCAAGCCGAACGAACCGTGCTACTGCGGATCAGGCAAGAAGTTCAAGAAGTGTCACGGTGCGGGCGCTTAGCCATTGATTTGTCGAAGAGCCTCTTTTGAGCGTACGATGAGGGTGTTTGCCGATTTTGCAAATTTTCTCTCGCTCAAGGAGGCTCTCTCTATGAAAACTGCATTCGCCACCCTTATCGCCGCTGGTCTTTTGGTAGGTATCGGGTCGGTCGCTCTTGCTCAGACGCCGCCTGAGCCGTTGGCACATTTTCGATTCGACGGAAATGCCAATAACGAAGTGAAAGGCACGCGTAGTTTCTTCCTCAAGAACACTGAGTTCCGCGAGAACGCTCTCTATCTAAACGGAAAGTACGATTTTCGAGGACCGGCAGATGCTTATAAAGCGTACTTTTTAACGGAAAGCCTCGATTATAATTCGTTCGCCGTAGCCCTTCGGTTCAAGGCTGAAGACTTCACTTACCTGAAGACGAATCTGATCACCGGCGGCTCGAACTACCGTTGGTTCAGCATGGGGCTTTCGCCAAAGGGAAACTTGATGATCGCCTTGAATAACGGACGCTTCAAATTTGAAGCTGACGGAGCGGTCCTAGCTCCAAATAAATGGATGGTCGCCGCGTTCTCCATGGATCTTGCGTCACAGACATTTTTGGTAACCCTCGACGGAATTTTAGTCGGCGAAGGCAGGCTGCCCGACGACTTTGTGGTCGATGCCGCCAGCTTGGATATAAAAGGATCGGATAAGCGGTGGTTTTTTACGAACTATTCGAATGCCCGAGTATTCCATGGCTTGGTCGACGAACTCATTATTTATGGGCGTGGCCTGAGCGAAGGCGAGATACGAAATATACCTCTTCGACCTTGATCCACCTCAAACATTAACTGCATTGGTGCTGCTGCTTGGAGGCAGGCCTGCTTGCCACTACGGCAATACGGGAGCCGTTATCTTTATTGCCGGGTCGAGCTCATACTCCATAACGACGCCGGTTCGGCTGACCAGATCCTTTCGTTTGGAATCGGACCGGAACACCGACTTCAGCATTGTCCCTTCAGCGTCAAACCAGTACTTGGTCGTAGACGTTGACACGACCACTTCGCCGCTTTTTGTATCGACTCGATTTCGTGTTTCGACCCTCTGGTAGACTTTAGCCGTCTTGCCCCGAAACTCTTCGGTGCCGAGAAATCGGTATTCTGCGTCTACATCGAGCTCGTGTGATGAAGGACGCTGCTCTACCTCCGTTGCTTTTTCCTGGATCTTCGAGTCTTTCCTTGACCATACCCCGTTCCCGGTCCTGGAATAGACCGCATCGCCGATCCGGATCGTCTCGCTCCGCCTTGCCTCACTTGACCCCGTCTGCGACTCATGAAGGGAGCGGGTGGCCCCGTTCGGGCCGTATTCGGTGACGAATTTGGACTTGTGATCGAACTGTGGACCGATGGTCGCACTTGTCTCGGTAGTGATGACAGCACGGAAATGCCGCCCATTCCAACGCATGTTCGGGTGGGTGGAATTGTTATTTATACCGTCAAATTCAGCCTTTGTGATCACCTCACCCTGACCGTACCCGCTCACGCTGCAGGTGATCATCAGGGCTACAAATAAGACGACTATCCTCATAATTTCTTTTCCTCGCTGTTTATTGCGGACGACCTGACGTTTACAAGGAATAAGCTTCAAAAAGTTGCATTCATTTCGAAGGCCGAGTTCGCGGCTGCCCAAGAAATATCTATTGACTTCCCCCTTCGTCTCGAAATATGCTTCACGCATAGGTGTGCCATGTCCAAACTCCCGGTTTCGACGGTCCTTTTCGCCGCTATCGTATCGATCACGGCTCTGAGCCTTTTTGTAGCCTCGGCGAGTGCGCAGGCACCGTCTAGCTGGCCGACTCCGAAGCAGCCCGAAAAGCCTCTGGATAAGGTCGCTGTCGTATCTCTAATCGAGGAATTCTCGCGAGATCTCTGGGACCTTTTGAGCGACGAGGAGGCAGCCGAAGCGATCGTAGAGAAATGGAAGGAACGGAAGGATCTTGTCGGGAAGACCCGTTCACAGGCCGTCCACATCCTATTCGAAGATGTTAGAGCCGAAGTCGATGACAGCAAGAAGGCAAGCAAGGTGTGGGATCGATGGGAACCAACGAACGGAACCCACCGAAACCGCCGCCTGTCGCGGATGACTGCTCCAAAGCCAAGATCGAACAAGGCACGGTCAAGTTTTACAGCGAACTTCGCGGGTACGGATATATCACTCGGCAGAACGGCCCAGAGCTATTCCTTCATAAGAGTGCGATCCTCGGAACGGGTCAGGCCCTTGAACTGAAGGAAGGCGACCGCGTTCGATTTACAGTGGTTCAGGGGCCGAAAGAGCCACTTGCAAAGTGTGTTTCTAAGGTTAAAAAGTAGACCTTCGACCGAGCTTATCCTATGCATAAACTCCCTTACATCCCACTCGTTTTCGCTGCGACCGTCTTGTTCGGCGTCGCGTCGTCGTTCGGGCAGCCTCCGGTAAAAAGCGCGGGCATCTTGCTTTTCGAAAAAGGTGATCTCGCCGGTGCCGTTACAGCCCTCAAGGACAGTGACGACGTTGTGGATCTGCATTTTCTCGCGACCGCGTACGAACGTCTCGGAAATGAAAAAGAAGCTCGAAAGGCCTTCGACCGTGCTTTTCGGAGGGGCTATGAAGAGTTTTCAGCCGACCTTATCGCCCGTTCGCGATTCGGCCGTGACCAGCCCGCACCGGTCGAAAAGCTTTCGCCGTTCCTTGAGAAATACGCCGATCGAGTGATCGTGACGGGCTTGAGTGCAAAACGTTGGCTCGATCTCAAAGGGGATAGCGCGAGCGACAATGAATGGCTGATGCGAGCGATCTTTTTTGCCGAAATGGCCCGCATACTATCGGCGAATGAAATGGTCTATTCGAGGCGTGAATTAGACGTAGACCCTAAAGTGACGTCGAAACCACGAACGAGCTATACCGATGCAGCAAGGCGGAATAATGAGCAGGGCACCGTCGAGCTCATATTACTTTACGGGGCTGACGGTGTCGTAAAAGCGGCCTTGCCGATAAAAACGCTGCGTCACGGTTTGACCGAGCAGGCGTACCTGGCAGCGGGCAAGATCAAGTTCACGCCGGGAGAAAGATCGGGCAAGCCTGTTGCGGTTGTCGGATCGATCTCCTATTCCTACAGTATATTTTGAGTAAGTCACCAGATGAAGAAACTCCGCCGATCGCTCGACGGAGTTTCTCTTGTGCTGGTAGTTGATCGTTTGCCCTGAACGGACTATGTATTGCCCGGCGGACTTTTATCCTTATCTTCCTGTTTCACGCCTTGGCGGGGATCGAGTTGATCCGGCGGCCTGCGCGAGGGCTGATCGCCTTCGAAGGTCTGGCCGGCAGCAGCTGCAGCTGCCCGATCAGGCCGGCTTTCAGTTGAGTTAAATCGATCACCGCCCGACTGTTTGGTCGGATCGGAATCGACTCTCGAATCTACGCCCTGACGCGTCGGATCTTCCGAAAATCCAGGAGCCTGCTTCGCGGGTTCATTCTGGTTACGTGGATCGTTCTTGTCATTTCTGTTTTCGCTCATCATTTACCTCCTTGATGTTCGATCTCGGGGCACTTTCTATTTAACCGCGTCGTTTACTAAACGTCCGTATACTAGCCGACAGACCCTAAAAATTCTCTCCAATAGCCTCGCGTACACGAGTAATGATCATGCCAAAAGCCAAGGACGGAACCAGCAAGTACACCAGAAAACAAGAGCGAAAAGCCGAGCACATTGCAGAAAGCTACGAAGAAAAGGGCGTTTCGGAAAAGGAAGCCAAGCAGCGAGCCTGGGCCACGGTGAACAAACAGGACGGTGGCGGCAAGAATCCGGGCGGCTCCGGCCGCAAATCATCCTCATAGAATTTTTCCTGCAAGCTATATCACCTCGCTGCGTTCAACCTCTGAATGAAACTTCTCGGAGGGTATATGAAAAAGTTCGCAGCGATAGGTTTGCTCGTTCTAGCAACGGTAGCAATTGGATATTCGTTTTCTGAGTATTTTCTTACAGCGTCGATGAACGCACCGGCGGCCAGCGAGGTCGCGTTCTCAAAGCCGGACAAGACAATGAAGGCGTTCGCCTCCGCCGAGGCACTTAAGGCTCATTTCAAGAAGATCGCCGACGCAGAGGAGAAGCGTCGCCGTGAGTCGCAGAGAGCCGCCGGGAACACTACAACTGCTTCGAAATCGGCAATGCCTTCACCGAGTTCTCCCGGTTCGTTCGATGGAGCGGTCACGTCCGAAGCAAAGGCCAAAGACGACGGCAAGGAAGAGGACAGCATTACAAACAATCAGCACGCCGGTGTCGACGAAGGCGGCATCGTCAAGGTCCATGGCGAACATCTCGTCATTCTACGTCGCGGGCGGCTGTTTACCGTGCGCGTTGGCTCAAATTCGCTCGCTCCGGTATCGGCCGTCAACGCTTATGCTCCCGGCGTGAATCCGTCGAACGATTGGTATGACGAAATGCTCGTTTCGAAAAATACGGTCGTCGTTATCGGCTACAGCTACGGCCGCGGCGGAACAGAGATCAATCTCTTCGACATCAACGAACGCGGCGGTCTCGCATTTAGATCAAGCTATCACCTTCGATCGAACGATTACTACTCGTCGCGCAACTACGCCAGCCGACTGATGGGCGACAAACTCGTTTTTTACACGCCTCAATATATCAGCTATTACGGCGACCCGATGCAGCGATTCCCCGCGATGCGAAAGTGGCATAAAGAAGCTACAAATGGCGAGTTTCGCCCGGTCGTTTCGGCGACGCGCGTTTTCAAAGCGGAGCGGCCGGCCGGCAGCGAAGAGACTCCGAATTCGTCGTCGGCCCTACACACCGTCACCGTTTGCGATCTCGCCGCTCGCGATATGACGTGCAACGGGACGGCGGTCCTTGGCTCGCCGGGAAGAATATTCTACGTGTCGTCGAGATCGGTGTATGTCTGGACGACGGAATGGAACTATCGCGGCAACAGGAGCTCAACCGCCTCGATGGTCTACAATCTGCCGCTCGACGGCGCGGCTCCGAGCGCTCTGGGCGTCGCCGGCGTTCCGATCGATCAGTTCTCGTTTCTCGAAAGCGATGACGACCATTTGAACGTGCTTGTCAGAAGCGACGGCTACGGCGAGGGAATGTGGGGTTCGGAACGCACTTCGGGCGATGTCGCCTTGTTCCGCACGCCGCTCGAGGATTTTAACGACGGAAGTGTCGCGGCACCGCGTTCGAACTACCGGAATCTGCCGGATGTCCAAGGCTACACGCTCCAGAATCGAGTCGTCGGCGATCACGTGCTGTATGGAGCCGGAAACAGTTGGGGCCGACAGAAAACGACCGATGGATCAAATCTATATGCTGTCAATTGGAAGACCGGCGGCACGAGCAGCCTGTACCTTGACCACTCGGTCGACCGCATCGAGCAAATGGGCGGCGACGCTGTCGTTGTCGGATCGAACGGTGCGGATCTGTATTTCACGCCGATAGACCTGAAGACCATGCCAGTTGTCAGGCAGAGTTTCGTGCGAAAGAACGCCTCGCAAGGCGAGACCCGCAGCCACGGATTCTTCTACAAACGCGAAGACGACGAGAACGGTTTGCTCGGACTGCCGATAGCCCGCCAGGGCCGTGCAGGATACCGCCAGCTGGTCGAGGATTCGGCCGCGATCGTCTTTATCCGCAATAACGGTTTGAGATTCGACCAGATCGGTGAACTTGGTTCGCGTTCGACTTCAACCGCCGACAATTGCAAGGCATCGTGCGTCGATTGGTACGGCAACGCGAGGCCGATCTTCTTGCGAGGGCGTATTTTTGCACTGCTCGGCTACGAACTGGTCGAGGGTCGCTTGGACGACGGAGACCTTCGTGAGACCCGACGGATCAACTACTCGAACGGCACGACGAAGACCGGCTCCACAACGGAAGAATAGGCATTTCGCTCAAGTTCTTGGGGGGCGATCAGTTATACAAGATCAAAAGGACGAGTTGCCGTGGCACTTCGTCCTTTCGACTTTTCGGGATAGCCGAACTCGATCTGAAAGTGATCCTCGATCTTAGCCCGGGGTAATAGATCGCTCCGAAGCGTAAATTGCGAGCTCCAAACGAGTGGTCAGCCTGAGCTTCGAATAGATAATGGTCAGATTATTCCGGACGGTCTTTTCGGCAATACCGAGTTCGTCAGCGATCCGCTGGTTCGTATAACCACGGCCTATGAACCGTATGATCTTCTTCTCGTAAGGCGTCAGTGTCGCTATCCGAAAGGCTCCCGAATCGAGTATCTGCGACCGGCGTGCCTGCGACAATTTCGCGAGTGAACGATTGATCCATACTTCGCCGTCATATACCTTTTTGATCGCTTCGACTAGGGTTTCTTCCGTCTCATAGGTCAGCACTATACCGCCTGCACCCGATCGAAGAAGTTGCTCGTGAACATCGGTCTCGAGCGACCCCGTCAGGCAGACAACATGAGTCTGCGGACTCGCTTCCTTGATCCGCTTTATGTCGCCACTCACTTCGTCCGCCTTTTCAGGCACATCGAGCAGGACCACATCCGGTTTTTCAGCTCTTAGCTCTCCAACAGCGTTGTCCACGTAATCGGCCTCGCCGATCACATCGATATCGCGTACGTCGTCAATTATTCTTCTTACACCGGAGCGAACGAGCGAATGTCTATCGATCAGAAAGACTCGAAGCATATTCGATAACTGAGTGTGTGGGAGAACTCTATTCTCCAAGAATCTGACCGCCTTGAATAGAGACAAATGTCCTGATTTAATTCGGAATCACCTCAGTTTTCATTCGTATGTACCGATCATCTCAGCTTCTTCAAACTTCCGCCCGCACTGACCTGTCGCTTCCCAGCCACCTTTTCCGCCTTGGCAAACGCCCGCAGGAAGTTCTCGCCGAGCACCTTACGGACCTCGATTTCTGTGTAGCCGCGACGGAGCATTTCGTAGGTGACGAGGGCCAGGTCTTCGGCTCCCTGCATCGGCGGCGGAAGGAAAGGTACACCGTCGTAATCGGAGCCAAGACCGGCGTGATCGATACCCGCAACTTTCTTAATATGGTCGATATGGTCGACGATTCGCCTGTAGTCAGCGGTGTAAATGGGATTTGCGGCAAACAGGTCGTATTCTGCCTTGCCAAATCCGGCCGGATCGTCCTTGAATCTTTCGCGTAACGCGTCAAGCTGCGGCTTGAGCCGAGCGGCCCGTTCGTTCTCTTCGCGATTGGTTCGCTCATCGAGAAACGACGGGTAAAAAACGACCATGATCACGCCGCCGTTTTGCGGCAGCCGCTTGAGAACACTGTCCGAGACATTTCGCGTGTGATCGTTGACTCCGCGTGCTCCCGAGTGCGAAGCGATCACGGGTGCCGTCGTAACATCCAACGCGTCGTGCATCACCTTTTCGGAGACGTGTGAGATATCGACCAGCATCCCGAGCCGATTCATCTCGCGAACCACCTCTTTGCCGAAATCCGTCAGGCCGTTGTGCTTGATGTCGCGGTGTGCATCCGCCCAGGCGGTCGCGACGTTGTGCGTCAACGTCATATATCGGACACCGAGACGGTAGAAATTGCGCAGAGCATAAAGCGAGTTTTCGATCGCGTAACCGCCCTCGATGCCCATTAGAAGGCAGATCTGGCCGCGACGCTTGGCCGCGCGGATCTCGCTCGCGGTCGTACAGGTTACTAGATCCCTGTGCCGCTCAGCTTCGCGATAAGTCGCGTCGATTAGGTCCATCGCCCGTCGCATTGACCCGCCGGTCTGCAAAGTCGAACCTGAAACGTAGATCGACATGAACTCGCCGGTGATCCCGCTCTTCTTCAACCGAGAGAGATCGGTGTGCATCGGGTCACCGCTGATCTGCAGTTTGCCGACCGAACTGTCGGCGAGGTCAAAGTCCATGTCGACCATCGGGCCGGTAATGTCGTTGTGGCCATCAACGATTATCGCACTTTTGTGTAATCGGAGAGCCCTCTGCCAGAGCGCCGGATCGCCACCCTCAGGCATCGTCTGAGCAAGGCTTGCCGAGCCAAGCATCAGCAAGGAAATGGAAAGAAGGATGAGCTTGTTCATACGGATTTTATTTGAACTCTATTTTCTGACGATTCTATCGCGGATATAGCCCGCCCGAAAACACTACGTTCACATTTGATCACCTGAAGAAATGTCTGGAAATAATTGTTTCAATCGTGCTACGATTCTCGGTGACGACCCGTAGAACCGCTACGCGGGACGTCGTTCAAAAGCACTTCAGCTGGACCGTTCCTGTCCATAAAGCTCTTGTAGTCAATATCTTAACATCGGATCACGGATCAACCGTCGCTTTGTGCCTGGCGATCCGGGTCTGCCTGAATATGCCGAAAAAGCCGCGCCCGAAACAAGAAAACCCCTCTGATAGTTCCCCTCCGGCGATCGAATTTCGCAGCTTTATCGAGAATCTGCCGGTCATGTTCTACGCAGTCAGCCCGGTGGCACCGCACACGCCGATCTATATCAGCCCCAAATTCGAGCGCTTTGGCTATCCGATGGAAGACTGGATGACCGACAGTGCGATCTGGGATCGCGTCATTCATCCTGATGATCGAACGTCGGTCCTGACCAAAACGCGCGATGCGATGCGACGCGGCCAAAACGTTGACTTCGAATACCGGGTCGTTTGCCGTGACGGTGAGGTAATTTGGGTACGTGACCGCAGCTGTTTTATCTACGACGATCAGGGCCGCAAGCTTTGCTGGCAGGGTGTGATCCTCGACATAACGAAGCGCGTACTTGCAGAAACCGAACTCGGCCGTCGCGAGAGTCTTTATCTGACTCTCGCCGCTCATATTCGTCGCAGTGCGTTTCTACTTTTCGATCGCGATCTGCGGTACACGCTCGCCGAAGGTGAGCTCTTACGCAATGGAAAACTCAAGCGAGAGGACGTCCTCGGCAAAACGCTTTACGACGTTCTGACGCCAACACAGGTCTCTCGCTGGGAAACGCTCTACAAGAGGACACTTGCAGGTGAATCGATATCCTTCGAACACCGGTCACGGGAGGGATATTTCCAGATCGACCTCCGGCCGATAACGGACGAAAGCGGCGTAGTGAGTTCTGGCGTGATCCTCTGGGAAGACATCACAGAGCGGAAAAAAAGCGAGGTCGCTCTTCGCGAGAGCGAGGCCCGATATCGACAGCTCTTCGAGAATGCCAACGACATCATTTACGTCCACGACCTGAAGGGTAATTACGTATCGATCAATCAGGCTGGCGAGCGCATTTTTGGCTATACGCGCGAAGAGGCTTTGCAGCTGAATATGGTCTCGGTCGTCGCCCCTGAACACGTAAAAACGGTTAAGCAGCAGTTATCGCGAAAATTGGCCGGTAAGGCCGATCAGACCGTGTACGAGATCGACTGTCTGCGGAAGGACGGCACGAGAGCCACGCTTGAGGTAAACAGCAGCGTCATCCAGCAGGACGGCAAGGCGGTCGCGGTTCAGGGCATCGCGCGGGATATTACCGAACGCCGCCACGCAGAAGAAGCGTTGAAAAATAGCGAAAATCGCTTCCGGGACTTGATCGAGAACGCCAACGATCTGATCTACACACACGACCTGAATGGTAATTTTACGTCGCTCAATCGCGCAGGCGAGCGCATCACCGGCTACGCACGCGAAGAGGCGATGAAGATGAACATCACCCAGGTGGTCGCGCCGGAGTTTCTCGAAACGGCCAGAGAAATGACCGTGAGAAAGCTGCAAGGCGAGGTCCCCGGAACGTACGAGATCGAGATCTTTGCAAAAAGCGGCGACCGCGTCGTACTCGAAATTAGTACACGGCTCATAATCCAGGACGGAAGGCCGGTCGGTGTTCAGGGTATCGGCCGTGATATTACTGAACGCCGTAACGCCGAGGTCTCGTTGCATAAGGCCCTTTCGCTGCTCTCGTCCACCTTTGAATCCACAGCCGACGGCATCGTAGTGATGAGTCTCGACAAGCAGATAGTCACCTGCAACCGTAAGTTCGTCGAGATGTGGAATCTAGACCCCGAAGTTATAGAGGAAAAAGACGGTGAGCGGCTGGTCGAGCTGATCCTCGCGCAGCTTACCGATCCAGAGGAATTCCGTCGGCAGCTGGCCGACGTTTACTCTGACCCTGAGGCCGTTGCTACTGAGATAATCGAACTCCGGGACGGCCGCATATTTGAGCGTTACTCGCAGCCGCAGTATCTCGAGGGCAAGCCCGTGGGACGCGTAGCCTGTTTTCGCGATATTACCGAGCGGAACCGTGCCGAAGAAAAGCTCCGTCATTACGCGATGCACGACACGCTCACCGATCTGCCCAACCGCGTCTCATTCATGGACCATCTCGGGCAGGCGATCGAACGAGCTGAGAGAAGCGACTATTCGAAGTTTGCGGTTCTGTTTCTTGACCTCGACCGGTTCAAGGTCATCAACGACAGCCTCGGACATCGCGTCGGCGATCAACTCTTAATAGCCATCGCCGCGAGGCTCAAGAGCTGTGTGAGGCCCGGCGATATCGTAGCGAGGCTCGGCGGTGATGAGTTTACCGTGCTCCTCAATCGCAGCGGCGACACCGAAGAGGTCGTTCGCGTCGCCGAACGCCTGCAGGCTCGCATATCAGAGCCTTTCAAGATCGACAACTATGAGGTGTTCACGACCGCGAGCATCGGCATAATCGTTTCTGGTCAGGTCGAACGCAAGGCCGAAGAATATCTGCGCGACGCGGACGCAGCAATGTACCGGGCAAAAGAATCAGGAAAGGCCCGACACGAAGTATTTGACCAGGAGATGCATGTTAGAAATATGAATCTTCTCCAGGTCGAGACCGATCTAAGACACGCTCTTGACCGGGGTGAGTTCGAAGTACTTTATCAGCCGATCGTCGATCTGACTACCGGTGTCGTCGGTGAGTTCGAAGCTTTGATCCGCTGGCGACACCCGGTCCACGGCCTGGTCGTGCCGAACGAGTTTGTCCATGTGGCGGAAGAGACCGGCCTGATAATAGGCATCGGACAATGGATCATTCACGAGTCTTGCCGTCAGGTCGCTGAGTGGGAAAGGAAATTCGGTCGTAAGCTCTCGGTTAGCGTAAACTTATCGGCCAAGCAACTAGTGCATCCGAATCTGACCGCACAAGTGCGAGAGATCCTCGCCGAAACAGGCCTCGAAGCGAGCCAGCTAAAGCTCGAAGTCACCGAAAGCACGGTCATGGAACACAGCGAACGCTCGCTAAAAGTCCTAAACGAACTTGCCGATCTCGGCGTGAGCCTATCGACCGACGATTTTGGAACTGGATATTCGTCGCTGAGCTATCTGCATCGTTTTCCGTTTGAACGGCTTAAGATCGACCGTTCGTTCATTAGCCGAATGGATAACGACGAAAAGAGCAGTGCCATCGTCAAGACGATCCTAATGCTCGGAGACAATCTAAAGCTCGATGTGGTCGCCGAAGGTATCGAGACGGTCACGCAACTGGAACAACTGAGGTCACTGGGCTGCTCGGGCGGTCAAGGCTATCTTTTCTCGCGGCCGGCCGATCCCGAAACCACGGAAGATCTATTGACTTCGGGCGCGAACGTCTTCTCAAACAACCCACAACTGCAACTAAGAAATGTGGTGCCGATGATACACGTAGCGGACATCCAATAAAAAACCGCCGCCCGAAAGCTTCGAGGCGGCGGAGTCTCTTGGTTCGTCGAGAAGTTAGTTTCCGACCATTCGTGTTTCACGCGGTTTAGCGTTCTTCACGTATCGATCGAGCCACTGAACCATCTCATAGAGCGTATGCTCGGTCGATTCTTTGGCCGAATATCCGTGCGATTCGTGCGGCAGCATTACCAGGCGTGCCGTCCCGCCGTTGCCGCTGATCGCAGCGTATAAACGCTCTGACTGGATCGGGAAAGTGCCCTGATTGTTGTCCGCTTCGCCGTGGATCAACAGGATCGGTTCATTGATCTTATTCGCATAAAAGAAAGGCGAGACGCTTGTGTAGACGTTGGTCGCTTCCCAGAAATTACGCGTTTCGTCTTGAAATCCGAACGGCGTCAGCGTGCGATTATAGGCACCGCTTCGCGCGATCCCCGCACGAAACAGGTCGGAGTGCGCGAGCAGATTCGCTGTCATGAACGCCCCATAACTGTGTCCGCCAACCGCGACACGGTCGGGATCGACAACACCCATTTCGACGCCTTTATCGATCGCGGCCTTCGCGGCGTCAGTGACCTGCTGAACGAATGTATCGTTCTTGGTCTCAGGCTTTCCGACGATAGGCATCGACGCGTTATCGAGCACGGCATAACCAGCAAGCAGCAGAAACAGGTGCGAAATGCCGCCGATCTGCGTAAAGCGATTCGTTGAACCCGATACCTGGCCGGCAACACCGGCGTCCGTGTAGCTCTCTGGATAGGCCCAGACGAGGGCGGGAATGCGAGTTCCCTCTTTGTAGCCCGGCGGCAGATACATCGTGAACGACAGGTCGACGCCATCAGCACGTTTGTACTGAACACGCTCTTTCCTTATCTCGCGAAGCTGCGGCGCAGGGTCCTTGAATTCCGTGACCGCTCGATACGCCATCGCCGTACAAACTTGATTCGTCGGGCAAACCTGCCGGATATAAAGGTTCGGCGGCTCGACCGGCGATTCCTTGCGAGTGAAGAAATTCATGCCTTTGTCGTCGATCATGCCGGCGAACGTTTCGTATTCTTCGACACCTGAGCGAAAGATCTCGTCGGTCTTCATCGTCTTGAGATTCATCCGGCGGAAAAATGGGCGATCGCCCTGGGGCGAGGCACCGGCTCCGCTGAGGAAGATCTCGTCGCCATTCTGGCGGATAAGGCTAGTACCATTCGGCAACTGACGCATGACCGGCTGGCCGATATCATTGTAGCGATCGTTAACATTGAGGTCGGAAACGAGTTTGGCGTTCGACGGATTCTGATACGTCGTCATGAAGATCCGACGACGTTGAGTGTCACGATCGAAATCGTAATAGAGCATTAAACCGTCTTTTTCTCCGAACGAGCGTCCTTGGAAACGATGTTCCGTCTTGAGCAGTTCGCGGGCGCCTGCATTAAACGGGGCAGCGAGCGTCATTATCTTATCGCGGTGCGGCACTTTAGTACGCGGATTACCGCCGTCGAGGGCTTCGGTCCACATGAGCGTTGCACCCTCGACCGGAACCCAACCATATCCACGTGGCCCCGTCGGCACTGACCCTGAAGCGAGATTGTCGAGCAAAGGCACGTCCGGAAGATCATGAACGACCTTGCCGTTCGTATCCCAAACCTCTACGGCTTTCGGGAATCGGGACGCCGGGAACAGATACGAATACGGTCGCTGGATACGCGAAACGTAGATATACTTGCCGTCGGGCGAAACCGAAAGATTGTCAAAGACCGCCGGCGCTCCGATCGTTTTGACCTTGCCGCTAAGATCGATCATTGCGAACTGCGCCGTCGCGAAATAATCGAAGAGCTTCTCGTCATTCGGCGATTTGAGCAGGTCCTGGAAGGTCGCGACGGCACCGCGTCGGCCCGTCGTCTCCTGAATGTTCGGTTCCAGAGGCGTTACGTTCTGGAACGCCGGAGCAGGTCCGCGGCCGGCCGGGATCAGAGTGGCCGAGATCATGCTCGAGCCTTCCCAGTCGAACCCGCCGAACGCTGTGTTGATCAGCACGTTTGGCACTTTGCGAGCCTTCGCGGTCGCCGTGTCGAGTATCCAGAGCTCTGTGCCGTTCCCAACCACATTACCAAAAGCGATGTGTTTTCCGTCGGGCGCCCACTGAACGCTCGTTATACGCGAGCCCGCAGGCATCGTGACCGGCATTTCGCGGCCGTCGGCGACGTTCTTGAGCGACATCTTGATGACGTAGCCCTGCAAATGCGGGCCGTTCGTCACCGGATTGACGCGGGTACCGGCCAGCCGAAGCATCGGCTGAGCCAATTCCGCGATCGGAGGATAACGGCGCGATTCGAGTAACGCGATCTTGTCTCGCGTAGGCGAGATCGAGGTCGCAGGTATCGCCGGCGCACTCAGCACGTCCATGATCTCTTTGGGCGGCTGCTTGTAGCTCCCCTGAGCAAGAACGGCGACGGGCACTATTATCAGTGCCGCTAAAACAAATAGTTTCCTCATTTCAAATACTCCCCAAAATACTTTTTCGTACTGTAACGTCTCTTCGTTAAAGTCGGCCTGCCATCCGATCCATAACCCTTCCGACGATGAACGGAATGATGTCCCGCTCGCCTGCGTGATTTTCTGTGTAAACTGCGATCGCAAACTTCAGTCCGTCGTCGGTCTCGATGTATGCGGCATCGTGCCTTGCCCGACTCGTCCATCCGGCCTTGGACCAAAGCTTTGCGTCCGTCATTCCCCGGTCGATGAGCACTTTGCCGGAAAATCCGACCGCCTGGCTGTCCTGATCCGTTGACTTGGCAAACGGATCTCGTTTGAGCAACTTCATCATCCGCTCGGTGCGGGCGGGCGTGTTCAAATTTCCAGTAACGATCTCGGCAAGCATTCGAGCCGTCGCGTTTGTCGTGATCATGTTTCGGTTCTGACCTTTATAGGCGCGTGACTGCTGCTCTATGCCGTAGGCGTCCTCGCAAAATGTCTTTTGATTGACGTTGATATTCGTGTAGCCCATCGAAGAGAGCCAGCGGTTTACGCGGTTCCGCTTGTATTGCCACGCGTCGAACTGTTTCTGAGGCAATTCGGAGCCGCTCGACGTATCGGTCAGCACGTCGAGTATATACTGGGTCGCCTCGTTGGAGGAGTCGACGATCATGTCCTTGAGCCCTCGCTCCATCTCTGTCGTGAGGGTTATCTTCCGGTCTTCGAGCTGGCGTTCAAGCGCCGCCATGAAGAACATCTTGACGACGCTCGCCGGGTAGATCGGCGTCTCACCGCGATACTCGCCCCAGTTCCACTTCGAGCCCTCGCGAAGGTCCACAATCGTGACGGCAATGTGCGTCGGTGCGATCTTTCGCTCCTCAAATTTCTTTATCGCGTCTCCGACGGCGGAACTCGCGATCGACGATAATTCGGACGAGCTCTTTAACGGCGGTGCAATGTAGCCGCGCGGCCTGACGATCTCACGCTGTTGGGCAAAAACGGCGGTCGCAAATGACACGAAGATCAACGCCGCTCCGAGAAAATTTCGCTCTGAGAACATTCTCACCTTCTATGCTATCTTTAGGTCAACGATTAGCAGGATTATAGCTGAATTTTCTCCGCAGCAGTAAATCTGTTCGCCGTACTCGCCCAAGAAAAGATGACTGAAGAAAAACTGATCCGCGGTCTGGGCCGCTGGGATTTTACGGCTGTTGTCGTCAACACGATTATCGGTGCCGGAATCTTTGGCCTCCCTGCAAAGGTATTTGCACAGATCGGCGCGTGGAGCCTGCTCGCTTTCGTCGCGTGCGGCCTCGTTGTCGGCCTTATCGTTCTTTGTTATTCCGAGGTTGCAAGCCGTTTTAGTACGACAGGCGGGCCATACCTTTATGCACGCGAGGCCTTTGGTCCAGCCGTTGGATTCGAGGTCGGGTGGCTCTACTGGATCGTACGCGTAGCGACGTTTGCGGCGAATTGCAATCTGCTCGTCACGTATCTCGGCTTTTTCCTGCCGGGAGCGAACGAAGGCGGAATGCGGATCGCCCTCGTGACTCTCGTCGTTTTCGTCATCACAGCGGTAAACCTGCTTGGCATTCGCGAATCGTCGCTGATGACAAATGTCTTCACGATCGGAAAACTGCTGCCGCTGTTTATCTTCGTTGCGGTCGGGATCTTTTTCGTGTCACCTGCCAATTTTTCGTTTGCGGCGACGCCGGATTATTCGGCGTTTTCGAGCGCGGTACTTCTGCTCATTTATGCGTTTGTCGGTTTCGAAGCATCAGTGGTGCTTGCGGGCGAAACTCGCGAGCCTTCCCGGACGATCCCATTTGGCTTGATCGTCGGTATCATAATTGTTGCCGTTTTCTACATCCTGATCCAGATCGTGAGCATCGGCACACTTCCGGGCCTGGCCCAGTCTGAACGGCCGATCGCGGACTCCGCTGCACTGTTCCTAGGTGCGTTTGGCGCGGGATTTATAACGCTCGGGGCGTTGATCTCGATCTTCGGCAACTTGAACGTCGGTGTCCTCGCTTCGACGCGTATGCTGTTTGCCATGAGCGAACAACGCGATCTGCCGAATGTATTCGCGAAAACACACGATCGTTTCAAGACGCCGTATG
The DNA here is from genome assembly GCA_041940165.1 of Acidobacteriota bacterium. Taxonomy (GTDB): domain Bacteria; phylum Acidobacteriota; class Blastocatellia; order Pyrinomonadales; family Pyrinomonadaceae; genus OLB17. Next base: position 18,323 of record JBGTSR010000007.1, read on the forward strand.
TCGCGATCATTGCAACCGCGATCGTGATTCTTATACTGACTATCCAGTCTTCGTTCCTGACAGCAGTCGCGATCGCAACGATCACGCGCTTGCTGGTTTACGCGACAACTTGTCTTGCGCTGCCGATCTTTCGAAGCCGAAAAGACCTGCCGCAGCCGGCTCCGTTCTCTGTGCCGTTGGGTATCGTTGCGGCGGCACTTTCTATCGGGCTGATAATCTGGCTACTCACAAACGTGGATCTCGCAAAAGAAGGCGTCACGATCCTCATCGCCGCGGTTATCGGACTTTTATTGTTTGCAGGCTACCGGCTCGTTGGCCGTTCTAAAGGCGGAACGGAGGACGTTTAGAAATGAACATCATATCCCGGATAACGGCGATCACGCTGCTTTCAGCTGCCGCGATTTTTGGACAGTCGATCGAAGACAGCGCGCGGCGAACTATCGGCTATATCTCGTCTAACGGCACGGTCGAGGATTCCAGCCGTCGCACATTGGGCTACATCAACTCCAACGGATCGATCGAAGACAGCAGCCGGCGCACGCTCGGATATCTCAACAAGAACGGATCAGTCGAAGACGCAAGCCGCAGAACGCTCGGTTACATCAGTTCCAACGGAACGGTCGAGAACGCAAGTCGTTCGACGCTCGGCTACGTCAACACGAACGGTTCCGTAGAGAACGCGAGCCGGCGGACCCTCGGCTACGCAGAAGGCATCCGTCGCGAACATACGGCGTTATTTTTCTTCTTTTTCTTTGGGAAAAAATGACGCGAGCCACGAATGAGAGAAGTCTATTCGTGAATTCGTGGCTTTTGGTTGAATATCCCGCCGCCAAGCACATTCTCACGAATATCAGCGATCGTATCCTGAAGCGTCTCCTGCGGATCGCGAGGCGAAAAGCCAAGCTCTTCCTCGGCTTTAGCCGAAGTGAAATACCAGAAATGCTCAGCTTGCTCTACCTCGCTCGTCGCTACCGGCGAGGGCTTACCCCAGTTCGAGTAGAGAGACGAGATCATCGACGCGCCGGCCATCGCGAACTTCTTCGGCACCTTGACCAGTGGCGCCGCGACACCGCTGAGCCGCTCCAGCCGCCCGAAAAATTGCTCGAACGTCATGTTCTGAGAGCCGAGCAAATATTTCTCGCCGGTTCTTCCTTTTTCGAGAGCCGCGATAAATGCCGCCGCAGCATCGCGAGCATCGACGAAATTCAGACCGCCGCTCGGACAATACGGGATCTTTCGTCCGAGATGATCGAGCACGATCTTTGTCGAGCTGAGCCGTTCGTCGCCCGGGCCGAGAAGTAGCGACGGATTCATTATTACAAGCCGTTTTCCTTCTCCTGAGAAATTTTGCAGAGCGGTACGTTCCTGATAACACTTCGAGGCGTAGTATGCCCACTGCGATATGATCTCGACCGGCTGCGGATAGGTCTCATCGACGATCTGCTCATGCTCGGTCACGGCGATCGTACCGCTCGACGACGCAAGCACAATCGTGCCGATCCCAGCTTCTGCAGCGGCTTCGCACAACATCCTCGTGCCTTCGAGATGGACGCGATTCATCGCGGCGGCATCGTTATTATCACGCGACACCTTTCCGGCGAGGTGAAAGATCGCCGAGACGTTCTTGCACGCCTTAGCAAGGTCATCTCGCTTGGTCACCGAACCCTCGACCGCTTTGACGCCGGCGTCCTTCATCCACTCCGGAACGCGCGAGGCCATTACCTTCAGGTTCTTTTCTCCCGCGTCCAGAAACTGCCGAACGATGTGCGTACCCAGAAAGCCGGTCCCGCCGGTGATCAGGATGCGTTTCTCCGCTTTTTCAGATTTTGCGAGGGCCTTTGATTTCGCCATATTGTTTTCGCCACAGAGGTCACCGAGATAACTGAGATCGTCATTGTGCTCTCCGTGTTCTCAGTGGCTAATTCTTCCAAGTCTTCTTGATCGGGTGAGCCTCAGTATTGAACACGACCTGCTTCACATCTAGCGTCTTGTCCGGCGCAAACAGCAGATAAAAATACTTGAACGTCTCAGCCAGTAGGAAGCTGTGCATATAGTCAGTCTTTTCTTTCGTCTCGACGTTTCGCAGGCCCGCATATGCAACGTCGTGGCGACAGTGTTTCACAAAATCCTCGAACATCTGCTTACCCATCGCCAAATATTTCGGGTCTTTGGTGAACTGATAGAGAAAATACGTCGATTCGACGATCTCGGGCCTGAGCGGGTAGCCGCCGTTGACCACCTTGTTCGCACGGTAATCGTAGACTTCCGGTTCGATGCCGTGAACCTGCCACATCTTGAACATCGAATCCTGCAACGCCCGAGCGCGATTCAGATCGCCGTCGAGCGCAAGAACACCGGGGAAAAAAGCATCGAGTGCACCAGTGACCGTCGCGGTGCGTTTCCCCGTGTTCATATCTGCCCGTCCGTACCACAGATCGCCAACTTTTACCGTTCCGGTGCGGCTGGTCTGCGTCATGTCGGTCCCTTCGTCGGCCAGATACGAATGCACTTTCGCGATCGAATCTTCCCACATGTCGCGGCATTCGGTATCGCCGAAGAGCAGCCAACACTTGATCATGTATTCGTAGTACGAATCGATCTCGGCGGAGACATGGCTTTCGGTTTTTGTCCATTTTCCGGTTTCGACATCGATGTTCGTACCGACGAGCCCGATCGGCGAGCGCCGTTTGTACGTTTCGACGAGTGCCCGCTTGGCCTTGTCGTAATAGACCTGCTTTCCGGTGAGTTTTGCGAGGGCCCCGAATTCGATCAGAAGCGTGCCTGTCTCGGCCGGGTTCGAGATATTGCCGCTGGTTTTGCCTGTCTTTAGGTTGACATACTTGTACGGCATGCCAGTCGGCGAATCAAATACCGGCAGTAAACGCGTGCCGAGATCATCGGCCAACGCGAGCAGCTTTTTATCGCCCGTCATCTGATAGCTCGAGAGCAACCCGCCGAGGATTCGTATAACGATCTCGAAATTCTGGACCGAAATGTCTTTGTCAAAGGACAGGTTCTTCGTGATGTACTCGCGCGTCTTATCAGCCTCTTTCTTAAAGCCGAGAAGATAGAGCGAATCGAGCGAATCGACCGGTGTCATGAGTATCGATTGCCCGTACCAGTCGCGGCACGTCTTGGTAAGCGGCCTGAGATCGTCGTGGCCCCAGCAATACTGCTTGTAGCCGTTCCACGCGTGCATGAATTCGCGCTTGACGTCTTCGGTAAGCTTTTTCCGGTCAACTGCCGGAGCTGATTGAGCCAGCGACACTAGCGTAGAAGACAGCACGAAGGCGGCTACGAGAGCCCAGCGTCCGATTTTCGTCATAATTCGTTAAGAATAGCAGTATTGCGACGTGGAAATAAAAAGCCCCGGAACTTCTCTTCCGGGGCCATTGATCGTTTTGAACCCGACTACTTCGGCTACTTCGCAATAAGAACAGGATCGCCAAAGCCGAGTTCCTTCAATCTTGGAAGCTGCGTCTTGGCATCGCCCACAACAAGCCAGATCATGTTATCGGCGTTGAGATATTTCGCCGATAGTTCCCTGATTCGTGGTACCGTCATTGCTCGCACAACTTGCTCGCGATCGCGTACGTACTCAGGTTTCCAGCCGTACTTGCTTACGTTAGCCAGCATCCCGAGTTTTGCTCCCGAAGTCTCGAACGCTCGCAGATTGCTCTTGATCAGGAAGCTCTTTGTCGTATCGAGATCGGCATCAGTGAACGTCTTGCCGTAATCGGCAACGATACTCTTGATCAGGTCCAGCGACTCAAGCGTGACGTTACTGCGAACGCTGCTGTTTATCGAGAACGTGCCGGTCGATCTCGTTGCCTGAAATCCAGACCCGATACCGTACGTGTATCCCTTACCTTCGCGAAGTTCCTGCGTCAGCCGCGAAGCAAAGCCTCCGCCGCCGAGGATGTAATTCGCGACCGTCGCCGGATAAAAGTCCTTGTCGTCCACGGTCAGCGCGGGCTTTACGAGAGCAAGAACCGACTGTGTTGCATTCGGCACGTCATAGAAATAGACGGTCGTCTTTGCCGGTGCTGGCGGGAGCTTGAACGACGGCAACTTCACCGGTTTTGCCTGCCAGCGGCGATTGATGCCGGCGAGCGAACTCGTCACTTTTGCCGCTGGAAGTGCCCCGACCACGTGCATCCTGGCGACCGAAGGCGAGATATTCTTCGCGTAGAATGCCTTGAGATCGTCGATCGTGATCGCGTTTACCGACTCGATCGTACCGGCGGTGTTGCGGCCGCGAATATCATCCTTGCCGTAGAGCAGACGACCGACCTGGATCTGCGCGATGCCCGTTGGGCTCGCCATCGTCTGTTGGATCTGGCTTATCGTACTTCGCTTGAGCCGGTCAAATTCGGCGGCATCCCAACGCGGCTCGAATAAGATCTCTTCAACAAGCGCAAGCGTCGCATCGTAATTGCGAGCGAGCGTATTCGCACTGATACGAACCTCCTCAGAACCGGCCGAGACATTGATGGAAGCTCCAAGCTGCTGGATCGCCTCCTCGAGTTCCTGCGGCGTCTTCTTTTGCGTGCCCTGAGTCATCATTCGGGCCATCAGGCTCGCGACGCCGACCTTATTGATATCGTCCAACTGAGCCCCGCCATCGATCACGATCTCGAATTGAACCAGCGGAACCTCGTTGCTCTCGATCCCATAGACACGCAAGCCGTTAGCGAGTTTTCGCTCCCAGACGGTCGGAATTTTCAATGCCGGCGTCGGCCCATATGGTGGTTCTTTGGTCCTATCAAACGACGAAGGTGTACGCTCGTACTGAGCTTGTGCAGAAGGATCGACGTCAGCTTCGGCTCCCTGAACGATCTTTTCTTCGACGACATCAGCTTTCGTGGAGCCTTCGAGAGCGACCGCAACCTTACCCTTCGGCACGAAGCTCGTCGCAACGAAATTCTTGCCCTTGATGTACTTCTCGTAAACACGCTTCACGTCGGCAGGCGTAACGGCGAGAATGCTCGCGATGTCCTTAGAAACAAAGCCCGGATCGCCCGCGAACATGTTGTACTGCGTAAGCTGCGTACCTTTGCCCAAGACGCTGGAAAGAGAATTGTAGAACTGTGTCTCTTGTCCGGCCTTGATCCGACTGAGGTCGGAGTCCGAAATACCGTCTTTCTCAAACATCGCGAAGGCTTCCTGGATCCCCGTCGCGACCTCGTCAAGGTCCTTTCCGTCGAACGCCTGCACCTCGAGATGTACCTGGCCGGCTAGTTCGGAATCATACACATACATCCGTGCTCCGGGCGCTACTTTCATTTTCTCGACCAGGACCTTGTAGAGCGGAGCCTTCTTGCCCGACGAGAGATAGTTCGTCAGTACTTCGAGCGGGTATGTGTCGGGGTGGTATGCCTCGACGGCCGGCCACGCCATCGTCAATTCGGGAAGCCGGGCAAAATTGTCCTCGTGATACAGCTTGACCGTCTGCTTCACAACGCCCGGCCGTTTTTGCTGCGGTTCGATATCTGGCCCGCGCTTGATCTCAGCAAAGTACTTCTCGACCCACTTCCTTGCCTGTGCGGTATCGAAATCGCCCGCAACCGTGAGCGTTACGTTATTCGGCACGTACCACCGACGGAAGAATTCCTTAACATCCTCAAGCGTCGCATTTTGAAGGTCATCCAGCGATCCGATCACCTGCCAGTTGTACGGATGATCCGACGGATAAAGATTCTTGTCGATCACATACTGCGTATGGCCGTACGGCTGATTGTCGCCCTGACGCTTTTCGTTCTTGACCACCTGCTTTTCCTTGGCGAGAACGTCTTCGCTGACCGTGTTAATGAACCACCCGAGTTTGTCGGCTTCGGCCCAGAGCATCTTTTCGAGGGCGTCCTTCGGAACCGTCTGCAGATAGTTAGTGCGGTCGCGGTTCGTCGAGCCGTTAGCGCCCGAGCCGCCGATACGCGAGCTGAGCTTATCGAGGCCGCCTTTTCCGAGATTTTCAGATTCGAGAAACAGGAGATGCTCAAACATATGAGCAAAACCCGTTCGTCCGGGCTTTTCACGCGCAGACCCAACGTGTGCGGTGAGCGACACGGCGACGACCGGATCGCTTCGATCGATATGAAAGATCACGTCAAGGCCATTTGGCAGCGTGAACTTCTCGAAATCGACCTTTAGGGCAGTATTTTGACCAAAACTTACCGCGGAAAACGCAGCAATGACTAACGACAATGAGAATATCTTTTTGAACATAGAGCTTCTAATAATGGTTGTATGCGACAAAGTTTCCTACGTTTAGGGCCACTAAAATGTTTGTCGGACAAAAAATTTTTGATCCTAATGATAGTTTTCCGATCACCGTACCGCATTCTTAACTGGATGGCAGGAAATTGCGATCCAAGATTAATTGAAAAGGAGAAATTATCATGAAGAATACTGTAAAGCGCATCTCGAGCAATCTTGGCTTCACTCTCATCGAACTGCTCGTCGTCGTAGCCACGAGCTCGGCCTTGATCGGACTGCTTCTTCCTGCCGTTCAGAAAGTTCGGTAGTTAACCTTAGCCAGGGCCCCTTCGGGGGCCTTGCTTATTCGTCTATCACCGGCTCTTGCTTCCGCGACCTTCGCCTATCGGCCTTCCACTTCTTTCTGATCGCAGCAACGTCAAATTTATCACGCTTACCGTCCCGCAGATTTTCGACCTCATGCTGTACGCGCGCCGCGACTAGCCGATACGATTCTGCATTTGGCACGCCGTCAGTCATCTTCCGTAGTTCGTCGTAATCAAGAAAACGGCCGACCTTTGCACCGATCCTTGCGCCGATACTCGAACTTTTCGGGATGATCATCCCCTTTGGAAACGCCTCATACGTGCCCCAGATGTAGATCGGCAAAATGCCTATCTTCTGATTCAGAGCCAAGTAACCGATGATCGGCTTAAATTCGGCGATCTGGCCAGATTCCTGACGCCCGCCTTCGGGAAAGATCAGCGCATTGTAGCCATCGTTCAATATCTGCGTGACGTGACGGAGCGACTGCCTCAGGCTGCCAGTCCGTTCGATGGGCACAAGCGTCGTGAAGTTGTTCATATACGCCCGCTTGTATTTGGTGTCGAACCAGTAATCCGCCGCGGCGACAGCGACCGTCTGTTCGGCCGCGTCCTTTCCGAGAGCTCTTTTTATCAGGCCCGTATCGATGTGCGAGGTGTGGTTAGGGGCAACGATAAAGTTCACGTGGACCGGGACATTCGACTCGCCCTCGATCGAAGTCTCGAGCACACGCGAGTAGAGCGCGTCCTGAGCCAGATCGACAACGGCGTTTCCTACGCGTCGAACCACGCCCGGAATGTAGATCTCGTCTTCCTGCTTCCTTTCCTCGAGCTTTGGTTCGTCCGCAAGTTTTTTTGTTCGATCGACTCTCTGAACGGCGGTCAGCAGTTCTCGAACCGTCTGCACTTCGCTCAATGTGTCCGGCGATGGTACGCGGCCTCCTGCATCTTCGACCGCGGCCTGGAGCTCAACGAACATAAGGGAGTCGAATCCAAGGTCAGCGAGCTTATCTCCGATCGCAACGTCGGCTAAAGGTCGGTTTGAGACGCTTGCGACGACCTTTCGGATCCAGAGCATATTGTCGTCACCCTTGGCCTCGACCTGCTTATCCGTTCTTGTCTTTTCCCGCTCTTCCAGCGACTGAAGCATTTCGACGACGAGCGGCCGCTTTACCTTTCTCGTCGCCGTGCGCGGCAGCTCAAATGGAGTGAGATGCAGCACCTTAACGCGTTTGAAGAACGGAAGACCGGACGAGATCTCGCGGAAATGGTCCTCAACTTTCTTATTCGCCTCAGCCCGCGAAAGAGCGATGTCGTGCTCATAGTCCGGAACGACCAGGGCGGCGATCTTTTCGCCACCGTCGGGATCAGGCAGGCCAACGATACTAAGCTCCTTTATAAATGGAGTTTTTCCGTAAAGGTCTTCGATCTCGTCGGGATAGATGTTCTTTCCGTTTGAATCGATGATCACATCCTTCGAGCGGCCAACGATGTACAGATTTCCGTCTTCGTCGAGACGGCCGAGATCGCCCGTGCGAAGCCACCGATCTTGCAAAACGGCTTCCGTGGCTTCGTCGTTATTAAAGTAGCCGACCATAACGTTCTGTCCACGCGCCAGGACCTCGCCGACCCCATTCTCGTCCGGAGCGTCGATCTTAACTTCGACTCCCGGAAGCGGTTTGCCGACGCTGCCCTTGAGCATCTTGTTTCCAGGGCGAGCGACGGTTAGCACCGGCGAACTCTCGGTCAAGCCGTAGCCCTCGAGTACCGTAAAGCCAAGCCCATGCAGGTCTTTTTGCACTTTTTCACTCAGCGCAGAACCGCCAGAGATGAGGTAGCGCATCTTGCCACCCATGCCCTGATGGATGGGCAAAAAGACGATCGGCCCGAGATTGAATGGTGTGTTATCGCGGATCCACGCGTTGAATTCGATAACGTTCTCAGCCAGATCGGCGATCCAATCGCCGCGTTCGCGAAGCCGGGTCTTGATCCGGCGGTGTAGCATCTCCCAAAGCGCCGGAACGCCCACCATTCCGGTCACGTGCCCATTCTCGATCGTTTTTGAAAGATCCTCGGCAGTAAGTTCGTTAAGGTAGGTTATCTGCGTTCCGTTTGAGAACGGCGTCAAGAATCCGGCCGAAAACTCGAATGTGTGATGCATCGGCAGCACGCTCAACACTCCGTCCGTGATATCCATTTCGAGTACCGACGAGAGCATCGAGATCATGTTGACGAAGTTCTTGTGAGAGAGCATCACGGCCTTCGGCGTTCCCGTCGTGCCGGACGTAAAGATCAACGACGCGATCGCATTCGATGCGACACGCGGCGGAAGCAGGGCATTTCTTTTAGCTTCCTCAGTCTCCGACTTCATTTCGAAGACGTCGTCGAAAGTCCAGAGCTTAACCTCGCCGAGTTTTTCGGCGAGTTCCGGATTCTCAGCCGCTAACTTCGGGCTTAAAAGGATAGCAGACGCCTCGCCGGCTTTGGCAAACGTAATGATCTCGTCGACCGTCGACGCTGGATCGATCGGGATCGCAGTCGCTCCGGCCCGTAGAATGCCGAAATAGGCCATTCCCCATTCGGGCATGTTGTTGGAGAAAAGGATGACTCGATCGCCTGAGGCAATGCCGTTCCTTGCAAGAAAACCGGCTGCACGATACGTGAGTTCCCGAACGTCTTCGAACGTGTACTGTTCCTTTCGGCCGTTTCGCTCGATGCGCATTGCAACGCGCGTCGCAAAACGCTTTGACGAGGTTTCGAACAGATCGATCAGGTCTTTATATGTGTAAGCACGTTTCTCGACCGCTTTGAGTTCTTCTTCAAGCGTGGGCAGCACCCATTTTCGCATTCCCGGGAAATGGACGTTCAGCCAATAGTCGTACCAGTCGAGTCTCTCTGGATACCACGGCAGCAGAGACTTTTCCTTGTCCCGAATGAGCGAGTGAAGTGCCCGCACGTTGTCCGATCGATACAAGTACTCGTTGTCGATCATAAACGGCTTGAACATCGAGAATGCGTCGATCGTAGCCTGAGTCGATTCCTTAAATCCCTCGGTTGATTTCTTGAGATCCGAAATAATGTTCCCGATCCGGCCGCCTCCCCAACGCGGACTCGCCTTGTCCATTAGATCGTCGGCCCGCTTGGCGAGTTTGTTGAGCATCGGAGCTGACGTCAGTTCGTAGGCTCTCTGCGTGACCGGTATCGCCTCGACCATTCCCGCGAGTTTGTTGACGATCTTGTTTCCGGTCTCTTTTTCTTCAAAGTGCTGGCGTTTATAGAGCCCGACGAGACCGACGATACGCTTCATATCGTTCGGGTTCGAATCGCCCGACGATGCCTGGAATACCAAGGGCGGGTTGTTGTCGATCAGCACGTTCATCGCCGCAGCAATGATCGCGCCAGCGACCATGTCGACAGGGATGATGTCGAGGATCAGCTTCTCATTTACAGGAATTACCGGCTGGCCGCGAAGAGCGATCAGTATCAGCGGTGCGGTCGTCGTAAAGCCTTCATTCCAGCCTGGAAAAGGATACGCCTGCGACGACTCGACAATGGATGGCCGAACGAGCGTTTTTACGATGTCATCCTGGGAAGCAATTATCTGCTCAGCGAGCGATTTGGAATAAGTGTAGATATTCGTCCAACCCCAGTATTCGGCCCGCTCCGAACCGAGTTCGGTCGTGCGCTCACGGATCCACATTTTGCGCTCACGAAAGATCGCCGACTTTAGTTCGGCCTCGTCATCGGGATCGCGGCCCTCTTCGATAAAGCGCTTGCGGGCCTGCTCGCGAAACTTCGCCGCTTGCACCGCATCGTCCGCTTCTTGCCTCGCCTGTTCTGACAATCGGGCGCAGTCTTCGACCTCGCGATTGACGTCGAACGTTGTGCCAACCAATTCATTCTTCCGGGGGAAATACCCGACGACAGGCTCGTTCTCCCAGATCGGCCCGCTGCGTTTCCCCGCGACGAAACAGGTCGAAACGTGAACAAGCCGCGGCTTTTTCATCATCCGCGCGAGCTTGATGATGTTATTCGAACCGTTGATATTCGTGCGAAGTGCAGACTCGAGCGGCGGGTTGAATGTGACGTTTCCCGCACCATTGATGATCACGTCGGTATCCCGCATGATCTTCTTCGCCTCTTTCTCGTCGAGGCCAAGGAGTTCGTTGCCGACATCACCGTTGACCGGAACGACCTTGCTCTTAATGAAATCTTCAAATCTGTCGCCGTACTTCTCCCGCAGCGGATCGAACGTCGGCGAGGTCACGATCGAGGTCCAAAAACGGATCTTCGACTCATTTGCATCCCGCGCACGCACGGTCGCATAGACCTTTCCTATATCGGGAAAATTATTAAGCAGCATCGAGAGCGTGACCTTACCCACAAAGCCGGTACCGCCGATGAAGAAGATCTTCTTGCCCTTAAATGTTTCTGTTGGTGATAGCTTCATTTTCTATCGCTCAATTGCCGCATTCATCTTTATTCCCAAAATGCTCCGGCTCGCGGCTCCAGCCGATCTTTCCTTTTGAATTCCTCACTTTGACCCACCAGACGGATCGCGGCTCACGTACCTGCCGAAAGATCTCGGGATCGTAGGTCTCCTCTTCGTATATCCGTCCGCGATACCAGATCTTATGAAAGCCCTCACCCAGATAGGTCAAGAGGTAGAGCGTTTGACCGGGATTGACCGTAACGTTGCCGAGTTTCGTCTTCTTCAAAGTCCGAACTTCCCCGGCCTGTGTAGTAATGACAGTTCCAGTCAGTCCGCGGACTCGTTCACCTTTTTTTAGCCTGAAAGCGACCGAAGCTCCGTCGCGCATCGCTGTTCGCACGGTAGTGTCCTTGTCGACCGTCCAGCTGCGATAAGTGCAGCATTCAAACGGGCAGGCTCCATTGTCGACAAACGGCACTCGCGGACGCGAATTTTGACCGTACGCCGCTATTGTGGCGGTGAACAAAAAAGCGAAGGTAAGCAGCTTTTGCATCTTCACGACTCCTTACGAAAGAACAGCATCTCTCCCAAATAACCATGATCGGTCTCGATCGATGAGCCGACCCTGCATCCGTTAGCGCGGACGAGGCTCTTTACCAGGGACATCTCATACGAATACATAGGAATAAAAGGCCTGTCCTCGCTTCTGATCGAACCCAGAGCCGCGTGAACAAACGGCAGATCGCGATAAATACGCGAACGAAGCCGAGTAAACACCGGGGCGTTATCGGTGTGAGTGACGTGGATCATCCCAACACCTCCCGGCTTCAGTCCTGTCAGGATCTTCTCTATGATCCCGTAGCCGACTCGCGGCTCGATATGCTGAAGAACGATGTAGCTGTGCACGAGATCATATCTCGATTCGTCGTCTGCCAAAAAATCTTCTGCCGTGAGCAAGTCGACGTTCTCTACCCCCGCGTCAGTGAGGTTCCGTTTAGACTCATCGAGCATTCCCCCAGAAATATCGACGCCAGCGACTCGTTCACATCGCCCCGCGAACGGGATCAGAATTCGCCCTACACCACAGCCGTAATCGAGAGCCTTTTCGGGTTTCTCGAGCCGACCAAATGCACCTTCTAACTCACGAAAAACAAGATCCACGTGCTCGCGGCCGCTTTCAAAAAACGCGCGTCTCGCTTCGTCGTCGAGCGAGGCTGAACGATACTTTTCATGGGTAGCAACGCCAAAGTATGCGTCTTTTTCGGCGATCTCGTCCCAAGTTTTCTTGCCCGAGGCCATTAATCCGTCACGCTGCAAAGCCCGATCATCGGCTGGTGCAGCATTGTGATCTCGGCATTGCGGCCCATGTACGACCGGGCCATCGCGATCGCTTCGGTCAGGTTGTCGGCACGCTCCCAGCCCAGCATCTCGGGAACGTGAGCGTTTTCCGCACCGGCGACGATGACCTTGCCGACGTGCTGACGGCCGTTCTCGCCCCAATACCACATGAAAAAGGCATGAGCACCGTGATATGCATTGCCACGGCGGTACATCTCGACGTAGGCCGGATTCGAAGCGAATTCGCGCTCGTACTTTTCTCGCAAATAAAACGCATCGCGGCTCTCCGGCAGGAGCCGATGGAAAAATTCGATATAGCTCGGGTGGAACTTGTGGTCGAATTCGTCAAAGCACGGATGCGTGATGATCATCACGCCGCCCTTTCGCAGCAGAGGCTTATTCCGGTACATGTTGAAGTGATAGCCAAGAGCCATCACCTGAACAAGTATCGGATTCAAGGCCGAATAAACGTTGTACGGTGAGATGTCCGGAATTCCCGAGATCAGGATGTCGCACTGGCCCTTTACGGGTATCTCGTACTGACGGTAGTTGAGTTCAAGAATTTTTTCGTGAACCGGCTCTGTCGAGCCTGCAAAGCAGCCGATCAGTTCATAGGCCGCCGGAATGGCGTGCAGCATCTTTCTCCGGGCGAGTCGGGGAAGCTTCGAGAACGTCCGTTTCATCGCCTCCCACTTCAGGCGATCGGCGAACGAGAATTCGTCCTCATTCCGCGTCAGGATATCGTAGCCCTCAGGGAACATCCTGTTGTTGAGAGCCGTCTCGATATGGAAGACCTTGCAATGCTCATCGACCAGTTTGCCGAGCTTGATGACCTTGTGATTAAGGGCAGATTTCGGCGGATCCATGTACGAGTCGCTATCGCGGATCGTCTGCGGCTCATGATGCGAACGCAGAGATTCGTAATCGCACAGGCCCACGGCGACTGATTTATGGCCACCGTCCATCGGAACGAGGTTGATGTTTAGATAGATGAGCAGATCGCTCTCGATCGCACGTTTGTTGACCCGCAGCGGCTCGTTATGCCGCGTGTGACCGATCGTGACCAGTTCGTCATCGGCTTCGGCGTCGTGGTTGTAGTATCGGTCGGGATAGAATTCGTCAAATATCGCTGATCCGACCATCCGCTTCATTTCCCACTCGGTCATCTTGCGATGAAGCGAATTGGCGATGATCAGATGCACGTCGTCTACGCCGTTCGCCGCGCACATATCTAGTACGACCTCGAGCATCGTCTGCCGCATGTCGGGCAAGGCCATCGGCGGCAGCGGCAGCGAAATGTCGTCCATCGCTATCGTCACCCGCATTCCCGGTTCGAGCAGTGCGTACAGAGGCTCCATCTCGAGCGGATGATTCACCGCATACCGGATCGCCGCCTCTCGATTGGGCAAGCCCTTGATCGAAGGATTCGGATAAATGACCCGCGTGCCGATCGGCAGGTCTTCGAGAATGAAATCCTCGCCGTTCGGCATGATCCGCGGAGCAGAATCGCGGTCGATATACACGATTGATTCGTGGGTTTTTCTGCGTAATTGAAGTGCCATATTCTATTTGGCTGAATCTATCTGCTTTATCGCCTCAATGATCGTCTCAACCGCCCGCACGTAAAAGTCGGGATCGATCTTCTCGAAATCATCCGTCGGCTTGTGATAATCGGGGTGATCTTCGACCCCGAAATAGATGAACGGTATCTTTTCGCGATGAAAAGCGGCGTGATCTGACTGATTCGTCCAATCATCGCGGCCGAGTTTTGGATCGTCGTGTCCTAACAGCAGTTTGACCTTCGCCTTTTTCTGAACGGCTTCGAGAGCCGGACGGAACTGCGGATACAGAAACGCCCCCGCCGCGTATAGCTCACCTTTATCGCCGCGGGCGATCATATCCATGTTGATGTTCAGCACGATCGACTCTTTCTTGACCGGTAGATTGGCTACAAAATGCCTTGCTCCTAGCAGCCCCTTTTCCTCGGCGTCAAACGCTACGAATAGCAGCGAGTGATCAGGCGTGTTCTTCTGGAAATAAGAAGCGATCGCAAACAATGCTGCGGTTCCCGATGCGTTGTCATCCGCACCGTTGTATATCTGGCCGTTTCGAATGCCGTCGTGGTCATAGTGGGCCGTTATCACGAGGTATTTCTCCGGGTACTTTCGACCCTTGATCTGCCCGAAGAAGTTGACACCGGCGAGAACGTTGGTCGCATTCCGAAGCTTTATCTCGAAATCCTGCCGCTCAACCTCTAACCCCGACTCTGCAAGTCTCTTCTTGACGTAATCTCGGGCCTTTGCGATCGACGAACGATCGGGCGATCGGCCTTCCATGTCGTCGGCTGCAAGCGTTCGAAGGTCTTCGATAAGCCGTTTCGAGTTGAAATATTTCGAAGCCGGCACCACTTTTGCGTCGAAGCCGTATAACAAGCCGACCGTCGCAAGAAGAAAGAAAATAGAATGAATTGCTTTTGTGAACCTCAAAAAACTCCGTGACCTCCGTGATACCGTAATGAATTTCTTATTTCAGATCGAGCACGGCCCAGTCGTGCTGCAACGCCGTTTGTTTCAAACGAAAGTCCGGACAGACCGCGACCGGATGCCCGACGATCGAAAGCATCGGCAGATCTGAGATGCTGTCCGAATATGCGTAGCTTTCCGAAAGATTTATGTTCTCCCGCTCGGCGTATTCGCGTATCCACTTTGCCTTCGTTGCCGATGCCATCACCGGCGGCAAGACTCGGCCCGTCGCGTAACCATTTACGAATTCGAGTCGATTGGCAACGTAATCATCGATCCCGAGATGGTCCATCAGCCGCTTGATCGTGAAATCGAGTGCACCGGTAAGCACCACCTGCCGCTGGCCGATCTTCTTACCGGCCGCGATGAGGTCGAAGGTTCCGGGAAAGATGGCAGGCTTTAGCACCGTTTCAAAAAGCTCGTCCGAGAAATACCGCAAGCGGTCTTGTGAAAACCCTGCGTAGCTTCGGAAAAAGACCTCATTGAAAACGTTGCGCGAATACAGGTCTGTGATCCCGAAGAAGGGCAGCTTCGTCAGCGTGCCCACGCTCTTCTTCGCCGTCTGCCATAAGCCCTGTTGACGAGTAGCGTAAAACCCAAGCGTATGCACCAGGTTGGTGCTCACCAATGTGCCCTCGAGATCGTAGAATGCGGCCGGTTGCCCTTTGTCGTTCATTGCGGCTTTGTGCTAAGTTAATCGCACTTCACAAGCGAATTCAGATTGCGAATGTAAGTTGGGATTTTATCACGTTCCGGAGAATTCTCGCCTATGAACCGCCGAAAACTAACGCTTTTAGCCCTACTCGTAATTACATTGTGTTTACTGAACGCGTGCAGCACCACCGACGCACTCGACAAACCGCAGCCGACCGTCTCGCCCGAGGCGATCACGGCCGGTATCGCCAAGGCGGAGGAACTTTTCAAGGAACGCGAAGACATCGGCAAACTCCGCAATGCAGTTGAAGAGTTGAGAAAGGTTCGCGACTATCGAAACCGGAATTTCGAGGTCGAATGGAAGTACGCTAGGATGAACTACTTTCTCGGCAAGCAATCCGGCAATGGCGATGATGCGAACGCGGCGTTCGAAGCGGGACGCGATGCGGCCAAGATCGCTTTCGGGCTGGAACCGAAGCGGGCTGAGGGCCACTTCTGGTACGGAGCGAACCTTGGCGAACTTGGCCGGTTGAACATGCTAACTGTCGGGCTAAAGGCGGTCGGCGAGGTTAAGGACGCGATGCAAAAGGTGATCGAGATCCAGCCGAACTACCAGGACCACAGCGCCTATGACGTGCTCGGCCAGGTCGAGATCGAAACGCGGCTCTATGGCGGCGACGTTGAGAAAGCCGTGGGACTTTTCGAGAAGGCATTGGAAACTGAGAAAAACAATATGAATCTGCACCTTCACCTCGGCGAGGCTTATCTTGCACTTAAGCAGCCCGAAAAGGCGCGCAAGCAATTTGAGCAGGTCCTGGCGATGAAGCCGAATCCCGAGTATCTGATCGAATGCAAAGAGGCGGTGGAGCGTGCACGGAAGTTGCTCGCTACGCGGTTCTGATCATCGATTTAATCCCATGCGACGAGCTATCTTCCCCGGTTCCTTTGACCCGCTGACCAATGGACACCTCGATATCATTTGTCGAAGTGCCCCGCTTTTTGACGAGATGATCGTCGCGGTCCTCAATAATCCCGACAAAGAGCCGCTTTTTTCGGTCGAGGAACGATGTCAGATCATTCGCGAGGTGCTGCCGAGCGTCGACACCAACGGTTGCCGCATGATCGTCGACAGTTTTTCGGGGCTGACCGCCGAGTTTGCCCGGCGCTCGGGAGCTACGGCGATCGTACGCGGCATTCGAGCCGTGGCCGATTACGAATACGAGCTAAGGATGGCTCTGATGAACCGCAAGCTCGAACCTGCGATCGAGACCGTATTCTTCATGGCGGACGAGAAATATTCCTATGTCTCTTCAACCCTGATGAAGCAGGTCTTTATGCTCGGCGGACGCGTAGACGGACTAATTCCCGAACTCGTCGAACACCGCATGCGTGAAAAACTCGCTCAGTAGCTCCGTGACAAAACTGTAGCGATTCGGACCTGACCGCCACTCACACAAAGCCAACCGGATACAGCGGTAAGCCGATAGCCCGGTCGTGCGGTAAGATAGAGCTTTATGGCTAACTTTCAGGTTTCAGAACACGTAGCGGCGATGAAAGGCTCGTCGACGCTGATCGCGGCACAGGCGGCTGCCGAAATGCGTGCCAACGGCATTGACGTTATCGACCTCTCCGTGGGTGAACCGGACTTTGACACCCCGGAACTCATTAAACGATACGCGTGGGAAGGCCTCGAAAAAGGACTTACGAAATACACTTCGACGGCGGGAACCGCTGACTTTCGAAATGCGATCGGCGAGTTCTATGAAAAGCAGTTCGGCGCCGTCATAAGTTCTGCCGAGGTCGCTGCAGCGTGCGGCGGCAAGCAGGCTCTCTTTAACGCCGCGAGTGCCCTTCTGAACCCGGGCGATGATGTGCTGATCCCGAAGCCCTATTGGGTTACGTTCCCTGAGATCGTCACCTTTTGCCGGGCAAATAGTATTTTTATCGAGACCGAGGACACGGAGTTCGTCCTGACCGCCGATCAAGTCGCTGATGCGATCACTCCCAAGACAAAGCTCTTGATAATTAACAGCCCCAGTAATCCGTCGGGCCGCGTTGTGCCCGCTGACGAAATGCGACGGATCGTGGAAGTATGTGCCGAACGCGGCGTGTACGTACTGACCGACGAATGCTACCTTTTCTTCGCGTACCCGCCAGCGAAGCCATTCTCGCTCGCGACACTTCCACCGGAACTGCGCGAATATGTCTGTATTGCCGGCAGCTTTTCGAAGACCTTTGCGATGACCGGCTGGCGGGTCGGTTATACGATCGCGAACGTCGAATGGACCAAAGCGATGGTCAAGCTGCAAAGCCATTCGGCCACACACCCGACATCCTTTGCGCAGTATGCGTGCGCAAAAGCCCTTCGTGATCCTGCGTCGATCGAGGCCGTTCGTGCGATGACCGGCGAATACGAAAAGCGTCGAGACTGGCTGATCCCGGCACTCAACGAGGTCCATGGTTTCAAAACACCGATGCCCGAGGGAGCGTTCTACGCGTTTGTCGATGTGCGAGGAACCTTCGGTGAGAGATTTGCAACTTCGGCTGATGTCTCCGATGTATTGCTACGCGAAGCTCACATCGTCGTGACCGACGGCGAGGGTTTTGGAGCGGACGGATTTCTGCGAATGTCCTACGCTACATCGATGGAGAATCTGGAAAAAGCTGTAACGAAGATGAAGGAAATATTCGGGACGGCGTCGGCCGTGGCGGCCTAATCGCCGAACACGATCCGTAATCCATTACAATCACGGATCACGACCTCGGTGCTTTCATAGATCCGTTTAACCGGGCCTTCGACGATGTCAGCTCCGCTCTCGGTCAACTCAGAGAACAGTGCGTCGATATCCGAGACCCATATGTAGACATCGCTGCCGACATTTCTTAGATCGTAAACACTCGAACTGACATTCTCAGCATCCGGCTTTCCGAAATGGATCTCTGCCGAATCGCGGCCAACCATCGCGTACACGGGTGGATCCGCGAAATATCCCAGGATCTTGAACCCTAGAACATCGCGGTAATATTCTGCGGTCTTTACGACGTCAGAAACGACGAAGGTAGGAGCGATAGCTGTGAATTTCGCTCTTTCGGACATTCATTCTCCGCCGGTCATCATCAGTCCGATCTCTTCGACAGATGCGGTCTTTGGATCGACCTCACCGACGATCTTGCCTTCACGGATCACGAGCAGGCGATCGGCAAGGGCGGTTACCTCTTCGAGTTCCGCCGAGACAAGCAGGATCGCCGAGCCGGCATCGCGCAGACCGATCAGTTTGCGATGAATGAACTCGATCGCACCGATATCGACGCCGCGCGTCGGCTGTGAGACAAGCAGCAGCTTTGGATCGAGCCCAAACTCGCGGCCGATCACGAGTTTTTGCTGGTTGCCGCCAGAAAGCGACTTTGCCGTCGCCGAAGCATCAGGCGGACGGACGTCAAAATTCTCAATAATTCCGGTCACTCGTTGCCCGACGGCAGCCGAGTTTACGAGCCCCGTCGCGGCAGCGATCGGCGGGCGGTAATGAACGCCAAGTATTGAATTTTCCGCAAGATCAGACCGCAGCAACAGGCCGCGTTTATGGCGGTCTTCAGGAATATGAGCGATCCCGAGCTCTTTTAGCTCGCGTGCAGAACGGTGCGTTACATCACGGCCTTCAAAATCTATCGTTCCGGCTAGCGGCTTTGCCAAGCCCGCTAAAGCCTCGATCAGCTCGGTCTGCCCGTTGCCTTCGATACCTGCGATACCGACGATCTCGCCCGCACGAACTTCGAAGCTAACGCCATCGACAGCAAGCCCATGCCGCCCATCGACCTTCAATCCGCTAACCGAAAGCACAGCGGCCGCCGGGGCCGCATCGCCTTTTTCGACACGAAGCAGCACGTCGCGACCGACGATCATTCGCGCGAGCTCTTTGGCGCTCGTTTCGCTCGTCTTCACGTGGCCAACGGTCTTGCCGTCGCGCATCACCGTCACCTCGTCTGAGATAGCGAGGACCTCGTCAAGCTTGTGCGTGATGATGACGATCGTCTTGCCCTGCTCACGCATTCGGCGAAGGATCGAGAAGAATTCCTCGACCTCCTGCGGCGAGAGCACGGCGGTCGGCTCGTCGAGAATCAGCAGCTCGGCATTTCGATAGAGGGCTTTGAGAAGCTCGACTCGCTGCTGCTGTCCGACGGAAAGGTCTTCGATCAAGGCCTTCGGATTGACTCCGAGCCTCAACTCATTGGAAAGGGCGAGGATGTCAGCGTTTGCCTTATCGAGATCGAGATTGACGCCCGAACCCGTCTCGGCCCCGAGAATGATATTCTCGGCCACCGTCATCGTATCGACGAGCATAAAGTGCTGATGCACCATGCCGATGCCGAGTGCGATCGCGTCGTGAGGATTGCGGATCTCGACCGGTTTGCCGTTAAGCAGGATGTCACCGGAATCGCGGTCGTAAAACCCGTAGACAACGCGCATCGCGGTCGATTTACCGGCACCGTTCTCGCCGACGATCGCATGGATCGTGGCCTTGTGAACGGTGAGCGAAACGTCTTCGTTCGCGACGCAGTCGCCGAAAGATTTACGGATGTTTCTGAGTTCGAGCATCGATCGCCTAATTCGCCATTGCGTCCGTCACTTTGATCTCGCCTGAGATTATCTTCTGCTTTGCCGCTTCAGCTTTTTGGATCACTTCCTGTGGAACAAGGCTTTTATTGTGCTGGTCCATCGCGTAGGCAACGCCGTCTTTGTCGAGACCAAAGGTATGAAAACCGCCACGAAAACGCTTCTCAAGCACTTCCTTTACGACGTCATAGACGGCGTTGTCGACCCGTTTCACCATCGAGGTAAGAACGTAGCCGGGTTTGACCCCATTCTGATTCGAATCTACACCGATGACGAATCGGTTCGCTTCGCCGTCCGGCCCTTTGCCGTATTGTTCGACCGCATCGAACGCTCCGAGGCCCGAGTTGCCCGCAGCTGTGAAAATGACATCGGCGCCCTTTTCGATCTGGGCGAGCGAGATCTCTTTACCCTTTCCCGGATTGTTCCAGGCCCCGTCGGTCACGCCGACGTAGTTTACGATAAATTTCGCCTGCGGATTTACGGCCAGAGCACCTTCCTGATAGCCCTTTGCGAAGCGGTGAATAAGCGGAATGTCCATGCCGCCTAGAAAACCGAGCGTCCCGGTTTCAGATTTGGACGCCGCGATCATTCCCACGAGATACGAACCTTCGTGCTCGCGAAAGACGAGCGACGCGACATTCTTTAGCGGTGTTTTACCGTCTTCTTCAAAAATAACGCCGTCGACGATCGCAAATTTGTTGTTCGGGTAATCGATCGCAACCTTTTGCATGATCGGCCCCTGGGCAAAACCAACGCCGATCACAAGGTCGAAATTCTTTTCCGCAAAAGCCCGCATTGCCGGCTCGATCGATGTCGGATTGCCCGGCTCGACGTCGTATAGGCAGATCCCGAGTTCGCGTTCGGCCCGCTGAACACCTTCCCAGGCGGCAGCGTTGAAGGAACGGTCATTCTTGCCGCCAATGTCAAAGACGATGCCTACGCGAATGTTGCAATTCGCTCGGGCGTCGACTTCCGACGAGCACGACGCCGAAAGCAGGCCGACAGCCGCGATCGCGACGAAAAGAAGCAGTGTCTGGATCTTGGATCTCATCTCTAGGTCAAATCCTTAGACAACGGTGTGGATAAGTTTAGTTGTCCGCGCCGGGGCAAGCGACACGCGGAACGCACCACGAGCCCGCTCACCTGCCACCTCGGCATCCTTCTTCCGGCAGTAGACGATGCCGAGATCATCACCCGCTTGGACGCGGTCGCCGATCTTTTTGAGGCATGCAAATCCAACTGCGTGATCCACCTTGTCCTCGGCCTTCTCCCGGCCGCCGCCGATCGTGCAGATGAGTTCGCCGATCTTGAGCGAATCGATATCGGCTATGTAACCGCTCGCATCAGAGGTGATCTTGATCTCGCTAATGCCCTTTGCAAGCAGCGTTTGCGGTTTGTCACAAACAGATGCGTCGCCGCCTTGTAGTTCCACATTCTGCCGAAAACGCTCTAGGGCCTCGCCTGTAGCAAGTGCGCGACGGATCTTGTCACGGGCCATCTCCATCGTGCCGGCGGTCTTACACTGAACAAGCAGCGTAGCAGTCAATTCGACCGACAGGTCAAGCGTCGGCTTCATCTCGTCTTCGGCCTCGCCGCGAAGTATCTTGATACACTCGAATACCTCGAGCGCATTCCCGGAGTACTTTCCGAGCGGCTGATTCATCTCAGTGATCAGAGCCTTGGTGTTTACGCCGAACGTCTTGCCAGTCTCGCAAAGAGCCTTTGCAAGCTTTAGCGTGTCCGAATATTTCGGGATGAAAGCCCCAGTTCCGGTCTTTACATCCAGCACCAGAGCATCGAGCCCTTCGGCGAGCTTTTTGGACATTATCGAGGCGACGATCAACGGAATATAGGGAACCGTCGCCGTTGCATCGCGCAGGGCGTAGATCTTCTTGTCAGCCGGGGCGATCTGTTTCGTCTGGCCGGCGAGAGCGAGGCCGCATTTTTTGAGGACCTTTTTGAACTCGGCAAACGAGAGGTCGACGTTAAATCCCGGAATGGATTCGAGCTTATCGAGCGTTCCGCCGGTGTGCCCGAGCCCGCGGCCGGATATCATCGGTACCGCCACACCGCATGCAGCGGCAAGCGGAGCGATCAGCAGCGAAGTTTTATCGCCTACGCCGCCGGTCGAGTGTTTGTCGCCCTTCGGAGCGTCGATGTCCGAGAGGTCCATTATCGTGCCCGAGTTGAGCATCGCGGCCGTTATCGAATACTGTTCGCGCCGATTTAGCCCGCGAATGAACATCGCCATTATCAGGGCAGTGATCTGATAGTCGGCCCACGAACCGTCGCATACGCCGTCGATAAACTCGACGATCTCGGGATCGGTCAGCGCTTTTCCGTCGCGTTTTGCAGCGATTATTTCCTGAGGCCTCATAGATACGAGTCTCTCAAGTGTCGCACAGATAGGCGGTATTTTAAATCGAAGTTAATCGGTGATTTAGGAGTTGTTACCCGACTGCTGCACCGCTGCATCGAGAAGCACGACGACCTGTGCACGAACGGCACTTCGTTCGCCAACAGCGTCGACCGCCTCGCCGGTTTTTGCCTTGACGCTGATCCGATCAACGTCAACGCCGATCGCCTCGGCCACATTGCCCCGCATTGCGTCGATATACGGCCGGAGTTTGGGAGATTCGAGATCGATCGTCGCGTCGAGATTCAGAAGCTGAAAGCCGCGTTCTTTGGCGAGCGTCGCAGCATGGCGTAAGAATCGCGAGCTTTCCGCGTCTTTCCACCGCTCATCGCTGTTCGGGAAATGCGTGCCAATATCGCCGAGCGCCAATGCCCCGAGGATCGCGTCAGTCGCGGCGTGCATCAGCACATCTGCATCCGAGTGTCCGTCAGCCCCAAGATCAGAATCGATCTCGACGCCGCCGACGATCAGACGCCGGCCGGCGACGAGTCTGTGAATGTCCGTTCCAAAGCCGATCCTCATCTAGTTATTCGCCTTTGTAGCAGCCTCTTGCGAAAGTAGGGCCTGTGCGATCAAGAGGTCTTCGGGCCTCGTGATCTTGATATTGCGAGCACTGCCCTCGACGCACGCGATCGGCACTCCCAGCTTTTCGACCAGATAGCATTCGTCGGTAACACCCGCGTCAAGGTCTGCTTCGGCAAAAGCCCGTTTGAGAATATCGTATCGAAACGCCTGCGGAGTCAAAGCCCGCCGAAGCTTTGTTCGTTCGACCGTCCGGACGATCTCGCCGCTCTCGACGTGTTTTATCGTGTCGCTCACTTCACCTACGAGGCACGCGGCACCCGATTCGGCCGCTTTTCGAACGACCTGCTCGATCTCTTCGACCGAAACAAGCGGCCTGGCACCATCGTGTACCGCAACGATGTCGCTTCCGGCAGCAGCTTCGAGTCCGAAGAGTACCGACCGAGCCCTTGTATCACCGCCGGGAACAACGCTCTTGAGCTTGCTGAAAATATCATGAAAGCCAAAGCCCTCGACCACGTCCGGACTCAGAACGAGCACGATCCTATCGATAGCCGAACAAGCTTCAAACCGCTCAAGCGTGTGCACGATGAGCGGCTTTCCGAGCAATTCAACGAATTGTTTTGGCTTATCTGAACCGAACCGCGAACCGATGCCGGCTGCGACGATAATGGCGGTATTCACGACTCGATCTCTTCGATTATCGTGGTCTGCCGAAGCTCACGGGTCGCCCGCTTGAATCCTAGCGAGCGTGAATCGTGAATTCCGAGGCTTGTCTCGCCGTGGCCATTGCTCTGAGTATCTTCCTTCTCATCCCAGAGCCGGCCAAAGATCATCTTGCCTGCGGTCGTCTGCAGAACGCTCGTGACCGCGATGTCGGCGGTCTTGCCGATCAGTCGGCGAGCGTTGTCGACAACGACCATCGTCCCGTCGTCGAGATACGCGACGCCTTGGTTATATTCCTTGCCCTCTTTGAGGATGAAGACGCGCATCGCTTCGCCCGGAAGCACGACGGGTTTCAGCGCATTGGCCAACTCGTTGATGTTGAGTACCGGAACGCCGCGAAGCTGAGCGACCTTGTTCAGGTTGAAATCGTTGGTGACGATCACGGCATCGAGCTGCGTGCCGAGTTCGATGAGTTTGAGGTCGACCTCTTTGATGGCCGGAAAGTCGGTCTCGACTATCTGCACGTCGAGTTTCGAATTATTTCGCAGTCGCTGAAGCATATCGAGCCCGCGACGGCCACGCTGCCGCTTCGAAGAATCCGCAGAATCCGCGACCTGCTGTAGTTCGTTGAGGATAAAGTGCGGGATGATGAGCGATCCGCCGAGGAAGCCTGTCTCGGCAACATCGGCTATGCGTCCGTCGATGATGACCGAGGTGTCGAGGATCTTGTAATCGCGTTTTAGATTCTTGTCGCTGAAGATGCCGCCGAGCGCCGAGAGGTCGATGTAATCGCCCTTGGCCGCACCGACCATGAGGCCGACGTAGCCCATAAATCCCATCAACGAGATGGTCAGGAACGTCTGCATCTCGGCCGAAACGGCAGCCTCTTTCTGTATTGAGATTAGAACGCCGATCAGGAATGCACCAACGATACCGAGGATCGATCCGACAGCGGCTCCGATCAAGGTCTTGAGCGAGGCTTGCCGAACGCGCATTTCAAAAGCGATCACGAGTCCGCCAAGTACGGCTCCGAGTCCCGCCGAAAGCCAATGGCGTGTGGCTTCGGTACCGATGATGCCTAGGCCGAAACGCTGCGTCCGCTCGAACGGATTCAACAGGTAGCCCAGCAGAATGAGCATCCCGACGAAGGCGAGCCTGAGAATGAGGACGTCGTACTTCATTCTGTCCAAAATCTTAACACGAAAAATGCGGCGCGTTAAACGCTGTTCCAACCGACGCGGCCACCCGGTCAGCCGTTAATGAACCAAACAACGATTGCAACGCTTTTTTCAGGGCCCACTTGATCGCTTCGCCTATTGTTGCGACGGCGTTATACAATACCGTCTTCTAAACGAATGGCAAAACAGCCCACAACCGTATACGTCTGTCAGAACTGCGGATCGCAAGCCCGGAAATGGCTCGGCCAATGCCCTGACTGCCGCGAGTGGAATACGCTGGTCGAGGAGCGATTTAGGCCGGCGCCGAAAGCTACTAACGGGCGTGCATTTGGCAATGCCTCGCCGCTTGCCTATCGCGAGGTCGAGGCCCAGGACGACGACCGCACCCTGATCGGCATCGACGAACTCGACCGTGTGCTCGGTGGCGGCATCGTAGCCGGATCGCTTGTACTGATCGGCGGATCGCCCGGCATCGGCAAATCGACCATCGTGATGCAAATGGCCGACCGGCTGAGTACGTTGGGGAGCAAGGTGCTGTATGTATCGGGCGAGGAATCGGAACGCCAGATCAAGATGCGCGGCGAACGCCTCGGCGTAGCTGCCGAGAATCTCTATCTGCTGCCCGAGACCAATCTTCAGGCGATACTTGGCGTTGCCGAATCGCTATCGCCAGATCTGGTGATCGTCGATTCGATACAGACCGTATTCAGCGATCAGATCGAATCTGCTCCGGGCAGCGTATCGCAGGTGCGTGACGTTGCGTCGCAATTCATGCATCTTGCCAAAAAAAGCTCAACCCCTGTATTTCTAACCGGCCACGTCACTAAAGAAGGCTCGATCGCCGGGCCAAAAACTCTCGAACATATCGTCGACACGGTGCTTTACTTCGAGGGCGACCGCCATCACAACCATCGCATTATCCGAGCCACCAAGAATCGATTCGGCGCCGCAAACGAGATCGGGGTTTTCGAGATGACGAACGCCGGACTTATACCGGTCGGTAATCCGTCCGAGATCTTCTTGCAGGAGCGGCCCGAGAATGCGACCGGCTCAGTCGTGACGGTTTGTATGGAAGGCACGCGGCCGCTGCTGGTCGAGATACAGGCACTTGTGAGCGGTACGAAATACGGTTCGGGCCGGCGAATGACGCAGGGATTTGATCAGAATCGAGCATCGCTTCTGATCGCCGTACTCGAAAAGCGTCTCGGTTTTCAGCTTGCGGGGGACGACGTTTTTGTAAATGTTGCAGGCGGCATCGAAACTGATGAACCGGCCGCTGACCTTGGCGTTATAGCGGCGATCGCTTCCAGCTTCAGGAATCTGCAAGTGCCGCCCGACACCGCCGTTTTTGGCGAGGTCGGCCTGACCGGCGAAGTGCGTGGTGTTTTGCAGGCCCAGTCGCGTGCGCGCGAAGCTCAGACGCTGGGATTCAAGAAACTTATCCTGCCCGAATCCAACAAAAAAGGGTTAGAAAAACTGCTCGGGATAAGAGTTGTCGGCGTGCGAGATCTTGACCAGACGATGGACGCCCTTTTTGGTTAGTCGGCCGACATTATGCGCTCGAGGATGCTGTCGCGCTTTTCGCGGATCTCGGCGAGCCGCGGGGTATGGTCTTCCGAGACAAACGTCGGCGGCAGCGTGAACGGATCGATCTGCAGGGGAACGCCTTCCATATCGAGGCGATGAGCGATAATCCGCGAGATCAATTCCTGTTCAAAAGCGGTTATGTTCAGGAATTTGACGCCGATGCCGGCATGTTCGAATCGGTAGAGTGCCCGGCATTGAAGCGGCAGGAAGTTATGATTCGGCAGTTCGATCTCCATACGGAATTCGTCGCCGACATAAATATTCTCTTCCCAGCCGGTAAAACATCCGCCGATCGAGATCTGTTCGAGCCGCGTGTGCTGCTTCTCGCCAAAACGCGTGTAGATCACCGCAGGAATATCGAGCGAAAATCTGACGTGTTGTCTTTGATTTATCGACATTGGCTGACAGGCGGCGAGATAGAGGGCGACTCGGACGGCCTCTTATAATTTTAGCGATTGCGCCATACCGGACGCAATACTTATTATTTTGAGCATTTAGGCCGATAGAATGGGCGGAAAAGCGACTATTCCGTGTGCCGCCGCTTACCGCCCATCAGCCAAAATACCTAGCTCGCGACCGCTTCGGTTTTTGAGCAGTGCTTGTCAAAAGCCTCGGCGAGAGCCTGGGCAATGACCTGCGGCGGACGCCCTTCGAGGTCGCGGCGCTCGAACATTTCGACCAATTCCCCATTCTTCAAGAAGCCGATCGCAGGCGACGAGGGCATGTAACCGGTGAAGTATTCGCGGGCCCGATCAGTGGCGTCGATGTCTGCACCGGCGAACACGGTGATCGCGTGATCGGGCTTTGCATCCGAATGCTCCAGGGCCATCGCGATGCCCGGACGAACGCCACCGGCCGCGCAGCCGCAGACCGAGTTGACGACGACCATCAGCGTGCCGTCGGTGTTCTTGACAGCGGTTTCGACCGCTTCGGGCGTTTTTGTCTCTTCGATGCCGAGGCCGGCAAGCTCGGCCCGCATTCCGTAGATCATCATTTCTGGATATGGCATATTTTTATCAAGTCCTTGTAAATTCGAGGTCACGATACAATCTTGACCTTTTTTTCAAGTATCTTAGAGGTGGAACTATTAGTCAAGAGTTAACGCGGGGCCGATCCCGTTTGCAGGTACACTTCATATTCTTTAAACTCTGACCTTCGGGAACAAGAATGGCGATCGAGACCGAGAAAAAATACCGCATCGATAAGAAGTCGCTGGTCGAGCTGACCGCTCAGCTCGGCGAGCTCGACGCCGAGTTTGCGTACGAGACATTCGAAGAGAATTATCTGCATCGCGGCGGCATGCTCGACGGCCGTGCCGCGGTGCTGCGTCTGCGAAAGACCGACACGCGAACGACGCTGACCTACAAGGAAAAGGTCACGACCGAAAACGATATCAAACATCAGATCGAATTCGAGACCGATGTCTCGGATGTCGATGCGACCGAACGCATCATCGAAAAACTCGGTTACAAGCTATCGGTCATCTACGAAAAGCACCGCAAAGCCTGGAAATTGCAGAATTGTGAGGTCGTACTCGACGAGCTTCCCTTCGGATACTACATGGAGATCGAAGGGGACATCGACGACATTCTCGAAGTCGAAAAACTGCTCGGTGCCGACCGTTTTGAGCCCGAGACCCGCGGCTATCCGCGGCTGAGCCAAAAATATGGCAAAGAGGTCGACGGCGTGCCCGAGTGCCGCTTTGCCATCACCACCACCGCCTAGGACGGCGTTTCCAATCCGACAAAGTGCATCTGTGAGTCAAAGCCGGGCTTCGTGCGGGGCGATACGCGTTTATACGTCCCATCATGGAGTAGAACCCTGGCGTTCACCTGGTCCTTGAGATAGCTGCCGAGAACCTCTTTCTTTAAGTACGACTTGATCTCGGGATCGATTATCGGTGTGAGGACCTCGACACGGCGGTCGAAGCTGCGATTCATCAGATCGGCGCTGCCCATGTACAACTCCTCCGCATCGCCGCCGTTTGCGAAATACAGTACGCGGCTGTGTTCGAGAAATCGGCCGATGATCGAGCGAACGCGGATATTCTCCGACAGATCTTTGATCCCGGGCCTCAAGGCGCAGATACCGCGTATGATGAGATCGACCTCGACGCCGGCCTTCGATGCGGCGTAGAGCTCGTTTATGAGCGGCGAATCGGTGATCGCATTGGCCTTGATGATTATGCGTGCGGGCTTGCCCGCGAGCTTGTTCTTGGCCTCGCGGCGGATCAGTTCTATCAGCCGCTCACGAAGGTTGAGAGGTGCCACGATCAGCCGGTTGTACCGGTCCTGCTGCGAATAACCGGTCAGGAAGTTAAAAAGGCTCGATGCGTCTTCCCCGATCTCTTCGTCGGACGTAAGAACGCCGAGGTCGGTGTAGATCTTTGCCGTGGCCGGATTGTAATTGCCGGTGGCAAGGTGAACATAACGAACAAGCTTCTCTTTCTCACGTCGCACCACGAGAGCGACCTTGCAGTGAGTTTTGAGCGTGCTGATGCCATACACGACGTGAACGCCCTCGTTCTCGAGCCGTCGTGCCCACTCGATGTTGTTGCCCTCGTCAAATCGGGCCTTCAACTCGACAAGCGCCGTGACCTGCTTGCCAAGACGGCTGGCGCGCATGAGCGAACTGACGATCGGCGAATCCTTTCCGGTGCGGTAAAGGCAGATCTTGATGGCCTGTACGTCGGGGTCTTCGGCGGCCGCGGCGATGAAGTCCGTGACCGTCGTGAACGAGATGTACGGATGATGCAGCAGGACGTCCCGTTTCCTGATCACCTCAAAGATGTCATCGCTCTTGTGAAGCGGCAGCGGCACGATCGGCGTTATCGGAACTTCCTTAAGTTTGGGACGGTCGAGCGAATACAGCTGCATCAGGTCGGGAATATCGACAAAGCCATCAACGCGTTCGACTTCCTCGTCCCGTAGCCCGGTCCCGATCGTCAGCTGTTTGATCATCCGCTCGGGCATCGCCGACGAAACCTCGAGCCTGACGGCAAACCGGTCCCGGCGACGCTGCAGCTCGGTCTCGAGCGTTCGAAGCAGATCACCGGCCTCGTCCTCGCGAAGCTCGATATCGGCATCACGGGTAACACGAAAGACGAACGCCTTGCTCGTCTTCATATTCGGAAAAAGCTCGCCGATGTTTGCTGCGATGACCTCTTCGAGCAGGGCAAATCGCGCCCCACGCTGCGTGATCGGTATCAGGCGAGGCACGGAAGACGGCAGCTTCATCCGAATAAAGCGTCGTTGTCTGAAAAGATGTTTGAGCTTTTGCTGAGTGAACGAGCGATCCGGCTCGATATAAAGTCCCAAATTGAGGCTCAGATTTGAGATATAAGGGAACGGATGGCTCGAATCGACCGATTGCGGCGTCAGGATCGGAAAAAGATCGTCGCGGAAATATTTGTCGAGCGACTTCTTCTCTTTCGCACTAAGGCTTGAGTATGATTCGACCGTGATCCCTTCTTTCTTGAGCCCCGGAAAAACGGTCTCTTCGAGATAACGAACCTGTTTCTGCAGCATCGGCCGCAGCCGGGCATATATCTCGCGCATCTGTTCGGTTGCCGTCAGTCCGTCGGCCGAGATAGTGCCAACGCCCTCGGCGATCTGCTCCTTGATGCCCGAGACGCGGATCATGAAAAACTCGTCGAGATTGGTAGCAAAGATGCACAAAAACTTGAGCCTCTCGAGCAGCGGCAGCGAAGCGTCCATCGCCTCGTCGAGCACACGGCGGTTGAATTCGAGCCAGCTAAGCTCGCGGTTAAAGAAGGGCTTGCCCGAAAGCTCGGGAAATTCTTCCGACTTATCAGGCGTCGGAGCCGCGTTCTGTGTCTTGGTCTTTTTCACCGAATCGAATGTCATTGGCGGCTCATTATAAATGCTTCCCAATGACTCAACAAAGAAAATTGATGTTAAATCTTTTAGCTCAAACTTAAGGCGATATCGTTATCTCGCGAGGGTCGTCGCCATCGCCCGTTATGTCGACGGTGATCAATTCGCGGTCAAAATTTGTGTCGGCGAGCCGTTCGGCCCACTCGATCACAATGATGTTTCTCACATCGTCGACAAGTTCATCCAGGCCAACCGCCTCGGCAGCATGAGCGCCCGGCTCGATCCGCCAGAGATCGATGTGATAAACGTCGAACCGCTCCGTCGGGTACAGATTGACGAGTGTGAAACTGGGACTCGTGACCTCGTCGATATCATACCCCAGCCCGCTCAACAGGCCCTTGGTAAACAGCGTCTTGCCCGCACCAAGCCCGCCGCGGAGCATGATCATCTCGCCGCCTTTCAGTCCAAGCGCAAGTTTCTCGCCGGCGGCGAATGTCATTTCAGGTGACTCTGAAAGAACGGTCATACAAGATCAAAACATCGAATTCTGGTTCGCCGATCCGGGTGGGACCCGCTGAAGTACGTCCCAATGCTCGACGACCTTTCCATTCTCATCGAGACGAAAGATGTCCATCCCAGCCCAATCCCCGTCGTTCGGCCAATGCTGGTAGCAGTGCAAAACGACTAGATCACCTTCTGCGATCACACGTTTGAATTCGACCCGTTTGCCCGGATATTCGGCCGCCATTCTTTCAAAATATTTGACGAAACCGTCTTTGCCATCAGGAACTTCCGGATTGTGCTGGATATATTCCGCACCGACGTATCGTTCGATCGCTTCCGCCGGCCGGCACTGATTGAACATCAAGTCATAGAAAGCGGTAACGTTTTGCTTATTACGCTCAATTTTCTCGATCATGGTTCTCACTTAAGACCTGAAACGTCTCTGCCAAGCACTCACGCACATCGGACGCCGTCATTACGCGTTTTCCGTATTTGCGTTCGGCGATGTCGGCGGCCATTCCGGCGATATAAACTGCGGCGACCAGCGTCTCGAAGATATCGATGCCGAGTTTCTCACTTTGGGCAACAAAGCCGGCGATCAGCCCGGCGAGCGTGTCGCCGTTTCCCGCTTTTCCCACACCCGAGTTCCCTGTCGGATTGACGACCACGCGGCCGTCCGGCGCACCGGTCAGGACGCGTTCGCCCTTTAGGATCAAATAGACGCCATGTTTCCCACAGTACTCGCGAACCGCATCGACGCGGTCTGCGTCAGGAAGTTTCTCACTTCGCCCGGTGAGGCGCAGGAACTCGCCTTCGTGAGGTGTGAGGATGACCTGTGCAGAAGCCCGCGCGTCAGCAAGGGCGGTATCGGGGCCGCTCGTATCGGAGTTTCTCACTTCCGTTCGTTGCGTGTTCCGCCCTTGCTCACGCGCGGGCTTCTGCAATAAGCCATTCGGCGGGTTGAAGAACCACAGTGCTCCGGCGTCGACGATCACAGGCTGCGTCCGGCTTTCGACTATCTCGCGAACAAGTTTCTCACTTCCCTGATCGGTCGCACTCAGGCCCGGCCCGACGAGGATCGCATCAGCCTGGCAGATCGTGTTCTCACTTGACGCATAAGCATCGGCACTCAATTCGCCGTCGGTCTCGGCGATCGGTTTTACGATCACTTCGGGGATCACACGCGCCGCGACCTCGGCCTTCACCGACTCCGGAACCATGAGCGTCGTTAACCCGACGCCCGAACGCATTGCCGAATTTGCCGCGAGCACCGCCGCCCCCGAATAATCCTGGGACCCGGCGACGATCAGCGTATGGCCGCGTTTATTTTTGTAGGAGTCGTTAGAAAAAGCGGTCCTCGCCAGCCAGTTTGCCGCATCGCTTCGTTCGGCGAGACAAAGCTGCGACGGTTGTTCGTCGATCAATTCTCGCGGCGTGCCGATATCCGCAATAAAGAGTTCGCCATTTGACCGGTTCGCTGGCGGCATAACGTTTGCCGCCTTCGGAGCCGTAAATGTTACGGTCAGATCTGCACTATATTGTTGCTGTTCAGCATCGGGAGAATCTGCCATTAACCCTGAGGGCAGATCGACAGCAACATGCGGAGTATCGGGCCAGCCTTGGACGATCTCGTTTAGGTCATCCCTAAACGATCTAAGGCCAGTACCGAATACGGCATCAACAACGCACGACAAATCCTCCCAGTTATTCTTATTTATGAATTCCCAAGCTTGCCACCACTCTTCCGCCTCGCAAATCTCGACGGCTAGAGACGTAGATAACGAGGAGATCTTATCGAAATTAAGTCGTGCATCACCCTTTGTTTGCTCGATCTTTGCAAAGAGGATGAGAGTTATATGAGCACCATCTTCGGCCAACAATCTGCCGATCGCCGCGCCGTCGCCGCCGTTGTTTCCTTTCCCGCAGAGGATCAATACCGACTTGCCTTTCACCGAACCGCCCAGTTTTTCGGTGATCACGCGAGCGACGGCGTGGGCGGCGTTTTCCATCAGTAGGATCGATGGAATGCCGTAGCGTTCGGTCGTCAGGCGATCGACCTCGCGCATTTGTTCGGCTGTGAGCACTTTCAGCATCGTTATCCGGGCCTACACTTGCCCGTTTTTCGAAGCTATCACGGATGCTTGATGCCGCGGAAGCACACTTTGCGTAGAACTGCACAGAATGCACAAAATGATGCAGATCGCGTAGTTTGCACAGATCAGCTCACCGCCGAGACGCGGAGACGCTGAGAAGAAAGAGAAAAGGATCTAGCTTTACATTCCGCGGCATCTTCGTTAGGATTCGCTTCATGACATTTCGCGTGCTCAGCCTCGCCCTTAGATAGCCGCTTCGCCCGCTCACGGCGAACGCGGCGTTACTCACCCGACGACAATTCATTTATCCGATTGGAGCGAACCGAAAGGTTCGGTAAACTTTACGTTTCACGTAACGAGTCGACGCGAGGTGCGTGCGATATCGAGTGACGTTCTTCCCTTGTTATGGACGACAAGTATTTTGCTAAAAAGATCGAGCAGAAATGGCAGCAGAAATGGGCTGCCGAGGGCACTTTTCACGCCGACGTCGATGCCGACCGGCCAAAATTCTACGCGCTCGAGATGCTCCCATACCCGTCGGGCAATCTGCACATGGGCCACGTTCGGAATTATTCCGCGGGCGATGCCCTGGCGTGGTACAAGCGCCTGAAAGGCTTTAACGTGCTGCAC
This sequence comes from Acidobacteriota bacterium, assembly GCA_041940165.1. Lineage (GTDB taxonomy): Bacteria > Acidobacteriota > Blastocatellia > Pyrinomonadales > Pyrinomonadaceae > OLB17. The sequence continues at coordinate 51,831 of JBGTSR010000007.1, forward strand.
CCGATCGGGTGGGATTCGTTCGGACAGCCCGCCGAAGACGCGGCCGTCAAACGCGGCGTAAACCCTCGTGACTGGACCGAGGAGAACATCAAGGTGATGCGCGGCCAGCTCCAACGGCTAGGCGTCAGCTATGACTGGCGACGGCAGATGTACGCCCACCGGCCCGAATACTACAAATTTGACCAGTGGTTCTTTCTGAAAATGTACGAAATGGGCCTGGCGTACAAGAAAATGACGCAGGTCAACTGGTGTTCGCACGATCAGGCAACTCTATCCAACGAACAGGCGAGCGGCGGTATCTGCTGGCGGTGCGGTAATCCGGTCACGAAAAAAGACCTCGAACAGTGGTTCCTTAAGACTACAGCCTACACCGACCGTTTGCTCGACGATCTCGCCGAGATCGAATCCGGCTGGCCGTCAAGCGTCGTCAAACGCCAGCAGGACTGGATGGGCCGCTCAGAAGGCGCCTATGTTGATTTTGAGATAACCGTTTCGGGCGATTCGCTGTTCTTTTGTCCGGTCGTCGATGGCTTGACCAGCAAGACCGACGTCGGCAACGGCCGCGTGCGCGTTTTTACGACCCGGATCGATACGATCTATGGTGCGAATGCGATCGTTCTAGCCGCGGAACACCCCGTGATCCAGGCGAACATGGACAATTTTGCCGAGGATGTCGCGTCGAAGATCGCGATCATCCGCGCTGAGAACGCAAAGCCCGCCGACCACGAAGCCGAGATCGAGAAAGACGGCATCGACACGGGGCTCAAGGCGATAAATCCTTTTTCGGGTGAGACTTTACCCGTTTGGGTCGGCAATTACGTGATGATGGGCTACGGAACCGGTGCCGTCATGAGCGTTCCGGCCCACGACGAAAGGGATTTCGAATTCGCCAGGAAATTCGGGCTTCCGATCAAGACGGTCATCCAGGCAGAACCCGGGAATGGCGTTCCATCCGGTGAACCCGATGCCGCATTCTCAGACTACGGTTACGTCGTGAACTCGAGCGACTGGTCCGGGATGACGTCCGAGGCCGCCAAGACCGAAATGGCGGAATTCGCGCGGAAATATTACTTCGGCGAGCCGGCTACGACTTATAAATTGCGTGATTGGGGCATTTCGAGGCAGCGTTTCTGGGGTTCGCCGATACCGATCGTTTACTGTGACGACTGCGGCACGGTGCCCGAGAAGTTTGAGAATCTGCCCGTCGAACTGCCTGAAACCGCACCGTTTACGGGCACGGGAGAGTCTCCGCTGGCCAAAGTACCCGAGTTTTACGAGACCGAGTGTCCAAAATGCGAAGGCCCTGCCCGCCGCGAGACGGACACGATGGATACGTTCGTCGATTCGTCGTGGTATTTCTTTCGATACACCGACCCCGAGAATGAGATCCTTCCGTTCGATCCGGCGATGGCTGCTTACTGGACCCCGGTCGATCAGTACATCGGCGGTGACGACCACGCCGTAATGCACCTGATCTACGCTCGCTTTTGGACGAAAGTGATGCAGGATATGGAGCTCGTGCCGTTCGGCGAGCCGTTCAAACGGCTGCTGACGCAAGGAATGGTCGTGGGCGAGACGTTCTTTGATGATTCGACCGGAAAACGCATCTATCACACGGCCGACACCGTTACGGTCGAACGCGACGCAAAAGGCCGCATCACATCGGCGGCTTCGAACGAAGGCAAGCTGTTAAAATGGGCGATCGAGCGAATGTCAAAATCCAAGGGCAACGGCGTCGATCCCGATGAAATGGTCGAGATCTACGGCGCCGATGCCGCTCGGCTGTTCGTGCTTTTCGCGGCTCCGATCGATAACGAACTCGTCTGGCACGAAGCGGGTATCGAGGGTGCGGTCCGCTTTCTGCAGCGCGTTTGGCGGCTCGTCCATCGGTGGGAAGACCTGCTGAGCGGGACTTATGAGGGCTCGCCGTCTGAGGAAACTGCAGAGTCACGCAAACTGCGGCGCAAGACGCATCAGACGATCAAACGCGTGGGTGACAATCTCGAAACGCTTCAATTCAACACGCCGGTCGCGGCGCTGATGGAGCTTTCCAACGCTATCGGCGACTTCCCCGTAACGCCCGACAACGCGTCGGCGGCAGATATTTTCGCTGTCCGCGAGGCTCTTGTCTCGCTGACGCTGATGCTCACGCCGTTCGCTCCGCACGTTTCCGAAGAGCTTTATTCGATCCTGATCGGGAACGAAAAAGGCATTCTCGGCAATCGCGCACGATTTCCGAAGGCCGACCCGGAACTCGTCAAGGACGATGAGATCGAGTTTCCCGTTCAGATCAACGGCAAACTGCGATCACGCATCACCGCAGCCCCGGAAACGTCGAACGAAGAGCTGGAAAAGCTGGCCTTCGCCGACGCCAAGGTCAAGGAATTCACCGACGGCAAGGAGATCGTCAAGATCATCGTCGTTCCGAAGCGTTTGGTGAATATCGTAGTCCGCTAGAGCCTACTCCAGACCGAAAAAATCAAGATTGGTTATCGACTCGGTAACCAACTGCATCCGCGGCGTGAAGCGATAGCGCTTTGACGAAACGCTTAGCGTATAGGTCTGTCCGGGCACGACGTTGGCAAACTGATAAACGCCGAAGGAACTCGTCGTCGAAACGGTCGTAATTCCGTTCGCGTCGATCAGCCTGACCTGTGCGGCACGAATGCCCGCTCCAGCCGGCGTCAGTACTCTGCCTGAAACAGTCGGCTGGGCCGCGGTCGCGGTCGTCGTCGTATCAGGTACGGTCTTCGGCCCCTCGCGATTGCCCGCCGCATCCGTCGCTATCGAATAGAAACCGTATGTATGTCCGGCTTGCCCGTTGAAAACGCCGGTGGTCTGCGTCGTATCTTGAAGGAACGGCAAAAACGGGCCGCCGTTGTCCGATACATAGATCGTATACCGGCCGATGCCCGACCCAGTATCGTTTCCAGCCCATGAGACCGTAAAACTCGGTGGAACGGTGGCTGGAAGAGCCTGAACCGAACTCGTCGGCGACGTAATGTCGAGTGTATTTGTCCATACGGGCGTATCGATCGCGGCGTTCGTGTCAAAAATGATACGTGCCTGATTGCTGATCTGCGTTCCGCTTGTGACGCTTGGCTTGAGCCTGACGCGGAACGAAACGCTTCCCTCGCCGCGCGGCGACGTCGTGTTTGGCGGCAGGATGCCGGCGAGCGGATCGTCCGTCGGAAGCCCAGTAGCAAGGTCGATCGATTCTAGGCGCCAAGTGACTAATCCTGTCGTTGAGTTCAGGTTCGCGTTCAGACGAGCAATGATGTTGTTAGCGGGGCGAAGATCAAAATCCTTCGTAAAGGTCGTGCGATTCGGGTTCGGGGAAAAGGACTGGTTAGCAAGTGTGATATCACCGAAGGAAAACGTACTCAAATCATACTTGGAAATATCAAGCTGATCCGTGATTTCAATCGTATGCGCAGGTGCGGTGGCATTCGCCAGGTTCTCAAAATTTATAACATACGGCAGGGGACTTAAGCTGGGAGTATATTGCTCCGGGCCAACTCCCTGCGGCCCAACCTTATTGTTCGGGTCGTTCGCACTGACGATAAATAGGGTAATAAAGCCTATGTAGTCCGGCGGGCAATCATCGTCAGGACGCTGAGAGCTGTTGTCCTTAATGGCCCTAGCAGCACCGCAATAGTGCATCGGAAGTAATTCAGACGTCGAAGGAGAAGCCGGAAATGGGCTTCCGACTCGAGCTTCTAATGTAAAACTCGTGTCTGCATACTTTGGCAGATCCGGAACGGTTGCGATGATCGACATAGATTCCGTTGCTCGACTGCGGATTTGCGGGATCATAGATCCTGCGACCGTTTGGCCCCGGTTCGGTCCGTTGGCTTGTTGGACCATTAGAAAGTCCGGGAATCTCAGGTAGAGAGGGACGTCGTAAAGGTCTTCATCACTATTATTGGTCAATTCAATGACATAACGGTTCGGCCGTCCCCGTAAGATATGCGTACGGCCAATTATGCGCACCTCGATTGGCGAGGTCCTTTGAATATACTTTATGTTAAACGTTCTGATTCCCACACAATTATTCGAATCAACAGCCTGAATCGTGACGATATACGAACCGAAATTCGTGTTCGTAGGCATGCCTGAAATCATTCCGTCAGCAGCGAGGCTCAATCCTGGCGGCAGGTTCGTTCCGAACCCGGGAGCGAGTGAAAACCCGTACGGGCCTACGCCGCCGGTGCCACTAAGTTGCTGACTATAGATATGGCCAAATTCGACGACTGGCAATGGCTGTGGCCCGATGGTGATCGCTGGACAGTCACCTGTCAGTGTCGAGATCTTTGCGATGAAGGAGCTGTCCGATTGCCCACCAGGTTTGGTATTTTGCGGTGCGCCGGCTGTTATAGGGAAGTTCGAAGCATTTGTTAATCCCGTGATATATGCGGCACCAGAGGGATCGATAGCTAATCCGTTGCCGATCGATCGGCCGTTCGCTCCGCCGAAATTTGTCGAATAGGTAAGACCAGTTCCGGCCGGATTCATCTTGAGAAGGAATGCGTCGTTGTTCTGGGAAACCGGTTGGATCGCGTTGACTATATACGCTGCGTTGATGCCTTGTCCGCCGACGACGTATGCGCTTCCTGTGTTATCGACCGCGACACCCGTCCCGCCCATCGCCTGCCGCTCGGTACCGAGCGATGTCGAGTAGATGAGTGCCGTCCCGGTCGGGTTGATCTTGGTCAAAAAGGCGTTCTGCACTGAGGCACAGCAGTTTTCGCCCGCACCGTTGCGAAACGCATTCGGCGTGAACGGAAAACCGTTTGAGCCGTCAAAATTCCCCGTTACGTAGGCATTTCCTCCCGCGTCGACGGCGATCGCCCTGCCAATCTCGTCGCCATTGCCGCCAAGATAGGTCGAGTAGATCAGAGCGGTTCCATTGGCGTTGAGTTTTGTTACGAACGCATCTTGTCTCGATCCAGGGAAGGTTTGAAACGCTGTGTTTGTCACCGGAAAGTTCTGTGACACGCTCTGGCCGGTGATGTAGGCGTTTCCGGCGGAGTCGACCGTGATCGCGTTGGCCTTGTCGAAAGGGTCGGAATTAGGAACCGGCGTGTTGATCCCTATGAAAGTCGAGTATACGAGCGATGAACCGGACGCGCTGAGTTTCGAGACGAAGGCATTCTGCGTATTCGGCGCCAGCATTCTCTTAAAAGCCCCGGGAGTCGTTGGGAAGCTCGCTGTCCCCGTCCAACCGGTTATGTAGGCGTTATTTGCCGAGTCGAGTGCGATGCCGTTCAACTCGCCGTTGAATAGGAAATCCGGGCTCGAAAGGTATGTTCCGTACGCGAGGCCGCTTCCGGAAGGATTCAGTTTCACGACAAATCCCTTGAAGTTCCCACCGCAGTTCGGCACGGCAGGTAGATAAGAACCGGCCGTAGTCGGAAAACTACACGATTGCGAGATGCCGGCTACATACGCGTTCCCGTTCGGATCGACCGCGATAGAACTTGCCGCCGAGTTTCCGATCGTCGGGCCGGTGAGATAGGTGGAGTAAACAAAGGCCGTTCCCGCCGAATTGATCTTCGTGACGAATGCAGCGTTGCCGCCTGGATTTTGGCTTTGAAAAGGAGCTACAAGCGGGAATCCCGCGGTCGAAGATGTGTAGCCCGCGACGTATGCGTTCCCGCTCTGGTCGATCGCGATACCATTCCCGATCGTCTCAGTGTTGCCGCCCAGATAGGTCGAGAAACTCAAAACAGGATCGATCGTAAGCGGCGCGCTGAGATCGTATTCGCCGAGATTGAAACCGACGATCGCGGACGTCCCTCGTCGTCCTACCTCGTAATCTACGTCGATGTCGCGGCGCTGGCCGGCGATCACCTGGTAAGCGATCGGCTTCTTTTGACGAAATATCGTCCCGCCCGCGGACAGAATAAGATCGCCCGTTTCGTTCACATCAGCCTTTTCGATACCGTCGAATTCGACCGCGATCTGATCGGCCGGGGCGTTCGGAGCGACGATGAAATCGTACTCGATGTTCTCCTGATCGCCGTAAAAGATCGCATCGATGCCGTCGTAGATCTGCGGATACCGGACCTTTCCGTAATTCGGAATGCCCGTTTTCCAGTGCTCCGGATCGTTCCCGACGAGATAGTTGGTTTTCCCTTCCAGTTCGTGTTCTCCTCGCGGCCGGGTGTCATTGGCCCCCGCGATCTTCATCTCGATGTACTTCGAGACCGGCTTACCGGTCACGCGCCGCCGGTCACGCAGGTGCAGGATCGAACCTGAACCGGTCAGAAACATGTCGTAATTTTTCGCGCGTGAAAAGAACGTTATATGCTCCGCGGCCTGGCCCACGTTCGGTTCGAAATGGAGTGGGATCGCACCATAGTTCGCCGTAGAGCGAGCAGCTTTCGCGGGCGAGGCATCGGACGGATCCGTAAAAAGCCGGACAAGATCAACGGTGTCCGACGATCGCACCATCCTGGATCTGTCCGTGTTGCCGTCTATCCGGGGTTCTGATGCTGGTGGCGTAATTATCAGGATCGTAAATAGTAATGCCAGCAATACTGAGCTAAACAACGTCGAATTGTGATGAATTTTTCGCATCTCGTTCTCCAAAACGCCAAAAAAATGCTGGATTGAGTGTCCCGAGCGGTTTATAATCCAGATAAATTTCAACAATTGAGACGCACATCGTAGCCCGTATCGGGCTTTCGAAACCGGAAAGAAAACGGAAAGTAAGCGGCAGTGTTGTTACAGGAATCGGAAAAACAGAGCTCGCGGCATCACGCCCCTGAAATTCGTTCCTTTATCTTTGGGGACTTCGTTCTCGACCGTGTTGCAAAGACACTTACGCGTGACGGGTTGCATGTCCATCTTGCGAAAAGGCCTTTTGAAATACTCGAAATGCTGATCCTGGAACGCGACCGCGTCCTAACGCGGGGCGAACTTCTTGATAATTTCTGGGATGGACACGAGGTTTACGACGATGCGTTGAGGAAATGCGTAGGATCGATCCGAAAAGCGATCGGGGATACGTCGCGGCCGGCCCGGTTTATCGAAACGCGTTATGGCGGCGGATACCGATTCGTCGCCGATGTCAGTACCATCTCGGCGGCGGAGGGCCAAGGTCCCCTCACGGAGGCGAATTCGCGGAGCGTGAGGTCGAGGCCGTTCTTGCTCGGCCGTCGTTTGGTAGCAGTGTCGGTACTTTTACTCGCACTGTCGTCGCTCGGCTTTTACGCGTTTCGATCGTCGGCCGGGCCGGTCGGAACTGAGGTTTCGAACGCGGCTGATCCTCCGCGTCAGGTCAGATCGATCGCGGTCATGCCTATCAAGAATCTGACGGGCCGCGATGATGCCGAGTATTTCAGCGACGGACTCAGCGAGAGCATTATCACCGAGATGGCTCGTGCCGACGACCTCAGAGTGATCTCGAGAGGCTCGACGTTCGCCTTTAAGGGCAAGGAGACCGATCCGCGTGAGATCGGCCAGAAACTCGGGGTGGACGCCATTCTCGAAGGCTCCGTCCAGGGCCGCGGTGAAACGATCAACCTGAGAGTGCGTCTTGTGAGCGCGACCGACGGATCGATCCTCTGGACAAGCAACGATTACGAGCGAGAATTCTCGACCGCGGCCGACCTTCAGGACATCATTGCCTGTAACCTTGCGGCTGAGCTGCGGACCGAACTTTGCGGCGCGGCCCGTCATCACGGCACGAAGAACGGGATCGCGTTTCAAGAGTACCTGAAAGGCCGCTTCGAATGGAACAAACGCACGGCACAAGGGATCAGAAAGAGCATCGAGCACTTTGACCGTGCGATCAGTGCCGATCCAACGTACGCGCTTGCCTATTCAGGCCTCGCCGAAAGCTACGTTCAGGGCATCTGGCACGTCCCGTTCGACTCTTCCGAAGCATTACCAAAAGCCCGGGAAATGGCTCTCAGATCGGCCGCGCTCGCCCCCGAACTGGCCGAAGCCCGCACGGCGCTTGCGAGCATCTATCTGCTTGAATGGCAGTGGCGGGCCGCCGAATCCGAGATCGAACGCGCGGTAGAGCTGAACGTCGGGTATTCGCGTGCACACCACGTCCGGGCCTTCGTCCAGATGATCAGCGGACGGTTTGGCGAATCTGTGGCTTCGATAGAAAAGGCTGCCGAACTCGATCCCGTCAATCAGGTTGTCCAGACCGACCGCGCTACCTTACTGATGCATGCCGGCAGAACGGCGGAGGCGTTCGAACAGTGGGACCGGATCCTCACGCTCGATCCTAACTTCTTGATGGCACGCGAACACAGATCGATCGCCTATGAGGCGACAGGCGATGCCGAACGGGCCGTCGGCGACTTTCTTGAGATACTGAGAATAAAAGGAACCGATAGTCGTCGGGTCGACGAGTTCAGGCGACTAGGAGCGAACGGTTTGGACCAGATCCGCCGACGAGAGTTGAAAGATCTGCAGGCACGTATTCGAAAAGGTGAAAAGGTCTCGCCCGTCACTGTCGCCTTCTATCATTCGGTCCTCGGAAACACGGACGATGCGTTTGTCTGGCTGGACAAGGCGCTGAGCGAACGCAGCGCAGAGATCGTCTTGATCGTTAGCCCTCAGTTCAAGGGTATCCATTCCGATCCAAGGTATTTCGACCTCATTTCCCGCATCGGTCTCGAACGAAGGCCCTGATCGGCGTGCGACGAAGCACTATCTTGCTTGCTCACGGCAAAGAATTTAGAATTAAACCGTGTTAACCTACAGTATTGGCGTGTATGTGGGCGTAATTTCTGCGTGCATCCGAACTCTAGCTGTCCGCCGTCATAACTACTAAGAATGAAAGAGTGTCAGCTTTGTAAGAACTGCTTTGCCGACGATGTCGCGACCTGTCCTAACGACGGGATGCCGACCGCGCATACCTTGCCGGGTGAACCGGTACTCGAGGGGAAATATCACCTCGAATGCCGTCTCGGCCAGGGCGGCATGGGCATTGTCTACAAAGCTCGCCATGCTTATCTCAAGACCCAACTTGCGATCAAAGTAATTCTGCCCGACCTCGTCGGTAACGACCCGCAGCTCGTCACGCGCTTTCGACAGGAAGCTCTCGCGGCGGCCGCGATCCGGCACCAGAACGTTGTCAGCGTTACCGATTATGGTGTGATCGAAGGAACGGTGCCGTTCCTCGTGATGGAATACGTCGAGGGAGAATCGCTTCACGATATGCTTGCGCGCGAGCGCAAGCTGTCTCCGGAACGTGCCTTCGAGTTGATGTCGGCTATCTGCGCCGGTGTCGGTGCGGCGCATCAGCAGGGCATTGTTCATCGTGACCTCAAACCGCTTAACGTTATGATCTGCGCGGACAAGCCCACACTGTCCCAAGCGGTTAAAATTCTCGATTTCGGCCTCGCAAAGATAAAATCCGGCGAGCTGCTCGGTTCCTTTATCCAGGCTCAGACGACCGGCTTGATGGGCTCGCCGTACTATATGGCGCCCGAGCAATGGGCCGACGAAGATCCTGATTCGCGCGCCGACATTTACTCGCTCGGCGTGATGCTCTATCAGATGCTCACCGGTGATGTGCCATTCAAAGGCTCGTCGATCCCGGCGATCATGAAGAAGCACATCTCCGATCCGGCACCGACACTGACCGCAGCGGGGCTTCAAGTCTCGCCGGAACTCGAGAAAGCGATCGCCCACACGCTCGAAAAGAATCCCGAGAAACGCACTCCCACCGTCGATGTGATGGTCGACGAACTTCGAGAGGCGATCCAGCCGGGACAGGCGTTCATTCATACATCGCCGGCCGGCCCGACGGCCAACCTTCCGATATCGTCGCTACGCGTGTATTCGAAACCACCGCAATCCGCCGTTTTTGTCGATAACGTTTCGGTTGGCCGAACTGCCGACAGCGGACAGCTGTTGATCGAAGGCCTTCAGAGCGGAAATCATCGCGTACGCGTCACGCATTCCGGTTATCAAGACTGGATGGGCGATGTCACATGCGACGGAAAGCCGGTCGAGCTTTATGCCGAACTCCGTTCGGGAGCGCCCGATTCCGCCGGGTCGATACCGGTCCCGGACATCACCATCGGCGGAATGCAAAAGACCATCCCGCTGACGCCTGCGAATCAAGACGATCTCGCGAAGACCGTCCAGCAGGATTACACACCCAGTCGGTTTGACGTAAAGATCGAATCGACCGATGAGAAGAAAAAGAAAAAGTCCCCGGCCCGAGCACTCCTTTTCGGAAGCATCGCCCTATTGGCGCTATTTGTGATCGGAGCGATAGGACTGACCGCGGCGTATTTGCTCGGAGCGTTTGATCCGAGGCCGCCGGGCCCAGGAAATACTTCGACGGCGACGCCGACTCCGGTGCCGACACAGGAAGTAACGTCGAAGGCCGACCTCGTTGCGATCCCGGGCGGAACGTTCAGGATGGGGCGAGATGACGGGCCCGATAACGAAAAACCGGAAAACCCTGTGACGGTCCAAAGCTTCAAACTCGATAAGACCGAGGTGACCAATGCCGAGTATTACGAGTTCGTAGAAGAAACGGGCTACAGGCCCGTCCCGGCACATTGGGTCAATGACAGGCCGCTGCCGCTGCAGGTAAAAATGCCTGTTCGGTTCGTAAATATCGACGACGTCACCGCTTTTGCTGCTTGGCGATCGGCACGCGATAAAGTCACTTACCGTCTGCCTACAGAGGCCGAGTGGGAATATGCGGCACGCAGCGGAGCAAAGAATTACCTCTACCCGTGGGGAAATGAGTTTGATCGCAAATGCGCCGTGACCGACAAGGAAAATACGGAACCGGAAGCCGTCGGCACGGCTTCCTGCCCGAATGAATGGGGCGTACTCGACCTGATCGGCAACGTTTACGAATGGACCGGAACGAAGGCGAGCCTTTATCCGGGAAGCAAAGGTTCCGTTGTAAAGACGCCTGAACCGCATTATATGTTTCGAGGCGGCGGAGCGCTGACGAAGAGTTCGGGCCCCTTTGCCGCAACCGCGACGTTCAGAAGGGCTGTCGCGGCGAGTACACGGGATAAAGAGCTTGGTTTCCGGCTCGCGACGCAGGACTAAGCTCGCAAAATGATCGACAAGTTTTATGACCGGCTTTATTAGGCTTCTGCTCATCGTCTCCCTGTTCGCTGCATTATCAGCAGCAGCGTCGGGCCAAGATCTGGGCAGCAGCAATAAGCTCTTTCCAAAGAAAGGCAAGGCTCCGGCCAAGACCGAGAAGAAAACTGCCGCAAAGCCGAAAGCCGCCCCAAAAAAGAAACCCGTCGCGTCCAAGCCAAAGCCAACTAGAACATCCAAAGCGAAGGCTAGTTCGTCGAAAACGGCCTCCAAGCCGGCGGCCAAGAAAAATGAGGATCCTAAGGATGACGGCGGACGATTCTCAGAATTTAAGGATCCTCAAACTCCGAAAAGCGTCGTCACGATCGAAAGATCGAAACCCCTGCTCGTAGGCGATAAGAACGATTACGAAGACTTGATCGAGCGCGGCAATGAGGACCGCGATCAGCGTGATTACGCCTCGGCGGAAAGCGCCTATAAGAAAGCGAGAGGCATCGATCCGAAGGATTCGCGTGCTACCTACGGTCTCGGTAATTTATACAGCGATCAACAGCGATGGGAAGAGGCCGAAAGAGCGTATCGCTCGGCGCTGCAGCTAGAGCCGCGCAACGCGATAGTGCATATTGCCCTCAGCTACGTCCTGACGCAGCCGATCGCAGTTCCGGACCTGCCTGACAGGTACGAAGAGGCCGAAAAGGTCGCTCGTAAGGCGATCCAGCTTGCCCCTCAGAATGCGCTGGCTTTCGATCAGCTCGGTGCTGCTCTCGAACTGCGAGGCCTGATCGGCCCGGACACCGAAAATGCTTACCGTAAGGCGATCGAGCTTGATCCGAGTTTCGCTCCGGCGTATGCGCATCTCGGCCGACTTCTGAGACGTCGCGGTCAAAGCCGCGAGGCGGTGCTCGCCTATGAGAATGCTATCCAGCGGGCAAATGACCCCTCAACTCTGACATTGATCGGCGAGATCCTGCAGTCCGAACAGCGTTACGCCGAAAGCGAACCGCTTCTGCAAAAGGCTCTCACTTCCGATCCGCGAAATCCGTCGACGCTGCTGCTGCTCGGTAGAGCACAGTCTGCTCAGGCAAAATTTGCCGAGGCCGAGCGAACACTTCGCACCAATCTTTCGGTAAGTCCGTCGAGCTTTGACGCCCACAGCATGCTGGCATCGATCTATTTACGCCAGTCGAAGTTCGCTCAGGCAGAAACAGCCTTGCTTGATGCTCAGCGTAACGCGGCATCGTACGAAAAACGCGGGCTTGCTATCCAATTCGAATCTCTGGGCGATAGCCTCATGAGGTCTGGCGACAAGCGTGCGGCCGAGCGGTCCTACCGGCAGGCGATAAGCCTCGACGCTGAAAATCAAGGCCTCGTCTCGAAACTATCGCAAGCGAAAAAAGGCTAAAAGCCTGAACACCGATGTATTGCCCTAAGTGCAACGACACTTTCGAAGAGGGTTCGAGACGATTCTGTCCGACCGACGGTTCGCGCCTCGTTTCCGAAGCGGCGTCCGCCGCCGGGCGGCGTCCGGGCGGTATCTTTGCCAATCTGATCCCAAAGATCGAAGCGATCTCTGAACTCGACGAAACGCTGCTAAAGGACAAGCCGCAGCCGCGACGACAGGAACCGCCGCCGATCGATGCTCCGGCGAGGATCGAGCGGCCGCAGGACGCATACTTTGAACTCGACGATGCGGGCTCAGATATGCCGCCTGCATTTACAAAACCCGAGCTCCCGCCCGAGCTGCTTCAGGAGCAGATCCCGGAGGACGCGACCCGGCCGATGACGACGGAAGAGGATGCGACGCGTCCGCTTGCCCGCAAGGTCGATCCGCGAGAGATACCCGCCGGCCACGTCGACCTGCATGGCGAAAATCGCTTCCCGAGCCCCGCACTAGACTTCAGCCCGGACGATCCTGAACGATTTGTCGGCAGAACGGTCAAAGGCCGTTATCGCGTTTCCGAATTCCTTGGCGGTGACGAATCCGGTCTCGCGTATCTCGGTGAGGACAGGCTCGCCGACGATCGCAAGGTGCTGGTGCGAATACTGATCGACGACGGCGTCGATGAGATCATGGCCAGCGTCCTGAGCGAGGAACGCGTCTCGCTCTCGCATTTTTCGCATCCTAACGCCTCGCGGCTTATCGATTCGGGCGAGTTCTCTAACGGCGTGACGTTCCTCGTGAGCGAATATTTCGATGCGCTTTCTGTAAACGATATCCTGACGATCCACGGCCAATTCGACACGCAGCGAGCCGGCCGCATCATACGTCAGGCCGCAAACGCGCTCGGCGAAGCGCACCAGGAAGGCATCATTCACCGCGACATACGCCCCGAGAATCTGATCGTCGATGCGACCGCTGAAACAGAACAGGTGAAGCTCGTGAATTTCGGAGCCTCGGCCGGTGAACCCAACCCTGAGAACGTTCCGTACAAGGCACCCGAAGTTCTCGAGGGCCGCGTGGCTACCGTTTCGAGCGATGTTTATTCGCTGGCGGCCGTGGCGTTCGAAATGCTCACCGGGGAATTGCCGTTTACAGGCGAGACCGACCGCGACATGGTCGATGCTCAATCAGAAGGCCTCACGCGAATGCCGAGCCGAATGGCTTCCGGACTTTCTCCGCGGGTAGACGAGGTTTTCGAGAGAGCTCTCTCGTTCGATCCGGCCGACAGATTTCAAAAGGCCCGCGAATTTGCCGACTCGCTCGTAACTGCACTTGCTGCACGTCCGGAGGCTGTCACTAAAGCTATCCCAGCGGTTGCCGTTGTTACCGCTGAGCCGGCACGGACGAACACCGTAATTACGGTCGATCCGATCCAGACGAAGCCGTCCGCATCGCCGGTCACACACAGCGGAAAGGATGCACTGAGCTGGAAGAATCGCTCGCCGGAACCACCTGTTGATGCTAGTGCCGGACGCACATGGACGTACCTGATCGGACTCGCCGCCCTTATCGGACTCGTCGCCCTTATCTGGTACGTGGTGAACTCGGGCCGCCAGCAGGAGGTCGCGCAGCAGCCCGCCGAAACGAACACCGTTGCCCCCGCCAACTCGGTCGCTGTCGATCTGCCGCCGCAGCCGCGAACGATATCGCAGCCGCCGAATACGAATATTTACCAGAGCGACAAGGCCGACATGAAGGGCGATCTGCTTCGAAATTTCGTCGGCTTTACGATCTTTTATCCCAAGACCTGGAGCGCAACCACACCGCAGCCCGGAACGCCTTCAGGCAACCGGGGCAAGTTCCTCGACGTTTCGAGCCAAACTCCCGACGGACGGCTGAAAGAGCAGATGTTGATCAGCTATTATCCGAGCAAGGGCACCTTCGATCTCGATGCGGACCGTTTTCCTGAGTTTGTAAAAGAGACGAATGAAACGCTGAAAACGATCCTTCCCGATTACCAAATGGTGTCCGAAGGCGAGATCCGTGTGAATCAAAATTGGCGAGCGTACGAGGTAAAATTTCAGGGCGGCGGCGTTTCCGAATCAGGTGAACGACTCACGGTCTGGGGAAGACGCATCTTCGTACCGGCGGCCCGGCCCGGCACCCGAAACGGCTTTGAGATCACGATGCTGGCAACCTCGCTTACCGAAGGCGTCACCAGCGTCGACGACGTCGGCGTCAAAGGCGAACTCGGCGGCATCCTTGAAACTTTCGAACCCGGCCAGAACTTCTGATCTGATCAACGCAGCATGATCTGCTTGATCAGCGGGAAGAAAAGGCTGTCGGGCAGTATCCGTCTGAAGAATAGAATTCCCTTTGTATTGGCTCCGTAACGCAGCCGTTTAGAGCCGTCGGTCACGGCTCGATATATGGCCTGAGCTACTATTTCGCCGTCAGGAGCGGCTTGGTTCGCTTTTTCCATATTACCCATCACACGCGAAACGAAGCCGTCGTACGCGGTCAATCCTTCCTTCCTCGCTATCGCGAGAGAGCGATCGTAGAAATCCGTCTTGATCGGCCCCGGCTCGACTATCTTCACCTTGATGTTGAACGGCTCCAGCTCATAGTGAAGTGCCTCCGAAAAGCCCTCAACCGCCCATTTTGTCGAGTTGTACAGACTGCAGATAGGGAAGGTCATTCGACCGCCGACGGACGCGATATTGACGATCGTTCCGCGCTTCTGTTCGCGAAAATAAGGCAGGATCTCGCGGCAGACGCTCATCAGCCCAAGCACATTTGTCTCGTACTGACGCTCGATCTCTTCGTTCGACGCCGCTTCGAAAGCACCGAAAAGCCCATAGCCCGCATTGTTAACGACAGCGTCTATCCGGCCAAATTTTTCCAACGTCGCGTCGATCGCAGAGCGGATCGAGTCGGCATCCGTCACATCGAGCCGTAGACATTCTATATCGACGATCTTCGCCAGATCCTCGGCTTTTTCGGGCGATCGCATTGTCGCGGCGACCTTCCAGCTCTTAGCCTGAAACAGCTTTGCGGTGTGATAGCCGATGCCCGTCGAGGCTCCTGTGATCAGTACAACTTTGTCCATAATCTAAATCTAGCTCAGTCGCAGGACGTCCGTAAAGACCGAAGTGTACGGCGTGACGTTTCCCTCCTTTGGCTTATAATCGATGTATGAAGTTTCTGCACATCGCCGACGTACATCTCGGATGTACGCGGTATCAGCTTGCTGAGAGTCCACGCGATTTCTTTGACGCTTGGATCGATGTGCTGCAGCGGTACGGCATCGACGAAAAGGTCGATTTCGTGCTGATGTGCGGCGATTTCTTTCATAAACGCTCGGTTCCCCCCGAGACGATGAACTACGCCTTCGAAGGGCTCTCGATGATGCGAAATGCGGGCATCCCGGTCGTTTCGATCGAAGGCAACCATGACCAGAAGTATTCGGACAGTGAGTTTAGTTGGTTGCGCTCGCTCGCAAAATGGGGTCTTCTCACGCTGCTCGAGCCGGGAAATGACGCAGGTCATATCTTCTACAACGAGTGGGATAGCGAAACACGCGAGGGCGGATACATCGATATCGGCCGTGCGCGGATCTTTGGCTCGGATTGGTATGGCGCATCCGGAAACTGGGTAATACCGAAACTAATCGAGGCGATCGGCGAGAATCGCCGGGCGGACGGATTTCATATTCTAATGCTGCACACCGACGTCGAAGGGCATCAGGTCCACCCGATCCCGGCGTTGTCCGCCGACGCTTTGAAACAGCTTAGGACCGTCGTCGAATACGTCGGCCTCGGCCATACGCACAAGCATTACGAGATCGACAACTGGGCGTTCAATCCTGGTTCGATCGAAATCACGAATATCGCCGAGTTTCGCGAAACGCGTGGGGCGTTCGTCGTCGAAGTTGGCGAGGACAATGCGGTGCACGCCCGGCACGTCACGGATTACCATTTTCGGCCGTTTCAACAGATACAGTTTGCGGTCGATGACTTCGACAGCGGGCCCGCGATCACAAAAGCAGTTCTGGCACACGTAGAACGAGTCGCTCGTCCTGCTGAACCCGGAAAACCGAAACCGATCATCGAGATCTCGCTGCGCGGCCAACTCGGGTTTCCGAACTCACTGCTTGAGGTGCAAAAGATCCGCGACGAATCGCGGTCGATGACCGATGCTCTGCACGTTAGGCTAAAGAATCAGACCGTTCCTTCGGAGTATCCGGAGGACGCCGAGCGTGCGGATGACGGCCGCGAGACGCTCGAACGCCGTGTCGTTGCCGATCTCGTCCACAAAGACCTTCGTTATCGCCCCCGCCAGACCGATGTCGCCGAGGCTGTGATCGGTGCGAAACGAATGGCCCTGAGCGACGACGAACCGGGCAATATTGCCGAGTTTATCGCGGCGAAGCTCGGCGATAAACAGCCGGAACAAGTTTAGTTATGTCAGAAAATTTCGAAAAACTTCGAGGGATCGAACGTCTGCCGGTATTCCCGCTGCCGCTCGTGATGATGCCGAACGAGGTGCTCCCGCTGCACATCTTCGAGCCGAAATACAGGCAAATGCTGGCTGACGTCCAGGACGGGAACAAGATGTTCGGGGTTGTGAATTTTGAACCCGATCCGACATCGACCGCAGACCGGCCTCTGGCGGGGACGATCGGATGCGTTGCCGAACTCCGCGAGGTCGAGACACTCGATGACGGGCGTTCAAACATAATCACTTACGGGCTCGCGCGGTTTCGCTTGCTCGAATACCTGATGTCTGACGAGCCGTATCTGATGGCCGAGATCGAGTTCTTCGAAGACGATCCCAGCGATCCGGCTGAGATCGACGAGCTTGCCGAAAAAGTATTTTTGTTGTTCGAACGTATCGCAAAAGCTGCGTTCACGCTCAGCGGCGGACGCGGACGTCTTCCGGAGATCCAACGGACCGATCCTCAGACGCTAAGTTTCCTGATCGCGGCCGCGTTCAGTTTTGACGACCGCCGGAAATACGAATTCCTCGTATCCACATCGACAGCCGAACGGCTCTCAGAACTCAAGAAAGTTCTCGACAAGGCCGTCGATCAGATGGAATCGAACGCCGAGGTCACGTCGGTCGCCAAGACCAACGGCCACGGCAAGAAAAAGCTCGATATTTAGTTGGAAAGCGAGTTTCGGAAAAAGTCGATCAGACGCTGATCGTAGATCTCCGATTGTTCCATCGATGCGTTGATAATGCTGAATCCCGATGGGCTGAGGTCCGTTTTGGTCTCGACGCGGCTTGACGATGGGAAGCACCGGTCGAGCTTGGCCGTCGATTCCTGAAATCGTTGAGCATCGACACCCGCGAGCAGCAGCACGTTGCTGGCTTCGATCTTGCGGGCCGTCTCGCAGACCGGTTCACGCTGGTAACAGCCGTCGAAATAGTACACACGAGTTCCGACCTGTGCGAGCCTCGATGTAGCAAAACTCGCGAACGGGAACTTCTTATCGACCGCCCCGACCAGGACGCCGTCTGAGTCTGATGGCGCGGAATCAAGTGCAACAGCCTTGATGGTCTTATCCTTCGCCGCCGTCGAGGCAGCCACGATCGCCCCCATTTCGACGCCGAAAATTCCCATCTTGTTCTGGTCAACAAGCGCAATGCCGTTCGACGTTTTTAGATCCTTTAGAAATTTAACCGCAGCCAGACTGTCTTCGGTCTCGCATCCTCCGAAAGAAGTGTTTTTTACCGGCGGGTCCGCGCCATGGCCGCGCTGATCGGGCATAAGGACCGTAAAATTGGTCGACTCGTTAAGCTTTACTCCGAGATTAAGCACGTACGATCGATCAGCACCGAATTTGTGGAGCAGAATGACGGCCGGAGCACCTTCGGCACCGCGCAGTAGCCATCCGCGTGTTGAAACGCCTTCGGGATTGGGCCACGTCTCTTCGGTGATCTGCGAGGCTCGCGTACTCAGACGGCCGTATTTATCGGGCGTAACGAGATATCCTGCATTCAACGGCCTTGCTGAGAAATAGACGAGCGACACGGCTCCGGCGACGAGGGCCGCGACGACCAGAAGTACGACCGGCAGCAACAAACGTGAAAAACTTTTGACCAAACGGGTGGATCTTGCCATAACTTGAGGGTTCTTGTGCAGAGAAAAGCCGCCGGGCGGCATCGAAACGAGTGTGGGAAGATGGCGACGAAAGAGAACCTTTCGCCGAACTACGTCAAAATGTTAGCATAAATGCGGCCCCACAAGGAAGAAGTTTTTGCAATGTTCAACAAATTTTTTGCCGGTTTCCTGTTGCTTTTTTCGCTCATCGTCGTCGCCGACGGCCAAACAAAGCCCGTCGTCGCGGTGATGCCGATCAGCGAGGTCAAGGAAGGCATGCGCGGTACGGCCCGCACCGTTTTCAAAGGCAGCGAGGCGGAGGAGTTCGGTGTTGAAGTTCTTGGCGTGATCCCGAACTGGATCGGCCCGCGGCAGGACGTGATCATTGGCAAACTCAGCGGAGCGAATGCCGAACGGACGTTCGTCTTTGCCGGCATGTCGGGCTCGCCCGTCTATGTTGACGGCAAGCTGATCGGTGCGATCTCGTATAGTTTTCCGTTTGCAAAAGAACCTATCTGTGGCATCACACCGTACGACCAGATGACTTCGATCATGGAGCAGGCGATCGCCGAGGGCGACCGACCGAGCCCGCCGCGAACGTTCTCATTTGCCGAACTTCAACGCGACACATGGCAGCCCGCGATCGAGCCATTGAACCCGACATCGCTCGCCTCGGGGTTTCCGGCAAACTCCAGACTTTCGGTTATAGCGGGTCAGAGCATGATGCCGATCGCAACACCGCTCTATCTGGGCGGAATTTCGCCCGACATTATGCGTCAGGTCGCACCCGGTCTGACGTCGGCGGGCATTCTTCCTGTGGCGGCGGCATCATCATCCGATACCGCACCGGGCCCGATAAAATTTAACGAGAAGACGCTGCTGGGTGGTGATTCCGTGATGGTCTTCTTATCGAGAGGCGACGTGCAGATCGGCGCCGCGGGAACGGTGACGCATCGTGACGGGGACCGTGTATATGCTTTCGGGCACCCGTTCTTCGGCCTCGGAGCAGTGAACGCCCCGATGAGCGAATCGAGCGTCGTCACCGTCATTCCGAACGCAAACAATTCTTTCAAACTAGCTGTGCCTTCGTCCGTGGTCGGTGCGATGACTCAAGACCGTGCGACTGCGATCTATGGCCAACTCGGCCGGCCTGCAGAAATGCTACCCGTGCGGGTCAAGTTCATAAATAGCCGCGGCCGCGCGTCCGAGATCAAATTCGAGTCGGTCCTCGACGAATTACTGACACCGCTGATCGTCAACGCCGGGATCGCCAACACGATCACGGCGCAGGAGCGTTCGCTGGGCGAGATCTCCATCGATATCAACGGCGAGATCAAGATAAAGGGCGAAACTCCGATCAAGATCGACCGCCGATTCACCGGTCAACAAGCCGTTGCGATCGCTTCCTCTGCACCGGCAGTACCGCTTGCCGGCCTGCTGCGTGCCAATTTCGCCGAGATGGATATATCCGGCATCGATCTTACGATCACGGCAAAGCCAGGAGGTTCCACTGGCGTCCTCGAACAGATCTCTGTCGATCGAGATCAGGTGAAAGCCGGCGAAACGGTGAATATTTCAGTCGTTGAACGCACGCAGGATGGAATGCTCAATACCGTCCGAGTCCCCGTTGTGATCCCGGCAGGAACGGCTCCCGGAAAGCTGACGATCAAGGTCGGTGACGGCAGTGCGGTACAGGAAAACTCAGCGGTGACCCAATTTACCCCTCGGAATGCGGCGGAGTTCATCTCGACCTATAACAAGCTCAAACGAAGCGATCGTCTTTACGCCGTTGTGTCGCGAAACTCGACTGGAACGGTCATCGGATCGAGCGAACTTCCCGATCTGCCGCCGTCGATGCTCGCAACGCTCAACAACGACCGCACGGCCGGCGGCTCGAAGGCAACGGTCAATTCCATCATCAATGAGATCGAGATCCCCGTAACGAGGTCGATCATCACAGGTTCGCAGTCGTTGACTATTGAGGTTATCCGTTAGGTTCGGCGGCTTTTCCGTTTGCGATGAGCGTGGGATAGTTCCCAGTCCAGCAGGCGGAGCAGGTGCGAGACTGATCGATGCCGATAGCGTCGAGCATACCTTCGAGCGAGAGGTATCCGAGCGAGTCTGCTCCGATCGAATCGCGTATCTCTTCCACCGACAACTGCGAAGCGATCAGGTCCTTGCTATTCGGCGTATCGACACCGTAATAGCACGAATGCGTCGTCGGCGGACATGAGATCCGCATATGGACTTCGGTCGCTCCGGCCTCACGCACCATCTCGACGATCTTTTTTGAGGTAGTTCCCCTCACGATCGAATCATCTACCAAAACGACGCGGCGGCCCTTGATGAGGTCCTTGATCGGATTGAGCTTGAGCCTCACGCCGAACGACCGGATCTGCTCGGACGGTTCGATGAACGTCCGGCCGACGTAGTGATTGCGAATTATCGCCTGGCGAAAGTTGATGCCTGATTCCCGTGCGTAGCCTATGGCAGCCGCGACGCCGGAATCCGGAACGGGCACGATCAGGTCGGCTTCGACGGGGTGTTCGACGGCGAGACGCTTGCCCATCTTGTGCCGCGATTCGTTGACGGAACGCCCAAATATCGTCGAATCAGGCCGGGAAAAATAAACGTGCTCGAATGCACACACCGAAACCGGTTTCGTCTCGAAGGGCCGTGACGAATGCACACCGTCGGCGTCGATGATGACCATCTCGCCCGGCTCGATCTCGCGTTCGTAGGTCGCAAGCATCAGGTCGAAAGCACACGTTTCCGAGGCGACGCACCACGCATCCTGATACTTGCCTAGAACCATCGGGCGAAAACCACGCGGATCGCGAACGACGATCAGAGCGTTCGGAGTCAGGAAGAGCAGCGAGAAGGCTCCCTCGGTATCGCTCAGGACTTTTTTTATCGCATCGACGACATTTCTGGCCGGCGTCCGGGCGATCGCATGCAGGATGGTCTCGGTATCCGAAGTCGACGAGAATATCGCCCCGGCCTGTTCGAGTTTTACGCGTTCGCGGCCCGCAAACGGCAGATTTCCGTTGTGGCAAACGGCGATCTGGCCATGCTGGCACGTAACGTAAAACGGCTGGACCTCTTTGATCGTGTTCTTGCCGGTCGTCGAATAACGCGTGTGCCCGATCGCACTCGAACCCACAAGGCTTGGCAGCACATCCGGATTCAATACATCAGCCACGAGCCCTATCTCGCGGTGTTGATAGAGGTCGTACCCGTCCGAAGAAACGATGCCGCACGCCTCTTGCCCGCGATGCTGCAGAGCAAACAGCCCGAGCTGCGTCAGCGTCGACGCCTCGGCGTGTCCATATATCCCGAAGATGCCGCACTCTTCGTGAAATTTGTCGAGGACGATGTCCATACGTTTATTGTGCCATCTCAGCGGTATGCCGGACAACGCGATATGTACATTAGACGTTCGGCGCGCATAACCCGAGTTGATTGCATCGGGTCGTACTCGGGCAGGCTCTTCCGGCGCACTGAGAGCTCGCGGTACAAGAACAGTTGGACGCTATCGAAAAAGCATTGGGCGGCACGACCAGCGACGAGACAACAGGTAGCGCTACCGCAGATGCAAGCCCAATTCGCTGCAAAACCTCGCGTCTCGTTATTTGATCGAGCTCGGCGAAAGTTCCGTCAAGAAGTTCTCTTTCGCGAAGCTGTGTTATCGCAAGCTCGACCGACTCGGGCGGGATAGGGTGCCCCAGCCTACTGTTCGCGAGCGACACGAGTTCCGAAACCGATAAATCTCCGTCCAAATGGTTCCAGACGAAACTCGCGGTGGCGTTCAGACAATGTGCCTTCTGCGTTCGAAGGTCATAGATGAGAGTCTCGCAATCGATGGCTTGCACAACAAGGTCTTGCGAACGTGCCTTGGGATTGAGATTCATAGGAGTAATTGGAGCAAAAAGCCTGCAAACAATATCTCATAAGCCCGCCGCCGCACCAATCGCATCCGAAAGGTCGCGAGGCGTATTTAGATTTAGGAAGTGCGTAGCATCGACACTAAGATCAACTATCCGGGTTTCGACGCTTTCAAACAATGCGACGAGCGGCGGAGCCTTGACCCCTTCGCGGATCAAGCCTTCGACGACCGGAGCACAAATTTTTCGCCTATAGGCAGCGCATAGGGGCTGAATCCTTCCGTCGGACTGACGTGGAACAGCCGCTGCGGCCACGTCCAACGACCCGGCGATCATCTTAATCGCCGCTGCGTCGACATAGGGCATATCGCACGCCATAACGAACACGTTATCTGCCTTTGCATGCGAGAGAGCCGCGTGGAGGCCGCTCCAGGCTCCATATCCGGGAATAATGTCGGCAGCAACCGGAAACGAGAGCCGGTCGGTCAGCGATCGGTCGAACTGCGTCTCTGAACTCGCGATAAAAGCTATGGGTGCACCCGGAAAAGCCTCGGCGAGGGTCGCCGCGGCCCGCTCGGCCATCGGAACGCCGTCGATCTCGGCGAAGGCCTTGTCCGAGCCGAAACGCCGGGAACGGCCGCCGATCAGGATGTATGCTTCGAGGCTCATTGGGATAGTTTGAGGCTGATCACGATCGATTTTGAAGAAGGCGTAAAGCTCTTCTTGGCCCGACTGGCGAGCGGAACTAGCGGATTTGCTTCAGGAAAATACGCCGCCGCACAGCCTCGCGGTATCGGGTACGGAACGATAGCGAATCTATGCGCGTGGCGTTCGCCGTCTTCGAAATGGCTGGCGAGATCTACGAACTGGCCCGTCTTGAAACCCAGCGTCGAGATGTCTTCGGCATTCATAAACACAACGCGCCGCGAGCCTTCGATGCCGCGATAGCGGTCGGAAAGGTCGTAGACCGTCGTATTGAATTGGTCATGCGAGCGGATGGTTGTGAGCAAAAGCTGCCCCGGTTCGAGCGTCGTTTTCGGCAGCTTTCCGGTGGTAAATCGCGCCTTGCCGGTCGCGGTGTTAAATACACGTTCGCGCGGAGGATTTGGCAGGTGAAAGCCTCCGGGTTTTCGCACGCGAGCGTTGTAGTCTTCGAATCCTGGGATGACTCGCGAGATCGCGTCGCGGATCAGGTCGTAGTTCGAGGCGAATGCATCCCAATCGACCGCCGAACGCGCTCCGAGCGTTGCCTTCGCTAGATTTGCGACGATCCAAGGCTCGCTGCGTAGGTCTTTCGATGCAGGCTCGAAAATGCCCTTCGACATCTGCACGTTGAGCATCGTGCTCTCGGTCGTCACAAACTGCTCGCGTCCACGCTGCTCGTCGACCTCACTGCGGCCTAAACACGGCAGAATAAGGGTTTGCTCGCTCGCAACGAGGGCTGTGCGGTTGAGTTTCGTCAGCACTTGAACCGTCAGCTTGCATTTATTCATCGCCGCGAAAACTGCTTCGGTATCGGGCGCCGCGACGGCGAAATTGCCGCCCATTGCGAAAAACACCTTCGCTCGCCCGTCCGCCATCGCCTCGATGCTTTCGACGGTGTTGAATCCGTCCTCGCGCGGAGGCTCAAAGTCGAACTCCGCGGAAAGAGCGTCGGCAAACCGGTCGCTGATCTTCTCCCAAACGCCCATCGTGCGGTCGCCCTGAACATTTGAGTGCCCGCGCACCGGGCAAAGTCCGGCTCCCGGCTTACCGATCTGGCCACGAAGCAGATGCAGATTCACGACATCCTGTATCGTCGCAACCGCCTCGACGTGCTGCGTGATGCCCATAGCCCAGCACGTGATCACGCGATCAGCGGCGATGAACATCTCGGCCGCTTCGATGATCTGTTCACGGCTCAGGCCGCTTTCGGCGATGATATCTTCCCAAGGCGTTGCGTCGAGCTCGGCGATCAATTCGTCATATCCATCGCAATGTTTCTGAATGAATTCATGGTCGAATACCTCGCCCGGAGCCGCCAACTCCCTTGCAAGAAGCACCTTCATCATTCCCTTGAGCACGGCCATATCGCCGCCGATCTTTACCGGAAGATGAAGGTCGGCGAGCTTCGTCGGGCGGTTTGCGAGCAGGTCGATCGGAAACGTGATCGGGTTGTTGTGATGCTGCGGGTTCGGGTTGACGAAATTGAGCAGGCCAGCCTCGGGCAGCGGGTTGATCGCGATCATCTTCGCCCCGTTACGCTTTGCATCCTCGAGCGAAGACATCATTCGCGGAGCGTTCGTGCCCGGATTCTGCCCGATGACAATGACCAGATCGGTCTCGGTAAAGTCAGATAAACGAACGCTCGCCTTGCCCAGTCCGATCGATTCGGTCAGGGCGACGCCCGACGACTCGTGACACATATTCGAGCAATCGGGCAGATTGTTCGTGCCGAACTGGCGTACGAACAGTTGATATAGAAATGCAGCCTCGTTCGACGTGCGGCCCGAAGTGTAAAAGACCGCTTCGTTGGGTGAATCGAGCGAATTCAGTTCACCGGCGATCAGCTCAAATGCTCCTTCCCACGAGATCGGTTCGAACTGCCGCGACCCCGTTCGCCGGACGATCGGTTCGGTCAGACGGCCCTGATCGTTTATCCATCGGTCGTCGTGAGCGGCGATCTCTTCGATGCTGTTCTCACGCCAAAACGAACGCTCGATCCGCTTCTTCGTCGCCTCGTCGGCGAGGGCCTTCGCTCCGTTCTCGCAGAATTCGGCGATGGTGCGTTTCCCTTCTGGGTCAGGCCACGCACACGATTGGCAATCGATCCCGCCCTTTTGATTTAGCGTCAACAACCCGCGCGTAGCTCGGATCGGCCCCATCTCTGAAAATGCCTTCTTTGTAGTCGAAACAATAGAACTCAGACCGGCCGCGACCTCGCGCGGTTCGGTGACATCAGGTGTTTCAGGCATTTTCGGCGAGCTATTCATTTTCGACAATTCTCTCCGCTCCGGAGTAAAGGTTGAACCGCCGTTCGCTGACAAAACCGAGCAGCGTCATGCCGTATTCCCTCGCCAACTCGACCGCGAGGCTCGACGGAGCACCGACTGCCGCCATGATCGAGATGCCGGCCATCAAAGCTTTCTGCACAAGCTCAAAGCTCGCCCGCCCGCTCACGAGGAGTATTTGATCCGAGAGCAGCATCTCGCCCGCGAGGAATTTCGCACCGATCAACTTATCGAGAGCGTTGTGGCGGCCGACGTCTTCGCGAACGATGTCGAGCTCGCCGTCGAGCGAAAAAAGCGCTGAAGCGTGAAGCCCGCCGGTCTGTTCGAAAACTGCTTGCGCGTCGCGTAGGAGTCGCGGCAAACGATGGATCACCTCGCGGCTCACCCGAAGCCCGCTATCGGGCGTTCTCGTAATGCTCGCCCCGACAGCCTCGATCGACGATTTGCCGCAGACGCCGCAGCTCGATGAGGTGTAAAAGTGCCTTTCGAGTTTCTTGAGATCGAGCTCGACGTCGGGTGTTAGATCGACTCGTATCGTATTGGAGTTGAGAGCCGCGGCCCGTTCCAACGTGCTCTGCTGCCGGCCGATCTTTAGGCCGCAATGACGGATCTCCGCGATCTGCGACGGATCCGTGATGATACCTTCGGCAAACAGAAATCCGGCGGCGAGCTCCGCATCGTTGCCCGGCGTCCGCATCGTGATCGATATCGCTCGATGCTCGCGACGCCCGTTTTCTGTAAAACCGAGCCGTATTTCGAGCGGTTCTTCTACGGCTACGAGGTCAGATCGCTCGCCGTCGGCGTCAACGACGGAAACGCTAACGGCCGAGCTATTAGAGAGCGTCTGAACCGGCTGCATGACAAGATTTTAGCAGACGCCGTTGACGGAGACGACAGGCTCCCCTCCTTACGAAGGAGGGGTGGCAGTTTGGGGCTTTGGCCAAACTGACGGGGTGGTTCTCTGCGTATGTTCGATTCTAGCTCTGCGCGTGCAGGCACGTATTCCACCGACGCGGCTCATCGCTCATAACGGGCGTAGAGAACCACCCCGTCAGCCGAAGCGGCTGACACCCCTCCTTCGTAAGGAGGGGAGCTTTAGTAGTACTTCTGCGTTAGCGATTCCATCGGATCGTTGGCGTCGATGCTGCGCTGGCCAAAGAGCTGCGTCACGGGCACGTAGCCGCGGACGTCGCCGGCGAGGATCGCGTGGATCAGTACGTGGTCGGCGTTGAGATTGATGGGCGTGTTCCAACGAATGAATTCCTCTGCGGCACGGCGAGTAACAGTGTAGGCGTGGGCGAGAAAATTGACCGACGCCACGTGAAAGTGCTCGTTATAAGGCCGCATGTAGAGATTGCGGATCATCCGATGCTCGAGTTTGTAAGCACCGAACGCCCGCTTGACGTGAAAGATCGCCTGCTGCACACCGCCGAGCGTAGGTTTGAACCGACCGCCGGTCCAGCCCCATTGTAGGCATTCTGCATCAGCCGGAACCGCGGCCAACATCTTCTCGATCTCTTCGTCCGAGACTGGCAGCACCGTCACGTCATCCTCAAAGATCAACGCCCGTTCCGCATCGGTTTCTAGAAACCGTTCATATGCCCGACGATGCCCGATCGAACAGCAGATATGGCCGAGCGTCATCGCACGGTCTTTCGGATCGACGCTGATCGCCAGTTTTTCGTCGTAAATGCCCTCGGCGATCAGTTGCTCTTTGCTCGTGGTGGTCTTGTCGACACTGTAAATGAACTCGATGCCATCGGTGCCGAGCTGCTCGCGGATGTTCGCGTGGCGCTCGACGCCGTTCTCGGTGGTAACTACATAGATGCGGTCGTGAAATTTTCGAAGTGCGGGTGAAAGCATCTCAAAAAGCGTCGTCGTGCCAATCCCATGGCCGCTCATCGGCGGCGATCTTTTTCAACGCGACCATCTCAGTGCGGTCGATCTCGAAGATCTTGCGGTACGTGCCCGGATTGAGCTTTCTGGCCCATGTTTTACGGCCGATCGGCAGCGAAAGCAGGCCCGCGACAGCGCTCTTGAGTGGCTTCGAGCGCTTATTCGTAACGGCACCGATCTCTTTGTAACAGGGATAATTCCGCAGGAACGCGACCACGCGATGGATCGCCGGGAACGACGTGTCATCAACGACGAGAATTCCGCCAACACGAAGTAGCCGAGTCGCATAAAAACAATCGATCAGCGTATGGTCGAACGTGTGAAAGCCGTCTACGAAGACAAAGTCGTACGCACCCTCGCCGCGTTCGCCGAGCAGCCGCGGCAGAGCGAACTCAGAACGCTCCTCGATCAGTTCGTAGTCGCTAAATCCGCCTTGAGCCAAGTGCCCGATCCCAACACCGTCCCAATCCGTCATCTGAAACGGATCGATGATCGTGTGGGCTGCACCCTCGCGTCCCACAAGTGCCTGGCAGATATGCAGCGAGGAAAGCCCGTAGGCACAGCCCACCTCGAGCGTTTTCTTGATCGTTTCATCGCCCGCGATCAGCGAATGCAGAAACTCACCCTCACGGCGATCGATCGCCGAATTGAGCGTGTGCACTTCGCCGCTCCGGCCGGTGACCTTGCCGGTTGCGTAGATCTTTTCGATGATCTCGTTCATTTTCTAAAGGCTAACCAGCTAAAAGCTAAGAGCTATGTTTCTCCTGAAAATTCTAGCCGATAGCCGTTAGTTGAGTGGCTGTCAGTCCGCCGTCAGTGTCTGCAAAGGGTCGCTCTTGTCGGCGCTTCGCTGGCCGAAGAGCCGCGGTTTGGCGATGTAAGCCCGCACATCTCCGCTGAGCACAGCATACAGCAAAGCATTGTCGCCGTTGAGTTTAATTGGCGTGTTCCATCTGATCAGGGCCTTGGCGGCACGGCGGTTGATCGTATAGGCATGAGCCAGGAAATGCTTTCCGGCGACGTCAAAATGCTCGTTGTACGGCCTCGAATAGAGATTTCGGATCATCGTGTGATCATAGCGTTCGAGCCCGACGACATGCTGGACGTGGTACAAAGCCTGTTTCAGCGGTCCGTACCACGGCGAATGACCGCCGCCTTCCCAGCCCCAATAGATCAGATCGGCATCAGGCGGAACACTCGCGATCATTTCAGAAACGATGTTTTCTTCAACTCCGAAACTCACGACGTCGTCCTCGAAAACGAGTGCCCGTTCACCGCCGCTCTCGAGAAATCGCTCATAGACACGCCGGTGCCCGATCGAACAGCAGATGTGCCCGAGCGTCATCGGTTTATTGCGGCGGTCGGTCCGTCGGGCGATCGCTTCGTCGTAAGTGCCCTCGGCGATGATCTGATCAAGGCTGACGTCGGTCTTATCGACGCTGTTAACGAATTCGAAGTTCCCTTCGCCGAGTTGTTCGACAACGCTCGCGTGGCGCTCGACCGCACGCGGTATCGTGATGACGTAAACGCTGTCGTGAAAGTGCTTTAACGACGGAGCTAGCATCTCAGTCGGCGGGCAGGATTCGCCCGCGGCATTCGCCTAGCCCGATGCGGCGAAAGCCCTCGCGTTCGCAGTAGCCT
Organism: Acidobacteriota bacterium; assembly: GCA_041940165.1. Lineage (GTDB taxonomy): Bacteria > Acidobacteriota > Blastocatellia > Pyrinomonadales > Pyrinomonadaceae > OLB17. Next base: position 80,775 of record JBGTSR010000007.1, read on the forward strand.
TTCATGATGACCTCGTCGCCGTCTTCGAGAAAACGGCGAGTTTCGCCCGAGGGCAGTTCGATCGGCTCGGTGCCGCGCCATGTGAGTTCGAGAAGGCAGCCGCGTTCGCTTTTCTCTCTGCCGCTGACGGTGCCCGACGCCATCAGGTCGCCGGTCTGCAGGTTGCAGCCGTTCGAGGCGTGGTGCGTCAGCATCTGGCCGATGGTCCAGTAGAGGTCTTTTGTATTCGAACGTGACAGCAGATGCGGTTCGATCTTTTCGTTACGCATCTTTTCGGTCTGTAGATAGACCTCGAGATTGATATCGAGCCCGCCGAATTTCTGGTTCTGTTCATCGCTCAGATAATCAAGCGGCTGTGGATCGTCCGCGTCGCGTTCGAACGCCGGCGTTCGAAACGGCGCGAGAGCTTCCATCGTGACGACGTAGGGCGAGATCGTCGTTGCGAAGTTCTTCGCAAGGAACGGCCCAAGCGGTTGATATTCCCACGCCTGGATGTCGCGGGCCGACCAGTCGTTGACGAGGCACACGCCGAAGATGTGCTCTGCGGCCTTGCCGATCGGGATGCTCTCGCCCAGCTCATTGCCCTTCCCGACGAAGAAGCCAAGCTCCATCTCGTAATCAAGATTTTTGCACGGGATGAATGCGGGCGGCTTCTCGGCATCGCTTCGATTCTGCCCGTGCGGCCGCCTGATGTCCGTGCCGCTCACGACAATGCTCGACGCGCGCCCGTGATAACCGATCGGCACGTACTTGTAATTCGGCAGCAGCGGATTGTCCGGCCGAAACATCGACCCAACATTCGTCGCGTGATAAATCGAGCAGTAGAAGTCGGTGTAGTCGCGAATATTGAAAGCTGGGAAGTACTCGGTATCGGCAATGGGCACTAAGCACTCTTCTGCTACGACTCTTTTCGACTCGTCGAATCCCTTAGCGAGAATCCGAATACAACGCTTTCTAAACTCCGGCAAAGACGCTAAGAAGTTCGGGTAGCTGCCGATCTTCTGCAAGCTGGTATCGAAATTTGCTAAGAAAGGAATGCCTTCGTACGCGACTTCGAAAAGCATTCGACGATACCCTAGTTGAACGTCAAAGATAAAATCACCGATAGCAACGCCGATCCGAACAAACTCCTGAGTGTCTTTTCTCCGAAAAGTGCACAACGGCAGATTCTGTATCGGAAAATCCGTATTTGGGTCGTTGGCTGATTCGACCCAGCTCTTGAGGTTCGGGTCGTGGGTTTCGTTTATTTCGTACATAGGCAATAAAGGCGGAAACCCGACCGGTAGGGAGGGTGCGCAAGGTCAAGTCTGCTCAACTCGAATATATCGAATCTCTTACACTCTAGCCACCGTGCCTGGTAGAACTACGCTTGAAACAGCCGAATCTCGCGCACCCTCCCTAAGGGTCGGGTTTCCGCCTTTTTACCTTGAGCACCCTCCTAACGGTCGGGTTTCCGCCTTTCTTTTCTTAGAATTCAGGCAAGTCGTCGCCCTGGCCGAATAATACGTAGTTTCGAGCAGCTGTGACATGGTGATCCTTCCACAGGTATCGGCGGCTCCCGCCACGCGACCAGACTTGCTGATCTTCACCGACAAGTCGGGCGGCTCGAAGTTCTCGTGTGCAATTGGCCTTGAACGCGTTCAGCAACTTTTCGGGCTTAACGTAAGCAGTTACCACGACATGAACATGATTCGTCCGTACGTTAATTGCGATAACTTCATAACCCCGAAGCTTACACATCGCAATGATCGCATTCTTTACTACAGCGCGTTGTCGGGCATCGAGCGTGAACGCCTTATTAGCGGAGCCCGTTTGCATTTGAGTTTCGAGATTTTTACTCGGTAAAACCTTGGGCCCGCGATACACATTCTTGCCGTGACGATCAACCGACGTGCGCTCATCGCCGTGGAGCCACGTGCCGTAGGTCCGAAACGTAATGAGATAGGCGAGAGGAAATGTGTTGTCGTCCCAGGCGTAGTCGTTCATGATGGCGTGCTGACTTGAGGATACCGCACCTAGCGCACCCTCCCTACCGGTCGGGTTTCCGCCTTTCGTTCGTGTTCCGGCCTGAGCACCGCGTCTTGCGCACCCTCCCTACCGGTCGGGTTTCCGCCTGACGTGCCCAGCCTACAGCACGCCCAGTTTCTGCAGATCGGCGATCGGTTCGTCGAACGAGCACGAGCCGAATGAGTGGATGCCTTTTTTGCGGAGGGCTTCGATCTGCCAGAGGTTGAGGCGGTATTCGCCGCGCCAGCTTAGCGTTTGATCGCCAAAGCGAAACACCTCGTCAAACTCTTCTTCCATAAGGTCTTCGAGCAGTGACGTGCGAAAGCCTTCGCGGGCGAAGCCGGTCATCAGGAAGAGATTGAGAAAGCCGTGCATCGTACCTTTTGGCGAGTTTGCTTCGTAAGTGAGCGGGCGAAAGCAGCGGATCGGATGGTGCAGCCCGGCCGTCGCTTTGAACGGGACGTTTGCGGCCAGACATGAGCGGACAAAACGGATCACTTCGTCAGATCTCGGAAAAGCTCCGGGCGTGACGCCGCCGGTGCGGATCTTGGCAAACTGGCCGGTCATAGCAACCTTGGCAAGCAGATCGGCGAAGTTTTTGCCAAGACTAAGCTCGAAATAGGCTTTCGTTCCGGCAGGCAGCAGCAGAACCGTGTTCTCGATCTTGGAAACTGTGTTTGCCCGCACCTCGATCGAATCGACGACCACGCCGGGGCCGTATTCGGCAACGAATTCCTTGATCTCGCGGATGCTCTGATTGATGTCCTCGCCGGCGAGAACGCTCAGCCGCCACGCACTGCTGCCGTCACGCGAGATAAAATCGCCGGCGTTCTCGATAAATTCGCCAAGCTGCACCGACGGTACGACGAAGGCCCCGAGCATCCAGTTGTAATTACTGTTTCGGTAGGTGGCGTAGTTGATCACAGCCTCTGACATCGGAAGCCCGGCGGGCGGAAACAGGCCGGCGTAGTCGATAGCACCGGTCAGCAGGCTGCGTACGGGATCTTTGATCCCAGTGGAATTTACGTTGCTGTCCATGAGCAAAAGGGGTCAGGGCTCTAGACTCGATGATAGAATATCGACAGCGATTTACAAACACGCGGGTTTTGCCGCGGCCGGTGCTTGCGTTGCTCTCGCACTTTCGTTTATTTTCTAAGCCTAAGCCGACAAGCTTATTTTTTCTGGAATGCGCGTTCTTGGTATCGATCCGGGCAGTGAGACGCTCGGTTGGGGTGTCGTCGAGGGATCGGGTTCGCGATATTCACTCGTAGATTTTGGCGTGGTGCGGTCGAATACCCGGCAGAGCTTTTCGAAGCGCTTGCTCAATATCTACAACGGCATCGCCGATGTCGTCGACCGGCATTCGCCCGATGTGCTTTCGGTCGAAGATACGTTCTACGCCGTCAATGTCGGAGTCGCTCTGAAACTCGGCCAGGTGCGCGGCACTATGCTGCTGCTTGCAGAACAGCACGGGCTCGAGGTCGCCGAATACGCCCCGCGACTCGTAAAACGAACCGTCGTCGGCTATGGCAACGCTGAAAAGCATCAGGTGCAGGAGATGGTCAAGCTGCTGCTAAGGCTCAAGACGCTGCCCACGCCGCACGATGCCGCCGATGCCCTGGCGATAGCGATATGCCACTTTCACCACGCGGGGCTTGAGCAAAAACTGAAGAACGCCGCCAGGTAAACAACCGAAATGAAGATCGCTCTCCTATCCCTCGCTATTATTTTCGCTGCGTCCGCACTTCCTGCCGCTGCACAAAAACGGCTGGCATCGAAACCCGCACGCGTCACCGTTCCCAAGGCCCCTGAGATCGGCCAAACGGCTATTGTTATCGACGAAAATCTCTCCGTCCTGAGAAAAGAGCCTAGCCTGTTCTCAGAATCGGTTCATCGAATGTCGCGTGGCCGCCGCGTACAGATCTCAGGCGTTCAAGAGGCTGACGGCGTGAAGTTTCTCAAGGTCACTGTCCCGCCGGCCAATTTTGGCTGGGTTCAGGCAGAAGCTGTTATCGGTAAATTTCGCCCCGGCGACGAGAGCCGTTTGGCCGCACTTGTGCAGGGTTACAAGGGCTTTGACCAGATCGAACTCGCAAAGTACTTCTTTGATCTCTACCCGGATTCAAAGCTCAAGCCGTCGCTCCTGCTGCTCTATGGCGATCTGCTCGAAGAGATCGCAATAACCTTGTCGAGAAGCGCGAATTCGCAGTTGACGCGACAGGAAATGGCTGCAGGCGGTGCACCGGTCCACAGCTATTTCCTGAACTTCAACATGCTCGACCGGTATCGAAAACTCGGCGTGATCTTTCAGGTCAACACGCACACCCGGCTCTATCACTACAATGGTGCGAGTTGGAACGAGATCGTGGCGAAATTTCCAACCTCAGCCGAAGCCGCCGAGGCTCGAAAACGGCTCGAAAGTCTCAAACAGAAAATGGATAGGAAGACTTAGGCCGCTAAGGCGACGGCGATCTGCCCGGCGATCCGGGCGTTGTTCTCAAGAAGAGCAATGTTTGCGTCGAGCGTTTTCCCGCCGCTTTTCTCCGCCAGCTGGGCGAGCAAGAAGGGCGTTATCTCTTTGCCTCGAACGCCGTCAGCATCGGCGAGACGCAACGCATCGGCAAGCATTGATTCAAGCTCGACTTCCGGGATCTCGAAAGCCTCAGGCAGTGGAACGGTAACGAGAATAGACGCGGAGAGATCTGCTTCGTCACGTGCGCGGATGATCTCAGCCATCTCCGCCGCGTCATCGACCCGTTCGTCGATCGCAAGCCCGCTCGAACGCGAGTAAAACGCCGGCATCTCGTCACACCGCCAGCCGAGTACCGTGATCCCGTGAGTTTCTAGCCATTCGCGTGTGCGCGGCAGGTCGAGAACGATCTTCGCACCCGAGCAAACTACCGTGATCGGAGTCCGCGCAAGTTCCGGCAGATCTGCCGACACATCGGCCTCGAACCCGCGATGAACGCCGCCGATGCCGCCCGTCGCGAAGACCCGAATTCCAGCTCGATGGGCAAGCAGTGCCGTGGTCGCGACCGTTGTCGCACAGTCGAGCTTTTTTGCTATCGCGACAGGAAGATCACGGCGGGTTATCTTTCGGATATCTTTCCGCGTGGCAAGCGATTCGATCTGTTCACGGTCGAGCCCGACATGGACCTCGCCGCCAAACATCGCGATCGTTGCCGGAACGGCACCAGCGTCGCGAACAGCCTGTTCGCATTTGAGAGCGGTTTCGAGATTATCAGGGTACGGAAGGCCGTGGGCGATGACGGTAGATTCGAGTGCGACGACGGGCCCGCCAGCCGCAAGAGCATCTTTGACCTCGTCAGCGATATTGAAATTCATAAAAAATAGCTAACAGCTGCTAGCTAACAGCTAATAGCTATATTTTGATTGTCCAGGTCGCTCCGTCGACTATTTTACGAATTTGCCGATACGGCTGATGCGCGGATGCGTGACGCAGCCGAAGAAATCGCCGTTCGACGCTCCGCGGTCGCACGACCAATAGACGAACATCGCCCGGCCAATGATGAGTTCTCTTGGAACGAAACCCCAATAGCGGCTGTCTTCGCTATTGTCGCGGCTGTCGCCGAGTACGAAAAAGCTGTTTTCGGGTACGATCATCGTTTTGCCCGCAACGCCGAATTCCGGCTGCAGGCCGCCGCGCATGACCTTTCGCCCGGCTTTGACGGCATCCATCGTCTCGCGGTCGTAATACACGTCCCACAGGTCTTCGGGTCGTCGCTGTTCAAATTCCGTCGTCTCCAGCGCCGACTGGCCGTCATCGGCATCGCCGATAATACGGTGCTCAGGCAGGAGCTTATCGTTGATGAAAACCTGATTGTCACGAAACTCGACCTTCTCGCCGGGCAGCCCGATCACGCGCTTTACGTAATTGATCTGATACGGGATCAGGTTTCGCGAACGGTCAGCCTGAGGATTGACCTTGTTGCCTGGGTATTTGAACACGATGATGTCACCGCGTTCGATCTCACGCTGCGGCAGGAAGGGCAGCTCATAACCGCCCGGCGTAAAAATGAATTTATTAACGAGCAGATAGTCGCCGACGAGGATCGTATTCTGCATCGAGCCCGTGGGCACTGTTACCGCCTGCAGGATAAAGGTCATTCCAAATATCGCCATCACGAGTGTCACGACGAACGACTCGAAATATTCGCGGATCGTGGATTTCGGCGGCCCGGTCGGTTTGACCTGCGGCTTTTCCACGGTGGGTTCGGCGTTCACGCCTTGCGTCTGATCAGTATCCATAGAAAAACTAATTTGAGGCCGAATTCGCCTTCGCGAGTTGCTCCAGGGCCTCGGCAGCAGCCATCATTTCTGCCGATTTTATCGAATTGCCCGAGCCATACGCTTTGCCTGTCGCCCACGTCGCCTCGACCGAGAAAGTTCTATTGTGCGGCGGCCCGTCGGTTTTTACAACGACATAACTCGGTGCCGTCAGCTTCCTCGCCTGCAAAAACTCCTGCAGCATCGTCTTAAAGTCCGCCGAGCTTCGCGGCGTTGCGTTCCTTATCTCGTCGCCGAGGATTCGATTGACGAACGCCCTCGCCGGGATGTATCCGCCATCGAGGAATACCGCGGCAATTATCGCTTCGAGCGTGTTGGCACGCAATGCCTGTTTCTTTCGGCCGCCCGTCTTTTCCTCGCCTCGGCCCACACGAAGATAGCTGCCGAGCTCCATCTTTTCCGCAACGCGGGCAAGCGTAGCGGTGCTCACGAGATGGTGCTTCATCAGTGTCAGATCGCCCTCGCTAGCATCCGGATGAAGCCTGTAGAGCGATTCCGCGACGATCAGCCCGAGGACCGAGTCGCCGAGAAACTCCATCGATTCGTTCTCGGCCCGCCGCACTATCTCGATCTCGGCGTCGGGCAGATTTTCGTACGCCCACGAGCGATGCGTCACCGAACGCTCAAGCAGGCCGATATCGGCAAAGCTGTGCCCGATCAGGCTTTCGAGTCTGGCGAGCTGTGGCGACGACATTGTTACCAGATTTTAAGGCGAAGATGGGCAAATGAAAAGCCGGACGCTTTCATTCACGAAAGCGCCCGGTCGATCTTTAGGTCTGAACTTCGTTACGTATTACTAATTCTTCGGCTTGATCGGTCCAGCCGGAGCGGTCTTTGCCGGGGCCGCACTTGGAGTGCCCGTCGAAGAACCGGTTGAGGTGGTCGCCGGCTCAGGGTCGCTGATCGGAGCGATCGGCGTCATAGGATTAATGAAAGGCTTAGCGACAGCCGTTGTGATCCATGCGTCAACGCCTTCTTCCTTGGCAAAGCGGACCTTATAGGCGTCGGTCACATTCTTCTTCATCTTCGCCTTGTAGTCGGCGGTGTTTCCAAGTGTGTAGGCCCGCGAGAAAGCATCCATCGCGCGTTCTGCGGTACCGTTTGACATCGCTACTAGCTTCTTCAGTTCGTCAACCTTCTGCTGAGCGACTTCGGGAGTGTCAGTATCCGACTGTTCTTTAGCCTTGGCCTGGATCTGCTCAACGATCTTGTTGAGCTGCTCGAAGTAGTAACCGCCGATCAATTCGAACGGTACAGGATTCTTCGAGGCTCCTGACGACGCGTTCTGAGTCGCCTTGTAGAGGTACGGCGCTGCACCAGCCTTGTCGTTCTTATTGACGTGCATGATGTAGCCGATGTAAAGATTCAGCCAACCGATCGCATCCGGTCGCGACGGGAAGCCAAAGTTGTATTTGTCCTTCTTGGAAAGACCGATCAACTCCTGGTCACCGACCTTGAATGGCTTTCCGGCTTCGAGATCGGCGATCGATATCTTCGAGTACTTGATCGATTCGTCGGCATACTTGTAATTGCCTTTGAAGGCCTCTTCGCCTCCCAATGCTGCGAGCACGACCTCGACCGTACGGAATTTTTCAGGGTACTTCGCGAGGATCTCTTTGCCCGAGACATAGACTTCGTCCCAATTCTTGGCATCGAGAGCACCATTGAAGCGAGCAACCAGCTTAGCTTCAGCCTCGGCCTCTTCCATTTCCTTTATCTGGGTCTCCGTGGTCGGGATACGTGCCTTGAGCCAGTCAGCAAGGTCCTTCTGCACTTCGCACGCGCCGTACTTCTCAAGGAAGCTCTTGCCGGTTCCGACAAACTTCTTCTTGCCGGCGATCGACTTATCCTTAAAATCCTCGCGGACCTGATCGCCTAACGCGAGCTGACCCGCCGCGTCGCCGCAGTTGTCCTGAGCAAAAGCCGCTGTCGAAGCAGCCACAAGGAACGCGGCTGCGAGAAATGCAATGTTCGTATACCTAAAAATCGTTTTCATCTTGATCCTACCTCTGGGTTGCTTTGCGAATCTATCGCCTGAACTTTACTCCGAAACGTTTCCGTTCCAGCGACCGTTCAGATGTTCGCAGTGTGCAAAAACGTTGCAATCTTTCGCAGTTTGCCGCCCACGATATTTTAAAATTACCAATCGCTGAGAACTTCAATAATCACGCAGACTTTGAGGTTCTGTCAAGCAGTAAATCGGTGCCCGATCGTTCGCGTAAAGTCCGCTCAGCCCGACGCTCGGATACACGTCTCGCGCAGCACAACACGTAACTTATTCTCTTGTTATGGCTTCTTGACCGGCGCCGGCTTTTTCACGCGTTTGCTATCGTCGTAAGTGATGACGACGGGCGGCAGTACCGGCTTGGATGTCGACGTTTTTGTTACGAGCTTTTTCGGCTGCGGAGCGACCGGGACGAGGATGACCTCAGGGCCGTCGGTCTCGGCCGGAGTAGCATCAGCAACTTCGGCATCGGTCTCGTCCTCGTCGTCATCGGCATCCGCCGTGGCGATCGCGGTATTCACGACAGGGGCCGCACCGTGACGAGGCGGGAGTTTGAATTCCGTCTGAGCGAGGTTGCGATCGGTGCGGACGATGTTCGGCTTGAGGGCGTCGTATATCTTTGCAGCAACTGCGGCGGCGTGGCGTCCGCGTTCGGATTGCCCGCGTGTGATCACGGCGACGGCGTATTTCGGCTGCTCGATCGGAGCGACCGACGTAAAGAGCCCGACCCACGAACCTTTATCGATGCACGAGCCCGTTTTGCCGGCAACACCGAGATCCTGATCGAGGTTGCGGCGAGCTGTACCGTATTCCGCGGCTCCCATCATTCCGGGGATCACGCGGCGAACGCTCTGCTGCGGCACCGTTACGTTTGCTTTGTAGAACGGCTGAAACTTAGCTTTTTCGACCTCATTGCGCGGAATTCTTGGCAAAACGCGATGGCCGCCGTTGGTGATCGCCGCTGCCATCACTGCGAGCTGGACGGTCGAAACCTCGGTATCGTCACCATGCGAATAGATGCGCGGGTTCGAGTTCGCAACGGGCAAACGTCCCGGAGTCTCGTTCTCCAGATTGATGCCGGTCTGTTCGCCGAGGCCAAGCTGCTTGCCGTATTCGACGAGCTTTTGATTACCCATCTGAACGCCGGCACGCTGGAAATAAGGATTATCTGAGTGAGCAAGAGCGTCGTCGAGATTCCTGCGGGTCGAGGCATTCTTGACCGCTCCCGACTGTGGGTCGATGACGCCTTCATTGAGGCCCGCAGCGCCCGTGACGAGTTTGATAGTCGAACAAGGGCGAATGCTCGAACGAACGGCCCAATCCTGATTGACGACGGTCAGCACCTTGCCGGTCTGCGCTTCCATCACAACGACGGAACCGGCCCGCGAGCCGAGTGCGTTGATCGCGACCTGCCGGATGGCGAGATCCTCGCCCTCAGTATTGTCCTTTGCGATATTCTCAACGGTCTGGGTACGAAGGCCTCGTTCAAATGCCAGTTTGCGGGCTATTGCTTCACGCCGTGCCTGTTCGCGCCGGCGAGCTTCCGCCAATGCTGCTGCTCGACGCTCGGCTTCCTTGCGGCGGCGTTCGGCAGCGGCTTTCTTGGATTCGGCCTTGGTGGGTTTGGCTGACTTAGTATCTTTCTTCGACTTGGGGTCGTTCTTTGCGCTTGTTTTGGCGGTGGGCTTTTCTTTAGCCTTGGATTTGCTGTTCTTGGCTGAGGCCTTTTCCTTCGAATTACTCTTGCTGGTCTTAGCGTTTTTGTCGTTCTTTTTTGCGGTGGTCTTGGCGGCCGCTTTCTTCGGCTCAGGCTTCTTTGCAGTTTTCTTGGTCTGCGCGGAAACGCCGGAAACGACGAGCAAGCTCGCTAGCAAAAAGACGACAAAAGAGTATTTCGGGAACATTAACCTCATGCTTTACCTCAGAACCTCGACTTGTTTTGGATTGTAGTGGATAGCCTTTTGGGCTGTTTGCGCAATGTCTGGGAAAGACTATAACATTCACGCTGTCATGAGGCAAGCGGTTTTCTTCAGCCTTTTGTAACTTGAAGGATGCAGTTCTTTAGCACATTTCGGGCGAGGCTGTTGCTGATACTGGCGGCGATGCTCGTGGCCACGGTCAGCTTTCAGTACTACCTCAATCTCAGAACACAGGCCGAGAATAACGAACTCCGCGAAGCGCAGGAGCAGGCGATCGTCGCCGCGATCTCGCTTGCCTTCCGAACTATCCCTTCGACAGATCGAATGCAGGACCTTGTCGAAATGCCTGGTCAGACGTACCTCGACGAGAACGCCCGGAAACGAATACGGGATATCATCATCATTAATAACGAATGGCGAGTCACCGACAGTCTGAGCCCGGATTATTTGCCGACGGCTGACGAGAACAACGACCCGATCATGCGTCGGCTCGAAGACCTCGAAAACTTGCCGCCGCTGATGGAAGACGCGCGTCTCGGCGAAGATCTCAAGCGATTCCCTAACCGTCGGGCGAACCTAACGGGTCCCGCGCAGGACGAAGCTCACGCGATCCCGATCGAAACGAGCGATGGCCGCTGGTACGTAATGGTGCTGCTCAAAAGCGACAAGAGCGAAGCGGCGTGGCGTGCCGCACAGCCTCTCGTATTTATGATCGGAATCTTGCTCGTGTCATCGCTGATCACGTTCCTGCTTGTCTGGCGGTTTACACGGCCGATAGCCGACCTTTCGCACGCAGCCCGAGACGTGGCCGACGGTGATCTGAACGTTCGAGTTCCGAATGCTCACAAATTTGACGAGTTGGGCCGCCTCGGGCTGACATTCAACGACATGGTCGCGGAGCTCGAAAAAAGTCGCGAACTGGAGGAGCAGCTTCGGCAAGCTGAGAAAAGCGCCGTCGTCGGCCGCCTCGGCTCGGCGATCGCACACGAGATCCGCAACCCGCTGAATTACATCAATCTGACGCTCGATCACCTTCGATCAAAATACCCGCCTGCGGACGCGGATCAGCGGGAAGCGTTCGAAAAGCTGACCGGTCAGCTCAAGGGCGAGGTCGCCCGGATCAACCGTCAGATCTCGGATTTCCTCAATTACTCGCGTCCGGCGAAGGCCGATCTTCGTCCCGTCGCGGCGCGCAGCGTGATCGAAGATTCGCTGAGGATCGCCGAGCCCGAGGCCGAGGACAAGAACGTCACCATCGGGGTGATCGAACACGAGGACGTGCCGCAAGTGATGGGCGATCCGGATTTTCTCCGGTCAGTCTTCAACAATCTCTTGCTCAACGCGATCCAATCGATGGAAAGCAACGGCGAAGGTCATCTGACCGTCAAGATCTATGCGGATGAGGACGGCCCATACGTTTGCTTCGACGTGATCGACACGGGCAACGGCATCCCCGCAGAAAACCTCTCAAAAATATTCGAACCCTACTTCTCAACCAAAGAAACCGGCACCGGCCTCGGCCTCGCCATCGTGCAAAAGATCGTCGATGTCCATCAAGGGAGTATCGAAGTCACGTCGAGCGAAAGTGAAGGGACGAAATTTACGGTCCGACTTCCCAAAGCAAGTTAACCGCGGAGACGCTGAGACGCTGAGAAGAGGAGGAAGAAAACTCTTGAGATCGCATAACGACCTTACAGCCGATCAGCTCAATTTCTTGACGGAAAAGATCATTGGCTGCGCGATTTCGGTGCATAGAGCCATCGGGCCGGGATTGCTGGAGTCGGCCTACGAGGAATGTCTGTGCTACGAACTATCTGAGTGTGGGTTGGATTTTCGACGCCAGGTGCAGCTTCCCGTGGTTTACAAGCAGGTCAAGCTCGACTGTGGTTACAAATTGGACATTATCGTCGAGAATGCAATTATCTTAGAGATAAAGGCTGTGGAGCGGCTGATCGCAATACATGAAGCCCAACTGCTTTCGTATCTACGAATGCTTAACTTAAAGGTCGGCCTTCTTCTAAATTTTCACTCTCCGATCCTGAAGGACGGAATAAAGCGCATTGTAAACAAGTTCTAACTCTGTCTTCTCTGCGTCTCCGCGTCTCCGCGGTGAAATACTTCTTATGGCAAGAAAGAGCATCCTCGTCGTCGATGACGAGAAAAATCAAAGAGAGATACTCGAGACGATCCTTTCGGGCGAAGGGTACGACGTAACGACCGCTTCTTCGGGTGAAGCGGCGATGAAATTCGTTGCCGATCGTCACTTTGATCTCGTACTGACGGACCTGAAGATGACCGGAATGAGCGGGCTCGATCTGCTCAAGTCCCTTACCGATTACGACAAATCGATCATCGTCATCCTGCTGACAGCTCACGGAACGATCGATTCGGCGGTGGATGCCTTGCGGCTCGGTGCCTTTGAGTATCTGCAAAAGCCTTACGACCGTGAAAAACTTCTCGACACCATAGCTCGTGCTCTCAAAAAGCTCACAACGCTCGACGCCGAGATCATTTCAGCATCGCCCGAGATGGACAGGGTTAAGAAGCTGATCGTCAAGGTCGCGAAGTCCAATTCGACCGTCTTGATCCGCGGCGAATCTGGTACCGGTAAAGAACTTATCGCCCGTTCGATCCATACTAACAGCCCACGCTCAAGCGACATCTTTCAAGCGGTAAATTGCGCAGCAATAAATGAGAACTTGCTCGAAAGCGAACTGTTTGGCCACGAAAAAGGCTCGTTCACCGGGGCAGTTTCCGATAAGAAAGGCCTGTTTGAGATCGCCGACCGCGGAACTTTGTTTCTAGATGAGATCGGCGAGCTGGACATCTCGCTCCAGGCGAAACTCCTACGTGCACTACAGGAAAAACAGATCCGCCGCGTCGGCGGCACGCGCGAACTCAACGTCGACGTTCGCGTCGTCGCGGCGACCAATCGCGATCTACTCCACATGGTCGAGGAGAAACGCTTTCGCGAAGATCTCTATTACAGACTAAATGTGCTCTCGATCGAGGTGCCGGCGCTTCGCGAGCGTCGATCGGACATTCCGGTGCTGATCGAGTACTTCGTCAAAAAGCACACCCGCGGCACGGGCCGAAAGATAACGATCGACGCCGACGCCCGCAAACTGCTCGAAGATTACGCCTATCCCGGCAACGTTCGACAACTCGAATCGGCGCTGGAACGCGCGATCCTGCTTTGCGAGAACGATAAAGTAACGGTCGACGATCTGCCACCCGAAATGACGACCACCGCCGAGGCCGCCGTGATCGAAGGCAATTTCAAACTGCCTCCCGAAGGCGTTAACTTTGAGGACGTCGAAAAAGCCCTGATAATGCAGGCAATGGCCCGCACAGACGACAACATTACCAAAGCGGCAAAGCTTCTCGGTTTGACGTTTAGGACGCTCCAGTATCGGCTCGAGAAATTTGGGTACAAGAAAGAGGGTGATGGAACAGAAGAAAGCGAATGATCGTATTTAGGTGATGGATCGCGGCGTACGGCCGCAACAAAGGAAAACCCGATGGAATGGTTCTCAACACTCTCGTTAGCGCTCGGTACGGCGTGGACGTCGGGTATCAATCTGTACGCGACGGTCGCCGTGCTCGGGCTATTGCAGAAACTGGGGGCGACGAAGCTTCCGGGGGGTCTCGACGCTCTTGATAATTGGTGGGTGATCGGCTTTGCGGCAGGGCTTTATCTGGTCGAGTTCGTTGCCGACAAGGTTCCCTACGTCGACAGCGTGTGGGACGTCGTGCACACCTTCATCCGTGTTCCAGCCGGAGCGATCGTCGCCTACGCGGCTACCACGGATCTCGATTCGAGCATCACGATCCCTGCGACACTTGTAGGCGGCGGACTTGCCTTCGCTTCACACGGGACCAAAGCCGCAGCCCGTATCGGAGCGAATCTTTCCCCCGAACCCGTCTCGAACTGGACCCTGTCGATTGTCGAGGACGTGATCGCATTTCTCGGGACGTTTCTCGCGGTCTTCGCACCGTTTATCGTTGCGGGCTTACTTGGGATCTTTCTGATAGCATTTTTCTGGTTCGCTCCGAAAGTGTTCAGGGCGATCAAACGGCTGTTTTCAGCTACCGCAGCGTTCTTCCGCGGTGAAAGTTTCGAGAGTGTCGCCAAACGGGCCGGCTAAATTCATGATCACACCATTTCTCCAAGCCCTTTCAGCCGGTCTGTTTATCGTAGCGATCTATTTCCTGTGGCAGGACGATAGCGACTGGGCTTTCGGCTTCTTTATCGCGGCCGTGTGCAGCTTTTTCCTCGGAATGCGGTTTCAGTTGAAACGGCGTCTCGCTGAGCACGAACGCGGCGCCGATAGCGAAGAAAGCTAATGCCGCAAAAATACATATTTTTGCCCGCCAAACCCAAGACCTGTAAAATTAGGTAACGAACGAGACTCAGATAGCCCGCATCTATCGTGCTAAGAGAGCGTTCTTATCGTTATGAAGGTCTTCCGAAAAACCAGATCGATCCTGTTCGCATTTGCCGCTTTCACGTTGCTTCTTGCGATCCCAGCAAGTGCGCAGCTATCGCGAAAACCGTCGCCGACACGCGAACCAAAGGGCGCAATGCCCAAGAAACCGACGTCGGTTCGCAACAGCCTGAGCCGCGTCACTTCGCAGGCGGATTTCGACCTGATACGGCGGACCTATCATCAAAACACGCCGTACGCTCTGCCGCACGCGATGTTCGTCATCGACCGCAAGGCAAAGAACAAGATCTATTTCGTCAACTCGCAAAAGTTCCGTTTTCACAAGGACTTCCTGCTCGCGACGTACTTGGTTCCTCGCGGAGCCGATGTTTTCAAGCCGATCTACATCGATCAGGACCGCCGGTTTATCGTCGGCACGATCGCGTGGCACCAAACGGTAGAGAAATTTACGTGGGAACTGTGGGAAGGCGATCTCGCATCAGCCGAGATCATTAAGACCGCGAACGATACGATCAACCGTTCGTTTTTCGAGAAAGTCTTCTATAAACCGAATTCGATCCGTCAGGAGGACGCCTCCGCGTCTTTAAGGACTGACCGCGTCCTGCAGGACGAACTCAATAAAAATCAAGCCTACCTCGCCCTAAACACCGGCACAGCTGTCGGCCGAATTCACATCATCGACAAGCTCGATGACACGGTCGAGATCGGCAGCAACGAGATCATTGTCCTGAAAGAACTGCCGATCAATATTCCGCCGGTGCGGGGCATCATCATCGCAAAGCCTTCGTCGCCGCTTTCGCACATCAACATCTTGGCTAAAGGCTGGGACATCCCGAACGTTTATATAAAGGACGCCGACAAGCTGTTTCGCGAATACAACACTTTTGTTTTCAAACTTGAAGCCAATCTGACAGACTATTCGCTGCGACGGGCAACGAGTGAGGATCTACCGAAATTCATCTCGCCCGACCAGCAGGTCCCGCCAGCCGATCTAAAGACGACTAAGCTCGCAACGCTGGCGGAAATGCGAAAGAAAGACAGCATCCGCTACGGCTCGAAATCTGCAAACCTCGGCGAGATGATGAACCGGCGTATCGCCGGCATCACGATCCCGAATGGCTTCACGGTGCCGTTCTATTGGTACGACAAGTTCATGAAGGACAACGGACTCGACGAGATCATCACGGAGCTGGGCGAAGACCTAAATTTCGTCCACAACCCGCGATATCGCCGTCAGAAGCTCGACGAATTTCGCGCTGAGATCCAAAAAGGCGAGTTTGACGACGAACTCCGCTCCGAGATCATCGCTAAATGGCGAACGGAACTCGGGGGCAAGCCTGTATTTATTCGCAGTTCCTCGAATGCCGAAGACCTGCCAAAATTCAGCGGTGCCGGCCTTTATTCAAGCGTTCCAAACGTCATCGATGAAGAAAAGATGATCGAGGGCGTTAAAAAGGTATGGGCTTCATTGTGGAAATTCGAGGCGTACGAGGCTCGCGTCCGCAACTACGTCAGCCAGCAGGACGTTTACATGTCCGCGCTGATCCAGGTCGGCGTCGATATGGAAAAAGGCGGCGTGATGATCACGAAAGATCCGTTCGACGACCGCAATCGCAACGCCGTTTACATCAGTGCCGTCTGCGGTCACAATTCCAAGGTCGTCGACAACAGCGGCATTCCCGAGCAGATCCTTTTCAACCCGCGTTCGAATTCGGTAGTTGTTATGACGCTTTCGCAGCAGGAGAACGCTCTCGCCTTTGACGAGGACGGCGATCTGAAACAGACCGCCGACAAATGCGCCGGGCCTCAAAAACGCGTTCTTACAGATCTGCAGGCCCGAAACCTGGCGAAAGCCGCCGTCAATATTCGAACCGCCTTCGGCGGAAAGGACGAACAGGATATAGAATGGGGAATACTCGGCGGCAGAATCTATGTGGTACAGTCGCGGCCGTATATTGATAGAAAGTAAGCTATGCCCGCTAGGGATCTGTATCACGACGCCGTGAAGTCCGCCCTCGAGAAAGACGGCTGGACGGTCACCCATGACCCTTATCCGTTGAAACTCGGGCGCAGCGACCTCTTTGTTGATCTGGGCGCTGAAAAAGTGCTAGCGGCGGAGAAATCAGGTCGGAAGATCGCGGTCGAGATAAAAAGCTTTCTCGGGCGTTCTGTGATCACGGAAACAGAAAATGCCCTCGGTCAGCACCTGATATACGAAAAGCTGCTCTCACGAACGGAAGTTGACCGGACATTATTCATGGCGATCGATCGCGAAACGCTTGTTGAGACCTTGACCGATGAACTGGAAAGCCTCCTCACCAATGATTTTCATGTAAGATTATTGGTATTCGATTAGTGATACGGAGGAAATAATTCGATGGCTTCAATAGAGAATTATCGTAAATTCATCGAAGAGATTATAGCGTGGCGGGCCAAGATCGGTTATCCGACCTACGACGGGCTTCGGATGATCCCTGTGTTTGATCGCAATAGCGATAACTACCTGCTCATTGTTACGGGATGGGAAGCCGGGAAGAGGAATCACTACGCCTTGATACATGTCGAGATCCGGGACGGAAAATTCTGGATCCATTCGGATGGCTTGGAAGAAGGCGTTGCAAGTTATCTAACGGAAAAGGGTGTCCCGCAAGAGCATATTGTGCTGGCTTTCTATTCTCCTGAGAAGCGTAAGTATACGGATTTCGCTCTTGCCTAGGAACCGTTAATATGCCGATATGAAGTTACTTTTTTTTCTTATCACGATCTGTCTATCTGTAAGCGGCTGTATGAATTCGGCCCAGCCGATCTCGCAGAGCAATTCTCCGCAGGCCAACACGACGCCGGATAAGTCGCAGACGGCGATCGCGCACGGGCCGGCGGCAAAAGATCCCGCGCCAAATGCCAACAGTACCGCCGGACGCTGGTCGGCAAGCGGCGACCCGATCGATACCAAAGAACTCGACGCCGCCGTGATGACCGCCGAAAAGGCTCACACAGCAAAGCCCGATGACGCCAAGGCCAAAAAAGCACTTGCTGACGCCTATCATGCTCGAGCGATGGCTCTGACCGAGGCACGCCAATACGCATCGGCTCTCGGCGATTATCGGCGTGCGGTAAAGCTCGACCCGTCGAACGCCGACGCAAAAGAATGGATCGACAAGATCACGATGATCTACGACAGTCTCAAGCGTCAGGCCCCGAAAGAAGGCGAAGAGCCGCCGCCGCTTCCTTTCACTAAGAAAGCCTAGGCGCTAGACAAAACCTTGCCGCCGCTACTAAACTATCCGTTTGTTTTTGAGCTTGCTTTTTAGCTAAGGGAGAACGGTTCGATCAGTTTATGGCAATTTCCGCTAACGATATCAGAAAAGGCATGGTCATCCTCCACGAGGGTGCCCCTGTCAGGGTGATGGATTTTCACCACCACACGCCCGGCAACCTGCGTGCGATGGTCCAGGCACGTCTTCGCAATCTGCTTACGGGCAATTCGTTCGAATTTCGTTTTCGTTCGAACGACACGCTTGAGAAGATCACGCTCGAACAGCAGAAGATGGAATACCTCTATTCCGACGGCTCGCATCACCATTTCATGAACAACGAGAACTACGAGCAGGTGCAGCTTACCGAAGAGGAACTCGGCGACGCTGCTCAGTGGCTGATGCCCAATCTGACGATCGAGGTCGAGTTTTACAATGCCTCGCCGATCGGCATCACGCTGCCTCAGTCGATGGAACTCGAAGTGACCGAGACCGAGCCTGTGATGAAAGGCGCGACCGCCTCGAACTCGAACAAACCGGCGACGCTCGAGAACGGCGTTTCCATCTCAGTGCCTCCGTTCATCGTTCCCGGCGAAAAGATCCGCGTGAATCCCGCCGAAGCCAAGTACATCGAACGCGTAA
This sequence comes from Acidobacteriota bacterium, assembly GCA_041940165.1. GTDB lineage: Bacteria > Acidobacteriota > Blastocatellia > Pyrinomonadales > Pyrinomonadaceae > OLB17. The sequence goes on from JBGTSR010000007.1 coordinate 99,358, forward strand.
AATAACGCGATTCGCTCACGCATCTGGGTTATTCTTAGGTCCGGAAAGTTGGAAACGGCTTTCTGGACTTTTTCCTTTTTCGCGACTTTCTTTCTTCTGAAATGTACTTTCTCTACGGCGTTCTGCTGACGCTCGCATTCATCGTGCTGCTGCCGAGGTTCGTGTTCGACGCGATCTTTAAGGGCAAGTACGCTGCGGGCTTCAAGCAGCGTCTCGGATTCGTACCGACGCTCACGCCCGATGGAAGAAAGATCGTTTTGCTTCACTGCGTTTCGGTCGGCGAAGCAAACGCCGCTCGCGGGTTTGCAGCGTTATTAAAGAACGAATTCCCCGACGTAAGGCTGATCATTTCAACGACAACTCGAACTGGCCAGGAGGTCGCAAAGACGGCATTCGCTGATCTCGCCGAACTCGTCGTTTATTTTCCGTACGATTGGCGTTCGACCGTGCGGCGTTCGCTGCGAAGGCTTTCGCCGAATGTAGTACTGCTGATGGAGACCGAGCTTTGGTTCAACTTCATCCGCGAGTCAAATAAGCTCGACACGGGACACGGAAAGACCGTGACGGCGATAATAAACGGGCGGCTCTCGGAACGGTCACTGGACCGCTACGTCATGATCAAGAAGTTCATGAAACGTGTGCTCGGCTACCTCGATCTCGCTCTGATGCAGGACAAGGCCGACGCGACGCGGCTGATGTCACTCGGCATTCGCGGGAGCAAAGTGCGGGTCACCGGAAACCTGAAGTTCGATCACAATATCGAGTCGGCAGAAGCGAGACTGACGGACGATTTCCGTACGCGTTTTGGCATCACCGACGACGCACCTCTCATCATCGCTGCAAGTACGCACCCATCGGAAGAGCAGCAGATACTCGAAGCTTTTCGCGAACTTTGGGGCAAGTCGTCAGGCCGCCTACCACGATTAATGATCGCCCCGCGACATCCCGAAAGGTTTAACGAGGTCGCCGAACTTATTGCCAGGACAGGCTTTTCATGGACGCGTCGAAGCTCGGAGCCATCGCCGGATGACACTACAGCCGAAGTGATCCTGCTCGATTCGATCGGCGAACTGCGTGCTGCATACCCGCTGGCCACGATCGTTTTCGTCGGCGGCAGCCTGATCGAACACGGCGGCCAAAGCATCTTTGAACCCGCGGCGGCCGGAAGGACGATCGTCACAGGGCCACACACTTCAAATTTCAAGGCGGCGGTCGAGGAATTCCTGAGCAAGGACGCTCTCATCCAACTTGAAGCCGGACAAGCCGGCAAATATGTCCCGTCGCTTGTCGAGACTTTCGATAAATTGCTCGCCGACCAGCCGCGGATCGACGAACTCGGCATATCGGCCCTTGCAGTCATGGACGCCAATCGCGGAGCCGCCGCACGCACGCTCGAATACCTCTCGCCATATCTGAGGTCCGAGCACTAAATGTTTTTCCTCTATCTCTTTCTTGCGGCCTTGCTGGTGCTTTTGAGCATTCAATCGGCCGTCGGAGGTTTTCGCTATCTCGCGTACTTTCGACGCGAGCTTGGCATCACGCCAAACGGGCCGTTTCCAATTGTTTCAGTCATTGCTCCGTGCCGCGGTCTGGACGACGGGCTTCACGAAAATCTATCCGCATTGCTGCAACTCGACTATCCGGAATACGGAGTGATCTTCGTTGTCGATGACGCGAATGATCCGGCGGTTTCCAAGATACGCGCTGTGATGGCGGCGAACTCAAAGCTCGTCATCGCACCGAAGGCGACGCGTTCGAGCCAAAAAGCGGAAAACCTTCGAGCCGCGGTCGCTGAAGCCGATCCGCGTTCCGAGGCGTTCGTCTTTGTGGACTCGGACGCGAGGCCTTCGACCGGATGGCTGCGAGGTTTGGTCGCCGGACTTAACGATGATGGCATCGGCGCGGCGACCGGCTATCGCTGGTTCGTGCCGGAAAGGCCAACCATCGCCTCCGAACTCCGATCCGCCTGGAACGCCTCGATCGCGACCGCTCTCGGGTCGAATACGAAAAGCAATTTCTGCTGGGGCGGTGCGATGGCGATTCCGAGGGACGTTTTCGAGCGGCTCAAGATCGCGGACATCTGGGCGAATGTCGTTTCGGACGATTTTGCGGTGACGCGGACCGTACACGCGGCGGGACTCGGTATCAAGTTCGTTCCCGCGGCGATGACGGCGTCGGTCGATCGCTGTACATTCGGCGAGATGCTGGAATTCACCAATCGCCAGATGAAGATCACACGCGTTTACGCGTCGAGGCTTTGGCTGCTCTCGTTCTTCGGCTCCGGGCTTTTCTGTTTGGTCATGTTGTGGTCGATGGGCCTGCTGGTCATTAGCCCGATCACAAGTCTTGCATTTATAGCCGCCGCGACAACGCTGATCGCCGTTACGTTGTGTTCAGCATTAAAGGCTGCCGTCCGTCTCAAATCGGTCAAGCTCGCGATGCCGCAGTACATACGACCCATTGCTCGGCAGCTTCCGTTTCAGCTAAGTCTCTGGGCGATCACACCGTTCATTTTCCTGTACAACTGCATTTCCGCGACGGTGTCGCGGACGATCGTCTGGCGCGGCACGGCTTATGAATTGAAATCGCCCGACGAAACTGTCATCATTGCGGATTGAAGGCTGCAATGACCGATACCAAACCCGCCGAGAGCGAACAAGGTTCTCCCTACGACCTGTGGCCCGACGAGATCGCCGGCTCATCTGAGACCGTACCTGAAGCGAGCCAACCCGTTGAAAACGCATTCCCGCCGGAAGAACCGGAGCGTTTCGACGCCCCGTTCGAGGCTCCTTTCATCCCTGTCGCGTACACGCCCGAAAGCACGGAACAGACCGTCAGAAAGAGCGGTTTAGCGTGGTCGGCGGGCATCGTGCTGTTTGGTTCGGTGGCATTCATGCTGTTTATCGGCTGGCTTGCCGACCTGCTGCTGGGAAGTTCACCATGGGGACTCGTCGGTGGGATCATCCTTGGCGGCATCATCGGTTTCGTTCAGTTTTTCCGTATCACTTCGAGTATTTTTAACCCTCCGAAGGACATTCCCGACCATCGGCCGCTGCTGACCCGCGACGAACACGACCGCGAATAGCTCTCGTCAATTGAAAATACCCGCCGTCAACGATAGAATATTGGGTTCGCATGGGCGAAGACTTTGATCCTTTGACAACCGAGGCACAGGTGCGGCCGATAGGCAATCGCCAGATACTCTGGCTGATGGCGGCGAGCGGCCTTTTGCTGAGCATTGTTACCGCGATCGCGATCAGTACCAACTTTGGGATCGGCGTAGCGTTCGGCTGCCTGCTTGCTTTCGGTAATTTTTATTGGCTCGACCGGTCGACCAAGGCGATCTTCGCCTCGGAAGCATCGGCTTCGACGCTGATCGCGGCCGCGAAATATCTGATGCGGTTTATCGCGTTGGGTTTCATGATCTATCTCGTGTACCTGACGGGAGCATTTCCGGTGGCGGCGGTCGTTCTGGGCCTCGCGACGTTCGCGTTCGCGGTCGTGTTTCAGGGGATCAGGAATATATTTACGAGTTCTATTTAGGGTAATTTTAAGATGCTTTTATTTGCAGAAGCAGTCCATCATACTCCGCTGATCGTTGAGTTCGTCAATCACTATTTAGGCGAACCCGTGTATCGATTTCAAAAGGCTTACACCGAGCCGATGTGGAACGAATACGTCTTCAAGCACTTTGGCACGACGGCCTCGGCGGCATTCGGCCCGTACACGGTTGAGAACGCCATTCCGTGGTACACGATAATGTTCGTCATCGCATGTATCCTGACGGTCGTGCTGGTGAGCCTTTTCAAGGGACGTTTGTCTGAGGATGATCCGAAACCCGGCCAGCTCACGCTCGAAGCCGGATTTCTCACGATCAAGGACATGATCGCGACGATCATCGGCGACAATGGCGCAAAGCACTTCCCGGTCGTTGCGACTTTCGCCATTCTGATCCTCGTTTCGAATCTGATGGGTCAGTTCCCGCTCTTTATGTCGCCCACGGCGTCGGTGAACGTGACATACGCACTAGGCGTAGCGTCGTTCGTTTACTACAACTACGTCGGCATCAGCGAGAACGGCATCGTCGCGCATATCAAGCATTTTGCGGGACCGAAACTGCCGATGCTGATGCTGCCGATCACCGGACTGATCTTTGTTATCGAGCTGATATCGAGCTCGATCCGGCCGTTCACGCTCGGCGTTCGTCTATTTGCGAATATGTTCTCGGACGAGCAGGTGTTTCTGCAGATCACGAACCTCGCTCCGCCGTTCACGCAATTCCTGGTACCGCTGGCTATAACGGGACTCGGCATCTTCGTTGCGTTCGTACAGGCATTTGTTTTCACGCTGCTCTCGATGATCTACATCGGCGAGGTCTCGCACCATCCGCACGAAGAGCACGTCGATGAGCATGGCGAAGAGCACGGGGGCGATGCCGCCGCGGCTCACGCATAGACCAAGTTTCGGGCCGGTAACGGCCGAAAGACCGATCCGTTCGGCGTTCTTTGAAACAGCACGTTCTAACATAACCCGCACGCAGGCGACGTGGACTCTAAGGAGTATAAAATCCACGTAATACCGGAAGCGAGGTGGAATAATACAGGCGAAAGCCCAGTGCTGAAAGAAGAATTCACGAATCGGGTCACACTAATAAATTAGGAGACTTTTGAAGAATGAAAAGAATTAAATATATCGCTTTTGCGATCCTCGCTATCGCCACTATGGCGGTCGTAGCGTCGGCACAGCCGGCCGCTGCCGACAATGAATCGACCGTTAGCGCGGCCCGCGCTATCGCCGGTGGTATCGGTTTCGGTATCGCTGCCGGTCTGGCTGCTATCGGCCAGGGACTCGTTGGTTCGCGTGCTGCCGAAGGTGCTGCCCGTAATCCGGGTGCTGCCGGTGCTGTTCAGACGATGATGATCATTGCACTCGCTCTGATCGAATCGCTGGTGCTGTTTGCCCTGCTTATCGCGTTCGTCGTTGTTAAGCCTTCGTAAGCATTTCCGAAGTGTTAGAATAGAGCGGATGGGGTCATTGAGATCTCATCCGCCTTTCTCTTTTAGGTGGGCGTTTTCTTGCAACCTATTGAGTTTTCAGTCGTTCTAATCTGTGATGGTCAATGACTTGATCGGTAAAGTTGTAGCCGACAAATACCTTGTCGAAAAGCTGATCCGCGAAGCGGACGGAGGCGACCTGTATCTGGGCCGCCACGAAGTGCTCGGAAACGAAGTACTGCTCAAGATACTTCCACACGCCTATGCGATCGACCCGCGTTGGGTCAGGCGATTCGTCGGCGAGGCACGCAGTGCATCGACCGTCACGCATCCCAACCTTCTGAACATCTCCGACTTTGGCACGGACGCTCGCAATACGTCGTATGTGGTTTACGAACACACGGACGGGCGTTCGCTTCGTGAGGTCCTCGCCGCCGGCGAACCTATCGACGAAAAAGACGTCCTGAGCTATGTCAGGCAATCGGCTGATGCTATCAACGCTGCCCACGACAAGGGGCTATTCCATGCCGGGCTGACGCCAGAACATCTCTTTGTAAACACTGACGGTTTTGTAAAGGTGCTCGGCATCGGCGGCGATCCGCTCGAGGTTTCCCGCGATGCAGACCCTCGATACCTCGCCCCGGAACAGTCGAATGCATATCCGTCGGCTGACGCACGGACTGACGTCTACAGCCTCGGCGTGATCTTTTACGAACTGCTGAGTGGTGAGGTGCCGTTCGAAGGCACGACGTCGTCGCAAGTCGCTGAAAAGCAGAACGGCGGCCCGCCGGCTCCGCTTTCGGCGTTTCGAGCCGATATCAACCGCGAGATCGAGCCGATCGTTCTCACGGCGATGGCCATCGACCCAGAACGCCGCTATCCGACGATGGCAGCGTTCTCTGAGGATCTGGCAACGCTTGCCAGCCGGGTTGGTGAGCCGGAGAACGCCCCGCAAGTCGCCGCCGCGGCGGCCGCCGGGACTTCGAAACGAAATCCATGGCAGACGGCCCTCTTCGTGATGGCCGGTATCGCCATTTTCGCTGTCGCTCTGATCTACGCGACGTCCGTTCGTCAGACAGACCCGACGACGGCGATGCAGGTGGATGCCGCAAGCCTTCCGGTCCAGCCGATCGGCCCCGCGACCGGAGCGCAGGAAGAGACGCTCGCAAATATGCCGGCGTTGACCGAAGCCGAGATCATGGCCCAGAGCCAGGGAGCGGATGTTCTCCCCGGTGGCGATGGTTATAATGCCTGGGGGAATAATGGAATTCCGCCGGTGGGTGCTCCCCTTGCAGGCTCGATGCCGGGCTATCCGTCAGGAAGCCAGATGGCCCCGCCGCTTGGACCAGTTCAGCAGGGTGGCCAGGTGTACACTGTCGACGGTAACGGAAGCCAGTTCATGCCGGATTATAATACCGGGCCGGTCCAGCTCATTCGCCGCGATCCTGAAACGGGAATTTGCACGGACATGGGAAGCGGAACCAACGTGCCGTGTCCTCCGGGGATGGCGCAGGCACCAAAGCCAACGCCTGTGCCAAAGAATTCGCCCACCGATCCGTCCGGACAACCGGCGACCGAAGGAACGCCAACCACCGCGGCGACGCCCAAACCAATGGCGACACCGCCGGCTAAGAAACCCGCAACTGAGCAGCCGAAGACAAAGGCGTCACCGACCAAGCCCAAGAGCGGCACCGAGAACGACGATGAAGTTTCAAAATCGATCGACTAGTCTCTTGCGTTCACTTTCCGTTTAGCAGCTTGATCACATCCTGATGACCTTTCGCTCGGGCGATGCTTACTGCTGTCGCTCCGCTGCGGTCTTTGAGATCTCGTTTCGCGCCCATCATCAGGATCGCTTCGACGATCACTGCATCGCCGCGATCGGCGGCAATGTGCAACGCCGTTCGCCCGCTGCGGTCACGCAGATCGGGATCGATCCGTCGATATGCCGCGGCCATCATGTTAAAGGCAGCGCGTTTCTCCTCATTGCGCTTAGCCTCGGCAGCAAGTTCACCCGCGAGCTTACGCGCATGAGCAAACGCAGCAACGGCCCGCACGCTCCCGGCCGAAACCGCCCGGATCAGCGGCGTCGCACCCTTCTCGTCACGCTGTGCGGTATCAGCCTTTATTAACAGGCTCAGAGTCGAGAAATAGTTGTCGTAATCGACCGCGTATTCGAGAGCGGTCCGTCCTGCGTTGTCACGGATCGACGTATCGGCATTCGCACCGAGAAGCTTGGCGATCAGCATATCGTTTCCGAATCTAGCCGCACGGATGAGCGCCGTCTCGCCGCTTTTACTTCGAATGTTGACGATGCCTTTTTCGACCTCGTCCAGTTCGTTCAGTGCGAAACGCTTCCTGGACGCCGCGTAGAACAGATACGTCTCGCCGTTGCCATCGATGGCCGACGGCTCTGCGACCGGCCTCCAGTGCTCAAAATCCTGCCCGTAATACACTCCGGCCATCGCCCACGTCGCTGAATTCTTGTATCGGCCCGGATCAGTTTCCGGCTTTGCTCCGAGATTGTTTTCCAGCAGCAGGCGCCAGGCGAGTTCGCTCTCGGTCAACTTCACGAAGCTGTAGAAATTTGGCCATTGCTCGTACTCGAGGCCGTAAATATCCTTCGCTCCAAAGTCCGGGTTTCGCGATCTCAGTAGTTTGAAGGTTTCCGATTCCCACGCGCGGTTGTTGGTCGCGGTCAGGAAGATCGCAGTCGTACCGTAGTCGTTTCGCGAGTTGATGTCCGCGCCTGCATCGAGCAGAAGTTTGATGACGCGATGCTGATCCAGCCAGGTCGTGTTGAATCCGCCGCGGGCCGCTCGAATGATCGCCGGCTGGCCAAAGCGATCCTTTACGCTCGGTGAGATCCCGAGATCGAGCAGACGCTTCACCTCAGCCTCGTTGGATTCCTGGCACGCCCTGAGGAATTGCTCCTCGAGGATCCATTTTGGGATCGGATCCGCAAATACGAACGACGCCAGAGCGAGAATTGATACGGAGATCGTAGCGAGTGACCGTATCATCGCGGCACTTCGACACCCTTAAGTATGTCGGCGATCACGGCATCAGCAGTCATCCCGTCGAGTTCGGCCTCGGCCCGAAGAGCAAGGCGGTGACGCAGGACAGGAGCCGTGACATCGCGAACGTCGTCCGGCGTCGGAAACTCGCGACCGCGTATGGCGGCGAGGGCTTTCGAACACAATAGCAACGCGACCGACGCACGCGGACTCGCTCCGTAGAGAATGCTCGCGTGTTCGCGCGTCTTGTGCACAAGTTCTACGATGTAACGCTGCACCCCGGCCTCGGTCCGCATCGCCCGCACCTCGGCCCTGCAGCGAAGGATCGATTCGGGGCCCGGCAAACGCGTTATCTGCACTTCTTCGAGGTGACGAGAATTAAATCCAGCATCCCAGCGGGCGACGATCTCTTCCTCTTCTTTTCGATCCGGATAGTCGATCAGAACTTTCATCAGAAAGCGATCGAGCTGCGCCTCGGGCAGCGGATAGGTTCCTTCGTATTCGATCGGGTTCTCCGTTGCAAGCACCGTAAAAAGCGGCGAGAGCGGATAGCGGTCGCCATCGATCGTCGTCTGTCGCTCTTCCATCGCCTCGAGCAGTGCGGCCTGCGTCTTCGGCGGTGTTCGATTGATCTCGTCAGCTAGCAGAATGTCGGTAAACACCGGCCCTTGCCGCAGGCTGAACTGCGACGTCTGCACGTTAAATACATTCGTTCCCGTGATGTCCGACGGCATCAGGTCCGGCGTGAACTGGATGCGCGAGAACTGAGCGCCCGCGATCTCAGCGAGCGTCTTTACAATCAGTGTTTTTGCGGTGCCGGGCACGCCTTCGATCAGAGCGTGGCCCTCGGCGAGGATGCAGACGAGCAATTGCTCGATGACCTCGTCCTGGCCAACGACGGTCTTGCGCAGTTCGTTGAGTAGGTGAGCGACGGTTGTAGGTGTATGTGTGAGCATTTGAAAAAGCTATGAAAGAAAATCGTAAAGTGTTTTCGCCGCGAGCAAAAGCACCGCGGTCAAAAATATCCTGCGAAGCAATTGGTCATTCATCTTTGAAGCAAAATGCGCCCCGACGTATCCGCCGACGAACATAACGACCGCGAGGATCAGACCGAGCTTTAGATCGACGAGGCCATTCCAAAGAAAGATCGTCGTAGCGATCCCGCACGAGAAAACGTTGATCAGTTTGGTCGACGCGACCGCCTGCGAATAGCTCATCCCATAAAGTCCGATGAGTACCGCGGTCAGCATCGTCACATAACCGCCGCTGTAAAATCCGCCGTAAACGCCGAGAGCGAAGGTCAGGAAAAAGGCTGCAGCTAAGCCAAACCGACCGGGTTCATGAGCATCGATGCCCGCGTTTCGCTTGATCAGCGTAAACGCTATCACCGCGATCATTGCGATCGACACGGCAAGCTTCATTCCCTCGCCGGAGATAAAGCTCACCAGCAAAGCACCGAGGGCCGAGCTGACAAGCGTGATCGCGACGAGCGGCATCGAACGCCGGTAGTCGATCTTGCCCTGACGGATAAACGGTATCGTCCCGCCGATCGCCATGAAGACAAGCCCGAACATATTCGTCGCCACGGCCGTTCGCGGCTCGATCCCAAGTTGAAACATCGCGGGCACGTTGATCAGAGAATTGCTGCCCGTGACGACGCCGATAACACTCGTCAAGAAGACGATCACGGCAAGCACTATGATCGACGCCGTCGTCATTAGGCCACCGATCTCCGTTTCGAGAGATCCGTCTTAGAGATACCGAGACTAACTTCGACGGCGCGTAGGCGTTCGACGAGCGCGAGCGTCTGTCGCCCTTTCGCAGGCTCGCCGCGGATGATCTCTTCGCACCGAAAGAATAGATCGTACAATTCCGCTTCGCTCATCTCGGTCCGATGGGCAACGCCGGCGGCCATTTCCTGTGGCTTCAGACTCATCAGGTCGCGGCCGAGAAGCCGTGCGATCCGGCGTTTCGTGTCCATGTAAATATTCTCGACCGCCAGATCGAAGGCCTTTGTCCGCGACTGCAGTTCGGCCATCGCGGCAACGTATTCGAGCTTTGAGAGGCGGTCGGGCTCGGCTTCGGGCACGGGCCGTGCAAAACGGCGGCTCTGTGAATAGAAAACTACTCCGGCGATAAAAACCAGCTGCAAAAAGATCGCGACTACCGGAGTGCCGGCAAAGAACTGCAAAAATCGATTGGAATCGAGCCCGTAGCCCTGATGAAACTCGTCAAACGCGATAACCCCGCCGCCTGAGACCAGATTGGCCCCGAGTTGAGCATTATCGACGAGCGAAATGCCGGTGTTGGCGACGATATACGGATCGGACAGGAAATAGATCCGGCCCTGGCCATAACGGGCCTCGACGACGAGGTTCTTACCGCCCGATTCAAAGTGCACGATCGGTGCGACCTCGCTCGGCGACGCCGTCGGCGGCGGCCCTGCGTCACTCTGCTCATCATCGACCGGCGTGTCAGTCCGCGCTTCCGCGGATCTTTCGAAATTGATCGACGATGCAAAACGCGAAGGCTGGATCGCGTTGATGTCGTCGGTGATCACCGAAGGCTGAGCGGGCTTCGCCGCCGCGGTGTTGCCCGTGAGCTGCCGTTGATCGTAAGGATCGACCTTGAAGAGATCGGAATTCGCGGGCGAAGCGGAGCTCGATAGCTTCCAGTTTGAGGTCGTCGTCAACAACGACTCATCCGGAAACCGGTCGATCACGACGAGCCGCCCGCCCTCTGAGACCCAGCGGAGAAGGTCGTCACGCTCGGGGTCGGTGATCGGCCGTCTGAGATCACCGGTAATTACAAAAACGGACGGAGCGTTTTGGCCGGCGGTGATAAGTGCGGCGGGCGGTTCCTGCCATCTGATCGGACGGCGTCCGGTCTCGGCGAGCAGTGTGAAGAACGCCTGCGTCCCCGTCGCCCCGGCGTTAAAGCTCGAACGGTTCGGAAGCAGTTCGGAGTCCGGCTGCTTCTCCGTCTCGCGATACGAAGCGGCACCGAGCCCTATCAGCAGAGCCGCGACGAGGACGAGCAGTACGAGTATCCCGAGCTTTTGCTTCACTGCGCGGGCCTCCTCGCCTGTTGGCGTGCTTCGCCAAAAAGCTGCTTGAACCGCTCCCATTCCGCCGCTTCAGCGGTCCTCAGCCCGTACCAGTTCGATTCGAACGCCGCGGTCATCTCGCTGACGGGCTGATAAAGTCCCGTGCTTCGTCGGATGTCACGTAGATAATCGCGATTGGTCTTGTGCCGGGCGAGGCGTATCTGTCGCCGTTCGGAAAGCTCGATCAAGAGTGCAACATAACCTTTGCGGATCGCACCGCGAAGGTCGCCGCTGCGGGCAAGCCCTTCGGCCTCGTCGAGAAGATCGCCAGCTGACACGCCGTCGTCGATCCGCTCGCCGAGGATTATACGATCGCCATCTTCGTCCGAACCGCCGCGTCGACGTCCACGCAGGAACGGCAAGAGTCGCCATAGAATAAAGATCGCGATGGCTCCAACAATTACAAAGATCACGACCTGAAGCACGAACTGAAACGACGCAAAGCGGTCGGGATCGCTCAGGCCGAGGTCGGGCCGCGAGGGAAACGCCTGTTCCAGCCACTCGAAAAACTCGCGGATCCACCGCTGAAACGTGCTTTCGGTCTTCTCGGCAGGCTTCTGATACTCCTCGCGGGCGAGTATCTCGGCGAGCTTTTGTTTCTCTTCGTCTTTTGCAGGTTCGGCAGCCGCCGCGGTTTCCAGTTCAGTAACGGTTTCGGAAACGGCGAGCAGCCTTTCATTGATCTCGATCAGTTTTAGCTCGCGAGCACCTTGATCTTCGCCTTTCGCAAACTCGTCGATCGCCTTGTGCAGCCAGCGATTGTCGGTCTCGATACTCGCACCGCCGAGTTCGATCGTCTCGGTCGCGGGGATGCCCTTCTTGATGTCGGCAACTACCTCATTCGTGTCATCGTCGATCTCGCCTCGCAGATCTTCGATCAAATGCTCGACGTCCTCGCGTGCCGTTTCGAGGCGTGTTCTGTAGTCGGCAGGAGTCTGGGCCGAAACGAATACCGCGAGCACAAGCGCCAGCATCGCCGCCGAGACCAAATTCACGAATTGGGGTCGCTTCTGCTTCATTCGCTATCTGAGCCCAAGAGTCGTCATCCCGGACGTATTCGAATTCTCGACCGGCGGCGGCGTCGCGAGTGCCGGCTGCAGCGGATTTGAATACGTCGCAGGCACGCCCGGAATATCGCCGAGCCGGGCTGCCGCCATCAGTTCGATATCGTAGCCTTCGGCCCGAACTCGCTCGTCGACATAAAGCAGACAAAGGCCGATCGTCCACACAGGCGAGAGCAGTATCAGGCTGATCTGCCAGATGACGTTCGAGCCGACCTCATACCAAGCGGGCACCAGATCAGCGTCCGAAGCGAATATCTCTATGCCGTTGAGCGACGCATACCAGGCCAGCGGCACGTATAGGATCGCGAGGGCCGAGTATGCCGCAACGAATGTGAACACGAAAAGAGCGGCGAGGCGCCTAACGCTGTTCCCGGCGAGGCTTGCACTGCGGCCAATAGCCGCGAAAACCCCCTGTCCCTCGACGAGCATCGCTTGCGGCACGTACGCGAGCCGCGAGGCCGCGAGAAAAAATACCCACAGCGTCGCGTAACCGATGACTAGCGACGCGGCTAGCGCTACGATGAACGCTACGACGGGAACTAATTCACCGATCGCCGCGACGACAGCCATTATTGCGACGACGATCAGGAAGAACCCAAAATACAAGATCGCCGTGCCGAACGTCGCCAGCAGAAACGTGATCAGCGTCGACGCGACGATCAGTCCGCCAAGCCTTTCTCTGACATTTCGATACGTCGCACCAAAGCTCATCGGCTCGCCAAAGAGCAGATGCCGGACAAAATTTCGCGACGCTCCGCCCATTACTACCAGCGTCGCGGACGTTTCGGTAAACCAGATGATCGCGGTACCGAGAAAAACGAAAAGGTAATACAGAGCGTACTCGATCGAGTTTGGGTCATTCCCGACGACGAACAGCTGCCGGCCGATAAACGTCCACGCGACCGAAACGGTCATTCCGATGACGATCGGCGGTGCGGCAATGAAAATAAAAGTAAGGAAATTGCGGCGATAGAAACGAACCGCGCGGTCGATGAGGTCGCCCGCTCCGAGCGGCGCTAACGAAAGGTCGCCCTGCGTTTTGGAAGTAACGCTCATCGATCCGAAGCAGACCCTCCGATTATACAGTATCGAACGACGCTGTCAGGGCTTACCGATCGCGCGCTTGATATCGGCGAGTGCCGCCTTGAGCCGGTCGATGTCAGGAGCGTTCGGCGCCAGTGCGATGTAGCGTTCCAGGGAAGCTGCCGCCTTTGGCCGGTCGTCTCGTTCGATGTAGATCGAGGCGAGCATTCGGTGGGCTTCTTTCATCTCGGCCTCATTTCCCTTCTCAAGCGACTTAAGTAATTCCTGTTCGGCATCCGCTGCGCGCCCGAGTTTGGCGAGCGTTCGGCCGAGATAGAAATGAGCAAGCGGCCGCGGCTCGGCAGAACTCACGATCTTGCGGAGTAGTTCCTCGGCGGCATCGTATCGCTCGAGTCGAAACAGCACGATCCCGCGATTCATCATCGGCTCGAACGCGTCCGGTCTTATCTTTAGCGCCTCAACAAGAGCCTCATCAGCCTTCTCCAACTCGCCGAGCTTTTGATACTGAACGGCCATTTCGTTGAGGGCCTCGATAAAATTGGAATACTCAGCGACGGCTAGTTTTAGTTGGCGAATTGACTCCGTGCTATCGCCCGCTCTGGCGAGTTCAAGTGCCCTTACGTAAAGATCCTTTGCTCGCTTTGGGATTCCGGCCGTTTCCGCGCTGACAACCGTCGCTTTTGGTTCAGTATTCTTTTTTGCAACCAAACGGATCGAAACCGTATAAACCGGTTTAAGCCGGTCGCCGTCAGAAACAATATCGACGATCTGGTTTACCGGTTCGAATCCTTCTTCGCGGTCGATGATGACATTGTAAGTGCCTGCTCGTAAATTGATTAGAACAAACTGCCCACTTTCGTCCGTCGTTAGCATTATGTCGCCCGACGTTTGGGGTCTTATCTTTACGCTGATCCGCCTATCGACCTTCGAACCATCTGGCCAATGGACGGTTCCAGCTATTACATTCAAACCACCTAGGCGCGAGTTCTCGCCCGGTGTACCACTAAACGGGATCTGGGCCGAAAGGGAAACAAATAAGCAGAAAATTGCTATTGAAAAACTCAACAACCGCGCCATGGCCATGATGTTCCTCCAAAAGAAAGACTTTAAACTAAAATGATAAATGAAAACAGGCGTTGCCTTGATCGACAACGCCTGAAGTTTTCGAAGCAGACTGATTACCAGTTAATTCTAAGCATCAGATCGATCAGACGGCCGCCGGGATCGTTGGTCGTCGATGTGTCCTGATATGCCGAACCGTTTGCCAGCTGGCCAAACGTGTTGTTTGTCCCGATCCCTGGTTGAGCTCCAACGACATCAGCCGCCCATCCGCCGATGCGGAAGTTCGGGTGGTTGAGGGCATCGAGTGCCGTTGCACGAAACTCGAAGTTGAGCCGCTCACCGACCGTGAACTTCTTAGCGATACTGGCATCCAGCTTGAAGAATCCGGGTCCGTACACGATCAGGTTGTTAAACCCGCAGGTTCCCGCATAGCGTTGCACGCAGTTGCCGTAACCGGCCGGTGCGATAAAGCGTCCCTGCGGGCCGCCCGTGCCGTATGTCGTGCCGTAGCCGCCGTTGGAATTCGTATTCGCCACGTTGATGTCAAATGCACGCTGCGTATTCAGGATGATGTCATCCGGCAGATAGTAGACCTGATCGTTCTCCTTTCTTACCTTGATCGCCTTCTGCAGTTCCTTCTTGGTCATGCCGACCAGCGAAACGTTGCCGAAGTTGAACGGCGAACCACTCTGCCAGCGAAGCGTCGGTGTGATCGACCAACCGCCGAGGAAGAAGTCTGCGAACCTGTTCATTCCCGAGAAGAACTGACGTCCGCGTCCCCACGGAAGGTCGTATGTTCCCTCTATCTTGAACTGATGCCGAATGTCGAACGCCTGTACGCCCTTAGCAAGGTCGAGGCCCTCAGGGCGCTGAGTAAACCCGGCAAAGGCCACGCTGCTCGATGCATATGCATCAGCCTGTGCCTTGGACATCACGTAGTTGGCATTGAACCGCAGTCCGTTCGACAGACGTCGTCGGACCTCGATCACAGCCGAGTCATACCACGTGTTGCTGTTATTGCCGACGATGAACGCACCACCGGTAAGCGTCGTCGAATTCACATAGAAGAAGTTCGCCGGAAGCCCGTTGGCGACAGCGTTCGCACGCCGCGTAGCGTTGTTCTCGAAAGCCGTTCCGCTGAATCCGAAGATGTTCGGAGCGTTTCGAGACAATGCAGCAACGAGCGTCGTATTCGCAAAATTCGTCGCCGTATAACGAGCCGGGTCGGCCGGATTATACGTTGCGGCGCTGTTAAAGTAAGCCATCATCAGGGGCAATGGCGAAGTGCCGGTTCCCGCACCGAAGTAAGCGAACGAATTGCCTCGTCCCGCCGCGATATTGGCGTACAGATTAGCCTGTGCCAGGGCGAACTCAGCCGCAAAGCCGTTCTCGATAGTGTTGAACTCGTTGATGTCCCACTGTCGCTGCAGGTCTTTACCGCGGTTGCCGACATAACGGACCTCGACCACCGTGTTGCGGTCGATCTCACGCTGATAGCCGAAGCTGAACGAATGCACAGCACCCGTCTTGATGTTCGGATCAAATGCGTTTGCCGAGTTACCCGCCACAAGTGCGATCGGGAATGCAGGCGGCTTGCCGATGATCAGGTTGCCAGGATCGAACGGCGAGAGGTTCGGATTGTTGGCATCACGCAGGTTGGTTCCCGGCGTGAAGCTGCCGGCGATGCTCAGGCTTCTCGAGAGCGTTCGGCTTCCGCCCGGGTTAGAGCCGTTGATGCTCTCGAGCAGGTTCGTGCCTTCACGGACATACGAGATCGAATAGCCGCCGCGGAACACGCTCTGTCCCGATTTGCCGAATAGCCAGCGGCCGAGGCCGCTGTCGCCCATATTCGGGCTCCAGACGACGCCTACCGTCGGTGCGAGGTTGTTCATGTCATCCGGATAGACCTTTTCGCCGACCGGGACCTCGGTAACGCGAGGTGCCTGTCCGCCGGTCGCTCCCGGACGGAAGATATTCCCGAGGCCGGACAGTCCGTAGATCTGGCCAAAGTTCTCGAGCTGCGTGTAGTTGCCCTTGCTCAGAGCAACGAAGCCGGTCTGAGGCTGCCAGCGGATGCCGTAGTTGATCGTGAAGTTCGGACGCATCTTCCAGCTGTCCTGGATGAATAGACCGTAACTTTTCTGTTCCGCCTCTCGAAGAAGCACTCCGAACGGAGCATAGAGTCCGTCAGGGCCGAGATATCCGGTTGCTGTGTAGCTGAGCACCCGTCCGACGAGCACAGCATACAGGTTCCTCGCATCGGTGATCTGTCCCGAAGACGCTCCGGGCATCGTCGTTGCGTTGAACATGTTATAGGCGACCGAGTCGGCTGATCCCGCCGTGGAATCCAGACCGAATCCGACGCTCGGGATCAGCTGATTGAGAGCGTCGCCCTTCGAAACGATGCGTTTGTACTGCCCACCGAAATTGATCGAGTGGTTGCCGAGTATCCACGTCATCGAGTTCGTCATGTCGTAGGTCGGCGTCGAACGACCACTGTTGCCCGTCGTTGAGGTAGGCGAGGTCGCACCGAGCACACTCACGCCAAGGCTTCGCCCGCCCATGTAATCGAAATCGGCCGAGGTCAGCTCGGGGAAGAACGACGACGCACCCGAAGCGATCGCGTATCTCCACTCATTCACCAGGTTCTTGGCAAACGTCGATCTCAAAGCATATGCGTACGAGTTTCTGTCCGACTTCTGCGAATAGAACGGGAAGCCCGGGAAACGCTCTTCACGTGAGTTAAGGAAGTCTTTCGTTCCGTCGAACTTCTGGCGATTGAGCACCACTTCGAAGCTGTGGTTCTTCGTGATGTTGAAGTCGAACCGCATCGCAAGAAACTTGCGAAGCTGGCTGCTCGTCGGCGTGAAGTTGAAGTTGAGAATGTTCGGCGAATTCGTCACCGGCGTTAGAGCACCGCCCTGAACTGCCTGACGGATGCGGTTGTAAACAGCTGCAACGGTCGGATCAGGAGTCGAGAGCTGATTGTTAGCCGCTGCAACCTGAAGAACGTTAACCGTCCTCGTAACACCACTAGCGATGTAGCTGTAAATGCCTGATTGAGCCTCCGGCGTTAAAACCGTTCTCGTCCTGGTGAGCGATTCCGGCTGGCGAAACTCTTCGTAGTTAACAAAGAAGAACCGCTTGTCCTTGCCCGAATCGAACCAGTCCACACCCTCGCCAAATCCGAGGAACGGGATCGGGCCGCTGAAGTTGCCGCCATATTGATTGAGGCGGATCTTCTGCCGAAGCGACTTGCCGTCTTCATCGAATCCTACGGGGTTGCGGTTCAGGTACCAGTAATTGGCGTTAAGGGCCTCGTTCCGGTGCTGCCAGAAACCGCCTGCACGGTACTGATTCGTACCTCGACGCGTAACGAACTTGATCTGCACCGCTCCGTCGCCGCCGCTCTCAGCTCCGGGATTCGCCGTTGAAACGGTGACTTCCTCGATAGCGTCGACACGCGGGCGAACATATGTGAAGAAGCCATCGCTCGAACGGAGCAGGTTGTCCTGAACGTCTACACCGTCGATGGTGATCGTGAGCGAGCCTTTCGGCAGGCCGTTGATCGAAGCCGAACGCGGACGTCCGACAGTTGCCGTGCCCGGGAGCAGCCCGACGAGGTCGAGTGCGTCACGCGAGGCGATCGGCGTATCAAGGATCTGACGTCCGGTGATGGTCGTGCCGACGGCGGCCGTCTGCGTTTGCAGCACTTCGCCGCCGCTAGAGATCTCAACGATCTCGCCGACGCTTCCTATCTCGAGCCTTGCGTCAACCGTGATCGGTGTACCGACGTCGACTTTCACATTTGTGACGGTCATCGTTTTGAAGCCGGTCGCCGTAATTGTTACGGTATATAGTCCGTTGGCAACGGACGGTACGCGGTAGCTTCCGCTGTCATTTGTGACGACATTGAACTCCTGTCCGCTCTCGCCTTTAATTTTGACCGATGCGCCCGGCACGACCGATCCATTTGGATCGGAGATCGTACCCGCAATGGCGCCAGTACTTTGGGCCTGGATGACGGCCTGCAAAGCAAACGTCAGCAAGGCCGCCACCAGAATGTTGGTAAACTTTCTCATTCTTCCTCCTCAAGAAAATCAAAGATCGAAAGCTCTCCAAAAAATCAGCGACCACGTCGACAAGTTCGGGAGACGGTTCGCAGGCACAGCTGGATCCAAAGAAGCCGTAATTCTCTGAACGCGCAACTGATCAAAACAGCCTGCGTAACGTGCTACCCCTCGAAGACGTAGAAAACTAATTTGTGTTGGAGAACTTCTACGAGTGGTTTGCGTCGCAACTCTTGTGCCAACTGTGTCCGAACTGCAACGATCGGCTCGTCAGCGTTGCAGACAAACGAGATAGGCCTGCACCTGTATTAAACGTAGGCGAATTGACTATCAAGAAACCGCTTAACCACCTACACAAAAATGCATTGAATCCGAATCTTCGGATTTCGTTAGTGGATCAACTTTGACACTAAGGGAGGAAGAGAAGGACGCGGCCGGCTCTACTATCGAAACGGCCGCGCGACTGATAGGAAGACGTCATTCCGTAGCGTCGAACTGCAGCAGCGGTGTCGGTAAGGCGAAGGTGTTTTTTGATATCTGGAACGTCGATGGATCGAACGTCTGGTTGAGTGCGAACTCGGTCAGGTTGCAGTTCCACGCGATCTCTACCGTTCCGTTCTGTCCCGATACCGAGTAGTGCAGCCGGTACTTTCGTGGGATCGTCATCCCTTCGAATTCGGCGTGATCCGAATAGTCTTCCGTGACCTTAAAGCGCGTCTCGATGTTGCGGGCAGACTGATCGATCGTATTGCCCATTGCGGCTGACGACGTACGCTTATACTCCGTACGTACGTGCCGGAATGTCTCCTGATCAAAAAACAGAGTGATGTCGAGATCGCTTCCTCCTTTCGGAACGATCGATAGCACATAAGCCTCCTTGCCGTTGACCTTCTTGCTGCCGGAGGCCGCGATCTTGGCTCCGCGATCGACAGCCGTAAGAAGATTCCACGAGGTCGCCAGGGTTCCTGCCATGAGCCCCTGCGAAACGATCGAACTGTTCGACTGAATGAAATTGCCCACCTGCGAGCGGGTGCCGCCGCGGATAAACGCTACATCCGTCTTGCTGCCATCGAAGATCACCTTCTCGTGCGGATAATCATTGGCGTTGAGCTGCAAACCGAAAAAGCTCTTATTTCCCTCGGAAAAAAGGAGGAAACGCCCCGAGACGGGCACCGTCTTATTTGTAATGTGATCGACCTGCACTTCCCCGATGGCGATCAACGTTTTAAGGGCCGAACGCTTCTCGGGAGTGCCGATCGACGACAGATGGCGAGCGATGATCTCGTCCGCTTTTAGTTTCTGACCGCTGATCGCAGGCGCGATCGCGGCGAGGATAATGAATAGAAATATTGCTTTTTTCATTACGGATCTCCTGAAAAACTTCGTGGCAGCCGAGCCATCCGGATGAAAAACTCGGGTTCTAGAAAAGGCCGCCGACCCAAAGATCGGCGGCCGAGTGGTTAAAAGAACAGTTCGACCTAGAACTCAAATCTGAGCGCAAGCTGCAGCTGTCGAGCTGCGCTGGCGGTCGTGATCTGACCGAACGATGTGCTGTTGATGTTCTGAATGGTCGCTCCCGGGAAGAAGTTGGGCCTATTCAAAACGTTATAAGCTTCGACGCGAAACTGAAGTCGAGTGTTTTCTGTGAACCGGAAGTTCTTCATCATTGAGGCATCAACGTTGAAGAACATCGGCGCATTGATAACGGCTCGACCCATCGTTCCCGTCTGGCCGGCAGGCACGTTGAAGAATACCTGTCCAGCGCACGGCGCCTGTCCGACACCTGCTGTAGCGGCGCCGTTCGAACATATGATCGAAGGGTTGATCCAGTAGATCCTTCCGTTCTGCTCGAAGTATCCCAGCAGATCGCGGATCTGCGGAGTCGTCAGACTCGTATTTGCCGTCTGACGTGCAGAGCGGCCCGCCCGGTTCAACGTACCGCGTGGATCAACGAAGGTGATAGGCGCGCCTGAATTCCACTGGACGATACCTGAAAGTTCCCAGCCGCCGAGGAGAGAGTTGAGCACACTGTTCCACGACGAGCCGAACGCACGCCCAGTCCCGAACGGTAATTGATAAATTCCGTTGAAATTGAATGCGTGGGTC
Source organism: Acidobacteriota bacterium (assembly GCA_041940165.1). Taxonomy (GTDB): domain Bacteria; phylum Acidobacteriota; class Blastocatellia; order Pyrinomonadales; family Pyrinomonadaceae; genus OLB17. Next base: position 119,821 of record JBGTSR010000007.1, read on the forward strand.
TGGTCAAAGTCAACGCGTGTCCGATCAAGCTCCGGCTGGCGGTTGTCTAGGAACGGCTCGACCAGCGTCTGAGATCCGTTACCCTGCGAAGCGTTGCCTAAATTCTTGGAGAACGTGTAGTTCGCCTGAAAATAAAGGCCGTTCGAGAGTCGTCGTCTGACCTCTGCCTGAAGCGAATTGTACTCAAAATCGGCACCATTCTGCAGCAGATTGACCACGCCGGAGGCGGGGTTCGCGAGGATCCTGACGTATGGAACGAGCGACGGGTTGGCAACCGTCGGGTGGTTGTTCAGGTTGGACGTAATGAACGTCTGCGCCAGATCGGCAGGCGTTCCCCCCGTAAGCGCATTGATGAATGAGTTGAGGGCCAGGCCACCGGTTCCGACGACCAGACGTCCCGCTCCGGGAGTGTTCGTGTTTACGAAGATCGACAGAGGCTGGCAACCTGCGGTCGTGCAGAATGCATTGCCCGTAAGTGCGTAATTCGCTGCTGCACGATTAAAGTCCGCAGCGAATCCGTTGTCGCGGATATCGATCTGATTGTAATCGATAGTGCGCACCAGATTGTTGCTGCTCGTTCCAACGTAACGAACTTCGAATGCCGTATTGCCCCAGAATTCCCTCTGGATACCGAAGCTGTACTGCTTGACGCGAGAGACCTCGATGTTTGGATCGATGCCGGATACGGTGCCGAAGAACGGCCCGAATTGGGCAGTATTGTTCTGCAGGTAAGACCGCGGCGGAGCGATGAACGTTGGGTTCGACGGGAAGGAATAACTACCCGAATTCGAGAGCCGTCCGTTCTGGTTCGAGACGCCGAACGCAGTTGCCGCAAGGCCAGCATTATTATTCGCAGCATTGCGGATCGACGTGATTATCGAGTCATTACCAAAGGCGTGGCTGTATCCGCCGCGAATGACCGAACGCTCGCCGAAGAGAAACTTGCCGAGGCCTCCCTCAAAAGACGGAGTCCATGCAAAGCCAAGGTTTGGCGCGAAGTTATCATACTGCGGTTTGTAGTACGCGTTCTCGCGGCCGGCATTCGTTCCGACCGGAACATACTGGCCGCTCGTGCGAAGCAGCGACGGGAGCGGGTTGTCCAGATCATCGATAAGGGGTTCGAGTGCAACACCCGAGTCGATGACGAGGGGCGGATAATACTCCCAACGGACTCCCAAAGACAGGGTCAGGTTGTTATGAACCTGCCAACGGTCCGCGAAATAGAGCGAGTGAGCTCCGTGCTTGTACGGTTCTCTGATTCGGACGGGCTGGAATCCCTGCGAAATGTCGGGCACGGTGAAAGTTTGCTGCGTCGCGTTTACGATACCGCCGAAAAGGCCAAGCATGCCGTTTGCGGTACCGAGCTGGGCCGTGCTAATGCCGCCGACAGAATTAAAAAGTGCAGTCGTGAAGACCGGCGTGGATGCGGAGGCCGTTCCGACCGTTACGGTCGGGATGATGCCTGCATCGTTGTACGGCGTCACATCGAAAAACTGAAGCTGGCCGCCGAACTTGAAGCTGTGCCTGCTCCAGATCCAGTCGCCGTTCGACTGGAAATTGTATGATTTCGTCGAACGACCCTGATCGCGAAAGTTGTTCTCTGGATTCGAAACGAGCGGGAGGGTAAGTCCGAATCCCTGGTTTGGCGTCAATCGATAGAATGGGACCTCCGACTGAAATAGGCCGCCCCGAAACTCATTGACGATATTCGACGAGAAAACGCGTCGGTAAGCTCCCGTATATTGCTTGTTCTCCGACGACTGTTCGCCATCTGGAACAGCCGAAAAGCCGGTCGTATCAATGTCTGGGCGAAGATTGATCTCTTTGTTGTAGTTGTAGATAAAGAGGAACGAATTCGACTGATTTACATCGACGTCGAAACGCGAAGCATACTGATCACGAGTCTGATCCGACCTGCGAAGCAACCGATAACCGGCGGTGTTTAGCGGCGTAAATACCCCATTTATCGTTACACCGTCGCCGCCCGTAAAGTTGCTCTGGGTCGGGAGCTGCGACAACACTCGGGACTGAATGAGCGGATCGACCGCCGACGGAACTGCAAGCCCGTTTGCGACGGCAAAGGCAAGGACGTTCGGTATCTCACAAACGCTGCCGATCGCCTGCGAAGGGCAGAAGGGCGTGACCGACGTGCTGTTGGTACGCTGCCATCTAAAGGCTCCGGTCTGCGCCGACGGCGTCAGGATGGTTCGTGTTGCAGCAGTGCTAACGGGATCCTTGATCCCTTCGTACGAAAAGAAAAAGACAGCCTTATCTTTCCAGAATCTCGGTCCGCCTTCGCCAAACGCGGGAAGCCAGATCGGACCGCTGACCTTGCCGCCGTACTGCCAGCGATTGCGGAACGATGGCTTGATAGCTGCCGCGGCCTGGCTGCCATCAGCGTTAGGAGGCGTGCGGTTGTTAAAGAAGCTATTTGCACCAAAACCGTTGTTGCGATTATAGGCGAAGAGTGCTCCGTGGAAATCTTGAGTTCCGCGCGGCGTCACGAGGCGGATCTGCGCGGTACCATAGCCCTGGTCGGCCTCTTGATTCACCGTCGTTATTGTGAACTCGGCAGTGTCATCAACGGAAGGACGTCCCGGAGCAAAGTCCGTCGCGTTCGAGCGAATGAACGTATCCTGAATGTTAACGCCATCCCTCGTGATGTTGGTCATCGAGGTGCGCATACCATTGATCGTCGTGTTTCCGTTTGAGGACGTACCTGCTTGGAGCAGTGTCAGCGCCAGTGGGCTGCGGGTGATCATCGGTAAGGACATGATCTGCTGCGGGCTGACCGTGCTGCTTACCTGTGCCGAACCGGTAGTTATTACGTCGGCGCCGGCTGTGACAACGACCTCGGCCGCCACGTCTCCGATCTCTAGCGTTGCATCGAATGATGCTGTTCGGCCGGTGTCTACCTTCTGGCCCGTACCAACCAGCGTCTTAAAGCCGGGCGCAGAAATTCTGATGGTGTAGGTACCAAACTCGAGCTGCGGAAATTGATAAAATCCGGCACTGTCTGTGGTAACCGTGATCTCTCTACTCGTGCTGTCATCTTTCGCGACGACCGTAGCCCCCGGGAGGACTCCGTCAGGCCCGGAAACGGTTCCGGAGAGCTTTCCGGTTGTTCCCTGGGCAAATGCGATCGCGGATGAAAGCAGAAGCAAAACGAGAGTAGTTAAAGCTTTTCTCATTAATACATCTCCATTTGTAAATCTAGTTGTTGTTAGCAACTCATCCGACCGCGAGGCAACTCATGTGCCGTCCTGGAAAGGGCATCCACCGTCATCTGCTCTCGAGCATTACGTGAACGGTGCAAACTATTCAGAAATCAAGGTGTAAGGGAACTAGTGCAGAAGGCCTTTCGTCGCTTCGCTTGGTCCACTCATACTACTCAGTTCTGCAAGCTTGTGGATAAAATCCGAAAAACTATATGCGATATTTATGTAGTGTGAGTGTAGGGTAATGCCGATTCAGCTTGTAGGACTATTCCTATCCTGTATGTCACACTGAAGTTTTGGAGCCAGTCCAGATCGAGCCGCGCGACGCCAAGCACCGTGCTTTGACCCACAAGACGGACGGCACGAGATCGAAAATTCGAAGGCGGTCTGCTGACATCGCAAACCGCTGTCGTATCTCAAACTTGCTCAGCGAGGTCGCGGGCGAGGATCATTTGGGAGGCGTCTGTCGAAACTGTGCGATCAACTGACGAAGTTGCGCGGCATCGGGCGAGTTGGGGGCAACCTTTAGGTATTCTTCCAGTTCTTTCGCGGCTTTTTCTTTCTGGCCCCACGAACTGTAGATGATCGCGAGCGTGCGGCGAGCCTCCTTCATCTCAGGGCCGCCGTCTTTTACCGCAGCCGAAAGTTTCGTGTCGGCCTCTTCGAATTTGCCAAGGTTTGCGAGAGCCTGGCCGAGAAAATAGTTGACGACGGGCGACTTGGGTTCGAGCTTAGCCGCATCGCGAAGCACCGGTTCAGCATCGGCATACTTCTTCAGATTGACCAGGGCGATGCCGCGATTCATGAGTGGAGCAAAACTGTCCGGTGTGATCTTGAGAGATCGTTGGAACGCCTCGTCAGCCTTTTCGAATTCGCCGAGTCGGAGGTGCTGTACTCCCATTTCATTGAACGCCTGTGCAAATGCAGGATGCTCGGCGACGGCTAGCTTGAACTGCTCGATAGCTCCGGCGCTGTCGTTTGCCTTGGCAAGCTCTACGCCTTTTGTGTAGAGATCGAGTGCGGCCTGCGGCACTCCGGCGAACTGAGCATTTACGACCGCGGGCTTGATCGACGTTCCGGGCTTTGGTTTGAGCGTGATGTTGATGTTTGTCGGCGCCGCCGGCAATCCGCGAAGTACTACGAGTTCGAACGCGATCTGAGCCGGCTCAAATTCGGCCTCCTTTTCGACCATCAGAGTGAAATTCCCCGTCGGCAGGCCTCTGATGACATAGGCTCCTTTCTCGTCGGTCATAAAGACCCGATCGCCACGCATGTCGGTCCTGACCCTGATCTGAACCCTTTTGAACAGGCGTTCCCCCGAACTAAGAAATAGCTGTCCGTATATGATGTTGGAACCGCCGAGGCCGGAATCCTGACCCTCGCCGGGCAGTAGCTGTCCAAACGCGGCGGATGCAAGCAACGCTATCCCCAAAAACCCGACGCCAACAAAACGCAAGACCTTCATGATAAAAACCTCGATCGATCTTCAATATACAAGAAAACAGGCGCCGCTGAATCTCAACGGCGCCCCCAAAGAATAGGACGGGAGCCGACGGATCAACTCCCATCCGGAAAAACGCCTAGAAACGAATTCCAGCCGTAAAGTGAATGATACGGACGCTGCCGCTCGTACCGCTGATCCTGCCGAAGGTGGTCGAGTTCCACGCCTGAGTTCCAGCCGCAAAGTTCGGATGGTTCAGGATGTTGATGAACGTCGTCTTCAGCTCACCGCGGACACGCTCCGTTATCGGAACACGCTTGACCAGACCCGCATCTACGTTGAAGTAGTTAGGGCCAAGCAGGCTGTTGAACGGGAAGTTACCCCACTGTCCCGGAGCCGGATCACCCAGAATGCCCGGACGAAGGGTCGAACCCGAGTAACGTCCCTGTGCATTTAGAGTGATATTCAGAAGATCGGGATTGATCCAGTAGTTGCCTTCCGGCCGTTCGTAGAATCCAACATTCTTGCGAAATTCTTCAAACGTCATTCCGATGAGCTGGGCGGCACCGGCGAACTGGTTGAACGTAGCGTTCGCCGCACCAACGTAGAACGGTGGACGAGTTGCCCACGTTACGATCGTGCTGACGGTCCAGCCGCCGATGAGGCGATCGACGAAGCCATTAGCATTTCCAAAGAACGCCTTGCCGCGGCCGAACGGCAGATCATAGATCGCGTTGGCCGTAAAGCGATGCCTCTGGTCCTGATTGGATGGCATGTAATCGAAACGCTTGTTCCTCAGCGTCCACCAGCTGTATAGATCCGACTGGCTGGTCTGGTTACCGACGGCGTCGTTCATGGCCTTGCTCCAGGTATAGTCAGCCTGGAACTGGAGTCCGGCCGAAAGACGGCGACGGAACTCGACCTGAAGCGCGTGGTAGTTCGACATCGAGTCGTTCGACAGACCGATCGAATTCAGCGCGTTCGGATTGGCTACGAAGAAGTTCGCCGGAATGTTGTTCAGCGGATTCTCACGAGCCGCACGATACGTGTTGCTGAAAGCAAGTGTGTTAGCCATCGAGCCGACGGCACCGTTGTTCAGATTCGTGATAAACCCGGAACTCGCATAACCGCTGGTGCTGGTCGGCGTCAGACCAGCAAAGAACCGGTCAAAGATCGGCAACGCAACGCAGCCCGCGCATCCCGGAGCGAAGCTCGTACCGCCACGAGCCGCGAGATTGAGCCTCGCGTTGTTGAATTCCGTTAGGAACCCATTCTCGAAGATGTTTACTTCGTTGTAGTTAACGGCTCGCCACAACTTGACTGCGTGGTTGCCCTGATATCGGATCTCGATCGCGGTATCTTTGAAGATCTCGCGCTCGTAGCCGATATTCCACTGTTGGACGTACGGCACAACGATATCAGGATCGATCGTCCAGAGGCCGTTGTTCGGGTTGAGCAGGTTGTTCTGCCTGTCCGTTACCGGCATCACGAACGTCGGCGTAACGAGAGGGACTCCGGCCGCGGTGAGAACACCGGTCGGCGTCGTGTTTGCCGCCGACTGGATCAAACCGGGGTTCGTCGTACCGGTACCCATCGCATTCGAGATGACGGTGAAACCATCGCGAGTGTACGAGATCGAGTAGCCGAGACGGAACGAGCTCTTGCCGAACTCGCCAAACATCGCGCGGCCGACACCGCCCTTAAAGTTCGGCGACCAGGCGATACCGATGAACGGTGCGAAGTTATTCCAGTCCTGATTGTAGAGCGGAATGCCCGTGTCGCCATCGACGAAGTTGAGCGTCGCCACCGCAGGAGCGGCTCCGGCAGGAGCATTTGGACGGAAGAGGTTTCCAAAACCTGACACACCGAACAAGTCGCTATACTTCGGCTGGATAGCAAGACCGTTGGGGATAGTCGGAACACCTTCGTATTCCCACCTGACGCCAAGGTTCAGCGAAAGGTTCGGGCGGACGCGCCACTGGTCCTGGAAATACAGAGCAACGTCATCCTGATGGAACAGACGTTCTCGGGTAAAGCCTGGAACAAAGCCGGACGTTGCCGACCGGACATTGAACGTAGCCGACGAGTTGGCTAGATTACCGACAAGGTTTGCGTAAATGGCACCCGCAAGCGACTGCTGCGTCGAGCTTGCCCCCGGCAGCTCGGCCGGAAGAATACCCGTCGGGTTAGCGCTGTTACTGCCTATATTGATCGTCTGGTTAATGCCCGCGTCGTTGAACGTGTCGGCAAAGATACCCTGGATATCGGTACCGAAGCGGAACACGTGGTTGCCTTTCGGGATCACCATGTTATCCGAGAACTGCTTGACGATCGTCTCGCGGCCCTGCGACATAAACGTGTTCGCGATATTGCTGATCGAACCCAGAATGATGAATGGTGCCGACGGGTTGCTGTCACGAGTAAATTCGACAGGCGCCCACTGGCGGCCGAAACGGAAAACGTTGCTGATGTTGCCAAACTGCGAAACGAGAGCACCGGTCAACAACGACCTCTTCGAAGCCTGAAAGGCATTGTCGCCACCCGGGAACGGAGCCTCGAGCCCATTGAATGTGTCGGGATTGAGCGAGAAATCGGCCGTCTGATACACGAACTCGATCTTGTGTGCTCCGAGACGCGAACGCTTCGTGATGTGGTGGTCGTAGCGGAAGACGTATTTGTCATTAACATCCGAGCCGCCAACGCCAAAGCGATAACCGGCTGTGTTAAGAGTGTCGCCGACCTCTACGTTGTTGGGAAGCGGCGTCGCGTTGATCAGCGCCATCGTCAGCGGATTTGTCACGCCGACGTTGCCTATCGAGAGAAGGTTGACCGATTGGGTCACGCCGCCGACGTTATACCGGAAAATGCCGTTACGGGCTTCCTGCGTCAGGACGGTGCGATTACGCGTCGCCGAAAAGTTTTCCCTGAATCCTTCGTACGAGAAGAACCAGTGGGCCGTGTCTCGTCCATCCCAGAGGGCTTTCCAACCTTCGCCAATACCCGGCAGAAACATCGGACCGCCAATGTCAAAACCGAAGAAGTGCTGACGCTGACGGGCACGCGGTGTCGCTCCGCCGGCCGTCTGGTTGTTGAAGAACGAGTTTGCATTCAGCCAATCGTTGCGATGCAGGTAAAAGACACCGCCATGAAGTTCGTTGGTACCGCTCTTAGTAACCAGATTGACCTGGGCTACGCCGCGTCCCGCATCCGAACCGGTGGTACCCGTCGTGATGCTGAACTCACTCGTCGAGTTGAGCGATGGAGCATTGATCGCGAAGAACGAACTCGTCTTAACGAAGTTGTCCATCGCGTTGATGCCGTCCTGCGTCACGTTGGTAGTCGAACCACGAAGGCCACCCACGGACGCATTACGAGTATCCGTTCCAACCACTGCGATACCTGCCTGAAGCGCGGCAAGGTCGAGCGGGTTTCTCGTCGGAAGCGGAAGGTCCGCCACCTGACGAGTGTCTATGACGTTTGTGAGAGTCGGGCTCGACGTATTGACGATGTCCTGGCCGGACGTGACCGTCACGGTCTCGCTGGCGAGTCCGATCTCAAGCTGGATCGTGAGCTGATTCTCGATCGAAACCTGGACCGGAACACTCGGGTTGACCCATTTCTTAAAACCCGAGTTCTCGACCGTGACAACGTACGCGCCCGGCGGAACAAGGTTAAAAGAAAAGATGCCCCGATCGGTGGTCACCGCACTGCGCGCGGTTCCGGTATCGGCACCCTTGATGGAAACGTTCGCACCTGCGATAGGTGCTCCGTTAGGATCAGTGACGATACCAGAGAGCGTACCCGTCGTCTGCGCATAAGCTGCAGCCTGCACGAGAACGATCACAGCTACCACCAAAAAGATCTTGGTAAACTTTGTCATTTTTCCTCCTCGAAATTTCAAAATCAGAGTCACTTGAAATAAGTGCTTACCAAAGAGGATCAGACCCCGATGGACCTCGAGATCACGCTCTCGGACCATTTGCCGACGGGGTTAACCCCTTACCTCAATGTATGAATGGATAGACGATAACGGCTATGCGGAGATTAAACGGGCAAGTTTTGTGCCAATAAATACGAATTTTCGGACAAAACGCATAGGGGGTTTATCTTACAACAGATAAGAAAGTCTGATACTAGCCAAAACCTCTGTCTTTATTGGCTAAATACTGCTTCAAGGTCTATAAATTCGAACAGAATCCGAGATTTCGGATTCTGACAGCAGCGTTTCTTTTCTTGCGTTTATGCGTAAGAAGCAGGACCAGTGAGGTGTAAGATTATTCTTTCTTGAAGAGGTTGTAGTTCTTTATTTTTGAGTTGAGAGTCGTTGCATTGAGCCCGAGGAGCCGGGCTGCACGCGATTGGTGTCCGCCGGTCTGATCGAGCGCCCGGCGGATGAGGTCGATCTCGAAACGCTTCACTTCGTCATAGAAATTCACACCGCGCGCAATGTCGATATCGCTCGAGACGCCCTCGGTCTCGTCGATCATGCTAAACGCCAGTTCCGGATCGCGAACCTCGGGACGCAGGCAATCGACGGTGATCTCGTCGCCCGGTGCGATGACGATAGCTCGTTCGATCACGTTCTCTAGCTCGCGCACGTTTCCCGGATAGTGGTACGCCTCGAGCAAAGCGAGTACGTCGGGCCTGACGGCATCTGAGATCTCGCGCCCATTCTCGGCGGCGTACTTTGCGATAAAGTGCTGAGTCAGCGGCAGTATGTCTTCGCGGCGTTCGCGGAGCGGCGGCAGTTCGATCGGTACGACAGACAGGCGATAATAAAGGTCCTCGCGAAACTGCCCGGTCCGAACGGCTTCCTTCAGATCGACGTTCGTCGCGGCAATGATGCGTACGTCAACTTTGACGGGGATGGTATCACCGACCGGCGTGAACTCTCTCTCCTGCAGCACGCGGAGCAATCGCACCTGAGTCTCGGGCCGCAGATCGCCGATCTCGTCGAGAAAGATCGACCCCATATCGGCCACCTCGAAGAGCCCCTTCTTCGCCGCGATCGCCCCGGTAAAGGCTCCTTTCGTGTGCCCAAAGAGCTCCGACTCGAGCAGCTCCGACGGAATGTTGGAGCAGTTCACCGCGACGAACGGCGAATCAGATCGGGGGCTCGATTCGTGGATAGCCTTGGCGACAAGTTCCTTTCCGGTCCCGCTCTCACCCGTGATCAACACGGTCGAACGTGCCGGGGCGACGCGCTCGACGAGGCGAAACACATTTTCCATCGCCTCGGAACGCCCGATAAACCCGTCACGATTTACCGAACGCACCATCGCCTGCCGCAGTATTTGACGCTCCTCTTCCTTGCGGCGTGTGCGGACACCCTTCGCGACAAAGGCGATGATCTGCTCATTCTGAAACGGCTTTCTGATGACGCCCGCGGCTCCTTTTTCCCACGCAGATATCGCGGTATCAAAGGTCGCGTACGCCGTCACCATCAGCACTACGGCTTCGGGGTCCATCTCGATCAATTTCTCGAGCGCGGTCAATCCGCCGATGCCGGGCATCGACACGTCCATCAGCACGACGTCATACGGTTTATCGGCATAGGCTTCGATCGCTTCCTCGCCGGTGCGGGCGAGATCGACCTTGTAACCGGCGCTCGAGAGTATCGTCTCGAGCACGTCCCGCATGATCTCTTCGTCGTCGCAAATGAGTACGTGGCCTTTTTTTGCCATAGAATGGGTAATACCCTTTAAGAGTAGATGATTATAGGCACCGAAAAGTAATGGCGCAAACTTATGACCGGCTCGCAAGGTTCTACGATCGGGCGTTTGCTCCGCTCGAGAAATACTATCTCGCCCGGCTGCGTCGCCGTGTTCTGAGCAGCTTGCCGGCCGGAGGACGCATTCTCGAGATCGGTGCCGGGACCGGGGTCAATTTTCAATACTATCCGAAAACTGACGCGGCGGTCGCGAGCGAGATATCGGCCGAGATGCTCGGACTTGCTGCCACCAAGACCGAATCGATCGCTCTTGTCCAGGCCGATGCGCAATTCATACCCTTCCCCGCAAGTCATTTTGATGCAGCATTTGCAACACTCGTTTTCTGCTCGGTCCCGGATCCGGCAAAAGGATTTGCCGAGATACTACGTGTCCTCAAGCCCGGCGGTTCGCTGATCCTGATCGAGCATGTCCGGCCCGCAGGCATTCTCGGCTATGCATTCGACGCCCTGAATGTAGTTACGAGGGCCCTGGTCGATGACCACTTCAATCGACGCACCGCCGAGACGGTCGCGGCCGCGGGTTTCGAGCTGGCCGAGGTCGAGAAACGCCTTGGCGGGGCACTCAACGTTGTCTTCGCTCAAAAACCCGCCTAAACTTTCGCCCGCCGCGTGTCGTACAATTTACTTGGCCTTATTGTGCCCAAAAGTCTTATGGCAATGTCGAAAACTTCGAAGATCCTTCTTTTACTCGGCGGCATTTTTCTGCTGCTTTTCGTGCTCGGCGTGATCGGTCTGATCGTCGCGACGCGATCGATGAATCAACCGAGCATCGCGAATAACAGCGTGCTCGTGCTCTCGATCTCAGGCTCGCTGCCTGATTACGTCGCCGAAGAACCGCTCGCAAAAGCTTTCGGCATATCTCAGCCGCAGTCGTTCACCGGCCTGCTGACGCAGCTTCGCAAAGCTAAGGTCGATAATCGCATCGGTGCCATTTTGCTCGACATCGATTTTCCCGGCATCGGATGGGGCCGTTCCACGGAACTTCGCGAGGCGATCAAGGAATTCAAGACCTCGGGCAAGCCGGTCTACGCCTACATGGAGATCGGCACGAACCGCGAATACTTCATCGCGACCGCCGCCGATAAGATCTTCCTGCCGCCTTCAGGCGACATCTACGTGAACGGCCTCGCCGCTAACGCGATGTTCTACAAAGGCTCGCTCGACAAGCTCGGCATCGAGGCCGACGTCATTCAGATCGGCCCGAAATACAAGAACGCGCCCGACCAGTACACCAAGAAGGAAATGGGCGAAGGCCAGCGTGAGGTCATCAACGCCGTGCTTGACGAATACTTTGGCCACATGACCACTGAGATCGCCGAGGCCCGAAAGAAGTCCGTCGAGGATGTAAAGGCTCTGATCGACAACGCTCCGTACAACGCTCGCCAGGCGAAAGAGGTCGGGCTGATCGACGGCGCGATCTATCGCGACGAGGTCGAAAAAGACCTGAAAGCAAAGCTGGGCTACAAAGAGACCGACAAGCTTCGCACGGTCAGTTCCGGTGCGTATCGCGACGTTCCGTCCGACAGCCTCGGGCTGAATAACGGCGAGAAAGTCGCCGTGATCTATGCTTCGGGTGCGATCAACGTCGGACGCTCGGGCAGCGGCCCGCTCAGCGGCGAGGTCGCGGGCTCGGATACGATCGTCTCCGCCGTGAATGACGCCGCCGAAGACACTTCGGTCAAAGCGATCGTTCTTCGTGTCGATTCGCCGGGTGGTTCGGCACTCGCCTCTGACCTCATGTGGCACGCGATCGAGAACGCCAAAACGAAAAAACCGGTCGTCGTCTCGATGGGCGATGTCGCGGCTTCGGGCGGTTATTACATCGCCTGCAACGCCAACAAGATCATCGCCGAACCGACGACCATCACAGGTTCGATCGGCGTTTTCATGGGCAAACCGGTCGTCCGCGGGCTCTATGATTGGCTCGGCGTTTCGAACGAATACGTGATGCGCGGCAAACAGTCGGGCATCTTTCGCGAGACCGAAAAATGGACGCCCGAAGAGCGTGCCAAGATGGAAGCTCAGACCAACACGATCTATTTCGACAACTTCCTGCCAAAGGTCGCGACCGGCCGCAACAAGTCCGTCGAAGAAGCCAATTCGCTCGGCCAGGGCCGCGTCTGGACCGGCACGCAAGCCAAAGCGAACGGCCTGATCGATGAATTCGGCGGCCTCGAAAAAGCGATCGCCGTCGCCAAGGAACTCGCCAATCTGCCGGCCGACAAAGACGTCCGTCGCGTCGTTTTCCCCGCTCCGCGACCGTTTCTCGAGGAATACTTCGGTGCCGAAGAGACCGAGATCAGCGCCGAGCAAAAAGCCAAGGCCGCCCTGCTCGAAGCCATGCCAAAAGACGTGCGAAAAGCCTTCCGCTTCGCCTCGCTCCTAGACCAAATGCAGCGCGGCGAAGCAATGCTGTTCATGCCGTTCGAATTAAGCATTAACTGATCGACTTTCATTGATGGTTTGACCATCCACAACAATGAAACGACCACGGATTCTTATCTTTCTGATATTAGTTCTGTTCGGACTACTTGTTCCTTTGATCAAGGTGACCGTTGTACCAGAGCGGACAATAGGAGTTCTCGACGAGCAGGGTAACCCTCAGAATGACATCGAGGTCCGCCAGATCTGGAACCACTATTCATTCGACGGAAGTGGGTTATCCGGTCTTTATGGAGGTGAGGAAGTTAGGACGTCTTCGGCTAATGGAGAGATCACATTTCCGGAGCGTAGTTTCCGAGTGGGAGCAGCAAGCTGGTTATGGGCGACGCTGGGTTCACCGTTACGATGGATAAACGTTCATGCCAGCACAGGTCCTCATTCCTATTTTATCTGTATCGACACGAATTGCGCTCAACCCCCTTGGTACCGCGGTAATCCCGAAGATCTTGAGAACAATGTTTTGATCGTTGAATCCGAAGAAACAGTTCGAAAGCGGCTTGAGGAAATAATCCGGAAAATCGAGCAACCCCCGATGGCGAATTCCAGAGACGACGCGGTTCACGATGGGCCGCCCCCGCCTCCGATCGCTCCCCAAAAAGAATCGGCGAGACAACCGCAAAATAACTAGAGCCTTTTCGTGATACCTAACGTTAACGTTTCTCGCCTTACGTATCGGGCGCCGTTTTGTGTGCCGGAAGTTATGAAAAGCCTTATTCGTAGATCATTCGCTTTGTTGTTCGTATTGGCCGCTATTGTGCCGGCGGCTTCGCTTGCTCAGGCACCGAAGGGCGGCAAGGTCGCGGCGAACAAGACCGCACCGAAATGCTCGGGCGCGTGGACGGGAAACATCACCTACACGCGGACGCATTCGATGTCCGACACGAAGACCACTCAGCGCGTCAGCAATCGGGGCAAAGACACTCTAAACTGGCAGATGAACTACAACTACAAGGCTTCGGTCGCCGTGCTCGAATCGCCCGAACGCGATGGTTCGTACGTCGGCAAGGCGAACATCGATCACAAGATGACCAGCGTCGAAAAGACCCAGGCCCGCGAAGAGAATTCGTGCGACCGCGGCAAAACGTGGCAGGTCATGTCGGGCGATTTTGAGAGCCTGAGCGAGACTCGCGGACAGGCTTCGAATGTTGAGGCCCGGGTGAGCGTCGGGGTAAATACCGACGGCACGTACTCGGTCAGCGTCGGTATCCCGCAGATCAAAGGACTTGTCGAGGGCAAAGAGACCGCGTCATTCAGCGGCCAGTGCACCAAGAAAGAAGGTAAGTCGACCACGATGCCTTCGAGCCCTGTCAGCATCGACGGCCACACGCTTTCGACCGATGGCCGACACCGCGTCGACCCGAAAGATCCTGATAACTTAAGCGGTAGTTTTACGCAGCAGTTCCCGGGCGGCGTCTCGGAAACCATTTCGTGGAGCCTGCAGCGATGCGGCGGCAAGCTTCGCATCACGGATATCAAGTTTGAGGAAATGAAGTTCCCTAACTGGAACGACTGGCACGAGATCAGCGAACAAAAGGGCACCATCGACGGCAACTTCCTAAAGATAAAGGCCAAGGTCCTGAACGAATCGGGCGAGACCAAGTACGCCGACGTTCGTTTTAAAGAAACTTACAAAGGGGACAAGTGGGACGGCGCACGGCCTGACGCTCCGCTTAAAGACGACGTGATCAGCGTTCGCGTCGACGCAAATTCCGAAGAGACCGTCGAACTGATGTGGGATTCGAGCGGCTACGCGTGGTTCGATGACGGCCGCCCTCGCCTCGTGCAGCGAATAAAAGCCGAACTCGAAGAGAACAGCAAAAAGATCGACGAGATGACCAAAAATCTCAAGGTCGCCCCCAAACCGCTCGTCCTTGTCCACGGCCTGTGGAGCAACTGGCGCGCGTGGGAAGCGTGGCAGAACATTCTAACGACATCGCATTCGTACGATTGGAAGGCATTCCCCGTTGGCGAAAAGCCGGAGAAAGGCGTGATGAATACGGGTAAGTCGTTCATGTCGTCAGATCAGACCGCGTCGATCGGCGATAACGCATACCAGCTCGAAAGCTACATCAAATTCGCTCAGGAAGACCGCAACGCCTGGCACGTCGATATCGTCGCCCACTCGATGGGCGGCCTGATATCACGCTGGTACATCGATCAGCTGATGCCCGCAACGTCGCCCGACGGCCGGCCAAAAGTTTCGAATCTGCTGATGCTCGGCACGCCGAATATGGGCTCGCCGTGTGCCGACGTGATGGACATCGCATTTGGAATGATCGGCAAACAGGTCGAGGCCATCCGTCAGCTGCAGCCCGCGTATCTCGAGGGCTTTAACAAGATACACACGCAGCGAAAAGGCGTGAAATTCTCAGTCCTTGCTGGAAATCCGCTGCCGACGATGTGCAAATCGGTCGTCTGGAACGACGGTGTCGTCCCCGTGCCCTCGGCAAAATGGAAGATAAAGGACAACGCCGAATCGAAGAATCTGCATACCGATCTGACCGGCACTGCCGATTTCTCGGCGTTCGTAAAACCACGGCTTGCGATCGGCCCGAAAGGCGATCACAACCCCGAAGCGCCTGATCAGTCGCAGTTTACCGGCAGGTACACCAACTCACGCGTCTACGGCGCACAGGCGAACGACTTCGATGCCGATCTTCTGGCGGCAAGTTCGGAGCCGCTCACGACTCAGCCGTTTGCCAAGTCGATCACGCTCGCCGGGAAAAAAACCATCGAGATCGACATTCCCGTCGCGGCGGCGAACGATCTCGGCATCACCTTCATGGCTGACCCGAATGTGTCGGTGGTCCTGATCGATGCATTAGGCAATGTCGTCGGCAAGAATGAATCGGGCTCACCCGAATCGCGCGGATTGTTCCGCTCGATCTACTTCGACAAACCGGTCACGGCGGGAACGTGGAGGATAAGGCTGCTAAATACGGCCGAGGAAAAATACGACGCCATTCTAACGACCTGGAATGACGCTCGTTAGCAGGGTCTTATTAAATTAGGACGAAGTACGGATCGCACAGCGGTCCGTACTTTTTTTTCGACGCGGATTAGCGTAGTATACCCTGCGTTTTCTATCCAGACCGTATCGAGGACCTTATGCGCAAATTCATGTTGGCGGTTTTCGCTTCCGCGATTTTTCTCTCCTTATCAACGATCAGCTTCGGTCAAAACTTTGCTCCGGCCGAGTGGACGCTGATGTTCTACATGGATTCCGACAACGATCTCGAGCTTCCGCAGATGATCGACCTCGCGGAAATGATGGAGGTCGGCAGTTCAGCCCAGATCAACATTGTCGCCCTCGTTGACCGCAACGTAAGTGGCGACGAGGACAATAATTACACGAACGCCGATGTTGGCGGACTTAAAAACTGGACAACCGCCAAATATGTTCGCGTCGAGAGAGGAAGGTTAAAAGAACTCGCCGATCTCGGTGAACTAAATATGGGCGATCCGAGTAATCTTGCCGCTTTTATTGAAAGAGCATCCAAAGACTTTCCGGCCAAAAAATATTCTCTCGTTTTCGGCGATCACGGCAGCGGCTGGCCGGGCATTCTTCACGACGAAGGGAATGGCGAGGATAGTCTCAACATGACCGAACTAAATTCTGCTCTTGCCCGAGCGACCAAAGCGACCGGGAAACTCGAATTGATCGGGTTTGACGCATGTCTCATGGCCAACTTTGAGGTGGCAAGGACGGTCAGTCCGCATGCCAAGTATATGGTCGCATCCCAAGAGCTCGAACCAGGCAGCGGTTGGGACTATGCCGCGATAATGCGGGGCATCACGCAAACGCCGGCGATCGACGGCAGGGCGCTAGGTATGACGATCACGCGTGCATTTAAAAATTTCTACACCAGCGGAACACAAGGCCGGCGGGATGCTTCGATAACCCTGAGCGTTACCGACCTGAGTAAGATCGACGCGTTAAATACCGCGTTTGCGGACCTCGCCGTCCGAAATCAGGCAATGCTTAAGACCGGCGGCCGAGAGGCCTTGATCCGAACGGCCCGAGCACGCTCGATGAGCGAAGATTTTGGTTCCCGAGGAAAAGGACCGTCGGCCGCTGAATTCTTTGACATGGGCAATTACGCTGAGCATTTAAAAAGACTGTCGCCCGATCCAGAGATCAAGAAGGCTGCGGATAATCTGATCGCCGCACTTTCGGCCTCCGTCGTAGACAAAGTCGCAGGTGCCGCACACGCCAGATCAACGGGTCTGACTATCTATTTCCCAAATTCGGGCGAGCAACTCGCCGCGAGCGGGTACAACAGGCACCCGTTTCAGAACGGGATGAAATGGAGCGGAATGCTTACCGACATCGCCGCGATCCTTGCCGGCGACACGACAAAGCCGCAAGTTTCACCGGTCCAGTCGAACAGGCCTAACCTTACAAAAGACGGCACGGTCTCGGTGAGCGCAAGGGTTAACGCCGATGACATCGAGGAAGCGACCTTCGTCATCGCTGAGGAAAACGACAAAGAATCGATCATCATCGGGGCTATTCCTACCGAACCGGACGAAAAAGGCGTACTGCGCGAGGAATGGGACGGATCCTGGTTTTCGATCGGCGACGGAACCAAAGAAGTGATATGCCCGATCACCGATTTTGCCGAACTCGAAGGAGACCGCGAGGTCTATTACGTAGAGGTTCCAGCCCAAGTCCGCTACAGAGGCCGAAGAGAATGGAACGATATCACCCTATACTTCGTCGTCGACTTTGAGGAAGAAGAGGTGTCGGGAGAATTCGTTTACGCCGTGATCGAAACCAAAGGACTTCAGCGTGAGGTCGATCTCGACCGAGGCGATTCGATACGACCTGTGTATTTATCGATAGATGATAACGGCAATGGATCGGAGGTCGCATCAACGGACCAAGCGGATATCCTGACCGTTGGCGACAAGGAAGACCTTTCTGTCGGTAACATCGACGTCGCTGCTGGCGATTATTCGATAGGGTTTCTTATCGTTGACTTTGCTGGGAATGTAAGCGACAAGTTCGTCGCTGTAAAGATCGATTAGCGCCCGAACTGCGTTATCGCTATGGGTATCGGCCAAAAGGCCGACCCTCGCCCGTAAACCCTTTCGTTCAGTTTATCTACGAGTAATTCGTACTCCTCCAGAAGCGAGTCCGGCGGCAGGTCGGACTCGCTTTCATAGCAGGCGTGAGCGATGCACGGCAGCGGCTTCGCCGTCGCATGAACCAGGCAACCGACGCCTTTTTCGTAGAGCGGGCAGGAGTATTTCTTGTCGAAAGGCTCGCCCTTCAACTCGTACTTCTCGATCGCCACATCGACGCGGCGGCCAACTGTTTTCCTTAACTCGTCCGGCAATTCGCCGATCGCCCGTCTCAACGCCGCGGCCTCGAGCCGCGAGACGCGCACATTGACGAAGTGCTCATCCAGACAGCACGCACCGGGCGTTTTGCACTGGCTGCACGGCGCCGCCTTGTGCTCGTACTGCGTCGAAACCACGTCGCGAAACTCCTCTCTCAAAGTCTCGAGCCGCTCGATCGCCTGCGTTTCGGATAGCAGCTTCATCTCGCGACATTTTCGTATCTGAGGGCTGGCGAGTCAAAACCGGACATAACGGCGAATGATTCACATCCACATTTCATAATGCTAGTTTATAAGGGTGATGCGAAAGATACTCGTTCTGCTTATCCTTTTGTCACTGGCCACGACCGCGTTCGCCTCGGGTGAGGAAGTTCTGCTCAAGAACGGCGACAAGCTTTCAGGCAGCATCGTCGAAGAGGGCGACGACGCTATCGTTGTCGAAACCGTCTACGCCGGGCGCGTCAGGATCGCCCGCGCGCATGTGGCAAAGGTCGTCAAAGCGAACGCGACCACAGCTCCAAAACCCGTCGCGAAGCCCGCCGAGCAGACGAACGCGACCGCGAAACCTGGCACACCGGCGCCGGTTATCAAACGCTCAAACGGCACCGCGAATGCATTTCGCCGCGTTGTCACGGGATGGGACGGCAACGCGAATCTTGGTTTTAGCTACACTTCCGGAAACTCAAACAACATCACGATGACGACCGGACTGCGTGCGACAAAGGCGCGTCCGGAGGACGGCCTGACGATCTACTTTCGAAGCCTCTGGAATAGTAATCACGGCTCGCAAATTACGACGCAAAACGCATTCTGGGGCGGAGTGCGATACGACCGCAACTTGAACAAAAAGATCTTCGGCTTCGCCTCATATGACTTCGAGCGCGATAAGCCAAAGCGGCTCAGCTTTCGTTCGGTCGCCGGCGGCGGCGTCGGTCATCGCACCGTAAAGACCGACCGCACCGAACTCGAGATCCTCGTCGGCGGAGCGTGGAACCGCACCTGGCAGAACAACATCGACACCGACACGCCCGAAGGCCTCGTCGGCATGACGTTCAAGCACAAGGTCAACGACCGTCTCCGGATCCGCAATTCATCGACCTTTTACCAGAATGTCACCGACCGTCACGAATACCGTTTCATTTTGGATACGTCCATCGACATCGATGTCACCAAAAAGATCGGCTTTTTTGTCTCGGTCGGCGACCGTTTTAATAACGATCCTTTTGGCACGGCGAAACGCAACGATTTCCTCGTAACGACCGGCCTGAAATGGAATTTCGGCAAGAAGAAATAGATCGAAAATCTTGCATCGACGTCGCCTTTATCGCAAAATCAGAGAATAAAGGAGATAGATGATGCTGAAAGAAGGTGACA
Organism: Acidobacteriota bacterium; assembly: GCA_041940165.1. Classification (GTDB taxonomy): domain Bacteria; phylum Acidobacteriota; class Blastocatellia; order Pyrinomonadales; family Pyrinomonadaceae; genus OLB17. Next base: position 139,372 of record JBGTSR010000007.1, read on the forward strand.
AGGCACCGGATTTTTCTTCGACAAACCAGGACGGCGAAAAGGTAAGCCTTTCGGATTTTAAGGGCAAGCGCGTCGTGCTCTATTTTTACCCGAAAGACGACACGCCCGGCTGCACGAAAGAGGCTTGCTCGTTCCGCGACGCCGACGCGATCTACCGCGAAAAAGGCATCACCGTGCTAGGCGTTTCGACCGACAGCGAGAAAGCCCATCAGAAGTTCATTTCCAAATATCAATTGCCGTTCGACCTGCTCGCCGATACCGAAAAATCGATCGTCGAGGCTTACGGCGTTTGGGGCGAAAAGAGCATGTACGGCCGAAAATACATGGGCACGTTTCGCAAGACTTTCCTGATCGACGACGGTAAGATCGTCAAGATATTCGAGAAAGTCGACGTCGCAAAACACGCCGACGAAGTGCTCGCCGCTTTTGGAGAGAAATAATATGCGACTCACGATTTTCTCCGCACTGATCGGTCTATTTGCTTTCGCGGCGTGCGTCGCTCCGCCGCCCAAGCTCGAATACGTCGAGTATGTGAACGAGGCCGCCGTGCCACGCATCACGCCGCAGGACGCGAAAAAAGACTTCGACGCCGGTCATGTTCTCTTCGTCGATAGCCGCAGCCAGGCCGCCTTTGACGTCGAACACTTGCCCGGGGCCGTCGTCATCCCATACATGGGCGAAGCTCACGAATACGACTTCAACAGCCTGCCAAAAGGCAAAAAGATCATCGTCTACTGTTCCTGAGGGGGCGAAGGCACGAGTGCCAGTTTGGCACTCAAAATGAACAAGAAAGGCATCCCCGGAACGTATGCCCTCATCGGAGGACCAAATGGCTGGAAAGCCGCGGGTTTCCCCGTGGCTTCAGCGAGCCCTGCGACCAAATAAGTTATGAAAGCTGTTTTTTCACTATTACTGCTGTTCGCCTCGGGCCTCGTTGCGTTTGGCCAATCGGCGGACGATAAGAAGATCACCGCCGAAGCCGACATCCCGCGCATAACGATCGCCGAGGCTAAGAAAGCGTTTGACGACGGCGCGATATTTGTCGATTCGCGAAACGCCGATGCCTTCGAACAGGAACGCATCAAAGGCGCCATCCGCATCGACGGCGCGGCCGAAGACCGTTTCGACAAGCTGCCAAAAGGCAAGAAGATAATCGTCTACTGTTCCTGACCGAACGAGAATTCGAGTGCCAGGCTGGCATTCCAGATGTATCAGAAAGGGATCAGAAACGTTTACGCTTTGAAAGACGGCTTCAACGGTTGGAAGTCCGCGGGAAACCCGACGCAATCGGGGAAATAATAAAAGGGCTGCATTAGGCAGCCTTTTTTATTGAATTTAGAACGCTGCGAGTTCGTCGCAGATACGTCCGGCCGCCTTTCCATCCCACAGCGGCGGGATCGAAACATCCTTCGTATCCGCACCGGCCAACGCCGCTTCCGCGGCATCGCGGATCCTTTGCGGATCGGTGCCGACGAGCACGTTCGTTCCCAGATCGATCGTCACGGGCCGTTCGGTGTTGTGTCGCAGCGTCAGGCACGGGATGCCGAGAACGGTCGTCTCTTCCTGCAGCCCGCCCGAATCCGTCAGCACCAACCTCGCACCGCTGTAAAGCCGCATAAAATCCAGATAACCGAGCGGTTCGATCAAACGAATTCCGGCGTCGGCCATTCTATCGCGAAAGCCGAATTCTTCGATCTTCGCCCGGGTTCGCGGATGCACCGGGAACACGATCGGGAGTTTCCTAGCCACGTCGCACAACGCATCGACGATGCCGCCAAAAACGTCCACATCATCAACGTTCGAAGGCCGATGAAGCGTCACGACCGCGTATTCAGCGCCTTCGATCCCGAGGTCTTCCCGAACCGTCGAATTCTCAGCGATCTTAAGATGCTCGAGCAGCGAATCGATCATCACATTGCCGACGAACCTGATCCGTTCCGCAGGAATTCCCTCGGCCCGCAGATTCTCATCCGCGTCCTGCGACGTCGTCAGCAGCAGGTCCGAGATCGCGTCGGTCAGGATGCGGTTGATCTCTTCGGGCATCGCGCGGTCACGCGAACGCAGTCCCGCCTCGACGTGTGCGACCTTGATCCCTAGCTTTGAACAAACAAGAGCGCACGCGATCGTCGAATTCACATCGCCCACGACCACGACCCAATCGGGCCTCTCCGCCAGCACGACCGGCTCGAATTCGGTCATGATCTTGGCCGTCTGCACCGCGTGCGAACCCGAACCGACACCCAGATGAATGTCCGGCTTCGGCATGCCCAGATCGTCAAAAAACGCATCCGACATCGCCGCATCGTAATGCTGCCCGGTATGCACGATCATCGGCGCAAACTCGCCCGAACGCCGCTTCATCTCGGCAAAGATCGGCGCGACCTTCATAAAATTCGGCCGTGCCCCGGCGATGAGAAGAACTTTCAGCATACGCTCCATCATAAGCCACGAATGCACGAATAAGAACTCGCCAAAACTGCGTGTTACTGCTTTGTAAGGAGGTGAGCCGTCACGAAGCTGCTCGATAAGTAGTTGAAGCTCTGTAGACTATTTTCCGCGTTTCGCGGCACATAGCCACGCCCTTCAGGGCGTGGTCAGGGATCGGAAATATCTATCTCAGCCCGTTTCAGCGGGCTTACCATGAATGCGGCTTTAGCCATCGGTGCGGAAGCGGTTCAGTAAGTTCCGGTAAGGACGTTGAAACGCCCTCAGAACAAGCTCCGCGACGAAAACCACGCCCTAAAGGACGTGGCTATATAAGCCCTTCGGGATGAGACCTCTGAAGTGCCGCCTAGCGGCGAGGTGAATGTAGCCGTGGCGTTTCAACCCACGATCGGAGTCGAGCCACACATCCACGTCGCGTCAGCGACGAATGAAGAACTCAACGCGATCATCATCAACCGTCGCTAAGCAGGTCCCGTCCCCAAGAGGGAACATATATTAAAGCCTGGTGGAGCGGGTCTTCGAGCGAAGCCCTAGGTCACATGGGAAATTCAGAGCGCGTCCCTGCAGCGGACGAATAACGATGTGCGGAGTCTATATTGCTCACCTACAGCGAGCGAAACGCGGTTACCGATCTAACCAGGCTTCCGCCAAACACCGGCCGCACCTTCGGCTTTAATACTCGACGACGTTCGCGGCCAAAGAGAAATTCAGACCTTCCCGGCAAAAGCCTTTCAGCTCACTACGGAAAGACGGCCTGAGAATTGCAATACTGAAGGCCTGACCCCTATTTTTCGCAGACCAACAAGCGTAACAGCTACTCGTTTGATTTTGTCTGCTTATCTAGAAAGTCTTCTGCATCGACAAGTATCTCGCTAAGTTCCTGAAGTCCAGTCAAAAGATTCTCGCCAACTGGCAGAAATGGCCGCCGGATGTTCCATGCGTTCATGACGCCTTCGTCTGACAAATGATTGACTCTTGGTTTATGCGGCGCGTTTTCAATGTCTGGAAAATGCCACGAAGGTGGATCTTGGACTATTTCCTTCCCGCCACCAATCGTTGATGCAATGCTCAGCATAACCATTCTACCAGCTGGCTTAGCCTCTACGTGAGCCTCGAAATTCCTATATGTGCGGAGAGCTCTGATCGTAACAGAGTATTTTTCATGCCCTTTTAGCCAATCGTCGAAGCCTCTTCCAAATTCTTCCTTAAGGAACTGGATTGTCGCCTCGAACGACAAAAGGTAAGCGCTGATAGAATCATTTAGAAGCACTCGATGTTTCAACACCTCGCCATGCGTTTGCGGCTCGACCCAAGCATAAAATCTAAATCGACGCTCGGTCTCCCGCAGTTTATTCCATGCCTTGAGTTTCGCAGTCTCAGGAGCAATCGCGTATTTGTACTGAAAATCGTCAAAGTCTGGCAGTGGGGAAACAAGATTGTCGTTATTTGGCCCTTGAAACATTTCGCAGTGCTATTAATGTTTTTAACAGTATTCACCGGCGTGCAGCGCGCGTCCGACTCGATTTGCAATTGCGATTTTATTTACATAGCTCGATCAATAATTCGGTCGAGGTTCTAAGTTCTGCTTCAGTGAAGATCCGGGCTGGATCTGGATGATCAATAGCGTTTCTTATATAGGTGCTCAACGACTCATAGTTCGTATGGCCATGTGAAGAGGGTTTTAGATGGAGGGATGGATCATAAAGAGCGTGGCCCTTAATAAAATCATCACAAGATTTCACGGTTGTCCTTGATTCTTTTTGCTGAAGATGTCCGTACAACTCAATGTGGTAATCATTGGATACAACGTCAAAAGCCAGATAGTTAGTCTCAGCGCTCGTTATGCTCGGCAATACGGATGGAGCGTCGACGCGTTTCGCGTGAATAATACCGGCAACCTCCTTTAGAACAATTACTAAGTCTGTAGTCGAGTTAGCAAGAGCTTCCTCGACGACATATTCCGAATGCGTAGCCAAAAATATCTGGGCGGTTTGGACCCCTCCATCCACAAACAAGTCCTTGTAATATCGAAGGACATTTTTTTGCCATTTGGGGTGCATACTCAGTTCGGGCTCATCAATCAATATTGCCGCACCAGATACTTTTTCGTGATTCCTCAGCAAGTAAATACCTCTAAATACGATTTGCTTTTCACCAGTGCTCAATCTATCAATGGAAATTGACTTCCCGTTCTTCTCAAAAATTATTGCCTTCTCATTTTCTTGATCAATCACCTTTACGTATTTAAGGTCGCCGAAAAAATTGTCGAACGCATTCTTGAATCTGAAGATATTTGAAGTTGGATAAAATTCATCCCAGGACTTAGGAACTGGACCTAGGGCTCTGTTCAATTCCGCGTATGCGGCATTATCCTGGCTATCAACGTCAACAATTAACTGCTTAAGAGAGGTGAAGTCGTCTTCCTCATCCTTATCGTATTTATCGGTATCTAAGACGCTTACCGAAGTATGGGTAATCTGTCTAGTCTTATAGTCGGCTCTTGCTTTGGAGAAAACGCATCCGTAATGTCGAATGTCGTCGCGGTTCGATTCAATTAGCTCTCGGTTATTGCTTCGATCGGTTCGAATCTGGTTGGGAGCTCCGCCGTCTATACTAATATCAAAAAAGTTTTCATGACCCGACGGATTGTGAGCAGCTTGAACGGCTCGTATTGATCTTCCGTCAGCGACATAGTCTATGAAATCAAAATGCCTGAAGGAGCCGATGTTCAAAAACGTACTTACGGTTTCAAGGATACTGGTTTTACCGGTCCCGTTCTCGCCAGCGAAAACAATATTGTCGAACGGTTTTGCAGTCGCGGAGTTGATAAAGTCGAGTTCAAGATCACCCAAAATTGGGTGATTATTCCACTTGATTCTGTTTATACGCATAGTTACGAATCGAATTTCACAATGCCGGCGTCGAACGATAAGCAGAAAGGCTTAGCCCGTTGCCGGACGAAGCCTCTCAAGCCACTCGCAATATACTGCATTGCTGCGAGCTGGGATACTCGCCCAAAGATAGATTACACAGAAGTTTAGCAAGGAATCGGGATTATTCAAGCGAAAAAGGCCCGGCGGGGTGCCGAGGCCGTTTCGTAATTCAACCCGGGCGCTAGTGCTTCCGGTCTTGGCAATGCCCCACCCGCTACGGTCGGGTGGTTTACTGACAAGAGGCAGGCTGGATGCCGTCTTCCAATGCAAAATGCTGAATGCAAAATGCAGAATTGAAGATCTAAAGAGTTAGGCGTCATGGGCACAGCACACGTCTCCGCGTGAAAATAATGGGGAAGGCATCATCCAACCGTCGCTACGCGACGAGATCCGATATTCATCCTTACCCGTGGGTTGAAACCCACGGCTACATGCACCGCATCGCTACGCGATGTTTGATGCGGCCCGTAGAGAGCCACCCGTCCGCCCAAAGCGGCGTCCAGCCCTCGTTCCTAAGGGAGGGGAATTTTTAGATCCGCGGCTCCGCCGCTAATGCACGGCGGTGAGGCTTGCCTCACCGGAAGCGGGGCTCCCGAAATACTCCCCTCCTTACGAAGGAGGGGTGGACGCCGTTTCGGCGGACGGGGTGGTTCTCTAGCAGCGGGATCAGGAACTCGCGATAAACCAAGCAACTCAGATGCGAACGTAGAGAACCACCCCGTCGGTGAAGCACCGACACCCCTCCTTCGTAAGGAGGGGAGCTTTCGTCGCGGCTTAGCCGTTAGGCCGCGTCGCGGCAACGTGATTGTAGCCGTGGGTTTCAACCCACGGTCGGAGTCGAGCCACACGTCCGCGTCGCGTCAGCGACGATTGAATATCTCAAAACGATCGTCATCCAACCGTCGCTACGCGACGAGATCCGATATCCATCCTGACCTGTGGGTTGAAACCCACGGATACATTCAACACATCGCTACGCGATTAGCGCCGCCCTAGGCTTGATCTCCGAGCCCGGAGCCCTGATTTGCCCAATGATTCTTGACCCGCAGCGGGATCTGGGCGGTGCGGAGGTCTAGGCGGAGGATGCCGTCGTCGTCGATCTCGGCGTCGGGGAATTTTACGGTGGCGGGCAGGTCGATGCCGTATTCGCGGATCAGGCGAAGGGCGTTGATCTTTTTGCCGCCCGAGCTGCCGGCGACGAGGATCGGATAGGCATTGGCCGTGCCTTTTGTTGCCGGTCTGAGGCCGATGCGGCAATTCTTGCGGTCGTAGAGCAGCACAGCGGCGGCCGGTTCGTCGAGCAGCTGATGCGTACTCTTGCTCAGGGCGATCACGCCCCGGCGGTTCATCGTCACGTAGATCCCCGCGTATTGCGGCGGCACATCACCTCGAGGACACTCTTCCCATTCGGCTTTCATCAAAGAGAACGTATCACAGCTCGCCGTCTGTGTCAACTGTGCAACATTGTCTGCGAAATGAACCAGTATGGATCAGCAGATGAAAGGCCGCATCAGATCGGATCGTGATCGACTGCGGCCTCTATCATGAATGGCGTAGTGAAAATATGGGACCGGATCAATGAAAACGGTCAGTTTTTGCGCTCGCAGGGTACGGTGACGGCCCGAACGGTCAGGCGAAATCACGTCCCAAGGTCCCAAATTAGAGTCGCACAACGCGGGCGGAGCAAGTTCCCCGGACTTCCGGCGAGAGGGCGTTTCGCGTATCCACGACGAGTTTTGCCGTTGAACAAATGCGCGCGTAATCAACTGTCGTGTGCTCCGTACAGATGATCACACAATCCGCGGACGATATGAGTTCGTCGGTAAGTTCCTGATTATAAAGTGGTTCGCCGTCGCCGATCGTGTACGCGTGGTCAAACGTGACCTCCGCAACGAACGGGTCGTGGTAGACGACATCCGCTCCGTCGGCACGCAGCAGATCGATGATCGATAGTGCGGGAGACTCGCGCATGTCGTCGATGTCTTTCTTGTAAGCGACGCCGAGGATCAGTATCTTCGAACCGTTAACCGCCTTGCGTGCATCATTTAGGGCCGCGGTCGCGAGTTCGACAACGTAGTTCGGCATCGTCGAATTTATCTGCTCGGCGAGCGAGATGAACTGCGAATCGAACCCGTGCTGACGGGCTTTCCACGACAAATAGTGCGGATCGAGCGGGATGCAGTGTCCGCCGATTCCCGGGCCGGGATAGAACGGCATAAAGCCGAACGGCTTTGTCGCCGCGGCCCGTACGACCTCCCAGGTGTCGATGCCGAGGGCGTTGCAGACCTTGGCCATCTCGTTCGCCATGCCGATGTTTATTGCCCGAAACGTGTTTTCCCAGAGCTTTGCCGCCTCGGCAACACGTGCCGACGAGACCGGATGGACGTTGTCGACGATCTGGCTGTAGAGGAACGCCGCGACCTCGGTCGAGTCTTCGCCGACGCCGCCGACGACCTTTGGAATATTGTGCGTCTGAAACTGCGGATTGCCCGGATCGACGCGTTCGGGCGAGAATGCGAGGAGGAAATCTTCGTCGAGTTTAAAGCCTTTTTCCTCGAACATCGGCTGCAGGACCTCGTCGGTCGTGCCTGGGTAAGTCGTTGATTCCAGGATAATTAGCTGACCGCGACGCATGTAATTCTGGATCTCGCCGCCGGCGGTCAGGATGTACGACATGTCGGGGTCTTTTGTCTTGCGCAGCGGCGTCGGCACGCAGATGATGATCACGTCACAGTCCGCGAGCCTGCTAAAATCCGTGGTCGCGGTGAGTTTTCCGCTTGCGACACATCCTGCGACAGCGTCATCCGTTACGTCGACGATGTAGGAACGTCCTGTGTTTATCTCGCTCGCTTTCTTTTCGTCCACCTCAAAACCGATGGAATCAAAGCCTTTTGAGGCAAATTCGACGATGAGCGGCAGGCCCACGTAGCCGAGGCCAATGACGCCGATTCGGGCGCTCTTCGCGGCGATAAGATCTTTAATCTCTTGCTTTATCATTACGTTTAATTCGATAGATCCTTTGTGTATTGTGTCGGGGCGAATCGTGTGTCCCCACGAGAAAGACTAAACTATGTGATGCTGGTGTGAATTAGTCAAGAATCCAGATTTTCGTATACTAATGGTCTATATGTAGAGCGTGCGGCCGTAGCTCTAGCGTTTTAGATACGTGCAATCGGCTGACATCTCCCGCATTTTATGAGCGAGATCGTTTCGAGCAATCCCGTCGTCAGGGCCGTCATCGAGGGCACGGCGCCTCGCCCTGCGCAGCTGGCCGCCGCCCGCGGAGCCCTGCCGCTCCCGCTCGAAGACCTGCTCGAGATCCTCGTTAATTTTTACGAGGGACAGGACGAGGAACTGCGGTCGGCATCGAGTGCATCACTGGCCGCACAGCCGCACGACGCTCTCGAATCGACCATCCGGACCGCGGGACTCGCTCCGCGTGTTCTCTATCATTTATCGACTCGTAACGACCTCGCTCCGTCGGTTCAAGAGGCGATCGTCACTTCACCGGCAACGCCTCCCGACGCGATCGCTCACGTTGCACGAAGGACTCAGAACAGCTCGCTGCTCGACACCATTTCGTTCAACCAGCAGCTGCTGATCAAGAATCCGGTGATCCTCGATGCGATCCTAGCGAATCCCGCACGCACGTCCGATATCGAACGCCGCGTTCTTGAGATAAAACGCGAATTCTTCGAAAAGGAACGCGGTGCACAGCAGATCGCCGACGAATTGCGCGCCCAGGGAAATGAGGCGGCGGCCGAATTCGTCGAGCAAGCTGAATTTGCAGATGAGATCGGTTCGGAAGCCGGACTCTCGGTCGACGACGCGCTCTTCCTCGCTAAGCACATCGAAGTTCCCGATCAGGAGACTGACGACTCGTGGCTCGCCCTCGAATACATAGAAGAGATCTACGAGGAATCGGCCGAACAACGCGAAGCCGCTTACAAGGTGATGCTTGGTGAGCTGCAGGCAGATGACGAGGCCACCAGCGAGCGCGTGTCGATGCTAAACCGCATTATGCGCATGGGAGTTAAAGATCGGGTAAAGCTTGCAATGAAAGGAGATAGGGAGGCTCGGAACATCCTGATCCGCGACCCGAACAAGCTTGTTTCGACCGCGGTTGTTAACAATCCGAGGATCACTGAAAAGGAAGTCGAGAACATCGCGGCGATGCGATCAATGTCTGAAGAGATCCTGCGACAGCTTGCGACAAATCGCCAGTGGAGCCGCAGCTACCCGATAATGCACAATCTCGCACGCAATCCTCGAACACCGATCGCTAATGTTATTACTATCATGAACAGGCTGCAGCTTCGCGATCTGGTCGCCCTGTCAAAAAATCGCAATGTTTCCGACGCGGTTCGTCGACAAGCCCTTCGTCTTTACACGGCGCGTTCCGGCGGCGGACGCGGCTAGAGAAATTTTCCGCCGCGTCCGGTCTTGATATACGACGCCACGATATCCGTAACGGTGTGGCTCGCGGCTCCGAACCAAAGTCCGACAAAGATGAGCAGGAGGAAGTATCCACTGAACCAGGAGCCGATCGTCTCGCCGGTCAGTGTCGCAATGACCTGAAGCTCCTCGATCTGAGGCAATTCGCCTCCCGAAAAAGCTGTATAGATGAACTTACCTGCAAGCACGAGCAACGAAACGACCCCAAGAAAGTACACTACCCGGAACAATGCCCCGAAGATCAACCCATGCGTGAACCGCGACCGATGTGGAAAGAAGATCCGGTAAGCTGTCCAGATAGATCGAAATATCGACCACCGCGTGTATTGCCTCGATACCGTATCGAGATCAGGCCCGAACATCACTCCGCCGAATAGAAAAGCCCCCGCAACGGTCGCGGCGGGCGCGATTTCGCGCGTTACCGCGTATGCCGCAGCAAATGTCGGAACGGCCAGTAACATCGTGATCATGTCGTGGGTTCTACCGCTCGGCATCGGTTCAAAATTACTGAGGGCTATTCGCGTGTGACCCTTTCGTCAGTTACAGGTCGATAGTTTATAGTTACAAATTTGCTTGGGGAAACGCGATGGCAACTATAACGACGAAACTGACAACGACACTCGAAATGATCAAGTTCGAGCATACGCTGTTCGCCCTTCCATTCGCGTTTCTCGGAGCGATCCTGGCGGCAAACGGCCTTCCCACCTGGTGGCAGATGCTCTGGATCACCGTCGCTATGGTCGGCGCTCGTTCGGCAGCAATGACGTTCAATCGAATAGTCGACCGTGACATCGACGCAAAGAATCCCCGAACGGCCAACCGTGAACTGCCGAGCGGCAAGCTCTCAGTCGGATTCGCGTGGGCGTTCCTTTACGTCTCGGTCGGCGTATTTGTCCTTGCCTCGTACATGCTGAATTGGCTTACGTTCGCTCTCTCGCCCGTAGCCTTGCTCTTTGTGCTCGGCTATTCCTTTGCAAAACGGTTCACCGCCTTTGCTCACCTGATCCTTGGCGTCGCCCTTGCGATCTCGCCCTCGGCGGCCTGGATCGCTGTGCGCGGAGCACTGGACAGTGAAGTTCCGATCCTGCTTTCGGTTTTCGTTCTCATGTGGACGGCCGGATTTGACGTGCTTTACGCGTGTCAGGATTTCGAATTCGACCGCAAGTCGGGATTGCGTTCTATACCGGCACGATTCGGGATTGCCCGCTCGCTCTGGATCGCCCGGCTTTTCCACTTTCAGGCCTTTGTCGTTCTGCTGCTCTTATTTCTAGTGAGCGGCCTCGGCTGGATCGCCCTCGCCGGCGTCGGCGCGGTGGGCCTGCTACTCGTTTATCAGCATACGCTCGTGAAACCCAACGATCTATCGCGGATGAACGCCGCGTTCTTCACAACGAACGCCTTCGTTAGCATTATCCTGTTGGCTACTTTTGGCGGGTCAGTATTGATCGAACGCTACTCCGGCTAAGTCCTTCCGCATACAAACGCTGTTGTCGACACCGGCATACTGACCGTAGTTAGCTGTTCTCTGATAACCCGAACGCGTGTAGAGGGCGATCGCTTCCGGCTGTTTCTGCCCAGTTTCCAGAACACATTCCCGAAAGCCTGCCTGGGCAGCAAGAGCTTCCAGTTCGTTCAATATCGCGGCCGCGATCCGTTTGCCGCGATGCTCGGGAGATACGAACATCCGCTTGATCTCAGCCGACGTGTCGTCAAAACGCTTGAACGCGCCGCAGCCGACCGCCTCGCCATCAGAATAAGCAAGCACAACGCCGCCAAGTCCGACAGGTTTGTGGAACTGCGCGTAAAACGCGTGTTCATCGCCATCGCGCGCGGCAAGTTCAATATCGAGCAGTTGTACGAGGGCGAGAAAGTCGGAGTCATTCTCGTCAGTGCGGCGGATCTCGATCATGACTGGGAAGCGGTCTTTGGGATCGTCAGGTCAGTGCCAAGTCTTTTGTTGAGCTTCTCGATGAAATAGGCAGAAAGCAATGGCGAGCGTTCCTCGACGTTCTGATGAACGAAGAAATACAGTCGCCGCATTCCTTGATCTTTCCATTCGACAAGCCGCTCGATCCATTCGTCGAGGCGTGAGAAGTCAGAGTCATCATTCGCTCCGACCCAGCGGATAAATGGCGTTGGCGTCGTCATCCGCATATGCATCAGATCGCGACGACCCGCCGTGTCGACGAGGACATTTGTGATGCCGTGCGATTCGAGCAGTTCGTAAAGCTGCGACGAAATATTCGGATCGGTGTGCCACTCAGATTTGCGAAACTCCATCGCGATCGGGATGTCGTATTTCCAAACGTTTCGCACAAAATTCTCGACCTTTTCAAACTCTTTGGCGCCGAAATTGTCGTGCATCTGCAGGAATGGCATCCCGAGCTTCTCTTTCAGGAAAACGATATTCTCGGCAAACTGCTCGGCCCGCTCGTCCACGTCTTTGAGCCGTGCATAGTGCGTAACGCCCTGATTGAACTTGGGAAAGAACTTGAAATTGTCCACAACGCCCTCGCGCCACGCAGTATAGTTATTCTCCCAATACCGCTTATAAAACGTGGCGTTCAGCTCGATGCAGTTGAACTGCGTCGAGTAATAGTGCAGCTCTTCCTTCGCCTTGACACCCTTCGGATAAAAGCCTTTCAGGTCCTTGCTGTTCCACTTTGCACAGCCTACCCAGACGTCCATCTCGGTGGCCGCCTCTTTCGAAAACTGAGCCTTTGTCGCCGGATCGTCGGGTGGGATCGTGAAATCGACGAGAGAAGGATCGTCTACTTTACCGAATTTCATATGGTTGTCTGATAAAATCGTAGCATAGGTATGCAGTTCTCTTTTGACAGAAATCTTATCGACATCGCCTTCAAGGTCGAAGATGGCGAACGCCTGACGTTTGACGATGGCCTCGCCCTCTACAACACGACCGACCTCAATGCTCTTGGCAAACTCGCCGATCACGTTCGCCGGCGAAAGCACAGCCTGACGACTTTTTACAACGTCAACCGGCATTTCAACCACACCAACATCTGTGTCGCGGACTGCAAATTCTGCGGTTTTTACCGCCGTGCGAGGCAGGAAGACGCATACACGCATTCGATCGAAGAAGGCATAGAGATCGCTCGCAATGCCGTCGCCGAGGGGGCGACCGAGCTGCACATTGTCGGCGGGCTAAACTCAAAACTTCCTTTCGAGTACTACACCGATCTTTTCTCGTCGCTCAAACGCGAGTTCCCGAAACTGCACCTCAAAGCGCTGACGATGGTCGAGCTTGATTTCTTCGCACGCTTTTACAAGATGAGCGACGAGGAAGTGATCGAGAAACTGCACGCCGCCGGGATGGATTCCTGCCCGGGCGGCGGTGCCGAGATCTTTGCCGAGCCGACGCGTTCGCGCATCTGCGATCACAAATGCGATGGTGACCGTTGGCTGGAACTTGCGGGTAAGGTGCACAAGGCAGGTTTGAAGACCAACGCGACGATGCTCTACGGCCACATCGAATCCATCGAAGACCGCATCGACCATCTCGTCAGGCTTCGAGAACAGCAGGACGCGACCGGCGGCTTTCAATGCTTCATCCCGCTCGCTTTCTATCCGCCGGGAACGGCTCTCTCGTCGCTCCCCGGCCCGGATGCCATCGACAACCTCAAGACCATCGCCGTCTCGCGGCTGATGCTCGACAATTTTGACCACATCAAGGCCTATTGGGTGATGCTGGGCAAGGCCACCGCCCAAACCGCGCTCCACTTCGGCGCCAACGACCTCGACGGCACCATCACCGACGGCGGCGAACTCACCCACAGCTACGCCACAGACGGCGAAGTGAAAATGACGAAGCAGGAGATCATCGACATGATCGAGCGTGCCGGGTTTGAAGCCGTCGAACGCGATACGGTCTATAACCGCGTCGCCGCCGTCTGAACTGAAATATCTGCATTTCTAGACTAAGTATCGGTGTATAATCGCTCCCAGTAGAATCAATCGGGGGAGGCCGTCTTATGCCGCAAAAGTCAGAGTTACCACGTCGCACTTTTATCGGATTAGGGGTAGCGGGTGCAGCGTCGCTCGTCGCCCGAGGTAACAACGAACCAGATCAGCCCGCCTCCGCGAGCGGCCGCAGGGTGAAATTGGATGCCCGGCCGGAAGCAGTTGAACTCGATACAGCTCAAACCGCAGTGATCGTAGTCGACATGCAGAACGACTTCGGGTCGAAAGGCGGGATGTTCGAGCGTGCCGGCATCGACATTTCGGGAATCCAGCGTGCGGTCGAGCCGACGCGGCGTGCCATAGAAATAGCGCGCAAGGCGGGAATTCACATCATTTATCTAAAGATGGGATATAAGCCCGACCTATCGGACCTTGGGGCTCCTGATTCGGTCAATCGGGCTAGGCATCTGCGCCTCGGCGTTGGAAACGAGGTCAAAGCTCCTGATGGAAGCTCAAGCCGCATACTGATACGCGACACGTGGAACACCGACATCGTACCGCAGCTCAAGCCCGCGAAAGGCGATACCGTCATCTACAAAACGCGATTCAGCGGATTCTACAAGACAGAACTCGACGCCATCCTCAAGCGGCGCGGCATCCGCCATTTGCTGATCACCGGCTGTACAACAAGCATCTGCGTCGATTCGACGGTGCGTGACGCAATGTTTCGCGACTATCTCCCGGTCCTGCTTTCCGATTGTATGAGCGAACCGATCGGCGATGGTCTAGGTAGAAGTAATCACGAGGCGTCTCTGCTTGCGGCCGAGATCCTCTTGGGTTGGGTCTCAGATTCGACTCGACTTTCAAAGGCGATCGAATCGTGATCGATACCCGGCCGCTCCCTTTCAACGGTGCCGTGATACGGTGCGCATCATGCACGATGCGATGCCGTGTACACTCATTTGAAGACTGAATAAATTACCAAGGAGAAGGCCGACGAGTGATGCGATGCAGGCACTCGGCCGAGAATAAATGTACATACCCAAATGGCTGCTAATACCGATAACCCTTTTGATCGTAGTCTTTGGAGTTTGGACCTATCTACATATCAGTGCTCGAAATCCGCTGCCGTTTCCCGATCCGGGTTCGCGGATCTTTTCGGCCTCGTCGGCGGAGGGTAAAGCTGCGATAGTCGAATTGCTGGAACGCAACGGCATACCGGAACGCTTTCAGGCTGACAGCAGCGGTATTCAGCGTTCGATAATGGGTGACGGGACGATCATCAATTACCCGCCTCCGGACGTTGTCGAGAAACTCGGGGGCGCCGTCGCGAGTATCGGATTGGTCTCGGCCGATCCGGTCGCGAGCGCGGACGAGGCAGCGGAATTTCTTCGCTCTCGTGGATTTGAGGCGCGCGTGGTTCTCGATGCCGAGCCCGCACTACCCATTGCGTTTGTCGTCACGAATGCGATGTCGGGTACCGTTTTGAATTTTCGCAAGCACTTGATCCACATGCCAGACCCAACCGCCCTAAAGAAATAAGGTAGGCAATAGCAAGCCATTCTCGTTTGCTTCGAGTCGTTCAACGGACTACACTCTTCGGCACACGCATACAAAGGAGGGATCCGAGATGAGAACCGCTTTATTTCGCTTTGCCATAGCAGGAGCTTTTTTCGTTCTTGCTTCATACGCGAGTGCACAGTCGCTTCAGGACAACGAGCATTACAGCGCGTTCAAGAGCTGGGCGATCATGACGCAAGAGCCTGATCCGCTACCGAACATGTTCAAGTTCTGCATCCAGTCTTATGACAAGATGATCGCCTCAGGCGTTTCACCTTCGACGCGGGTGCCGGAACAGGTCAAGGAGGCTGTGGGAAAATTCCCTCGAATCGAGTGGAAAGGCACGGTCAAGGAAATTAAAGAGAATTGGTGCGAGGCTGGCGGAAAAAAGATCTCTGACGACGTAGCAACAAAACACGCTCCCTACAAAGCTGTCCTAAAAGCTGACAAACTCCGGCTCGTGATCGACGAGACACACGGCGGCAACTCCTCATACGCACTTACCGGCGGCAAGTACACGAGCGATCCGAAAGCCCTGGCCGCCGCCCGAGTATGGTTTCTCGATATAGGCCGTGCCTCAAATGACACGCGTATTTGCGTAAACGGCGGCAAGCTCAGCAAGGTCCGTCGATATTCGTTCGACGTGAGCCACAAACTTCTTGGCACGACCGAGAAAGAATATTGCGGCACTCCGCCGGCTTCAGCGTATCGGTGAGGCTCACGATCGCGGCGTGCTTGATGCGGTTTGCCAATGGGTCTACACTCTTGACCTGAACTCAATTTCAAGGAGGCTTCAGATGAGAACCGCTATCTTTTTCTTTGCAATGGTATTGGCACTGCCGTTCGCCCACAACGTGAGTGCCCAGTCGCTCGAAGACAACCAGCTTTTCCATAATTTCATGTCTCAGGCGAGGTCGATCCGGTCGAGCGTCGAGGCCGGCGAAAAGCTCTTTCCTATGGAGTTTGTTTACTGTTTACAGGGGTATGAGAAACTCATCGCGAGCGGTGTCTCCCCCTCAGCCCGTGTTGCGAAGTATGCCGAGCTGGATTGGAATGGGACATTGGCGGAGATCAAGGACAAATATTGCGTTGCCCCCGAGAAGAAGGTGAATGACGATTGGGATGCTAAGCAGGCTCCGTATAAAACCGCTCTAAAAGCTGACAAGCTTCGGTTGATAATTAATGAGAACAGCCGTGTAATTTACCGCTACGCCCTCGCCGGCGGCAAATACACGGACGATGCGAAAGCCCTAGCCGCGGCCCGCGTTTGGTTTCTCGATATAGGCCGGGCAACAAACGAAACGCGCGTTTGTGTAAACGGCGGCAAGCTCAGCAAGGTTCGCCGCTTTTCGTTCGACGTGAATCACAAACTCCTCGGCACGACCGAGAAAGAGTACTGCGGCACTCCACCAGCATCGGCTTATCGATAGTTACCTCAAGGCTTCGTGTCAACTGGCGCGATCTCGTGGTGCTATAAGAACGTAACCACCAAAAAACACTAATGGAAAGCCCAGAGATTGGAGCCGCATGTCCACTTCTCATCGTCCGCGATGTGCCGGCGACGCTCGAGTTCTACAGGGAAAAGCTTGGATTTGAGGTTATGTTCGCGGGGCCTGAGCCCGACGACGTTTTCTTCGGCATGGTCGGTCGTGGGCAGGCGATGATCATGTTCAAGGACGTCGACGTGGACCCCTTGCCGAATCACACTCGTGATATCGGGCACGGGATCGCACCTTGGGATGCGTACATCCATGTCGCCGACCCTGACACTCTTGCCGAGGAATTCGCCTCTCGATCCGTAGAGTTTCGCACGCCGCTTGGCGACAACAGCGACAACCTCCGAGGGTTTGAGGTGCAGGATATCGACGGGTACGTTCTCTACTTCGGCCGGCCAAACTAGCCGCGAAATCAAAATGGTTTCATCTACGCAATCTTGTGCTATACTCACGCAGGCCTTCGGCTGGGGGCGGCCAGTTCTTTGAAAATCTCGTATGAATACGCCGCCCTCGGGTGTCAACTTTTTCAGCGCGACACGCAACGCAAATTTTTTTTCGATTTTTCGCGGGACAAGGCAAAATATTCCGATAAAGCATTTAGCACGTATGATTTACCTGTCCCACGAGTCTGCGGGACGGCCGTGGGACAAAAGCGGGACAGGACAGAACAGATCAGCCCACTTCGAGATTGTGCGCGCGTCGAGGTGGGCGAAAATGGGACACCCTGATGCCTCGATCCGAGATACTTTCCGCCCGCGAAAAACGCCTGTTATGTGGAGGACATCCGTTATGCCGATCACAGAAATTGCCCCTGACGTCTACCGGATCTCGACGTACGTACCGGATTTTAACCTGCAGTTCAACCAGTTCCTGGTCACGGACGACGAGCCTCTGCTGTTTCACACTGGGATGAGAGCACTCTTCCCTTTGGTTCGTGAGCAAGTGGCCTCGATCATCGACCCAGCCACGATCCGTTGGATCGGGTTTAGTCACTTTGAGGCCGATGAATGCGGCTCGCTCAACGACTGGCTCGCGATCGCTCCAGAAGCTCAGCCGGTCTGCTCGATGGTCGGAGCGATGGTCAGTGTCAACGATTTTTCGACGCGGCCTGCTCACGCGATGACCGATGGCGAAATGCTCAACACCGGAAGACACGAGTTCCGATTCCTTCACACACCTCACGTTCCGCACTGCTGGGAAGCCGCGATGCTCTTCGAGAAGACCAACAGGACGTTGTTCTGCTCCGACCTCTTTACGCACTACGGCGATGTCGAGCCGGCCACAGCGTCGGACATTGTCGGACGCTTCAAGGCCGATCTGATCGCAGGCGAGCAAGGCCCGTTCGCGCAGGCGTATCCCTATTCGCCAAATACGGACGCCCAGCTAAAACGCGTCGCTGAGCTTCAACCCAAGACGATCGCGGTGATGCACGGCTCGTCATTCTCCGGCGACGGTGAGCAAGCGATCAACGATCTGTCGGTCGCAATGAAAGAAGTACTCGGGAACTGAAGGCAATGGCCTGCTGGCCGAAATATGACGAATATCCGGATATTGTTCCTCGTCGTCCTGATAGCCCTCGCGACTGTCGGTCAGACACCTACTCCGCCTCCGCAATTACAAACTCCCGCTGCGGCCGTCGATACGCGTTCGCGACCCGTCCAGTTTCAGGTGCATCGGGCATATGAGTTTCCGGAAGACGGAGTTACTTTTACAAACCAGTTCGCCGGAGCCCGGCTCAGCAATCTCGAACGGACCGGCGAACGTGAATACACCGCACGCATCGATCCCGAGAACGCGCCGATCAACATGAGCCCATGGTACGCCTTTCGCGTTTCAGCCGACCGCTCGAAAGAGATCAGGGTGAGGCTCGTGTATCCGGAGTACGCCTTCCATCGCTATGATCCGCAGATCAGCAATGACGGCCACAAATGGAAGCTTCTCGATAAAGATCGAATTACCGAGCTTGAAAAGGGTACCGGAGCGTCGGGCCCAGATTCCCGTCCGAAAAGCATCATCATGCGGCTCAAGGTGGGCCGTCGTCCGCTCTGGATCAGTGCTCAGGAATTGCAGAATTCGCGGACTGTCTACGCATGGATGGATAAGATCGCCAGAAAGCGGAAACTCCATGTGAGCGAGTTAGGAACGAGCAAGGAGGGCCGGCCGATCAAGATGCTCACCATCGGCTCTCCGGGTTCCAAGAGAATGATGCTCGTGATCTCGCGTCAGCATCCGCCCGAGGTCACCGGCTATTTTGCGATGCAGTCATTTGTCGAAACTATCGCGGGCAAGTCCGATCTGGCCAAACGCTTTCGCGGCGATTGGTCGATCTACGTCGTACCGCTGATGAATCCAGACGGCGTCGATCACGGCAACTGGCGGCATAACATCGGCGGTATCGATCTGAACCGCGACTGGACCGTCTTTAATCAGCCAGAGAACAAACTCGTGAGCGATTTTCTAAGACGCCGTGAGGCCGAAACTGGCGGCAAGTTCTATTTCGGGATCGATTTTCACTCGACGTGGAATGACATCTATTACCCGATGACCCGCCGGCACGAAGGCCACATGCCTGGCCTTGTGCAGGATTGGCTGGAAAAGATCCAGGCAGCAATGCCCGGCTACACGCCAGTAATTCAGGCCAATGACCAACCGCTACCCGCCATGGTATCGCGAAACTATTTTCTGAATTCGCACGGCATGGAGGCGATCGTTTTTGAGATCGGCGACAACACTCCGCGGGATTTCATCCGGAAAAAAGGCAAAGTCGGAGCGGAAGAACTTATGAAGCTGTTGATGGCCCGGCCCGAAGGGCGGACGAGCAGCACTCTTTACAACAAAAAAGACGGCCCGTCGCCGGGCCGCCTCGCGTTTTCTAATTCACCACTCTGGAACTAAGCGATGTCGAACCGATCGAGATTCATCACTTTATCCCAAGCCGCGACAAAGTCTTTGACAAACTTCTCGTTCGAGTCCGAACTTGCATATACCTCAGAAACGGCACGCAATTCCGAATTCGAGCCGAAGATAAGATCGACACGCGAACCGAGCCATTTCAGGTCACCAGTCTTGCGGTCGTGGCCCTCGAAAACGGTCTCACCTTCGTCGGCAGCCTTCCATTCAGTTCCGATATCGAGCAGATTTACGAAAAAGTCGTTGGAAAGCGTACCGGGCCTCTTGGTAAAGATACCGTGCTTCGAACCGCCCGCATTAGCACCCAGAGCACGCATGCCGCCAACAAGTGCTGTCATTTCAGGCACCGTAAGCGTCAGCTGCTGTGCCTTGTCGATGAGAAGCTCCTCGGCAAGAACGCGGTACTGCGGCTTCTTGTAATTGCGGAATCCATCGGCGACTGGCTCCATGTAAACGAACGAGTCGATATCGGTCTGTTCCTGCGTCGCATCACCGCGTCCGGGCGTAAACGGCACCGTAACATCGACGCCGCCATCCTTCGCAGCCCTCTCGATCGCGGCACACCCGCCGAGAACGATCAGATCGGCAAGAGAAACACTCTTTCCAAAGCCGTCTTTGATCTCGCCAAGCTTGCCGATCACGGCCGAGAGTTCGGCGGGGCTGTTCACCTCCCAGTTTTTCTGCGGCTCGAGAGCAACGCGGGCACCGTTGGCACCGCCGCGTTTGTCGCCGCCGCGGAAGGTCGAGGCCGAAGCCCACGCCGCTCCGACGAGCTGTGAGACGGTAAGACCCGAATTGAGGATCTGTGACTTAAGTTCAGCGACGTCGGCGTCGCTCAGTTGGCCTTCGGAGGCTGGAACTGGATCCTGCCAGATGAAGTCTTCAGCGGGAACTTCCGGTCCGAGATAACGAACCTTTGGCCCCATGTCGCGGTGAGTGAGTTTGAACCATGCCTTGGCAAATGCGTCGGCAAACTGGTCCGGATTCTCGAGGAACCGTCGCGAGATCTTTTCGTATTCCGGATCGAAGCGAAGCGAAAGGTCGGTGACCAACATCGTTGGCCTGTGCTTCTTATTCGGATCGTAGGCGTCCGGAATGATCTCAGGAGCGTCCTTCGCTACAAACTGTTGGGCACCGGCGGGACTCTTGGTCAGTTCCCATTCGAAACCGAAAAGGTTCTCGAAAAAGTTGTTGCTCCACTGTGTCGGAGTCTGAGTCCAAGTAACTTCGAGCCCGCTGGTGATCGTATCAGCACCTTTACCCGAACCAAATTTGCTATGCCATCCGAAACCCTGAGCGGCGAGACTTGCACCTTCCGGTTCGACACCAACATTGTCGGCCGCGCCAGCACCGTGCGTTTTGCCGAACGTGTGGCCACCGGCGATGAGAGCGACGGTCTCTTCGTCATTCATAGCCATTCGGCCGAACGTATCGCGAATGTCGTACGCGGCTTTAACAGGATCGGGATTGCCGTCGGGGCCTTCGGGATTGACATAGATGAGGCCCATCTGAACCGCCGCGAGCGGATCTTCGAGCCTCCGACTATGGACGTTGCCATCTGCATCGTCATCAGAGACCAGCGTGCCCTCCTGCCTGTCGGCACCTTCGGAACCATGACGGTAACGAATATCACCCGCAAGCCATTTGTCTTCGGCTCCCCAGTAAACATCCTGGTCGGCTTCCCAGGTGTCAGGCCGTCCGCCACCGAATCCGAGGGTCTTGAATCCCATCGATTCAAGGGCAACGTTGCCAACGAGGATGAAGAGATCGGCCCACGAGATCTTGTTGCCGTATTTCTGCTTGATCGGCCAAAGAAGCCGCCGGCCCTTGTCGAGACTGACGTTGTCAGGCCAACTGTTGAGCGGAGCGAACCGCTGCTGCCCACGACCGCCGCCGCCTCGGCCATCACCGATGCGGTACGTACCCGCCGCGTGCCACGCGAGACGAATGAAAAGACCGCCGTAGTGTCCAAAATCTGCCGGCCACCAATCTTGCGAGTCGGTCATGAGCGCTTCAAGGTCCTTCTTGAGCGCCCAGTAATCGAGCTTCTTGAACTCTTCAGCGTAGTCAAAATCTGCGCCCATAGGGTCGGATTTCGACGAGTGCTGACGAAGGATGTCAAGCTTGAGTTGATTTGGCCACCAATCGCGATTTGCCCTGAAAGTACCGTGAGTGTACTTCAAAGCTCCACTTGTAAACGGGCACTTGCCCGAACCATTACCGTTTCCGTTTTCTCCCATCGTATTCACTTCCCTGATAAATTTTTGAACTCTGCCCTGATATTTCTACCAGCTCAGCAGTTAGCCGCTCGCAGGCATTCAGGCCAATGCGAGCGGCTTCCCCCTTGATCAAGCTATGCGAACCAAAAACGCCAACCGCCGAATGTAGCAGTTCTCATTTCGATGACTTGTCGCGAACCAATTTGTTTCTTCACGAAGCTTTATGATTAAATTTAGAATAAATCCAAATCGGTGCTCTGTCAAACGAAGTAGCCCGACCCGCCCGGCATTTAGGAAAAGGCGGAAACACCTGTAGAGAGACTAGAAATGAGTAAGAAAAATATTGCCGTTATCGTCGGAAGCCTTCGAAAGGCTTCGTTCAACCGAAAAATTGCGAACAATTTGATCGAACTCGCCCCTGAAGGCTTGGATCTAGAGATAGTCGAGATCGGCGATATGCCTCACTACAACGAAGATCTTGACACTGACTCTCCGCCGGAAAGCTGGACCGCATTTCGCGAGAGAATGTCGAAGGCGGACGGCGTTATCTTTGTCACGCCCGAATATAATCGCACCGTGCCCGGCGCCTTGAAAAACGCCATCGACGTCGGCTCGAGGCCGTATGGGAAGAGCATTTGGAAAGGAATGCCTGCAGCCGTGGCAAGCTCGACACAAGGCACGACCGGAGCTTTTGGAGCAAACCACGTCGTTCGTCAGTCGATGGTCTTTCTCGGAATGCCTGTACTGCAGTTCGAGGTTTACATCAGCAGCGTTCAGAAGCTCTTCGGGGAAGATGGAGAACTTGTCGAAAGTACTCAGAGCTTCTTAAAAGACTTTCTGAACGCGTTTGCTGAATGGGTGGACCGATTCTAGTCGCGAGATCTCGTCTTAAACCACTCCACGAACTTGGGAATACCGTCTGCGATCTTGGTCGTCGGCTCGTAGGCGAGTAGCCGCTTAGACTTAGAGACGTCCGCATACGTGATCGGCACATCGCCGGGCTGGAGCGGCTGCCTGTCGATCACCGCTTTTATGCCAAGCGAGTCTTCGATCAGGGCGATCAGTTCGCTGAGTTCAGTTGTCTGCGATTCGCCGAGGTTAAACACCTCGTACGTTGATGCGTCGTAATCGATAGCCGCCCGGACTCCCTGCACAATATCGTCAATATATGTGTAGTCACGCCGGGCGGTACCGTCGCCGAAAACGGGGATCGGCTTGCCTTCAGTTATCAGCTTCGCAAATTTATAGATCGCCAAGTCCGGCCTTTGCCGAGCGCCGTATACAGTAAAGAATCTGAGGCAAACGCACCGGATATCAAACAAATGCGAGTAGGTATGGCAGATCAGTTCGCCAGCGGCTTTCGTAGCAGCGTACGGAGAGATTGGATTAAAGATCGGGTCATCTTCGGCGAACGGGACCTTTTCGTTGACTCCATAAACGCTCGACGAAGAGCCAAAAACGAATTGCTTGACGCCGAATTCACGCGCGCATTCGAGGAGATTTACGGTGCCGTTGATGTTCGTTTCGGTGTAGAGTTTGGGCTCGGCAAGCGATGGCCTAACCCCCGCACGCGCTGCGAGATGAACAATGACATCGAAGGGAATCTCTCGAAACACTTGCGCTACCGCCTGTTCATCGCGGATGTCGGCCTCGACGAGCCGGTAGCGATCCGAAAGCAGCTGGCCCGAAATATTTGATCGCTTGATCGCCGGATCGTAGAAGTCGTTAAAATCATCGATCACGGTTATCTGCCAGTTGCCTTCGTCGAGAAGCCGTTCGACAAGATGAGAACCGATAAATCCGGCGCCGCCGGTCACGAGTATGTTCTTCAAAACAGTTCAACTCCCTCAGTTGATAAATCGACCGCGTGCATGAAAGCCATGGAGGATCTCCTCGAGAAATCCCTCGTAAGTAAAAGTATCCGGGTCATAGCCCGGCTTGATCTTATACATGATAGGAAGCGCTATTCGCCATGCCATCCAAGTGCGCTGCCGTTCGTTCAGGTCCCATCGACGCCGCAAGAAGCTCTCAACGACTTCGATCTCACTTTGATCTAGCAGAGCAACGTCCGCAGTAATGCCCGTGATCTTATTCACGCGTGTGAATGCCGCATCAGTGATCCGCGAGGAAAACGTCTCGGCGAAGCTCGGGGCTTCGTCACTCCGTTCGCGAATCACGACGGTGCCGGCAAAGATGTCTCCGAGCCGTTGATCGCGCTCGCTCAGGAAGATAACTATGAGCCCCACAGAGTAGATCGGAACGATAAATCCGGGAACAGCATCGGCAATACGCAAGAGGTTGCGGGCGATCGCCTCCCAGAGTGTCAACGGCCGACCATCCTCGCGTATTGTGCGCAGTTTCAAAAGCCGCTTCCCCGGGGTTTGACCATTCCAGAGCCATTCGAATACCGCGAAATAACCCGCAAATACCAGAAAAATGACCACGATCAGAACTGCGATCGTCCATTTCGGCATCTCTGTCATTGCCTTTTCGGGCAATTCCGCAATGTCAGAGGAACTATATCCCGCAAGACTCAACGCGAACCACGCGATCAGAAAGATCGCAAGATACTGAAAGAAATGGTCGATGGCGACTGCAAGAAAACGATTTCCTATGGACGCGAGCGAGAATTCGAGCGGCACGCGCTCTGGCGTTTCGATTATCAGCTTTTCTTCGGCTTGTATTATCCGCTGGGCCACGCTACTGCAAGATTATGTCGAAGTACGATAGTGTAATGCAAAACTCAGAGCATCCTTGTAAATCCGGCGACGATTTCCCTATACTTTGTCGAAGAGAACGCCGATGGCAGGTGCGAAAATTTGAAAACTGAACTCTCTCGAACCGGCAGCTCGGGCGAGCAGCTTCGTGCCGCCATCGTGGTCGCGCGCTGGAATCACGAGTTTACCTCAAGATTGCTTGAGGGGGCTCGCGAAGGACTCAGTTCGTCGTCGGTTTCGGATGACAATATAGATATTTTCTGGGTACCGGGAGCTTTTGAATTGCCTCTGGCATGTTTACGAGCGGCCGAGTCTGGGGCATACGACGTGGTCATAGCCCTCGGCGTCGTTATTCGAGGCGACACACCGCACTTCGATTACGTTGCGGGTCAGGCAGCCGCAGGGACCACTGAGGCATCGATGAAAACGGGCGTTCCTGTTCTCTTTGGCGTGATCACGGCAGACACGGTCGTCCAGGTAGCTGCAAGGGCCGGTGCAGGGGCTGAGAACAAGGGCTACGAAGCCGCGATCTCGGCAGTAGAGATGGCCGCAGACCTCAAAGAGATAACGGACAGAGCCGAACAGCGACGAGAAAAAGCCCTTGCCGGCATCGTATTTTGAATGTCAATTGATAAACAGGAAAAAGGTTCGGGCACACGGCATAAAGCCCGCGAATGCGCACTTCAGATGCTTTTCGCCGCCGATATGGTCGCCCTGGATGGTTCAGATCTCACCCTGAACTACTGGAACGAACTTGGTGATGGCGCGATCGATGAGAAAACGAGAGAATTTGCCAACACGCTCGTTCTGGGCACTCTTTCGAATCTCGGAGCCATTGACGACGTCATCCGGACACGAGCCGAGCACTGGCGAATTGAGCGAATGGCTATCGTCGATCGGAATGTACTAAGACTTGCGGTCTTTGAATTTATTTACAAAGACACTCCCAACACCGTTGCAATAAATGAGGCTCTTGAACTTGCCCGCCGCTTCTCGTCCTATGAAGCTACACAATTCATAAACGGTGTTCTTGACGGGATAAAGCAGGACCGCCAAACGGATGAGAATCCTGTTCCGCCAAAAGCAAAGAAAACCCAAGCGTCGTCGAAATAGCCCCGCTATTAATTCGCCCCCCAACAGTAGAAGATCGATAGGAATGGGTCGGCCTCAAGCTTGCTTCTTATCATTCCGTTCGGGTGATAAGATGTAAGGTTGATCGAGGTTAAATTATCCAAGTGAGTGAAAATCAAGCAAAGTTATCAGCGTTTATCAGTGAAGCGTTCGGGTCGAACGCGACCTATGTCGAAGGACTCCTGGATCGCTACCGCAAAGATGCCAGATCGGTCGACGAATCATGGCAGGTGTACTTCGCCGAGTTGTTAGATGGCGGATCGCCTTCGACAAACGGAACTTCAAGCGAAAGCGACAAGCCCCAGGAACTATCGGCCAAGAAGAAGGAAGCGGCACCGCAACCGAAGCTGTCGGAAGATACTGAGCCAAAGGCGATAACAGGCGCCGGAAAGAAGATCGTGGAAAATATGGAACAGAGCCTTTCTGTTCCGACCGCGACGAGTTTTCGAAATATTCCCGTCAAGGTTCTCGTCGAAAACCGACGTATCATCAACGAACACCTAAGCTCCCAAGGTAAGGCCAAGGTATCTTTCACACACATTATCGCTTGGGCGATCGTACAGTCAGTCAAGGCCTTACCTCAGATGAATTACGGCTACGGTGTCGTCGATGGGGCTCCGTCACGCCTCGAGCACGAGCATATCAATCTCGGGATCGCGATCGATATTGAGAAAAAGGACGGCTCGCGAAACCTGCTCGTACCAAATATTAAGGCCGCCGAAAAGATGAACTTCTCGGAGTTCCTCGATGCTTACAACGACACTGTCGCGCGTGCGAGAGATGGAAAGCTTGAGATCGCCGATTTTCAGGGCACGACTATTTCTCTGACGAATCCGGGAACGATCGGGACGGTAGCATCGAACCCCCGACTGATGTCGGGCCAGAGTGCTATCATCGCGACGGGGGCGATCGATTATCCAGCCGAATATCAGGCAATGACCGCAGCGGCTCTATCGCAGATCGGCATCAGCAGAGTCGTCACCGTTACCAGCACCTACGATCATCGCGTGATACAGGGTGCCGAGAGCGGACTATTCCTTGCTAAGATCCATGAGTTTCTTAAGGGCGATCACGGTTTTTACGATGACATTTTCACGTCCGTTGAAATAAATTTTCCGCCCCTTCGCTGGGCGGAGGATTTCAACCCGAACCTTTTGTTCGGTGATGGTCGCGAGCAGGTTGAAAAACAGGCGAATGTGCTCCAGTTGATCAATGCGTATCGCACCCGCGGGCATCTGCTTGCCGATATCGATCCGCTGAGAATGACCTCTTTCCATGCCACGGAACTCGATCTCGAGAATTTCGGATTAACGATTTGGGATCTCGACAGAGAGTTTATAACCGGCGGGCTTCACGGCGAAAAGACGGCTACGCTCAGGCGGATCCTCGAGATCCTTCGAAAGGCCTATTGCGGCAAGGTCGGAATCGAATATCGACACATTCAAAGCAAGAGCGAGAAGGACTGGATAAGACAGCAGGTTCGTAAACAGTTTGTCGATACCGAGGCCCTATCAAACGAGATCAAACTCGAACTTCTGCAGCGTTTGATCGAGGCTGAGCAATTCGAGCAGTTTCTGCACAAGAAATATCTCGGGCAGAAGCGGTTTTCGCTCGAAGGCTGCGAGACAGTTATACCGATGCTCGACCAGTTGGTCCAAGGTGCCGGAGAGCGCGGAGTCGATGAGATATACATGGGTATGGCCCATCGTGGACGTCTGAACGTGCTCTCGAACATAATCGGCGACCCCGAAACCGGCAAGATGGCCGAACGCATCTTCACCGTCTTCGAAGGCACGGCCCATCCGAGCTTCCCGGCCGACGAGGGTGACGTTAAATATCACCAAGGGGCTGTCGGGCACAAGACAACAAAGTCCGGTCGCGAGTTGACGATACATCTGTCATCAAATCCTAGCCATCTCGAAACGGTAAATCCTGTCGTCGAGGGAATGGTACGTGCGCGGCAAGATCGGCTGCGTGACGGCGAAGGAAAGGAGCGCAAAGAGACTTACAGACACGTTCTTCCGGTTCTTCTGCACGGCGATGCTGCGTTCGCCGGCCAGGGCGTTGTGATGGAAACGCTTCAGCTTGCCGGTCTTCCGGGTTACCGAACGGGCGGCACGATCCATTTGGTGATCAACAACCAGATCGGATTCACAACGTCGCCGGGTCTGAGCCGAAGCTCGATCTATTCGACCGACGCGGCCCACATCACGCAGACCCCGATCTTTCACGTCAACGGTGACGACCCCGAAGCGGCCTTTCGGGTGATCCAGATCGCTCTTGACTACAGGCGAGAGTTCGACAAGGACGTTGTGCTCGATCTAGTAGGTTTCCGCCGGCTGGGACACAACGAAGGCGATGAGCCGAGCTATACCCAACCGGTAATGTACGCTCGGGTGAAGGCACATCCCGGTACGCGGCATCTTTACGCTCAACAACTGTTGCGTGAAGGTGTGCTAAGCGAGGACGAATTAGTTGCGATGACCGACAAGGTCGTCGAGAAATACGAGCGGGTACTCGCCCGAGCCAAAGAGATCGCCGCCAAAAAGCCATCGAAAGCCGAACTCAAGCCCGCACCCGCCGAGGATGACGGATCAGGTATTGTTCCTACCGGCGTCTCGAGTGACCTGCTGCGGAGGGTTTCGGAGAAGATATCGCTAGTTCCCGAAGGTTTCAACATCAATCCGAAGATGGTTGGTCAGTTAGCACGTCGAGCCAAGATGGGGGACGGCGAGATCGACATGGATTGGGGCTTTGGGGAAGCAATGGCGATCGGATCGCTCGTCCTGGAGGGATTTCCGGTCAGATTCAGTGGACAGGATTCGGGCCGTGGAACCTTCTCACAGCGCCATGCCTCGATGTATGACACCATGACCGGAGACCGCTGGGCTCCGCTCAATGAGTTATCGAGTGAGTCGAATCCGAACGCCCGAGCATACATCTTTGACAGCTCACTTTCAGAATATGGTGTCCTCGGCTTTGAGTATGGCTACTCCGTCGTTTCGCAAGACCATTTGATCGCGTGGGAAGCTCAGTTCGGTGACTTCTCGAACGGTGCGCAGATAATGATCGATCAGTACATCTCGTCGTCCGAAGATAAGTGGGGTCAGAAGAGCCGCCTGGTAATGCTGCTTCCGCACGGGTACGAGGGCCAGGGGCCGGAGCACTCATCAGCCAGGCTTGAACGCTATCTTCAGCTCTGTGCGGAAAACAATATGCAGGTCTGCTATCCGACTACCCCAGCACAGTACTTTCATCTACTGCGGCGCCAGGTAAAGCAGGACATTGTTCGGCCTCTGATCGTAATGACGCCGAAGAGTCTGCTGAGGCTGCCCGCGGCGAGTTCGAAAATGGAGGATCTGGAAACCGGTGGCTTCAGTCCATTGATCGATGATGCCCGGGTGAGCGATCGGTCATCGGTAAAACGCATCGTTCTTTGTAGTGGCAAGGTCTTTTACGATCTAGAAGCAGCTCGTGAGTCTCAGGCCGACGAACGCAACGCGATCATACGGCTCGAGCAATTCTATCCATTTCCTGCTAAACGGCTCGGCGAACTTTTCGCATCGTATCCGAATCTCTCTCAGGTGTTCTGGACTCAGGAAGAGCCGAAGAACATGGGTGGCTGGTCATTTGTTGAACCGAGACTTCGGGCACTGCTGCCGCAGGGTGCTTCGTTAAGATTTGTCGGACGTGCTGCATCTGCGTCGCCCGCAACTGGTTCGTACGCCCTCCACGAATTGGAACAGCGTCAACTCGTGGACGAAGCGTTGATAGGAGAGTCAGACGAGATCTCGAACGCGAGCGATCCCGAGGTGTCCGAAAAGATCGCTCCGGCGACGGCCTGACGCAACTCGGCACTTCCCCAAAATTGTTATGCTGCGACGAACATTGATCTTCTGTAATCTGCTTGCACTCGTTCTTTTCATTGGCCTCGCCTGTCAGACGAAGACGGTGAAAAGTGAAGAGCCGGTAGTCGACGGGGAGAGTATTGAAACGGCAAAAGAACCGATCACTATCGCGGCAGTCGGCGATATCATGCTCGGTTCGCCCTATCCTAACGATTCGCGAATGCCTCCGAATGATGGCGTTGATCTTCTAAAGGAAGTTACGCCGATACTTGCCGCAGCCGATATCGCCTTCGGCAACTTGGAAGGCCCGATCGTTGATAATGCTGCTTCGTCAAAATGCTCGCCGCGTTCGACTCGATGTTTCGCATTTCGAATGCCGACCCGGTACGGCCCTTACCTGAAGGCGGCCGGATTCGACGTCCTTAGTCTAGCTAACAATCACGCTGGGGATTTTGGCGAGATCGGACGGTCAACGACGCGAAGGATCCTCGACGAACAGGGAATAAAACATGCGGGGAGTGACCGAAATACGTTTTCTACGACTTATCTAACCGTAAAAGGCAATCGAGTAGCATTCATCGGATTTGCCCACAACAGCCTCGTACCAAATGTTAACGATCTGAGCTTTGCGCGGCAGCTCGTACTCGAGGCGGGCAAAAAAGCCGATATAGTTGTTGTCTCGTTCCACGGAGGAGCCGAGGGAACCGGAGCGCAGAATGTGCCGAACCGGACGGAGATGTTCGCTGGAGAAGCTCGCGGCAATCTGCCTCTTTTCTCGCGAACTGTGATCGATGCCGGAGCAGATCTTGTACTTGGTCATGGTCCGCACGTGATGCGCGGAATGGAGATCTACAAAGATCGGCTCATCGCCTACTCGCTCGGCAATTTTGCAACTTATGGCTGGTTCCAGCTTGCTGGGGAGACCGCGATGACTATGGTCCTCGAAGCAAAGCTTGCTCCCGATGGCAAGTTCCTCGGTGGAAAGATCAATAGTGCACGCCTCGAGGGCCGTGGCATTCCTGTTCTCGACCCGTCGGGAGCTTCCACAAAACTCGTGCGAAACCTCTCCGAGACTGACTTTGGATCAAACGCTCCTTTGATCGCTAACGACGGTACCATCTCGCTAAGGTAGGTACTATCGGCAATACTCACTGACATATTTTGTGTGACAAAACTTGTCACTCGACCTGCTTCGCCCACCCCCCTTATCGGCTAAGTTACTGATTCTACTAGTCTGCCCTATGGCACGACTCTTGATTCCTTTCTTGTATTTGGGGGACCCTCTCTCGAGGGTATAGAAAATGCAAAGACCAGTGAAACGTTCCATTAGCGGTTTTTCGCTAATTGAGCTTCTCATCGTCGTCGTGATAATTGGAATCATCGCCGCGATCGCGATACCGAATTTGATGGCGTCACGACGCTCCGCCAACGAAGCGAGTGCCGTAAGCTCTCTGAGAGTGATCTTTAGCTCGCAAGCCACGTATCGGGCGACCGAGGGCAACGGTTTCTATGCCGATGAGCTTACTGAACTAAACCGAAGCGGGATCGTGGACGAGCTTCTTGGATGCTCGACGGACCCATGCCTTAAGTCAGGCTATCTGTTCGAGATCGAGAGATTGGACGGAAGCCCGACCACCCATCCGCCGATCTGGAATGTGACTGCTGCTCCAATGGCACCCAGCGGTGCTATGCAAACAGGATCGATGGCGTTTTACTCAAATGAGGTGGGGACGATCTACTATGCCTTTGGTGGGCCTCCGCCGGTCGCCGGTATTAGTACGACAGTGCGAACCCCGACAGACGGAACTGCGCTGGGTAACTAGCCCGCCTCACGAATCAATTTACTTCTTGGCCTTTTCGATTTGCTTGATTATCTTCGTAGCGCGATTACGGGCCATCAACGGAAGACGTTCATCATTGGCAAGCTCATTTAAGAACGGCAGCATACTGGGCGGGTCTGATATCTCAGACCGTCTCAGGTAAGCCTCGAGAGCGTCCATCAGGCCGGGCGTCTGGAGCGGCATATTGTCGCGAGCCAAAGTAATTTCAAACCGCCACGTGTACTCATTCGAGATACGCCGGTACTCATCCATTATCGCCTTGGCGGCCGCAACATCGGTCCAATTGTATTTTACCGTCCGGGAGCGACTGTCCCGCCTCAGCGTAAACGTGATATTGCCCATGTGGGTGTAATCGCGAGCGTGCTGGTATTCCTCTGTCGAATCGAGAAACTTAAGTTCGGCCAGTGCGTTCTCGATCTTCTCGATCGTGGGTTTTGATAACTGGATCGGATCCGTGATCGACTCGTCATGGTCGTGCTTTAGAAAGGTGATGCTTCCCTTCCCGGCTTCATTGTGTTCGATAACGATGTTCCCGTAGCCAAATCCTGGACGTTCGAACTCGTACCGATGTGAGAATGTCGCATTCCCCTTACCTTTATCAGACTTCTTTGAATCGCCCTGCGGACGTTCGTTTCGCTTCGCAGACGGATCAGCCTGTCCAACAGCAAAAATGCTGAAGACGAATAAGGCGGCTAGAATTGCTCCGATGTTTTTCACGCGTAATGCTAAAGGCCGTCGAACATGCGATGCCCTCCGGCCCTTGAAGTCTCTATGATGCTAAGCGAGCAGTGTCGGTTGGCGCAAGCGACTATTCGAATTTGACCGATACGATCTTCGAAACGCCCGCCTCCTGCATCGTCACGCCGTAGAGGGCTTTGGCAGCCTCCATCGTGCGTTTATTGTGCGTGATCACGATAAACTGCGTCTTTTCAGACATTTCCGCGATCTTGTTGGCAAAACGGCCGACGTTTGCGTCGTCGAGCGGAGCATCGACCTCGTCGAGGAGGCAGAACGGCGACGGGCGGTACTTGAATATCGCCAACACAAGTGCGATCGCCGTCATCGCCTTCTCACCGCCTGAGAGCAGCATGATGTTCTGAAGCCGTTTTCCCGGCGGTTGAGCCACGACCTCGATACCGGCTTCAAGAATGTCGTCCGATTCGAGCAACGTCATCTCGCCGCGTCCGCCGCCGAATAGCTCGACAAAGAACTGGCTAAAATTCGCATTGATCGCTTCGAAAGCAGAGCGGAAACGCTCTCGCGACCTTTCCTTGATCTCACGAAGAGCCTCTTCTGTCGCGGCAATACTGTCGACGACGTCGTCCCGCTGCGAGGTCAGGAATATCTGCCGCTCTTCGGCCTCAGCGAGTTCTTCGAGAGCGAGCATGTTAATGGCACCAAAACCATCAAGCCTCGACCTCAGATCTTCGGCCCCCGATCGCACCACACTGACATCGACATCGTCGGGCAGCTCGACCGCATCGACTATCTCGCCGAGCGATAGGTTCAATTCGTGCTGACAGCCCTCGCCGATATGGCGAAGCTGGGTCACGGCTTCGGCATGACGGACCTCGATGTCGGCCTTTTGGTTACGAGCCTCGGCAGCGAGTCGATTGAACTCGGCGAGTTGTTCACTCATCGCGTCAGAGGCTTCGCGGGCCTTCGCAAGCGTCAGCAGTGCAGCTTCCAGCTCCGACGTCTCATTTGCGATCTCATCAGCCGACGAGGCGATCCGGTCTGTGATGACAGCGATCGATTCGTGCAGCGAGCGGATCTTCTCGTTGTTATCAACCAGCTCTTCGTCGAGCGCCGTTCGGCGGGCCTCGATCTCGCGCCAGTCATTCTCGACCCTGCGAAGTGCTGAAACCGCAGAACGCCGCCGCTCATCCGACGTGGCAGCATTCATACGCATCTCGTTGAGAATCCCGAGGGCAGCGTCGGTGCGTTTTCGAGCCTCAGCGAGATCGGTTCCCACTGAGTCCAGGGCTGACTTTGTGGTGGTGCTCGATTCGATCGCACTTTCCTTATTGACCAAGGCCTCGGCCTGCTGCTGTTTCAGATCGGCGATCTCTGCCATGATCTGAGCGACCTCGTCGGTCACGACCTTGCGGTGACGCTCCGCACGGCCGATCTCTTCTTTTGCCGAGTGGACCTGAATCTGAAGCCCGTGAATGCCGCGATCGACCTTGATTATCAGCGACTGAAGGTCGACGGTCTTGCTTTCGCTATCGACGAGCTGCGTTCTTGCTGCCTCGACCTTCCCGCGTTGGGCAGCGATGGACGTATCGAGCCGAGTGCATTCCTTACCAAGCTGCGTCAGCTCTCGCTTGAATGCCAGCAGCGAAGTGTTCTTACCGCTCGCCTTCGCCTGGCCGCTTATCAATACACGATCGCCGAAAGAAATGCCGCCCCCGGGCGTTACGACGACGTCGCCGCTCCGAGCGTGGGAACCCACGAGATCATCGACTACACGAGCGTTCATCTCGCGGGGAAATATCTCGCGGAGGATCGCAGCGACGCCATCCTCCAAGCCGAGCTTCGAGGCAATGGAGTCCGAGCCTGCAGCTTTCCCGTTCGTCGTTGCGCCGTCCGACAGGACTACGATCGCAGTTCGCCCGATCTCGTTCGCGTCCATCCATTTGATGAGCCGACGAGCATCAGCGACCGACCCGACGACCACGGATTCGAGATACGGACTGAAAAGACTCTCGACCGCCGCGTCGAGTTCGGGAGCGACGTGAAATCGATCCGCCAGGACGCCATTCAGCTTCACGCCGATCGAATCCTGCTCGGAGAACAGCCGCTGGATCTGCGGCGTATAGACGGCCTTTTTCTCCTCCAGCTCTTTGAGAGTGGCAAGCCGATGATGCTTGGCTGAATGCTCGTCGACGAGCGTCTGAAGCTCATCTTCGCTTGAGCGCAGGTCGCCGCGTAGGCGGGCGGTCTCCGCGATCAGGACCTCTTTCTCGGCATTCAGCTCGTTGAGCTTTTTCTGTTCCGATTCGAGGTCCTGAGCAAGCGACTCGGCCTGTTTCTGATTCGAATGGAAATTCTCATCCGCCCTGACGCCCTCCTTTTCGAGCCCGTCCGCCCGAGCTTCGAGCCGCGAAAGCGTACTCCCAACCTGACGATTTATCTCATCGAAACGGCCCGCCGCGGCGGTATGCTGCATCAACTCGGTCCTGAGCTGCTCGATCGAGGACTCGATCGCGGCGAGAGCCGCACTTTCTTCACCGTGGATGCCCTCGGAACGCCTCAGTTCGGCCTCGGCACGCTCATATTCGGCGGTCTCGCGTTGCTCGTCGAGGCGAAGCTTCTCAAGCTCGCCTTCGAGCGCCGACTTTCGCTCCTCGTTCGCGGCGATCTCTATCTTGATGGCATCGCACCGAGCATTGAGCGAAACGATCTGGTCCGAACGGTACAGATGCTCGCGTTCCGCACGATCACGCTCGAGAATGTTGTTCGCGTGAATGCGGCGGATCTCGGCGAGGCTTTCTTCGGCTTCGCGGGCCTTTTGGGTCGCGACGCGGGCTTCTTCTTCCTGGCCCTTCACCTTGGCCGTCAACTCGGCCTCCGTCTTTTCTGACTCGATCAGCCCGGTCTTGAGTTCCTTTACGAGACCTGAGAAGTATCGTCCTTCCGCCGCGTAGAGCGTCCGAAGGACCTCTCGAAACTCTTCCTGTAGGATCTTGAACCGCCGCGTCTTGGCCGCCTGTCGCCTCAAGGAATTTACCTGCGTATCGACCTCGGAAATGATGTCCGAGATACGACTTAGGTTAGATTTCGCCGACTCCAGCCTCGATTCCGCGGCACGCTGACGAGCACGGAACTTTGAAATCCCCGCCGCTTCCTCGATCAAACTGCGTCGATCCGCCGGTTTTGCCGAGAGGATCTGACCGATTCGGCCCTGCTCGATGATCGCGTAGTGAGCACCTGAGAGGCCCGTGCCCGCGAAAAGGTCTGTGATGTCACGGAGACGGCAGGTCTTGCCGTTGAGCTGGTATTCGCTCTCGCCCGAGAGATAAAGCCGGCGCGTAACCGAGACCGACTCGCCCGGAGCAAAGTCGAGTGCGAATGAACGCGGCCGCCAGTGCCTTTTTGCCTTGGGCTTCGTCTCGACTATCTTTGCCGAACCGACCGCCATCGCCTTAACGACCTCCGCGTTCTCGGCCTCAGCAGCGATCTCACCCTCACTTTCGTCGAGAATAACGCTGTCGTCGAGGATATCGTCCTCGACGTCGATGCCCTCGATCAGGTCCATATCGACCGCCGCATCGTCGATGCCCGACAAAGCCTGATCGATATCAGATAGTTCCTCTTCATCGGCCTCAAATGCGGCCTCGTCCCTAACAAGATGCAGAACGACCTCGGCCATTCCGCCGGGTTTTCGCGTGCGGGTTCCTGCAAAAACGACGTCTTTCATCTCGCCGCCACGCAGGCTTTTTGCCCGCTGTTCGCCGAGCACCCACGAGATGGCGTCAGAGACGTTGGATTTGCCGCAGCCATTCGGTCCGACGACAGCCGTGATGCCGCTGCCGGTAAACACTATTTCCGTCGGGTCTGCAAAAGATTTGAAACCTGAGATCTCGAGACGTTGAAGCTTAAACATTCTGTAGTGTCCGCAATTGAGAGGAGCACTATATTTTGTTGTATAGTGCCCAGTAAGTCAATATAAAACTCGGCAAATTTCGCACGCTCAGAACGGCGGGCTGCCGATCGTCTGGGAAGGTCTTGATAAGCCCTGCAAACGTGCAATTTGACGCCAAAACGCCCGACGAAGGTAAACGCGGAGACGCAGAGACGTCGAGTCAGAACCACCTCGCGATAGCGGGTGGTTGAACGCTTGGAAGAAGAATGGAACACGGATAAGACGGATAAACACGGATCAGAAAGGCGGAAGCCCGACCGGTAGGAAGGGTGCCCGTCGAGCGCGATCTGCTTCTCCCAAATCGTAAATCTCCAATCGCAAATCGCAAATGCCCATTTTGGATCACCTCGACGCGCGCACCTGGAATAATTGCCTGCGAAACACGCGAAAAGACGCGAAATAGTCTGAATCCACAATTTGAAATCTGAAATCTCAAATCCCAAATCGGAGGGTGTCCCATTTTCGGCTACCTCGACGCGCGCACATGGTTAGTTTCGCGCTTAGGGTTTCTGGTTTCAGGTTGTGGCCGTTCTCTGCCAATCGCAAATCGCAAATCGGAAGGTGTCCCATTTTGGATCACCTTGACGCGCGCGCACTTAGAAGAATTGCCCGCGAAACACGCGAAAAGACGCGAAATAGTCTGAATCCACAATTTGAAATCTGAAATCTCAAATCTCAAATCGGAGGGTGTCCCGTTTTCGGCTACCTCGACGCGCGCACTTGGAACACAACCACGAAAAAACACGAATTTCACGAAAGGCCGATCAAACCTCGAATCCCAGAGAACAAAGTCAAAAATCCAAGACCAAAGGCCTGAGACCAAGCCCTATCAAAAATTTTCAAAGATAAATGGCCGGCCTATGCGACACGTGCAAATACGTTGCACACATAGCACATGCCGGCCATTCAGAGCAAGATTTTTTAAAGCGGAGGTAGTTGGAAAAGAGGCAAAAAGGGCGACCGTGTGGAGATCGTCGCCCTTTTTGTTCTTGCGTGAATTAAACGCCAGGCATCGCCTTTTTCAAAGGCTTGAGGATCAGGGCGAGAACGACCGCCATGACCAGGGCCATGAGGCCGAGGATAAGGAAGAAGTTCGACTGGTACCAGATGCTCCAGAAAATGCCGATCATCGTCAGTTTGTTCCCTATCGCGGTGGCAACGAACCAGCCGCCCATCATCAGGCCACGCATTCGGATCGGGGCGACCTTGGACACGAGCGACAATCCCATCGGCGAAAGCATCAATTCGCCAAGCGAGATGATCGCGTAGGCAAGCAGCAGCCAAAACGGCGAAAGTTGGAACAGATAGGCCCGGGTCATCAGCGCATTTCTGTGCTGGGTACCCTGGCCGGGAGCGACGCTGTCGATCGCCGCTACAAGGTTGTCTGCACCAGACTTACCATCCGATGGCGAAAACTTCACATCGTTGATCAGGTTTTTGCCGTCGGCGTCCTTAGCAGCCATCGCTCGTGCCAATACATCAGCCGGCACGCCGTCGGCCTTGAGATTCTCGACAACTCGTTCGTTTATGCGGAACGATCCGCCGGCCATCTGCTCGGGCGTGTAGGTCCGGGATTCGCCAAGGTAGGCCGCATACCAGAGTACAAAGAACGAGAGCCCGGTGAGGGTCATTCCAATGGCCATTTTGGTCGGCGTCGACGGTTCCTTCCCGCGGCGGTCGAGCCAGCCCCAAAACCAGACAAGCGGAAACGTTAGCAGAATGATATAGATCGGGTTGATCGCGTTCGAGATGGTGCCCGTGACGTTCCAGGCCGTGTTGTCGTCTGCCCAATAAGTGATCGTTGAGCCATTTTGGTGAAAGACCATCCAAAACACGATAACAATGATAAAGACGACGATGAGGGCCACAACTCGCTTCCAGTCAGGTACGGCGGCCATCAGACCGGCCTTATCCCGGGCATGTGCGGCGTGTCCGCCCTCGTCTTGGTCGCTGACGCCGTGCGGCGGAGCATCGACGGCGGTCGCGGCTGTGTCTGCTGCCTGACTTGGATCCTCGACAGCGGTCACACCCCTCTTGCCCTTAATGTCGGCACCCATGACGTCCGCCTTGAACTTCCACAGGATAGCGACCGAGATCACCATTCCGAACGCCGCAACGGCGAACGCTGCGTGGAAACCGAAGTAGGCCTTAACGATCTCCATGACGATCGGCGCCGCGGCGGCCCCGATATTGATGCCCATGTAAAAGATGTTGTAGGCACGGTCCTTGAGGTGGCTGCCCTCGGGATACAGGTTGCCGACCATCGTAGAGACGTTCGGCTTGAAGAAACCGTTACCGATCACCAAACACGTCAGAGCCGCATAGACGGCCCAGATCGCGGGTATCGAAAGCAGGCCGTGGCCCGCCATGAAGAAGAAGCCGCCGATCATCACGGCCTTGCGGTAGCCGGTGACCTTGTCAGCGATCAAACCGCCGATCAGCGGACTCGCATAAACGAACATCAGGTAGTTCGCGTAAAGGCCGGTCGCCTCAGCCGCCGTCCAGCCGAAGCCCTCATTCGGATCGCGAAGGTAAAGCGTGAAAAGTGCGAGCATCGAGTAGAAGCTGAATCGCTCCCACAACTCGGTGCTGAAAAGTACATAGAGACCTTTGGGGTGTCCCTCGCGCGCGCCGGGAACCGCGCCGCCGTTGATCGTTTGTGCGTTTGCGCTCATCGATTTATTTCCTTACGTGCTAAGATTTTCGGAAGAGTTAGGCAAAATATAGCAGATAAATCATTTATCGGGAAACGAGTATGAAACTATCGAGATCACTTCCATTTGCGTTTCTTATGGTTTTAGTTGCGTTTTCGGCCGGCGTCGCTGCCCAGTCTCGTGCGAGCGTGTCGGCAGCCGAGGTCAACGGCACGTTTCGGATGTCGTTCACCGGTAAATTCAAGGATTTTTCTAATGAGGTAAAGATCCTCGCCCTCGGCGGCGGCAAGCTGCGAGTCGCGTTCGACCTCGTTTACCCGTATCAAATGAGCCCCGGCGAACCGACAGTGAACATCGGCCAGATGGACGCCACAGGCACTATCGATGGCGACCTCGCCGTGATAAAAGGCGAAGACCCCGATTGCACGATCGAGATCAAATTCGTTAAGGCCGGCATGATTAAGGTCACGCAGGAAGGCATCGCTCCCGCGTGCGGATTCGGGCATAACGTGACTGCGAACGGTACGTACCGGAAAGTAAGCAGCAAGAAGCCGACGTTCGACAACTAAATTCTCCAACACAATATGATCCTTCAACTAGTTGGACTGATCGCGATCGTCATCTTCACGATATTCGTGGCGAAAACGGCGAATGAAAATGGTCGCAATGCTGTGCTCTGGGGTGCTTTGTGTGCCGGGATCGGCCTTGGGCTGCAAATAGTAGCAATGTTCGTCGTCATGACGGTGATCGCGATCATCCTTGTTGCTACCGGCACTCCACCTGATCCTAATATGGTTGGAAACGCTCTCGGATGGTGGAGCCTCGGAATTAGTGTTTTCCTTATAGGACTAAGTCTGGTCGGGATGTTTTTGGTCCTGCGTCACGTGGCCCAGATCCCCGAAGATGAAGAGCCGCCTGCGGTTCCACCGCCGCCGACGTTTGAACACGACAACAAATGACACCGTTTAACGAGCTGGGCGACGAGATCGAGCGGGTCTGGCTCGCCGCAGCTTACAACGAAGAACTACTGCCCGGAATCGCGGCTGAGGCGCTTAGGGACGCAAATCTCCCATCGCAGCTTTCTGCCTGGGACGTTGCGAAATGGGCCCTCGACCGTCGCGAACTGCCGCCGCAGCGTGACCTGCACGCACGATTTGCCGATCCGCCGGTGACGGTCTATTCGGGGCCGCGTTTTCACATTGACGTGTATTTCTGGTTCGAAGGTACGACGGCGATCCATCAGCACGGCTTTTGCGGAGCGTTTCAGGTGCTGCTTGGCTCAAGCATTCATAGCTCGTACGAGTTTGAGTGCAAGGACAAGATCAACACGTTTGCTGAGATCGGCGACATGAGCCTCAAGGTCTGCGAACTGCTCGAGGTCGGCGATGTGCAGGAGATCCGTGCGGGCCGCGAATACATTCACGGGCTGTTTCACCTCGACCACCCTTCGGCAACGATCGTCGTTAGAACCGACCGTTCGCCGCTCGAACTGCCGCAGTTCGCGTACGAAAAGCCTTCGCTCGCGATCGACCCATTCTTCGACCAGCCGAACACGACGAAGCAATTGCAGATACTCGCGGCGATGTTTCGTGCAAAGCGTCCCGACGCTGACGAAGCGGCGATCGAATTTCTTCGCAAATGCGACGTTCAGACGACCTTCTCTGTCTTGAGCCGTCTGCGTCATCTGGTCGGGGCGAATGAGCTTGAGAAGATGTTCGGCCTTAGCGAAGCGAGATCGAGGTTTCAGGCATTTCTTGACGTTGCGAATGAGTGTCACGGAGTGCGAGGCGAGATCTTTGGCCCGATATTCGAACGCCTCGACGCGATCGACGAGATCGTCAAACGCCGCAATTTCGTCACCGATCCGCAGCACCGGTTCTTTTTCGCCCTGCTGATGAACGTTGACGACCGCGCACACATCCTTGCACTCATCCGCCAGCGTTTTCCGGACGCCGAGCCGGTAGAAACGATACTCGACTGGGTCTTCGACCTCGCTCAGACGCGTGTCGTCGGCGTCGAGACGTCAAATGCACTCGGCATCGCAAACTTTGGCGACGCCGAAATAGACGTTCTCGAAGCTATCCTGAACGGAAACGAATTCGACGAGTCCGGCGAGGCCGCTGCAAAGATACGCAATGCCCCGATCTTTCGCCCGCTGCTGCAATAGTTGCACCGTTTTGCATCGCCCCAGCGATTTCGATAAACTCAAAAACCGGCCGCCCCTGTAGCTCAACGGTTAGAGCAGCGGACTCATAATCCGTTGGTTGCAGGTTCGAATCCTGCCGGGGGCACCATTCCTCTCAACTCCTTTTTAACGTCCATGAAACTCATCTTTTTCGCAATCGTCGTTTTTCTTTTTGCGCCGGCTGTCTTTTGCCAATCTACGGATCGAGATCGCGAATGGAACCAGCCTGTTGAGCCGTTCAGGATCATCGGAAACGTGTACTACGTCGGCGCGAGCGAAGTTACGTCGTTTCTTGTTACTACGCCGAAGGGCCATATACTGATCGACAGCGGTTATGCCGAAACGGTGCCGCAGATCAAGTCGAACATCGCAAAGCTGGGTTTTAAACTATCGGATGTGAGATACCTGCTAAATACGCAGGCCCACTACGACCATGCAGCCGGACTTGCAGAACTAAAACGACTGACGAAGGCGAAGATGATCTCGAGCCGAGCGGACAAGAAGGCCCTCGAAAAAGGCGGCAAGGATGATTTTGCGTGGGGCGATCAATACGCGTTTGAACCGGTCAGGGTCGATCGAACGATCGCCGATGGAGAATTCGTTTCTATCGGCGGAGTGAAGCTTAAGGCTGTCATTACGCCGGGGCACACGCCCGGCGCCACTATGTGGCTCTTGAATCTTCGCGAGAAAGGCCGCGAGTTGCAGGTCGCTTTCGTAAGCAGTGCGTCGATCCCCGGCTACACCCTTCTCGACAACCGAAAGTATTCGTCAATAATTTCGGATTACGAACTGACGTTCGCAAAGATGAAAGCGATAGATCCCGACGTTTTCCTCGGCTCGCACGGATCGTTCTTTCACCTCCTGGAAAAGGCGGAAAAACTTAAGCGTGATCCTGCGATCAATCCGTTTATCGACCCAAAAGGCTATAGACAATACGTCGACACGACTCACGCAAACTTCCTCGCACAATTGAAAAGAGAGCGCGAAGAGCGATCAAAGAAAGGCCAATAATTCAGAAAGAGAACGTGTACGTAAACCCCGGATCCGTTCCGCGGATCATCAGGAATGTAAGGCCGTGTGTGTCGTTAAATGTGTAAGTCAGGCTCGGGTGTACCTTGACGCCGTCAAA
Source organism: Acidobacteriota bacterium (assembly GCA_041940165.1). GTDB lineage: Bacteria > Acidobacteriota > Blastocatellia > Pyrinomonadales > Pyrinomonadaceae > OLB17. The sequence goes on from JBGTSR010000007.1 coordinate 181,464, forward strand.
CTGCGCGAGTCCTGTGAACTTCGGATGAAAGCGGACGTTCAAGCCGCCGATCGCTCGAAACTTCTTCTCGTGAGTTCCATACACAACGCCGCCGTACGGGGCGATGGGCAGGCCGGTCCAGTACTCGAGGTCTTTGCTCGCGGTTAGATAAAACGAAGTTCCGCGCGGCGTGCCGATGCGGTCGGAACTGATGCCGAAGATCACGGCGGGCCGGTTCAGCGTTTCGGTAACCGGGATAAATGTGATCAGCGGATGCACCTCACCGACCTTTGGGTTGTATTCGAGCCCAAGGTGAAAACGCGGGTGCAACCGATAGATAAGCGTCGAGCGCACCACGGCCCTGTCGACTTGATCGGGTATCAGTCGAATTCCCGCGGTAAATTTCTTAGGGTTATCGGCCGTCCCCCGGACGGCCTGGCCTTCGCCCGGTCAGACGGGTCAGGCAGGAACGAGCGAAGCCTTTGATTTCTTGTTCTCTGCCTTTGCTACCTTCGTCGCCTCCGCCACCTTCGGGAGCAGGAGTTTGTCCAGTTCCTTTCGAAGCTCGGCTGCTTGTACGATCCCGATCTCACGCCAGACGATCTTGCCTTCGCGGTCGACGATGACGGTCGCGGGAAGCACCGTTCCGACGCCGAAACGCTCCATGTCCTCGGTCGAAGCACCGACCCAGACCGGGAAATTAACCTTAAATTCGCGGATGAATTTCAGCACTTTTGCCGATTCTGCCGCGTCATCGCCGGCGGCACCGATCACCTGAACGCCGAGCGCCGCATATTCGTTCTGAATAAGCGACAGGTCAGGCATTTCCTTCTTACACGGCTCGCACCAAGTCGCCCAGAAATTGAGCACGACAACTCGACCGCGGTAACTGGCAAGCGTTTGCGGAGCACCGGTCAGGTCTTTCAACGCTAACACGGCATCGGTCGACTTCAGAACCGGTTTAGGCGGCTTTTCGTCGAGCACCTTGAGAGCGTTGACCCTGACGATGTTCTTGCCTTTCTCGGTTCGAAGGACGCCCTCGATCTCGACGATCTTTGGCACGTCATCGAGAAAGGCCTTTGCGCCGGTCTTCACAGTTCCTTTCTCCAAGGTGTACAACGTGAAGCCTTTATCGTCTTCAACGGCGAGAGCACGCGACAAACCCTTATCAGCGCATTCGGAAGCGCACTTAATGTCTTCCGTGGTTCCGTACCGGTTCTTCTTTCGATCCTCTTGTTCGGCCCAGCAAGATTCACAGATGACCTGGCCTTTCAACTTAACCGTTGTCTGACCTTGCGCGTAGCCGAGGGAGGCAAAAAGAACTATCCAAAGTAAAGCAAATATTTTCATATCAATTGGCGTGATGAGCCGTTCTAAGTTCCGCGATCGCTGATGTATTCACGCGGATCGCAGATCTTAGTAAAATTATAACAAGTACCGAAGCGACAGTGAGATCTGGCCACATCGAGCCGGTTGCCCAAACAGCTCCCGCGGCGACAAATACGGAAATGTTCGATGCGATGTCGTTTCGCGAGCATTCCCATACCGACGACATGTTTACATCCTCGTTTCGGTGCCGCGTCAGAAGACCAAGGCACACAGCGTTTGCGGCCAGTCCGACAAGGCTGAAAATGCCCATCATTTCAAAGCTCGGTACGGTTGGAACGAGTAATTTGTATACGATGCCTGCCGCAACCATGAGCGCCGCGGTCAGGATCAGACCGCCTTTGAACAGAGCCACTTTCGATTTGACCGAAGCTGCTTTCGATACCGCAAAGAGGCTCAATCCGTACGTCAAAGCGTCGCCGAGATTGTCGAGACTGTCGGCCATTAATGAATTTGACGAACCTACAACGGCCGCGGCCACGATCACTACGAACATAACGGCGTTGATCGCCAGCACGATCGTAAGCGTCCGGCGTTGTCCGGCTGCTTTAGGGTCGAGTCCGCATTCGGTTTGGCAACAGCTTCCCATTAACTATTTATTCAGTTCCTCATTTATCAGCGCTCGAAGGTCGGCTTCGCTGAATCTCGCTAGTTCGCGGCCATTGACAAAAAATGTCGGCGTGCGGCGCACGCGCAGGTCCTGGCCGTCTTTCTGATCGCGGCGGATCTTTTCTTCAAATTTGCGGGCGTTGATCGATGCCTTGGCCTTTTCCATGTCGAGGCCGAGTTCCTTGGCGTATTTGTCGAAAAGTACGTTGATCGGCGGAGCGTTGGGATCCGGCGGAGCACCGTGTTTCTCGCCCCATTCGGGCTGTTTTTGGAACAGCAGGTCCATTGCTTCCCAATATTTGCCCTGTTCGCCGGCGGCTTCGATAAATGTCGCGGCGGTCATCGAGTTCCTGTGCAGCGGCATGTATCGCATTACGAGCCGGACCTTGCCGCCGTAGTCGGAATAGATCTTTTTGACGACCGGGCCAAACGCCGCACAGCTTTCGCATTCGGGATCATAAAACTCTACCAGCGTTACCTTGGCGTCCGCTGGGCCCATAGTGGGGCTATCGTCACGAACTAGTTGGCCGGAAGGCGCTGTCGTCGCGGTGTTCGCCACCGGCTTGCGCTCTTCCTGGACCGAAGTTCGGTAATAATCTGCCCCAAAGTACGCCGCGACGATCACCAGTATCGCGATCCCGCCCATTATCAATACATCTTTTCTCATATCTCTTTTTCTCTTACGGTTTTCTTTGCGCCCTTGACGTCTTGGCGTGAGAAAAATGTTTCTCGCAAAGACCGCTAAGACCGCTAAGAAGACGCAAAGACAGGAAAGTCCTTCCAACTAGGCCTTCTTTTTCGCCAAAAACAGACAAGCCGCGATCGCCGCAAATCCGCCGAGCGCCATCAATGGGATCGTAATAAATCCCAGCAGCTCGACCTGCTTCGCGTTGCACGGCACGCCCTCGGTACACGGCGTGATGCTCTCGGGAATGAACCCGAAGTAAAGCAAATTATGATAGACCGCGATCGCAAGACCGACGATGCAAAGCGAGAGGGCATATTTTACAACGCCGCTATCCCGAGCGAGGATGCCGACCGGAATGATCAGGACGAGCGGATACAGGGCGATCCGCTGGTACCAGCACAGCACGCAAGGCGGATATAGCATCACCTCGCTGAAGAAAAGACTTCCTACGGTACCGGCAAGCGCAAGTACCCACGCGAGATATAGCCATCCCGACGCCGTGTCTTGAGGCTGATCTATTTGCTCCACTCCTTTACCCACTTTTGCATCAATTCGATCTCTGACCGCTGCGCCTCTATTATCTCATTCGAAAGGCGTCTGATCTCATCGCGTTTTGTAGTTTTGATCGCCTCACGCGCCATCACGAGGGCTCCTTCGTGATGAGGGATCATCTGGTTGGCGAATTCTATGTCGAAAGGCTTTCCCTGAAGCGTTCCGAGCTTCGACATATCCATACCCTTCATCGAATCTGCCATTCCCGCTAGTTCCATATTGATCGCCGGCGGCTGGCCTTTGAACCAGCTGTCACGCCATCGCTTCATCTCGGCGATCTCGGATTCCTGGCCAGTAATGATGCTGGACGCGAGGGTACGCAGCTCTGGACTCTCCCCTTTCTGCAGAACGAGCCTCGCCATATCCACCGCACCTTGATGATGAACGATCATAGTGTCGATGAACTGCAGATCGAGATCGGCCGACGCGGCATTCGGCGAACTCCTCATATTCGAATGGTCCATCGGGCCATGGCCCATCGACGAATGGTCCATATTCGCATGATGGTTATTTTGGCCGCCGCTACTTGAGGTATTTGGCGCGGGATTCGCCCCGCACCCAACGAACCAAACCGCAAACGCACCTATTAAGACTGATCGAATCAAAAACATCCCAAACCTCAATTCTTCTTCAGCGTCGCGCGCACGGAGCCGCAGGTCAGCATCTTCTTCCCGTAATACGGATTTTTAACTTCCTTGCTCGCCGACAGCCACGTAGCTTTTTTCATCGGGCAGTAGTGAAGAAAGGCCTCTTCAGTATTCGCCTTAAAGTTAAATACTAGAGCATACATGTTGTTAGACAACTTCTCGAAGTGCTCGCGTTGATGCTCGATTTCCTTGTTCTTGTTTATGTGGCTCGCGTCTGTGCGAAGCCTCGGCCCGAGCTTTTCCCATTGCGCTTTCTGAGCGTCATTCATAGCCGTCGGTTCGATGGCGTCGAGCGCGGCGACCAGCTCGGAGCCCTTTGCACTCGCGGTTTCGGCATTTGAATCGACGAGACCGTCCTTAATGCCGTAATACGCTGTCAGTGCCGTCGCGATCTTTGCCTTAACCGCCGGATCGACGGCACCGGCCTCTTGGGCCTGGCCGGCTAGTGCCATCAAAGCACTGAGAAGAAGGGCAAAAGTTAGTTTTTTCATGGTTCTCCTAATAGTTGTACGTAACGCCGGCACCGAAGCCGTATTCGTTGTAATAGTTGCCGCTGATCTGCCAGCGTTTGCTGAGGATGTAACGCATACCGAGTTGGTATTCCTTGTCGGTATTCCACATCGCGTCAAAGCGCAGCCGTTTTGACAGCGCGAGGTCCTCGCGGCTGAGTTGCAGCCGGAAACGCCCATTCGTATTTACTCGGGCGTCGGCCTTGACGAACATTGGCAGCGTGTATTCAAATCCGAGCGTGCCGAAAATGTCGTTCTCCCATCGACCCTCGTGCTTTTCGCGGCTGAATTCGAATCCGGCATATACATTGAAAAACTGCCGCTTGTCGATCAGCCGTCCGACCTTGTTCTCAAATTCAAATCCCTTGCCGGGCTTGAAATGAAAGTCGGTCGTGCCGAAATAGTAGTTATTGAAGACAGTCGCGTGGCCAAAACCGCCATTCGACTGGGCCGCAAATCTAAAGGCCGAATGAAGCATCCGCTCGTCCTCTTTTTTAAAGTAGTTCCAGTTCTTCTTTGTCGGTGCGACCTGAGTATTTGGGGGTGAGTCCTTGTACGAGAATACTCGGCCCATGCCCGCCATCATGTGATAGAGGATGTGGCAGTGAAAGAACCAATCCTTTTCCTCATTCGCGTCAAATTCGATGACGTCTTCCTCCATCGGCATGACGTCGATCACATTCTTGAGCGGCGAATGATCTCCCTGCCCGTTCAGCACGCGAAAGAAGTGCCCGTGCAAATGCATCGGGTGCCGCATCATCGTGTCGTTGACGAGCGTGATGCGCACCACTTCTCCCTTCTTGATCAGTATCTTGTCCGTCTTCGACAAAGGCTTGTCGTTGATGCTCCACATGTAGCGATTCATGTTGCCGGTGAGGCGAAAGCGCAGCTCTCGCACCGGAGCGTTGGGATCGAGGGCCGTACTGGTCGGTGACCGCAGCATCGCGTAGTTGAGCGTGACGGGCGGCTCGAACGGCTCGTCAGCAAGCTTCGTCGGATCGGGCTCCATTTCCGGATACATGACCTCATTCATGTCCATTTGTTGATATGACATCTTCATCTGGTGCTTGCCCATGTCGTTCATCATTTTCATTCCGGCAAAGAGCTTCAGCGGCGGCAGAACGGGTGCCGCGACACGATCACCGGAACCCAGCCACAGCGAGGCCGCTCCCGTCCGGTCCTCGGCCGTAGCCCGAAACTCAAATGCCCTGTCGTCCGGGATAGTGACGATCATGTCGAACGTCTCGGCGACCGCTATCAGCATTCGATCGACCTTTACGGGTTCGACGTCGATCCCGTCGCTCGCCGTTACGGTAAGCTGGCCACCCGCGAACTGTAGCCAGAAATACGTCGACGCCGATCCGTTAATAACCCGGAGCCGTACCTTGTCGCCGGCACTGAACTGAGGAGCGATCGCCTCTTTTCGGCCGTTGGCAAGAAATGCAGAGTAATAGACGTCGGACACGTCCATCGCATTCATTCGCTGCCATTCCTGTCGGAACTTTTCTTTCAGGGCACCGGCTTTAGCGGCATCTTGATAGCTCTGGACAGAGTCTTTCTTTATCGCGTACCAATCGTTCTCGGTCTTGAGCGAACGCATAACCTCATGCGGATGCTCGTCCGTCCAATCGCTGAACAGCACCGTGTAGGTCGGCATCGCGGGCTCATCGCGTTTCTTGATAATGAAAGCGCCATAGAGTCCCTTCTGTTCCTGCAGATTGCTGTGCGAGTGATACCAATATGTGCCGTTCTGCCGGATCGGGAAACGGAAAAGGTGTGTTCCCTTGGGAGCGATCGGCGTTGTCGTCAGATAAGGCACGCCGTCCTCCTCGTTCGGAAGCAGGATGCCGTGCCAGTGCAGCGACGATTCTTCGTCGAGGTTGTTCTTGACGTGGATCTCGGCGATATCGCCCTCGGTAAACTCGAGAGTCGGCGCGGGGATCTGGCCATTTATCGCCAGGGCGTGCTTCATTTTGCCCGAGTAATTGACCATCTTATGGTCTATCGTCAGGTCGTAGCGGACAACTCGCTGAGCGTTTACCGTTATGGCCAGCGAGACGGAAAAGATCAGAAAGAGAATAAGTTTTTTCATAGGCTCATGACCGCGTCATGGATCCGGACAACCGCTAAGCTGCCCGGATCCTGTTCACACGGAAAATTCGCGATCAGATCGCCGTTTCTGTCTTTTTCTCTTTGTTCTTTGTGCAGCAGGCGCAGCACGTGTGGCCGGTTTTGCCATCTGCGTTGGTCATGGCGTGGCCCATCGCCGCATGGTCGGCCGCAGCCTTATCGCCTTTGGCCTTCATTGGGCATGAATCACCACAGCACGAATGGGCCTTGCCGGCTTTCATCTCGTGGCCGGCCATTTTATTCTCGCCCTTGGCGGCTTTCATCGGGCACGAATCGCCGCAGCACGAGTGGGCCTCGCCGGGTTTCATTTCGTGGCCAGCCATTTTGTGCTCGCCTTTGGCGGCTTTCATCGGGCACGAATCACCGCAACACGAATGGGCCTCGCCCGCTTTCATATCTTGGCCGGCCATCCTGTGCTCACCCTTTGCCTTCATCGGGCAAGAGTCGCCGCTGCAGCAGCACGAGGCTGCTATCGTTTCGGTAGATGTAGATGTGGAATTGTATGCGTAAACCGCAAAGCCGACGCCAAATGCAAGCACGGCCGCGATCATAAGAAATATCCTGGTTCTCATTTTAGTCTCCGTAAATATCTGATCCTGATGGAAAGATCACTCGTCCCAGTAAGAAACGAACGACACAGCTACGCCGTCGCGAATGAGGCGCAGCAAATAGATCAGACTAAATACGAAAAACCGAATTGATGACGTGGGAAGAACGCCCGTCGAGTGGCGGCGGACGATAGACCGGAGTCGCGGGCAGACTTGCCCGGTAAAATTCAGGAGCCGCGAACTCGTGTTCAACGGATGCCGGAAGCGGAGCCGCCGTTAGAGTCAGCTTAATTTCCGACCGCTTTTCCAGCGGCGCGGCGAACATGCTGACCGGCATAATGCAGCACGACGCCTCGCCCGCCTCGATCTTAGTCGCATTGCGTTCAAGTTCCTCAGCCGCTTTCTTTGCCTGTTTGCAGTGTTCCGAAAGATGAGCATCACTGTCGGCGATCTCAGACGCAGCAAATATCTGCGTACAGAGCGTAAGGCACAAGGCACCGCCGACGTTCAGGCACAGGAACATCAGCACGAATGCCGCGATCCCTCTATTAGTGTGCCGTCTCGAGCTCATACCTAAAAAATAGCTTTAACCTTGTGTCCGGTCAAATAATATTCTGTTCACGAACGGACGTTCAGTGACCGATGTCACTCTACGGAGCCAAATTCGTAGATCATCCGGCTCGTTCGCGAGCACCGTCAAGGATCGCTCTGAGATCGTCAGGAACTGGCATTCGTTTGAAGAACCAAACATTCGCCCCGCCGGTGTTGCCTGTGGGATAAATGCCTAACGGGGTCTTGGTCGCCGCGCCGACGATGCGAACGATCTGTCCCCATATCTCACGGGGCGAACGCGTCCGCAGTCCGAGCTTGAACATGCGCCAATGAACGCGGGTGTGTTCGAATGTCGATGCCTGGCCGAGGACGTGAGCGCGTTCGAGGTGGTGAAATGCTGCAGTCGTATCGCCTGATTTGGCTAACGCATCAGCCGTGGTGATCTCGGCTTGGATGTGCTCGCTCAGGTTCATTCGTAAATGACCTCCGGCCAGCGTGGAATGATGCGCAGATTGTTCTCGACTGCAAGAAACTGTGCGATGCCGAGTTCACGGTCGAGCTTGTAGCCCGCCACATCGAACTGGATCGCGTCGCCCGATTCGAAACGAAATCGACGGCGATCACGCATTCGGCGGATGATAGCCTTGCCGGTCGGATCGGCGATCTCTTCTTTCAGGTCGGCCTCACGCATGCATATATTCTAGCACGCAGGAAATATGTTGAATTATTATCCTCGTATGCGAAAACCGAGCAGGGGTTTTGGGCATCTATCGGAAATATGAGATCGAAAACGGGCGGCGGAATTGTACTTTTGATCATTCTGGGTGTAACTGCGGTTTCGGCTCAGCAGCCGGCCAAGCCAAAGACCGACCGCGAAGAACGCGATTTAAAAGGGCCGGTGCGTTCTCTAAAGATCGTCACCGAGGTACTAGAGGCCGCCGATAAGAATGCGACGAATGACGGCTGGATACCCTCGGAGATCACATTCGATAAATTCGGCAATATTGAGGCAGACCTTCAATTTACCAAGGATGGCGAGCTGAATTCGAGGATGACGACCGAGGTCGATAAGGCAGGAAACAAGATCAAAGAGTTCCACTACAGACCTTCGGGCGAGCTGAAATTTACGCATTCGTTCGAGTATGACCGGGATGGGAACGTCGTCGAATTCAAACGCATCGAGGCCGACGGCAGGATCAGCACGCTGTCAAGATCGTCTTTTGATAAACAGGGCCGCCGCGAGTCGAACGTCTCGTTCAACACGGATGGCTCGATAAATACGATCAGCAACCTGACCTACGATAAGAATGGCGAACTTGTCGAACAATCAAGTTCGACTCCCGAGGCAGGGGTCGTCAACCGGGTTGAGACAAAGACCTCGAAAGAGAACGGTGTCGAAAGGATCGAAACGATCTTCTTCAACGCCGACGGCTCGCAGGGTTCGCGTGTTATCGAGACGACCGAAAAGAACGGTGATCACAAGCACGAGAACTTCGATGAGCTCGGAAACCTCACCGGGAAACAAACGTGGGAATATCAGAAGCCGGATAGCCACGGCAATTGGACGGTCGAGATCATGACCAAATGGGAAACTAAGGACGGCAATCTCGTCCAGAAGCTAAAAAAGAAGGCGACCCGCACGATCGCCTACTTCTAACCTATACGTTGAACCTAAAATCGACCACGTCGCCTTCCTTCATCACGTAATCCTTGCCTTCGAGCCGGGCGATCCCTTTTTCACTGGCAGCTTTTCGGCTGCCGCAGTCGACGAGGTCGTCATAGCCGACGATCTCAGCTCGAATAAAGCCGCGTTCGATATCGCTGTGGATCTCACCGGCAGCCTGCGGAGCTTTTGTGCCGATCGGGATGGTCCACGCACGGACCTCTTTCTCGCCGGCGGTCAGGAAAGACATCAGACCGAGCATGTGATAAGCGGCTTTGATCAGGCCGTCAACACCTGAGCCTGCGAGACCCAAATCCTTAAGATATTCGAGGCGTTCGGCTTCGTCGAGGGCGACTAGCTCAGCTTCGAGCTTTGCGCAGATAACGACGACATCGGAGTTCTCTTTCGCGGCGAATTCTTGCACTTTTGCGACATGCGGATTCGACGAAGGATCGGCGAGCGAATCTTCGTCGACATTCGCCGCATAGATCGTCGGTTTGGTCGTGAGGAAGAACCATGTCTTGACGATCGCTTTCTCATCGTCGGTGAGGCCTGCGGCACGGGCCGGACGGCCTTCTTCGAGTACGGGCTGGATCTTGTCGAGAATATCGAGTTCGACCTTGGCGTTCTTATCGCCCGTTTTCGACGCACGCATCGCTTTGTCACGCCGTTTTTCGGCAGAAGCAAGATCGGCCAGTGCAAGCTCGATCTGGATCGTCTCGATATCGCGGATCGGGTCGACCGAGCCTTCGACGTGAACGATATTCTCGTCCTCAAAGCACCGAACGACCTGAACAACGGCGTGTGTTTCGCGGATATTCGCAAGGAATTGATTGCCGAGTCCTTCGCCTTTGGACGCTCCACGCACGAGACCGGCGATGTCCAGGAACTCGACCGTCGCCGGGACGATCTTTTGCGAACCATGCAGCTTGGCGAGCACCGCGAGTCGTTCGTCGGGAACGGCTACGACGCCGACGTTCGGCTCGATCGTGGCGAAAGGATAGTTTGCCGCGAGTGCCGCTTCCTGAGCGGTCAGTGCGTTAAAAAGTGTCGATTTCCCAACGTTGGGCAGCCCAACGATACCGGCTTGCAGCATAAGGTCACTCCCAAGGCCATTCGGCCAAAAGAGCTAATTTTACAGGCTCGGGCGTAAATACCAAATCAGAGCGAATCAAAGGGCGGAACCCCGACCGGTAGGGAGGGTGCCATGTCGCACAATACGAAGGTTGCGCACCCTTGCTACCGCGCGGGTTTCCGCCTTTGTCCGCTCCGCGAAATTGTCTTTTCCATCGCGATTGAAGTACTTTATCCTAGATAAAACGCCCCGTTTCTTTATGTTCATTTCAGTAATTCTACTCGCGCTGATGATCTGCGGCGGCACTGCCCTAACCTATCTGGTCGCCCGCGAAAAACCGCTCATGTGGCGCCTCTCGGCGGGAACTATCGTAGGTTCGGCGGTGCTCGGGCTCGTGACCTTTCTGTTTGCGTCGGTCGCGGGGTTTGTCGCTCCGGCGTTGATCGCGGCAGTGTTGGTGACACTTTCGCCGGTCGCCCTGCTCCAGAGGACTGATATAAGGAACAACTTTAAGAAGGACTGGGCGAGAGCGAAGGGCAAACTTCAGGGAGCGAACGCCTCAAAACTCAAGCGTTTCGCCTATTACGGCGGATTTTTCCTGCTGTTTCTGCTGTTCTTTAACAACACGATGTTCATGTCGAACGGGGCGATCACGACCGGCGGCTCGCAAAATCTGGGCGACCTGCCGTATCACCTCGGGACGATATTCAGCTTTACCGAGGCGAATAACTTCCCGGTGATAAATCCGTCGTGGGCCGGTGCGAAATACACATACCCGTTCGTCGCTGATATGCTCAGCGCGGTCTTTGTGAAGCTCGGCGCCGATGTGATCAGTGCGATGTTCGTGCAGAATCTGGCTTGGGCTTTCTCGCTATTTGTGCTCTTCGAAAGTTTCGTTGCTACGATCACTTGCAGCAAACTCGCCGGACGCATTGCGCCGGTGCTGCTCGTCCTAAGCGGCGGACTCGGATTCCTCTGGCTCAATGAGGACATGACGACGTCCGGGAAAGGACTGTACGACCTGATCTGGGCGTTGCCGCGTGACTATACGATCGGCGACAAACTTCGTTGGGGCAATTCGATGGTAGTGCTGTTCATGACACAGCGAAGCCTTCTTCTCGGGATGCCGCTCACGGTACTCGTCCTCGGGTATCTGTGGCGTGTCTTTAAAATTAGCGACGCACCTTCCCCGTCAAAGGCGTTCAGCCAAGAAAACATCGGAGCTTTTGCCGCCGGCCTGCTGGCCGGCACTCTGCCGCTGATCCACATGCACAGCCTCGTCGTGCTTTTTGTAGTCACCGCATTCCTTTTCGCGATGCGGCCAAAACAGTGGATGCGGTGGATAGCATTCGGTATCGGAACCGCTTTGATCGCCGTCCCCGAACTTGTCTGGCTGATGACCGGCACCGCCACGGAAACGACAAAGTTCTTCGACTGGCATTTCGGCTGGGACAAACGCGAGATGACGGTCGGGTGGTTCTGGCTGATGAATACGGGCCTTCTCTTCCCGCTGCTCGGCGTCGGCATCTGGTTGTATCTGAAAGGCGGGTTTCGCAAGGACGGAGCGGACGAAACTATCGGGCCGCGACGCGATCTCGTGCTTTTTTACGTACCGTTCGCGGTTCTCTTTATCGTGGCTAACGTAGCAAAGCTCGCCCCTTGGGAATGGGACAACATCAAGATCCTGATCTATTGGTTCGCGGCATCACTCCCATTTGTTGCCCTTGCGGTAGCCTACCTGTGGCAACACGGGCATCGGCTGCTCAAGGTCTTTGCAGGCATATGCGTATTCGTCCTCGTCGCCTCCGGCTCGCTCGATGTCTGGCGAACCGCGTCGGGCCAGATCAAGTACGGCGTTTTTGAAAAGGACGCAGTCAGCATCGCCGAGCAGATCCGCGAGAAGACCGATCCAAAGGCAATCTTTCTCAACGCTCCTACGTTCAATTCGCCGGTGGTTCTAACCGGGCGGCAGTCCGTGATGCGTTACAGCGGCCACCTTTCATCGCATGGCATCAATTACTTGCCGCGCGAGGCTGAGGTGAAGCAGATATACAGCGGCGGGGCTGTGGCAGATGTCCTGCTCAACAAATATAATGTCGATTACGTAATTTTCACGCCCGAAGAGCGGGGCACGCTCAAAGCGAACGAAGAATATTTTAAGAAGTATCCGGTGATAGCCGAGGCCGGACAGTATCGCGTTTACAAGATCAAGTAGCTCTCGAAAATGGCAAAAAAGAAAAAGGTAAAGGCCGTACCGCGGATCCCACCCAGACCGGCGGCCGATGACGAAATAAAGCAGGAGCCCGTCGAATCCACGAAGGAAGCTGTGAAAGAACCGGCTCCTGAGATCGTCGAACCGGCTCCCGAGCCCGAAGCTCCCGTCGAGCGCGACGTATTCTGGCTCGTATCGTCGGCGGCGATCATCGTACTGTCGGCTGTTCTGAGATTTGCGATGCTAGCGCTCAAGCCGTTTCACCACGACGAAGGCGTAAACGGATTCTTCCTTACGACGCTGTTCAAGGACGGCGTTTACAAGTATCAGCCGGACAACTATCACGGGCCGACGCTGTATTACATCTCGGTCGCGTTTGCCAAAGTTTTCGGACTCGAGACCGTTCCGGTCCGCGTCAGCATGGCGATATTTGGCGTGCTGATGGTCGTACTCGTTCTTTACCTAAAGAACTACATCGGCCGCGTTGGAACGCTCGTCGCCGCTCTGTTTGTCGCACTCTCGCCGGGGCTGGTCTTTATCTCGCGATATTTCATTCACGAGATCTTTTTCGTGTTTCTGAGCCTTGCGATCGCGATGTCGGTGCTTTTCTTTATCGAAAAACGCCGGGCCGGACCGGGAGCCGTCGCTTGGATGGCGGTGCTGCTTTTCACGTCGGTCTCGCCGTTCGTGTTGCGCATCGTTAAGATCATCGGCGGCGACAACGAGAACGTTCTCACCGTCTCACGGATCATCCTTTTCATTGCGGCCGCGGGCCTAGTCTATTGGCTGATCCAGAAATTCCTGGAGTGGGACGAAGGCCGTCCTATATATCTGCTGCTCGGCTCGGCGTCGGTCGCATTGTTCTTTGGCACGAAAGAGACGGCGTTCATCACGCTCGGCACGATGGCGATCGCGTGCATCAGTGTCTGGGTGTGGAACAAGGTACGCGAAACGCCGATGTTTCAAAAGAGCTGGACCGGCATCCTGCTCGCGGTTCACGGAGTTCTGCTTGCGACGGCGCTTTTCAAAAGCGATACGCTTGCCGAGGGCTGGCGTTTTCTCAACGACTCTTTCTTCCCGGCAAATAAGCCGGCGGACGCTTTTCCATTTTATGCGATCGTGCTGCTGATGATCGGTGCGGGCATTGCCTGGGTGATCTTCCTGCTCGACCACAAGGTTAAGAATGAGACCGACTTTGCCGAGCCAACGGCCCTAACCTGGTCGAATTTCCGGGCAAAACTCGGTCAAAGCTCGGACACGATCGTTGTGGCAGCTGCGGTCGCTACGGCGTTCGTTTACGTTTTTGTTCTATTCTTCTCTTCCTTCTTTACATATGCCGAAGGCGTATCGAAGGCCTTCGAGGCTTACGCCATTTGGACGAAGACCGGGAACAAAGACCATACGCAGAATGGCTTCTTCGGCTATGTGAAATGGGGAATGAAGATCGAGGCTCCGATCATGGTGCTCTCGGTGCTCGGCGGATTGATCGCGTTGATGAAAGGCAAGCATCGCTTCGCGATGTTCACCGGATTCTGGGCGCTCGGAATGCTGCTGGCGTATTCGATCATCCCATACAAGACGCCATGGCTTGCCCTTAGCTTCCTGCTCCCGATGTGCATCGCCGCCGGATACGGGATCGGGCAGATGTACAATTCCGGCAGCGAACGTCAGCGGGTGGCCGGAGCCGCGGTTGCGGCCGTCGGGGTTCTACTTCTTGGCTATCAGACCTATCAGCTAAACTTCGTTAAGTACGACGACGAAGACATGCCGTACGTTTACGCTCACACGCGTCGCGGAATGCTCGACATGGTTGCTGAGATCGACCGTTACGCGGCCAAAAGCGGAAAAGGCCCTGACACGGTGGTCGAGATCGTATCGCCCGACTACTGGCCGTTGACGTGGTACCTGGCCAAGTACAAGGCAAACTTCCACGGTACGCTGATCGATTCGAACTCAGCGGAACTCATCGTTGCCAAAAAAGGTGATCAGGACACAGCGATGATCCAGAAATACGGTAACCACTACAAGTACGTTGACGTCTACCCGCTCAGGCCCGGCGTAAACCTGGTGCTGCTCGTTCGAAAAGATATCGCCGACGCAGACGCCAAGGACGTCAATAAGGTGACGGAATATAAGCCGATACCCGGCGTCACAAACTAACCCGTGACTTGCAGAACGAAATCCCCGGCTCTCCGTCTGGTGTGCCGGGTTTTTCTTTGTCAGGCCCACGATACGAATTTTTGAAAATGACCCAAAACCTTTTTCGGTCGGCGACGTATAAGCCTTTAATATGCCTACAAATGTCCGTTCGAGCCTAGTACTCGCTTTCGTACTTTTTGCTGCCGTCATGTCGGGTGATTCCGTCAACGCTCAGGCTGCAAAGCCCGTTCTCGTCACGCTAAATAAGAACGAAGCGACGATGTCGATCATCGATCCCGTTTCCATGAAACCGGTCGCAAAGGTGCCGACAGGCGACGGGCCGCACGAGGTCGTTTTATCAGCGGACGCCAAGATCGCATATGTTGCAAATTACGGCGGACAGACGCCGGGAAGTTCGCTCTCGATAATCGACATTGCTACGGCCAAAGAGATCAAAAAGGTCGATCTCAAACCGCTCATACGTCCGCACGGCATTCAGCTGATCGGCACGGGCTTGTATTTCACGGCCGAGGCCAGCCGGGCCATCGCCCGTTTTGACACGGTCTCGCATAAGGTCGATTGGTTCATGGGCAGCGGGCAGAACGGAACGCACATGGTCGCGGGCAGTGCGGACCAGAAGAAGTTCTATACGGCGAATATCGGTTCTGACAGCGTGACCGCGTTCGAATTTCAAAATGCCCCGCCTGCAGGCGGCCAATCAAAGATCACGCACATTCCCGTCGGCAAACAGCCTGAGGCGATCGACCTTTCGCCCGACGGCAAAGAAGTTTGGATCGGCCTCAATCAGGAAGGAATGGCCGAGGTCGTCGACGTCATCGGCTACAAGTCGGTCGCCAAGATCAATATCGGCGGACGTCCGTACCGAGTCAGGTTTACGCCGGACGGAAAGTGGGTCGTCTGCTCGATGTACGCGACAAAAGAGCTTTTGATCATTGACGCATCGACGCGGAAAGAGGTCAAGCGTATCAAACTCGACAGCGCGCCGATGGGCATCGCATTTTCAAACGACGGCAAGACCGCATATATCTCGGCCGTCCAACCGGACATCGTTCTCAAAGTAGATCTCACAACCGGCGAAGTCACAGGCCGGGCCGCAACGGGAGTCGCTCCCGACGGCATAGCTGTGGCGGGCGTCTAGTAAGAATTTATCGGACGTTTTTGGCAACACAATCGGATTGCCTCGATCAGGATTTACGTATGGCAACCAGACCCCTCGATACTACCGATCTGCTGTCGATGAGACGACAGCTCAATAGCTTACGAACGACAATGCGCAACCTTTTGCACGAGGTCGACACGAATGCTCGCCCGGTTCAGATCGACGCTGAACACGGCATTGACTTTTACGAGACGGTCGCCCGCTTTGAGGCGGACCTTATAGAATCCGCGCTACACGTCACCGGCGGCCGTCAAAATCGGGCCGCTGACCTACTAAAAATGAGGAAGAGCACGCTGAATTCCAAGATGAAGCAGCTCAAACTCAGGTAGAGGTAATAATGTGCTCCATCATAAAACGAGCGGCGGCAACGTCGCTCTATATTCTCGTGTTGATGTCCCTTTTTGACTGACGAAAGCTTATGGCATGGAAACAAAAATGTGACGTTGACGAACGCCTTCTCCCGGTGCCGACGCAGATCGTCTCGAACGAGGAATTCGAGCCGCCCGACCAGACACCTGACCAAAAACGAGTCGAACATCGTTTGGTCGAACTCGTCGATTCCACCAGCCAGAGTCTCGGAGTATCCCGACGTTCATTCCTCGCTTCCTCGGGCGGAATGACGGCGGCGTTTCTTGCGATGAACTCGGTGTTCGGCCGTTATTTTGAGGTCGATGCGGCTGAGTTGTACGATCCCGAGGTGGCGGACGAACGGTGGCCCAAGAAGCCGTTCATTTTCGATATTCATACGCATCACGTCGGTGCCAACAAGATAATCCAGTCGCCGCCGCTGATACCTGGTTACCGCGCCGCCGGTGCCGCCTGGGGCAACAAAGACCTCGCCGGCCGCGAACACGCCTGGCAGGACCTGTACTTAGCGAATTATATCAAGGAGATGTTCCTCGACAGCGATACTTCGATGGCTGTTATCACCGGACTTCCGGCAAAGACCGACGACCAGAACGTCCTTACTCCGAACGAGATGATCGAGACGCGTGCCGAGATCAACGGGCTCGCGAAGTCAAAACGCCTCATTGCCCACGGCCTGTTCTCGCCCGACCTGGGCAAGCCGAACCTCGACGAGATGCATCGCCAAGCGGAGCAGCTCAAGCCCGAAGCCTGGAAAGGCTATCCCGGTCAACCGCTCGCCGATGGCTCGGTCGGCTGGTGGATGGACGATGAGAAGGTCGCGTACCCATTCTACGAATATTCCAAGAAGATCGGGATTAAAAACATCTGCGTGCACAAAGGCCTGCCGCTTCCGGGATGGGAGTTGGACCATTCGAGCCCGCGCGACGTCGAGAAGGCAGCCAAGGATTTCCCGTCGATGAACTTCCTCATCTACCACGCGGGCTTCAAGGGCGTCCGTGACGCTATGCCGGCGGTGCAGGACGATTTCAAGACGGTGACCGACATTCCGTGGATATCAGACCTGTGTGCGATGCGTCGCCGAAATCCGAAGATGACGAATGTCTATATGGACCTCGGCACCACTTTCGGAATGACGGTGATCACGCAGCCGAAACTCTGCGCGTATATGCTTGGCCTGATGATCCGCGACTTCGGCGAAGATCACGTGCTGTGGGGCACTGACTCGATCTGGTGGGGCTCTCCGCAATGGCAGATCGAAGCGTTCCGACGGCTGCAAATGCCCGAAGACCTGATTAAACGATTTGGGTTCAAGCCGCTGACCGATCGTGTTAAAGAGAAGATCTTTGGTTTGAACTCCGCCAAGGTATACGGTATCGACGTGAAGGCAAAAATGAACGCTATTCCTGGCGACTACGTCACGAAGCTCAAAGCAAAGTACCGCGCCGACGGCGCGACGCCTTCGAATACACAGTACGGTTGGATCAGGCATTGAGAGCCGCCGTTCGGATCTGACCAAAAACCTTTTGCGGTCAGCAAACGTAGAACACCCACACAATATGAGAATACTTCTTGGTCTTGCATTACTCGCGTTCTCGGCTGCGGCTTCGTCTGCTCAGATCACGGCCTTTGTCGGCGTCAATGTCATCCCGATGGACCGCGAACGTGTCATCGCCGATCAGACGGTGATCGTGAAGAACGGCGTGATCGCCGAGATCGGCGACGCGGCCAAGACCAAAGTGCCCGCGGGAGCAACGTCGGTCGATGCAAAGGGAAAATATCTCATTCCGGGCCTCGTCGACATGCACACGCACTTGCTGTCGGATGGGCCGCAGTATCCGGATTCGATCGCGCCTGACGAATTGCGAGTTATGGTCGCGAACGGCGTGACGACGATCCGATTTATGATCGGCACGCCGGAACTGCTCAAATATCGCGGACAGTCGGCCACGGGTGAGATCGTTGCCCCGACGATCTACGTCGCGAGTCCGCATCTGACGGGCCGCGAACAGGGGAATAATTTTGTCGTCACCAATGTCGACCAGGCGCGCGATGCGGTCCGAAAGTCAAAAGAGGCCGGTTACGACTTCATCAAGGTCACGACGTTCGTTCCATCGCTGGTTTACGAAGCGGCCGTAGATGAGGCCAAGAAAGTTGGAATTCGCGTCGTTGGACACGCCGATACACGATATGTCGGCGTCGAACGTGCATGGAAGGCTGGGCAGCAGATCGAGCACCTGGATGGCTATATGGAAATGCTGCTCAAACCCGACGCGCCAATGAAGCATTCTGTCTCGGACCTTTTGATCGGAAATCCTGACAACTGGAAGAGTCTCGATTATCTCGACGAGACCAAAATAACCGAAGTCGCACGCAAGACCGTCGCGTCAAATCCCTTCGTCAATCCGACGCAGCATTTTATGAAGAACAGCTTCGGTTTGTCGCGAAGTGAGGAATCGATCAAAGCTCAGCCGGACTACAAGTTTTACCCTGCGAAAGTTCAGCAGCAGTGGCTCGATTATTACAAACGAGCGAGGCTTTTCACCGTTCCGGTCGAGAAGCGTGCCCGTTGGGTCGAACTTCGTGACAAGCTGATCAAGGCGATCCACGACGCCGGCGGCAAACTGATGGCCGGCTCAGACACGCCGGAATTCTTGTGGCTGTACGGCTTTGCCATGCACCACGAGCTAAAGGCCCTGCGTGATGCGGGTATCGGCAATTATGCTGCACTCGCGGCTGGAACGCGCAACGCACACGAATTCTTCGGAACCCTTGATAAAGTCGGCACGGTCCAAAAAGGAAAGCGAGCGGACCTTATCCTGCTCAATGCCAATCCGCTTGAGAATATCGAGGCTACCAAGGACCGGGCAGGCGTGATGCTCAAGGGCAAATGGTACACACAAAGCGAACTCGACGGCTGGCTCGACGAGATCGCTCCGAAGATCGCCGGCTCGCTCGTCGAGCACAAACCCTAGATGTTTCTTCGTATTCCGATCGCTTTTCTTTCGTGCCTGGCGTTTCTTATCGCCGGCTCGATCGCGCTCGGTTGTCGAAGGGCCGAGCCCGCCCCCTTTCTACCTTCTGGCGATGCTCAAAACGAGACCCCGCAAACAGCCTCGCTCGAAATTCAATACATCGCGAATGAAGGCGTCTTGCTTTCTTCGAAGAAAAAGCGAGTCCTGATCGACGGCCTGCACCGCAGATACGGCGACGCGTATGCGTTTTTACCCGATGCCGAGCGTGAGAAGATCGAGAAAGCCCGCGCGCCGTTTCAGAATATTGACCTGATCTTAGTCTCTCACTATCACGGCGATCATTTTCATCCCGAATCCGTCGGTTCGTACCTGACGAGCGATCCAAAAACGATCTTTGCCTCGTCGCCACAGGTCGTTGAAGAGCTGTCGACGAAGTTCTCGTCGTTCGCTGCTATCAAGGACCGCGTTACGCCTCTCGCGTATGAACTAAAGTCGCGAAAGCCAATGAAGCTCGCAGGGATCGATGTCGAAGTACTCGGCGTCGGTCACGGCAGCGGGCGACACGCGGCGATTCAGAATCTCGGACATGTGGTGAGTATCGGCGGCAAAAAGGTGCTGCACATTGGCGACGCAGATATCTCGACCGAGATATTTGACGCGTTCGATCTCGAAACGCGCGGTATCGACATCGCCGTTCTTCCATTCTGGTTCCTGACCGCAAAAACGGGGCGGGAGTTAGTTGAGCGGCATATTCGACCAAAACACATCATAGCTACGCATATAACCCCGAGCGAGGCCAATGACGTCGAAAAGCAGGTTAAACAGCACTATCCGAAAGCCGACGTCTTTAACACAATGCTCGAAAAGAGGAGTTTCTAAACGGCCCGAGCCGTTTCAACAACAATATGAAAAAGATACTTACGATCTCAACCCTGGCCATTTCATTGTTCGTCATGAACGCTTTCGCACAAAAGCCTGACGACAAGGCCGCGGTACTCGGCCTCGTACAAAGGCTCTTTGACGAAATGGCCGCCGCAAACGCTGCGGGAATACTCGCCACTGGAACTGCCGACAATCAACTGGTCGCCGTGCAGAAAGGCCGCGACGGCAAAGCTCGGATCAGCGCGATCAACGGCGAGCAATTCACGAAATTTTTCACCAAGCCCGGCGCGATCAAGGAAGTAATGTACGACCCCAAGGTCCACATCGACGGCGATTGGGCAATGGTATGGGGACGTTATGTGTTCTTCTCAGAGGGCAAGCTTTCGCACTGCGGCATTAATCAATTCAACATGGTTCGAACGGACGCAGGTTGGAAGATCGCCAACGGTGCGTCAACGATCGATCCCAATGATTGCAACGAAAAAGAAAAGGCGATGAAGCCATGATCGGCGGCGGCAACGATTTTCGCTCCGGTCCGCATCCGACAAGCAAAATACGAAGAGGAGTTATGGGTATGAGATCTTTTGCTATCGGCGCCCTTTTGGCCTTATTTATCACCTCGGGTGCGGCCCAGACAGGCTCGGCCGTCACGGCTGAAACGCGTACAGCAGCCAACGACGCTTATCAAAAACAGGATTGGGCAGCTTCGGCTGTCGCCTATGAAAAGATCGTCGCGGCCGAGCCCCGGAATGCCGGTGCTCTCTATCGCCTTGGACTTTCGCTGCTAAACGCGGGCAAGGCAAAAGAAGCCCAGACTCCGCTCGAGACGGCGATGACTATCTCACCCAACAGCGTATTTGCCCTTGCACTCGCTCGTGCTCACAGCCGCGGCGGCGATAAAGACAAGGTCTATTCCCTTTTTGAACGGAGCCTGACGCTCGGCGGTATCTCCGCCGAATCGCTCACCAATGAAAAGGACTTCGCGGCGATCAAGGGCGAGCCCAGATTCGCGGAATATGTAAAAAAACTCGATGGAGTGGCCAATCCCTGTCGTGCAAGGCCTGAGTTTCGCCAGTTCGACTTTTGGGTCGGTGAGTGGCTGCCGCAGAATGCTCAAGGCCTGACCGTCGGGACGAGCAGCATCCAGCTGATCTTGAAAGACTGCGTCATATTTGAGAATTGGAACACCCCAGCTTCGTCCGGTAAGAGTTTTAGCCTTTTTGACGCGAAGATCGGAAAGTGGCGTCAGACGTGGGTCGATGGCGCCGGTAATATCACCAATTTCTTCGGCGGGCTCGAAGGCGGCAAGATGGTGCTTACTGCCGAGGTGGAAAACAATGGCGTCAAGGGACTGACCCGAATGACCTTTTCCAAACTCGATGACGGCAGCGTTCGCCAGCACGGCGAAAATTCGGCCGACGGCGGCAAGACCTGGTCGACTTCGTACGATTTCAAGTACGTAAAAGCTAAGTAGGTGACAGCGATGAACAAAATCAAAATGCGAGCAACTCTCGTTGCCGTTCTTGTGGCCGGGTTTGGGTTACTCTCAGTGACCTTTTTGCGACCTTCGACCGAAACGCTCGTGGCCGCGCAAACGTCGCCAACGCCCGAAGCAGGGTTCGATCAGGCGGCGGCGCTGGCTAAACTTCGTGAGCAGATCAAAGGAAAGGAAAAGCAACCCGCGGAAACTGTCTTCAAGAATATCCAATTGCCGGCGTTCAAAGGTTCTCCGGCGGATCGAGTTCTTGCGGTGATGGAACTTGGCTATGCGCGTTCGCTTGGGGTGAACTGCACGCATTGTCACGTGCCTGAAAAATGGGATTCTGAGGAAAAGCCGCAAAAGCAGATCACCCGCGAAATGCAGGCAATGGTTCTCAAGATCAGCACCGAACTGCTTCCTGGGATCAAGAATCTAAAGAGCCAAAGACCCGGGGTAAACTGCACGACATGCCACCGTGGCGAGGTCAAGCCGGCACTCAACTTGAAGTAACCATAGGAGAGGTTGTAAATGAATAGCGGTCTTATACGCTTGGGCATCCTAACTTTTTGCGGATTCGCGGCTGTACTTGCAGGATCGAGCATGGCAGCGGCCCAAGACGCGACTCGAGCTTCTTGGGTTCCGACGGCGACGGGACAGCAATACTTCGCGGTCATGGTTGGGGATATTGACCGCTCCATCGCATGGTATAAGACTGCGTTCGGGTTAGAACAATTGGACGACCTTAAAGATGAGAAGGGCGCATGGCGGATAGTTAACCTGTCGTCCAAGTCGCTATTCGTCGAACTTATCTGGGATAGCCGCCGCGGAAAGCAGAAGAACGAGCGAGGATTTTTCAAGGTCGGTTTTTCGGTCGCAGACGTGAGCGTCATAGCGGAACGGGTAGGAGCAGCGTCCGGGGCGAAGCCTCGGATCATAGACGATGAGAAACACAATATTCGTATCGTCCAACTCCGTGACCCCGACGAAAACGTCCTTCAGTTCGCTTCCCCGCTCGCGAAAGCACGAACGCCGAACAATTTTCAATAAGGAATTTTCCATAGATGAGAAAGATCACAACTACACTGATAACCGTCTTACTTGCTGCTGCGGCCGTATCGGCAGGCGAGATCAAGAATGGCAGCGAACTCATCACCGCGATGCACGCGAAATACGACGGCAAGTGGTACAGCACCCTGACGTTCGTCCAAAACACGATCACACACAAGCCTGACGGGACCAAGGAATCGGCGACGTGGTATGAAGCGATGAATTTGCCCGGACGTCTGCGGATCGACTTTGCCCCGATCGAGAAAGGCGACGGAATGTTGTTTGCCGACGGCAAGATATTTTCGTTTCCGAGATGGCAAGACAGGCGGCGGCCGGCCTTTTGTGCCCCCGCTTCTTGTGATTGGCTTTGACGTTTACGCCCAGCCCGTTTCAACGACGCTTGAACAGATGAAAGGCCTGGGCATCGACATGGCTGTTGTACACGAAGAGAAATGGAACGGACGCGACACGATCGTGATCGGTGCAAAACAGGGCGACCTCAAGGTGCCGCAGCTGTGGGTCGACAAGAAGGAACTCTACTTCGTCAGATTGTTTCAACTCGGCGGGCAAGACAAGAAGCGCGTTCAGGAAACGCAGTTCAACAAATACGTCAAAGCCAAAGGCGGATGGGTCGCGGCCGAGGTCGTCTTCTACGTCGACGGATCGTGACTACGACCGAAGAATACTCGGACATTCAAGCGGACATCCCGCTTGACACCGACCTTTGGGACGCACAAAAATGGACGACCGCGGACCGGACATATTTTCAGATAAAGAATAAGAACATATGAGATCGTCACGCCGAACTGTCCTCTTGCTTCTTGCCGTCGTCGCCGTTCACAGCGCGATCGGCGCTCAGCAGCCGGCCGCAGATGCGCGTACCGCAGTTCTTAAGGGAGATCTGCAAACTAAGCTCGACGAATGGCACAAAGCCGGCAAGTTTCCCGGGGCAACGCTCGGCGTCGTTCTTCCGGATGGACAGGCCATCGGTTTGGCCGTCGGGTATTCCGACCGTGATGCAAAGACGCCGATGAAGCCGACGGACCGCATGCTCGCGGGTAGTACCGGCAAGACGTTCGCGGCCGCGATGGCGATGCAGCTCGTCAAGAACGGCCAGTTGAACCTCGATGACAAGATCGAGAAGTTCTTTGGCAAAGAGCCGTGGTTTGCTCGGGTTTCCAACGCCAAGGACATAACCGTCCGCCAGTTGATGAACCACACGAGCGGCCTGGTCCGGTATGAGTTCAAGAAGGAATTCACCGATTTCCTGACAGCGAATCCGTACAAGGTCTGGACGCCCGAAGATCGACTCGCTTATTTATTCGACGCCCCGGCCCCCTTCGAAGCGGGTAAGGGCTGGGAGTACTCGGACACGAACTACATCGTCCTCGGGATGATCCTCGAGAAGATAGCAGGCAAACAGTTTTATGACGAAGCCGACCGGCGCTTTATCAAACGACTTAAACTCACTAATACGATCCCGCAAACGGGCCCTGTCCTAAAAGGGGTTGTGCAGGGTTACGCCGGACCGAACAATCCGTTCGGCGGCAAGGACGCGATGATCGAGAATGGCAAGTTCATTGTCAACCCCCAACTCGAGTGGACCGGCGGCGGCTGGGCGTCCACCGGCGAGGATCTCGCTCGCTGGGCAAAGCTGATGTACGAGGGCAAGGCGTTCGATCCCTCGATGGTCGCAATAATGATCGACGGTGTCCCAGCCAGGCTCGGCCCTAATGTAAAGTACGGCCTCGGAGCGATAATCCGGCCGACGGCATCGGGCTTAACGTATGGCCACAGCGGATTCTTTCCCGGCTATATGACCGACATGATGTATTTCCCGGAAAAGAAGATCGCCGTCGCCGTGCAGGTCAATTCCAGCGCGCCGCAGATCTTTGGCGGCAAGCCGCCGGCGCGCCTTCTCATGGAGATCGCGGACATCGTGACAGGCTCCGGCACGCAAAAGCCCGCTGGCCCGTAAAGATATGACGACTTCCGGATCGAGGCGACAGTTTATTGCCAGTGCTGCAGGAACGGCATTAGCTCTTCCGTTGGCGACGCTTGGCCAGAAGGGCCCGACGAGTGTTGCAGGCGTTTCGGAAGAACTTCTTAAAGCACTTCCGAAGCTGATGGAATGGGCAAACGTCCCCGGACTCGCGGTCGCGATCATGAGGAACGGAAAGCTCTCGTGGTCGCGGGGTTTTGGAGTAAAAAAAGCAGGTGAGAACGGCGCGGTCACGACCAACACTCTGTTCGGCGCGGCATCGCTGTCGAAACCAGTGCTCGCTTACGCCATCCTCCGAATGCGCGACGAAAAGCTGATCGACCTCGACCGTCCGCTCTGGAACTACATGCCGTATCCCGACCTGCCCGAAGGCGAGAATGCGAAACTCATTACCGCCAGGCACGTTCTTACGCATTCGACCGGCCTTCAAAACTGGCGACGATCTAAAGAACAACCGCTTCAGTTCGCTTTCAAGCCGGGCGAGCGATTCCAGTACTCCGGCGAGGGTTTCTATTATCTGCAACGCGTTCTGGAGACGATCACCGGACGCGGCTTTGAGCAGTACATGCAAGAGCGTGTCCTGAAACCGCTCGGGATGACGAGCAGTTCGTTTGTTTGGAGGGCCGACGCCGAGCCGAAGATATCGTGGGGACATACGTCGATCGGTGGTGCGATCGAAAACTATAATGCCCAGCAAGGCCGCAAAATGCTTGTGACAGCGGACGAATGGAAAAAGCCGCTTCCAGAATGGAAACACGACGACGTAGTTAAGGCGGCGACCGATGCGAACAAGGATGCGCCGACAGTCCCGAACTTTCTGCTTCCGAACACGGCCGGGAGCCTGATCACGTCGGTTGACGAGTATGTACGATTCCTCGCTCAATTGATGGCCGGGACCCGCGAGAGCGGCCTTTCGGATCTGAGCCGCCGCGAGATGCTGTCTCCGCAACTCAAGGTAACGGACGCTATCTCTTGGGGCTTGGGTATCGGGCTCGAAATGTTCAACGGGAGAAGCCATTTCTGGCATTGGGGCGACAACGGCACGTTCAAAGCGTTCACGCTCGGAGATCCGGGCGCGGGCTCGGCGATCGTCGTCTTCACAAACGGTTCTCAAGGTCACAGGCTCTGGCAGCGCATCGTCTCTGATGTAATGGGCCGCGATCATCCCGCATTCTACTTCTACATGACCTGATCGTTCAGGGCTTTCTCCGGAGGGTCGAAGCGAGGCGAGGCGGCTGAAAGCTCCTTCTGATGAGCCATCAGACGGTCACCGATACTGCCGTAAAATTGATTCCTACACTCACAATAATCCGATTCTTACACCGCTTGTAGTCGTGTAAGTCCTTTATATTCAACAGTTCCGATAAAATTCCAAGAAATGGGATTTAATCGCGCTCAGCGTACGTACACCACCTGTCGGAAACCCCTTTAAGAATGGGCTCTTGATCGTTTTTCCGGATAACGGAACGGCAATTGCAACCTCTATAGGCGAACAAATAGTTACATCCCTACGTCCGATCAGGCGTTTTCGCTGCAGTTCCGAGCCTCTCATGCTTCGCCGGATCCGGATTCGGCTTTAACCATAAGGAGGTATAAATGCGGAAATTCATTGTAGCGACACTAGCGATCGCGATGTTTGCAGCGTTAGCTTTCGCGCAATCTACGACGGGCCGGCTACTAGGTACCGTCTCGACTCCCGACGGCGTTCTGCCGGGAGCAACAGTTACAATTACTGATACACAGACCAATCGAACCCTCACGGCCGTGACCAACGAAAGCGGTGCGTTCAATTTCGAACGGATGACCTTTGGTATCTACAAGGTCACTGTCACGGCGAGCGGATTTAAGACGTACGAAGCCATCGACGTCAAGATCGACGCTAATCGCGACTACACGCTGAACCCGATGCTCGAGGTCGGCGATGTCAGCGCGACTGTTACGATCACGGCCGGGGCCGATATTCTGAACGCCAGTAACGGTGAACTGAGCACTACGGTCAGTCCCAAGCAGATCCTTGATCTGCCGATCAACGGCCGAAATCCACTCGCACTATTAAATTTGCAAGCGGGTGTGAATACAACGGCTGGTAATCACGTGAACGGCCAGCGAACGTCATCAACTAACTTTACGCGTGACGGCATCAATATCCAGGATAACTTCATCCGAACGGGAGCGTTCGTGCAGGATCGTCCTAACGTTGACGACACAGGTGAATTCACGGTCGTAACGCAAAATGCCGGTGCAGAACTCGGCGGCGGCGGATCGGCCCAGATCCAGTTGATCACGCCTCGCGGCGGACGCCAGTTCCACGGTGCCGGGTATATTTATAATCGCAACTCGGCCTTCGCGGCGAACGAATTCGGCAACAATGCGACGAATACTGAACGGCCGTTCCTTAACAGAAACCAGTTCGGCGGCAAACTCAGCGGCCCGATGCCGGTGCCCGCATTTGGTGAAGGAACTCCTCTTGTTTTTACCGACAAAGGCTTTTTCTTCTTTAATTACGAGCGGTTCCTGCTGAGACAGCAGTCCTCGAAGAGTACGACCATCCTTCTGCCGCAGTTCCGTGATGGAACATTTAGATATACAGACACGGGCGGAGTGGTTAGAACCGTAAATGTTCTTTCCGGGACCGGGCTCAATCTCACCGGCGGCAATGCCGGTCTGTTTACGAATGCCGGCGGTAGTATCGGAGTCGACCCTGTTATTCAGAGCCGAATTCTTTCGCGGCTTCCAAACGCCGGAAACGTGGCCTGCCCTACGGCTGGCTGTCCGAATGGCGGCCTGAGTCAGGGCTTCAACTTTAACCAGGCCAATAACGATGTGCGAAACGCATTTACGTCACGTTTCGACATCGATTTCAACGCAAGAAACACAGCGTATTTCGTTTACAAGTACAACGACAACGCTGACGACCGCACGGATATCGACAACACGTTCAACGTGAATCCTGTCAACACCCAAGGTGGCCCGACCGCATCGTACATCCTCAGCTACACGCGGATCTTTGGCAGTAACTTTACAAACGAACTTCGCGGCGGCTATCAGGAGAGCAATCCGTTCTTCAACGAGGATCCTAACTTCCCAACCAACTACGTGATCGGTGGACTTTCATTCACGACAAGCCCGGAATCAACATTCCAGGCACAGGGACGTGACACGGAACTCTACACGCTCCAGAACAATTCGTCCTATATCACGGGTAATCACACGATGCGATTTGGTATCGATTTTAACCAACAGCGTATCGCATCTCAGACCAACTTTAACCGCGTCGGTATTTACAACATCAGCACGGCCTCAAATCCGAACACACCCGGTCTTGACGCCGCACTTTTCCCGGGCGGTATCTCGACAACAGATCGCGGGCGGGCGGATGCTCTCCGCTATATGCTCGGCGGTATCGTTGGAAGCGGCACTATTGCGGCTAATTTTGTAAACTCAACCGTAGGCCCTCAGCTAGGAACCCCAAGCCTGCAGAACTTCAGGTACAACACGGTTGGCCTGTATTTTTCGGACGCCTGGCGCGTTACTCCGCGATTGACGCTCAATCTCGGACTTCGCTGGGACTATTACTCGCCGCTCTTTAATCCGGAGCAGGTGTATCTCGAACCCGACCTGACGGGAACGAATTCGCGTGCTGAGGTAGAGGCGGCCTTGCTTAATCCGAATGGACGATATGTCCTTATCGGAACCAACGCCGGAAAACCCGGACAGTTTCATAACCCAGACCTGAACAATTTCGGTCCGGTCGTCAGTTTTGCGTATTCGCCGAAAGGTGAAAGTGGTATCACAAGAGCACTTTTTGGTGAAAATGGCGTTATTCGAGGCGGATTCCGTGTCGGTTATATCAACGACGAGTATGTTCGCGGACCGGATAACGCGGCAGGCGGAAACGCCGGCCTCGATCTCACCGGGCGCGCACTCAATCCGGGCGATGGAACACCTAACCTGCGAGCACGATTTACGCCACAGGGTGTGTTCAATGCGCTTCCGGGATTCACTCTTCCGACATTCCAGCCGCCGCCGATCAGCTATGCGACCGGAAACGCCAACGCCGGCAACTTCTTCAACACGATCTTTGCGGTCGATCCGAACATTCAGCTGCAGCGAAACTACCAGTACTCGTTCGGCATTCAGCGTGAGATCGGATTCAACACCGCATTCGAAGTGAGATACGTCGGTGGGCATTCGAACAGCATGGTCCGCGGGGTCGACCTTAATCAGATCAATCTTCGGTCCGACCTTTTGCAGGACTTTCAGAACGTTACCTATAACCGCCGTACTTTCGGCGGCAGCGGTGACTGTCCGCCGGGATCGACCACGGGCTGTCGTCCGGTCGGTGTGTTCTGCAATCAAGTGGGCGGTCTAGGCTGCTTCCTAGGATCAGGCTTTACTAACGGATTCATCGACACAAACCGAGTTACGGAGTATGCGTTGAATCTGATCGTAAACTCCTCGTTCTTCCCGAACGCACGCAACCTGCTGCTCAACAACCCGAATGCCGGTGTTGTCGATCTGCTCAGCAACTACGGCAAGTACCGGTATAACTCGCTGCAAGCTGAGTTGCGTCGCCGCTTCACCAACGGATTCCAGTTCCAGGCCAACTACACGTTCGGCAAGGTCCTCACGGACATTCAGGGTGACGGACAGACGCGATTCGATCCGCTGCTCGACAACAACCAGCCGGAACTCGACTACACTCGTGCAGATCACGATCGCACCCACACGGTCAACATCAACGCTAACTACGAGCTTCCGTTTGGTCGTGGAAAATACTTCCTCAACCGCGGCGGCATCGTGGATAAGGTATTTGGCGGCTGGCAGCTCACGTCGATCATCAATATCAGTTCGGGAACTCCGATCTCGATCCTTGATCCTAACGGTACGCTAAACAGGACCGGCCGTTCAGGCCGTCAGACGGCGTTTTCCAATCTGACCCCGAGCCAGATCCAGAATCTGATCGGCCGCTACGAAGTTAACGGTGTGATCTACTGGATCGACCCGTCGGTGATCGGTGCAAATGGTTCGGCTACGAACGGCAGTTACACTGCTTCGCCGACGAATCCCGCATTCGCGGGTCAGGCGTTCTTCCGCAACCAGGCAGGACAGACGGGTAATCTACCAAGGAACTTCCTGTCAGGCCCGATGTACTTCAACTGGGACGCCGGATTGATCAAGAACATCCGCTTCGGCGAGAGAGTGAATGCTCAATTTCGCGCGGAGGCGTTCAATGTTCTAAACAACGTAAATCTTTTCGTTGGAGAACAGAGCGGCATATTCAATATCGGCTCGACCAGCTTTGGCAGGATCACGCCGGGTAATGAATACAGCCCGCGCATCATGCAATTCGCTTTCCGTCTGGAGTTTTGATCCGGACGGTCTGAATCCTTAATGCGAAGTGCTGCTTTCAACCGAGGGCAGCACTTCATTTTCTTGAAATAGAGGTATCAAATGAAGGTAATTTCCACCCTGCCGTTACTGCTCCTTACGCTCGTCATAGCTTCGCCGTCGGCTCCGGCCGCAACGGACGATAAACTGACCATCGGTCAATTTATCGAAAAGCACTCCGCGTCAGTCGGAAGCGTCGAACGGCGCAAAGCACTCAAATCTATAACCGCCTTGGGAACGACAAGCGCGGTCTTCAAAGGCCGCGGTGAAGGCCGAGCGAATGGGATCGTCGTACTCGCCTCGCAGGCAGAAAAGAGTCTTCTCGGGATGAAGTTCGATAATGCAGAATATCCACACGAAAAGGTCGGGTTTGACGGAACGGACCTCACGGTCGGATTTGTGCGTCCCGGCGAATATTCGGTTCTCGGGCAGTTCATCAGGATCAATGAGAAGAGCTTTCGCGTCGGTATTCTCGGCGGTGCCCTGTCGACCGGTTGGGTGCTTTACAACTACGATGAGTCGCTCGGAAAACTCAAAGCCAAAGGCAAGTCAAAGATCGACGGTACCGAACTGCTCAAATACGAATACAGCCCGAAACGCGGCTCGGATCTCGATATAGCGCTGTTTTTCGATCCGGCGACGTTTCGCCATGTTCGCACCGAGTACAAACGTGTAATATCTGGCGGTCAGGGCTTATCGGTCGATCAGTCTTCGAGACAGAATGAGACGCGGTACAAGATGGTCGAAACGTTCGGGGATTTTAGCGAACAGGACGGCCTGACGCTGCCCCGCGATTACGAGATCTATCTCGAACTCCTGACGGATCGGGGAACACTCTCGTACACCTGGACGATGGAGCTACAGAAGCTGACCTTTGACCAGGAACTCGATGCCAGTGAATTCAATGTAGCCGGCTCATAGGCATCAGTCGGTACGGGCTCGATCCGCCAGCCGAGTCAGTTGAAACAATTCTGACCCGAAATACGTTCTAGTCAGTAACTGGAGACTAAACGTATGATCGCGAACGTCAGGTTCGGACTCGTGTCCGTGGCAATCCTTTTTCTACCGGGCGCATTCTCGGCGCAGAATGCGACACATGATTCATACCTCAAAGCTCAGGCCGCGATCACCCGCGCGGTCGAGGCGTACGGCGGTGCGGCGGCCCTCCGCGATCTGAGAACGATCCGGGTCGAAGCGGTTGGTGAGACCGTCCAACGCAATCAGAGCCGAAAACCTTTCACATCCGATCGAACCCCGTTCAAGATCGATCTCACCATCGATGTAGAAAAAACGCAGGCGATCCAGGTGCTGGAAGGCGGATATCCAGGCGGATTTAAGTATTCCAGCGGCTTTGCTGTCGTCGGCAATGAAGGGCGTTCTTGGGATATCGTCCGAAAGAACAAGCGGATCATTCCGAACGTGCCCGCTTCCGCGGTGCGGCAGCGGTGGCGTTATTTCCCTCATCTGATCGTCCGTGACGCAATGCGTCGTTCGCCCGGGGCACGATATCTCGGTTCAACAAAGGCCGAAGGCATCGACTGCGACGTCGTAAGCTATTCGAATGAAGACGGCGGGACGCTTTCGCTCTACATCGATTCGAAAACAGGCCGTCTTGTTAAGGTCGAATCACTCACTTCCGACCCGTTTGCCGGCGACGCGGTCATCGAGACCGTTTTCTCAGGTTCGGCGGGCAGCCCTTCGGGCAGAGTGTCGAGGATCAATGGAGAACTGACTGAAGAATTGAACTTCCCGAAATACGAACTGAATCCGAGCGTTGCTGAGAGTGCTTATTCGATGCCGTCCGATTTCGCCGATCTTCGTCCGGCCGCGGCGGCCCAGCCGGTCCAGAAACACGCTGAAGGCATTTACACCGTCACCGCCGGCGGATACAACGTGCTTTTTGTCGATCTCACGGATCACATCTTTGTAATGGAAACTCCCGGCGGTGACAACGTTTCGCGTCAGACGATCGCCGCTATCAAGCAGACCATTCCGAACAAACCGATCCGCTATGTTTCCGTCACGCATCATCACGACGATCACGCCGGAGGTATCAGGACCTACATCGCTGAAGGAGCGACAATTCTCGCCGTCCCGAATGAAAAGCCTTTCTTCGAAAAAGTCGCGACGGCGAAATTTGTTCTCAATCCGGACACCTTGGCACGTCAGCCGAAGCCGATCAGCATCGAGACCATCACCGGCGGTCGCCGCGTTCTGACCGACGGAAAGGTAACGGTCGAACTCCGAGATATCGGCAACGGCCCGCATGCCGAACAGATGCTCGTCGCGTATTTTCCAAAGGAGAAGCTTGTGTTCCAGGGCGATCTGTTGAATCGGCCGGCTAATGGTGATGAACCGATCGCCAATGACACCTCGGCTCATTTCCTCAAGTGGATCGATTCGAGCGGCGTAACGGTCGAGAAGATCTTGATGGTCCACGGCCCAGTCTCGACGATCGCCGAATTGCGAGCCGCGGTCGCGAAGATGGAAAAATGACCGCATATTTTGAATGAACTTCGCGAACGTGTAAACCGTTCTAGTTGCTGTAACACATTCAAGCAAACCGGAGGTTCTTTATGAGACGTTTTACTCGGGCCAGTCTGTTCGCCGCGGCGGCACTGATCTTCATCACCGCCCCTCATTCGCTGGCCCAGATACCGGGACAGCTCGCCCCCGACTATCCCGCAGGCGAAGCTCCTGAGCCAGCGGAGATCGAGCGAGTTGAAAAGGCGGTCGCCGAACGGCCGAACGACCTGAACCTAGTGCGAAAACTGGGCAAGGGCTATTTCTTTCAATTCTTTGGTGACGGCATGGTCGAGGCTGTGCCCAAGGCCGAGAAGACCCTCGAACGAGCCATCGAGATCCGCAACAACGATGCCGAGGCGATCGTCTATCTCGGAGCTCTGCACATTTTGAAAGGACAACGCTTGCATAAGAAAGATGCTGTCGCTCAAAAGAAGAGCTACGATCTCGGCTTCGAACTACTCAAAAAGGCCGAGTCGGTCGATCCGCGGCACGGAGCTGTGATGTCGGTCGCAAGCGCGTCATACCTTTGGCTGCCCGAGTCGTACGGAATGACCGACCACGTGATCGCCATCGTCGAAGGCATGCGAAAGGCGATGGGGCCGATGTTCAAGAAATTTCACCACCACGGGCAGCAGCGTTTGCTGTTGACGCTTGGCGAGGCTTACGCCAGAAAAGGCGAAACGGAAAAAGCTCGAGGCCTTTTCGAAGAAGCCCTCGCCGTCAACGGTAATTCCCGCGAGGCCGGGCTGCTTCGACATCAGATCGCAAAATTACCGCCTCCAGCTACCCCCAAATAGCCGATCTCGGGTGCAGCCAGGGGCGGTCAGGAGTCATATATGAAGTTCGTAACATTGATCCCCCTTCTCGCAGCATCTGTCGTGACAAATGCGTTTGGCCAGCAGGTTAATGTCACGTATTCACACGTGGCGTGGTCGCCCGACGGAAAGCACATCGCTTTCACGCGTTCCGAGATCACAAACACAACGCCAAGACGAATGACGTCGGATCTTTACGTTTCGAGACCTGATGGCTCAGAGATGCGAAAGATCACCGGTGACAACGGCAACGAATCGTTCCCTTCGTGGTCGCGTGACGGCAAGACCATCTTTTTTGGTTCGGGCCCGGCGGGCAGCAGCGAACAGGACATCTTTTCGGTCGGCGTAGACGGCAATAGACTAAGACTGATCGCTCGTGCGCCTGGCCGCGACGGTTCGCCGATCGTTTCGCCCGATGGGAAGAGGATCGTGTTCAACTCCGAGCGTGACGGCGGACTGCCGCAGGTATACGTGATGAATATTGACGGCTCCGACCCGCGGCGGCTGACCGACGATGACAAGGTCGCTTTTTACAATCCCGTCTGGTCGCCCGACGGCCGAAAGATCGTTTACTACCGCGAGATCCGCGACAACAAGGATCAGATCTGGACGATGAATGCTGATGGTTCGGACAAGAAGCTGCTAACGAACAACGTCGGCCACAATTTTTACCCGTCTTGGTCCTCGGACGGCCGCCGCATCGTCTTTACGCGAATGACCGGTCAAAAGCAGGAACTTTATTCGATGAGGGCTGACGGGTCAGACCTGAAGCCGATCGGTATCGATTCGTTCTTCGCCCGCGAGTCGCCCGATGGAAAAAAGATAGCGTTCATCGGCGGCAGCTTTCCAAAAATGTCGCTCTGGATCGCGAATGCTGACGGCTCTAACGCGGAGGACATCATGAACTGACGCAGCACGATCACCCCTGCCTGGACGGAAGGAACGCACGTCCAGGCCGAAACAGCCTGTCGCATTTTAGCGATGGGCTTTTTTGTGTCCGAACCTTGATTTCGTTCAAGACTGTTGAGGCAACATCGGAGTACTATTCGCACAATAGGATCCACAAAGCTATGAAATATTCCATCGCATTGCTATTCGCACTTGTTCTTTCGATCCTTCCAGCCGACAGCCGGCAGCAGGGCTGTGCACAAAGTCCACCTGCGGCCGCGCCGATGACGGTCTCGGCAGAATGGCTAAAGGCCAATATCAACGACCCCAAACTCGTGCTGCTCCACGTCGGCGTCAAGGCTGAATACGACGCCGGCCACATTCCCGGAGCGTCTTACATAACGCTCCAGGACATCTCCGCTCCGCAATCGGGCCCGGATGCTCTCTCGCTCGAACTGCCGTCCGCAGAACAGCTAAAACCTACGCTCGAAAAATTCGGGATCAGCAACGATTCACGCATCGTCGTCTATTGGGGCAAAGACTGGACGTCGCCGACGACTCGTGTTTATTACACGCTCGATATCTTTGGCCTTGGAGCGAATACCTCGCTTCTCGATGGCGGCATGCCCGCGTGGGTCGCGGCCGGCGGCACTCTCTCAAAGGACGTTCCGTCACCAAAAGCGGGTTCCGTGTTTCTCGAATTTAACGACAAGCTCGTCGTGAAGGCAGACAAACTGAAAGCCGACCTAAAGAAAGAAAACCTCAAGCTGATCGACGCTCGCAACACCCAGTTCTACGACGGATCGAGTGCGGGCGGACAGCCGCGTGCCGGACACATTGTGGGAGCGAAGAATATTCCCTTCGACACCTTTACCGAGAATGGAAAGCTCAAAGATGATGCGACTTTGCGAAAGATGTTCGAGTCGGCCGGAACGAAGCCCTACGATGACGTAGTCACCTATTGCCATATCGGACAGCAGGGTACGGTTGCTTATTTCGCGGCAAAAAAGGCAGGGTACAAAGTCGCTTTGTATGATGGATCATTCCAGGAATGGAGCCGTCTGGCAGACGCTCCGGTGACGAATCCGAGCGGTGATCGCGTTTCGACTATCGCCCTGGTCACGCCGCAATGGCTCGAACAAAATGCCGCCGACCCGAACATTCGCGTGATCGACGTCAGGCAGAACGTCTATGACTATTTTGCCGGCCACGTTCCTGGTGCGGTACATCTTGCGGATTCGGCGATGAGGTTCCCGTTCGAGGGCTATCCCACGCAGTATCCCGAAACGTTTATGATCGGCCAGCTTTTATCACGGGCCGGCGTGAAAAAGGGCAACAGGGTCGTGCTCTATTCAGACAGTGACGGAGTGCTCGGTGCGACGATGGTCGCCTACTTGCTCGAACGCGTCGGCCACACCGACATAGCGATCGTCGACGGCGGCTGGGGCGATTACAAGACGCTCAGGACTTCGCAGGAGTATCCGCAGTACAAGTCGGCGAGTTACGACGTGCTCGACAACCGTGTCGTGCGCGCCTCCACCGACGACGTCAAAGCAGCGATCGGCAAAGAGACGAAGTTTATCGACGCCCGTCCGGCCAACGTCTATCGCGGCGAGGTCAAGACATGGATCCGCAACGGCCACATTCCCGGAGCCTACAGCATCCCCTGGAAGACACTCGTCGAGGAAAACAATTCGCACAAGCTCAAACCGATCGCGGATCTGCGAGCTGCGTTCACCGCAAAGGGTTTCAAGGAAACGGACGACATCATCGTCTATTGCGGCACCAGCCGCGAGGCGAGTATCGAGTACTTTGTCTTGAAGCACTTGCTCAAATTCCCGAGAGTACGGCTTTACGAAGGCTCGTGGGCTGAATATTCGAACCACAAAGATCTGCAGGTCGAGACAGGCCCGGGACGTTAGGTACGGTTACGCGATCGAACTACGAAAAGCTCCCGGCGTCAGTCCCATTCGCCGTTTGAAGGTTCGGGTAAAGTGAGGTTGGTCAGCGAAGCCGCATTCATAGGCGATATCGGTTAGCGAGAGCGAACGCCGTTTCAATAGATCGATCGCACGTTCTACCCGCAACTGCTGGACGTAATCGCCGATCGTCTGGTGATGAAATCTTCGAAAGACCGTCGCGAGATGGACGGGATGGACACCGGCCTCGGCCGCGAGTTCACCGTTCGTCGGCTCAGCGGTGATGTCACCGTGCAGGCGATCGACAACCTTACTTAACCACCGCGGGCGATGCCACTCTGGAGCACACCCTTTCGTCGCCAACGCACCCAGCAGCTCCAGCGTCAGCCCATCGACGATCGATTCAGACCGTGGATCGCACGCTATCACCTCGGCCCGAAGCCGATCGGTAATATCGGCGAGCAGACCTCCTCGCTCGGCGAGATGGGCCGGTATCCGTTCGTAATCGTCGACACTTCGTGCAGATTCGCCATGGATCTCAACGAAGAAGAAACGCGACCTTCCCGCCTCTATCCTGTCCTTGTGCGATAGCTCAGCCTGTCGCCAGAGAACGGTCCTCGGTGAATAGGTCACGGTACGGCCGTTAATTATCTCGGAATAGTATCCGTCGAGGATCAACGTAAAAAAACCAAGCTCGTGTGCGTGTTCGGGCAGGCACAGTGAGCAAGGATAGACGGATTCGCTAATGACGGCCGTAGCCGTCCGGCATTTGTGAAACACCGACCCGTAGTGTTCTCCCGCCAACAGCTTGTCCTTCGGCTCGTTCATTTTTTCGCTCAAGATCTAATACGTCGGAGCACCCGCGCCGTGTTTCATACGTTTTGACGCACGGTCGCGCTACAATTCTTCCATCTTTTCTACACGGAGATGTACTTAATGAAGGTAATCGTTGCTTTTCTGGTTTGTTGTCTGTCTACGACGTCGGCATTTTCGTTCGACATGAGCCGCGAGATCGACGCGGCGGCCGCCAAGATCATGCCAAAGGTCGTCGACTGGCGGCGCCACATCCATCAGTATCCCGAACTCGGAAACCGCGAGGTCAAGACCGCAAAATACGTCGAAGACCATCTTCGCCGCCTCGGTCTCGAGGTCAAGACGGGCATCGCGAAGACCGGTGTAGTCGCGATCCTCAAAGGCTCACAGCCCGGCCCTGTGATCGGACTGCGTGCCGACATGGACGCTCTACCCGTTACCGAGAGGAATTCGCTGCCGTTCGCCTCAAAAGAACGCACCACGTTCAACGGCCAAGACGTCGGCGTAATGCATGCCTGCGGCCACGACACACACGTCGCGATGCTGATGGGCACTGCTGAGGTACTGACCG
Organism: Acidobacteriota bacterium; assembly: GCA_041940165.1. GTDB lineage: Bacteria > Acidobacteriota > Blastocatellia > Pyrinomonadales > Pyrinomonadaceae > OLB17. The sequence goes on from JBGTSR010000007.1 coordinate 219,008, forward strand.
GAATGAAGGATAAGATCAAAGGCACCGTCGTTTTCATCTTTCAGCCTGCCGAAGAAGGCCCGCCTGCCGGTGAGGAAGGCGGTGCGGAACTGATGGTGAAAGAAGGCGTTATGGACAGCCCGAAGATCGATGCCATCTTTGGCATTCACATCAGCTCACAGCTTGAGATCGGCAAGATCCGCTACAAACCGGGTGCGGCGATGGCAGCCAGTGATTGGTTCGAGATCAAGGTGAAGGGCAAGCAGACGCACGGCGCATATCCGTGGGCGGGCGTCGACCCGATAGCGGTCGCGACCCAGATCTTTACAGGACTTCAGTTGATCGTCGCCCGTCGTTCCGAACTGACCAAATCCCCCGTCGTCATTACGGTAGGCCGCATCAATGGCGGAATTCGCGAGAATATCATTCCGGAAGAACTAACGATGGCGGGCACCATCCGCACGCTGGACGCGACAATACGAAGCGACGTTCATGAAAAGATCCGACAAACGGCGAAGAGTATAGCCGAAAGCATGGGAGCCACGGTCGATGTCTCGATCGACACCAAGGCGCCGCTCACCTACAACACGCCTGAGCTAGTGAAAAAGATGCTCCCTTCGCTCGAGAAGGCAGCAGGAAAAGATAATCTCGTAGACGCCGAATGGGTCACCGGAGCCGAAGATTTTTCGTATTTTGGCACAAAAGCTCCGTCATTCTATTTCTGGGTTGGCGGTATGCCGGCGGGTAAAGATCCGAAGACCGCCGCGGCACACCATACGCCGGACTTTTTCATCGATGACAGCCGGCTCGACGTTGGCATAAAGGCCTTTGCGAATATCGTGTTCGACTATACAAAATAGTTGATATCACAAAACGATCGGCCGCTCGGACATTCTCCGGACGGCCGTTTCCTGTGAAGGTCAAGCTGACTTAGCTTTGCTGATGCGCCTCGACAAACCAGAGCAGTTTATCGACCGATCGTGATACGCCGGTAAGCAGATCTGCGGTATCGACGTCACCGATATCTTCGGCGGTGTCGATATCCTTTCGCACCTTTTTTCCGAAGTCGGCGAGCGCACTCGAAAGGGCGTCAACATGCTCTGCCCCATCGGTTATCTCGAGTGGATACTCAGTCAGGGACGAATTCTGAGCAGCAGCGCGCACTGTCCCGACGGCCGTGCCTCCAAGAGTGGTGATCCTCTCAGCGATGTCGTCGATATGCGGTTCGACCTCGTCGGCGACGCGGTCAAAAAGCTCGTGCAGGGCGATAAAGTTCATGCCCTTGACGTTCCAGTGTGCCTGCTTGGCCTGCGAACGCAGATCTGACGAATCCGCCAGACGCTGATTCAAGAGAGCAATAAGCTTCTCTCGTTTCGCCTTCGAAATATCTATCTTGGTTTCATGCAGCATGATGACTTTCCTCCTCTATTTAGAATTATTCTAAATTATGATCGAGGAAATATCAACCCTGGTGGTGAGGCAGAAATTGGGTTGGAGCAGCTAGCGGATCGTGATCGGACGGCCTCCGCCGCCGGGCCTGACCTGTATCACATTCGTGCGGCCCGTACCGCGAAAAAGTGGCGTGAAGACCCATCGGGAATGATTCTCGATACCGTAATAGGCGATTATCGACGGGCTTTTGCTTTGACTTGCGACGCCAATGAACGGCGTATTGTCGGTAACGACCTCGATGCTAAGATCATCATCCTCGATGATCTCGCCCTCGACCTCAGTATTGAGGGCACTGACCACGACAACGCCATAGCGGTCGAGAGTGCTACTCGGGTTGGGCGGCAGCGTACCGCCATTATAAGACTGTACGCGCTTCGCAAAATTCCCGAGCGATGTAGGATCGGCTTTTACGAGCCGCCATTTACCGTCTTCGCTTAACGGGTCGATCGCGGCCGATTCGCGCAGGATCTGGCGTTTCTTGGTTCCCTGCGGCAGGCCTTCGAGCAGATCGTCCATCGAGGTCGGAAGCCGTGATCCGCGATAATAATCGACATACTGACGGATGGCATGAGCGACCTCTTCGCCTCGGCGGATCGACTCCAGTTCTTTCTCTCGCTGGATCTCTTGTTGGATCGACGGTGCCACGGCAAGAAGCGCGACCGCAAATACCGTCATGAATGCCATGACGGCAAAAAGCGTCATTCCACGCTCGTCGCTATGGATTGTCATTGTCGTCTACGTCGTCTTTCGAGGTCGCAGGTCGCTGCGGTTGCGGCCGCTGGACTTGGCTCGGCGGAACCGGACGGCCCTGGACCGTCGGATTTGCGCCGGGTGTGTACGGAACAAAACCGCCTCCGGGCGGGGCACCGCTCGGCCCGCTCGGTGTCGTCGTCATGGCGATCTTATGTTTGAAGCCAAGCGACGTATCCTGAACGACGACTTCCTGGGCCGAAATATCGACCACGCGAAATCGGCCGCCAACAACGTCATTCAACCTCGCACCAAAGGGCGTTTGCTTGCCGCTTTCGATGAAATAGGCCGTATCGTTGTTATAACGTTTGCGTCCGATCATGCCGATGTATTGGAGCGAGGTCGGCTTCGGCGGAGCCATCACTGTCATCGATGACGGATCAGAATAAAGTTTCCCATCCGGCGTCTGAACTATGATCTGACGCGGGCCCGCAGCAGCGATCATCGTATCGGGGACAGAGGCGGATAGCGACTGCTCGTTATTGAACTTGGTCGGAACTTCGGTTTGGTTAAAGTAAACGCGCGCGTCCGGCGTAAATCCGTATCCACCGATCTCGAGCTTGATAGTGCCTTTCGCCCCGGCGTACACCGAACCCGGGTTGACACTCGCGATCGTAAACGGCGGCGGAGGCGTTGGTGACGGTGGCGGAGGTGGCGTCGGCGTCGGTGGCGGCGGCGGAACGAACGGCGTCGGCTCGGGCGGTTCGTAGAAAGCGAAAATATTGCGTCCCGGACCCGGGGCATCACTCGTCGCAGGATTATAGACCACCGGAACGATCATGTTCAGGTTGTTCTCCTCGTTGGTCGGGAGCCTGAACTGATTGTTGTTGCCGGACGCGCTCGTGGTACGCGGAGTCGGCGTCGGCGAGCCTTTTGTCGTGGCCGTAGTCGTCGAACCGCCAAAAAAGCTGCGGCCAAAGGCCATATACAAAGCAAAGAGCGAGACAACGCCGAGCACCATCGCCGCGACGATCTTTTTCTTTTCAGCCGGAGATTTGCCTTCAAACAGAGCCATCTTCAAATACTATTGAGCTATCGGAGCCATCATAGGCCGGCGAAAATATGCTGCAAGCTCGATCCTGAGGGCGACGAATTCACCGTGCATCTTGCCCTTCGACTTTTCCGTGGTCTGAGGCTGCACCGGCTGGACCGGTCCCATCATCGGCCGCTGACCACCCATTTGCGGCCCTTGCACGCCGGGCATTCCATATTGATTCATTGCGGGAGCTGTTTCGTTGCTCTGCGTTCGACGTTCGCGATTGCGGTCCCCCTCGACCGGAGCGAGTTCGACGGCGCTCACGATCACGAATTCCCTCCCGGTCTCGATCTCGCGTATAAATCGACGCAGGCTCTGGTACGAACCCTCGAGCGTCGTCGTCACATAAACGCCCGGATATAAGCTTCGAAATTTTGATCTACCCTTTTCGTCTTCTGGCTGCGGACCCGCATTGGTATCGGCCATCTCGAGCGGAACGTAGTCGGGGCCGCTGGTATTCACCAGGCCATTGGCCATGATCAGAGCGTTCAAACGCTGATAGAGTGCCGCCTGGCCGTTCGCGGAAACGGGTAAGAACCTCGCCTCGAAAGCGTCGATGCTCTCGACGATCGCAGAGACTTGACTCTGCGAATCGGTGATCTTGCCAAACTTGTCGCGGTTCGAGATCAGTTCGGTTTCGAGCCGGTCGGCCTGTGCTCGATTCTTCGCTAGTTCGCGCTCGGCCGGGACCGCCCAGAAAAAGTAGACGACCACCGCCAGTAGAACGACCATGAAGGACGCCGCAACGGCACCGATCTCGGGCACGCCCCACATACCGGAATAGACCTTTCTCGGCCGATTCGGCGGGATCGTGTTCCAGTGTTCCTCGACGACAACGACCTCTTCCGCCTCGAAAGCGGTTTCGGCGGCAATCTTGTTATCGATCTCTGCCATTAGTTGGTCGCTCCTCCCTCGATATTCTGAGCGACGTCGGTCGTCGGTGTTTCAGTCGAATACCCGTAGCCCGGCGTGTAGATAACGCGAAAAGTGTACTCGGTGTAAGTGATACGCTCGGTCTTCTGAAGATCCTGGCCGCGCAACTCCGCGAGAAAATGCCCCGAATTATTCATCCGCTGGATCAACGCATTGACCGCCGCGTAATCGCGGCTCAGGACGCCCAATTCGAGCTCGGCTTTGACGCGGTCGCCGTCCTGAAAGACATTCTCGACCGAGATCCGCGAGGCGCTCACACCGCCCGGCAGCACGTTTTCGAGATCGGCGAACAGTCGCGACCAGCCAAACGCTTTATTTGCAACGAGTTTGTGCGATGCGGCAAGCAAAGCTCGCTGTTCCGGCGTTAGCAACTGCTGCACCTTTTCGCCCTCGCCCTTGAGCGTCGCGATCTCGGCTTCGCGCTGAGCGATCACCTTGACCATCAGATCGTTCTTGTCGTTCGCATCGCGAAGCTTCACGAGCGAATAAACTCCGCCAAATGCCCCGACAACGAGCAGCAAGCCCGCAAGCAGGTATGGCAGCGTGCGATTGCGAAACGGGTGTGTAGCTAGATTTAACTTATTGATCACGTAAAGCCTTGATACAAAAATCGAACGGAAATTCTACCACGAGTGGCATTCCGAAGTCTTTTCACGTATCTGAGGCCCGAAATGTTGCAAAAACTACTCGCGGCGGGGCGGTAAATGGCGATTTGCTTCATCGGGCGTCATATCGCGATAGGCGGCGACCCGATTGCGCCCCTCGCGCTTCGCCCGGTAAAGTGCGGAGTCTGCCATCTCGACAAGTTCGATCGGGTCCGAAGAGTCATCAGGAAACGAGGCAACTCCAATACTTACTGTGATGTGGTGAAATTCGTTTGAGCTGCCCTGACGCAGAACGCTGAACTCGTATTCTTCGATGCTCGCGCGTATGCGCTCGGCCGCGACAAGGCCTTGACCGAGATCCGCGTCGAGTAGGAACGCTGCGAATTCGTCGCCGCCGAAACGAGCGGCCGCATCACCCGTCCGCAGGTTCATCATTATCGAATAACCTATCTGCTCGATCGTCTTGCTGCCGGTCAGATGGCCGTGATTATCATTGACGGACTTGAAATTGTCGCCGTCCATCATGATCACACAAAACGGCCGGTTCTCTGCTGTCGCCCTACCCGCCTCGCGTCTCAGCTCAGAGAAGAACGAGCGGCTCGAAAGCAAGCCAGTCAGGTCGTCGTGCGAAATAAGCCGGTGGATCTGACGCTGATATTCGCGATCGATCTCATCGAGTAGATCGAAACGCAGTATCGTCTCGCCGATCTTGATCTTGTCGCCGTTCTCAAGACGTTCACGAGAAACGCGGCGGCCGTTAAGAAACGTACCGTTTCGCGAATCGAGATCGGTGAGGATGTACTCCTGCGACGGGCCTTCGCCAACGGGCTCGGTCGTGACCTTGGCATGCTGACGCGAGACCTGCGTATCATTTACGCGAACGTCCGCCTCGAGAGCTCTGCCCAGGATGACATCAGCTCGTTCGAGCGGTATCGGAACCGCGATCAATTCACCCGTCAGAAAGACGAGCGCCGGCTTAAGGTCGCGCCGAGTCGTACCAGGATCGTTCATAGGATCAGTTGGGAGAAAGTGCCCTCTAAGAATAACTTATTCATTCATGTTTTTTCTACATGGTTAGCGGGTGCCTTCTCGATGATAATTCTAGTCGAAAAAAGTCCGGTGGAGTTGATGCTCCACCGGCCTTTTCTTTTTGGGCTCGGGCTTTCGCCTTTCGAGTTCGTTGCTCTAAAGGTTAGAACAGCCTATCGACGGTGATGATGGCGTCGGTGAAGCGGAAGAGCAGTGGTCGGGCGTTGCGGTCGGAGACGCTTTGCTCGGCCAGTGTGCTGTCGAAGGCGATCGTGTGCTTGCCTTCCGGGGCTCCTTCTCTCATGCGGAACGTCACCTCGATGATCTCCGTCGATCGCACTTTTAACCCTATTTCCCTTTCGCTTTCACTTCCAGTCTTTGCCCCGAGCCCTTCGACGGCATCGACTAGGACACCGAGGAGGCCTTCGTCCGTCTGCCGCTGATTCGTCGTGATCGAGGCACTTGTCGAAAGCCCAACGCCTCTGTCGATCGAGCGAAAGACAAGCACTCTCGGGTCCCAGCGGAGCGTAAAGCCCGCCGCTGCCACATTTGAAGCGTCTTCGGTCTCGATCTCGATCCGCATCACGACATCGCCGTTCTCCGTTGGACGTGTGCTAATGGCTCGGATCGTGTTCGACGGTTTG